>JBQEAV010000001.1:0-432413 GCA_052108555.1 Luteimonas sp.
CTGCTCTTCGGCCACGCCAGGCTCCGGTGCTCGGCTCGCTTTACGGCTCGATTCAGATCAAAAGCTGGAAGCCAAGCCAAGCCAAGCCAAGCCAAGCCAAGCCAAGCAAGGCAAGGCAAGGCAAGGCAAGGCAATTGCAGTGTCTAGGTGGGCTCCCGCTTCAGTGGGAGAGACCGCAAAAACACCAGCCCGCCAAGCCCGCAGCAACCAATACCCGACGCATCGGTGCTGGCCAACAGGCATCGGACGATCTCCGAATGGCAAGCCCGCAACGCAAAACGCCGCCCGAAGGCGGCGTTTCTTCCAACAACCCGTGACCTCAGTCGCGGTCGTTGTCGATCGCAGTGCGCTCGCTGGCGAACGGGTTGAGGCGGCGGATCTTCCATGGCTCTTTCGGCCAGTTGCCTGTCAGCGACGGGTGGTCGGGCTCGTTCTGCTCGAGCACGCGACGGGCGTCGGCGGCCAGGGTGTCGTTGCCGAGGTTGGCGTAGCTCGCTGCGAGCAGCGCGACCGCGTCGTTCTGGTACTCGCTCTGCGGGTAAGTCTCGAGCAGGTAGGTCGCACGCTGCGCGGCGGCCACGTAGGCCTCGCGGCGCAGGTAGTACAGGCCGGTCTCGATCTCGTGGCGCGCGAAGGTGTTGCGCAGCGTCGCCATGCGGTCGCGTGCATCGGCGGCGTAGCGGCTGTTCGGATAGCGGTCGGTGACGGTGTTGAAGTCCGCGTACGCCTGGTTGGGCGAGGCGAGATCGCGACGGCTGCTGTCCAGACTCCACACGCGCTGCAGGAACACCGTGTCGCGGTTGGAGTTCACCAGGCCGCGCAGGTAGTACATGTAGGGGATGTTGCTGTGCGTGGGATAGGTGCGGATGAAGCGGTCGATGCCCGAGATCGCTTCTTCGTTGTTGCCCATCTTGTAGTTGGCGTACGCGGTCTCGACCAGCGCCTGCTCGGTGTAGGGGCCGTACGGGTACTGCGCGACCAGGCGGCGGAACGTCATGGCGCCGTTGCTCCAGTTGCCCTTGCGCATGGAGTCGTGGCCCTTCTGGTAGAGCTCGGCGACGGGCGCGCCCTCGTTCTCGTCATCCTTGGTGTTGCCGCGGGAACAGCCGGCGGCGACCATGACGACCATCAGCAGGAGCAGCGAAGTGCGGGCCAGGGCGCGGAACGGCGAGGCGGTGCGTGGGGTCATGAGGGCGATTGGGCGTATGGGCACGAAGCGCGGATAATAACAGTCCGGGTGGATCGCCCGGCTTTTCCCGCCTGAACCCGAGCCGTCCCGATGCAGCAAGACCCCAGCGACCACCCCGACCACCGCACCGCCACCGTGCCGGATGCCGCGGCAGGGCGCCGTTTCGACGCCGTGCTCGCCGAACTCTTCCCGCAGTTCTCGCGCTCGAAGCTGACCACCTGGATCAAATCCGGCGAGGTGCTGCTCGACGGCGCAGTGCCGCGGCCGCGTGACGCGGTGGTGGGCGGGGAGACCATCAGCCTGAACGTCGTGCTCGACACCCAGACCACGGCCGAGCCGCAGGACATCCCGCTGTCGGTGCTGTTCGAGGACGACCAGGTGATCGTGGTCGACAAGCCGGCCGGGCTGGTCGTGCACCCGGGCGCCGGCAACCACGATGGCACCCTGGTCAATGCGCTGCTGTTCCGCGATGCCTCGCTGGCGACGCTGCCGCGCGCGGGCATCGTGCACCGGCTCGACAAGGACACCTCGGGCGTCATGGTGGTCGCGCGCACGCTCGAGGCGCACAACGCGCTGGTCGAGCAACTCTCGGCCCGCGACGTGCATCGCCAGTATCTGGCGGTCGTGGTCGGCGCGCTGGTCTCGGGCGGCACTGCGGACGCGCCGATCGACCGCCACCCGCGCGACCGTCTGCGCATGGGCGTGCGCGAGGACGGCCGCGAAGCCGTGACCCATTACCGCCTGCGCGAACGCTTCCGCGCGCACACTGCGCTGGAATGCCGGCTCGAGACCGGTCGCACGCACCAGATTCGCGTGCACATGGCGCATCTGCGGCATTCGATCCTCGGCGACCCGCTCTACGGCGGTTCGTTGAAGCTGCCCAAGGGCGCGTCGGACGAGATGATCGCGACGCTGCGCGGCTTCCGCCGTCAGGCGCTGCACGCCGAGACGCTGGAGTTCAAGCATCCGGTCACCGGCGAGGCCGTGCGTTGCACCGCGCCGCTGCCGGAAGACATGCAGGTCCTGTTGAAAGTGCTGCGTGCGGACTCGATCCAGCACGCGGAGATGGGCCGCCGGTGAGCGCCCTGCTGCACGCCACATGGCCCGCGCCGCGCGGCGTGCAGGCGTTGACGACGCTGCGCCGTGGCGCCGGCGTGTCGCAGGCCCCGTTCGACAGTTTCAACTTCGGCAATTGCCGTGATGCGTCGGGCGACGACCCGGATGCGGTCGCGCGCAATCGCGAATTACTGGTCGACATCGCCGGCCTGCCATCGCCGCCGCACTGGCTGCAGCAGGTGCACGGCGTCGATGTCGCGCGCTTCATCGCGCCGGCGGGCGATGCGCAGCAGGCGCTGGTCGAGGCCGATGCGTCGGTGACGTCGGAAGCGGGCGTGGTGCTCGCAATCCTCACCGCTGATTGCCTGCCGGTCGTGTTCGCCGCCGATGACGGCAGTGAAATCGGCGCGGCGCACGCAGGCTGGCGCGGTCTGGCGGCGGGCGTGCTCGAAGCGACGGTCGCGGCGATGCGGACCTCGCCATCGCGGTTGCGGGTGTGGCTCGGGCCGGCGGCTGGGCCGGCGTCGTACGAAATCGGGGCCGAAGTACGCGATGCGTTCGTCGCGAGCGATCCGGGCGCGGATGCCGCGTTCGTCGCGACGCGTGACGGGCATTGGCGCGTGGATCTGTACGCGCTCGCGCGTCGGCGTCTCGCAGTGGTCGGAATCCGCGGTGATGCCATCCATGGTGGTGACCGCGACACGATCGCCGAGCCTGCAGCATTTTTCTCGCATCGCCGTGATGCGCGCACCGGCCGGATCGCGACGCTGGTGTGGATCGCCGGCTAGCCAGCGCTGCGGCGGGATGCAATCGATATCGCGTCGCGACGTGGAGGCGCATGCGCGCTCTAGTGCGCTCGCGGCGACATCGCTGGATGCCGCCGGGACATCGCGTCGCCTTCGCATGATCGGACGGGGCAGCAGATCGCGATGACTGCGCGTGCACCGACGTTCGTCAGCGCAGCACGACCAGGATCGTGGCCGTCAGGAGCAGCACCAACCCGATGCCCACCACCACGTCGCGCGGCAGATGCGCCATGCCGGGCCGCGCGGTCGCGAGGATCACGGACGCTTCTTGGCCGGGGGCATCGCGCGCGGCGAGGCGCCACATCCAGAACATGGTGAACAGCGCGGTGGCGACGAACAGCACGCCGCCGACGATGCTGAAGTGGATGCCGAGTCCGACGGTTTCGTAGAGCACGAACAGCAGCGCACTCAGCCCGTGACCGCAGGCCAGGCCGCGCAGCGCCGCCGAGGCGCCGAGGCGCGGTACCCACAGACCCATCAGGAAGGTCGCGACCAGCGGCGAGGCGACGAACGCGAACACCTGCTGCAGGTAGGCCCACAGACCGGAGAAGTGCTGGATCATCGGCGCCCAGGCCGCGGCGAGCAGCGCGATGCAGACCGTGGCGATGCGACCGGTCCAGGCCAACTGCTGCGGGCTCCAGTGCGGTCGCGCGGGCTCCACGAAATCGAGCGTCAGCAGCGTCGCCGAGGAGTTGAGGGTCGAGGAGATCGTCGACATCAGTGCGGCGATCAGGCCGGCGACGATCAGGCCGGCGATGCCGATCGGCGCGAAGGTGGTCACCATCGCCGGGAACGCCTGGTCGGGATGCACCAGATCCGGCAGCAGCACGGTCGCCATCGCGCCGGGAATCGTCATCAGGAAGATCGGCAGCAGTTTCAGCATCGCCGCGATCACCGCGCCGCGGCTCGCCGCTTCGATGTCGCGGGCCGCCAGCACGCGCTGGATCACGTACTGGTTCATGGTCCAGTAGTAGAAGCCGACGATCGGTACGCCGGTGATCAGGCCCAGCCAGGGCAGGCCGGGATCGTCGAGTGGACGGATCAGCGACAACTTGGCCGGATCGACCTGGGCGACCACATTCCCCCAGCTGTAGTCGAACCTGCCGAACACGATGACCGTCAGCATCGCCGCGCCGGCGAGCAGCACCGCTGCCTGCAGCAGGTCGGTGTAGACCGCGGCGCGCAGGCCGCCGCAGGCGGTGTAGAGCGCGGTGAACAGCGCGATGCCGAGGCACACCGACCACATCTCCATCTCCGGCACGAACGTCGTGACGACCAGACCGCCGGCGTACAGCGTGCCCGCCGTGTCGAGCACCAGCGACAGGAACAGCGTGACCACAGACAGATACTTGCGCATCCGCGAATCGAAGCGGCGTCCCATCAGCTCGGGCATTGTCGATACGCGCGTGCGTAGGAGCACCGGCAGCACGAAGATCGCGGTGAACACCAGTACCAGGCCGGCCATCCACTCGTAGTTCGCCGCCGAGATGCCGGTGCTGTAGGCCGCACCAGGCAGTCCGATCAGCGTGTC
The DNA here is from genome assembly GCA_052108555.1 of Luteimonas sp. Lineage (GTDB taxonomy): Bacteria > Pseudomonadota > Gammaproteobacteria > Xanthomonadales > Xanthomonadaceae > Luteimonas. Next base: position 4,583 of record JBQEAV010000001.1, read on the forward strand.
GGACGAGATGTTGGACGCGAACAGCGAGACGCCGATCGCGATCGGGCCGAGCGATCGGCCGGCGAGGAACAGTTCGTCGGCGCTCGCGCGGCGGCGGGTCGCGGAGAAGCCGATGATGGCCGTCAGCACGAAGTACGCCGCGATGACGGCGTAATCGATCGTCGTGAGTTGCCCCATTGCCCCGCGATGCGTAGTCCGGATGAAGCGCTACACGGAAACACAGGCGTGCGTGGTGATGCAAACGTGTGGCGCAGCGGTCTGAGCGCGATCAGGCGGTCGAGATGCGCTTGCGCCGCCTGCAGATCGGCGGGGGCGGACATGCTGTTTTCGTTCTGCCCGAACGGATGTTCGACGCTGCATGCAGCGCGCCCATGGGCGCGCAATCGGCGAGTGCGCAGCTCAGAAGTTGTAACGCACCCGCGTGTAGTAGTACGCGCCGCTGCTGCCGATGCCCGACAGCACGTCGTAGGGCAGGTTGCCGAAGTAGAAGATGTCCTCGTTCGACAGGTCGGCGTATTCGTCGGTCAGGTTCTGGCCGCCGATCGCGAGCGTCCAGCGGTCGCCGAGGCGCACTTCGGCTTCCGCATCGAGCTGCCACTTCGCGCCGTAGACCTGCTCGGGTTCGAAGCCGCCGCCGAAGTTGAAGATGCGCTTGGTGCTGCCGTGGCGGGTCACGCGCGTGAGCAGGTTCCAGCGATCGTTCGTCCAGCTGCCGGTGAACGCCGAGCGCGTGCGCGGCGCGGCGTCGGTCAGCGTGTTGCTTTCCTCGACACCGAACAGCACGGCATCGGGCACCACGGCCGACAGCGCGGCCGGTGTCGCGATGATGCGCTTGATCTCGGTGTCGGCGTAGCTCCAGGTGCCGGTCAGCAGCAGCGAACCGCCGGCCAGCGGATGGCGCCAGTTGGCGACTGCCTCGGCGCCGCGCGTGCGCGTGTCGGCGGCATTGGTGAAGAAGCTGACGCTCTGCACGCCCGGCACGCCGAATTCGGCGTCGATGAAGTCGGTCAGCGCATCACTGGTGATCGCTTCCGACAGTGCGACGCGGTCGTCGATGTCGACCTGGAACAGGTCCAGCGAGAAGTCGAAGGTCTCACCGACGCGGCTGGTGAAGCCGAGGCTGGCGTTGATCGACTGCTCGGGCGTGAGATCGGTTGCACCGAGCGCGCGGGCGATCGGGTTGTTGACCGACAGCAGGCGGCTCTGGATCAGCTGGCCGGCGGCGTTGTAGCCGGTGCCGGTGGATTCAAAGCCGATCTGGCCGAGCGACGGTGCACGGAAGTTCTTCGACAGCGCGCCGCGCAGCGCGAACGCCGGTACGAACTCGTAGCGCGCGGCGAGCTTGCCGGTGACTTCGCCGCCGAAATCGCTGTAGTGCTCGTAGCGCACTGCGGCATCGGTGCTCAGCTTCTCGCCGAAGCCGCTCGACACGCTGGCGTAGACGCTGGCGACATCGCGATCGAGGTCGGCTTCGTCCTGCGGCGTCAGGCCGCCGCCGGCCTGCGAACCGGTTGGGCGATCGGTGAACGGGCCGGCCGCGTAGCTCGCCGGATCGCCGGCGCCGGTCTCGTAGTTCTCGACGCGGAACTCCACGCCGGTGGCGAAGGTGTGCAGATTGTCGCCCTGCGCGAACAGACGGCTGACGTCGACATTGGCCAGCGTCTGGTCGAAGGCGTAGTCGCCGGTCTTGAAGCGCGTCGGGCTGGACGGGCCGAGCGAGGCATTGATCGAATCACGCAGGCGATAGGTGAATTCGTTGCGGCCGTGGTTGAGGCTGGCGTCGACATCCCAGTCGCCCCACTGCGCGCGCACGCCGGCGACGCCGGCGACATCAAGGTTCTCGCCGATCGACACCGGGCGGAATCCGTTGGGATACACCTCGCGCCAGTTCGCTTCGCCGTCGGGATAGCGGAAGTAGTTCGCACCTTCGGTGTCGCGCTGGTTGTACGTGCCGAACGCGTAGAACGTCGCGGATTCGCCGAGCGCGATCTCGGTGTTGAGCCAGCCGTTAATGTCCTTGGCCGCGCCGTTGCCGTGGTGGTAGTTGCGCTGGCCCTGCAGGGCGAGGTTGCGCGGCGTCTGGTCCCACGGCGGAATCTGGTCGAAGCCGGCGCGGTTGGTCGGCGAGAGCTCTTTGTATTCCAGGCCCACGCGCAGGAAACCGTCGTCGCCGAGCGCGGTGCCGACCTTCGCCGCGAGCGATGCGCTCTGGCCGTCGGTGATGCGCTGGTCGGTCGGCTCGAACTTGGTGTGGTGCGCGCCGTAGCTTGCCTCGATCGCACCGCCATCGCCGCCGTTGTCGAGGATGATGTTGATCACGCCCGCGACCGCATCGGCGCCGTACTGCGCGCCCGCGCCGTCGCGCAGCACTTCGATGCGCTTGATCGCGCTGAGCGGAATCGCGTTGAAGTCGACCGGCGTGGTGCCGCGGCCGACCTTCGAACCCGTGGTCACCAGCGACGACACATGCCGGCGCTTGCCGTTGACCAGCACCAGCACCTGGTCCGGCGACAGGCCCCGCAGCTGCGCGGCGCGGATGTGGTCGGCGCCGCCGGAGTTCGACTGGCGCGGGATGTTGAACGACGGCAGCAGCGCCTGCAGCGCAGCACCGAGTTCGCCGTTGACCGCGCCGGCGCGGCGCAGGTCGTCTTCGTCGAGCACGTCAATCGGCGACGTCGATTCGAGCACCGTGCGATCGGTCGCGCGGGTGCCGGTGACGATCACCGCATCCAGGCGCGTCGCGCCATCGGTGTCGGCGGTCTGCGCCGCGGCCGGCAGCGCCAGGCCGCATGCGATGGCCAGCGCCAGGGGTGTGGAGACGAGGCGGCGGGCGGACGGCATGGGCATGGCAGTTCCTGGCGAGGCGGGGAGAGGAGCGGTGCCGGGCGCCGACCTGGGGAGGGGCGACGTGGCGCCCGGCACCACGACCGCGCAGGCGCGGCCGGTCCGCCATTGGGCACGCTTCTTATTCATACGTCCATCCGGATTGAGCGATACAGTGTTGCGGCATTGCAACAATTCGCGGGCCTCCACGCCTCTAGCATGGCGGCCCCGCACCAGCCCGGCTGCCGCCATGTCCCTGCCGTACCGCTCCTTCCTGTCGATCGTCGCCGCGTCCGCGCTCGCTGCCTGCGCGACCACCGCGCCCACGTCTGCACCCGGCGTGCCGGAGAAGGTCGTCACGTCGGCCTATCACGGCGATGCCACGCGGCCGGCGGAAGGCATCGGCTGGGTGCGCACCGAGCTGTATTTCGCGACCGGGCAGTGGGTGGCCTCGCCCGAAGACACCGCGGCCTCGGAACAGCGCTGGCTCGACTTCCTCGACCGCGAAGTCACGCCGCGCTTTCCCAAGGGCCTGAGCGTGATCGACGTCTATGGCCAGTGGCTGCCGCCGGGCGCCAGCACGCCGTCGCGACTGCGCTCCAAGGAGCTGGTGGTGCATCATCCCGATACGCCGGAGCAGGCCACCGCGATCGAGGCCATCCGCACCGCATGGAAGCAGGAAACCGGTCATCTGTCGGTGCTGCGCTCGCAGCTGCACGCCGACGTTTCGTTCTGATCATCCCGCGTCACCTGCCCGCCGAGGTGTTCTCCATGTCGTCCAGCCGTGTTCGCCAGACCGCTCTCCGTTCCACCCGTCGTGCACTCGCGCTGGCTTGCGCGCTGCCGGTCACGGCCTTCGCGCAGGACGCCGCGACACCCGCATCGCCGGCGACGCTCGATGCGGTGCAGGTCACCGCGCAGCGCCGCGTGGAGAACATCCAGGACGTGCCGGTGTCGATCACCACGCTCGATGCCAAGAAGCTCGGCGTGCTCGGCAGCGGCGGTACCGACATCCGGTTCCTGTCGGGCCGCGTGCCCAGCCTCAACATCGAATCAAGCTACGGCCGCGCGTTTCCGCGGTTCTACATCCGCGGCCTCGGCAATACCGACTTCGATCTCAATGCCTCGCAGCCGGTCTCGCTGATCTATGACGACGTGGTGCTGGAGAACCCGCTGCTGAAGGGCTTCCCGGTGTTCGACATCGCCGGCGTCGAAGTGCTGCGCGGCCCGCAGGGCACACTGTTCGGCCGCAACACGCCGGCTGGCGTGGTGAAGTTTGATTCGGTGCGCCCGAGCCAGGATTTCGAGGGATACGGCAAGCTGGCCTACGGCAGCGACAACATGTGGAACTTCGAAGGTGCAGTCGGTGGCGCGCTGACCGAGCGCTGGTCGGCGCGCGTGTCGGCGCTGTACCAGCGTCGCGACGATTCGGTGCGCAACACGCTGGCCGGCGCACCCAACGACGGCTTCGAGGGCTACGACGAGTCCGCCGCGCGCGTGCAGTTTCTCTACGAAGGCGACGGCTTCGAAGGCCTGTTCAACCTGCACCGCCGCGATCTCAACGGCACCGCGCGCCTGTTCCGCGCGAACCTCGTCGAGCCGGGCAGCAACCGGTTCGTGCCGGGCTTCGATCGCGACTCGGTCGCGCTCGACGGCGTCAACTTCTCCGATCTGGAAACCTGGGGCGGCAGCGCCCGCCTGCGCTGGGATTTCGGCCGCTACAGCCTGTACTCGATCACCGGCTACGAGACGCTGGAATCCTTGAATCGCGGTGACATCGACGGCGGCTACGGCGCTGCATTCCTGCCCGATTCCGGCCCCGGCTTCATTCCGTTTGCGTCCGAATCGGCCGACGGCATTCCCGACCACAAGCAGATCACCCAGGAAGTGCGCATCGAGTCGAATCTCGACGGCCCCTTCGACTGGCAGGCCGGCGCGTTCTGGTTCCGCGAGGAGCTGACCGTCGACAGCCTCAACTACGATTCCCTCGCGCCCGGCAATCCGCAGATCGGCCACGCCGTGCAGGAGCAGCGCAATACCGCGTGGGCACTGTTCGCGTCCGGCGAGTACGACGTGAGCGACAGGCTCAAGTTGCGCGGCGGCGTGCGCTACACGCAGGACAAGAAGGACTTCAGCGCCAGCGTGCTGCAGGCGGTGCCGTTCGGTACGCCGGTCGGCGGCCCGTTCTTCGAGAACACCGATGTCGACGACATCAGCTGGGATGCCAGCGCCGTCTACGAGATCAACGACGACGTCAACGTCTACGGCCGTGTCGCCAAGGGCTTCCGCGCCCCGTCGATCCAGGGGCGTCTGGCGTTCGGCGGCATCTCGGTCGCCGATTCGGAAGAAGTGATTTCCTACGAGGTCGGCATCAAGGCCGACCTGTGGGACCGCCGCGGTCGCATCGGCTTCAACCTGTTCCGCTACAACGTCGACGGCCAGCAGCTGATCGCCGTCGGCGGCGCGACCAACCAGGCGATCCTGCTCAACGCCGACACGTCGATCGGGCAGGGCGCCGAGCTCGACCTGCAGGCCTGGCTGACCGACACGCTGCTGGTGACCTGGGGCACGAGCTACAACGACACCGAGATCCGCGATCCGAACCTGGCGGTCGCGGTCTGCGGCGGCGGTTGCACCGTGACCGATCCGACCGTGGGCGGCTTCGCGCTGGTCGACGGCAACCCGCTGCCGCAGGCACCGAAGTGGATCCACAACCTCACCGCGCGCTGGGGCGTGCCGGTCGGCGACGACGCCGAGTTCTACGTCTATACCGATTGGGCGTATCGCGGCCAGGTCAACTTCTTCCTCTACGAATCGCCGGAATTCCGCGGCCGCTCGACGCTGGAAGGCGGCCTGCGCGTGGGCACGAACTGGAACCAGGGCAGCTACGACCTCGCCGTGTTCGGCCGCAACATCACCGACAGCACGCGCATCGTCGGCGGTATCGACTTCAACAACCTGACCGGTTTCATCAACGAACCGCGGACCTGGGGCGTGGAGTTCACGGCGAAGTTCTGAGGGTGGTGCAGGCGCGTCATGCACTCTTGTGACGGGTGGCGTGCGGGCCACGTCGCGCGCAGTCGTATCGTTCCTCGTCGTTCCGGCGAAAGCCGGAACCCAGTGACTTCGGCGTGACCCGCCCGCGCGGGCGTCGTCGCGAATTGCACAAGGCACTGGATTCCGGCCTGCGCCGGAATGACGGGCCAGTGTTCAACACGATCCAAGGATTCCGATGGCTTCGCCCTCCCCGCAGCAGACCGTCAACGCATCGCCCCGCTGGTTCGTCCCCGGCGACATCAACGGCTTCTTTGGCCTCGTCGTCGACAACCTCTCGATCCTCGGCTTCATCGCCGCGGCGCTGGTCGGGATCTTCGGAGTACCAGCCGATATCGTGTTCGGGCGCATGTTCCCGGGCACCGCCTTCGGCGTACTCGTCGGCAACCTGATGTACACGTGGATGGCGCGGCGTCTCGCGCAGCGCACCGGCCGCGACGATGTCACCGCGATGCCGCTCGGCCTCGATGCGCCGACCAGCATCGGCATGGCGCTGCTGGTGCTCGGTCCTGCATTCGTCGCATTCCGCCAGCAGGGCATGGACGCGAACGCGGCCGGCATCGCGACCTGGCAGCTCGGCATGGCCTCGCTGGTGGTGATGGGCGTACTGAAACTTGTGCTGTCGTTCGCCGGCGACTGGATCACCCGCGTCGTGCCGCGTGCGGCGCTGCTGGGTTCGATCGGCGGCGCGGCGCTGATGCTGCTCGGCTTCCTGCCGCTGATCGAAACACTGCGCTCGCCGGTCGCCGGATTCGCAACGCTCGGTCTGCTGCTGTACGTGCTGGTCGCGCGCGGCCCGGTGCCATTCCGCCTGCCCGGCGTGCCGTTCGCGTTGATCGTCGGCCTCGCGCTGTACTACGGCCTCGGTCTCGCTGGTCTGTCGCCGGGCTTCGCATTGCCGGACGCCAGCTGGCCGGCGCCCGCGCTGGCGTGGCCGAATCTCGGCTTCGTGGAAGGACTGCCGGCGACGCTGCCTTATCTGTCGCTGCTGCTGCCGTTCGGCCTGCTGATGGTGGTCGGCGGCATCAACGTCAGCGAAAGCGCGCGCGCAGCCGGTGACGACTACCGCACGCGCGACGTGCTGCTGGTCGAAGCCATCGCGACCCTGGTCGCCGGCGTCTGCGGCGGCGTCGCCCAGACCACGCCCTACATCGGTCAGCCGGCCTACAAGCACATGGGCGCGCGCATCGGCTACACGCTGCTGACGGGCCTCTTCATCGGCATCGGCGGCATGCTCGGACTGGTTTCGGGTCTGGTGCAGTGGCTGCCGGTCGCAGTGCTCGCGCCGATCATCGTCTTCGTCGGCATCGACATCACCGTGCAGGCCTTCCACAGCACGAAGCGCGAACATGCGATCGCGGTGTCGCTGGCGTTCCTGCCGGCGATCGCCTACCTGCTCAACATCAAGTTCGGCAATCCGGCGTGGATCGATCCCGAGCGCATGGCCGCGCTGTATGCGCAGGTCGATGCCGGACACGGCCTGCCGGAGATGGCGACGATCGTCGTGCTCGGCAACGGCTTCATCATCACCGCGATGCTGTGGGCCACCGCGCTGGTCGCGCTCGTCGACAGGCGGCCCGGCGTCGCGGTCGCAACCCTGTTCGCCGCGGCCGTCGCGACGCTGTTCGGCGTGATCCATTCGGTCCATCCGACTGGCGCGCTGATCCTGCCGTGGCAGCTCGATGGCCTGCGCCAGGCGATCGCGTTCCAGTTCGCGGCCGCCTATGCGGTGCTCGCGGTGCTTGTGGGCCTGCTGTCGCTGCAACGCCAACCGAAGCCGGCGACGCCCGACTGATCGAACCGGGCGCGCAGGCGCTATCCTGCGCCGCCCGGAGACGAACCTGCTGCACGATGACGCCGACCCTCTACCAGACCTTGCTCGGCGCCGCGTTCTTCCGCTTGCCCGACCCGCTGCGCGCGCTGCACGGCGTACATGGCGCGGCGCGCTACAGCGGACAGGTGACGGTGGTACGTGGCACGGGGCTGCTGTCGCGGCTGTGTGGACGCATCTCGGGCCTGCCGCGTGCGATGACCCACGCGCCGTTGACCGTGGATTTCGCCAGCGGCCCGAAGGGCGAAGTCTGGGCACGCGCGTTCGGCGCGCCGCCGAAGGTCTCGCGCATGCGCTCGAAGCTCTGGCATCGCGACGGCCAGTTGCGCGAACGGCTCGGTCCGGTGCAGTTCCGCTTCGTGCTGCACACCTGGGAGGGCACGATCTTCTGGAATGTCGTCGGTGTGCGCCTGTTCGGTGTGATGCCGCTGCCGGCCGCGCTGTTCCGCGATGTGCGTTGCAACGAACGCGAAGTCGACGGGCGTTACGCATTCGAGGTCGAGGCCGCGCTGCCGCTCGTCGGGCAACTGGTGCGTTATCAGGGCTGGCTGCAACCGGACGACACCCACGCCGCGTGACCGCCGCCTTGCGGTGGCTTCGCCGATAATGGACGGCCCCTTACAGGAAACCGTGCCATGACCGCACACACCCTTGCCGATCTCGCCAACGTCCCGGGCGTCGCGCCGCGCGATGCCGCGACCCGCGACTTCGTGTTCAACCACACCATGCTGCGGGTCAAGGACCCGGTGGCCTCGCTCGACTTCTACACCCGCGTGCTCGGCTTCACCCTCGTGCGCAAGGCCGATTTCGAACAGGCGAAGTTCTCGCTGTTCTTTCTCGCGCTGGTCGACGACCCCAGCGTGATTCCCGACGACGATGACGCGCGCCGCGAGTGGATCGCCCGGCAGTCAGGTGTGCTTGAACTCACCCACAACCACGGCACCGAATCGCAGGACGGCCCGGTCTACCACGACGGCAACAGTGACCCGCGCGGCTTTGGCCATATCTGCGTCAGCGTCCCGGACGTCCGCGCCGCGTGTGCGCGGTTCGAGGAGCTGGGCGTGACGTTCCAGAAGCGCCTGACCGACGGCACGATGAAGTCGATCGCCTTCATCAAGGATCCGGATGGTTACTGGGTGGAGATCATCCAGCCTGTGGCGATGCGCGAGTGAAAGAGCGGGTGTGCGCTCGCGCGCGATGAGGTCGATGCGCAGCAGCTGAATTGGGGACCACATCACTGTCGGGCGCTCTGGTTGAGCGTAGCCTGTCCGCATGGGAAGGAAGGCGGTGCTGTCTGGCACCGGGCCATGGCGGGCAGGGGAAAGCAGGATGTTGGAAACTGGCGTAGCGCGTCGGACGAAGCCCGAGTTGCGAGTGCTGGTGATGGGAGCCGATCGCGCCACCGAGCACGCCCTGCTGCAGCGGCTGGAGTCGATGGTGTCCCGCGGGCCCGGCGCCCCGATTGTCCGGGTGTCGTCCGATCTGTCGGGCTGCGACGTGCTTGTTGCCATGGCGGACAGCGCGATGGCACGTGTGGGCCTGCATATGGCGCAGGGCAGGGATGGCCTGCCTTTCTGGCTGCTCGAATCCGATGGCAGCCTGCGCGATGGTCGAGGCCCGCAGGCTGCGGTGCTCGACAGCGCCGACATCACATCGATCCTGTTGCGTCGCTGCAATGACAGCGGCCCGTCTGTCGCCTCCGGATCTTCTGGATCGCCTCCCGTGACTGCGCTGGCAGAACGTCTACGCGCACGCGTCATCGCGCACGATGGCGTTGCAATCATGGTCGAGGGGGCGCAGCGGTTGCTGTGGCTGGATTTCGACAGGCAGCTTGTATTCCCTGTCGATGTGCTCGGCTACGAAGAGGCGATCGACCGTCTGGCGGCAGGGTTCCGGCAGTTGTCGGTGCTGTCGACGACGCATGCCGCGTTCGACGAGGCCCTGGCGGCAAGTGTGGCGTGGCCGCTTGCGCCTTTCCTGTGGAGTCTGGGTCTGCGGATTGGCGGCGGCACGGCATTGCTGGCGCCGATGGACGAGGTCTCGCAACTGTCACTGCGGCAGTGGCCGGATTTCAGGGCACTCGCACGGCGGCATGATCATTTCCGCTTGTGCTGCCTGCTGCTCAAGCAGCCCAGCACGGCGCGGCAGGCGGCTGCGTTGCTGGATCTGGAGGAAGCGGTGGTGGAGGGGTTCTTCAATGCGGCATTTTTGAGCGGCTACGCGGACGTGTCCGAGGTGCAGGTCTCCAGGGCCGTGCCCGGGCCGGTTGCAGCGCAACCGCGTGTCGGTGGCGGCTCCGCTCTTGCGCGGATGTGGTCCTCGGTCCGACGTCGCATCACGGCCAGCATATGAAAACGCACAAGATCGTCATCCTCGGATCGATGGGGGCGGGCAAGTCCACGCTGGTGCGTGCCGTTGCGCAGGGTCAGATTGTCGATACAGACGTCGACAACACGGATGCCGCGTCAGAAAAGCTGGGCACCACGGTGGCGATGGATTACGCCGATCTCGCTCTGCCGAGCGGAGAGCGTCTTCGTTTGTTCGGCAGTCCCGGGCAGGCGCGTTTCTCTTTCATCTGGCCGATCCTGCTGGAGGGCGCAGTCGGCGTGATCGTACTCGTGGATGCCAGCCTTGCCGATCCACTGGCGGAGCTGGATCGATACCTGGACGCGCTCGATGCACTGGATGACGCCCCCCCTGTCGTCGTGGGCCTGAGCAAGATCGATCTGGCCGAAAGCGACCGGGTGCGTGAACTGGGGACCGTTCCCCGCGTGCTTGCGAAATGCATTCCGCTGGTGCCGATCGACGCCCGCGAGCCCGAAGACATCCTCATGCTGATGGACATTCTGATGAGCCGTATCGAGGCAGATGCACTGGTGGCCGGGCATGCCTGAAGCACGTGGCGTCATGCAGATTCCCGGTCCCCTCGTCGAGCGTATCCAGCAGGAACTCGATGCATTCGCGGCGGTGTTGCCAGGCTTGCGCAATGCGGTGGTCGCAAGCATCGACGGCTTTCCGGTTGCCGAGGCCAGTGGAGCCGATGGGCGCGGTGAGCGCCTGGCGGCGATGACCAGTTCAATGCTGGCCCTGGCCAAGGCCGTGGCCCGCGAACTCGCGTTGGGCGAAATGGAACTCCTGATCATCGAAGCCGGTGAGGGCAAGGTCCTGATGCTCTCGATTCCCACGTCGACGCGCCCCTTGTTGCTGATGGCGGCCTGCACACAGCGCAGCGTCATCGGCGATGTGCTCTGGAAAGCACGCAATTGCAGCAGAAACATCCAGTCCGCATGTCTCGGGTCCTGAGCCCGGTGCCTGCGCTCACAACCGTTGTTCCCACAAAAAGGAAAGTGCAATGGCGAACTTGAACGAATCGCTTCAGGCGTTGCTTCAGATCGATGGCGCGCAGGCCGTTTCCCTGGTCGATTACACCAGTGGCATGTTGCTGGGCGAGGCCGGAAGCGGCCTGGACATGGAGGTGGCGGCTGCCGGAAACACCGAGGTGATCCGGGCCAAGCTCAACACTGTCAAGTCTCTCAACCTCAATGACACGATCGAGGACATCCTCATTACGCTCGGAAAGGCGTACCACATCCTGCGTCCTGTAGCGTCCAAGCCTGGTCTGTTCATCTACGTGGTGCTCGACCGCAGCAAGTCGAATCTCGCGCTGGCCCGTCGCAAGGTGCTGGAAGTGGAGTCCGTTCTGGAAATCTGAGTCAGGTTCTCGGTCCCGCCTCCCGTGCGTCTGCCGGGAGGCGATCCGGGCACCCGGTCGTCGCGGATCGCGGCCTGGATCGACCATCCGCGATGAGCGCGCGTTCTTGCGTGTGTCGTCGGTTTCGTCTCCGCGACCGCCGACGACGACCTCCAGGGAATCTTCGTCCGACGCATGAGGGTCATACGCTCAGATGTGCGCCGGCAATGGGAGTGGTGTGCTGGGCGGGCCTGGCGCTGCGCCGGCGTCGCGGTACCGGATGCTGCGGGATCGCAGGCATTGCGCGTTTCCGCTGCGGCACGGTCGCGCGGATGGGTAGCGTGGCTTCCGGCGCTTTTCGCGTTGTCGCATGATGGGCGCGCGTCAGGAGAACCGAAGTGAGCCCTGTCAGCCCGTCCGCGTCATTTCATCCATCCCATGCGGGTCCCATCGTCGTGTTTGATGGGACCTGTGCGCTGTGCAGCGGCTGGGTGCGCTTCCTGCTGCGTCGCGATCGGCAGGCCGGCTTCCGGTTCGCCGCAATGCAGGATGGGGTCGGCCGTGACCTGCTGGTCAGGCACGGGATCGATCCGGCTGATCCGGTGTCGTTCCTGCTCGTCGACGGGGATGACGCCTGGCACGACAGCGGTGGTGTGATCGAGGTCCTGCGGCGCCTTGGTGGGTTCTGGCGCCTTGCGGTGATGCTGCGCATGGTTCCACGCGCGTTGCGTGATCCGGCCTACCGTCTGCTGGCGCGCAATCGGTATCGCGTGTGCGGTCGTCGGGATGCATGCATGGTGCCGCCGGCAGAGGCGCGCGCGCGGTTCTTGTAGGCGCAGAAACGGCATCAGGCCATAGCCGGGGGCGTGACTCAGTCGCTGTCCGCAATCTCCCCATCCAGTTCCGGGTAATGCCGGAAGATCCCGTTGGTGTTGAATGCCAGCCTGCGGTCCGATGCCAGATACGCGGCGATGTTCGGCCGCGCCGCGATCCGCGCCTCCAGCCTGCGCAACTGCACGATCTCCGGTGCCAATGCCTGCATCGCCTTCGGATACGCATGGTCGAGCCCGCGCACGACCTGGAACAGCGACAGGTCGACATGGGAATGCGCGCCGAGCGCATGCCCGTTGCCACGCGCGACCACCTGCTCGAAGTAGCCGAGAAACTTCGGCAGCCGATGCTGGCGCAGATCGGCGGCGCGTCGCTTCGCGGCGTCCTTCTGATCCTCGTAGTACGCGGCGCTGGCGATCGGATGGTGGCTGTCGTGGATCTCGGTGACGAGGTCGGCGATGGTGAGTTGCAGTTGCAGCGCCTGCAGCCGCGCGGCTTCGCCTTCGGGCACGAGATCGAGCCGCGGGCCGAGGAAATGCAGGATGTTGGCGACCTGGGCCACGACGAGATCGCCGGATGTCAGGAACGGCGGTGCGAACGGGTGGGCGCCCTTGCGGTCGCCATCGAGGAAGGGCTGCATCGCGTCGTCACCGTCCACGCGGGCCACGTCGACGTAGTCGGCGCCGGCGTCCTCCAGCGCGAGCCGCACGAACTCGCCGCGGCCCTGGATGCCGGTCCAGTAATAGAGCTGGTAGGTCATGTGCGGCTCCATGAGAGGGCAGGCGGCCACCGTAGGGCCGCCTGCGCAAGCGGCGGGTGAGGGCGGCGGCAGGATTCCGTCAGCGCCGGGCACCGTGCCGGCCCCGACCCGCTTGCAACACGCCGCTTCGACCGCATCTGTTGGATATTGCCGGCGCTGCCGGCCCCGATCTCCCGAGGATTTCCCGATGCGGATGGACAAGCTCACTTCGCGCTTCCAGCAGGCCCTGAGCGACGCGCAGTCGCTGGCCGTGGGCCGCGACCACAACTTCATCGAACCGGTGCATCTGCTGCTGGCCCTGCTCGACCAGCAGGGCGGCGGCACGCGGCCGCTGCTCGGCCAGGCCGGCGTCAACGTGCCGGTGCTGCGCGAGCGCCTGACCGAAGCGATGGACCGGCTGCCCAAGGTCACCGGCCAGGCCGGACAGCTGTCGGTCGGCAACGATCTCTCGCGGCTGCTCAACGTGACCGACAAGCTGGCCCAGCAGCGCGGCGATGCGTTCATCGCCTCCGAACTGTTCGTGTTGGCCGCGCTCGACGACAGCGGTGATGCCGGCAAGGCGCTCAAGGCCGCCGGCGCCGACAAGGCGCGTCTCGAAACCGCGATCACGAAGGTGCGCGGCGGCGAGAGCGTCAAGGACGAGAACGCAGAGGACGCGCGCCAGGCGTTGGAGAAGTACACGATCGATCTGACCGCGCGCGCCGAAAGTGGCAAGCTCGATCCGGTGGTCGGCCGCGACGAGGAGATCCGCCGCACGATCCAGGTGCTGCAGCGGCGCACCAAGAACAATCCGGTGCTGATCGGCGAGCCGGGCGTGGGCAAGACCGCGATCGTCGAAGGTCTGGCCCAGCGCATCATCAACAACGAGGTGCCCGAAGGCCTGCGCGGCAAGCGCGTGCTCTCCTTGGACATGGGCGCGCTGATCGCCGGCGCGAAGTTCCGCGGCGAATTCGAGGAACGCCTGAAGGGCGTGCTCAACGATCTGTCGAAGAACGAGGGCCAGATCATCCTCTTCATCGACGAACTGCACACGATGGTCGGCGCCGGCAAGGCCGAAGGCTCGATGGACGCCGGCAACATGCTCAAGCCCGCGCTCGCGCGCGGCGAGCTGCACTGCATCGGCGCGACCACGCTCGACGAGTACCGCAAGTACGTCGAGAAGGACGCGGCGCTGGAGCGCCGCTTCCAGAAGGTGTTCGTCGGCGAGCCCAGCGTCGAGGACACGATCGCGATCCTGCGCGGGCTGAAGGAAAAGTACGCCGTGCACCACGGCGTCGAGATCACCGATCCTGCGATCGTCGCCGCGGCCACGCTGTCGAACCGCTACATCGCCGACCGTCAGCTGCCGGACAAGGCCATCGATCTGATGGACGAGGCGGCGTCGCGTATCCGTATGGAGATCGACTCGAAACCTGAAGAACTCGACCGCAAGGAACGCCGGCTGATCCAGCTCAAGATCCAGCGCGAAGCGCTGAAGAAGGAGAGGGACGCCGAGTCGAAGCAGCGCCTGGCCGATCTCGAAGCCGAGATCGGCGCGCTCGAGCGCGACTACAACGACATGGAGGAGGTCTGGAAGGCCGAGAAGGCGACCGTGCAGGGCGCGACGAAGATCAAGGAGCAGATCGAGGCCGCCAAACTCGATCTCGAATCGGCACAGCGCACGCAGGACTACGCACGCATGAGCGAGATCCAGTACGGGCGCATCCCGGAACTGGAGAAGCAGCTGCAGGCTGCACAGGAGGCTGAGACGACGGGCTTCACCCTCCTGCAGGACAAGGTGACCGCCGAGGAGATCGCCCAGGTCGTCGCGCGCTGGACCGGCATTCCGGTCAGCAAGATGCTCGAAGGCGAGCGCGAGAAGCTGCTGGCGATGGAGTCGCAGCTGCACACGCGCGTGATCGGCCAGGAGGAGGCGATCAAGGTCGTGTCCGATTCGGTGCGCCGCTCTCGCGCGGGTCTCAGTGATCCCGATCGTCCGACCGGCTCGTTCCTGTTCCTCGGCCCGACCGGCGTCGGCAAGACCGAGCTGTGCAAAGCGCTGGCCGAATTCCTGTTCGACAGCCAGGACGCGATGGTGCGCATCGACATGAGCGAGTTCATGGAGAAGCACTCGGTCGCGCGCCTGATCGGTGCGCCTCCGGGTTACGTCGGCTACGAGGAAGGCGGCTATCTGACCGAAGCCGTGCGCCGTCGTCCGTACAGCGTGATCCTGCTCGACGAAGTGGAGAAGGCGCATCCGGATGTCTTCAATATCCTGCTGCAGGTGCTCGACGACGGCCGCCTGACCGACGGGCAGGGCCGCACGGTCGACTTCCGCAATGTGGTCATCGTGATGACCTCGAATCTGGGCTCGCACCAGATCCAGGAGATGAGCGAGCGCGGCACCGACGCCGACAGCGCCGAGGGCTACACGCAGATGAAGGCGGCGGTGATGGGCGTGGTGCAGGCGCACTTCCGCCCGGAATTCATCAACCGGCTCGACGACATCGTGGTGTTCCATCCGCTGCAGAAGGCGCAGATCCGCGAGATCGCTAAGATCCAGCTGCGCGGTCTCGACAAGCGTCTGGCCGAACGCGGGCTGCGCATCGAGGTCTCGGACGCCGCGTTCGATCTGCTCGGCAATGTCGGCTTCGATCCGGTCTACGGCGCGCGTCCGCTCAAGCGCGCGATCCAGCAGCAGCTGGAGAATCCGCTGGCGCAGCGCATCCTGTCGGGCGCGTTCGTCAGCGGCGACACCATCAAGGTCGATGCCGCCGGCGGGCAGCTGGCGTTCGAGCAGGGCTGACGCCAGCAGCAATGACGCCGGTCGGCCGCATGCGCGGTGGCCGGCGTTGCGGTGCGATTTCGGGTGCAGCAACAAGGCACCTTGACGCGTGCTCACGCGACGACTGCCACGATGGCGTTCGTCCGCGGTCCGAGGTACATCCATGCGCATCCTGATTACCGGCGGCAGCGGTTTCATCGGCAGCGCGCTGACCGCACGTCTGCAGCGCGACGGGGCGCACGTCACCTGGCTGTCGCGTCGCGCGTCTACGCCATCGCCCGAAGGCGTCGAGGTGCGCGACTACGCGTCGCTGTGGGCTGACGACCGCTTCGATGCGGTGGTGAATCTCGCCGGCGCGGGCATCGCCGACACGCGATGGAGCGCATCGCGCAAGCAGGCGCTGCGCGACAGCAGGCTGATTCCGACGGGCGTGCTGATCGACTGGATCCGCTCGGTGCACACGCCGCCCAAGGTCCTGCTCAGCGGTTCGGCGATCGGCTGGTACGGCGCGCAGGGCGATGCACCACTGGACGAGGACAGCGCGCCGCACGACGAATTCCAGCATCGCCTGTGCGCCGATTGGGAAGATGCCGCACGTGCGGCCGGGGATCGCGTGCCCGTGGTGCTGCTGCGCACCGGCGTCGTGCTGCATCCGGCCGGCGGCATGCTGCAGCGCCTGCGGATGCCGTTCCAGTTCGGACTGGGCGCCCGTCTGGGTGATGGTCGTCAGATACTGAGCTGGATCGCGCGCGAAGACTGGATTGATGCGACGGTGTCGCTGCTGCGCGCGCATCTCGATGGCGCAGCCGATGCGCCGACCGGCGCCTTCAATCTCACCGCGCCCGAGCCCGTCGTCAATACCCGTTTCACCCGCGCGCTGGCCGATGCCCTGCGGCGTCCGGCGCTGCTGGCGGTGCCGGCGAAGGCACTGGAATTCGGCCTTGGCGAGATGGGGACGCTGCTCATCGACGGCCAATGCGTGCTGCCCGCACGCCTGCAGCAGCGTGGCCATGTGTTCGCCTGGCCGACGCTGGAGCCGTATCTGGAATCCGTGCTGCGCTGAATGTCAGCCCTGTGGGCGCGCGCTTGCGCGCGATCGGGCTGCACCAGTAAATCCGCATCGCGCGCGAGCGCGCTGCTACCGGCGGGCTTTGAGCCGGCAGGGGCCCTGGCTATAGGTGGCCCGTCCGGAGGGGCGCGCTGGGATTCGGTGTGCCGCCATGTCGGTTCTGTGGGAGCGTGCTTGCGCGCGATTGGGCTACACCGGTAAATCCGCATCGCGCGCAAGCGCGCTCCCACACATGACCTGCGGCCGCGGCGCGAATCCTGGCGACCTGATGCATTCTTCAAGGCATCCAGATCGCATCCCAGTAGGGATAGTCGCCACATCGTCTGACCAGCCCAGCCCGCACCGGATTTCGAATGATGTAGCGGGCGCAGTGCCGTACCGATTCTTCTTTACGCAGCGCATGGTCATGGAAGCCGGGCGCCCAGAGCGGCGCGTCAGTTCCGCACGCCTTTCGCCAATTCCTGCACACCGCGGCTTTCGCGCGCGCAACGCTGCGAGACAGGGATTCGTGTTCGCCGAGTTCGATCAGCCCATGCCAGTGATCGGGCATCAAGACCCAGGCGAGGAGGCGTGCATCGGGCCAGTTCTGTGGCGCAGCGAGGACACGACTCACACTGCTCGCAGTATCGAAATTCCCGAATCGCTTGCACCTGTCGAAGGTGGTGAATGTCACCAGATAGATACCGCCCGCCAGAGAGCTGCGGCCGAAGGGAAGTCGATGGGAGCTGGGCCGCATTCGCTGCATGTTGACATCTTTGTGCAGGCATGATCGACGGCGTATCCCCCAGTCTCTCGAGTCGCATGCAGTGGAATGCCGGTGTATCTGTCGGAATCGCGACCAAGGTCGCTCCCACCGGCGCTGCCGACCTTCGTAGACGACTGCTCAGCCCGCGAGCACCCGCCGCGCATCGTCCGGCGTCTGCTGCAGACGTGCCCGCAGCTGCGCCATGCCGGCAGTCGCGGTCAGTGGCCAGTGCGCGGTCGCACGCGATGACAGCGGCGTCGCCTGCGGATTGATGTCGAGCACCGGCGTGCCGGTGCGCAACACGCGGTCGGGCAGGCCGGCGGCCGGCCACACCAGCGACGAGGTGCCGACGACGACCAGCAGATCGCAGGCGTCGACAGCAGCTTCGGCCGCGTTCCAGGTGTCTGCCGGCAATGCTTCGCCGAACCACACGACATCGGGGCGGAACGCTGCGCCGCAGGCCGCGCACGCAGGGGGTGTCTCGCGCGTGCCGCCTTCCGGTGGCGAGGGCGGCGCGAGGATCGGGTCAGGCGTGATGCGCGCACCGCATCCGATGCAGCGCGAAGCCAGCAGCCGGCCGTGCAGATGCAACACGTCGCGTGCGCCGCCGCGTTCGTGCAGATCGTCGACGTTCTGGGTGACCACGGTCAGCGCGTGACCGTCGCCAACGAGCGCGGCGACATCGACGTGCGCGGCATTCGGCGCGGCTGCGGCCACCATCGCCGCGCGCCACCGGTACCAGCCCCAGACGAGCGCGGGGTCGGCGCGGAACGCGCCCTCGGTCGCGAGGCGCTCGGCATCGAAGCGCGCCCACAGGCCGGTCAGCGCATCGCGGAAGGTCGGAATGCCGCTCTCGGCCGAGATGCCTGCACCGCTGAGCACCACCAGGCGCATCGTCAGCCCGGCTGCGCCTCGACCGGCACCGAACCCGGACGCACCGGGCGGAACGGCGGTGTCGACATCACCATTTCGGCAAGCGAATACGCCAGCTCGCGTTCGGCCAGAACCGCACCGTCGGCGCCGTGCTGCAGAAGATGCTTGACCTCGCCGTCGCTGTGCGCGCGGGCGAGCACGGTGAGCGCGGGGTTGACCGCCTTCATGCGCTCGATCGCCTCGCCGGCTTCCAGCGCCTGTGGAATCGCGAAGATCGCCAGCGCTGCGCGATCGGGCGCGGCGTCGAGCATCACCGGCTCGGACGCGATGTTGCCGCGCACGACGGTGAAGCCACGTTCGCGGCCGCGGCGCACCAGTTCGTTGTCGTCCTCGACGATGACCAGCGGCACGCTGCGCTGCTTGAGCAGATCGGCGAGCTGGCGACCGACGCGGCCGTAGCCGACCAGGATCGCGTGGCCGTGCAGATCGTCCGGCACGCCGTGCTCGGGCGGCAGCGGTGCTTCGTGCGCGGCTGACGCTGCGCGCGCGGCGAGTTCCTGCTTGGCCTGCCAGCGGTCGAGCCCGGCGAACAGCAGCGGATTGACCACGATCGACAGCAGCGCACCCGCCAGCACCAGATCGCGCCCGGTTTCCGGCAGCAGCTGCAGCGCGACACCGAGGCCGACGAGGATGAACGAGAACTCGCCGATCTGCGCCAGGCTGGTCGAGATCGTCAGCGCCGTCGAACGCGGATGCTTGAACAGCCGCACGATCCAGTACGCGGCGATCGACTTGCCGACCACGATGATCAGGAACGTCGCCAGCACCTGCCATGGATGCTCGACCACGATCATCGGATTGAACAGCATGCCCACCGAGACGAAGAACAGCACTGCGAACGCGTCACGCAACGGCAACGAATCGTTCGCGGCCTCGTGGCTGAATTCCGATTCGTTGAGCACCATGCCGGCGAAGAACGCGCCGAGCGCGAACGACACGCCGAACAGCGCCGAGGCGCCAAAGGCCACGCCGAGCGCGATCGCCAGCACCGACAGGGTGAACAGTTCGCGCTGGCCGGTGCCGGCGATGCGCTCGAGCACCCACGGAATCACCCGGCGGCCGACCAGCAGCATCACCGCGACGAACGCGCTGACCTTGACCAGTGTCCACAGGATCATCAGCGTGATCGCGCCGGCGCCCGGCGGCGTGTCGCCACCGCGATCGGTGTAG
This sequence comes from Luteimonas sp., assembly GCA_052108555.1. GTDB lineage: Bacteria > Pseudomonadota > Gammaproteobacteria > Xanthomonadales > Xanthomonadaceae > Luteimonas. The sequence goes on from JBQEAV010000001.1 coordinate 24,254, forward strand.
ATGTCGGCCAGCACCGGCAGCAGCACCAGCGCCAGCACCATCACCAGATCCTCGACGATCAGCCAGCCGACCGCGATCTTGCCGCGCCGCGTGTCCAGCAGTCGCCGCTCTTCCATCGCACGCAGCAGCACCACGGTACTGGCGACCGACAGCGCGAGACCGAACACGAAGCCGCTGACCATCGGCCAGCCCATCAGCCACGCCAGCACCCAGCCGAGCACGGTCGCGACGGTGATCTGGGCGATGGCGCCGGGAATCGCGATGGACTTCACGTCCATCAGATCCTTGAGCGAGAAGTGCAGGCCGACGCCGAACATCAGCAGCATCACACCGATCTCGGCGAGCTGGTTGGCGAGATCCTGGTCGGCGACGAAGCCGGGGGTGAACGGTCCGACGATGATGCCCGCGACGAGATAGCCCACCAGCGGCGACAGCCGCAACTTGTTGGCGAGCGCGCCGAACACGAAGGCCATGCCGAGGCCGACGGCGACGATGTTGATCAGGTCGGTGTTATGCGGCATCGAGACTTCGCGCTGGACTGGTCGTGCAGTGTCGCCGACGCATTGCGACAGGGGCAAGCATCAATATGCGCGTTCTTCGTCGATCTGCTGTGCTGGCGACGTGAAAGGCCCGGAACGGGCGGCAATGTGCGATCGCGAGTACATCTCCATCACGGGTTTGCGCAGGACGTACCACCAGCGCGCGACGCCGGTGCGAGCGGTTGCATTGGCGGATGGGCGAGCGCACTTGTGCGCAACGCCCTGAAACGACGATGCCCCGGCAAGCCGGGGCATCGAAGCGTAATCAGAGCAATGCGGTTACCAGTTGTAGGCGACCTTCGCATAGGCGAACGCGCCGCCGAAGCCGAACGGCGAGAGGTTGCTGTAGGGGAACTGCCCGTTGGTCGAGTTGCCGAAGATGTTCTCGTCCGGGTACTCGTTGAGCACGTTGTCCGCGCCCAGCGTCAGTGCCCAGTTGTCGCCCGGCCTGAACGTCGCCGACAGATCGAGCAGCCACTTGGCGCCGTACTTCTGGTCGAGCGCCGCATTGTTGGGCGTGGTACGCACGCTGCCGTAGCGCGTGGTCGCGAGCGCGAACGCCCAGTCGTCGACGTTCCATGTGCCCGACAGCAGCAGCTTGTTGCGCGGGAAGCCGTCCTCGATGCGGCCGATCTCGACGCGGTCGATGCGCTCGAGATCCAGGCCGTTCTGCGTCAGCGCTTCCGGGTTCGCCGCGATCCGGGTGATCTCGGTCTTGGTGTGGTTGTAGCCGGCGGTCAGATCCACGCTGCTGGCGGCGAGATCCCAGCGATAACTGCCGACGACATCGATGCCGCGGGTGCGGGTGTCGATGGCATTGGTGAAATAACGGCCGCCGGTGATGCCGAAGATGCCCTGCGATTCCAGCAACTGGCGCACGGCGTCACCGGTGAGGTTGGACGACAGTGCGATGCGGTCGTCGACGTCGATCTGGTAGGCGTCGATGGTGACGTAGAGGTTGTCGACCGGCTGCAGCACCAGGCCCAGGCTGTAGGACAGCGACTCCTCGGGCGTCAGCGGTTCGGCGCCGAACGCCTGCGCCACCGCGCTGCTGGCGGGGAAGGTACGGATCTCGAATGGCGTGTTGATGCCGGGCAGGAAGGTCGTGCTGACGGTCTGGAAATACTGCTGCGCCAGCGACGGTGCGCGGAAGCCGCTCGACACCGTGCCGCGCAGCGCGATTGCATCGTTGAACGCGTAGCGCGCCGACAGCTTGCCCGAGACCTGGCTACCGAAATCGTCGTAGTCCTCGTAACGCGCCGCGGCACCGGCCGAGAACTTCTCGGTGAGGTCCGCTTCCAGGCCCGCGTACACGGCGTGGCTGTCGCGGTCGAACGCACCGGCGACTTCGGGCGAGAATCCGCCGAAGCCCTGCGCACCGGCGCCCGCGCCGGTCACGCCGAGGCCGGCATTCGCGTACGAGCCGTATTCGCCCGGCGACTGGTTCCACTTCTCGTTGCGACCTTCCACACCGAACGACAATGTCGCCGGATAGGCGAGGCCCAGCTCCAGCGGACGGCTGATGTCGAGGTTGACGATGTTCTGCGTGGTCTCGAGCGCGCCGTCGTAGAACGAGGTCGGCGAACTGGCGCCCAGGCTCGCGTTGAGCGTGTTGCGGGTATAGAACTCGAGGTGGTTGTAGCCGTAGTTGTAGCTCAGGTCCCAGTTCCACTCGCCCGCATGGCCCTTGACGCCCGCGACCAGTGACCGGTCCTTGGAGATGTTGTTGATCTCCGGCAGGAAGCCGTCGGGATAGATGCTGCGGATGTTCTGCGCGGTGTTGTCCGGGGCGCGGAAGAACGCGAACGAGGTGACGTCGCGATTGCTCGCGGTGCCGAAGCCGTAGACGCGGATGGTGTCGGTCAGGGCGATGTCGGTGTTGAAGCCGACCGCGCCGAAGTCGACTTCCGGCTCGCCGATGACGAAGGCCTTCTGGCCGAGCGCGGGCTGGGTGACACCGGGCGTGCCCGCGAACGGACGTGCGCGGTTGGTTTCTTCCTGCTGGCCGACCTGCGCCGACAGATGCAGGAAGCCGCGTTCACCGAGCGCCAGGCCGGTGTCACCGGCGATCTGGGTCTGCTTGCCGTCGCCGGCCGAGTACTGGCCCGCACTCACCGACAGGCTGCCGCCTTCGGACGCGCCCTTGAGCACCACGTTGACGACGCCGGCGATCGCGTCGGAGCCGTACTGCGCCGAGGCGCCGTCCCGCAGCACTTCGACGCGCTCGATTGCCGAGATCGGAATGGTGTTGAGGTCGACCGGCGACGAGCCGCGGCCGATCGTGCCGTTGAGATTGAGCAGCGACGAGGTGTGACGACGCTTGCCGTTGACCAGTACCAGCACCTGGTCGGGTGCGAGGCCGCGCAGCTGCGCCGGACGGATCGCCGAGGTGCCGTCGGTCAGCGCGGGGCGCGGAAAGTTCAGCGAGGGCAGGGCGCGTGCGAGTGCCGTCGCCAGTTCCGTCGTGCCGGAGGCGGTCAGCGTCTCGGACGTGATGATGTCGATCGGCGACTGCGACTCGGCGACCGTGCGATCGCTGACGCGGGTGCCGGTGACGATCAGGGTGTCGAGCGTGGAGGTGCGCGCAGGCGTGTCGGACGGCGCAGTTTGCGCAAACGCGGGAGCGCTCAGACCGGCCAGGATGGCTATTGCAAGACGGCGACGGTTCATGGGTTCACCTGAGGGGAGGTTGTTAAAGCGATTTAACCCCTGCGTTTCATTGGCGTCAATCCTCCCAAAAACAGGTTTCGATTGTTCCTTTTTTGGGATGACAATTTCAGAGTTGTCTTCAGCGAAGTGCTGACGAAGGGCGCCTGGTCGGAATTGCGGTAGACGGCGGTACAGGCGCCTCGGCCGTCCTGGCGGCCCGCTTCTGTAGAATTGCGCCCATGATCTCTTTCAAGAATTTCGCCCTGCGGCGCGGCGAACGGCTGCTGCTGTCCGAAATGGACCTGACCATGCATGCCGGCTGGCGCGTGGGCGTGGTCGGCCGCAACGGCACCGGCAAATCCTCCCTGTTCGCGGCCGTGCGCGGCGAGGTCGAGGCTGACAAGGGCGATCTCGATCTGCCCAACCGCCTGCGCCTGGCCAGCATCGCCCAGGAAATGCCCTCGCTGCCCGATCCGGCGATCGATTTCGTGCTCGGCGGTGACGCCGCCGTGGCCGCCGTGCTCAAGGCCGAGGCTGATGCGCTGGCCGCCGAAGACTGGGAAGCCGTCGCCGATGTGCACATGCGCATGGCCGAAGTCGGCGCCTATGACGCCGGCGCGCGCGCGGGCAAGCTGCTGCACGGTCTGGGTTTTCCGGCCGAGACCCATCAGCGCGCCGTCGCGACGTTCTCCGGCGGCTGGCGCGTGCGTCTGAATCTCGCCCGCGCGCTGATGACGCCCAGCGACATGCTGCTGCTCGACGAGCCGACCAACCATCTCGATCTCGACGCGGTGCTGTGGCTGGAGCAGTGGTTGCTGAAGTATCCGGGCACGCTGCTGTTGATCTCGCATGACCGCGAGTTCCTCGACAACGTCTGCACCCACACGCTGCACCTGCATGGCGGCAAGGCCAAGCTGTACTCCGGCGATTACACCTCGTTCGAGCGCCAGCGTTCCGAGCAGTTGCGCCTGCAGCAGATCACCCACGAGAAGTCGCAGGCCGAGAAGGCGCATCTGCAGAAGTTCATCGACCGCTTCAAGGCCAGTGCGGCCAAGGCCAAGCAGGCGCAGTCGCGGGTCAAGCGTCTGGCCAAGATGGCCGACACCGAAGCCGTGCGCGCCGAGCGCGAAGTCCAGATCGATTTCCCGGCACCGGTAAAACTGCCGCACGCGCTGCTGCGCATCAATCACGGCACCTGCGGCTATCCGACCGCGGACGGCCAGGTCGTCATTCTCGACAACGTCGGCTTCGGCCTCGAAGCCGGGGACCGTATCGGTCTGCTCGGCCCGAACGGCGCGGGCAAGTCGACGCTGGTCAAGACACTGGTCGGTGAACTGCAGTTGCTGGCCGGCGAGCGCTACGCGCACCCGGACCTGCGCATCGGCTACTTCGCCCAGCACACGGTGGAATCCCTGGTCGCCGGCACCTCGCCGATCGATCATCTGCGCGAGATCTCGCCGACGGCGTCGATCCAGTCGTTCCGCGATTTCCTCGGCAAGTGGAGCTTCCCGGGCGATCGCGCGTTCGAAAGCATCGACGGCTTCTCCGGCGGCGAACGCGCGCGTCTGGCACTGGCGCTGATCGCGTGGCTGCAGCCGAACGTGCTGCTGCTCGACGAACCGACCAACCATCTCGATCTCGAAATGCGCGAAGCCCTGGCCGAAGCGCTCAGCGATTTCGCCGGCGCGATCGTGCTGGTCTCGCATGACCGCCATCTCATCGGCCTGGTCAGCGACACCTTCTGGCGCGTGTCCGATGGCGTGGTGATTCCGTTCGACGGCGATCTCGACGAATACGCCGCCTGGTTGCGCGCGCGTGGCAACGCCGGCGAACTGCGCACGCCGCCACCGACCAGGGCCGCCGCGCCCGCAGCTGTCGCCGCGCCGGCTGCGTCGCGTCCGAAGGCCAATCCGCACAAGCTGCAGAAGGCCGAGGGGCGCGTCGCCGAACTCGAGCAGGCGTTGTCGGAGATCGACGGCGCACTCGCCGATCCGGGCACCTATGCCGATCACGACAAGGCGACCTCGCTCGGCCAGCGTCAGGCCGCCCTGCGCGCCGAACTCGAGCAGGCCGAAGGCGATCTGCTGGCGCTGTACGAAGCTGCTTGACCGCGCTCCCCGGGTTCGCCCGGGTTGCCGCCCCTGCGGGTGCCAGTTAGGGTGATGCGATGAACACGAATCCGCTCCGACTCGCCCTGATTGCTTCCGTGATGTCGCTTGCCGCCTGCGGTGGCAACGAATCCACTGACCCCGCGCCGCCTGCCGCGGCCAATCCCACCGCCGATGCCGCAGCGGCTGCCGCAGCGGTTGACGCCGCCACGCAGCGCGTGCCCGCCGACGAATTCCTCGCGGCAATCTCGCGTCACTGCGGGGAGGCCTTCGCCGGCCGCATCGTCGCCAACGAGCCGGCACCCGAGCCCGGTGCCGAGCCCGATCCGTTCGAGGGCAAGGCGCTGGTGATGCACGTGCGCGACTGCAGCAACCGCAAGGAAGAGCTGCGCATTCCGTTCCATGTCGGCGACGACCATTCGCGCACCTGGATCCTGACCCGCACCGAGCACGGCCTGCGTCTCAAGCACGACCACCGCATGCCCGACGGCAGCGAGGATCCGGTGACCATGTACGGCGGCGAATCGCAGAACGCCGGCACCGCGCAGCGCCAGGAATTCCCGGTCGACGCCGAGTCGATCGAGATGTTCGAGAAGGAAGGTCTCAACGCCTCTGTCACCAACACCTGGGCGATGGAAATCGAGCCCGGCCAGCGTTTCGTCTACGAGCTGGCTCGTCCGGGCGGCCGCAAGTTCCAGGTCGAGTTCGACCTGACCAAGACCGTCGCCGCACCGCCGACACCCTGGGGCTACTGACCCGGCACGGGCCCGCGGATGCGGTGCCCGCTCCGATCCCGCACAATCGCGCCCCCGGCCGGCTTGAACCGGCCCGGGGCGTCCTCATGTCCGTCCCCCTGAACTCCTCGCAGCGTCCCGCCATGCCGATCTATGCCTTCCAGTGCGCCGAATGCGGCCACAGTTTCGACCGTCTGCAGAAGATGTCCGATCCTGATCCCGAGACCTGCCCCGACTGCGGCGCATCCGCGGTCAAGCGGCAGCTCACCGCGCCGTCGTTCCGTCTCGCCGGCAGCGGCTGGTACGAGACCGACTTCAAGAAGGACGGCGACAAGAAGCGCAATCTGGTCGAGAGCGGCGACGGCGGTTCCAAATCCGGCGGTGACAAGCCGGCTGCCGATGCACCTGCGGCCAAGACCGAGTCCAAGCCCGCGGCCAGCGACTCCAAGCCTGCCGCCAAGCCTGCCGCGAAGCCCGCGTCGGCGGACTGACGCGCCTGCCGCCGCGCGCACCGCGGCGACGCCTTAAACTAGCGGGCTTCCATCCAGCTCGGCCGTCGCCATGGCGGTCTGTGCGCCCGCGCTTTCGTGTCCGGAGTTCCCATGCGTACCCATTTCTGCGGCCTGATCGATGAATCGCTGATCGGCCAGACCGTCACCCTGTGCGGCTGGGCCGATGTCGCCCGCGATCTCGGCGGCGTCTGCTTCATCGACCTGCGCGACCACGAAGGCATCGTGCAGGTGGTCGCGGAATCGTCGGACGCGGATGGCAATGCGGCCGTCGTCGCGACCGCGGAAAAGGTGGGCTACGAGGACTGCCTGCGCATCACCGGCACGGTGCGCGCGCGGCATTCGGTCAACGCGAAGATCCGCACCGGCCAGGTCGAAATCGTCGCGACCCAGATCGAGGTGATGAACAAGGCCGAGCCGCTGCCGTTCCACCACCACGAGAATCCGGGCGAAGAGACGCGCCTGAAGTACCGCTATCTCGACCTGCGCAGCCCTGACATGCAGCGCAAGATGCGCACGCGCACCAAGCTGGTCAGCGCGCTGCGCCACTGGCTGGATGACAAGGGTTTCCAGGATATCGAAACGCCGATCCTGACGAAGGCGACGCCGGAAGGCGCGCGCGACTTCCTCGTCCCGGCGCGCATGCATCCGGGCGAGTTCTACGCATTGCCGCAGTCGCCGCAGCTGTTCAAGCAGATCCTGATGATGGCGGGCTTCGACCGCTACTACCAGATCGCGCGCTGCTTCCGCGACGAAGCGCTGCGTGCCGATCGCCAGCTGGAATTCACCCAGCTCGACATGGAGTTCGCGTGGGTGTCGGAGCGCGACGTGCAGGATCTCGTCGAGGCGATGATCCGCGACGTGTTCCGCGATGTCGCCAACGTCGAACTCGCGGCCGAATTCCCGCGCATGACCTATGCCGAGGCGATGCGACGCTACGGCTCGGACAAGCCGGACCTGCGCATCGCGCTGGAGCTGGTCGACGTCGCCGATCTGGTCAAGGACAGCCAGTTCGCGGTGTTCACCGGCCCGGCCAACGAAGCCGGTGGCCGCGTGTGTGCGCTGCGCATTCCGGGCGGCGCGAGTCTGAGCCGCAAGCAGATCGACGAATACGCCGCGCATGCTGCGAAGTACGGCGCGAAGGGTCTGGCCTACATCAAGATTTCGGAGACAGGCGAGGTCAGCTCGCCGATCCAGAAGTTCTTCGACGAAGCCGCGTTCGCGAGTCTGGTGTCGCACGTCGGCGCCAGCAACGGCGACCTCGTGTTCTTCGGCGCCGGCAAATATTCGACCGTCAGCGATTTCATGGGCGCGGTGCGCCTGAAGGCCGGCAAGGACTTCAGTCTTGTTGCCGACGGCTGGGCGCCGCTGTGGGTCACCGACTTCCCGATGTTCGAATGGGATGACGAGGCGCAGCGCTACGTCGCCCTGCATCACCCCTTCACCGCGCCGTCGGTCGACGACGAGGCCGACCTGCGCGCGAACGCCGCGACGGCCGTGTCGCGCGGCTACGACATGGTGCTCAATGGCAACGAGATCGGCGGCGGTTCGATCCGTATCCACCGCTCGTCCATGCAGTCGGCGGTGTTCGAACTGCTTGGCATCGGCGCCGAAGAAGCGCAGGCCAAGTTCGGCTTCCTGCTCGACGCGCTGAAGTACGGCGCGCCGCCGCATGGCGGCATCGCGTTCGGCATCGACCGCATCGCCGCGCTGATGGCCGGTACCGAGTCGATCCGCGACGTCATCGCGTTCCCGAAGACCACCACCGCGCAATGCCTGATGACCGGCGCGCCGTCGCCGATCCCGGACGCGCAGCTGGCCGAGGTGCACATCGCGGTGCGTCCGAAGCCGGCCCCGTAGGAGCGCCCTCGGGCGCGACCCAGACTGCCATGATCATCCGCCGCGCCACCGTCGAAGACGCCGATCGCCTGTCGACGTTGGCGGCGCGCACGTTCACCGAAACCTTCGGCCACCTGTATCCGCCCGAGGATCTCGCCTTCTTCCTGCGCGACGCCTACGCGGCCGACAAGCAGCGCGTGATCCTGTCGCATCCCGACTACGCGGTGTGGCTGCTCGAAGACGAGGGTGCGGCGGTTGGCCACGCAGCCGCCGGACCTTGCGGATTGCCGCACCCTCAGGTCGCGGCAGGCGACGGCGAACTCAAGCGCTTGTACCTGCTGCGCGATTACCACAATGGCGGCTGGGGCAGCCGGATGTTCGACGAGGCCATGCAATGGCTGCTGCGCGACGGTCCGCGCACGTTGTGGATCGGCGTGTGGTCGGAGAACGTCGGCGCGCAACGCTTCTACGCGCGCCATGGTTTCGGCAAGGTCGGTGGCTACAAGTTCCCGGTCGGCAACACGCTCGACGATGAGTTCATCCTGCGAAGGACTGCGTCCGCACGGGACTGATCGGCGCAGCGTGCGTCAATCCTTGTCTTCCGGCGCCGCCTCGCGCGTCGGCACCGGCTCGACACTGCCATCGAGTAGCCCTCGGCTGAGCGTGCCGTCCTCGATGAACAGCAGTTGCCCGGACTCGCCGCGCTTGATGCCGCTGTCGATCGCGACCACGCGGCCGTCGTGGAAGCTCACCACCTCGTCCATCGTGGTGTGGCCCACCACGACGCGCGCCAGGCCAAGCCGTTCGACGAGCGCCTGCACGGCCTGCGTGGACAGGTCGCCGTTGAAGTAGCCGCGGTACCAGATCGGGCTGCGCTTGCCGTCGTACAGCGGTGCGGTGGCCGCGTCGCCCATCACCGCATCCTTGGGCTTGCCCAGCGAGTGGCGGTAGGCGGCGTTGGTCTCGTCGATGCGTTCCACCAGGTCGAGTCGCTCGGGCGCGATCCCGCCGTGCAGGAACAGGCTGTCCCCGAGCCGCAGCATCACCGGGCGCGTGCGCAGCCAGCCACCGATGACCGAGTCCGGGCCGTACAGCGCTGCATGCGGCCGTTGCAGCAGGCGTGCGACCTCGATGTACTTCTCGTTGACGTAGCGCAGGTCGTCGTAGAGCACCATCGTCTCGTGGTTGCCGAGCAGGAAATGCACGGCACCACCGGCGGCATGCGCCTGCTGTTGCAACTGGTGGAGCAGCCACAGCGCTTCGTTGACGCGGTCACCGCGGTCGAACACGTCGCCGGTGAGCACGAGGTGGTCGCGGCCGATGTTCCAGCGGTTCTCGGCATCGATCACGCCGTGCGCGCGCAGCAGCCGCACCATCAGGTCGTACTGGCCGTGGATATCGGACAACGCCACGATCCGCCCGCCGGTGTAGGGCACCGATTCGGCGTCGGGCATCGTGGCGGGAATGGCGATCGGCGCGGGGAATCCGCAGCGTGGCGCGATCGTGGCCTCCGGTTCGCGGAGGTACTCGCTGCGCACGACGGTGCCATCGCAGACCCACAGGGCCAGCAGCCGGTCGCCCTGCTGGTGGAACACGTACGGGCCATCCGCGATGGCGACGGGGCGGGGTGCGGCATCGCCGGCGATGGCGTGTGTGCATGCGAGCAGTGCCAGCAACCCCCATGTGCGGCGGCGCATGGCCGCGGTTGGTTCGGCGATGCTCATTGCGTGCCTCCGAGAATGCGCGCGCCGTCGGCGCGCTGTTGCCCGCCAATCCCGTAGACCTCGTGCAAGGCCTCGATGAATCCTTGCGGATCCTCGCCGCGGAACACGCCGCTGATGCGCCGTGCGCCGACAGCCGGATCGGCCACCACGAGCGGTTGCGCGCTGTAGCGATTGAAATCCGCGACTGCTTCGGAAAGTGGCGTGTCGTCGAAGACGAGTCGCCCGCTCATCCACTCCGGCGCGGCGTTGCCGGCGACGCTGCCGGGCATCATGGTCACCCCGTCCCCGGAGAGACGGGCGCGTTGTCCCGCGGCGAGCGTGCCGAGCGGGCGCGCGGACTGGTCCGCGGCGGCCTGCGGCAGCAGCGCCACGCGTCCCTCGTAGAGGCCCACGTCCAGCGCATCGGGCAGTCGTGACACATCGAACTGCGTGCCCAATGCTTCGATCGCGCCAAGGTCGGAGCGGACGCGGAAAGCGCGGGCAGGGTCCTTGGCGACACGGAAGAACGCGCGTCCCTCGACGAGGGTAACGATGCGTTCGTGCCGGTCGAAGGCCACGCGGATGCGGGTCGCGGCATCCAGGTCCACCACGCTGCCGTCGGTGAGTTCGATCGAGCGGCGTTCGCCGCGTGCGGTGGCGTGTTCGACCGGGTCCGCAGGCGCGGTCGCGGGCCATGCCAGCCAGAGTGCGCCGAGCACGACCAGCAGCGAGGCCGCCAGCGAGATCCGGTGCCAGGCGCGCGCCGTGGGTCGCGACGCAGCGTGCGCAAGCTGGCGCATGCACTCGGCGATTTCCGGTGCGTGCGCGTGCCCACCCAGCGACGACCACAGGTGTTCGACGCGCGCGTATGCGGCGCGATGCGAGGCGTCGGCCCGCAACCAGGCCTGCCACTGCGTGCGCTCGGCTTCGGTGGCGTCATCGGCGCGCATGCGTACGAACCAGCGCGTGGCCTGCCTCGCGCTGTCGTCACCGCCCTCGATGAGGGTGAGCTCGGGTCTAGTCATTGATCCGCCAGGCGCGACTGCAGGTGCAGCAGGGCGCGCATCATGTGTTTTTCCACCGCGCTCACGCTCACGTGCAGGCGCTTTGCGATGGCGCTGTAGGTCAAGCCTTCGTAACGCTGGAGCAGGAAGACCTGCTGGCAGCGCGGCGGCAGTTCTCCCAGCGCCGCGAGCAGGCGGTCCAGCCGCTCCTTCCCTTCGTAGACGCGACTGCAGTCAGGTTCCTCACTGGGCAGGTGGTGGATCGCATCGTCGATGCTGTCGTGCTGGCCGGCGCGGTGGCTCTGGTCGCGCCGCGCGCGGTCGCGCAGCAGGTTCGACGCGATCCGCACGAGGTAGGCCTCGGAGTTGTCCGCGCGCGCCGGTGTGCGCAACAGCCGCACCAGCGCCTCCTGCGCCAGGTCCTCCAGGTCGGACTCAGCCGCGCCGTGGCGACGGAAGTAACGGATCAGCATTGGGCGGAAGCGTTCGGCGTCCGCGTCGGGGACGCGCGTGCCGGGCTCGGGCGGTGTTGCATGCATGGGCGCGCGCCTGCAGGGGGAAGTCGTGGAATGGGTGTCCGGATGCGGCATCCGATCGAGAGAAGGTAAGAGTTGGCCCGCGTCGGTGCAAACCTCCGAGAAGGCATGAGGGATCGCCTTGCCGCTGCGTCTGCCTGCTATGGAGCGGGGCACCTGCATGCCCCGTCGACGTCCCGAACGAACTGGCAAGGGGAATCAAAAAATGAACATGATTGCGCGAATCGCGACCCGTGGAACCCGTCGCACGATGCTGGCCCATGCGCTGGGCGTGGCCCTGGGGGTGTCCTGCGTCGGGCTGCCGGCGGTGGTGCATGCGCAGGCACCGGCGCGCGACTTCGTACTCGAGCGGCAACCGCTCGGGGACTCGCTCAATCGCCTCGCCCAGGCCGCCGACGTGCAGATCATGGTGCCGCCGGAGCTGGTGCGCGGCCGCACAGCGCCGGCGCTGTCGGGCCGTTATACGGTCGAGCAGGCGCTCGACACCCTGCTCTCGGGCAGTGGCCTTGGCCACCGCAGCACGCGCAGCGGCGTGATCACCGTGGCGCAGGAGACTGCATCACGCGCCGCGCCGCGTACGGAGGCGCCCTCGGCCACGCCCGTGCCGCCGCCTGCCGCCGCAGCGCCCGAGACCACCGAGATGTCGGCGGTGCAGGTCACTGGTTCGCGCATCAAGCGTGCCGAAGTGGAAGGGCCGTCGCCGGTGACCGTGATCAGCGCGCAACAGATCGAGAACGAGGGCCATGCGACGGTGTTCGATGCGCTTGAATCGCTGGTGATGGCGGGCGGGTCCGTCGAGACGGAACTGTCCGGGGGCTTCTCCGCCAACGCGCATCCACTCAACCTGCGCGGCCTGGGCCCGGGGCGTTCGCTGCTGCTGATCGATGGTCGCCGTGCCGCCGACTATCCGTTCCCTTACGGCGGGCGCAGCAACTTCCAGAATTTCGGCAACATTCCTTCAGGTGCGGTCGAACGCATCGAGGTGCTGGCTGGCGGTGCGTCAGCGATCTACGGAGCCGATGCGGTGTCGGGCGTGGTCAACGTGGTGCTCAAGCGCGATTTCGAGGGCGATGAAATCAAGTTCCGCGCCGGCACCAGCACGATGGGCGGACGCGATCGCTTCGACCTGCAGTGGAGCGGCGGCAAGACGGGCGAGCAATGGGGGCTGACCTATGCCTTCCAGTACTTCAACCAGGAAATCCTGTACGGCACGCAGCGCGACCACTGGGATCCACGCCTCGACCCGACCGCGGATCCGCGCACAGGGATCGAAGCCGATACGGGCCTGCGCATCCGCCTGGGCTCGGACAGCAGCAGCCGGCCGCTCTACCAGTTCCCGGACGGCACCTGCGAGCAATGGGGTGGCGACTTCCACGACACGCCGTACCTGCGCCTGAGCGGTGGACAGGTCCGCGACATGGGCAACTACTGCGGGTATTGGGGCGATTCGCGCAACCAGAGCCTGAGCAAGGGCAAGAGCGAGCTGGCGGGATATCTGTTCGGCACGTGGACGTTCTCGCCGGAACTGGAAGGCTGGGCGTCGTTGCAGGCCTGGCACTCCAAGGCTTCCTCGCATGGCGGGTTCGAGAGCATCACCGGGCCGCATACCGATGGCGTGGGTCGCATCGGATCGTTCTTCGATCCGCAGTTCGATACCGTGATCGGACTGGATCGCCTGTTGACGCCGTATGAACTGGGCGGGCTGGAGTCGATGGACCAGCACTACAAGGAATACTCGGTGGACGTGGCCGCCGGCCTGCGTGGCACCGTGGGCCGCTTCGACTGGGAAGCGACGCTGAGCCATGCCGAGTACTACTTCGAACGCAACCGGCGCCGGATGATCGGCAACCGCGTCAACGACTTTTTCTTCGGCGAACAACTGGGCGAGACCGACGACGGTGATCCGATCTACCGCCTGAACCTGGACCGCTGGCTGCGGCCGATCACGGCTGCGGAATACGCATCGTTGTCGACAGTCGCGCATTACGAGGCGGAGTCGTGGGTGGACACGGCGAGCTTCGTGATGACCGGCGACCTGTTCGAGTTGCCCGCCGGTCCCGTGGGTTCGGCCTTCATCGTCGAGGCGAGCCGGCAGGGCTACGAGCTTGACAGCGACCCGCGCGTGCAGCCGGGCGTTGCGGAGCTGTACAACCTGACCGGCACCAATGGCGGTGGCGACCGCGAACGCTATGCGTTGGGCGTCGAGTTCAGCATCCCGATCCTTGCGACGTTGAAGGCCAGCCTTGCCGGACGCTACGACAAGTACAACGACGTCACCGCGCTCGACGACGCCAGGACCTGGAACGCCGGCCTGGAATGGCGGCCGATCGACTCGCTGCTGATCCGCGGCAGCTACGCGACCAGCTTCAAGGCGCCGGACATGCACTGGGTCTTCAGCGACGGCAGCGGCAGCTTCGGCACGGCGACCGATGTGTTGCGCTGCATTTCCGCCGGCGCCAACCCGGGCTGCAACGGCTACGACTATTCGATGTTCACCGTGACCCGCGGCGACCCGGGGCTGAAGGAAGAGACCGGCGAATCCTGGGGCGTAGGCTTCGTCTGGGACATCACCGACGGGATGTCGGTCAACGTGGACTACTGGGATATCCAGCTTGACGGTGCAATCGAACGGATCGATTCGGCCGACGTGATCGCCAACGAGGCCGGCTGCATCACCGGGCTGCGTCGCGACGGCACGCCGTTCGAGTTCGCGCCGGATTCGGACTACTGCCGCGCCAACCTTGCGCTCATCACTCGCGTCGCGGATCCGGATGATCCGAACGGTCGCGTGACCCAGGTGGTGTCCGGGCCGATCAACCAGTCCTACCTGCGCGTCGCCGGCGTCGATGCCGGCTTCCGCTGGCGGCTGGGTACCGAGCGCTTCGGGCGCTTCACCTTCGGTCTTGACTGGTCGCACACGCTCACCTCGGAGCGTCAGATCTATGCCGGCGACCCGGTGCAGGAAGACTGGCGCGACGATCCGGAGAACCTCGACTTCCGCAGCAAGGCCAAGGCATCGGTCAACTGGCGTGGCGGCGACTGGAGCGCGAACCTCTCGACCACCCGCTACGGCACCCTGCCCAAGCTCGACAGCGCTGCAGGCAGGACCGGCGTGCATTTCCTGTGGAACGCCAACATCGGCAAGCAGATCACCGACAAGGCCACGCTGAAGTTCTACGTCAACAACATCTTCAACAACCTGCACCCCGAAGACGAGACCAACGGCGATTTCCCGTTCTTCTACGACGCCTACAACCCGGTCGGCCGTGAAGTGGCGGCGCAGTTCGAGTACCGCTTCGACTGACGACGCAAGGCGGAACGGAATCCACCAGCGGCGCCCCATCCCCGGGCGCCGTTTTTTCTGGAGCCTGCGCGGTCGATACGCGACACTGCCGCCATGGAAGCCACGATCACAGGACCCCGGCGCGTCATCCTGCTGCATGGCATCTGGATGGTCGGCGCAACGATGCGCTGGCTGGCGTCTCGCCTGCGCGAGGCGGGTTACGCGCCGGAAATCTTCGGCTATCACAGCCTGGTGGGCGGGCCGCAGGCGGCGGTGCCGAAGCTGCTGGCCATGTTGCGCGAAGACGGGCCGGCGCATCTGGTCGGCCACAGTCTGGGCGGGCTTGTCGCCGTGCAGGCGCTTGCCGAAGGTGGCGATGATCTGCCAGTGGGGCGCGTGGTCTGTCTCGGTACGCCGCTGTGTGGCAGCCGGGCCGCGGACGTGCTTCACCGCAATGCGTTGACCGCGCTGTACATGGGGCGCAGCGCGGCAATCCTGCGTGGCGGCTGTGCATCGTGGCCACCCGCGCACGAGGTGGGCATGATCGCCGGCCGGGTACCGCACGGCCTGGGCGCATTGCTGGCCCGTTTCGAAGGTGAACATGACGGCACGGTGTCGGTCGACGAGACGCGCACGCCGGGACTCGCGGACCACGCGGTGGTCGAGGCCAGCCACAGCGGCCTGCTGCTGTCGGCCGACGCGCTGCGGCAGACCGTGGGATTCCTGCGCTACGGCCGCTTCGAACACGCGCGGTCCGGGCATGCGGAGTAAAATCGCCGGCTTCCAACGCCAACAGACCTGACGACCCATGGGACGAGGACCTTCGATCGAGGCCCGCAAGAACGCGACCGACGCCAAGCGCGGCAAGATATTCACCAAGATCATTCGCGAAATCGGTGTGGCGGCGCGCGCGGGCGGTGGTGATCCGTCGAACAACCCGCGCCTGCGCACGGCGATCGACAAGGGCATGGCCCAGAACATGACCAAGGATGTGGTCGAGCGCGCGATCAAGAAGGCGACCGGCGAGCTCGAAGGCGTCGAGTACGAAGAGATCCGCTACGAGGGCTACGCCCCGGGCGGCGTCGCCGTGATCGTCGACACGCTGACCGACAACCGCGTGCGCACCGTGGCCGAAGTGCGCCACGCGTTCGGCAAGTGCGGCGGCAACATGGGCACCGAAGGCTCGGTTGCCTTCATGTTCAAGCGCCTGGGCGTGCTGAGCTTCGAAGGTCTGGACGAGGACACGGTGACCGAGGCCGCGATCGAGGCCGGCGCCGACGATGTCGTGGTGTATCCGGAAGACGGTGCGATCGACGTGGTCACCAGCGCGGACGCGTTCGAATCCGTGCGCGACGCGATGGCCGCTGCCGGCATCGTGGCCGGCCACGCCGAAGTGACGTTCCGCGCCGACAACGACATCGCCGTCAATGGCGAGACGGCCGAGCAGGTGCGCAAGATGCTCGATCTGCTCGAGGATCTCGACGACGTGCAGGCGGTCTACTCGAACGCGCAGTTCGAGGGCTGAAGACCCCCGTGACCCGCATCCTCGGCATCGACCCCGGCTCGCAGCGCACCGGGGTCGGCATCATCGACGTCGATGCGGCCGGGAAGGTCACGCACGTGTTCCATGCGCCGCTGGTGCTGGTCACGGCCGGTGAGTTTCCCGCGCGCCTGCGTCGCCTGCTCGACGGGCTGACCGCGCTGATCATCGAGCACCGGCCCGACGAGGTTGCGATCGAGAAGGTGTTCATGGCGCGCAATCCGGATTCGGCGCTCAAGCTCGGCCAGGCGCGCGGCGCTGCGATCGGTGCGGTGGTGCTGCGCGATCTGCCGGTCAGCGAATACGCGGCCACCGAGGTCAAGCTGGCGGTGGTGGGCCGTGGCAGCGCCGAGAAGGCGCAGATCCAGCACATGGTCGGCTTGATGCTCGGCCTGAGCGGCAAGTTGCAGGCCGACGCCGCCGATGCATTGGCGGTCGCGATCACCCACGCCCACGTCAGCGCGACCGCAAAGCGGCTCGGCGTCGACGTGAAGCAGGCCTGGGGGCGCAAGTGACCTGCTGCGTCTCTATCCTATCCACCGTCATTCCCGCGAAAGCGGGAATCCAGCGACTGCATCTGTCGCAGTCGCCCTGAAAGGCAGTGGATTCCCGCCTGCGCGGGAATGACGGAATGCACGCGATGCGCCCCCACGCTGTCACCTACACCGGAGACCTCATTCCATGATCGGAAGACTGCGCGGCACGCTGGCCCACAAGGCACCGCCCTGGCTGGTGATCGACGTGGGCGGCGTCGGCTACGAACTCGAAGCGCCGATGAGCACCTTCTATGACCTGCCCGAGGTCGGCCGCGAGGTCGCGTTGTTCACGCACTACGCGCAGAAGGAGGACAGCGTCTCGCTGTACGGCTTCCTGCACGAGTCCGAGCGGCGGCTGTTCCGTGACGTACAGAAGGTCACCGGCATCGGCGCGAAGATCGCGCTGGCGATTCTGTCGGGCGTCAGCGTCGACACGTTCGCGCGGCTGGTGCAGACCGGTGACGTCGCGGCGCTGACCAAGATTCCCGGCATCGGCAAGAAGACCGCCGAGCGGATGGTCGTCGAACTGCGCGACCGCGCGGCCGATCTGGCCGGCGCGGGCGGTGCGATCGGTGGCGTGCAGGTGCCAGCCGATCCCATGTCGGAAGCGGTCGTGGCCCTGCAGCAGCTGGGTTACAAACCGGCTGATGCGGTGCGGATGGCGAAGGCCGCGGCCAGTGAAGGCGACCCGCCTGAAATCATCATCCGGAAAGCGCTACAGTCCGCGCTTCGCTGACACCCCACACACTCGTCGGCAGGGTCGACTTCACATGTCACACGCCAGTAGTCAGCCCGGCACGGGCTCGCGTACCCCCGGGTCGGGACATGGCAAGGTGGGTCTCGCCGGGCTGATCGCCGGCGCGATCGGCGTCGTTTTCGGCGACATCGGCACCAGCCCGCTGTACACGCTGCGCGAGGCGTTCTCGCCGCATTACGGGTTGGTCGCCAATCACGACACCGTGCTCGGCGTGCTGTCGATGATCTTCTGGTCGCTGATGATCGTGGTGACGCTCAAATACGTCACGATCATCCTGCGCGCCGACAACGACGGCGAGGGCGGCATCATGGCGCTGATGGCGCTGGCCCAGCGCTGTCTCGCCAAGGGCGGCAAGTCCGCGTATCTGGTCGGCATCCTCGGCGTGTTCGGCGCGTCGCTGTTCTTCAGCGACGGCGTGATCACGCCGGCGATTTCGGTGCTGTCGGCGGTCGAGGGTCTCGAGGTCGTCGCGCCCGGACTGCACGCCTGGATCATCCCGATCACCGTCGTCGTGCTGACCGCACTGTTCGCCACCCAGCGCTACGGCACCGCCAAGGTCGGCCGCGTGTTCGGGCCGATCACGATGCTGTGGTTCCTGTCGCTCGCGGCGCTCGGCGTGCTCAACATCCTGCACGAGCCGGAAGTGCTGCACGCGATCAACCCGCTGTGGGCGGCACGCTTCTTCTGGGAACACAGCTGGGGCGGTGTCTTCATCCTCGGCGCCGTGGTGCTGGCGGTGACGGGCGGCGAAGCGATCTACACCGACATGGGCCACTTCGGCGCCAAGCCGATCCGCTACGCCTGGTACTTCTTCGTGCTGCCGTCGCTGATGCTCAATTATCTGGGGCAGGGCGCGCTGGTGCTCGAAGACCCGGCCGCGATCCAGAACCCGTTCTACATCGGCGTGCCGCAGTGGGCGCGTTGGCCGATGATCGTGCTGGCCACCTGCGCGACCGTCATCGCCTCGCAGGCCGTGATCACCGGCGGTTTTTCGGTCGCGCGCCAGGCGATGCAGCTGGGCTATATCCCGCGCATGCACGTGCGCCACACCTCCAGCGACACCATCGGCCAGATCTACATTCCCGGCATCAACTGGGCGATGGCGATCGTCGTGATCGCGCTGGTGCTGACGTTCCAGACCTCATCCGCGCTGGCCGCGGCGTACGGTATCTCGGTGTCGCTGACGATGCTGATCGACACGCTGCTGCTGATCGTCGTCGCCCGCGCGTTGTGGCCCCGCTGGCGGCGCTGGGTGCTGCCGTGCTGCGCGGGCTTCATCTTCATCGATGTAGCCTTCGTGGTCGCCAACGGCGCCAAGGTGTTGCAGGGCGCATGGTTCCCGCTGGTGCTCGGCATCACGCTGTTCACCCTGCTGCGCACCTGGCGCCGCGGCCGCCAGCTGCTGCACGCCGAGATCCAGAAGGACGGCATCAGGCTCGACACTTTCCTGCCGGGCCTGATGCTCGCCCCGCCCGTGCGCGTGCCCGGCACCGCGGTGTTCCTGACCAGCGACCGCGGCATCGTGCCGCACGCGCTGATGCACAACCTCAAGCACAACAAGGTCTTGCACGAGCGCAACGTGTTCCTGACCGTCGAAACGTTGACGCTGCCTTATGCAGCGCTGGACCGTCGCCTGAAGATGGAGTCGATCGGCGACGACTTCCACCGCATCACGATCCGATTCGGCTTCATGGAAACACCTGACGTGCCGATGGCACTGATGCGCTGCGGCGACATCGAAAGCGGCATCGTCATCGATCCGATGGACACGACCTACTTCACCAGTCGCGAGACGGTGGTGGCGAGTCCGCAGCGCGGCATGCCGGTATGGCGCGACAAGCTGTTCGCCTTCATGCACCGCAACGCGGCGCCGGCGACGGTGTTCTTCCGGATTCCGGGGAATCGGCTGGTGGAGTTGGGGTCGCAGGTGCAGATCTGATTTGAGTTTGCGCTTGGTGCGGTTTGTGTCGAGAACCCGAAGCGGTATGACCAGGCATTGCATTGCTCCGCTTCGCTTTGCTTGGTCCATGAAGCGATGAGTCATCCTGCTGCAGGCAGACCCGGAGGGCGCCGCCCATGGATGGGCGGCGTTTTCCGACCGAGGCAGGATGCCGAGTCGGAAAATCCCTGCGCACTACGAGCCGCGGGCTTCGGACTTGTCGGGGAGACGTTTTTCTTTGGTTCCGTTTCTTTTGGGGTCAACCAAAAGAAATGAACTCGGCCGCGTCAGCGGACGAAAGCGTTTGACGTTGCTATTCCGCTTCGCTCTCACGGCGAGAAGCAAGATCAAACGCTTCCACTCGCCTTGCGGCGAGCGGGTTCATTTCTTTTGCTGGCCCAAAAGAAACGGAACCAAAGAAAAGGGCCAGCCCCGACGAAGCTCACCCGGCGTGTCATTCGTTCCGGGATTTTTCGACTCGCCATCCTGGCTCGGTCGAAAAACGCCGCACGTCCATGTGCGGCGCCCTACGGGTCTACGTGCTTTGCCGGCTCGTCAGCGCCGCGAGAAATCCGGAGCAAAAGCCGCTGCGGCTCATTGCCTCTTGGACGAGTGCTCGGAGTTGCTGGACCGTACGCTGCGAGCGCGTAAATGGCGGGGGCGCAATGCCAGCGGCTACGCGGCCGCACCGCGGCGAAGAGCATTCGCGAAGCCGATCTGGAACAGAGCACCCCACCGCCCACGCTGGTGTTCCCGTCCGGCCGCCCCAAGGTCGGGGGCATCCCCCAAGATGTCCCGCCCATGATTCCCTTCTCGATTCTCGATCTCGCCCCGGTCACCGAGGGCAGCACGCCGGCCGAATCCTTCGCGCGGTCGCTCGATCTCGCCCAGCACGGTGAAGCGCTCGGCTACGCGCGCTACTGGCTGGCCGAACACCACAACATGCCCGGCATCGCCAGTGCGGCGACTGCGGTGCTGATCGGGCACATTGCCGGCGGCACGTCGACGATCCGGGTCGGGTCGGGCGGGGTGATGCTGCCCAACCATGCGCCGCTGCAGGTGGCCGAGCAGTTCGGCACGCTGGCATCGCTGTATCCGGGGCGTATCGATCTCGGTCTCGGCCGTGCGCCCGGCACCGATCAACCCACGACGAAGGCGCTGCGTCGCTACTACGCCGGCGCGGATGCGTTTCCGTCCGATGTCATGGAGCTGCTGCGCTACTTCGAGCCGGCGCAGCCCGGGCAGCCGGTGCAGGCCGTGCCGGGCGCGGGGCTCGACGTGCCGGTGTGGATCCTCGGGTCCAGCCTGTTCGGCGCCGGCCTCGCGGCGACGCTCGGCCTGCCGTATGCGTTCGCCTCGCATTTCGCACCGGCGGCGATGTCGGAAGCGCTGGCGCTGTATCACCGCGATTTCCGCCCGTCCAAGCACCTGCGCCAGCCGCACGCGATGCTGGCGCTCAACGTGGTCGCCGCCGATACGCGCGCCGAAGCGCAGCGGCTGTTCACAACCCAGCAGCAGAGTTTCGTGCGCCTGCGCCGTGGCGCACCGGGCCTGATTCCACCGCCGGTCGACGATATCGAAGCGTTCTGGACGCCTGCCGAAAAGGCGATGGTCGCGCAGTCACTGGCGTGCTCAGTGATCGGCGATCCCGGCGACGTGCGCGAAGGCATCGCCGAATTCGTCGCGCGCCATCGCCCGGACGAACTGATGCTGACTGCCAACATCTTCGACCACGATGCACGCAAGCACAGCTTTGCGCTGGCGGCGGACGCAATGCGCGCCTGACGTCGGCGATACGTGGGAGCGCCCTTGGGCGCGATGCTTTGCCTGGACAGGCATCGCGCCCATGGGCGCTCCCACAAGTGATGGCGCACCCGCAGCATGCGATCATGCGCGCATGACCGCAGACCGCATCATCGCCGCCGACGCCACCCGCGAGGACGACGCCATCGAGGCGAGCATCCGTCCGCAGCGGCTGGACGAATACCTCGGCCAGTTGCCGGTCCGCGAACAGATGGCGATCTTCATCGAGGCCGCCAAGCAGCGCCGCGAGGCGCTCGACCATGTGCTGATCTTCGGGCCACCGGGCCTGGGCAAGACCACGCTGAGCCACGTGATCGCCAACGAGCTTGGCGTTGCCTTGCGCGTGACCTCGGGGCCGGTGATCGAGAAGGCCGGTGATCTCGCCGCGCTGCTGACCAACCTGCAGCCGCATGATGTGCTCTTCATCGACGAGATCCATCGGCTGTCGCCGGTGGTGGAGGAAGTGCTGTACCCGGCGATGGAGGATTTCCAGCTCGACATCATGATCGGCGAAGGCCCCGCGGCGCGTTCGATCAAGATCGACCTGCCGCCCTTCACCCTGATCGGCGCGACCACGCGTGCGGGCCTGCTGACCGCGCCGCTGCGCGACCGTTTCGGCATCGTGCAGCGGCTGGAGTTCTACAGCACCGAGGAACTGACCCGGATCGTGCGCCGCTCGGCGCAGATCCTCGGCCTGTCCTGCGAGCCCGACGGCGCCGCCGAGATCGCGAAACGCGCGCGCGGCACGCCGCGTATCGCCAACCGTCTGCTGCGCCGCGTGCGCGACTACGCACAGGTGCGCGCCGGTGGCCGCATCGACCGCGAGGTGGCGAATGCCGCGATGCAGATGCTCAAGGTCGATCCGGAGGGTTTCGACGAACTCGATCGCCGCCTGTTGCACCTGATCATCGAGAACTTCGATGGCGGCCCGGTCGGTGTCGAGTCGATGGCGGCCGCGCTCAGCGAGGAGCGCGGCACGCTGGAGGATGTCATCGAACCCTACCTGATCCAGCAGGGCTATCTGGTGCGTACGGCGCGCGGGCGCATGGCGACGACCAAGGCCTGGCGTCACCTCGGCCTGGAGCCGCGTCGCGATGCGACTGCAGTACCCGGCAATCTTTTCTGAGCGGATCCCTGCCATGACCCCCGAATCCGGCGGCCCGTCGGGCCGGCACGAGCTATTCAGTTGGCCGACACGCGTCTATTGGGAAGATACCGACGCGGGTGGTGTCGTTTATCACGCGCAGTACGTCGCGTTCATGGAACGCGCACGCAGCGAGTGGTTACGTGCACACGGTTACGGACAAGCCATGCTCCGCGATACGCACGGCACGGTGTTCGCGGTCCGTGCGATGCGGATCGACTTCCGCGCGCCGGCGCGGCTCGACGACGCGCTGGAGGTCAGCGTGGCGTTGCGGCAGTGCCGGCGTGCGAGTGCGGTATTCGTACAGGAAGTCCGCCGTAACGGCGATCTGCTGCTCGATGCCGAGGTGCGTGTCGCGGCCCTGTCGGCATCCGATTTCAGGCCGCGTGCGATTCCCGACGCGCTCTACACACAACTCAAGTCACTCGAAACGTCAGCGGAGTAATCCTGGATGAGTCTCATGCCCGTGCTGTTGCAGTCCGCCGCCCAGGTGCAGGCGTTGCCCGAAGAGGCCGCCGCCGGCGCGACCGAGCTCGCGAACGCCGGTGCCGCCGCGGCTGCCACTGCGCCACTGCCCAACGACCTCAGCATCCTCGAGCTGATCCTGCACGCATCGGTCCCGGTGCAGCTGGTGATGCTGCTGCTGCTGTTCGCGTCGATTTCCTCGTGGGTCATCATCTTCCGCAAGAAGCGCCTGCTCGATCGCGCCGAGAAGGAGGCCGACCGTTTCGAAGAGCGGTTCTGGTCCGGTGCGGAGATCAGCAAGCTCTACGCCTCTGCGACCGAACGCAACCGCGAGATCGAGGGCCTGGAGGCCATCTTCGAAGCGGGTTACCGCGAGTACTCACGCCAGCGCCAGCGTCGCGGCGTCGACGCGCGTACCCATCTCGAAGGCGCGCAGCGCGGCATGCGCGTCGCCGGCGCGCGTGAACTCGACGGGCTGGAAAGCAATCTCGAATACCTCGCAAACGTGGGTTCGATCGCGCCCTACGTCGGTCTGCTCGGCACCGTGTGGGGCATCATGATTTCGTTCCACGGGCTGGCCAGCGTCAAGGAGGCGACCATCGCCACCGTCGCGCCGGGTATCTCCGAAGCGCTGATCGCGACCGCGATGGGTCTGTTCGCCGCAATCCCGGCGGTGTGGGCCTACAACCGCTTCGCGACCAAGGTCGAGCGCGTTGCTACGCGCTTCGAGGCCTTCTCCGACGAGTTCTCTTCGATCCTCGAACGTCAGACCGGCACCGAGTGATCCCCGCGGCGCGCCCAGGCGCGCCGGCTCGTTCGCGCTCGACCGCCCCCGCATCTGGATTCCGCCATGTCGTCGATCTCCCTTCGCCGTTCCAAGCGGCGCAAGCTCAAGAACGAAATCAACGTCGTGCCCTACATCGACGTGATGCTGGTGCTGTTGATCATCTTCATGGTCACCACGCCGCTGATGAATCTGGGCACCGACATCAACCTGCCGGACTCGCGCGCGATGTCGCTCGGTTCGCCGCAGGATCCGGTCGTGGTCAGCGTCTATCCCGACGGCCAGCTCGCGCTGATGGTCGAGCGTCAGAACACTTCGGTCTCCCGCGAGGATCTGGTCGCGCGCCTGCGCGGCATCCACACCCAGAACCCGGACGCGACGATCCTCGTCAGTGGTGACGGCACGGCCAGCTACCAGCGGATCATGAACGCGATCGACCTCATCAACGAGGCCGGCATCACCAAGGTGAGCCTGATCAGCCGTCCGGCGGAAAGCGCGAACTGAGATGCGCGAGTCGCGTTCCGACAATGTGGTGGCGATTGGACTGTCGATCCTGGTCCATGTGCTGCTGTTCGGCCTGATCTTCCTCGGCGCGATGTGGAGCGCGTCGTCGCGGCCCGAATCGGCGATGGGCTCGCCGGTCTCGGCCGACATCATCGATCCCAACGCATTGAGCGCCGCCGACCGGCGCGCGCTGGCCAGCAGGCCTGAGCCTCTACCTGAGCCTCTACCTGATCCGGAACCCGCACCCGAGCCGGTGCCTGATCCCGTACCGGAGCCGATCGAAGAACCTGCATCCGCGCCGCCGCAACCCTTGCCCGAGCCGCGCCCCGAAGATGCGGTGGAGCAGCGCCAGCCGCAGCTGCAGGAAGTCGTGCCCGAACCCGACCCTGTCTCCCAGGCCGCCGTGCGCCGCGATGCGCTGGCCGCCGAGCAGCGCGAGAAGGAGCAGGAAGAGAAGCGCCGTCAGGCGCAGATCGAACTGGCCGAGCAGCAGAAGCAGGAGGAGGCCGAGGAGAAGCGCCGGCTCGCGCGCCAGGAACTCGAGCAGCTGCGCGCCGAGCGCGAGAAGACCCAGCGCGAAGCGCAGCTGTCGGAGCAGCGTCTGAAGCAGATCGCCGAGCGCAATGCGCAGCAGGCGTCCGAGCAGCGCGCCGCCGCGTCCGCCGCGAGCCCGCCGCCGGGTCGTCCCGATGGCGACAGCGGTCTGGCCGCGAAGTACGCGGCAGCGCTGCAGGAGGCGATCCGTCGCAACTGGCGCCGTCCCGACAACGTACCGCTGGGCCAGCGTTGCCGCCTCTACATCACCCAGTTGCCGGGTGGCGAGGTGCTGAACGTCGAGTTCGATGCGTCCTGTCCCTATGACGCGCAGGGCCGTCGCTCGGTCGAGGCCGCGGTGCGCGCCGCCGAGCCGCTGCCGTACGCGGGCTTCGAGGCCGTGTTCAACCGCCGGCTCAACCTCAACTTCACGGCGCAGGATTGATGCCGGCGCGCCGCGTTGCGCGCCCTTCGATCCTGGTGTTGTGCGCTCCGTGCCCGGCTGCCGCGCCGACGACCTGTGCCGGCGTCGCGCCGGCATTCCCGCGCGGCCTCATCATCCTGTTCACCTGCACGGCGCGATGATTGCGCTGGTATTCATCCTGTTCCCCGGTCCAGCGGCCAAGCTGCCCGGGTTCACTCTCTTCAAACCGGTAAGCCGATGAAACCCATTCTGATCCGTTGCCTGTTGGCTCTGTTCGCGCTCGGCCTGCCCATGCTCGCCAGTGCGCAGCAGCAGGGCCTCGAGATCGACATCACCGGCGGCAGCGCCCAGGCGATGCCGATCGCGGTCGTGCCGATGCCCTACCAGGGCAGCGGCAGCGCACCCGATACCGATGTCGCGGCCGTCGTACGCGCCGATCTCGATCGTTCGGGTCAGTTCCGCACCCTGCCGGAGCGCGACATCGTCGAGCGCCCCACGCGCGGCAGCGAGGTCCAGTACCCGACGTGGCGTGCGCTGCGTCAGGACTTCCTCGTCGTCGGCCGCGTCGTCGACGCCGGCGGCGGCAGCTACCGGGTCGAGTACGAACTGTTCGATGTCGCCAAACAGGAGCGTGTGCTCGGCCTGGCGATGACCGCGCGCCCCAATGCGATGCGTGATGTCGCCCACCAGATGGCCGACGCGATCTACGAGAAGATCACCGGTGTGCGCGGCGCCTTCTGGACCCGGATCGCCTATATCACCCAGACCGGTGTCGGCGAGAGCGCGCGCTACGCGCTGATCGTCGCCGACTCCGACGGCCACAACCCGCAGACGGTGGTGCGCTCCAACGAGCCGCTGATGTCGCCGAGCTGGAGCCCGGACGGCCGCCGCGTCGTCTACGTCAGCTTCGAGAGCGGTAATTCGGCGATCTACATCCAGGACATCACCAGCGGCGGTCGCGAGCTGGTCTCGAGCTTCCGCGGCATCAACGGCGCGCCGGCGTTTTCGCCCGACGGTCGTCGTCTGGCGCTGTCGCTCTCGCGCAGCGGCAACCCCGAGATCTACGTGATGGATCTCGGCAGCAAGGCGCTGACCCAGGTGACCAACCACTTCGCCATCGACACCTCGCCCTCCTGGGCGGCCGACGGCGGCAGCCTCTATTTCATCTCCGACCGCGGCGGTCGCCCGCAGGTCTACCAGGCGCCGGTGTCGGGCGGCAGCGCCACCCGGGTGACCTTCGAGGGCAGTTACAACGCCGACCCGTCGGTGTCTTTCGATGGCAAGAAAATCGTCGTGGCGCAAGGTTCAGGCAACGTGTACCGTATTGCACTGCTGGATCGCAGCCTGGGGTCGCCTCGCTGGTCCACGCTGTCGCCAGGGTCGCTCGACGAATCACCGAGCTTCGCCCCGAACGCCGGCATGGTCCTGTACGCGGCGCGTGAGGGGCGCAGGGGTGTGTTGTATGCGGTGTCTTCGGATGGCCGGGTACGTCAGCGCCTCGTCCTCGCCGAAGGTGATGTACGCGAGCCGGCGTGGGGTCCGTACCGGGAACAGCGCTGACGCTGCCTGCACGTCCCGTCCAATAACAATTGCCCTGTTGTTCATAGAAACCAAGGATCGACGAGATGAAGACGACCACCCGTGTGATGCTGGCCGCGTTGCTCTGCACCGCTGCTGTTGCATGTTCCAAGAAGGTGAAGGAAGAGGCCCCGGTGGATACGGGTCCGTCGACCGGTACCGTGGCGCCGACCGCGCCGACCGCGGGTGCCTACACCCCGGCCGACCTCGACAGCGACGCATGCCTGCGTCAGCGCGTGGTCTACTTCGATCTCGATCAGGACAACCTGCGTCCCGAGTTCCAGGCCGTGATGGCCTGCCACGCCAAGTACCTGCGTGACCGCAGCGCTTCGCGCATTTCGCTGGAAGGCCACGCCGACGAGCGCGGCAGCCGCGAGTACAACCAGGGCCTGGGCGAGCGTCGTGGCAATGGCGTGTCCTCGGCGCTGCAGGCCAACGGTGGTTCGGCTGCTCAGCTGGCTGTCGTCAGCTATGGCGAAGAGCGTCCGGTCTGCAATGACTCGAACGAAGATTGCTGGGCCCGCAATCGTCGTGTCGAGATCATCTACACCGCGCGTTGATGCGTCTCATGCGTCATTGGCTGGTACTCCCAGTCGCGTTCGCGGCGACCCTCGTGGTCGCCGCGCCCGCATGGGCGCAACGGGCGAGCCTCGCGGATCGCGTGGCGTCGCTCGAAGCGCGCGCGGGTGATACCAGCGCGAACGTCGATCTGCTCAACCAGCTCAACCAGCTGCGGCAGGAGATCGTGTCCCTGCGTTCGCAGGTGGAAGAACTCCAGCAGCAGAACGAGCAGCTCAAGTCCAGCAACCGCAGCCAGTACCTCGACATCGACGGCCGGCTCAACCGGCTCGAGAGCGGGCAGGGCAGCGGTGGTCTGGAACTGCCCGATCCAACTGGCGCCGCAACGCCGGCACCCGCGGCAGGCGCAGATGCGCAGGCCGCGCGTGGCTCCGCGACGGGCGCTGCACCCGCCGCACCGCAGGCCGCCCCTGCCGACGAACGTGCCGCCTATGAGCAGGCGTTCGATGCATTGAAGAATGCGCGTTACGACGAATCGGCCACGCTGTTCCAGGGCTTCCTGCAGCAGCACCCGCAGGGCAGCTACGCGCCGAACGCGCTGTACTGGCTCGGCGAAAGCTATTACGTCACGCAGAATTACGCATTGGCGCAGGAGCAGTTCCTGTCGCTGTTGCAGCGCTATCCGCAGAGCGACAAGGCGCCGGGCGCGATGCTCAAGGTTGGCCTGTCGCAGTACGGACTGAAAGATCTCGACGGCGCCGAGACCACGCTCGCCGATGTCGGCAAGCAGTATCCCGGCACCGATGCGGCACGCACCGCCGCCGACCGGCTCCGCGCGATCCAGCTCTCGCGCCTGCGCTGATCCATGACCGCCGTCGCGCCCGATGCGGTCGCCGCATCCGCGGCTGACCGGCTCAAGATCACCGAAGTCTTCCTGTCGCTGCAGGGCGAAGCCCGTGACGCTGGCTGGCCGACGGTGTTCGTCCGTCTGACCGGCTGTCCGCTGCGCTGCACCTACTGCGACACCGCGTACGCCTTCCACGGCGGCGACTGGTGGACGATCGACGACATCCTGGCCGAGGTCGCGACGCACGGCGTCCGCCATGTCTGCGTCACCGGTGGCGAACCGCTGGCGCAGAAACGGTGTATCGGCCTGCTGCGTCGTCTGTGCGATGCCGGCTACCAGGTGTCGCTGGAAACCTCGGGCGCGATCGACATCTCAGCGGTCGATCCGCGCGTGAGTCGCGTGCTCGACATCAAGACACCCGCCTCCAACGAAGCGCACCGCAATCGCTGGGACAATCTGCAGTTGTTGACCGCGCACGACCAGATCAAGTTCGTCGTGTGCTCGCGCGCCGATTACGAGTGGGCACGCGATCTCGTGCTGAGCAAGGGCCTGCCGCATCGCTGTGACGTGCTGTTTTCGCCGAGCAAGGGCGAAATCACCGGCCGCGAGCTTGCCGACTGGATCGTCGCCGACCGCCTGCCGGTCAAGTTCCAGATGCAGCTGCACAAGCTGCTGTGGGACGACGAGCCGGGGCGCTGAGCCCGGCATCTGCCCGAAGGCTGCGCTAGCCTGTCACGCGACATCCGAATTTCCTTTCCGCATCCAGATTGCCCATGAAAAAAGCCGTCGTCCTGTTGTCCGGAGGCATGGACTCCGCCGCCGTCATCGCCATCGCCCAGGAACAGGGCTTCGATGTGCATGCGCTGAGCGTGCGCTACGGCCAGCGCCACACCTCCGAACTTGACGCCGCCGCGCGCGTCGCCGCCGCGATGGGCGTCATCGTGCACAAGACCGTCGACGTCGACCTGCGCAGCATCGGCGGCTCGGCGCTCACCGACGACATCGACGTGCCGGAAGCGGGTGGTACCGGAATTCCGGTGACCTACGTGCCGGCGCGCAACACGATCATGCTGTCGCTCGCGCTCGGCTGGGCGGAAGTGCTGGGCGCAGCGGACATCTTCTGCGGCGTCAACGCGGTCGACTATTCCGGCTATCCCGACTGCCGCCCCGAATTCGTCGAGGCATTCGAACGTCTGGCCAACCTCGCGACCAAGGCGGGTGTCGAAGGCGCCGGGATCCGCGTGCATGCGCCGCTGCAGCGGATGGGCAAAGGCGACATCGTGCGCGAAGGCGTGCGGCTTGGCGTCGATTTCGGGCTCACGGTGTCCTGCTACAACGCCGATGCGCAGGGCCTGGCCTGTGGCCATTGCGACGCGTGTCGTTTGCGCGCGGACGGATTCGACGCCGCCGGCGTGCCGGATCCCACGCGCTATGCGGATACCGTGGCCTGAGGCCGACGCGCGGCCCACATTGCGTTAGAATGCGCCCCCTGCGCCGGCCTCGCCGCCGGCGACTGTCTTCCGGGTCGTTAGCTCAGTCGGTAGAGCATCGGACTTTTAATCCGCTGGTCGATGGTTCGAATCCATCACGACCCACCAGCTTCCAAAGCTTAGGCACAGCGATCCTCACGATCGCAGAGACGCCATGGCCCGGTTCGCGCGTAGCGGCGAGGCGGACCGTTGGCACTTGGCCTGCCGCCGGATCTGAGAACGCCGACACTTGCGATCACCGCTCTCGATCAGCAGACAGCACGCGCCGCTCAGTCCGCGTCCAGCACCGTTTCCAGCACCGCGTCTCCGTAGCGTTCCAGCTTGCCCGCGCCCACGCCGCCGATACCGCCCAGTTGCCCATGGCTGATCGGCCGCAGCCGTGCGATCTCGCGCAGTGTGGCGTCGTGGAAGATCACGTAGGCGGGCACGTTCTGTTCGCGCGCAAGGCGTCCGCGCAGGGCGCGCAGTGATTCGAACAGCGGCCGGTCGGCCGGCGCGAGATCGATATCGGCGCCGGTCGCGGCGCGTGTGGTCCGTGCGCGTTCCTTCGTGTTCGTCGGCTTGCGCAGCATCACCTGCGTTTCGCCCTTGAGCACGCCGCGGCTGGCTTGCGTCAGGCGCAGGCCGCCGTAGCCTTCGGCGTCGACGTCGAGCAGGCCCTGCGCGACGAGCTGGCGCAGCACGCTCTTCCACACGCGCGCATCGACATCTGTGCCCACGCCGTAGGTGCTGAGCTGATCGTGGCCGAACTGGCGGATGCGTTCGCTCTCGCTGCCGCGCAGGATGTCGATGATGTGCGCGGCGCCGAACCGCTGGCCGCTGCGATACACGCAGCTGAGCGCCTTCTGCGCGGGCACGGTGGCATCCCACGCCGCCGGCGGGTCGAGGCAGTTGTCGCAGTTGCCGCAGGACTGGCCTGCGCCCTTGGCCGCGTAGTCCTCGCCGAAGTTCGCCAGCAGCACCTGGCGACGGCAGCGCATCGTCTCGCAGTAACCGACCAGTGAATCGAGTTTGCGGTGCTCGAGCCGCTTGCGTTCGTCGCCGGATTCGGACTGTTCGATCATCTGCCGCAGCAGCACCAGATCGCCGAGGCCGTAGCACATCCACGCATCGGCCGGCTCGCCGTCGCGGCCGCCACGGCCGGTTTCCTGGTAGTAGCCCTCGATGGATTTCGGCAGGTCGGTATGCGCGACGAAGCGCACGTCCGGTTTGTCGATGCCCATGCCGAACGCGATCGTCGCCACGACCACCACGCCATCGCTACGCAGGAAGCGCCGCTGGTTGGCCGCGCGCAACTCCGAATCCATGCCGGCGTGATACGGAATCGCGTCGATGCCCTGGCCGGCGAGATATTCGGCCGTCTCCTCGACCTTGCGCCGCGACAGGCAGTAGACGATGCCGGCCTCACCGCGATGCGACTGCACGAAATCGAGCAACTGGCGCTTGGCGTTTTCCTTCTGCACCACGGTGTAGCGGATGTTGGGCCGGTCGAAGGAACTGACGAATCGGCGCGCGTCTTCCAGCTGCAGGCGCTCGGCGATCTCGCGCTGGGTCGGCGGATCGGCGGTCGCGGTCAGCGCGATGCGCGGCACGTCGGGCCAGCGCTCGTGCAGGATCGTCAGCTCGCGGTATTCGCGGCGGAAGTCGTGGCCCCATTGCGAGACGCAATGTGCTTCGTCGATCGCGAACAGCGCCAGCGGCGCGCGGTCGAGCAGCGACAGGAAACGTGGCGTGAGCAGGCGCTCGGGCGCGACGTAGAGCAGATCCAGTTCGCCGGCCAGCAGTTCGCGCTCCACGCGTTGCGCGGTCTCGCCATCGAGCGTGGAATTGAGAAACGCCGCGCGCACGCCCGACTGCAGCAGCGCGTCCACCTGGTCCTGCATCAGCGCGATCAGCGGCGACACCACGATCGCCACACCGTCGCGCAGCAGTGCCGGCACCTGGAAGCACATGGACTTACCGCCACCGGTGGGCATCAGCACCAGGGCATCGTGGCCGGCGGCCACGTGGGCGACGATCGCGGACTGTTCGCCGCGGAACGCGGCATGGCCGAACACGCGCTGCAGAACCTCGAGCGCGCCGGCATCGGAAGACGAAGACATCGCACAAGGATACCGGCTGCGGCCAGTGCGCCGGGGGGCCGCGGAGTCCGTGTTTGTTAAGCTGCCCGATCTTCCCGCAGGACCCCCGTATGACCTCGACCACCGGCGCCAACGGCATGCCGCTGCACACCAAGATGCTGATCGGCTTCGTGCTCGGGACGGTGGCCGGCATCGCCGCCAATCTCTATATCGGCGAAGCGGGCTGGCTCGACGTTCTGATCACCTACGTGACCGATCCCGTCGGCCAGATCTTTTTGCGCTTGTTGTTCATGCTGGTGATGCCGCTGGTGTTCTCCGCGCTGATCCTGGGCGTGGTCGAGATCGGCGACCCCGCGTCGCTGGGTCGCATCGGCATCAAGACCCTGGTGTGGATCCTTGCGGTGACAACCGTCGCCGTGGTCATCGGCCTGATCGCGGTGAACGTGCTGCAGCCCGGTCTCGGCCTGTCGCCGGAGATCGGCCAGCAGTTGCTGGCAGACACCTCGCAGCGCGCCGGCGAGATCGCTACCGCGCGCGAGGGCGTGTCGGGCCTGCAGGTGCTGTTGAATATCGTGCCGCGCAATCCGGTGACAGCGGCCGCCGAGGGCGATCTGATCGCGGTGATGTTCTTCTCGCTGATGTTCGGCATCGCCGCGACGGTGATCCGCAGCGACGGCACGCGCAGCTTCGTGTCGGCGGTGCAGGGCGTCTACGACATCTGCCTGAAGCTGATCGGCTGGGTGATCGCGCTGGCGCCCTACGCAGTGGCCGCGCTGCTGTTTTCGATCACCGCCAAGCTCGGTGTCGACGTGCTGATCCAGCTGGCGCGCTTCGTCGGCACCGTGCTGCTGGCGCTGGGCGTGCATTTCTTCATCGTCATTCCGATTCTGCTGCGGGTCTTCGGCGGCATGGGCCCGGTGGCGTTCTTCCGCGGCGCGCAGCCGGCATTGCTGACTGCATTCTCGACCTCGTCATCCAGCGCGACGCTGCCGACCACGCTGAAGGTCACCGAAGAGAACCTCGGTGTGCCGCGCCGGGTGGCGCGCTTCGTGTGCACGCTCGGCGCGACCGCCAACATGAACGGAACCGCGCTGTTCGAAGGCATCACGGTGCTGTTCCTGGCGCAGTTCTTCGGTGTGGACCTGAGCATGGCGCAGCAGGTCATGATCCTGGTGCTGTGCATCTTCGGCTCGATCGGCGCGGCCGGCGTGCCGGGTGGCTCGTTGCCGGTCATCGCCATGATCCTGGTGATGTTCGGCATTCCGCCCGAAGGCATCGGCCTGATCCTGGGCGTCGACCGCCTGCTCGACATGTGCCGCACCGTCGTCAATATCGGCGGAGACATGGCCGGCTCGGTCGTCATCGGCCGCAGCGAGTTGCAGTACGAGAGCCGGGACGGAACCGACGCCACGGCAGTACCGGTCGACAGCCGCGGCTGACCGCGCGAGACGCGCCCGCCCGGCAACGATCCGGCGGGCGTGGGACAATTGGCGGCTCCCGCCCGCCGCCGCCCGTCTCCGAGCCCATGATCACGTCGACCCGTCGCGAACTCGCCAACGCCATCCGTTTCCTCGCCATCGACGCCGTCGATGCCGCCAAGTCCGGCCATCCCGGCATGCCGATGGGCATGGCCGACATCGCCGAAGTGCTGTGGAACGACCACCTCAGCCACAACCCGGCGAACCCGCAGTGGTTCAACCGCGATCGTTTCGTGCTGTCGAACGGTCATGGCTCGATGCTGCATTACGCGCTGCTGCACCTGTCGGGTTACGACCTGCCGCTGGAAGAGCTGAAGAATTTCCGCCAGCTGCACAGCAAGACTGCCGGTCACCCGGAGCGCCACGAGACGCCCGGCGTCGAGACCACCACCGGTCCGCTGGGCCAGGGTTTCGCGAACGCCGTCGGTTTCGCACTCGCCGAACGCCTGCTCGCGCAGCGTTTCAACCGTCCCGAGTTCGCCGTCGTCGATCACCGCACCTGGGTGTTCATGGGTGACGGCTGCCTGATGGAAGGCATTTCGCATGAGGCTGCGTCGCTCGCCGGCACGCTGGGCCTGGGCAAGCTGGTCGCGTTCTGGGATGACAACCGCATCTCGATCGACGGCAACACCGAAGGCTGGTTCACCGACGACACCCCGGCGCGTTTCGAGGCCTACGGCTGGCGCGTGATCCGCGACGTCGACGGCCATGACGCCGACGCGATCTCGCGCGCGATCGAAGCCGCCACCGCCGAAGACGACAAGCCGGTGCTGGTGTGCTGCCGCACGACGATCGGTTTCGGCTCGCCCAACCGCGCCGGCAAGGAGTCCTCGCACGGTGCGCCGCTGGGCAAGGACGAGTCCGACGCCACGCGCGCCGCGCTCGGCTGGAACCACGGTCCGTTCGAAGTGCCGCAGGCGCTGCGCGACGGCTGGCGCGCGGTCGAAGCCGGCCAGGTGCGCGAGTCGGAGTGGAACCAGCAGTTCGACGCCTACCAGGCCAAGTACCCAGATCTCGCCGCCGAACTCTTGCGTCGCTCGCATGGCGACCTGCCGGACGGCTTCGTCGAGGCGGCCGATGCCTTCATCGCCAAGCTGCAGAGCGAAGGCCCGACGATCGCCTCGCGCAAGGCCTCGCAGATGGCGATCGAAGCGTTTGCGCCGCTGCTGCCGGAGATCATCGGCGGCTCCGCCGACCTCGCGCATTCCAACCTGACCCTGTGGAAGGGCAGCACGTCCGCGGCCAGTACCGACGCCAACGCGAACTACGTCTATTACGGCGTGCGCGAGTTCGGCATGAGCGCGATCGCGAACGGTCTGGCGCTGCATGGCGGCTTCATCCCGTTCGACGCGACGTTCCTGGTCTTCAGCGATTACGCACGCAATGCGGTGCGCATGAGCGCGCTGATTCCCGCGCACGCGATCCACGTCTACACGCACGATTCGATCGGTCTGGGCGAAGACGGCCCGACCCATCAGCCGGTCGAGCATCTCGCGAGCCTGCGCTACATCCCGAACAACGACGTGTGGCGCCCGTGCGACGCCGTCGAATCGGCGGTGGCATGGAAGTCGGCGATCACCCGCCAGGACGGCCCGAGCTGCCTGATCTTCTCGCGCCAGAACCTGCCGCACCAGGCTCGCGACGCGGCGCAGGTCGCCGACATCGCGCGCGGTGGTTACGTGCTGAAGGATTCGGTCGGCACGCCCGAGATCATCCTGATCGCGACCGGTTCGGAAATCGGTCTGGCGACCCAGGCTGCCGAACAACTGGGCGATAAGGTGCGCGTGGTGTCGATGCCCTCGACCGACGTGTTCGATCGTCAGGACGCCGCGTACCGCGAATTCGTGCTGCCCAACGCGGTGCGCAAGCGCGTCGCAATCGAGGCCGGCGTCACTCCGTTCTGGCGCGCCTACGTGGGCCTCGATGGCGCGGTCATCGGCATCGACAGCTTCGGCGCGTCGGCCCCGGCCGACAAGCTGTACGCCCACTTCGGCATCACGGTCGAGAAGATCGTCGAGGCGGCGAAGGCGCTCTGATCCCGTCGCGTCTTTGCAACCGCGCGATACATCACATGAAGGCCCGCGTAAGCGGGCCTTCTGTGTTTCCATTCAAACAGGCCAGTGAACCGGACGCGCTTGCGCGCGATCCGACGTGACCTGTCCCTTGGCTGAGGCGCTGGGACTCAAGTCACCGCTTCTGCAACGTCGGTTCCCTCGCGGCTTATCTCGCGCGGTGGGGTGATCGCGACTGCAGGCGATTGTCGTCATTGATCCCATCGCGAAACTCGCGAAAGCGCGCCCATGTCCCGATCTGCACGGCGCCCTGGCCGTTGTCGCCTGGTCTGTCATCGCTTCGCTGCTGCGCGCGCGTCGCGCTGCATGTTCATGGCCATGACACTCCACCGCCGTCCCGAGCGCAGCGAGGCCTGTTTTCTGGCTCGTGCTTTTTCCAGCGTGATGCAACAACATTCCCCGCTCGTCCCTGATCGGCGACAGACCGGCGTCATGACATCGTCTAGTTGGGTATGTCCTGCATGAAACAGATCTCCAGTCGTTGCTGGATCCTGCAGAACGTTAACCCGTAACCACCGACGCGCTGTCCGTCATGTGTCAGGAAACCCACAGGATTGGGCGACATCTTGACCAGCCTTTGATCAGAACCAAATAGCAGCAAGCCGTCTTCGAGATCAGTCGCGAGCGGTGAAATCTGCTCGTCCTCGGGCGCGCCAAGGGGGATAAGACGGCGAACATGATCTGCCATCGCGTCCGCGTCCCTGTAGCCCAGAACCTTCGACAGGTGCGCATAGACGAAACGCATTTCGTGCCGCCAGCCCTGCTCATCGTTGGCCGACACGATGCCGTGCAATGTGCGATAGCGTTCGGCCAGTTCGGTGCGCAATTCAGGCGTATCGGCAAGTGCGGGGCTGTCGGCCCATGGCGGCGGATCGAGAAGTGGGTCTTCGATGAACACGTCCATCGCAATCCGGACCGCGTGACCGTCCGATGTTCGGTTGCCGTAAACCATGGTGGTGTCGCTCAATTTCACATCGCCGGCGCGCAGTCCACCATCGCGGCGACGGAGCGGGCCTTGGCCGAAGACCGACGCGTCGTCGGACGCGATCATCCGGCCGGCCGCGCTGTCGTGTTTGCCGGAAAAGAGGTGGATGCTGTTCTCTTCCGGGTTTGCGGAATACAGCATCGTCCGCCTTTCGAGCTTGACCTGCAGCAATACGCCGTCATGTGGCGTGTAGCTCTGCAGGTCCATATCGTAGGGCTCGTACTCCACCGTGATGGTGTTCCGCCCGGACTGCAGGTTGCCGGTGGTCGGCAGCGTGGTCAGCAGTGGCTCCATCCTGCCGTGAAGATACAGCGGGGCCCCGTTGACGTTCACCTCGGTAAAGACGTTCTCGCCGGTGAGCGTGATGGTGTAGGAATATGGCGCGTTCTGCAGCTCGCCTGCATCTTGTGCCATGGCGTCTTCTTGGAAAGCCGTCACGAAAACCATGACTGCCAGCAGCAGGCACAGGAATGTCCTCGATAGTTGTCCAGAGCGCTCTGTCGTCATTTGTTTCTCATCCTCGCCATCCCTGTTTGCGTGAACTCGTGCGATGGGTCACGCTGGTCGCTGAATCGCCCCGGCTTGCGTAGGTACTCATTGGACCGAGGGTCCCGCCCGCCGTTCGAAGCTTACCGGGAGCACATTTCCGGATGGTAATGATAGGTGCCGATCCTCGAGGCCGGGCATCGCGCCTCGCTGTCGTCCGCGCTGCATGGACCTTTCGCTCGATCCGCTCACGACTGATGAACGGATAGAAGCATCCGGAATCAAAGGGATCTCATGCCATGCGCCGCGAGGCCTGCATGACAAGAGCGGTGCACGCATCGCTCTGCCACCGCTGCGCTCTTGTTTCGACGCGCTGCCCGCGTCACGCGAGAGCAGGTTACCCGCTGTGCTCGGGACGACAGGTCGGGCGGAATTACCGCGCGGAATCGTGCTTGCTCCCGCCCCGGCAATGCGGCGAATCGGGTACCTGGACTTCCGCGGCCCACTCTTCGGGCGTGAACAAGTGCAGTGCCAGCGCATGGATCTGCTGCATCTGCGGGCCGAGCGCGCGATAGACCGCCTGGTGCCGCTGCAAGGCGCGCTTGCTGTCGAAGGCTGCGCTGACCACGACCGCCTTGTAATGCGTTTCCAGCCCGCGGCTGTGCATGTGGCTCTCGTCCTCGACATCGAGGTGCGTGGGCTGCAGCGCGGCAAGGGCATCGCGAAGCTGGTCGGCGCGGGTGGTCATGGTCGGGTCCTGCACGGGTGTCGTCGAACGAGATGGAGGCGCGCCGCGTCTTCGCAACCGCGTCTCACGCAGCCGACGTCGGCGCGATGAGATCTTCGGGCGCGCTGGGACGCGCAGTGCGGCGCAGGCCGAGCGACACCAGCCGCGCCATCAGGTGTTCGTTGAAGCCGCTAGGCGCCTGCAGTTGCATGCGCGCGAGCGCCGGGGTGTCGTCTCCGATGCCTGCACGCAGCGCATCGAGCACCGTCGCGAGCTTGCCGCGACGCGTCGCGGTCTGCGTGCGCAACCAGGCCAGGGCGCGCAGCAAGCGCTGTTCGACGACATCGAAATCGCTGCCCAGCGGGTAGTCGGGCAGGCTGCCGTCGGCGCGCAGCGGCGCCAGCGTCTGGCGCAGCGCGTCCGGGGTATTGCGCTGCCACGGCGCGGGCACGACGAATCGCGCATCGAGCTTGCCGGCCGCCTGCGCGCGCGTCACCAGTCCCGGCTGATGCGGGGCTTCCGCAATGCGCACCATCGCGCGCGTGCAGTCCTCGTCGGTCGCGCCGCGGATGTCGGCGATGCCGTACTCGGTGATGTAGACATCGCGCAGATGGCGCGGAATCGTCGTGTGCCCGTAGTTCCAGCGGATGTTGGCCTCGCGGCCACCGCCGGCATCGCGCGCGGCGCGCAGCAGCAGCACCGAGCGCGCGTCGGGCAGCGCGTGGCCCATCGCGACGAAGTTGTACTGGCCGCCGACGCCGGATACCACGCGGCCGTCTTCCAGCCCATCGGACACGGCTGCGCCGAGCGCAGTCGCCATCATGCAGCTGTTGAAGAAGCGCGCATCGCGGCGCTGCAGGCGTTCCAGACCTTCGTCGAGACCGTAGAGTTCGTTGACCTCGCCGACGCGCTTCATGCCGATGCCGCGACGGGTCTCGTCGTCCAGCCCACGCAGCCATGCATAGAAATCCGGCGAGCCGAGATAGAACGCGCCGTGCAGGAACTCGCCGTTGCGTTCGATCAGATCGAGATCCAGCGCGCTCGCGGTGCCGTCGTTGACGCGTCGCATCAGACTGGCCTTGTCGACGACGCGGCGCTTGATCACGCCCACTTCGACCAGGCGTTTGAAGCCTTCGTTGATCATCTCGCTGCAGCCGTAGAGGCCGGTCTCGAACGGATCGAGTCCACCGACGGCCTGCACGGCGCGATGCGTGGCGAGATCGGGATCGAGCGCATGCAGCACGCGCCGGTACGCCGCATTGTCGGTGTGGCGCAGTGCAAGCGCGTGGCACAGCGCATCGGCGAGCGCACCGATGCCGATCTGCAATGTGCCGCCGTCGCGCACCAGCGTGCTGGCGTAGAAGCCGATCGCGTAGTCGGCATCCGACA
Source organism: Luteimonas sp. (assembly GCA_052108555.1). GTDB lineage: Bacteria > Pseudomonadota > Gammaproteobacteria > Xanthomonadales > Xanthomonadaceae > Luteimonas. The sequence continues at coordinate 63,240 of JBQEAV010000001.1, forward strand.
CCGGCTGGCGCGGCAGTCCGAACAGGCGAGGCCAGGGTGGTGGCGGCGCGATCACCACATCGAAGAATGCTGCGTCCACCGCCGCGGTGCCGTCGAGCCAGGGCAGCGCGGGATCGACTTCGCCGACGACCAGCGGGCGCGGGTGACCGGCCGCTACCAGCGCATCGATCGCGTCGAAGGTCAGGTCGGTGTTCGACGACAGCGAGAAGCGCGTGCCGTCGTCATTCGCCGCGACCTTCTGTACCAGCACGTTGACGCCGCGATCGGCGAGCGCGCGCGCCACGTGCGTGTAGTTGAGGCTGGCGTAGCGACGCTGTGCCTGCGACGAGCCCAGCATCGCGCCGGACTGCAGGTAGAACTCTTCGACCTCGATATGCGGCGGCAACGCGTTGCGGCGCAGCGCATCCACGTACTTGAGCCGCACGAAGTCCTCGCCGAAATGCCGCTTGGCGAATGGCCCGATGAAACGGCCTTCGAGATCGTCGCCGCCCGATGGCGGGTCCAGCGAGAGCGCGGTGTAGAGCGTGAACGGGCGCGTGGGATCGGCGACGGCGGCATCGAACAGCGCGTTGAGCAGCCGGTGCGGCTTGCCGATGCCGAGCGGGGCACCGATGTGGAGGGCACCGTCAACATGCGCATGGATGCGGCTGACGGCGTCTTCGATGGAGTCGACGTAGGCGGTCATGGCGAGAGGATACGCAGGGGCGCATGAATAGGCCGCGGTCTGGGCGCCGCAGGGGGCGGTGGTCGCAAGTCGCGCTCAGGACGATGCGTCCACGGCACGTGCCATGTCAGCGGCTTGAAGAGCCGCTGACGGACGTGGCGGTCAGCGCATGGGTGTTGCCCGCGGTCGCACGCGGATGGCATCGGGTTCGGCGGTGATTTCCGCATTCGCGTCCTGACCCAGCAGGGTCAGCACCGCGCTCAGGGGCATGCCGTCGAATTGCAGTGAGACCGTGTGGTCGAGCTTCACGCCGTCGGCGATATCGAGCGGCACGCCACTGGCGGTGGCGATGCGTTCAAGCACGTCGTGTGCGCGTGTCTCGCTGACGGACAGCGCGATCTCCGCCCGCCCACCGGTCGCTGCGTAGCTGGTGCCGGAGGTGAAGCGGATTTCGCCATTCGAGGACGCCTGTGCAGGCGCGGATGGGGATGCCGGCGGCGCTGCGTTGTCAGGCGTGGACGCGACAGGTGCCGCATCGTCGTGGGCGCTGCCGCAGCCGGACAACGAAGCGGCAACGAGGGATATCGCAAACAGCATCCTCGGGCGAGAAAAGCGAGAGTTGCGCATCGGGAACTCCTTGCGGTCGACGGGTCGGGATGGTCAGGCGGATGACACGATACCGCCGTCCATTTCCGCCGGCATTCACGACGCCAGCATCTCCGGCTTGAACAGCGCTCGCCGCGAACGCGCGTCGCCACTGACCATGAATTGCCCGTCACCTCGGTAGTGCACGGTGCGCGGCCATTTCGGGCGTTTCGCCACGTGCGCGGCGACCACGCGCCAGACGAACAGCGGGTACTCGGCGGTGATCCGGGTTTCGTGCAGGCGGCATTCGAAACGGGCGTGGCATTCGCCGATGCCGGGGGCATCGACATCGCTGCTGTCGACCGCGCTCAGGCCGAAGCGTTCGAACTTGTCTGCCTCCATGCTGCTGCAGTTGCCGATGCGCACGACGGTATCGAGCATGTCTGCGGTCGGCAGGTTGAGGACGCATTCGCCGCTGGCGCGCGCGAGTGCATGGCTGCGGTTGCCCGGGTCGATGCAGGTACCGACGAGGTCGTAGCCCAGCATCATGTGCCAGGCCATGGTCATGATGCCGCGCTCGCCCTTGTGCGCGGACGACAGCAGCACCACGGGGCCGGGCTCGAGATAGCGACGTGTCTGGTGGGGCGGAATCGGGTGAGTGCGGGGCATGACGCGGACCTGCAGGTGGGCCTGCGATTGCCGCAGGTCGGCAGTGAACGTCGCGTCGCCCGGTCAGTCGAGCGTGTGCACCGCGTCGGCCAGACGACGCACGTCGTCGCTGGTGTGGCTGACGTAGAGCATCGGCAGTCGCACCTCGTCGCGTACGCGCTGCAGCCACGGAATCAGTTCCTCGCGCCGCGCTTCGTCGAGCGCGGACAGCGGTTCGTCGAACAACAGCACCGCCGGCTGCGACAGCAGCGCACGGCCGATCGCCACGCGTTGCGCTTCGCCGCCCGAGAGATTCGCGCAGCGGCGCTGCAGCAGCGCGCCGATGCCGAGCAGTTCGACCACGTGATCGAGTTCGAAGGTGTCGGCGCCGGCGTGGTGACTGCCGTAGCGCAGGTTGCGCAGCACGTCGAGGTGCGGGAACAGGCGCGCGTCCTGGAACACGTAGCCGACACGCCGGCGATGGGCGGGTACGTCGATGCGCGCGGCGCTGTCGAACAGCACCCGGCCGTCGATCTCGATGCGCCCCGCGCGCGGGCGCGCGAGGCCGGCGATCGCATTGAGCACGCTGGTCTTGCCGGCGCCCGACGGCCCGGTCAGCGCGAGCACGCGCTGCGTGGCGTCGATGCGGATGTGGCGCGCGAAGCTGCCGCGGTGCAGGTCGATATCGACGTGCAGCATCAGTCGTGCACCTCGCCGCGCTGGCGGCGCACCAGCCATTCGGAGACGAGCAGCGCGGCCAGCGAGATCGCAACAGAGACTGCCGCGAGCCGCCAGATGCCGGCTTCGCCATCGGGCACCTGCATCAGCCCGTAGATTGCCGACGACACCGTCTGCGTTTCGCCGGGAATATTGGAGACGAAGGTGATCGTCGCGCCGAATTCGCCCAGCGCTTTGGCGAACGCGAGTACCGCGCCGGCGATGACGCCCGGCCACGCCAGCGGCAGAGTGATGGTGCAGAACACCCGAAAAGGGCTCGCGCCCAAGGTTGCCGCGGCCTGCTCGAGGCGGCGGTCGACGTTCTCGATCGACAGCCGGATGGTCCGCACCAGCAGCGGGAATCCCATGATCGCGCTGGCCAGCGCGGCGCCGGTCCAGCGGAACGCGAACGAGACGCCCAGCGTCTCTTCGAGCCAGCGGCCGATGAGGCCGTTGCCGCCCAGCAGTACCAGCAGCGCGTAGCCGACGACGACCGGCGGCAGCACCAGCGGCAGATGCACCAGCGCATCGAGCAGCGACTTGCCGAAGAAGCGCCGGCGCGCCAGCAGCCACGCGATCGCGATGCCGAACGGCAGGCTGCACAGCGCGGCGGCGGCCGCGACTTTCAGGCTGAGCCGGATCGCGACGAGTTCATCGGGCCCGAAGCCCAGCAGCGTGCCTGTGTCCGCCATCGATCAGCGGATCGAGAAGCCGTGCGCGCGGAAGATCGCCGACGCGGCCTCGCCGTCGAGCCAGCGCACGAAGGCATCGGACTGCGGGTGGCGGCTGGCGGCGATGCGCGCGACGGGATAGACGATTGCCGGATGGCTGCCGGCCGGAAACGTCGCCAGCACCTTGACCCGCGGTTCGGCCTGGGCGTCGCTGCCGTAGACCACGCCCAGCGGCGCCTCTCCACGTGCGACGAGGGTCAACGCCGAACGCACGCTGTCGGACTCGGCCACGCGCGGCTGCAGGGCCGACCACTGGCCCAGCGATTCGAACGCCGCCCTTGCGTACTTCCCGGCCGGCACGCTCGCGGTCAGCGCCAGCGACAGACGGCCGCGTGCGCCGAGCAGCGGCAGCAGATCGGTCCCGCGCGCGAGTGCCAGCGGCTGCGCGGCGCTGTCGGCCGGCGCCACCAGCACCAGGGTGTTGCCGAGCAGCACGCGGCGCGAGGCGGGATCGATGAGGTTGCGTGCCTGCAGCCAGTCCATCCATTCCAGATCGGCGGAGACGAAGACATCGGCCGGCGCGCGCTGTTCGATCTGCCGCGCGAGCGCGGAGCTGGCCGCGTAGGACACGCGCACCGCCTGGCCGGTGTCGCGCTGATAGCGCGCGGCTGCGGCATCCATCGATTCCTTGAGGCTGGCGGCGGCGAAGACGGTGATCGGTGCGCGTTCCTGGGCGGCGGCCGGCAGGAACGCGAGCGCCGCCAGCGCGGTGAGCAGCAGGGCGGTGGGCGTGCGCAGCCAGCGGGGGGCGCGGAGCATGAGCATGGCGATTCCGGTCGGGAGGACGGCAGGATCAGGGCGCGGCGATGACGGTGATGCGTTCGACCTGGCGCACGCCGCGTGCCGGGCGCGTGTCGTCGGGCACCAGCAGGCGCAGCGGACCGTTGTCGGCGTCGAGTGGGGCGTCGTCGCAGCGGTCGACCAGATAGACGCCGCGGTTGCCGAGCGTCGCGTCGAGTTCGCCGAGCGAGAACACCGCGCGGTAGCCGTCACGCGCGCTGACCAGCACGTAGCGATCGAGATGCGCACCGCGCAGCGGCGTGTCCGGCATCGCGCCGCTGGCCTGAAGCAGCGCGGCCAGCGATACGCCTTCGCAGTGCAGTGTCTTGCCGTGCGCCGTGGCTTCGACCGCGTGGCGGGTCAGCGAGGCGCGGGCGGCCGCGTCCAGCGGCACGACGACCGGCGACGGATCAGCCGGCGTGGCGGCGCGCTGGTGCACGGCATGGTCATGCGTCTCGGGTGTCTGCGCGTGGACCGCGGTGGCGCACAGCAGAAGTGCAGACAGATGCAGGCCACGGGCCATGGCGGGTTCCCTCGTTATGAACGAATGAGCATAACGGTCGGCCGCAGGGGCGACAACGCGACTCAGACCGTATCGATCGGCAGCTTCAGGTAGCGCACGCCGTTGGCTTCGGCGTCGGGCAGGGCGCCGGCGCGGATATTGGTCTGCACCGAGGGCAGCAGCAGCGCCGGCATCGGCAGCGTCGCGTCGCGGGCCTCGCGCAGGGCGACGAAGGTGGCCTCGTCGATGTGGTGGCCGACGTGGATGTTCTCGCGCTTCTGCGCGCCGATCGTGGTCTCGCAGGCCACCGCGCGACCACCGGGGCCGTAGTCGTGGCAGACGAATACGCGGGTGGCGTCGGGCAGTTCGAACATGCGCTGGATCGAGCGGTACAGCGTGGCCGCATCGCCGCCGGGAAAGTCGCAGCGGGCGGTGCCGCCGTCGGGCATGAACAGCGAGTCGCCGGTGAACAGCGCATCGCCGATCAGATAGGCATTGCTGTCACTGGTATGGCCGGGCACAGGAATCGTTCGGCCTTCAAGCGCGCCGATCGCGAACGTGGCATCGGCCGTGAACAGCCGGTCGAACTGCGAGCCGTCGACCGGGAAGTGCTCGCACAGATTGAAGATCGGCCGGAAGGTCTTCTGTACGGTGCGGATGCCGTCGCCGATCGCCAGGCGCGCGTCGGGCAGCTGCTGGCGCAGCCAGTCGCCGGCCGACAGGTGATCGGCGTGGGCGTGTGTCTCGAGGATCCACTGCACGTCGAGGCCGTGAGCCTGCACGTGTTCGAGCAGCAGCATCGCCGAGGCCGATGACGTGCGCGCCGAGGCCATGTCGAAGTCCAGCACCGGGTCGACGATCGCCGCCGCGTTCGATGACGGGTCACGCACGATGTAGCTCCACGTGCCGCTGCCGGCGTGGTGGAACGGGGTGACCTGCGGTTGCGGCATCGCGATCCTCCGGGAAGCGCGGGCGGCAGACGCCGTCCGGAGGGCGTCTGCCCCGCGTCCGATGCTAGTCCACGCGATTCGCGCGGACGTTGGGATTGCGTGAGATCAGCGTTGTGCAGGCGTCGCGAGCGCGGCGTTCAACAGCGCGCCGAGACGGGCGCCGGCATCGCGCAGTGCCTGTTCGGCCTGCGGCAGATGCGTGGCCACGTACGTTTCGCTGACGTGCGCGCGACGCGGATAGACGCCGGGCGAGACCGCGATGCGGCAGGCTGCCTCGGCCCAGTCGGCCGCCGGGGGGGGCAGACGAACGGGACCGCGGGCATCGGCCGACGGCGCACGCGCGCCGATCCGTGCCAGCCATGCGTCGCCGGACAGGCGCTGGCTGTTGAGCATGCCGCTGTCCCAGAACGCGTGCAGGTTGGTGCCGCGGCGGCGGAAATTGATCTGCTGGTCGTTGCCGCCGCGGTCGTGGCCGTAGCCGGCATGCATCGGCTGGTGCGCATCACCGGTGAAATGCACGACGAACTTCAGCGCCTGCGCCCGCTCGGCGCGTGGACGGCTGCGGTCGGCGAGGATCGCGGTCTGCGTCTTCAGGGCCTCGACCACGCAGTTGCCGCCCGGACAGTCGCGCCGCGCCTCGTAGCGGCAGTTCGACTCGCCGACGTTGACGTAGTGCCAGGATGCCGAGCGCCGGCCCAGGTCCGGATCGCGTTCACGCAGTTCGTCGGCCCAGGTGGCGACGCCGGGCAGGGTGGGATCGGGTTCGCCGGCCAGCAGCCGGGACACCTCGGCACGCGCGGCAGGCGTCAGATCGCGCTCGGCGATCTGCGCCACCAGACGGTGACCGAGCTTGCCCCAGGCGAGGGCTGAGGACGGGATGGCGAAGGCGGCCAGCAGGCCGCCGCATAGAAGGATTCGACGCAGCATGGGGGGGGGAGTTTAACCGGCCGATGTGCCCACAGCCCACAGGGAGGAATCTGATGGTGATGGAAGGTCGGTTAAGGATGACAACTAATGATTTTTGGGCTTGAGGCATGCTTTCATCAGCCGTGTGGACAACGCGAGCGGGATGCTCAACGGCTTCCAGGTGGCCTTTTTGATGGTCATGCGACGCGATCACGTGCCGCACGAGCCGCTTCGGATTTCCCGGTCGATGCCCGCAGGGAGAACAACACGCACTTGTTCGCCCATGCCCACTACTTACTCTGCAAGGGCATGTGCTGCGCACACCGCGCGCTGCTGCTCTTCGAAGGTGTCGCGATGACGCCCTGGCAGGCTGCTGAAAAACGATCCCCGATTCGTGCCTGCACCACTATCGTTTCGATCGGTTTTCCCGGATGGTCAAAAGTTGACCAGGCAGTCGGCAAAATCAGCTCGCGCCTGGTTTGCGAGATCGCAAGGACAAGAGCGGAACAGTGATTCGAACCGCGCGCAGCTCTGGCCACGCTCGGGCCTGGGGTACTGAGGGGTAGCCTGACTTCTTTGCAACATCCGACTTTGACTGCGCGCGGTCGACGGCATCGCATTTCGCATAGCTGGATGGAGGCTTCTCAGCTGTGCCTTCGATAAAGGTTTTGGCACGCTTGACGCCTGTGCTGGTACAGATATGTCTGCGGGCGTCATAGGAGACGCGGACCTCGGTCTGGTTTACTGGGAGCAATGGCGAGGCGCTTTGCATCAAAGCGAACCTCTTCGCCCGCTACCGACCATTACGCGAGCCATGCCCGGAGCGTTTCCGCCAAGATTGCCCAGTAGACGCTCCGATCAGCGACGCACATGGGATCACGCCTGCCCTCGCGTCAAGCCGCTTTGCGTGGGCTCAGATGCGCGGCGCGCTTCTTCTGTGCTGGCCAGCGTTGCTGCATGCGCCGCAGCGTTGGCTGTAAACGCCTCACCACGCGCAGACTCCTGCAGTTCCGCCATAGCGACTCTCAGGCGCTCTGGATCTCCGGCTACATCCAGTAGCCGCTGAACTTGGCGATTGCTCGCATCGTTCGCTGAGAAGGAGCCAGAAGATGAGCCACGGTCTGGGGCCGCTTCTGCCGGGGCTCGTGGCGCGTCGGGAGAGGTGTTGCGATGAATTTCAAGCTGATCAATGCTCTCGCGCATCTGCCTTGGCGTGTCCGTCAAACCACCAAGCTCAGATGCGTTGACGCGCTCACCAGTCACTCGATAAGCCGTATCGCTGGCCCACGACGCGCACGTGTTGGTATATGCCCAAGTCACCTTTTCTCGGGTCGCCGCTTCGAACGTCTTTAATTGATCAGGCGTCAACGCGTAGTAACGGCTTGCCGTTGCTACGTAGCTATCCTCCATCCCTCGACGGACGTCGGTTGCGGGTGGCGTTGTCTCTTGATTAAAAAGAGGATGATTGGCGGGCCAGAGGCCATATGCCTCAGTCTTGCCGCCTCGTGTGATTGTGAGCCAAGCGTGGCCATCAATCAGCGGAGCGCCCGGCTCTGTATTGGTGTGAATACCAAGAAGTGCACGCGCATCGGGCCGATGTTCATGCTCTGACATCCGTGTCCTCCTTCGCGCTGAGGGCGATTAAGGGTAGATCTGGGCTTCGCCGTCGGCATGCACCACCACAATGCGCGAGCCGTCGTAGGGCAGATGCACTTCCGCCTGCCACTGGTTGTCCAGAGGGATCACTGACTTCGCCATCGGCTCGCACGACTCACCGACTGCGCATCGTCCGATCACAACGCGCAGCGCGTCGTCGACCCGCTCATAGTCCACGCCGCCTGAGTAATGACTGCTTTCAGGCCGAATTTTGTAGCGGATTGCGATCTCCGTCTCAGAGCGCTTCTCAACGCTAATCGGCTCGACCATCGACCTCGAATAAACGGGATTCATCCTTGCTCCTGTGCACGCGGGAAGGGCTGCTGCTGAAAGCAATGCAATCGCCAAAGCCTGGAAGCGAAACATCCGTCGAGAGCTCAATAGTAGCCGCATAAAAACCCTCGCAAGCCGTCCAGTAGCTGCATCCGAGCATAACTGACGCAGGCGCAAGCGCTCGATTTCTGAGTTCGCAATCCTTGTGCTGATTAGTGGTTGGCGCTGCCACGTCTTTAATGGTCTGGATTGTCGTGGCTTAGCGACCTCGTCGAAATGTCCGCCTGATTTGACATCAGGCGGCGAGAAGCGGATGCGTTGCAGATCGCCGCTCTCAACGGCTCCGGACATGAACCTGGCAAGGTCTGGTGCGCTGGAAATGGCTTCATCCAGATGTTTGACTGCATCCTTGGGAAGACGGTCCTGCATTGCCAGTTCATCAAGTAGCAGGCGAATTTGCGGAGTAGGTTGACTCATGGTTCATCCCTGAACGTGCTGCTGAAAATGTCCACCTGATGGAGGCAGAATGGCCCTTTGCTATGGCTTGGGTCCATGCGGTACACGGACACGCCAATGGCAACGGCTGTCATCGTGGATTGCATCCGCGTGCGGAAGCCCCAGCTTTCCTTGCCACCACCACGCTAGGGGCGCTCAGCGTGGCGCTGATAGCCGAGGGTCTCCAGTTCAGCGGCAAACGCCTCGAAATCATAGGTGCACTGTTCAGGGCGGCGCTCGCTGATTCCCTTGGGCGCAGTCCAGATCAGGATTCTCGAGCCGGGGTTGTCTCGCTCCGGGCGAACCTGGACGCCGTAGATCCAGCCTTCCTCGGTGGTGCCCCTGTAGGCAAATTGCATGTCGGTATCCTCATCCTTGCCCATGGTGACACCCATGATGCGATCGACATGCTCGCGGTTGGTATCGTCCGGAGTGCGGATGCTTTCGATCAGGCGCAGGATGTCTGCACGGAGCTTGTCGGCAGTAATGGGTGGCACGGTCGGTGCCGGTGGAAAGTCTGCGGCGGGTCCCGGTGGTCGGGGCGTGTTTGCTGCACGCAACGCATCGCGTTCGGATGCCGTCTTCCTCATTGCATCTTCTAGTGCCTGCTCTGCAGTGGCCGCCTGATCGTCTGCAAGCTCATGGTTCTGGTGCTGCTCCCGCGGTGTGGCAGGAGATTCCTGGGCCTGCGGATTGGCACAAGCCGACAGCAACGCGATTGTCGAGGCGGCCAAGATCGATGCGGTCTTGCCTTTCACGGACTTGTCTTCTGATAGCGGCAGTGGCTTCACCGGCACCTTCTCCAAGAGCCGCTTCGTGAAGTAGCTGTCCTTGTAATAGCGGATCTTCTTGCACAGCACGGGATGCGCGAGCCCCTCGTAGATCACGATCTCCTTCTCCGGTCCCATCGCTTTGAGCTCCTGGGGAAGCATGAGCGCGCGCTTCTCCAAGACCTCGTTGTCCGACACCGAGCGTCCTTGTCCGTGCGAACGCGTGCGGGCGCGGCGGCGCACCGTCGTGTAGCCCAGCATCTCTGAGTAGTCGTTCGCATCCTGCTGCTCGCGCGGCGCGTAGATGATCTGGAGGGCGTGGTTGGTGATGATTGTGCGCGAGAGTTCCTTGCCATATACGGCGTCGAGCTGCGCCATCGACTGGATGATCGGGAGGAGCCTGAGGTTGTAGCCGGCCATGTAGGCGACGGCCTTGGCGATGATGTCGACGCGGCCGATCGAGGTGAGTTCGTCCATCAGCAACAGGCACTGGTGCTTCAGCGACGCGTCGTTCTGGGGCAGCGTCCGCGTGTTGACGTTGATCAGCTGACTGAAGAACAGATTCACGATCAACCGGCTCTCGGCCAGTTTGTTGGGCTGGATGCCGACATAGATGGTCATGCGCTTGCGGCGCACATCATCGAGGCGGAAATCGTCGCCGCTGGTGGCCGCGTCGAGCACCGGATTGAGCCAGGCGTTCAGCGGTTCGCGGAATGAGCCCATGATCGAGGCGAAGGTCACGTCGGCCTGCGAGAGCAGACCCGCGAACGCGGTGCGCGCCTGCGCGCCAAGGAAGGGCGCCTCGGACAGCGTCTGCAGGTACGGCTTGAGTTCGCTGCCATCGCCCGATGACAAGCGCAGCACTTCGCCGAGCGTGGGCGTTGGTGCATCGTCCACGTGGTCGGCGCGTTCGAACAGATACAGCGTGAACGCGAGGAAGGCGTTGCGCGCCTGGCTGGTCCAGAACTTGTCCCGGTCGTCGCCATCGGGATAGAGCATCGCGGCGATCGCCTGCAGGTCCGACACCCGGAACGACGGATCCGACGACACGTAGGTCATCGGATTCCAGCGATGCGAGCGCCGGTCCTCGGCGAAAGGATTGAACAGGAAGATCTCGTGCCCGATCGACTGGCGCCAGCCCGAGGTCAGATCGAAGTTCTCCTGCTTGATGTCGAGCACCACGGCCGATTCGCGGTAATCGAGCAGGTTCGGAATCACCACGCCGACGCCTTTGCCCGAGCGTGTGGGCGCGGCCAGAATCACGAATTGTTGGCCCGACAGGCGCAGGAGCTTGCCGTTCATCTGGCCAAGCACGATGCCATCGTCGCGGTGTTTCAGCAGACCTTTGTTGGCGAGATCCAGCATGCCGGCGAAGCGCGCGCGGCCGTGGATGTTGCGGTGACTGCGCAGCTTGAACAGCATCACCACCAGCGCCAGCCAGACCAGGCCCATCAGGCCGAAGCCGATGCCGCCCGCGGTCCAGATCCGCCACGCATGGGGTGCCACCTGTGGGTGGTCGACGACGCTGGCGTAGGCATACCAGGTGCCGATACCCAGCAGCGCGGTGTCGAGCCCGAGCAGCACGAGCACCAGATAGCCTGCGAGATAGAGCGCCGCCACGGTGGCACCGGTCGTGACGAGCGCGGCGCCGATCCAGCGCTCAGTCGACATGCGCAGTCCCCCATGCGCATCGCCCGGGCTTCGATGTGCACCCTGTCATGGCGCCGCCTGTTGCGTATCGACGAAGACGTATTCGTCGTTCGACGGCCAGCGGCTGAGCCCGTCGTCGAGCTTGATGCAGGGGCGACCATCGCAGGCGGTGATCGCGACCTGCTGCAGCGCCTCCAGCACGTCCGCCCGCACGCTCGCGCGCTCCGCACGTTCCAGATTGAGCCTCGCGACGTAGCCGCTGGCGCCGATGACAGCGGCTCCGCCCAGCACGAGCGCCAGCAGGGCACCGCCGCCCAGCAGGCGTGATCGCGCGGCCAGGCCTGCCTGCGTGCGATCGAGATGCGCGATCAGATGTTCGAGTCGCTGCGCAGCCGATTCGGCGCGTGCGGTGGTGACGTCGAGCTCCCCGGTCAATGCGTCGCGCACCGCCGTGGCCGTGGCCCGCAACAACGCATCGCGTCCTGCGGCGGTATGTTCGGCGACGCCTGCCGCAGCGTCCTGCAATGCACCGGCGGCGTCGCGTTGATCGTGCGCAGCCTGCTCGCACTGCTGCGTCAGATGCGCGGCCAGCAGCGCCGCGCTCGCGACGAAGTCCTCCATCTGCGTCCGTTCCATGGCTCCCGCTGTCGATGTCTTTCCCGGATGACGAGGATGCGGGCTGGTGCAGTGCAGATGCCGACGTGATTGTCCGGAACAACGGGTCGGGAAATCCCCCGAGAGCTTGCGGAAATCGCGTCATTGCGCGTCAGCGCAGGCCGGCAAGCCTTGCAGGAAAGCGCAATCGGCGGAACTGTAAATCTCTGGAAAACCCCGTGTTTCCAGCGATTTCGCTAATGGGCCAGGTCATCCGATCGGTGCGGTTCGCTCTGCTCGAGAACGGGGAGCAGACGCGTTGACGCGATTTTTCCGCGTCGCTTAGCTTCGGCTCGTCATCGCTTCGCAGTCGTCGACAGGGCGACACGCGCAGTGACCAGGGGACGCACGTTCGACGCCCGCGCCTGATCCGGACATACGCGATGCGGCCGAACGCGCACATCAGGGAAGAATCGCGTGGCTACGAGCACACCAGTCGCAGGATGGATGTCCGCAGGGATCGTCGGCAGTTGCCTGACCGCGCTCGTCGGGTGCGCCACTCCTGATGCAGCGGACCCGCGCGGGAAGTGGCGTCCCCTGCACCAGTTCGCGGAGGCGCCGCAGGCGATTCCGCTGCAGCAGGCCTACGTATTCCAGGCGTTTCCGTCGGACCAGACGCTCAAGACGTTGCTGACACGTTGGTCGAACGATGCCGGTCTCGGTCTGTCGTATCTGCACGCCAACGATTACACGCTGCACGCACCGGTCGCGCTGCTCCGGACCACGAGCATCGAGCAGGCGGTATCGATGCTGTCGTCGGCGTATGCGGCGCAGGGCGTGCAGGTGTCGGCCGAACGCGGCGCGATCGTGGTCAGCCACGCGCAGGCCGCATCGGCTGCGCCGGCCGCCGGCGTCACGGATTGACGGGGCGGGCATGTTCGGCAAGCGCACCGCATCACCGGAGATCGACAAGGCTGTCGCGCAGGGCGTCAGCTACGAGCTCACGTTGACCGACCAGATGCGACGCAGTGAGCGCCGCGCCTGGCGTGTGGCCGGCTGCGCAGTCGCGATGTCACTCGTCCTCGCCGGTGGCTACGTGCTGTTCCTGCCGCTCAAGGAGCGCGTGCCCTATCTGGTGATGGCCGATCCCTACACCGGCACCGCCAGCGTCGCGAGGCTGGCGGGCAACTTCAACGAACGCGATGTCACGATGGAAGAGGCGATCAACAAGAGCAACGTCGCCCAGTTCGTGCTCGCGCGCGAATCCTACGATTCGGGACTGATCGGTCAGCGCAACTGGCGGACCACGCTGTCCATGGCCGGTCCCGCGGTCGCGCCGGCCTACATCAACCTGCATTCCGAACATAACCCCGAGCGTCCGTTCCGCATCTACGGCACGGGCCGTTCGGTGCGGACGCGGATCCTGAGCATCGTGCTGATCGGGGGGGGCGAAGGCCGTCGCCCGTCGGGCGCGACCGTGCGTTTCCAGCGCAGCCTCTATGACAAGTCGAACGGACGCGTGGAACCGATCGATGCACGGATCGCGACGCTCGAGTTCGCCTACAACCCGGAGCTGCGGCTGAGTGACGAAGACCGCCTGCTCAATCCGCTGGGGTTCCGGGTGACCAACTACCGCGTCGATCTCGATTTCGCCGCAGGCCCCGTGCCGGAGCGGGAATTCCCAGGGCCGCGTCCCGAGGCGTCGTCGCCGAGGGTCGATGCAGCCGTACCACCGCTGGCGTTCTCGGATGACGACGCCGATATCCAGCCGATCGAGCCTGCCATGACCGGAGAGACCCCATGAGTCGTGGTGTACAGAGCCGTCCGATGACAGCCGGATTCCGCGTGTTGATCGCGCTGTTGATGATGTGCCCGCTCATGGCGTTGGCGCAGGTCGTGGAGGAGTATGCCTACCAGCCCGATGCTGTCTATCAGGTGCGGACCGGGCTGGGCATCACCACCCAGATCGAACTCAGCGCGCACGAGCAGATCCTCGACTACAGCAGTGGCTTCAGTGGTGGCTGGGAGATCAGCCGCCGAGACAACGTCTTCTACGTCAAACCGCGGAACGTCGACGTCGACACCAATCTGCTGGTGCGCACCGCCGCGCACGCCTACATCTTCGAGATGAAGGTCGTCGCGAGCGACTGGCGCTCTCTCGACCAGGCGCGTGCCGCCGGCGTGCAGTACAAGATCCGCTTCAGCTATCCGGGCGATACCCGTTTCGCGCCCGAGACGACCGAGGCGCCGGAGGCTGCCGCCGAACTGAGCACCGGCCTGCAGCCGGACCGCCAGTACCACTTCCGTTACGACTACACCCAGCACCGGCGCACGCCGCACTGGCTGGTGCCGTCGACGGTCTATGACGATCGTCGTTTCACTTACATCCGCATGGGGGACCGCACACGTTTTCCCAGCGGCAACTTTCCCGCGGTGTTCGCCCGGGACAGCGAGAACGGCGACGAGTTCGTGGTCAATTCGACGGTCGAAGGCGATGTGATTGTGGTCCATGGAACCTACCCGTTTCTGGTCGTCCGGCACGGCGCGCACGTCGTCGGCCTGCGCAGGAGTGCCGAGCCGTGAGCGAGCATCCCGTCGACAACGAACGCGTGTCTGGCCCGGGTGGCCGCAGCCCGGCGAATCCCTATGAGGCACGAATCGGCCACCAGGCAGACCTCGATGCGGACGCGCCTGTGTTGCAGTCGGCCGAGGTCCAGCGCCTCAACCGCCGCGCGCTGGTGTTCCTCGCCGGCATCGTACTGCTGCTCGGCGGCCTTGCGTTCTGGGTGTTCTCGGGTGGCGGTTCGAGTGGCGAGGACGCGCGTCCCCGTACGCAGACGACCGAGCAGATCGTGATTCCTGCCGCGCCACGGGATCTGCCCGAGCTCCCGATCGCCAGACCCGAGCCGGCGCAGCCGGAACTGCCTCCGCTCCCGGTGTTGGAGGATCCGCGTCCGGCACCGTCCGCCGGCATGGGCGAGGTGATGTCCGGCGGGATGTTCTCCGGCAGCTCCGTGCCATCGCTGCTGGAGCGGCGGATGCAGGACGCCGCTGGTGGATCGGGCATGTCCGGCATGTCGAGTGCGGGACCGGATGGCATGCCGGGCGTTCCCGAAGGATTCGGCGCGGCCGCGCCGGCGTCCGTCATGCAGGCACCGGCGGATGGTCCCACCAGTGCACGCCCGCTCTACAGTCCCGATACGCTGCTGCTGCGCGGCACCTATATCCGCTGCGTGCTGCAGTCCCGCGTTATCAGCGACTTTCCCGGCTATACCTCCTGCATCGTCACCGAGCCGGTGTACTCGGTGAACGGCAGGCGTCTGCTGCTGCCGCGCGGCTCGAAGGTCATGGGGTTCTACAACGCTGACAGTGTCATCGGCGATCGCGCGGGCATCATCTGGGACCGGATCACCACGCCGACCGGGCTCGACGTCAATATGCGCAGCCCGGGCGTGGACGCACTCGGCGCCGCTGGCAACGCGGGCCACTACACGGCACATTGGGGCCAGCGGCTCGCCTCGGCTCTGTTGATCAGCACGCTCAGCGACGCCTTCAAGTACGCCGCCGCCGAACACGGCCGGCCGCAGACGTCGTTCGGCAACGGTTTCGTGGTGCAGAACCCCTACGAGAGCAACACCGCACGCACGCTCGAGCGGATGGCCAACATGGCACTGGAGCGCAACATGGCGCGTCCGCCGACAGTCACGATCAACCAGGGCACGGTGGTCAACGTCTACGTCGCACGCGATGTCGACTTTTCCGCGGTGGTGCGCTGAGCCGATCATGGACATTCAGCCCGCCACTGTCGCCCAGCTCTCCAACCGGTTCCTCGAGTACCAGTACGAGGTACTCGGCATCGGCGCGCACATGCAGTCCTCCGACGTCACCGAGATCTGCATCAATCGGCCGGGCGAGCTGTATCTGGAATCCCGCGATGGCTGGCGCCGGATGGACGTCCCGTCGCTGACGTTCGAACGTGCGCGCCAGTTCTGCACCTCGATCGTCAACGAGAGCAATACTGGACAGCGGATCACCGACGTCGACCCCATGGTGTCGCTGACGTTCCCGACCGGGCAACGCGCACAGTTCGTGATTCCGCCCGCCTGCGACGCGGGGCGGGTGTCGATCACGATCCGGCTGCCGTCGCGTTACGCCAGGACTCTCGACGAATACGAACGCGACGGCTTCTTCGCCGAGATTCCAGAAGCGTCAGCGTCGATCAGCGACCAGGACCGGGAACTGCTTGAACTTCGCCGCGCGCGCGATTACGCGCAGTTCTTCCGCCAGGCCGTCCGCTACCACAAGAACATCGTCGTGGCCGGCGCGACCGGCAGCGGCAAGACCACCTTCATGAAATCCCTCGTCGACCACATTCCCGAGCAGGAACGACTGGTGACGATCGAGGACGCACGCGAACTCTTCCTGCGCCAGCCCAACGTGGTGCACCTGCTGTACTCGAAGGGCGGGCAGAGCGCGAGCAACGTCACCGCCAAGAGCTGCATGGAAGCCTGCCTGCGGATGAAGCCGGACCGGATCATCCTCGCCGAGCTGCGCGGCGACGAGTCGTTCTACTTCATCCGCAACTGCGCGTCGGGTCATCCGGGATCGATCACCAGTTGCCACGCCGGCAGCACGGAGCAGACCTGGGACCAGCTCGCGCTGATGGTCAAGGCGTCCACGGAAGGGGCGGGTCTGGAGTTCGACGTGATCAAGCGCCTGCTGCGCATGACGATCGAGATCGTCGTCCACATCAAGGCGCATGCGGGGCGGCGTTTCATTACCGGTATCGATTTCGATCCAGAACGCACGGTGGCGGCATGAGCCGGGCGCCCACAACCACGCGTCTGTGCGCGCTGACCTGCTCGCTCCGGCCACGGAGGACGCGCTGATGCTGCCCGGCATGGAACTGATGGGCTGCGCGGGACTCGCCGTGCCCGCCGAGGTCATGCACCACGTAGTCCGGGTCGAGTCCTCGTACAACCCGTTCGCGATCGGGGTCGTCGGCGGCCGCCTGGCGCGCCAGCCGCGGAGCCTTGAGGAAGCGCTGTCGACAAGTCGCATGCTCGAGCGCGAGGGTTACAACTTCTCGCTCGGGCTGGCGCAGGTGAACCGGCACAACCTGCGGCATTACGGGCTCGATTCACACGAGAAAGCCTTCGATATCTGTCCGAACCTGCGCGCCGGCGCGCAGATCCTCTCCGAGTGCCGCACGCGCGCCGGCGGCGACTGGGGTAAGGCCTTCAGCTGCTACTACTCGGGCAACTTCGTCACCGGCTACCAGCACGGCTACGTGCAGAAGGTGCTTGCCTCCTGGCAGGCGGTGGCGCCGGCGCAATCGATTCCGGTCATCCGCAACGCAGCGGGCTCTGCGACACCTTCGCGCGTCAGCGGCGCGGCTGCGCCTTCGTCGAGAGTCGCGAGCCGCGTGCAGGAGGCCGCACGCGTTTCGCGCACGGGTGCGACCGAGCTTCAGGCTGGCGCTGCGATACCTGCGCAGGCAATGCCCGCGGACGCCCGGGCCGGCACGCAGTCGAGTGGGATCGAACCGGCAGCTTCCACTCGCCAGGCACCGGACGCGACATCAGCGCAGATCGATGACGACATCCCGGTCACGGTGCGACTCAGTTCGGCACCGCCCGGTCAGGTCGCGCCGCCATTGAATACGTCCCCCCAACCCATGCCGCCCGGGCAATCGACCGATACCGCATTCGTGTTCTGAGAAATCCGACCCGCCTCGAACTCCCCGCCGCCAACGCCAAGGAAAGCATCATGCAGAAGACCATCATTCCGGACCGCGCCCGCCATGCCCGCACGTCGCTGCGTGCGTTGCTCGCCTGCGGGTCGCTCGCGCTGCTCCCGGTCGTCGCCTGGGCCCAGGACGTCGCCGGCGCGACCACGCGGGTGCAGAGCTTTTTCGGCAACATCAACGCATTGTTGAACGTCGCCTCGATCGCGGTCGTCACCATCGCGATCATCTTTGCCGGCTACCAGATCGCGTTCAACCACAAGCGCATCGGCGACGTCGCGCCGGTCCTGATCGGCGGCTTTCTGATCGGCGCCGCGGCGCAGATCGCCAAGATGCTGCTGCCCGACGATGTCACGTCGACCGCCATGGTCATGGTCCAGCTGTTGCCGGGCTATGCGTAAGGACATCCTGTTCCGCGGTTGCACGCGCCCGTCGATGTTCATGGGCGTGCCTTACCTGCCATTCGCGGTGGGGGCGGGCGCCTGCCTGCTGCTGACGTTCTACATCGACATGTTCTTTCTGGCGCTGCTGCCGTTCGTGATCATGGTCATGCGGCAGATGGCCCGACGCGACGAGATGATCTTCCGTCTGCTGGGCCTGCGCTGGATGTTCCGGCTTCGTGCCCGGGATGTCGGCCGGCACGGCAATGTCTGGATCTTCACGGCCAACAGCTATCGGCGCGAGATCCACGAAGGTCGCAGGACACCCTGACCATGCGCGCGCCCGCCACTTCGATCGCCGAGTTCGTGCCGCTGTCAGCCCATGTGTCGCCGCACGTGGTCAAGACCACCGGTGGCGACTATCTGCTGATGTGGCGTCTGGGCGGCCTGCCGTTCGTCGGGCGGGAAACCTGGGAGCTCGAACACCGGCACGCGACCTTCAACCGCATGCTGCAGACCCTGCGCGCACCGGACTTCGTCAACGTCGCGTTCTGGGTCCACGACGTGCGCAGGCGCGGCCGAATCGACATGCCGGCCGGGTTCGCACAGACGTTCAACCAGGCGCTGTCCGACCAGTACTTCGAAGCGCTCTCCGCCCAGAAGATCATGCAGAACGAGTTGTACCTGACGATGATCTTCCGGCCGGTCGTCAGCGGGAAGAAGCTCGTCGAGAAGTCCTCCGATCTCGTGCGGCTGCAGGCGGAGCAGGACCAGGCGGTGGCCAAGCTCGTCGAGCTGGCCGGCAACGTGGAAGCCGTACTCAGGGATTACGCGCCTGCGCGGCTCGGCATGTACACCGGTGAGAACGGTGTCGTCTTCTCAGAGACGCTGGAGCTGTTCGCGTACCTCTTGAACCGGATCGATGCGCCGGTGCCGGTCCTGCACGCGCCGATCTGCGACTACCTCGCGGTGAGTGGGCACACGTTCTCGGCCCGCACCGGCGACTTCGTGATCAGCACACCTGGCGGCGGCAACCAGTACGGCGCCATCCTCAACATCAAGGAGTACACCGACGCGACGTACCCGGGCATCCTCAACGCGCTCAAGTATCTCGACTTCGAGTACGTCATCACGCACTCGTTCAGCCCGATGGGCCGACAGGACGCGTTGAAAGTGCTCGACCGCACCAAAGGGATGATGATCTCGTCCGGCGACAAGGCCGTCAGCCAGATTGCCGAACTCGACCACGCGATGGACGAGATCGCCTCCGGCAACTTCGTGCTTGGCGAGTACCACTTCATCATGGCGCTGTACGCGCCGGACCAGCAGGCGCTGGCGCAGCAGATCGCCACAACGCGCGCCGAGCTGTCCAATGCCGGTTTCGTGTCGGTGAAGGAAGACCTCGCGGTTTGCGCCTCGTTCTATTCCCAGCTGCCGGCGAACTGGAAATTCCGCACCCGGCTGGCCAACGTCAGCTCGCTGAACTTCCTCGGCCTCTCGCCGCTGCACAACTTCGCCACCGGCAAGCGGGCGCACAATCCCTGGGGGGACGCGGTCACCGCGCTGCAGACCACGAATGGTCAGCCCTACTATTTCAACTTCCATGCGACGCATCCGGCCGAGGACTCGTTCGGGGAGAAGGCGATCGCCAACACGATGGTGATCGGCAAGTCCGGCACCGGCAAGACGGCGCTGATCAACTTCCTGCTCAGCCAGGTGCAGAAGTTCGATCCCGTTCCCACGATCTTCTTCTTCGACAAGGACCGCGGTGCCGAGATCTTCGTGCGGGCCTGTGGCGGCGCCTATCTCGCGTTGGAGAACGGCGCACCCACCGGCTTCAATCCCTTCCAGTGCGCGCATACAGAGTCCAACGTCCAGTTCCTCGCCGGGCTGATCAAGGTGCTCGCGGGAAAGTCCCAGTACACCGCGCGCGAGGACGAAGACATCCATCGCGCTGTGGACAGCATCCTCGACATGCCGGCCCAGCTGCGGTCGATGGGCAACTTCCAGAAGAGCCTGCCCAACATGGGCGACGACGGCCTGTACGCACGCCTGCGCAAGTGGACGGCCGGCAACGCCCTTGGCTGGGTGTTCGACAACCCGGTGGATGTCATCGACCTGGAGCGCGCCAGCATCATCGGCTTCGACTACACCGAGGTCATCGACAATCCCGAAGTGCGCGTGCCGGTCATCAACTATTTGTTGCACAGGCTCGAAGCACTCATCGATGGCCGGCCGCTGATCTACGTCATGGACGAATTCTGGAAGATCCTCGACGGCGGCGGCGCGCTCAAAGAATTCGCCAAGAACAAGCAGAAGACGATCCGCAAACAGAACGGTCTGGGCATCTTCGCGACGCAGAGTCCTGAGGACGCGCTGGCGAGCGACATTTCCGCGGCTCTGATCGAACAGACGGCGACGCTGATCCTGCTGCCCAATCCGAACGCGTCGCGCAAGGACTACGTCGAAGGCCTGAAGCTGACCGAAGCGGAATTCGAGGTCGTCCGTGCACTCGACGAACGTTCGCGCAGCTTCCTGGTCAAGCAGGGGCACGCGTCGACCGTGTGCCAGTTGAATCTGCGCGGCATGGACGATGCGCTGGCGGTCATATCGTCGAGCACGGACAACATCGAGATCATGCATCGGATCGTCGCGGAGCAGGCGGTCTCTCTGGGCGTCGAGCACGGGGATCTCGATCCTGAAGAATGGTTGCCTGCGTTCTACGCGCAGCGGAAAGGTTCGGGGCGTGCCCGGCGGGTGCAGACCCGGGACGAGCCGGTCAACCATCCGGAAGCCGCGGCGCTGGCGGATCGATGAGCATTCCAAGCCACACGGACACAGGAGGTGTCGCATGAGTTCCCGGACCATCCATCAGGCGAGCGCACACAGCCTCGCGAACGGCCTGCAACGCACGTTCGGAATCCGCCTCGGGTGGCCACGCGCGAGGCGCCAGTTCGTCGTCGTGATCGCGGCCGCGGCTGTCCTCGCGACGGGCGCCGCTGCGGCCGCATGGCAGGTCCATGACCGCGAGACCTACCAGCAGGTCCAGCAGCTGCGCGACCGCATCGGCGGAGGCAGCAGTACCACCGTCGTCGGCGAGCTGCAGAAGGTCAACACGCGATTGCAGGTGGATCACAAGCCGACCGGCGAGACCGTTGAACTACTCGCCGAGCCAGAAGGCACGGCCAAGCTCGACCGCACCATGCCTTCGGCCGCGGGTTTGAGCATCGGCAGGCTGTGCCCGTCGGGCGTGTCGAGTGGGCTTGGGTTGAGGCAGCGCACGCTGTGCCGCGAAATGGTCCAGACCGAGCTTGCGCAATACGCGTTCGCGATGCGCATGTTCGAGCGGGCTGCCGAGCACCATACGCGGCTGGAGGCGATTGAGCAGCGGCGTCGCGCTCTGGGTGCTGAGGATTACGCGGATCTGCAGGCCAATTCGAATGAACTGTTGGCGCTGAGCGCAATGATGGACAACGACCGCGACCGCTACCAGACCTACATGCGCGCTTACGAGGCACGGGTGGCACACATCCGAAATACGCAGATCGTACTGACGCGGAATCTGTTCAAGGGCAGGGGCGGTGTGGAACTGCCCACTTCGCTGTAACCACTTCGGGGTTCGACATGGACAGTCTGGCGGGCTTCGCACAATGGGCGTTTTTCGCGCTGATCTTCGAGTTTCTGAACTCGCAGATCGCGTCATTCCAGACCGGCCTCATCGCGCGTGGGACGCAGTTCGTCAGTGGGATGGCTCTGACGCTGTGCACCCTCTGGGTGCTGATGCAGGGCTTCATGATCGTCACCGGGCGCAGCCGCGACTCGATGATGGGCCTGGTCGTCGGTTCGCTGCGCGTCTTCCTGATCGTGTCGGCCGCCACCGCGATGTCATTCGCTGGCACGAACCTGACCAGTTTCCTCGCCGACGGGCTGCCCAAGTCGATCAATACGATCGTTACCGGAACGGACGAAAAGCCCGAGCAGTCGATCGACAAGAATCTCAAGATCATGGGGTTGATCTTCGTGCTGGTCGACCGCATCGGCGCGGGCAATGACGATCCGGACAACAAGACGAGCCAGGATCGGACGATCACCTTGATGGGAATCGGCATCGCGGGCCCTTCGGTTGTCGGCGGCGCGATGCTGCTGCTCTACAAGATTGCGTTGGTACTGTTTGTTGGCTTCGGACCTTTGTTCATCCTGTGCCTGATGTTCGACCAGACCAAAGACCTGTTCAAACGCTGGCTGCTTTATGGACTCGGCACGATGTTCAGTCTTGCAGTCCTGTCCTTCATGGTGTCCGTTGCGACCAAGCTGGTCGCCATTACCGCAGCCGCCCTCCTGGTGCAGTACACGCTGCTGACACAGGAGGTCATCGACCTGCCGGGAGTCGTCCCGCCAGGTGGCCTCAACGCCGCGGCGATGCAGCAGGGCGGCATCGGCCTGCTGATGTCGGTACTGATGGTGATGGCACCTCCGATGGCCGCAATGTTCTTCAGCGGGACGCTGGGGCAGTTTGCGGCGAATTCGAGCTTTGGTACGCTCGGCCGGAACAGCTCCGGTCAAAGAACCGACTACGAGCAACGGGTTGCTGAGCGATCAGAGAAGAAGTCAGAAGATGGTGCGTAGTTTTCTGTATTTGCCAGGAAGGGTTTTCATGAGAAGGATTTTCCTCATTTTAGTTGTTTGTTTTTCTTTCTTTGTAGCCACACCGCGTAGTGCCAGCGCGCAAGATCCACACTCGCAGCACTATAGAGACACGGTTGTACTCCCAGCGCTCGGCATGGGAGATACGGTTTCGGGAGATCGATCTTCCGATCGAGATCAGGGTGGAGGCTGGGGCGCGCTCGCCGTCAGTCGGCCCTTCGAAATTTTTGGTGTGGCTCTTGAGCAGCACGACGAGATCACTGCGCAACGTCAGGCTCTGCAAATGTGTGAAGCCCGCGGAGGAAAAGACTGCGAGTCAAGGATGACCTTCCGGAACACGTGCTTTGCTTTGGCTAGTGGCGGCGGTCATTGGGGAAGTGCTGCCAGAAGTCGTCAGCGCAATGCCGATCGGGTCGCCGTGCAGAACTGCCGGAAGTTCGGCGGAGGATCGGAATGCGCAGTAGTTGAACAGACCTGTCGCTAAGGATTACCCCAAGAAGAAAGTACATAAGGGGCCCACGCACCAGCGGATCAATCGGCGTGGTTTCCAGCCTCACCGCATCCAACCGCACCGCACTCTCGATCTGCATCCGCCGCGCCTTCAAACGCAGCTTCCCAAGCCCACCCCAATGTCGATGCCGGTGTGCAGCGCCAAGCTCCCATGAATCGCTGAGTGCGAGTGTGCCGCGCGTCTTTTCTTCAAAGAACTTCGAGTAGTTGAGCCATCGCCGAAGGACGGTGCGGTGCGCCTGTGGACGAAGTGTTACTACAGGCTCAGTGCTGGCGGCAGAAAACTCGGCTGCCGATTCGGCCAACGCTGGCGATGTCGAGATCGTGGTGAAACGCCGCGGCGGCAAGCAGTTCGATACCGCGGCGGTCGCGGACGATATGCTCGAGGGCGACCCGGGGGGCGTGTGCAGCCGCCGATCGGCAGAGGCAGCGAGTCGGCGAGTCGGCCGTTGTCCGATTTCTGGTTCACGGGATGGGCGCCGAGGGTGACGGTCCAGTCGCCAGCCGACTGCGCAGCGACGGGCAGGACGGGTGTCAGGCAGGCTAGGGCAATCAGGGCGAGGGGCTGCTTGCGCATTGAGCGTCTCCGGTTGTCCCGGGATGCCGGCGTGTTCCGCCCGCCCGCAACGGGCGCCTTGAATTAGATCAGTGCGCGCACCGCGCGGGGCTGGCACGGGGTCCGGCATCGACTCGACTGGTAGACTGTGTGGCGGTGGTCCGGGCTGGCGCCCAAGCGCCGCGCGGCCACGTCCTTTCCCACTTATTCCGCGTGCGCGCGGCTGCAGGAGTCCGGATTCATGGCGATCAAGGTAGGCATCAACGGCTTCGGCCGCATCGGCCGCAACGTGCTGCGTTCGGCAGTGGAGAACTTCGATGGCGACATCGAGATCGTCGCGATCAACGATCTGCTGGAGCCGGACTACCTGGCCTACATGCTGTCCTACGACTCGGTGCACGGCCGCTTCAAGGGCACGGTGTCGGTCGAGGGCAACACGCTGACCGTCAACGGCAAGCAGATCCGTCTGACCCAGGAGCGTGACCCGGCCAACCTGAAGTGGGACGAAGTGGGCGCCGACGTTGTCATCGAGTCGACCGGCCTGTTCCTGACCAAGGACACCGCGCAGAAGCACATCGATGCGGGTGCGAAGAAGGTGATCCTGTCGGCGCCGTCGAAGGACGACACGCCGATGTTCGTCTACGGCGTCAACGACAAGACCTACGCCGGCGAGGCGATCATCTCCAACGCCTCGTGCACCACCAACTGCCTGGCGCCGATCGCCAAGGTCATGCACGACAAGTGGGGCATCAAGCGCGGCCTGATGACCACCGTACATGCGGCGACCGCCACGCAGAAGACCGTCGACGGCCCGAGCAACAAGGACTGGCGCGGCGGCCGTGGCATTCTCGAGAACATCATTCCGTCGTCGACCGGCGCGGCCAAGGCCGTCGGCGTCGTGATTCCGGAGCTCAACAAGAAGCTGACCGGCATGAGCTTCCGCGTGCCGACGTCCGACGTATCGGTGGTCGATCTGACCGTCGAACTCGACAAGCCGGCGACCTACGAGGAAATCTGCGCAGAGATGAAGGCGCAGAGCGAAGGCGCGCTGAAGGGCGTCCTGGGCTACACCGAAGACAAGGTCGTTGCCACCGACTTCCGCGGCGAGACCTGCACCTCGGTGTTCGACGCCGAAGCCGGCATCGCGCTCGACCCGACCTTCGTCAAGCTGGTCAGCTGGTACGACAACGAGTGGGGCTACTCCAACAAGTGTCTGGAGATGGTCCGCGTGGTGGCCGGCAAGTAACCGCCGCGTCGATCATGTGATACCCGGAGCCCCGCACCTGCGGGGCTTCTTGTTCTCGAAGAGGGCGTGGGTAAGGTGGCTGGATGCGCCTTCCGGCGCGGCGGGGTGACATGGAAGAACTCATCGTAATGATCGGTCTGGCGCTGTTGACGGTGCCGCTGCTGCTGGTTGTCGGGCTGGTCATGCTGGTCGGCCTGCGCCGACGGGTGGCCGAGCTCGAGGACACGACCGAGCGCCTGCGCGCGGAGATCGCCGGGCGGACACCGCCGGTTACCCCCGCGTCGCGGGGCACCGCACCTCCATCAGCGGCGCCGCCGGTCGTCTCCACGCAGACCATGCCGCGAACACCGGAACCGCCCGTCCCGGAGATGTCGGTGCGCCACGACAGCCTGCAGCCCGCGACTTCGACGCCCACGCCCAGGACTGGCGCCGCGCCGCCGCCGTTGCCGCCGGCGCCACCGCGCGAGACCTGGCGCGATGCGGATCGTCCGATGCCGCCTCTACGCCCGGCCGCGCCTGCGGCACCGCCGCGTCCCGATGTGTTCGAACGCGGCCTGCGCCTGGTCCGGCGGTGGTTCACCTCCGGCAACGTGCCGGTGAAGATCGGCATGCTGGTGCTGTTCGCCGGCGTCGCCGCATTGCTCAAGTACGCCAGCGACGAGGGCCTGCTGACCGTGCCGGTGTCGGTGCGCCTGGCCGGTGTGTCGGTGGCCGCGGTCGCGGGCCTGGTGTTCGGCTGGATGCGCCGCGACAGCCATCGGACATTCGCGCTGAGCCTGCAGGGCGGGATGATCGGCATCCTGCTGCTGGTGGTCTTCGCCGCATCGCGGATGTTCGGGCTGGTGCCGATGGAGTTCGCGTTCGCCGCAAGCGTGGCGCTGGTGTTCGGCGCCGGTGCGCTGGCGGTGTTGCAGGGCGCGATGGCGCTGGCGGTGTTCGCGGTGCTGGCCGGCTTCCTCGCGCCGATCTGGCTGTCGACCGGCAGCGGCAATCACGTCGCGCTGTTCGGTTACTACGCAGTGCTCAACGCGGCGATCGTCGCCATCGCCTGGTTCCGTGCATGGCGCCTGTTCAATCTGCTGGGCTTCGTCTTTACTTTCGGCATCGGCACGCTCTGGGGCGTGCTCGATTACGAGGCCACCGACTACGCGTCCGCGCAGGCGTTCCTCGTGTTGTTCTTCGCGATCTATCTGGCGGTGCCCTTGCTGCACGCGCGGCGCAGGCCGATGGGACGTCGCGATCTGATCGACGGCTGTCTGGTGTTCGGCACACCGTTGATCGCGTTCTCGCTGCAGTCGGGTCTGACGCGCGACGACACGACCACGCTGGCCCTGTGTGCGCTCGGCCTCGCGACTGTGTACGCCGGCCTGTCGTGGTGGTTGCGTCGCGGTGGTCGCTACGAGGTGCTGCAGCAGTCGTACGCGCTGCTGGCCGCGGGCTTCGCGACACTGGCCGTGCCGCTGGCGCTGTCGGCGCAGGCCACCGCCAGCGTATTCGCGCTCGAAGGTGCGGCGCTGGTGTGGCTGGGTCTGCGTCAGCAACGGCGTCTGCCGCGCTGGTCGGGCATCGCACTGCAGATCGCGGCGGTGGTCGCGTATGTGTTCGCGGCCGGCAATACGACGATCGACGACCCACCGTTCGTGCACGGCCTGTTCGTCGGCGCGATGTTGTTCGTCATCGCCGGCCTCGCGATCGCCTGGGCGTATTCCCGTGCAGATGCCGTCGCGCCCGCGCGCATCGCCTACGTCTGGGCGATGCTCTGGTGGCTGGGTGCGTGGGTGTTCGAACTGCAGCGCGTGCTCCCGGGACGCGATTTCCCCGATGCGCTGCTGGCGCTGGTCGCGGTCACCGGTTGGCTGGCGGCCGAACGCAACCGGCGCGTGTTCGATCCGCTGCTGGCCGGTACGGCCTGCCTTGCGCTGGCGGCCGCGCTGCCGCTGGCAATCCTGCAGGCCGAGGCGCATCAGCAACCGTTTGCCGGCAACGGCCTCTGGGCGTGGCTCGTCTTCGCCGCGCTCGGCGTGCGCAGCCTGCTGTGTCTGCGCGTCGGCGACAACGGCTTCGCCCGCGCCGCGCAGTTCGTCTGGTGGCTGCTGTGGCCTTTCGCGGTGTCGCTGCTGCTGGTGCAACTGTCTGACCGGATCGGTGGCGGCGGTGGCTGGTGGCTGGTTGCGGCGGTGGTGCCGTGGCTGGCGATCACTGCGGTGTCGCTGTTGCGCTGGTCGTGGCTCACGCATCCGCTCGGCTCGGCGTTCGATCCGATGCGCGCGGCGTTCCGCACGACGTGCTGTGTGCTGCTGGCGCTCTGGTGGTGTGTGGCCTTGCGTGACGCCGGCGATCCCGCGCCGCTGCCGTGGATCGCAGTGGTCAATCCGCTCGACCTTGCACAGATGGCAGCGCTGCTGCTGATCGCGCGCTGGCTGTGGCGCGAGGATGCGCCGGTCGGAATGCGCGCACGCGTGCCACTGCTGTCGGCCGGCGCGTTCGCGCTGGTCACCGCGATCACGCTACGCGGCGCGCATCACTGGGGCGGCGTGCCGTGGAACATGGAGCTCGTCGACAGCAGCCTGGCGCAGACCAGTCTGACGATCGTATGGAGCGTGCTCGGCGTGCTCGGCTGGGTCATCGGCTCGCGCCGCGGCCAGCGCGTGTTGTGGCTCGCGGGCGCGGTGCTGATGGCGATCGTGCTGGCCAAGCTGGTGCTGGTGGATCGCAGTCATCTCGGCAATCTGTGGGGCATCGGTTCGTTCATCGCCTACGGCCTGCTCTGCACGGTCGTCGGCTTCTTCGCGCCGGCGCCGCCACGTACCCCGACCTTCGAACCGGCACAGGAGGCCGGCGCATGAACCGGACTCTGAAATGCCTGGCCGTCCTCAGCGGCGGCGTTCTCTGCAGCGCGGCGATTGCGGCCGCGGGCGACGATGCCTTCGTCGCGCAGTGGTCGCTGACCCTGCCGTCGACCGATGCCGGTGCCTACCAGGTCGAACTCGACGACGCGGTCTACGCGACCACGATGTCGCCGGCGCTGCGCGATCTGGTGGTCGTCAATGGCGCGGGCCGTCAGGTGCCGTCGCTGTTGCAGTCGGCACCCGCGCCTGCGGCACGACACACGACGCAGGCGCTGGCCTGGTTCCCGCTGCCGGCGGCGGCTGCCCGCGTGGGCAGCGATATCGCCGCGATCAGCGAACTCGATCCTGACGGTCGCCTGCGTCGTATCCACTGGCGGCCCGCGCCGGCTGATGCGCCGCCGGCCGCGTTGCTGGTGGATGCCAGCGCATCGGCGCTGCCGCTGCAGGCACTGGTGCTGGACTGGGGCGTCGCGGACGTGGCGTTCGAACGCACGATGCGGGTCGAAGGTTCGGAGGATCTGCGCGACTGGCAGCCGCTGCCCGCAAGCGGTCGTCTGCTCGATCTGCGTCGCGGCGAGGCCCGACTGGTCGAGCGGCGGATCGTGTTCGATACGCCGGTGCGCACGCGCTATCTGCGGCTTTCTCCTGGCGGCGGCGCGGGCGCGATGCCGGCGATCGTGTCGGTGACCGGTGAATCGCCGGCGGTGGCCGATGCGCCCGCCCTGCAATGGCGTGCACTCGAACCGGCCGGACCGGCCGATGTCGAGGATGGCTTCGTGTTCCGTCTCGATGCGCGCTTGCCGGTGACCCATGTCGATCTCGGCCTGGACGGCAACGCGACCGCGCGCTGGACGCTGTCCGTGCGCGAAAACGATGCGGCGCCGTGGCGCACGATCGCCAACGACTGGCTGGTCTATCGGGTCGGCACGGATACGGCATCCCGCACCCCGCCGCGCGCGCTCGATGTGACGTTGCGTGAGCGTCAGTGGCAGCTGGTGCCGGATGCGCCCTCCGCCGGCGCTGCGCCCGTCTTGCGACTCGGCTATCGCCCGGAGCGTCTGGTGTTCGTCGCCGAGGGCGCCGCGCCGTTCTCGCTGCGCGCGGGCAGTGGCCGCTCGAAACGTGTCGATGCCGCGGTGGCGCCGTTGCTGGCCGATCTGCGTGCGCGCAATGGCGGTCGCTGGGCACCGTCCGTCGCCACGCTCGGCGCGCGTACGGAACTTGCCGGCGCTGCCGCACTCGACGACACGCCGCCGCGCGACTGGGGCACGTGGCTGCTGTGGGGCGTGCTGGTGCTGGGCGTGCTGCTGGTCGGTGGCTTTGCGCTGAGTCTGCTGAAGGCGCCGAAGCCGCGTTGAGAGCGCAAAGCGATCGCGCGCAAGCGCGCTCCCACACGGAGATTCGCGCCGGGTTTGCCTGCCTGCGTACACACCGCGGACAATGGACGGCTGACGCATCCGCGTTCTCCTTCCGACTACAGCGAGCCCAGCGCCATGACCATCGTCCGCATGACCGACCTCGACCTTTCCGGCAAGCGCGTGCTGATCCGGCAGGATCTCAACGTCCCCGTCGATGGCGGCAAGGTGACCTCCGATCAGCGCATCACCGCGTCGCTGCCGACGCTGCGCTACGCGCTGGAGAAGGGCGCGGCGGTCATGGTGACCTCGCACCTGGGGCGTCCGAAGGAAGGCAGCTGGAGCGAGGCCGATTCGCTGGCGCCGGTCGCCGCGCGCCTGTCCGAACTGCTCGGCATCGAGGTGCCGCTGGTGCGTGACTGGGTCGATGGCGTCGAGGTCGCGCCGGGCCAACTGGTGCTGCTCGAGAACTGCCGCATGAACGTCGGCGAGAAGGACGACGACGAGGCGCTGTCGAAGAAATACGCCGCGCTGTGCGACGTGTTCGTCATGGACGCGTTTGGCACCGCGCACCGCGCGCAGGCGTCGACGCATGGCGTGATCCGCCACGCTGCGACCGCCGCCGGTGGCCCGCTGCTGATGGCCGAACTCGATGCGCTGGCCAAGGCGCTCGACGCGCCGGCGCGGCCGCTGCTGGCGATCGTCGCCGGCAGCAAGGTGTCGACCAAGCTCGAACTGCTGTCGTCGCTGGTCGGCAAGGTCGACCAGCTGATCGTCGGCGGCGGCATCGCCAACACCTTCATCGCCGCGCTGGGCCACGGCGTCGGCAAGTCGCTGGTCGAGACCGACCTGCTCGATACCGCGAAGCAGATCATGGCCGACGCCAAGGCACGCGGCGCCGACATTCCGGTGCCGACCGACGTCGTCGTCGCACCTGCGTTCGCGGCCGATGCACCGGCGACGGTCAAGGCGGTGGACGCGGTGGGTGCCGACGACATGATCCTCGACATCGGCCCGGACACCGCCAAGCGCTACGCCGCGATGATCGCCGAGGCCGGCACGGTGGTCTGGAACGGTCCGGTCGGCGTGTTCGAGTTCGATGCGTTCGGCAAGGGCACCGAGGCGCTGGCGCGCGCGATCGCGTCGTCGAAGGCGTTCTCGATCGCCGGTGGCGGCGACACGCTGGCGGCGGTCGACAAGTACGGCATCGCCGACGACGTGTCCTACATCTCCACCGGCGGCGGCGCGTTCCTCGAATTCCTCGAAGGCAAGACGCTGCCGGCGGTCGCGGCGCTCGACGCCCGCGGCGCATGAAGCAGGCGCTGTTCTTCGATCTCGACGGCACGCTGATCGATTCGGAGCCGGGCATCCTCGGCGGCATCGCGCACACGCTCGATGCGCTGGGGCATCCACCGCTGACGCGCGAGGCGCTGCTGCCGTGGATCGGGCCGCCGCTGCGCGACAGTTACGAGGCGCTGTTCGACGGTGATCGGACGCGTGCCGAACAGGCGGTCGCGCTGTATCGCGAACGTTACGACGCGCGTGGCTGGCGCGAGCATTCGGTCTACGCCGACATTCCCGAGACGATCGCCACGCTGCAGTCCGCCGGTCATCGGCTCGCGGTGGTCACCTCGAAGAACGAAGGCTTCGCGCGGCGCATCCTCGAGGCGCTGCCGTTCGGGGTGGCGTTCGAGACCGTGGTCGGCGCCAGCGACGACGGCACCCGCCGTTACAAGCGCGAACTGATCGCCGAAGCACTGTCGCGGCTCGCGTTGACCGCCGCGGACGCGACGATGATCGGTGACCGTCGTTACGACATGGAAGGCGCGCGCCAGCACGGTATGCGCGGCATCGGCGTGCTGTGGGGTTTCGGCACTGCCGACGAGCTGCACGCCGCGGGCGCGGCTGTCGTGGTGGGGTCGCCCGCCGCGCTCGTGGCCGCACTGGCCTGAGCGATCACGGTGTGCGCCGCGTGCGCACCATGCGAAATCCGCGTCCGCAGCTGCATCCGCACTCGCTCGCGTCGTGAGGCGCGTGCTGCAGGGGATTGCCACGCTACCGCCAGCGTGTTCCGCGAGCGTGATACGTGGAGAAGATGCGCGCCGCACCGGTTCGCACACGGCCTGGATCTGCACCCTGCTGGCCCGCACCCGTCGCAGGGTTTCGCAGTAAGCTTCGGGAGCGGCGCGCCGTCACGGACGCGCCGTTTCCATGTTGCCGCGTAACGCGCGGCTGACCATCGGTGGACACTAGACTGGGCGCCATGACCACGACCGACCTGCTTCCCGTTCCGGCGCACCGTCGCCGCACCCGTATTCTCGCCACGCTTGGCCCCGCGACGGACGCGCCCGGTGTGCTCGATGCGCTCATCGCCGCCGGCGTCAACGCGGTCCGCCTGAACTTTTCGCATGGCGATCCGGACTCCCAGCGCGTGCGTGCCGAGGCGGTACGCGCCGCGGCCGATCGCGCCGGCGTCGAGATCGGCATCCTCGCCGATCTGCCCGGCCCGAAGATCCGCATCGAGAAATTCGCCGACGGCAAGGTGCAGTTGCGCGCCGGCGCGCGCTTCGATCTGGTGGCCGATCCCGCGGCGCCTCCCGGCACCGTCGACGAAGTCGGCGTCAGCTATCTCGGCCTGCCCGGCGACGTGGAAGCCGGCGACGTGCTGCTGCTCGACGACGGCCTGATGCAGTTGCAGGTGACGGCCGTCGAAGGCGCGCGCATCGTCACCACGGTGCTCAATGACGGCGTGCTGTCGAACCGCAAGGGGCTCAACAAGCAGGGCGGCGGCCTGTCGCTGGGCGCGCTGACCGATCACGACCGTCAGCTGATCAAGGTCGCTGCGGACATCGGCGTCGACTTCATCGCGGTATCGTTCTGCCGCAATGCCGCCGACATGGAAGAGGCGCGCTCGATCGCCCGCTCGCACGGCAGCGATGCCGCGCTGGTGTCGAAGATCGAGCGTACCGAGGCGATCGACAACCTCACCGAGATCATCGACGCCAGCGACGTGGTGATGGTGGCGCGCGGCGATCTGGGCGTGGAGATCGGTGATGCCGAACTGCCGGGCCTGCAGAAGAAGATCATCCGCGAGTCGCTGGCGCGCAACAAAGTGGTGATCACCGCGACGCAGATGCTGCAGTCGATGGTCGAAAGCCCGATGCCGACGCGCGCCGAAGTGCTGGACGTCGCCAACTCGGTCATCGACGGCACCGATGCGGTGATGCTGTCGGCAGAGACCGCCGCCGGTGCGTATCCGGTGCGCGCGGTCGAAGCGATGGCGCGCATCTGCGTCGGCGCCGAACGCCAGTTCGCCCACGACACTGATTTCGAGAAGGCGCAGCGCAATCTGGAACGCGCCGACCATGCGATCGCGATGGCGGCGATGTTCCTGTCCGAGCACGTCGGCGTCGGTGCGATCGTCGCGATGACCGAATCCGGCGGCACCGCGCGCTATCTGTCGCGTTTCCGCGGCGGTGCGTCGATCTATGCATTCGCCCGTCACGCCGGCGCGCGCCGGCGCATGTCGTTGATGCGCGACGTGTTTCCGTTCAACTACGACAGCCGCGGCCAGACCCCGCGTGAGGCCGCGCGCGGCAGCGTGCGCCTGCTGGTCGAGGCAGGCCTGCTCGGGCCCGGCCAGCGCGTCGTGTTCACGAGTGGCGAGCACATGGAAACCCACGGCGCCACGAATACGCTGCGCCTGCTGCAGGTCGGCGCCGACGGCCGCGCCGAGGGGCTGGGCGAGCTGTAACGCCCGGTTTGCGCGCTGGCTGCGCCAGCGACACGATGTCTCCGGAAGCCCGGCCGATACGCCGGGCTATAATCGCAGCCCTTTCCCGTCGCGATCCCGGAACCCCGTCATGAGCATCGAACAGCTTGCCGAAACCGCCCAGGCCATGGTGGCGAAGGGCAAGGGCATCATCGCGATCGACGAGTCGACGGGCACGATCGGCAAGCGCTTCGAGCAGGTCGGCATTCCGAACAACGAAGAGAACCGCCGCGCCTATCGCGAGCTGCTGCTCACCACGCCGAAGCTGTCCGAGCACATCAGCGGCGCGATCCTGTTCGACGAGACCCTGCGCCAGTCGACGAAGGCCGGCGTGCCGTTCGCGAAGTACCTGACCCAGAACGGCATCATTCCGGGCATCAAGGTCGACAAGGGCACGCACGCGCTGGCGGGTTTCCCCGGCGAGCTGGTGACCGAAGGCCTCGACGGCCTGCGCGCGCGTCTGGAGGAGTACTACAAGCTCGGCGCGCGCTTCGCCAAGTGGCGCGCGGTGATCACCATCGGCGAGGACATGCCGTCGGGCACCTGCATCGACGTCAACGCGCACGCGCTCGCGCGCTATGCCGCGCTGTGCCAGGAGCAGGGTCTGGTGCCGATGGTCGAGCCGGAAGTGCTGCTGGAAGGCGGCCACGACATCCAGACCGCGTACGAAGTCACCGAAGTCGTGCTGCGCGGCCTGTTCGATGCGCTCTACAGCCAGAACGTCATGCTCGAAGGGACGATCCTCAAGGCCTCGATGGTGCTGCCCGGCAAGGATTGCGACGAAGACGCGGATGTCGAGGAAGTCGCCGAAGCGACCCTGATGTGCCTGAAGTCGTCGGTGCCGGCGATCCTGCCGGGCATCGTGTTCCTGTCGGGCGGGCAGTCCGACGAACTGGCGACCGCGCATCTCGATGCGATGAACCGTCTCGGCCCGAATCCGTGGCCGCTGTCGTTCTCCTATGGCCGCGCGATGCAGCAGGCCGCGTTGAAGCTGTGGTCGCAGGATCTCACCGGCAACGTGCGCAAAGCGCAGGACACCGTCTATGCGCGCGCCCGCGACAACGGTCTGGCCGCGCAGGGCAAGTTCAACGGCTGATCGCCGCAGCGGATGACGTCCGGAAACGCCGGCCTCGCGCCGGCGTTGTCGTGTCTGCAGGGCCAGCGACGGCTCGCACGCGGCATCGGTGTCCGCGGGCGTTGGCGACAGCGAGGACGTGCAGCGGCCGCCGCGGCGTGGATGTGACGTGAGTCCGCGCGCGCGTCATGCCGATTAGGGTGGTCGGGCATCCACCCGACCGTCGAGGCATCCGATGAGCGTTGTGTCCCGATCCACCCGCCTGCACGTCCCACTCGCGGTCCACGACGCGCTGCGGCGCGGCCGTGTCATCGAGGCGATCAAGCATCTGCGCGATGCCAATGCCGGATTGAAGCTCGCGGATGCGCGCGATGCAGTGCAGCGTCTGGCCGACAATCCGTCCGACGCGCTGGACCCGGATGATCCGTTCCGGCCGGCGGACGGAAACGCGCCACAGGCGACCGGCACCCTGCCCAGCGAAGTGGCCGCGAAGCTCGCGACCGGCAACACCGTTGATGCGGCCAGGCGCCTGCGCGACGTCAAACCGGGACTCAGCGAAGAGGCCGCGCGCGAGGCGGTGGCCAGGCACAGTTCGCCCCTGTTGCGCGAGGCGCGGCAGGAGACCGTCGTACGCGGCGACAGCGGTCGCTACGGCTGGCTGGGCTGGGTGCTCGCGCTGTTGATCATCGGCGGTGGCCTGGCGATCTGGCTGGGCCGGTAGGCTCCGGCCACGGCTGTGATGCGGCGTTCCAGCTCATGCCCATCCCGGTCGTGGGCCATGCCTGTATACGTGGTGGGATTGTGGGAGCGCGCTTGCGCGCGATGGGCGTTGCCGGAACGGCCCCATCGCGCGCAAGCGCGCTCGCATGAACTGCATACCCGCAGCTCGTATGCATCGGCGCATCCGAATGCGTGCGCCAACGTTTTCCTTCAGGGCAGACCCGCCAACCAGTCGTCGTCCGAGCCTTCGTTGACGTCGGCGAACAAGGGCGTGGAGAAATAGCGCTCGCCGGTGTCGGGCAGCATCGTCAGGATCACGTCGCCGTCGTTCGCGGTCTTCGCCACTTCCAGCGCGGCCGCCGTGGTCGCACCTGCGGAGATACCGACGAAAATGCCTTCCTCGGCGGCGAGACGGCGCGCGGTCTCGATCGCCAGGCCGTCGTCGATCGAAATGACCTGCGCGGCGACGTCGCGATTCAGCACCGTCGGCACGAAGTCCGGTGTCCAGCCCTGGATCTTGTGCGGCGCCCATTCCTTGCCCTGCAGCAGCGCGGCGACGGCCGGCTCGCAGGCGGTGACCTTCACTTCCGGGCGCGCGACCTTGAGCACTTCACCCACGCCGGTCAGCGTGCCGCCCGTGCCCCAGCCGGTGACGAAATGATCGAGCCGGCGGCCGGCGAAATCGCGCAGGATTTCGGCGGCGGTGGTCTGCCGGTGGTAGGCGGGATTGGCGGGGTTCTCGAACTGGCTGGCCCAGAACCAGCCGTGTTCCTCGGCCAATTCTTTCGCGCGCTTCACCATGCCGCTGCCGCGCTCGGCGGCCGGGGTCAGGATCACCTTGGCGCCGTAGGCGCGCATCAGCTTGCGGCGTTCGATCGAGAAGGTCTCGACCATCGTCGCGACGAACTTGTAGCCGCGCGCCGCGCAGACCATCGCCAGCGCCACGCCGGTATTGCCCGATGTCGCTTCGACGACGGTGTCGCCGGGTTTGAGCAGGCCGCGCTGTTCGGCGTCGAGAATGATCGCCAGTGCGAGGCGGTCCTTGACCGAGCCGCCGGGATTGAAGGACTCGACCTTGGCGTAGAGTTCGACGTTCGGTGGCGCGATGCGATGCAGGCGCACGACCGGCGTATTGCCGATGGTCTGGAGGATGTTGTCGTACAGGGCCATGGGGATGCCTCGACACGGGCGCTGGGCGCGGTCGGACCAGACTGGGCCATAACGCACGAGGCCGCCAGCGGTTGACGTGGAACGCTGTTTTTTCATGCCCATCCGATGGCACGGTCGGTGTCACGGACCAGCGGGTAAGATCGGGCGGTTTTTCCGTATCCGCAGGCCGCCCTTTGTCCCAGCATGTCCCCGTCCGTCCCGCCGCATCGCGGGTCTTCGGCGTTTTCGCCGCTCTCGTCGTATCAGCTTGCCTACTGTCGGCCTGCGGCTCAGGAGAGCAGGGGCCATCAGGTGCTCCGGCAGGTGCCGGCGCGGCAGTGCCGGTGACGACCACGATCGTGCAGCCGAGAACCTGGAACGACAGCCTCACCGCGCTGGGCACCGTGAATGCGCGGGAGTCGATCACGGTGACCGCCAAGGTCAGCGAGATCGTGCAGCGCGTGCATTTCGACAGTGGCGACGAGGTCACCGCAGGTACGGTGCTGGTGACGCTCAGCGGCAACCAGCAGCAGGCCACGCTGCAGGCCGCCGAAGCGGCCGCCGTGGACGCCGACAGTCAGTATCGCCGCGGTGCAGAGCTGGTCGAAAGCCAGCTGATCTCGCGCGCCTCGGTCGACACGCTGCGCGCCGATCGCGATGCCGCGCGCGCCACGGTGGCCGAGATGCGCGCCAACATCGGCGACCGCACGGTCCGGGCGCCGTTCGCCGGCGTGCTCGGTATCCGCCAGGTGAGCCCCGGCGCACTGGTCACGCCGGGAACGCCGATCGCGACGCTTGATGATGTGGACTCGGTTTTCGTCGATTTTCCGGTGCCCGAAACCCTGCTCGCGCGCATCGCGGTGGGTCAGACGGTCATCGGTCAGGTCGCGGCGCGTCCGGGCATGCGCTTCGAAGGCGAGGTGCAGACGATCGACGCACGTATCGATCCCAACACCCGCGCAGTGCTCGTGCGCGCGGGTTTCGAAAATCCCGAACACCTGCTGCGCCCCGGCATGCTGGTCGAGGTGCGCCTGCAGCAGCAGGCCCGCCAGGCACTGATGCTGCCGGAGATCGCCGTCGTCCAGGTCGGCCGCGACACGTTCGTGTTTCGCGTGCGCGAGGACGAGACGGTCGAGCAGGTGCCGATCACGGTCGGCGTGCGCGCGCAGGGTCTGGTCGAGGTGCTTGAAGGGCTGGAGCCGGGCACGCGCATCGTCGTCGACGGCACCGGCAAGCTGCGCGCGGGCATGACGATCGTCGAAGGCTCGGTACAGGAGGCGAAGGCGCCGGCGGCTGATGACACGCCGGCCGGAGGCGCTGCGCAATGAAGATGTCGGACCTCGCGATCCGGCGGCCGGTCCTGGCCGTCGTGATCAGCCTGCTGCTGGTGGTGCTGGGGCTGATGGCGTTCAGTCGCCTGACCCTGCGCGAGATGCCCAACATCGACCCGCCGATCGTCTCGGTGGACGTCAGTTATCCGGGTGCGTCTGCGGCCGTGGTCGAGACCCGCATCACCCAGATCCTGGAAGACGCACTCGCCGGCATCGAGGGCATCCGCACGATCGAGTCGCGCAGCCGCAACGGCCGTTCGGACGTGACGATCGAATTCAACCTCACCCGCGATATCGAGGCTGCGGCCAATGACGTGCGCGATGCGATCAGCCGGGTCGCCGACCGGATGCCGATCGAGGCCGATCCGCCGGAAATCTCCAAGGTGGAGGCCGACGCGGATGCGATCCTCTGGCTCAATCTGCGTTCGAGCACGATGGGCACGCTCGAACTCACCGACTACACCGACCGCTACATCCTCGACCGCCTGTCCTCGCTCGACGGCGTGGCGCGCGTGCAGCTCAGCGGCGGGCAGCGCTACTCGATGCGCATCTGGCTCGACCGCGAAGCGATGACCGCGCGCGGCGTGACCTCGGCCGATGTCGAGAACGCGCTGCGGACCGAGAACGTCGAACTGCCCGCCGGCAGCATCGAATCGGAAACGCGCGACTTCACCCTGCGTGTCGAGCGTGGCTACCGCGAGCCGGGACAGTTCGCGCAGATGCCGGTGCGCCGCGGCGATGACGGCTACGTCGTGCGCGTGGGCGACATCGCGCGGGTCGAACTGGGGCCCGACGAGCGGCGCTCTTACATGCGTAGCAACTCGGTGCCCAATGTGGGCCTGGGCATCGTGCGCACCTCGACCGCGAATGCGCTCGACGTGGCCCGTTCGGCGCGCGCCGAAGCCGAGCGCATCCAGGACACCTTGCCCGAGGGCACCGAGATCTTCGTCGCCGCCGACAACACGATGTTCATCGAGTCGGCGATCACGCGTGTGTACTGGACGCTGTTCGAGGCGATGGCGCTGGTGTTCGTGGTGATCTGGCTGTTCCTGGGCAGTTTGCGCGCGGCGATCATCCCGGCCGTCACCGCGCCGGTGTGCCTGATCGCGGCGTTCATCGCGCTGTATGCGTTCGGTTTCTCGATCAACCTGCTGACGCTGCTGGCGCTGGTGCTGTGCATCGGCCTCGTGGTCGACGACGCGATCATCGTGCTGGAGAACGTGCAGCGCCGCGCCGATCTCGGTGAGCCCCCGCTGGTCGCGGCCAGGCGCGGCACCGCGCAGGTCGCGTTCGCGGTGATCGCCACGACCGCCGTGCTGGTCGCGGTGTTCCTGCCCGTCGGCTTCATGGAAGGCAACTCCGGTCGCCTGTTCCGGGAACTGTCGGTGACGCTTGCTGGCGCGGTCGCACTGTCCGCGTTCATCGCGCTGACGTTGACGCCGATGATGTGCTCGAAGCTGGTGCGCCCGCACGGGCAGCAGAAGACCGGTTTCAACGCCTGGGTCACGCGTCATCTGGATGGGTTGAGCAACGGCTACGGCCGCGGCGTGGGTCGCCTCGTTGCGCTGAAACCGGTGCGGTTGATGATGCTGCTGGCGCTCGCGATTGGCGCCTGCCTTCTCGCGGCGATGTTGCTGTTCTGGCGCGTTCCGGGGGAACTGTCGCCGGCCGAAGATCGCGGGCGCTTCTTCGTCGGCGTCGACGGTCCCGAAGGCGCCGGCTTCGACTACACCGTGGGCCAGATGCAGCAGGTTGAGGCGATCTTCAACAAATACCTCGGCGAGAATCAGCCGATCGAACGTGCCAATTCGCGCGTGCCGCGCGGCTGGGGCGGCAGCCAGGACATGCACAACGGCCAGGTGATCGTGTTCCTGCAGGACTGGCGCGAGCGCAGCGTCAGCACCCCTGAAATCGTCGACATGCTGCGCGCCGACTTCGCCGAACTTCCCGGCGTGCAGGTGCGCGCCAATGTGCCCGGCGGTCTGATCAGCAGCCGCGGTCAGCGCTACCAGCTCGTGCTGGGCGGGCCGGACTACGCCGAGATCGCGCAGTGGCGCGACCGTATGCTCGCCCGCATGCGCGAGAACCCCGGTATCCAGGATCCGGACTCCGACTACAAGGAAACGCGTCCGCAGATGCGCGTCGACATCGATCGTACGCGCGCTGCCGATCTCGGCGTCTCGGTACAGGAGATCGGCCGCACGCTCGAGACGATGATGGGCTCGCGCCAGGTCACCACCTTCGTCGACAGCGGTGAGGAATACGACGTGCTGCTGCAGGCCGATCGTGGGGCGCGCATGTCGCCCGCGGATCTGGCCGGCACCTATGTACGCGGTCGCGACGATGCGCTGATTCCGCTGTCGAACCTGGTCACGCTGAGCGAGGTGGCCGAGCCGGC
This sequence comes from Luteimonas sp., assembly GCA_052108555.1. Classification (GTDB taxonomy): domain Bacteria; phylum Pseudomonadota; class Gammaproteobacteria; order Xanthomonadales; family Xanthomonadaceae; genus Luteimonas. The sequence continues at coordinate 102,892 of JBQEAV010000001.1, forward strand.
GAGCTTCAACCGCTTCAACCGTCTTCGCGCAATCACCATCTCGGCCGGTCTGACCGAGGGCTACACGATGAGCGAGGCGCTCGAGTGGACACGCCAGGTTGCCGCCGAGGAACTGCCCCACTACGCGCAGATCGACTGGAAGGGCGAGAGCCGCGAGTTCCAGGAGGCCGGCGGCGCGGTGCTGCTGACGTTCGCGATGGCGTTGCTGATCGTGTATCTGGTGCTCGCCGCCCAGTTCGAGAGCTTCATCCATCCACTGTCGATCATGCTGACCGTGCCGCTGGCGGTGCTCGGCGCCCTGCTCGGTCTGTGGGCGACAGGCGGCACGCTGAACCTGTTCAGTCAGATCGGCATCGTGATGCTGATCGGCCTGGCGGCGAAGAACGGCATCCTGATCGTCGAGTTCGCCAACCAGCTGCGCGACGACGGCCGCAATGTGCGCGAGGCGATCACCGAAGCATCGGCGGTGCGGCTGCGTCCGATCCTGATGACTGCCGCGGCGACCATCGTCGGCGCGGTGCCGCTGGTCGTCGCGGGCGGGCCGGGTTCGGCAAGTCGAGCGACGATCGGCGTGGTGATCATCTTCGGCGTGGCGTTCTCGACCCTGCTGTCGCTGTTCGTCGTGCCGGCGTTCTACGCCTTGCTGGCGGGATTCACCCGTTCGCCCGAGGCATTGGCGCATGAACTCGAGCGCCTGGAGGCCGAAACACCCTCCGTGGGTGGCCATGGCTGAGGTGTCGCGCTGGGACGCGGTGCGTCTGGACGGGGCAGGCTTCGTCCTCCGCCGCTGGCGCGCCGATGATCTCGACGCATTGCTGCGCCACGCGGACGATCCCCTGGTCGTCCGTGGGCTCAGCGAACGTTTCCCGAATCCCTATACGCGCGCCGACGGCGAGGCCTTCCTGGCCGGGCGCGTGGTCGATCTGACACAGCCGGTGCTCGCGATCGAGATCGACGGCGAGGCCTGCGGCGGCATCGGCGTACGTCATGCCGCGGCGGGTGAGCGCGCGCATGCGGCCGAACTCGGGTACTGGCTGGGTCGCGCGCACTGGAACCGGCGCGTCATGCGCCAGGTCGTGGCCCTGTACGTGCCCTGGGTCATGGACGCGCTGTCGCTCTTGCGGCTGCAGGCAAATGTGCTCGACACCAATCCGGCTTCGGCGCGCGTCCTGGAGCTCAACGGCTTCGTCAGGGAAGGCGTCCTGGGGCGTGCGATCCGCAGATCCGACGGCGTCCACGACCTGCAGGTCTATGCACTGCTGCGGGACTGACCGCGACGTCGTTTCGTGTTTGCGCGGGATTGAGGGAGAATCGGGTGGACGTCCGCGTACAGGCGGCACCAACCGGGGAGCAGTGCGTGGAATCGATCGTCAACAGCCTCAACGGCATCATCTGGAGTCCCCCGCTGATCTGGCTGTGTCTGGGCGCGGGCCTGTACTTTTCGATCCGCACCCGGTTCGTCCAGATCCGGCAGTTCCGCGAAATGATCCGACTCATGCTCGATGGCGGAAAGTCGGAGGCGGGCGTGTCGTCCTTCCAGGCGCTTGCGATGTCGCTGTCTGGACGCGTCGGCATCGGCAACATCGCCGGTGTGGCCACGGCGATCGCCTTCGGCGGTCCGGGCGCGCTGTTCTGGATGTGGGTCATGGCCTTCCTCGGCGCGTCGACCGCGTTCGTCGAATCCACCCTTGCGCAGATCTACAAGGAAAAGGACGACAGCGGTCGGTACCGCGGCGGTCCGGCGTACTTCATCGAGAAGGCGATGGGACAGCGCTGGTATGCCTGGATCTTCGCCATCGTGACGATCGTTGCGGCCGGATTCCTGCTGCCGGGCGTGCAGGCAAACGGTATCGCGTCGGCCGCCAATACAGCCTGGGGTACGGCGCCTGCGGTTGCCGCGGCGATCATCGTCGTCGGCCTGGGCTTCATCATCTTCGGGGGCGTCAAGCGCATCGCGCGGTTCGCGGAACTGGTCGTGCCCTTCATGGCGCTGGCCTACATTCTCATCGCGCTGGTGATCATGTTCATCAACGCTGGCGCGCTGCCCGAGATGTTCGGCCTGGTGTTCCGCAGCGCCTTTGGCCTGGAGGCGGGCATGGGCGCGGTGCTCGGCCTGGCCATCGAATGGGGCGTCAAGCGCGGCATCTATTCCAACGAGGCCGGACAGGGCACCGGCCCGCACCACGCGGCCGCGGCCGAGGTGTCGCATCCGGCCAAGCAGGGCCTGGTGCAGGCGTTCTCGGTGTACGTGGACACGCTGCTGGTGTGTTCGGCGACGGCCTTCATGATCCTCTCGACCGGCATGTACAACGTCGTCGATCCGGCCGGCGCGGGCGCGATGCTCTATGAGGCGCTGCCTGGTGTGGCGGTCGGTCCCTCGTTCGCCCAGGCTGCGGTGGAATCGGTGCTGCCGGGCTGGGGCGCAAGCTTCGTCGCGCTGGCGCTGTTCTTCTTCGCGTTCACGACGATCATCGCCTACTACTACATGGCCGAGACCAACATCGCCTACATCAACCGGCGCATGCACCGTCCGTGGATGATTTTCGCGTTGCGCCTGGGCCTGCTGGCGGCGGTGACCTTCGGCTGCCTGCGCACGGCGGAGATGGCCTGGACGCTCGGTGACATCGGCGTCGGCCTGATGGCCTGGCTCAACATCATCGCTATCCTGATCCTGCAGCGCCCGGCCCTCCGCGCGCTGCGGGATTACGAAGCACAGCAGAAGCTCGGTCTCGATCCGGTGTTCGATCCCGACAAGCTCGACATCCGCCACGCCGAACTCTGGAAGACGATCAACCGATGACGCGATCCCCTTACTCCGATGCTCCCGGGTCCCGCGGCGAATCGCCGTGGGGGCGTCGAGCCACGACGCCTGCGGCGCCTGCCGCGCCGGCGCCCGCAGATGACGGTATGTCCGCTGCGCCGCGCGAGATGCGCCTGTACGGGCGCAACGCGATCGACGCGGTGTTCGCGCGTCGCCCCGAGGCGATCCGCAAGCTCTATCTGCTCGAAGCGCGCATCCCGCAGTTGCAGCCGCTGCTGAAGTGGTGCGCGGCGAACCGCGTCGGCTATCGCGTCGTCGCCGAGGATGATCTGCGCAAGCTCGCGGCCAGCTCGCACCACGAAGGTGTGGTTGCCGACGTGGTGCGTGAGGCGCCGCAGTCGCTGGGCACGTGGCTGCAGACGCTGCCGGCCGGTCCGGTCTGCGCGTTGTGGCTCGACGGCGTGGGCAATCCGCACAACCTCGGCGCGATCCTGCGCTCGGCCGCGCACTTCGGCGTCGGTGCGATCCTGCTGCCGAAGACCTCGCCGCTGGCGCTGTCCGGCGCTGCCGCGCGCGTGGCCGAAGGTGGTGCGGAGTCGGTGCCGTTCGTGCGTCTGGGTCGCGACGACAATTCACTCGCCCAGTTGCGCAGCGTCGGCTTCTCGCTCGCGGCCACCGTCGTGCGCGGCGGCGAAAGCGTGTTCGCCCGTCCGCTGCCCGAGCGCGTCGTGTTCGTGATCGGCTCCGAAGGCGAGGGCATGGATCCCGAACTCGCCAAGGCCTGCGATCTGCGGCTCGGCATTCCCGGCAGCGGCAAGGTCGAGAGCCTCAACGTTGCATCAGCGACGGCCGTGCTGCTGGCGCAGTGGACCCAGCACAGCCGCTGAGTTCCGAGCCGCTGCCAAATGCTGATGTGGGAGCGCGCTTGCGCGCGATGGTGTTGCCGGGAAAAAGCCTCATCGCGCGCAAGCGCGCTCCCACCGATCCAGTCGTGCGCGCGTCAGTGCGCCGGCGTCTCTTCGCTCTTCGGCGCGCTGCCGAACCCGCCTTCCGATTCCGCCGCCAGCCACGCGAATACGGCGTAGGCGGCGGTGTTCTGCGCGACCGCGTCGGGATCGACCTTGTCGAAGGTGTCGTTGGCGTTGTGGTGCAGGTCGAAGTAGTCGGTGCCGTCCTGGCCCAGCCAGCCCCAGGCGCCGCCCTTGGCCGCCAGCGGCGAGATGTCCGGACCCGGGCCGCCCTTGTCCTGCAGGTAGTCGATGCCGAGCGGACGCAGCACGTCGGCAATCGCGTCGCTGGTCGCGCGCTGGCCGGCGGGGGCGCTGGTGTTGAAGCCGTAGATGCGGCCGGCGCCGAAGTCGCTTTCCGCGCCGATGACGTGGTGTGCAATCACATCCGCGCCGCCGTGTGCCTCTGCGTAGGCGCGTGCGCCGATCAATCCCTGTTCCTCGTTCGCGAACGCGACCACGCGCACCGTGCGGCGCGGCCGCTGCGGCAACTGCGCGATCAGGTGACCGGCGGCCATCGTGATGCCGACGCCGGAGGCGTCATCGACCGCGCCGGTGCCCAGGTCCCATGAATCCAGATGGCCGGCGATCAGCACGATCTCGTCCGGTGCTTCGCGGCCGGTGAGTTCGCCGATGACGTTCTGCGAGGTGTAGTCGCCGTTCCAGCCGACATCCAGCGCCAGATGCACCTGTACCGGCCCACGCGCCAGCAGGCGCGCGAGCTGGTCGGCGTCGGGCAGCGACAGGGCGGCCGAGGGGATCGGTGTGACGTCGGCATCGAAACGGGTGATGCCGGTATTGGCGACGCGGTGCGGACTGGTGCTGATCGAGCGCATCAGATAGCCGGCGGCGCCCTTGCGCGCGGCGATCGACGGGCCGCGTCCGCGCACCGGACCGGCCTCACCATACCCGCTCCCGTCGCGCGAACGCGCCATTGGCACGTCGACGAAGGCGAGCTTGCCACGCAGCGTCGCGGGATCGGCGGCTTCAAGTGCGGCGACGCTGTCGAAGCGCACCAGTTCGGCGGTGACATCGCCGCCCGGGCTGCCGCCGAGCGCGGTGATCACCAGCGGCTGCGCATGCGCGCCGACGACCGCGGCATGTTCGCTGCGGCGCTCCCACTTCGGAAACGTCACCGGCTCGGTCCAGACCTTGTCGTAACCGAGCGCTTCAAAGCGTGCCCTGGCCCAGGCCACGGCGTGGGCATCGGCCTCGCTGCCGGGCAGGCGCGGACCGACCTCCGTGGTCAGCGATTCGATCAACGCATACGCGGTGCCGTCCTGCACGGCGCGTTCGCGCAACTGCGCGGCCTGCTCGAGTGCGGCCGCTGCGATCGGCATGGCGTCGCGCGATTGCGCGAATGCGGGAGACGCGGTCAGCAGTGCGGTCGACAGCAGGGCAATGGCCAGTGGCCTGATGGACGGAACGCGCATGCGGACGACTCCAGCAAGAAAGGGGATCGGTGAAACGGAAACGGGCCGCGGCATTGTCGCGGCCCGTCGAATGGCGCAAGCGTGTCTGGAACGCTGCGTCAGGGTTGCGTCCGCAGCGAATCGCGGATCTCGCGCAGCAGTTGGACTTCCTCGGTCGGCTCGGCCGGCTTGTCCGCTTCCGGCGCTTCGGCCTGGTTGCGCTTGAGGCGGTTGATGAACTTGACCGCGAGGAAGATCGCGAATGCGACGATGACGAACTGGATGAGCGTGTTGATGAACGCGCCGATGCCGATGACGACCGCGGGAATCTCGTCGCCGGTGACGGCGTCGACCGTCGCCTCGCGCAGGGTGATGACCCATTGCGCGAAATCGACCCCGCCGATCAGCAGGCCGACCGGCGGCATGATGATGTTGTCGACGAGCGCAGTGACGATTTTGCCGAACGACGCACCGATGACGACACCGACCGCGAGATCGATCACGTTGCCGCGAACCGCGAATTCCTTGAATTCGGACAGAATGCCCATGGACCGCTCCTGCAATGTTTGGGGGGTATCGCGAGCGACTATAGCGATGGCGGGGTAATGACGCACCTCAGTTCGAGCGCGTCGTCCAGTCGCGCCACGACCCGGTCGCCCGGCTGCAGCGCGGCCACGCCCGCGGGCGTGCCCATGAAGATGAGGTCGCCGGCGCGCAGCGCGAACAGTTTCGACAGTTCGTGCAGGATCTCGGGCACGTCCCAGATCAACTGGTCGAGGGTCGAGGTCTGGCGGCGTTCGCCGTTGACCTCGAGACTGAGCGTGCGCGATTGGAGCGCACCGATGTCCGCGGCAGGCACCAGTTCGCCGACCGGTGCGGAGGCGTCGAAGCCCTTGGCGACATCCCACGGCAGACCCTTGGCCTTGGCCGCGGCCTGCAGATCACGGCGCGTCAGGTCGAGGCCGACGGCGTAGCCGAACACCAGCGCCTGCGCATCGCCGACCGCGAGCACGCCTGCAGGCGCATCGGCACCGAGCGCGATCACCAGTTCCACCTCGTGATGCAGGTCCTGCGTGGCGCTGGGATAGGGCACCGTATCGCCGGTCACCACGGCATCGGCCGGCTTGGCGAAGAATACGGGCGTGCCGCGCGCGGCCTTCGATGCCGGTGCGTCGGCGCCCATTTCCCTGGCGTGGTCGGCGAAGTTGCGGCCGACACAGTAGACCCGGCGTACCGGGAAGCGACCACCGCCACGTACCGACAGACGCACGGGTTCAACAGCGGGCACGACATCGCGCGCGGATTCGGTCATCGCGGGTCCTCGGCGCGGTGCGCCATCAGGCAGGGACAGGCGCGGCGCTGGGCCGGGCGGTGTGGATCAGCGCAGCGCGGCGTGGTCGCGTTCGCGCACGACGCGGTATTCGGCATCGACGATGCGCGTGTCGCGGCGCGGCGCCGGGCTGCGGACGAGCAGGCGACGGGCGATGCCGAACAGGATCATTGCCGCGCCGATGAAGACGCCGGCGACGAGCAGCACCGCGAGCATCGCCACGCCGACCAGGCCGAGCGCGATGCGCAGCAGCGGATGACGCGGTTTGCGCGGCGCGAACATCGCGCGCACGCCGGAGGCGTCGAATCGGGCATGGAGATCGCGGAAGAAAGGCTTGGACATGGGTTCCGTCAACGTCGTGACACAATGTGGCTTGTGGGCCGGCGACCAGTATCGGGCCCGGGCCGATCGGAGTTGTAATGTCTTCGTTAAATCCACGTGAGGCGCATGCGCCTCTGCTCGCGCTGGACGCGATCGCCGATGGCGGATTCGCCGAGGTAGAAGCGACGCTGGACGGCGACGCCGAATCGCTCGTGTTGTTCCGTGAAGGCACGCGCGTACAGGCGTGGTTGAACATCTGCCCGCATGCGGGTCGCCGTCTCGACTGGGCGCCCGGGCAATTCCTGCGTGCGAAGACCGGCGAGCTGGTGTGCGCGGCACACGGTGCGAGCTTCTCGCTGCTCGACGGTGTCTGCGTGGCCGGCCCGTGTCGTGGCGAGTCACTGCGCGCGGTCGCGGTGCGCGTGCACAACGGGCAGGTCGTACTGGATTGAACGCGGCGCATCGCGCGTCGAATCGCGCACTTGAACCGACGCGTGAGCGATTCGATCAGAACAGCAGGTTGACCATCAGCACGACGATCGCCGTGTAGATCAGCGAGATCGGCAGGCCGATGCGCCACAGATCGCGCGCCTTGTAGCCTGCCGGGCCGATGATCATCGACATCACCGGATTGGACTGGGTGACGAAGTTGTTCGAGGCCGACAATGCGACGATCAACGCGAACGCGGTGGGATTGCCGCCGACCGCGAGCGCAAGATTGATCGCCAGCGGCACCACGACGATGGTCGCGCCGACGTGGCTGATGACCATCGAGAACGCCGCGGTCAGCAATGCGACGGCGATCTCCAGCACCCACACCGGCAGGCCGCTCGGCAACCGTTCGATCGTGTGTCCGGCCACCCACGCCGCCGCGCCGCTCGAGTCCATCGCCCAGCCCAGTGGAATCAGACAGGCCATCAGGAACACGGTCTTCCAGTTGATCGCGCTGTAGGCCTCGTCCATCTTCAGCACGCCGAACACCAGCATGCCGGCGACGCCGGCCATCAGCGCGACCGAAGTCGGCACACGCGACGACAGCGCGATCAGCATGGTGACGGCGAAGATCGCCATCGCGATCTTGAACTTGTGCGGCCGCTGCTCGCCCTTGGGGTAGTCGGTAACGATGATGAAATCGAGTGATTTCGCGGTCTTGGCCAGGTCCTGCCAGATGCTGTGCAGGACCAGCATGTCGCCGGCGCGCAGCGCGATGTTGCGCAGATCCTCGCGGATCACCTGCTTGTCGCGATTGATCGCCAGCAGGCGGATGCCGTACTTCTTGCGCAGGCTCAGTTCGGACGCGGTCTTGCCGATGAACTTGGAGGTCGGCGGCACCACGGCTTCGGCGATGCCGGCGCGGCTGGGATTGAACAGGTCGCCGAAATGCCGCAGGCGCGTACTCATGCGCAGGAACTGGTTCTGCGCGAAGTCGGTCACCTGTTGGCGCCGTCCCATCGCACCGATCACGCTGCCGACCCAGATGCGTGCATCGGCGGGCGGTGCGAGACGGGATTCGTTCTCGGATCTGAGCGCGAGCAGCACCGGGGCGTCGTGAATGGCCTCGGCTTCACCGAAGGTCATGCCGACCAGCGGGCTTTCGGTGGTCACGACGAGTTCGTAGACATCGCCGTCGATGCCGTATGCGCTCGAGAAATAGCTCTGCGTGCGTGCCGGAGTGACGTTGCTGTCACCATCTTCGAGTGCGCGCAACTGGCGGTTGCCGCGGAAATGGAAGTAGGCCAGGCCCGCCGCCAGCAGTACCAGACCGATCGGCAGCGGCGCGAACATGTTCAACGATTCCAGCGTCGCCGAACCCGAGGGCAGGTTGGCATTGGCCGCTGTCAGCAGGTCGTTGAGCAGGATCAGCGGCGAGGAGCCGACCATCGTGAGCGTGCCGCCCATGATGACGGCCACGCAGATCGGCAGCAGCATCTGTGCGAGCCGCAGCCCCGAGCGCGAGGCAAGCCGCGCGGCGACAGGCATGTAAAGCGCCATCACCGACGGGTTCTGCATCACCGAGGAATTGAGGCCGGCGATACCTGCAGTCAGCATCAGCAACCGGTCTTCCTGGCCCTTGGCCCGCCGCAGCAGCCAGCCCGCAAGGCGGTTCAGCGCGCCGGTGCGGTCCAGGCCCATGCCGAGGATCATCGTGGCGATGACGCTGATCGTCGCGTTCGACGAGAAGCCGTTGAACACATCCTCCGGCGCAACCAGGCCGGTCAGCCCCAGCATTACCAGCACCACCAGCGCCACCAGATCCGCGCGCACGCGCTGGAACACGAACAGCACCATCGTCAGGCCCACGAGGGCCAGCACGATCTTCATGTCGGTGGTGAGGGCGAGCGCGGTATCCATCAGCGTCGCAGGCCGTTCTGGCGATCGGTGACGCGTGGAGCGGGTCGGGCGTAGGCCATCGGCAACAGACTGCGCGGCGCCGCGTGCAGCGGATGTCGAACCCGGCGTCCTGGGGCCCGTGTCACGGCACTAGCGTCCGGCGGCGTCTTCGGCGACGCGGTCGTAGAGCAGATCCCAGACGCCGTGTCCGAGCTTCTGGCCACGGGTTTCGAAATGGGTCTGCGGCCGCCACGGCGGACGCGGCACATGACCACGTGGACCGGCGCGATTGCGCAGGCCGGGTATCGCGTCGAGCACGTCCCACATCTGTTCGGCGTAATCGGCCCAGTCGGTCGCGAGATGCAGGCGGCCTTCGGGGCTGAGCTTGCGCACCAGCAACGCCGCGAACTCGGGCTTCACCAGCCGGCGCTTGTTGTGGCGCTTCTTGTGCCAGGGATCCGGGAAATAGATGCGGATCTCGTCGAGCGCGCCGTCGGCGATCTCGTGTTCCAGCACTTCGACCGCGTCGTGGTGATACACGCGGACGTTGCTGTTGCCGTCTTCGGCCAGCGCATTGAGCACACGGCCGACGCCCGGCGCATGCACTTCGATGCCGATGTGGTCGCGCGCAGGATCCAACTGCACCGAGTGGCGCAGCGCCGCACCATTGCCGAAACCGATCTCGACGATGCGCGGCGCACTGCGGCCGAAGGCGGCGTCGAAATCGCGCGGCGTGCCCTGGTAGTCCAGGCCGAACTTCGGCCAGGCGTCATCGAACGCGCGCTGCTGGGCCGGCGTGAACCGGCCCTGGCGCAGCACGAAGCTGCGGATCTCGCGACGGCCCTCGGTCGCCGTGAACGGCTTGGGCGGAGCCTTGGCACCTTCGCTGGAAAACGGGTTGGTCATCGCGCGTCGATCAGCCCAGCAGACCGTCGACCGGCGAGGACGCGCTGGCAAACCGCTTGCGCGGAATGCGGCCGGCGAGGAAGGCTTCGCGACCGGCCTCGACCGCCTTGCGCATCGCGCTGGCCATCACCACCGGGTGGCGCGCGCCGGCGATCGCGGTGTTCATCAGCACGCCGTCGCAGCCCAGCTCCATCGCGATCGCGGCATCGGACGCGGTGCCGACGCCGGCGTCGACGATGATCGGCACCTTCGCGTTCTCGATGATCTCGATCAGGTTGTACTTGTTCTGGATGCCCAGGCCCGAACCGATCGGCGCGGCCAGCGGCATCACCGCGGCGCAGCCGATTTCTTCCAGGCGCTTGGCCAGGATCGGGTCGTCGGAGGTGTAGACCATGACGTCGAAGCCGTCCTTGACCAGTTGCTCGGCCGCCTTGAGCGTCTGCACGACATCGGGGAACAGCGTGCGCTGGTCGCCCAGCACTTCGAGCTTGGTCAGGTTGTGGCCGTCGAGCAGTTCGCGCGCCAGTCGGCAGGTGCGCACCGCGTCTTCGGCGGTGTAGCAGCCGGCGGTATTGGGCAGGATGGTGTAGCGGTCCGGCGGCAGCACGTCGAGCAGGTTGGGCTCGCCCGGGTTCTGGCCGATGTTCGTCCGGCGGATCGCGACGGTGACGATCTGCGCACCCGCGGCCTCGGTGGCCAGGCGGGTCTCGTCGAGATCCTTGAACTTGCCGGTGCCGGTCAGCAGGCGGGAGGTGTAGGTCTTGCCGGCGATGATGAGGCCGGCATCAGCAGGGGATGCAGTGGTCATCGGGGGATTATCGCCGATGCGGCAAGCGGATGCGGAACGGATTCGGGACCCGCGCCGGATTGCAGGCTGTCCTGCATGCTCTCAGCCACCGCCCAGCGCGTGCACGATCTCGATCTGGTCGCCCTCGTGGATCGCGTGTTCCGCATGACGCCCGCGCGGCACGATCTCGCCGTTGACCTCCACCGCGACGCGGCGGCCGGCCAGATCCTGTTGCGTAAGCAGTGCGGCAATGGTGCTGCCGGTGTCGATGGCGAGATCCTCGCCGTTGAGTCGAATGTTCATGGCGGAATTGTCGCCGCTCAGCGCGCATCACGCACGCGTGCCGCACTGCGGCGTGCCGGTGCCGGAAACGACATGGGATCATCCCGCGGTTCGGCGCCATGCGCTGCCGAATGGACCGGCGGGAACGCGCTGGCCAACGTCAATTTCCAGGAGAACCCGCAGATGTCGTCCAGGCCCATCCGTGCCACCCTTGCCGCCGCGCTCGCCGCGGCCGCCATCCTTCCCGCATTCGCCGCCGAGCCGTTCTCGCGCACGGTGTTCTTCGGCGACAGCCTCACCGACTCGGGCTATTTCCGCCCGGTCATCATCGGCGCGGTTGGTCCGTCGGGTGCGATCCTCGGCCGCTTCACCACCAACCCGGGCCTGACCTGGGCCGAGCACGTGGCCGACCGCTACGGCACCGACGCAAGCGCGAACGGCAATGGCCAGGCCGGCGACAACTACGCCGCGGGCGGTGCCCGCGTGTCGGAGACGGCGATCACCGCGCTCGGCCAGGCGCCGTCGCTGGCCGCGCAGGTCGACACCTATCTGACCGCCAACGGCGGTCGCGCGGATGCCAATGCGCTCTACAGCGTGTGGGGTGGTGCCAACGACCTGTTCGCGGTCGCCGCGAATCCGGCGCAGGCGCAGCAGATCATCGGCTCGGCGGTCACCGCCCAGATCGGCCTCGTCGGCACGTTGCAGGGCGCGGGCGCCCGCTATGTCGTGGTGCCGGCGATCCCCGACATCGGCCTGACCCCGCAGTCGCGCGCCGGTGGCGCGGTCGGCATGGCGACCGGCACCGCCCTCGCCAACACCTACAACACCGCGCTCTATGGCGGCCTGGCCAGCCAGGGCCTGCGCGTGATCCCGGTCGACACCTTCCACTTCCTGCAGGAAGTCGCCGCCAGCCCGGCGCTGTACGGCTTCGCCAACGTGACCTCGGCCGCGTGTGGCGCACAGCCGGGCATCGGCGACTCCTCGGTGTTCTGCAATCCGAACTCGCTGGTGACCCCGTCGGCGGCCGATAGCTATCTGTTCGCCGACGGCGTGCACCCGGCCAGCCGCGCCCAGGAAATGGTCGCCGACCTCGCGGTCGCGATGATCGACGGCCCGCAGCAGATCGCGGTGCTGCCGCAGTCCGCGACCGTGACCGGCCGCGCCCGCGCCGATCGCATCAACAACCGTCTGAGCCTGGCACCGGCACGCGGCGAGGGCCGCAGCTGGTGGGCCGACGTGCGCGCCGACATGCAGCGCTACGACCACGGCGATGCCTACGACGGCGTCGGCCCGGCGCTGACCGCGGGTCTGGACTGGACTTCGGGCAACACGACCTTCGGCGGCTTCGTCGGCTACGGCAAGCAGGGCAACGACTGGGGCCTGCGTCGCGGCAACTGGGACCAGACCGAAGCCACTGTCGGCGGTTTCGTCGGCTGGCGCGCCGACAGCGGCGCCTGGGTCAACGCGCAGCTGAGCTACACCTGGCTCGACTTCGACACCGACCGCACCGTGCAGATCGGTCCGGTGACGCGCGTGCATTCCGGTCAGGCCGATGGCAGCAACGTGACCGCCGCGATCGGCGCCGGCTGGAACTTCGGCGAAGGCGCGCTGCAGCACGGCCCGGTGCTCTCCTTGGTCGCGCAGCGCATCGAAGTCGACGGTTTCGCCGAAAGCGATCCGACCGTGTCGAGCTCGCTGGCGTACCCGTCGCAGGACATCGACTCGCTGATCGGCAGTGCCGGCTGGCAGTTGGCCTATGCCGCCAGCGACGCGTTCCGTCCCTACGCGCGCGTCACCATCGACCGCGAGTTCGAAGATGCGCCGACGGAAGCCTTCGCGCAGTCGCAGTCGCTGTCCTCGACGCTGCCGTACGCCGTGCCGGCGCGCGGCTACGACAACAGCTACGCCACCGCGACGCTGGGCACGCAGACGAAGCTGTTCGGCCTGGACGCCAACGTCGGCGCCAGTCTGACGGTCGGCCAGAAAGGCGGCAGCCACACGACCGCGTTCGCGACGATCGGCGCCGGCTTCTGAGGCCTGCGTCGACAGGCAACGGCGCACGGGCGGCGTCGTTGCCAATGCGCGCAGGCCCGGCATAGACTGCCCACCTCGCGCGGGTGTAGCTCAATGGTAGAGCTGTTGCTTCCCAAGCAACTGACGAGGGTTCGATTCCCTTCACCCGCTCCAGCAAGGTTTCGTGACATCCGTGCGGCGACACCATCGAATTGGTGTCGCCGTTTTCGTTGGTGGTCCGTCTCTCTCTTCTGCTGTGCGCCCGTCCGGTGATTCGATGAAGCTCGCGATCCTCTCCCGCAATACCCGGCTGTATTCGACCCGTCGTCTGGTCGAGGCTGCGCGCGTGCGCGGGCATACCGTGCGCGTGCTCGATCCGCTGCGCTGCTACATGCGTATCAGCAGCGAAGGGTTCTCGATGCGCTACAAGGGCAAGCCGGTCGTCGGCTACGACGCCGTGATTCCACGCTTCGCGGCATCGGTCACGCGCTACGGCAACGCGGTGCTGCGCCAGTTCGAACTGATGGGCACCTTCGCGCCGAATCCGTCGGCCGCGTTCGCGCGTGCACGCGACAAGCTGCTGTGCCAGCAGTTGCTGGCCGCCGAGGGGCTCGGGTTGCCGGTGACGGTGTTCGGCGACAACCCGGACGACACCGACGACCTGCTGGCGATGCTCGGCCCGCCGCCGCACGTCATCAAGCTCAACGAGGGCATGCAGGGCGCAGGCGTGATGCTGACCGAAAAACCGTCGGCATCACGTGGCGTCGTCGAAGCGCTGCGAGGTCTGTATGCGAGCTTCGTCATGCAGGAGTTCATCGCCGAAGCGCAGGGCGCGGACCTGCGCTGCTTCGTCGTCGGCGACCGGGTCATCGGCGCGATGCAGCGCCAGGCGCCGGCGGGCGATTTCCGTTCCAACCTGCACCGGGGCGGCACTGCCAGCCCGGTCGAGACGACGCCCGAGGAGCGCGCGGCCGCCGTGCACGCTGCGCAGGTCATTGGCCTGGGCATCGCGGGCGTCGATCTGATCCGCTCCGCACGCGGTCCGCTGGTGCTGGAGGTCAACGCGTCACCGGGTCTGGAAGGGATCGAGGAAGCGACCAGCGACGACATCGCCGGGGGCATCATCGAATACCTCTCGGCCCACGTCGCGGCGAAGCCGCCCACCCGGCGCACACGGCGCGCGATTCCGAACGGAACTTGAACGTTTTTTTTCCGGATTTCGACGGAGACGGACCTAATCTGCATGTCCGGAATGCGCTTGCGCTCTCTCTCTCCGTCCCGGGCAACCGGGGCCGCAGCGGATGACGGCAATCGGGGCAACACTCCTTCGACCCGGGCGGTTTCCGCCCGGGTCTTTTTGTATCCCGTCCTGTGTGGCGAGGGCCGGCAGGACAAGGCAGAATCATCCCTCACTCGCCAAGGGGGCGGGTCGCAGACACATGTTGTTCATTACAGGAGTTTTACATGTACAAGTCGATGCTTCCCGCCCTGATTGCACTCGCAGTAGCAACCTCCGCCCACGCAGCAATGGATTCACGCGGTGATGCGTTCGCACCCGAAAAAGGCCTGGATCTGAGTGGGGTCTTCGATGTCCAGCGCACGCATATCATCCGGGCGTTGGCTGACGGCGATACCTACAATGAGATCGCCGCTCAGGACTCGCAGATCGTCCAATCGTCATTGAATCGGATAGCGGGGCTATTGAATGGCGTGCGGAACGTGGACGAGTTGCCGGAATCTGCCAAGGTTCAGGTTTACAACGAGCAGGAGCGCATCAACAGTTTGCTTGTTCCAGCGTATGCGAACAGTCGCGTGATCTGTCGACGGGAGAAGCCGACTGGCTCCAACCGGCCCATCAATATATGTCTAACCGTTGCAGAGCGACGTCGTGCTCGTGAGGGCGCCGAAGACTTTCTGCGTTACAACCCCAGGGCTCAAGCACGCCCGGACAACAAATAAGAGACCTGAATGCACATCCTCGTCATCGAAGACAACCAGGACATCGCTGCCAATCTTGGCGACTATCTTGAAGACCGCGGCCACACCGTCGACTTCGCCGCCGACGGCGTCACCGGCCTGCACCTGGCCGTGGTCCACGACTTCGACGCGATCGTGCTCGATCTCAACCTGCCGGGCATGGACGGTCTCGAGGTCTGTCGCAAGCTGCGCAACGATGCGCGCAAGCAGACGCCGGTGCTGATGCTCACCGCACGCGACAGCCTCGACAACAAGCTGGCCGGGTTCGATTCGGGCGCCGACGACTATCTGGTCAAGCCCTTCGCGCTGCAGGAAGTGGAAGTCCGCCTCAATGCGCTGTCGCGTCGCGGCAAGGGCACGCACACGCGCGTGCTCGATGTCGGCGATGTCGAATACAACCTCGACACGCTGGAAGTGCGCCGCGGTGGCAAGCTGCTGCAGCTCAACCCGACCGCGCTGAAGATCCTACAGTCGCTGATGGAAGCTTCGCCCGCGGTGGTCACGCGGCAGGAACTGGAGACCCGCGTGTGGGGCGAGGAACTGCCGGATTCGGATTCCCTGCGCGTGCACATCCATGGTCTGCGTGCGGTGATCGACAAGCCGTTCGACACGCCCTACATCCAGACCCGTCACGGCATCGGCTACCGCATTGCGGTTCCCGATGCGGCCACCTGAGCCCAGCCAGGGCCGACCGGCCCGCACGCGTGGGCGCCGCCGTTACCGGCGGCGTCTGCGCAGTCGCATCATCCTGTCGTTCGTGCTGCTCGGTCTCGGGCTCACGACGCTGTTCGCGTTCCTGACCCAGGAAGCGCGCGACCGCGTGGAGAACACGCTGGTCGAAGACCTGATGAACCGCAACATCGACGAGTACGCGCGGCGTTACTACGTCGATCCGGCAGTCAATCCTGCGGTACCGCTGGAGCAGATCCGTGCGCGCGTGATCAAGCGCGAACGCTTCGAGGAACTGCGGCGCGACCAGCCCGACTGGTACGAACTCGGCGACGGCATCCACAATCTCAGTGGCGTCGACGAGGACGGCACGCCTTTCAGGTACAAGCTCGCGGTGCGCAAGACGCCCGACGAGTGGTTCTTCCTCGCCTACGACATGACCGAGACGATGCGCGGCGCGACGCAGTTCCAGCGCGCGATTTTCGGTTCTGTGGTGCTGGTGTCGCTGCTGTCGCTGCTGATCGGCTGGTGGTCTGCGGCGCGCGTGATGAGTCCGGTGTCGGCGCTGGCGAACCGGCTGCGCAGTTCCGGTGACACCTCGACGCCGGAAGCGCTGGCGCCGCATTTCCCCGATGACGAAGTCGGCCAGCTGGCGAGCGCGCTCGATGACTACGCGTTCCGCCTGACTGAAGTGGTGCAACGCGACCGCGAATTCAACGCCGACGTCAGCCACGAACTGCGCACGCCACTCGCGGTGATCAAGGGCGCGGTCGAACTGCTGCTGTCGCGTCCGGAGCTCGACGACAAGACCCGCGCCCGCCTGCAGCGCATCCAGCGCGCCGAGCAGCAATGCACTGATCTGATCAGTGCGCTGCTGCTGCTGTCGCGCAACGAGCGCGGCCATGGCGCGACTGATGTCGGTCGCGTGGTGGAGCAACTGTTCGACGCGCATCGCGGGCAACTGGCCGGCAAGCCGCTGACGCTGCGGCTGGAAGCTGGCGACGAGCGGTTGATCGTCGATGCGCCGGAATCGGCCGTCACCGTCGCGCTCGGCAACCTTGTCGGCAATGCGATCAAGTACACGCTGGAAGGTGAGGTGATCGTGCGGCTGGGCGATCACACCGTCGAGGTCGCCGACTCCGGCCCCGGCCTCAGTGCCGAGGATGCGGCGCGTCTGTTCGAGCGCGGCTACCGCGGCACCCATGCGGAACATTCGCAGGGCGGCGGCATCGGCCTGTCCATCGTGCGCCGGTTGTGCGCGCTGTACGGCTGGCAGGTGCGGGTGGTTCCGGGCGCAGTGCGTGGCGTCGTGGCGACGCTGTCGTTCCGGCTCGAGCGGCCGTCGATGCCGGCGGACTGAAGCCGGCATCACGAACAGGGGGCGAAGGCCTTTCTTCGAGCCTTTACAGGCTGACCCACCAGCAGCCCATATGCCGGCGCAGGGCGAACACGGTCTGCACCGATCCGCCGCCGCTCGCCCCGGTCTGGTCGATACGCAGCGACGTCGGTGGGCGCTGGGGCGTCGCGGCCGGGATGTCACGCGCGCTGGCCCAGCCTGAGAATCCGCTGCGTTGCTGCGCCACGACGGTCTGTGCAGGGCGCTGCGCGGTGATGTTGACCAGCGGGCGCTGGGCGATTCCATCGAGTCGTTCGAGGATCTGGTAGCCGCCGCTGTGGCTCAGGCCCTGCCAGTGGTAGAGGCCCGCGAGGCGATTGGTGTCGCGCTGATGGATCGCGAATCCCAGTTCCTGGATCAGTCCACGTAGCTGGCGCTGACACCCGATTCGCGGCAGGGCGGACTGCGCATTGCCGCGCCGCTGCGTGCTCGCCGTTGCGCCCACGGCCGAACAGGCGCGATCGGTGTAGATCGTCCCGCCGTCGGGGGCCGTGCATCGCCGCACTTGCGCAGACGCGCTCATCGGTACGCACGCGGCCGTGATCGCCGAGGCGGTCAGCAGCAGGGCGGAATAGGGGCGGCGGGCCATCGGCGCAGCCTACCGGCTGGCCGGGGATGACGACAGTGGCGCCGGCGCGGCGAGCGCTTCAGGACAGGCGCGCGAGCACGGCCTGGGTCGGCCTGGACAGATTGAGCGTGTAGAAATGCAGCGCTGGAGCGCCACCGGCGATCAGGCGCTCGCACAGCCTGGTGACCACGTCGGCGGCCAGTTCGCGGATCGCGTTGGCATCGTCACCATAGGCGGTCATCTGGCGCTGCATCCAGCGTGGGATTTCGGCGCCGCAGGCTTCCGAGAAACGCCGCAACTGGCTGAAGTTCGAGATTGGCATGATCCCGGGAATGATCGGGATCTCGACGCCGATGCGACGCGCGCTGTCGACGAAATGGAAGTAGGCGTCGGCGTTGTAGAAGTACTGGGTGATCGCCGCGTCCGCGCCGGCGTCCACCTTTGCCTTGAAATGGCGCAGGTCCGCGTGCGCGTCGTCGGCCTGGGGATGGATTTCGGGATAGCACCCGACTTCGATGCGGAAGCGGTCGCCGAACTCGCTGCGGATGAAGGCGACGAGATCGGAGGCATGGCGCAGGTCGCCTGGCTGGCCCATGCCCGACGGCAGGTCGCCACGCAGGGCGACGATGCGGTTGCAGCCGATCGCGCGATAGAGCTTCAGCAGTTCGCGAATCTCCTCACGGCTGCCGCCCACGCACGACAGATGCGGCGCTGCGTCCAGGCCGTGCTGCTGCTTGAGCCGGCGCACCGTCTCTGGCGTGTGGCTCAGCGTCGAGCCACCGGCGCCGAAGGTGCATGACACGTATTCGGGGGTATGCGCCGCGAGTTTCTTTGCGGCCCGGTCCAGTTGGCTGCGCTGGTCGTCGGTCTTGGGCGGGTAGAACTCGAAGCTGAGCGGGAGCATGCGCGGCCTGCGACGACGGGGTTGGATTGATTATATCTCTTGATCGCGATGAATGAGAAGATGCGACCGCGCCCCGCTCGTCTGGAACACGCCTTCCCGTCGTCTCCACGTGCACCGGACCTATAATCGGCCGGTCACCCGGCCTGTGCCGGGTCGTGCCCCTCGACGGTCCCGGCCGCCGACCGGCGTCCTCGCCCAAGGATCCCGTGATGAAGAAATTGCTCAAGGCCGTCGTTGGCCTTTTCGTGCTGGTGGCGATCGCCGGCGGCCTGTTCCTCTACTGGCCGCTGTTCGAACGTTCGCCGCCCGCCCCAGAGAACGCCGAGCCTGTCGACGTGGTGCTGATCGGCGCCGGCGTCATGAGCGTCACGCTGGCCACCTATCTGCAGGAACTCGAGCCCGACTGGCGCATCGAGATGTACGAGCGGCTCGACGGCGTGGCGCTCGAAAGTTCGGACGGCTGGAACAATGCCGGCACCGGGCATTCGGGGTTCGCCGAACTCAACTACACGCCCGAGCGCGAGGACGGCAGCATCGAGACCGCGCGCGCGGTCGACATCGCCGAGCAGTTCGAGATCTCGCGCCAGTTCTGGTCGCACCAGGTCGAAGCCGGCCGCCTCGGCACACCGACCGACTTCATCAACGCCACACCGCACATGAGCTTCGTCTGGGGCGATGCGAACATCGATTACCTGCGCCGTCGCCATGCCGCGCTGTCGAAGGAGCCGCTGTTCAACGGCATGGCGTATTCGGAAGATCCGGCGCAGATCGCCGCGTGGGCGCCGCTGATGATGCAGGGGCGCGATCCCGGTCAGAAGGTCGCCGCGACCTGGATGCCGCTCGGCACCGACGTCAACTTCGGCGTGATCACGCGTCAGCTGACCCAGGCGCTCGAGCGCAGCCCGAACTTCGGCCTGCATCTGCGTCATGAAGTGCGCAAGCTGCAGCGCGAGGACGACGGCACCTGGACCGTCGCCGTGCACGATCTCGCCAGCGACACGACCCGTTCGATCCGCACGAAATTCGTGTTCGTCGGTGCCGGCGGCGCAGCGCTGACGATGCTGCAGCACTCGGGCATTCCGGAAGCAGCGAACTACGGTGGCTTCCCGGTTGGTGGCCAGTTCCTCGCCGCCGACAACCCGGCCGTCACCGCGCGCCACGAAGTGAAGGCCTACGGCAAGGCGGAAGAAGGCTCGCCGCCGATGTCGGTGCCGCATCTCGATGCACGCAGGCTCGACGGCAAGCCGGTGCTGCTGTTCGGCCCGTTCGCGCTGCAGAGCACGCGCTTCCTCAAGCACGGCTCGTGGTTCGACCTGTTCTCATCGGTCAACCACAACAACGTCGCCGGCATGATGCGTGTCGGTGCGGAAAACCGTGATCTGGTCGGTTATCTCGTCAGCCAGGCGCGTCTGTCGGATGCAGACCGCATGGCGGAACTGCAGAAGTACTACCCGGGCGCGCAGCCCGCCGACTGGCGCCTGGTGACCGCCGGCCAGCGCGTGCAGGTGATCAAGCGCGATCCCGAGAAGGGCGCGATCCTGCAGTTCGGGACCGAGATCGTCACCGATGCCGATGGCAGCATCGCCGCGCTGCTGGGCGCGTCGCCGGGTGCGTCGACCTCGCCCAAGATCATGCTCGACGTGATGCGCAAGGCGTATCCGGCGCAGATGGACGGCGCCTGGCGCGCACGCATCCAGCAGATCGTCCCGTCGTTCGGTCAGACGCTCAACACCGATGTCGCGCTGACCAATCGCATCCGCGGCATGACCAGTCGCGTGCTGCAGTTGCCGTACCACGAAGTGCCGGGCGCTGCGATCGGCGACGGCCAGCCGCCGGCCGCGAACGACGAGCTGCACGGTCCTGACGAAGGCCCGGACGAGGCCGATCTCGACCGGCGCATGCAGGCGCTGTGAGCAAACAGAAGGCGGGCCTCCGGGTCCGCCTTTTTCGTGTGCGATGCGGGCGCGTTACCCTGTTGCGCCCTCGCAGACGACCGCCCGATGTCCATCGTCCTCACGCCCTTTGCCCGCCCGCGTCTGTTTCCGCGCACGCCGCGCGGCAACACCATCCAGGACATCACACCCGCGCAGTTCGAGGCGCACCTCAACAGCGAAACACCGCACGCCGTGCTCGACGGTTACGCGCCGTTCTGCAAGCTGCACGTGCATCGCAACTGGACCTCGACGCGCTGCCTGACGGTGCCGGTCACCGACGCCAACCGGCACCTGCTGCGCTCGGGCTATGAGGCACGCAACAGCGCGGAACTGCCGGTGCTGGTGCGCTGGTTCGAAGACGTGGAATCGCCGCGTGCGGACTATCTCGTCGTGATCCTCTACAGCGCCGAACAGCTGGCGAAAGAGGGCTCACCGATCGACGCGGACTGGGGCATCGTCGGCTGCATCTACACCGCCGAGCCGGAAGAGATTCCGATGGCGCCGATCACGATGCTGCGCAACGCGCTGGGCGTGGAGGAGGGCGGTTCCGGCGTCCCGCTCGACCGCGACGCCTACCGGCGCAGCGTGGAGTTCTGGGAGCGGAACGCGAACTGGCGGCCGTAAGGCGGTCTGGCACTTGCCAGACGAAAAACGGGCGCCTTCCGGCGCCCGTTCCTTCCCACACGATGATCGCTCAACCGATCAATAGCGGTAGTGGTCCGGCTTGAACGGGCCTTCGACCGGCACGCCGATGTAGTCGGCCTGTTCCTTCGACAGCGTGGTCAGTTTCACGCCGATCTTCTCCAGGTGCAGGCGCGCGACTTCTTCGTCGAGCTGCTTCGGCAGCAGGTACACCTTGTTCTCGTAGCGGTCCTTGTTCGCCCACAGATCGATCTGGGCGAGGGTCTGGTTGGCGAACGAGTTCGACATCACGAAGCTCGGGTGGCCGGTGGCGCAGCCGAGGTTCACCAGGCGGCCATCGGCGAGCAGGAAGATCGCATTGCCGTTGCCGAACACGTACTTGTCGACCTGCGGCTTGATGTTGATCTTCGTAACGCCCGGCAGCGCGTTCAGCGCGTCGACCTGGATCTCGTTGTCGAAGTGGCCGATGTTGCAGACGATCGCCTGGTCCTTCATGCCCTGCATGTGGTCGACGGTGATGATGTCCTTGTTGCCGGTCGTGGTGACGTAGATGTCGCCGCGGCCCATCGTGGACTCGATCGTGTTGACCTCGAAGCCTTCCATCGCCGCCTGCAGGGCGCAGATCGGATCGATCTCGGTGACGACGACGCGCGCGCCGTAGGCACGCAGCGACGCGGCGCAGCCCTTGCCCACGTCACCGTAGCCGCAGACCACGGCGACCTTGCCGGCCAGCATCACGTCCATCGCGCGCTTGAGGCCATCGGCCAGCGACTCGCGGCAGCCGTAGAGGTTGTCGAACTTCGACTTGGTGACCGAGTCGTTGACGTTGATCGCGGGCACCAGCAGCGTGCCGGCCTGGGCCAGCTGGTACAGGCGGTGCACGCCCGTGGTGGTTTCTTCGGAGACGCCCTTCCACTCGGCGACGGTGCGGGTCCAGAAGTCCGGACGCTCGGCGCGTACGCGCTTGAGCAGCGCCTTGATGACCTGTTCTTCGTGGCTGCCGCCGGTGCTGTTGACCCAGCTGTCGTCGCCCTTTTCGAGCTCGTAGCCCTTGTGGATCAGCAGGGTCACGTCGCCGCCGTCGTCGACGACCAGCTCGGGACCGATCAGGCCGCCCTTGCCGTCAGGGAAGCTCAGTGCTTCGAGTGTGCAGTCCCAGTATTCCTCGAGCGTCTCGCCCTTCCACGCGAACACCGGCGTGCCGGTCTTGGCGATCGCGGCGGCGGCGTGGTCCTGGGTCGAGAAGATGTTGCACGACGCCCAGCGCACGTCGGCGCCGATGTCCTTCAGCGTCTCGATCAGCACCGCGGTCTGGATCGTCATGTGCAGCGAACCGGTCACGCGCACGCCCTTGAGCGGCAGCGTGGCGGCGTGCTTCTTGCGGATCGACATCAGGCCCGGCATCTCGTGCTCGGCGATGTCGAGTTCCTTGCGGCCCCAGTCGGCGAGCGTGATGTCGGCGACCTTGTAATCGCCTTCGGTCGAGAAGGTCTTGAGTTGTGCGTTCATGGCAGCTCCGTAGTGGAATGCGTCGCGCGCATTCGCGATTACGGGCGCCGTTCACAGGACACCGCGCCGAGCCTGGCCGTGCATGTCCACGGTCGCAGCGCCCCTCGGCGAGGCGGCCGCCATTCTATCGCAGGCGTGTGGCTGCCGACCTGCTGCCGGACACGGCAACCGCGCGGATCGCGTGCCTCGGCATGAACGGAGATTCAGGCTGCGGCGAAGACCTCGGGTTAACCCCAGTAGGTCGCTATCGCCCGCATGCAAGACCATGTCCGGGCCGCGCGATGCGCGTGGCTCCCATGAACAGGACAAGGCGAAGCGCGTGAACATGCAGGTACACGATGGTGGCGGCTCGATTGCACAGACACTGCCGACTCCGACGCTCGATCCCACACGGCACAACGTCGTCGCCGGCGAAACCGTCGCGACGCTTGCCGAGCGCTACATGGTCAGTCCCGAGGCGATCCACGCGGCCAATCCGCAGCTGATCTCGCCGACCTCGCAGGGGGGCAATGCGATCCAGCCCGGCGACGTGATCCAGATTCCGGCCTCGCCGATGAGCGCCAGCGGCGACATCGACGGCGGCAGCGCGAACCATTCCACCACCGACATCAAGGTGTCCGCCAAGGCCGCCGACGGCAGCATCACCTGGCAGCCCGACAGCACGGCGGTGAAGCTCACCGCGGAGCAGGAAGTCGAGCTCGGAAACAACCGCGCCGAGGGCGCGCCGGCGAGCAGCCGTGGCGCGTCGATCAGCGTGGCCAGCGAGTCATCCGTCGAACTGCAGCAAAGCCAGGGCGACGGCACCACGTCCTTCTCGGTCACCACCGGTTCGCAGGTCAGCGTATCGGGCGAGGCGAACGCCGGCGGCCGCGGCGGCGCCGAGGTCGAAGCCAGCGCCGCGACCGGTTTCGAGTCCACCTACAAGGTCACGCTGCCGGGCGAGGACCAGACTGTCGAAGCAGCGGCCGCAGTGAATCCATTCGATCCGACGACGATCCCGGTCGGTGGCAGCGTCACCCTCGACAGCAGCGCGTTCACCGAAACCGCGCTCGCCGGCTCGTTCCGCATGATCGGGACCGAGACCAAAATCAAGGAGTCCGACGGCGTGAGCTACACCGTCGAGCGCGTGGATGAGGACACCGTGCGCGTGACCACCGGCCCGACCGAGACGATCAATGCGTTCAACGGCGTCGGCCTGCGCGTGGGCGATCTGTCGGTGATGGCCGGCCGCGAAGACCAGTTGCATGGCGCGACGCTGCAGACGGCGGAGTTCGACATCGCCAGCGTCGAAGGCCAGGCCGCGTACGCCCACTTCAACGCGACCGGTCAGGTCGCGCACGAGACGCCGGGCGTCGACAACGTTGCGACGATTTCGCGCATCGATTATTCCTCGCAGACGCAGCTGCGCGCCGGCTTCGACGAGATCAGCATCGCGCTGGGCGGCCAGGCGAATCTCGGCAGCACCGTGCAGGTGGAATACGCCGACGGTTCGCGCGCACTGACCACCGATCTGAGCTACGGCGGCAACGTGCCGTTGACGATCAACCAGCGCTTCGACGCCGCCGGCAACGAGTTGCCGGGCGAGCGCAGCTACGCGTTCGAGCTCAGCACCGATCGACCGTCCTACAACTGGTTCGAGCGCAATATTCTCGGCAAGAACGAGGGCAGCGAAGAGCAGGCCAATGCCGATCTGTTGAACTGGGCGTTGACCGGCGGATTCGACGGCGGCGGTCCGGTCAATGCCGGCGAAACGGTCACGCTGACCTTCAGCGAATCGCAGCTCGAAGCGCTGATCGGTCAGACCCGCGCGACGGTCGAAGGCGGGCAGGGCATCGGTGGCGCGCACAGCGATCTGCGCGTACTCGTCGAGGACTACAGCGGCAATCCGGTCAACGACACGATGGACTTCGCCGTGTCGCTGGCCCGCAATCTCGGGAGCGATCCCTACGGCTTCGCCGCGCGTCTGCAGACCATCTCCGCAGGCGCCGACGGCAACGTCGCCAACGACAGCTATGCACGTATCGATGCGGATGTGCAGACGCGCTAGGGCGTGTCACCCATCCCCGAGCAGGTCGCGCCGTTCCTACGCGTGTTCGGGACAAGGAAGAAGGAGGAAGTGGACGTCCGTCCACGACCGAGTGATGACGCAGACCCGGGCGCGCGCAGGCACGGCCCTTCGGGTTGGGCCTGGAAAGCCGCCAGCCGGCGCCGCGCGGCTTGACCTGACGGCCAGTCAGGCACTGCGCCACGCAACACCGGCTGACGGCTTTCCAAACCCAACGCGACCTGCTTGGGGATGGGTGACACGCCCTAATCCGCTGCAGGGTTTGGCATCGACTGGATGTCAGGTTTGGGGGCCGCCTTCGGGCGGCCCCGTTTTTTGAGGGTCGTGGACCCGCGCAACGCCTGACGCCTGACGGAAGCTGTGCTGCGGCGCAAGTCCCGTCGGTCCCGTCCCGCATGCGGCAGCCCGGCCCGGATCGGCGGTTATGCTCGACGACCCGTGTGCTTCCGGATCGCCTGCCGATGTCTTCCACGATCGCCCGCTGCCGTCTCTCCGTCGTCGTCTCCGCCACGCTCCTCGCCGCGACACTGTCGTGGGGCGCGCCCCTGTTCGCGCAAGGCGCGAGTGATGGTGTGTCCGCGCAAAGCGCGAACGATGCCGCGTCCGCCGATACCGGCTACCAGTTGCCGCCCGAAGCGCTGCAGGCGATCGTCGATGCCCCGCGTCCGCCGCGGCTGCTGCTGAGCCCGCAGCGCGATCTCGTCGCGTTCCTGCAGACACCGGCGCTGCCGTCGATCGCCGAGGTCTCGCAGCCCGAGCTCAAGCTCGGTGGTATCCGCATCAATCCGAAGACGTATTCGGCCAGCCGTGCGTCGTTCGTCACCGACCTGTGGCTCAAGCCGGTCGATGGCGGCGGCGAGCAGCGCATTGCCGGGCTTCCGGAACCGCTGTCGCTGGCCTCGCTGTTGTGGTCGCCGGACCAGCGCCATATCGCCTTCAGCCAGGTCGACGTGCGCGCCGGGGAAGTGCAGCTGTGGGTCGTCGACGTGGCCACGCGCCAGGCGCGCCGTCTGCTCGCACAGCCGCTCAACGCCGTGGTCGGCAACGGCTTCGAATGGATGCCCGACAGCGCCGGCCTGCTGGTACGCCTGCGGCAGCCGGGCGACGTGCAGCAGGACGCAGGCATTCCCACGGGCCCGAACGTGCAGGAAACCGGCGCTGGCGGCACGGTGCAGCAGCTGCGCACGTATCAGGATCTGCTGCGCAGCGAGCAGGACGCGCGCGTGTTCGCGCATTACATGACCAGCCAGCTGGCGCGCGTGGCGCTCGACGGCACCGTCTCGCCGATCGGTACGCCGGGCCTGACCACCAGCGCGACGACGTCGCCCGACGGTCGCCACATCTTGCGCCAGCAGATCGATCGCCCGTTCTCATATCTGGTGCCGTACACGCGCTTCCCGCGGCGCATCGAAGTCGTCGGCCTGGACGGCAAGGTCCAGCACACCGTCGCCAAACTACCGCTGGTCGAAGGCCTGCCGGTCGGCAACGACGCGGTGCCGACCGGCGTGCGTTCGGTGGCCTGGCGCAGCGACGCGCCGGCCACGCTCGCGTGGGTGGAAGCGCAGGACGGCGGCGATCCGGCGCGCGAGGTCGCGGTGCGCGACATCGTCTACATGCAGGCCGCGCCGTTCCGCGCAACGCCGCAGGTGCTGGCCGAACTGTCGATGCGCTACGCCGGCACGCAGTGGGGCAGCGGTGATCTCGCGCTGCTGACCGAATACTGGTGGAAGACGCGGCGCATCCGCGAATGGCGCCTGCAGCCCGATGGCGGCGAAGCGGTGATGGTGCGCGACGGTTCCTACGAGGATCGCTACGCCGATCCGGGTATGGCCGTGACCATGCCCGACGCGACCGGCAACAACCGTCTGCTCATCGCCTCGGACGGCAACAGCATCTACCGCATCGGCGATGGTGCCTCGGAGGAGGGCGACCGCCCGTTCCTCGACCGCCAGAACCTCGCCGACGGCAGCACCACGCGCCTGTTCCATTCGCAGGCGCCGTACTACGAATCGCCCAGCGCGGTGCTTGATGCCGACGCGACGCGCCTGCTGACCTCGCGCGAAACCCAGACCGAGCCCGCGAACTATGTCGTACGCCGTCTCGATGCGCCCGATGCGGCGCCGGTGTCGCTGACCGCGTTCGAACATCCGACGCCGCAGCTGCGCGACGTGCAGAAGGAACTCGTGCGCTTCAAGCGCAAGGACGGCGTGGATCTCACCGGCACGCTGTATCTGCCCGCCGGCTACGACGCCGGACGCGACGGCCCGCTGCCGATGCTGATGTGGGCGTACCCGGGCGAGTTCAAATCCGCCGATGCCGCCAGCCAGGTCACCGATTCGCCGCATCGCTTCAATGCGATCGGCTACTGGGGTCCGCAGGCGTTCCTGGCCATGGGCTACGCGGTGTTCGCCGATGTGTCGATGCCGATCATCGGCGAGGGCGATGCGGAACCCAACGACACCTATATCGAACAGCTGGTGGCGAGCGCCGAGGCCGCGATCGACGAAGCGGTGCGCCGCGGTGTCGCCGACCGTCGCCGCGTCGCGATCGGCGGGCATTCCTACGGTGCCTTCATGACCGGCAACCTGCTCGCGCATTCGCGCCTGTTCGCCGCCGGCATCGCTCGCAGCGGCGCCTACAACCGCACGCTGACCCCGTTCGGTTTCCAGGCCGAGGAGCGCAATTACTGGCAGGCGCAGGACACCTATCTGAAGATGTCGCCGTTCAACTACGCCGGCGACATCAAGGATCCGATCCTGCTGATTCACGGCGAAGAGGACAACAACTCCGGCACGTTCCCGATGCAGAGCGAGCGCATGTTCGCCGCGATCAAGGGCCTGGGTGGCAACGCGCGCCTGGTGATGCTGCCCAAGGAATCGCACGGCTACCGCGCGCGCGAATCGATCCTGCACATGCTGTACGAAACCAATGCCTGGCTCGACCAGTATGTGAAGAACCGGCCGGCAGAGGATGCCGCGCGCTGAGCATCGACGGGTTGGCGTGCCAGGTCTGACGTTCTCCCTCCGCAAGCGGAGGGAGGGCTGACATCAGCCCCATTCCGGCGACGGCAATTCCGCCACCGCGCGCCGCATGCTGTCGTTCCAGTGGTCGCGGATCGACTGCAGATAGGCGTCGCCGTCTTCGAAGCGCTGCTGGATCTCGACCTTGAAGCTGTCGCGCCTGTAGACCAGCAGGTCGATCGGTGGTCCGACCGAGAGGTTGGAGCGGATCGTCGAATCGAACGACACCAGCGCGCATTTGGTCGCGGTGACCAGATCGGTGTGGGTATTGATCACGCGATCAAGGATCGGCTTGCCGAACTTGATCTCGCCGGTCTGGAAGAACGGCGTCTCGCCGGCGCTCTCGATGAAGTTGCCTTCCGAGTACACCAGGAACAGCCGCGGTGACTCGCCGGCGATCTGGCCGCCGACGATGAAGGAACCACTCGGGTCGATGCCGCCGTCGCGCAGGTAGGCCTCGTCGCGGCCGCGGATCTCGCGCATCGCATCGCCGATCACCTGCGCCACCTGGAACATCGACTGCGCGTTGAGGATGCCGACGCGCTCGGGCTCGTGACGCGCGCGATGTTCGAGCAGATTCAGCACGTTCTGCGTCAGTGAGAGATTGCCCGACGACAGCGTTACCACCACGCGTTCGCCGTCCTGGGCGAAGACCCGCATCTTGCCGGCCCGACGGATGTGGTCGACGCCGGCATTGGTGCGCGAGTCGGAGGCCAGCACGAGGCCCTCGTCGAGGTTCAGTCCGATGCAGTAGGTCATGTGATATCGCGATACAGCGCAACCGATATTGTGCCCCGCGACGACGGCCAGTGACAGCTCAGGACGTGCGCTGCCATTGCGACTGACGCATGACCGGCGGTGCGACCGACGCCGCACCGGTGGTCATGAACTGCCGATGGATCTCGTTGCCGAGTTTCGACAGGCGCGTCATCGTGTCCTGCAGCCACGACTCCATGCCGCCGGCGATGATCTCGTCGATGTGCGCGTAGCGCGCCTGCGCGGCCAGCGCGCCGGCCTGCCGGGCGACTTCCAGCGATTCGCCGCCCGACAGTCGCTGGAGAATCTGATGGATCGCGCCGACGCAGGTCTGAAGCGAGCGCGGGTTGTCGTCGTTGAGCAGCATCAGCGCGGCGACGCCGGCCGGGCTGACCGATTCGCGATACATGCGCCGGTAGGTTTCGAATGCCGACAGCGCCTGCAGCAGCGCGCTCCACTGGAAATACTGCGTGGCGTCACGCGCCTCGCCGGTCTCGGGCAGTTCCTCGTCGCTGCTGATCATGTCCAGCAGGCGGATGGACCAGTCCGCGCGTTCGATGAAGGCGCCCATCTGCAGGAACTGGTATCCCTCGCCGCGACCGAGCGTGCCGATGGTGATGCCGCGGAACGCGGCCGAACGGGTCTTGACCCATTCCAGTGTGTTGCTCAGGCCGTCCTGGCGCAGGCGCGCGCTGTTGAAGCGGCGGATCTCCAGCCACGAACTGTTGAGGTCTTCATACATTTCCGCGGTGATCGCGACGCGCTGCGCACGTGCGTTCTCGCGCGCAGCGCGCAGGCAGCTGTAGATCGAGCCGGGATTGTCGGGTGAGAGCAGCAGGTGCTGCACGACGCTTTCGGCATCGATGCGGCCATGCGTCTGCTGGAATGCCTGCGCCGAGCCCAGCGAGTCGAGCGCGCGACGCCACGGCGCCGACTGCGCCTTGCCGCGGTCCAGGCGCTCGGGCAGCAACGCGATGCGCTGCGCCATGTCGAGCAGACGCGCGGTGTTCTCGGCGCGCTCCATGTTGCGGGCCACCCAGTAGAGATCGTTCGCGGTGCGGCAGAGCATGGGTCAGCGCCTGTTCGGATGGCCGGCACGCAGCGCGCCGACGGACGTGTGTGTGCGGGCGCGGACGCCGCGGCAGACGGACATCGCGCGCCTCATGCCTCCATCACCCAGGTGTCCTTGGTGCCGCCACCCTGCGACGAGTTCACCACCAGCGAGCCCTCGCGCAATGCAACACGCGTCAGGCCGCCGGGCACCACGTGGATGCGGCGTCCGCTGAGGATGTAGGGCCGCAGGTCGATGTGGCGCGGCGCGAGGCCGCTCTCGACATAGGTCGGACAGGTCGACAGCGAGAGTGTCGGCTGTGCGATGTAGTTGCCCGGATCGGCGAGGATGCGCGCGCGGAACTCCTCGATCTCGGCCTTGGTGGATGCCGGCCCGACCAGCATGCCGTAGCCGCCGGCGCCATGGACTTCCTTGACCACCAGCTCGGGCAGGTGGTCGAGCGTGTACTTGAGATCGTCCTTGTTGCGCAGCTGCCAGGTCGGCACGTTGTGCAGGATCGGTTCTTCGCTGAGGTAGTAACGGATCATCTCCGGCACGTACGGATACACCGACTTGTCGTCGCCGACGCCGGTGCCAGGCGCGTTCGCCAGGGTCACATTGCCGGCGCGGTAGGCGCCGAACAGGCCGGGCACGCCGAGCATCGACTCAGGGCGGAATACGGTCGGGTCGAGGTAGTCGTCGTTGATGCGGCGATAGATCACGTGGACGCGCTGTGCGCCCCGCGTGGTCTGCGCGTAGACCATGTCGTCCTGCACGAACAGGTCCGCGCCTTCCACCAGCTCCACGCCCATCTGCTGGGCGAGGAACGCGTGTTCGAAATACGCCGAGTTCGCCGCGCCCGGCGTCAGCACGGCGACCACCGGATTGTCCACGTTCGCCGGTGCGCACTGGCGCAGGATGTCGAGCAGCGCATCGGGATAGCGCTCGACCGGCGCGATCTGCTGGCGCGCGAACAGCTCGGGGGTGAGCCGCGCCATCATGCGGCGGTTCTCCAGCATGTAGGACACGCCGGAGGCCACGCGCAGGTTGTCCTCGAGTACGTAGTATTCGCCGTCTCCGGCGCGCACCAGGTCGATGCCCGAGACGTGGGAATAGGTGTGGCAGGCGACCTTGAGCCCCTGCATTTCCTTGCGGTACTCGCTGTTGTCGAGCACCAGTTCGGCGGGGATGCGGCGGTCGCGCAGGATGCGCTGCTCGCCGTAGATGTCGCCGAGGAACAGGTTCAGCGCATGCACGCGCTGGCGCAGGCCGGCCTCGAGCATCTTCCATTCCCGTGCCGGCAGGATGCGCGGGACGATGTCGAACGGGATCAGCCGCTCGTTGCCCGATTCCTCGCCATAGACCGAGAAGGTGATGCCGACACGGTGGAAGGAGATCTCCGCCTCGCGGCGCTTGTGCGCGACCTGCTCGTCGGGGGTGGCCTGTCGCCAGTCGTCGAAGCCGCGATAGTGCGGGCGGACGTGCCCATCGGCATCGTGCATCTCATCAAAGCTGGGCGGCATCGGGTGACAGGCTCCGTGGGCAGTGCGCGGGCGGAACTGTGCTGCCCTGCACAGATAGCATGCGAACTCCGCGATGCACAACGGGTGATGGCACCGGCACGCCCCACGAAAAACGGGCCGCATGTGCGGCCCGTTTCCGGAAGTGATGCGGTCGCGGCAGATGCCGCGCTCGAACCCTTACTTCAGCTTCGCGTCCGCGCGCAGCGCGTCGGCACGATCGGTCTTCTCCCACGAGAACGACGTTGCGTTCTGCGACTTGCCGGCAGCGTCGGTGTAGCTGAAATCCTTCGGCTTGCGGCCGAAGTGACCATAGGCCGCCGTCTGCTGGTACATCGGGTGGATCAGGTCGAGCATCTGGATGATGCCGTACGGGCGCAGGTCGAAATGCTTGCGGATCAGCTTCTCGATCTTCTCGTCCGGAATCCTGCCGGTGCCGAAGGTCGTCACCGAGATCGAGGTCGGCTCGGCGACACCGATGGCGTAGGACACCTGTACTTCGCAACGATCGGCCAGGCCGGCCGCGACGACGTTCTTGGCGACATAACGCGCGGCGTACGCAGCCGAGCGGTCGACCTTCGACGGATCCTTGCCCGAGAACGCACCGCCGCCGTGGCGCGCCCAGCCGCCGTAGGTGTCGACGATGATCTTGCGGCCGGTCAGGCCGCAGTCGCCCACGGGACCGCCGATGATGAACTTGCCGGTCGGATTGATGTGGAACTTGGTGCCCTTGTGCAGCCACTTGGCCGGCAGCACGGGCTTGATGATCTCTTCGCGGACGGCCTCGATGAGGTCCTTCTGCTTGATACCCGGATCGTGCTGGGTCGACAGCACCACCGCGTCGATCGCGGTCGCCTTGCCATCTTCGTAGCGCAGCGTGACCTGCGACTTCGCGTCCGGCCGCAGCCAGGCCAGGTTCGAGTTCTTCTTCTTGCGGATCTGCGCCTGGCGCTCGACGAGGCGGTGCGACAGGTGGATCGCGGCCGGCATGTAGCTGTCGGTCTCGTTGGTCGCGTAGCCGAACATCAGGCCCTGGTCGCCGGCACCCTGCTGCTCGGGGTTCTTGCGGTCCACGCCCTGGTTGATGTCGGGCGACTGCTTGCCGATCAGGTTCAGCACGCCACAGGTCTCGCCGTCGAAACCGACGTCGGAGCTGTTGTAGCCGATGTCGAGGATCACCTTGCGGGTCAGCGCTTCCAGATCGATCCACGCGCTGGTGGTGACTTCGCCAGCGACGATGGCGACGCCCGTCTTGACCAGGGTCTCGCACGCCACGCGGGCGCGCTTGTCCTGCGCGAGGATCGCGTCGAGGACGGCATCGGAAATCTGGTCGGCGATCTTGTCCGGGTGGCCTTCGGAGACCGACTCGGAGGTGAAGAGATAGCTGGACATCTGGCCTATATCCCTATATTCGGATGAAAAGATGGGCCGAAATGATACAGCGGCGGCCGCGGAATTGCATTGTGCCCCGCGCAGGATTGCGCTGCGGTTAAGCGCGCCGCCGGCGTGGCGACTGTCACAGGCCTGAAAGCGCACTGCAATGCGCTCGACGCGGCGCGGGCACAGGCTGCGCGCATCCCGCCCGCACTGGCACCCCATGCTCCGGATCGAGGATCGCCTGCAGCAGCGCTGGCCCGACTGGTTCCGCGGTCGCCGCGCCGGTATCACGCGCCCGCTGCTGCGTCGCATCGGCCACTGGTCGCGCTTCGACGACATCGATGCCTTCCTGGCCGGCAGCGCCCATCTCTCCGGTTTCGACTTCGTCGCCGCCTGCAGCGATCACCTCGGCCTGCGCTTCGATGTGGCCGATGCCGATGTCGCGCGCATTCCGGCGCGGGGTCGCCTGCTGGTGGTCGCCAATCATCCCTCCGGCGCGCTCGATGCGCTGGCGCTGCTGGCCTGCATCGGCCGGGTGCGCCGCGACGTGCGCATCGTCGCCAACGATCTGCTGTCGACGGTCGCACCGCTGGCGCCGCTGATGCTGGGCGTGCGGATCCTCGGCGGCCGGCCGACCGAAGCCAGCATCGCCGCGGTGGAAGCCGCGCTGCGCGAGGAGGCCTGCGTGGTGATCTTCCCGGCTGGCGAGGTCTCGCGGCTCGGCCCGCGCGGCGTGCGTGATTCGCGCTGGCGTCGCGGTGTGCTGCGTTTCGTCCGCAATACCGGCGCGCCGGTGTTGCCGGTGCGCATCGAGGCGCGCAATTCGCCGTTGTTCTATGGCGTCTCGGCACTCTACAAACCCGCCGCCACCGCGCTGCTGGCACGCGAGATGTACGCGCGTCGTGCGCGGCCCCTGCAGTTGCGCATCGGTACGCGGTTGGCGTTGCCGGTCGACGGTGACGACGACGCGCTGCTGCGCTCGCTGCGCCGCCAGCTCTACGCCATCGGCACACGTCGCGAAGCCTGCGGCGATGGGCAGGCACCGCTGGCGCGCCCCGCATCGCCTGCGCGCCTGCGCGCCGCGATCGCGCACACCGAGTGCCTGTGCGAACTCGGCACCGGCCAGCAGGTGCGGCTGCTGCGCGGCGACCTGCGCAATCCATTGCTGCGCGAGATCGGCCGACTGCGCGAACTGACGTTCCGCCGGGTCGGCGAGGGCAGCGGGCGTTCGCGCGACCTCGACGTCTTCGATGCGCACTACGACCACATCGTGCTGTGGGACGACACGACGGCCCGCGTGGTCGGCGCCTACCGGGTCGCGCGTGGCGCCCAGGTGCTGGCGCAGCGCGGACTCGACGGTCTCTATTCGGCCTCGCTGTTCCGCTATACGGATGCGGCGCTGACACGCTTGCAGGCGGGCATGGAACTGGGCCGCAGTTTCGTCGTGCCCGAGTGCTGGGGCGGACGCGGACTCGATGCGCTGTGGCAGGGCATCGGCGCCTATCTGCAGCGGCATCCGGACATCCGCTGGCTGTACGGGCCGGCGTCGATCAGTGCGGCCCTGCCGCGCGTCGCGCGCGAACACCTGGTCGCCTACTTCCAGCGCTATCACGCCGGGGATGGCCTCGCGGTCGCGCGGCGGCCGTTCGACTTCGCCGGTGCAGCACCGTCGTTCGGTGATCTCGACGCGGCATCCGCGCTGTCGACGCTGAAAGCCGGACTCGCCGCCTTCGGCGCCAGCGTGCCGACCTTGTATCGCCAGTACGTCGAACTCTGCGAGGCGGGCGGCGCGCGCTTCCTCGCGTTCGGCGTCGATCCCGACTTCTGCAATTCCGTCGACGGGCTCGTCGAACTGGACCTGCACCGTCTGCGTCCGCACAAGCGGCGCCGCTATTTGGGGAGTACCGACGCATGAACGTCCCGACCCGACTACCGCCGCCGCGCCCGCACCATCGCGCGGTGTTCGTATCCGACGTCCATCTTGGCGCCAAGCACTGCCACGCCGCGGAACTGGCGGCCTTCCTCGACGGCCTGCGCTGCGACCGGCTGTACCTGGTCGGTGACATCGTCGACCTGTGGTGGATGGCGCAACGCCGCGCGCGTTGGGGCGCGGCGCAGATCCGCGTGGTCGAGGCCTTGCATGCGCTGCGCCGCGCCGGCACCACGATCGTCTATGTGCCCGGCAACCACGACCGCGCGCTGCGCCGGGTCTGTGGCCTCGCATTGCCCGCGATGCAGGTGCGCCGGCGCACCGTGCACGAGACCGCCGACGGGCGACGTCTGCTGGTCACGCACGGCGACGACTACGATGCCGTGACCCACTTCGGCGGCCTGCAGGAACGTTTCGGCGACTGGCTGTACTACCGCATCCTCACCGGCAACCAGTGGCTCAACAGTGCGCGCCGCAAGCTCGGCATGCGCTACTGGTCGCTGTCGGAATTCCTCAAGCAGCGCAGCGGCGCGGCCGAGCGCTACATCGAACGCTTCGTGCAGGCCGGCCTCGACGACGCGCGCCGGCGCGGACTCGACGGCATCGTCTGCGGGCACATCCATCGTGCCGCACTGGTCGAGCGCGACGGTCTGGTCTACGCCAACGACGGCGACTGGGTCGAAAGCCTGACCGCACTGGCCGAGGCGCCGGACGGCAGCTTGCAGCTGCTGTCGCACCAGGGTGAGGTGCTGGCGCGCCTGCCAGCGCGCGGCGCGACAGACGTGACGGCCGGGATATCCCGCGCAGCCTGAGCGCCATCGGCGTGTGGCCGCGGTAGGGCGGAGGCATCGGATGCAGGTCGGGCGCTCCGGGCATCGAACGGCGGCCTGCCGCGCGCCCCCCGAATGACGATACGCTCACGTACTGTCGCGCGCGGATGGCTATGCTGTTGCCCGGCGCAGGAGGGGAGCAGGCGTGTGTCCGTGGAACATGATCGGCCCGTCGGCTGGATGTCGGCACTCATGCTCGTGGTGGCGCTGGCGGTACCTGGCACCGCGGCCGGACAGGTGCCGACCCTGAGTTTCGGCGAGGCGAAAGGCCAGTTGGAGGCCGTGTCCGACGCATTGGCCGCGGCCAATGCGGGTGTACATCGACAGCGGGATCTGCAGGAGGCAACCGCGTATCTGCGGTTGCCTGAAATCACCGGCGAACTGCGCCGCATGGAGTTCCAGAAGACGCTGTACATCCCACTGGGCGAGTTTGGGCCGATCGCGGGCGAATTCGGTGTTCCGGACCCGTTGCCCATCGGGATCCAGGACTGGCGCACCCGACCGACGATCACCGCCGTGCTGCCGCTGTACACCGGTGGCGCGATCCCTGCCGCCCAGCTTGCGGCCGCCGCCGCGACCGGGCAGGCGGATGCACAGCGCGAGGGGCAGCGCCAGTCGCTGGCGGTGCAACTGGTGCAGGCCTACTACGGCCAGCAGCTTGCCGAGCAGGCCATGCATGTGCGGCGCGAGGTGCTCGACGGGCTGGAGCACCACCTGCGCGATGCGCTTGCGCTCGAGCGCGAAGGTTTTGCCACCCGCGCGCAGCGCCTGCAGGCGAACGTCGCCCGCGACAAGGCCGAGCGCGAGTACCGAAAGGCGGTGAACGATCTGGCCACGCTCAAGTCCGCGCTGGCGACCTTGCTCAGGAGTGGCGGCGAGGTGCGCCCGGTGTCGCCGCTGTTCGTGTCCAGCGCGCCGCTGCGGCCTGTCGAGCATTTCGAGGCGGCTGCGCTGCGCCAGCAGCCCAAGGTGGCCGAGCTGCGGGCGATGCGTGCGCAGGCCGAGGCCGGTATCCGTGTCGAGCAGGCCAAGCTCAAGCCGCAGGTGTTCCTGTTCGGGCAGTACGATTTCCGCCGCCGCGACGCATTGATCAACGATCCCGACTGGGCGTTCGGTGTGGGTCTGCGCTACACGTTCCTGTCGCCCGGCATGCGGCCGTTGCAGATCAGCGCAGCACGCGCGCGTCACGAGCAGGCCGATGCCGGCGTGCGCGAGGCCGAGCACCAGGTCCTGCTGGGCACCCGGCGCGCGTGGAACGATCTCGACAGCGCCCGGCAGCAGTTCCTGCTGCTCGACAGCAGCATCGAGCAGGCGCGGGAAAACCTGCGTCTGCAGACCCTGTCGTTCCGCGAGGGGCAGGTCACCTCGCTGGACGTGATCGACGCACGTCTGGCGCTGGGCGGTGCCCAGGTCGAACGGGCGCAGGCGGCCTACCAGTACGACGTGGCGCTGGCGCAACTCTTGGAGGTGAGCGGACAGATGGACCAGTACGAAGCATTTGCCCTTGCCGCAGACCGGGTGATCGACAATGAGTGACGGACTACAGGACGCGGCGGTGGCGCCGCCGGCCGGCAAGCGGCAACGCGTGCTGCGCATCGGTGCCGTGCTGTTGGTGCTGGTGATCGTGCTTGGCGTCTGGCTGGCGTTCCGCGCGCCCGCGCAGCAGGTCCAGGGCATGGCGGACGCGGATGTCATCAATGTCTCGGCGAAGATCGCCGCGCGTATCGCCACGCTGGAGGTCCGCGAGGGCGACCGGGTCGAAGCCGGGCAGGTCCTGTTCACCCTCGACAGCCCCGAAGTCGCCGCCAAGGCGCGTCAGGCGCAGGCGGCACTGGAGGCAGCGCAGGCGGTCGCCGAGAAGGCCGACTCCGGCGCGCGGGATGAGGAGATCCGCGCTGCACGCGCCAACTGGCAACGCGCCCAGGCGGGCGCCGAGCTGGCCACCAGCACCTATCGACGCGTCGAGGTTCTGTATGGCGAAGGTGTGATGACCCGCCAGAAGCGCGACGAGGCCCGGGCGCAGGCGCGCAGTTCCGATGCGCTGGCCGAGGCTGCGCGCGCGCAGTACGACCAGGCCCTGGCCGGGGCCCGCCCGGAGGATCGCGAAGCGGCGCAGGCGCAGGTGCGCCAGGCCGAAGGCGCGGTGGCCGAAGTCGAATCCGCGCGGGAGGAAACGCGCGGGCGGGCCCCGGCAACGGCCGAGGTGGGCAAGCGCATGTCCGACGTCGGAGAGCTGGTGCCGGCGGGATATCCGGTGTTCACGCTGGTCGACATCGACCGCATGTGGGTCACGGTGAACCTGCGCGAATCGCAGATGCGCGAGGTGCGCCCGGGCTATCGGATCGCGGGTGCGATTCCCGCACTGGACGCGCGGGATGTCGCGTTCGAGGTGTATTTCGTCAGCCCGGCCGGTGATTACGCCACCTGGCGTGCGACGCGTGAATCGTCCGGTTACGACGTGCGCAGTTTCGAGGTGCGGCTGCGTCCGGCCGAGCCGGTCGACGGGTTCCGCCCGGGCATGAGTGTGCTGTTCGAATGGCCGAAGGACTGAACGCGCCTCTGGGCTTCAAGGCCGCATGGCAGGCCGAATGCGGGCACCTGCGGCAGGCCCGCTGGGACCTGGCGTTCGTCACCGTGCTGCCGATTGCGATCCTGGTGGTCATGGCATGGCTGCTGTCGGCAGGCGGCATGCGTGCGCTGCCGGTCGCGGTGGTGGACCAGGACCGCTCGCCCGACAGCCGGCTGCTGCTTCGCATGATCGATGCGAGTCCCGGCGTGTCGGTGGTCGCCCAGCCCGATACGCCGGATGCGGCGTTCTCGCTGGTGCGGCGACTCGACGCGTTCGCGGTGGTTGTGGTGCCGCGGGATTTCACCCGGCGGATGCGCCGCGGCGAAGCGGTGGCGGTGCTGGTGCATTACAACGCCAGCTACCTGGCCAGCGGCCAGTCGGCGATGCGTGACATCGACGACGCGGTCGGCGCCTTCAACGCGCGCATGCTGCCCGAGCGACTTGGCGCGCAGCTGGGGCCTGCGCGGCTGCGGGCCGCGCCCATCGCGGCCCAGGCCACCGTGTTGTTCAATCCGGGGCGGAGCTATGCGCTGTTCCTGCTGCCGCTGGTGGCGGCAGCAGTGCTGTCGCTGTGCGGCGCGCTGGCGATGACGGTCGCAATCGGCCGTGAGCTGCGTGACGGGGGCGCTGCCGCCTGGCTCGGTGACCGGCCCCTCGCCGCGATCGCCGGCAAGCTGCTGCCCTATGTGCTGCTGTTTTCCGCCTACGGCCTGAGCTTCGCGCTCTGGGTGGCGCATGTGCATGGAGGTGGGGTTGCGGGGAGCGTGGTCGTGCTGGCGCTGGGACAGGTGCTGCTGCAGATGGCCGGTGGCGGGTTGGCGCTGCTGTTCGTGGGCGCGACCCGCGACCTGGGCACGGCGCTGTCGATCGTCGGCCTGACGGTGGGCACCGCACTGGCGTTCACCGGCACCACGTTTCCGGTCATCGATGCGCCGGTGTTCGTTCGGATCTGGAGCGCGTTGCTGCCGCTGACGGCGTACCTCGATCTGCAGATGCAGCAGTTGTTGATGGGTGTGCCGATGCGGCACGCGTGGGGGCCGGTGCTGGCGATGCTGGCGGTGGCGCTCGTGGCCGGCGGGGTGGGCGCGTGGCGCCTGCGCGCCGCGGTGCGGATCGCGTGACCGGTCTGCGGGACAGCTTTCTGGACACGCTGCGCGCGATCGCGGCTGACCGCTACGCGATGGTCGCCATGATCGGTGCAGTGCTGCTGTACTCGGTGTTCTACCCGTCCGCCTATCGTCATCAGGTGGCTGGCAACCTGCCGGTCGTCGTCGTCGACCAGGACCACAGCCGCACCAGTCGCGCCCTGGTGCAGCGGGTGGACGCGTTGCGCGAGGTGCGCGTCACCGCCGGCGCCCCCGATCTGCAGTCCGCGCGGCGCTTGCTGGACGCGGGTGAAGTGGAGGCCATCGTGCAGCTGCCGCCCGGCTTCGAACGCGACATTCTGCGGGGCGGACAAGGGCAGGTCGTCCTGTTGGGCAACGGGGCATATCTGGGGCGGTCGGCGACTGCGCTGGGGGGCATCGCCGAGGCCGTGACCGCCTTTGCGCGCGACGCCGCTGCCACCCAGGCCGGCTTCATGGGAGTGCCCGCGTCGCCGCCGGTAGAGGTGGTGCACCGGCCACTGTTCAATACCCGCGAGGGCTACGGCAGCAGCATCGTGTCGGGCGTGTCGGAGTTGATCGTGCACCAGACGCTGTTGCTGGGCATGGGTGTGCTGCTGGGCACGCGGCGGCAGACGCTGGGACGGCGACCGCAGTTCGCAGGGCGTGCATTGCTGGGCATGGCGGCCGCCTTCTGGGTGATCGGCCTCGGCGGTCTGCTGTTCTACGCCGGCTTTACCGCCTGGGTGCAGGACTATCCGCGCGGTGGCAGTCTGGTGGGCCTGCTGTTGGCAGGTGGCCTGTTCGTCGCGGCAACGGTCTCGTTCGGGCTGTGCGTGGGCAGCCTGTTCGACAACCGCGAGCGGGCGTTCCAGTACGTCACTGCAGTGTCCATTCCGCTGTTCTTCCTGTCCGGCCTGAGCTGGCCTGCCGCGATGTCGCCACCGGCACTGGTGGCCCTGTCCAAGCTGTTGCCGATTGCGCCAGGCATCAGCACGGTGGTCCGCGCGAACCAGATGGGCGCCTCGATCGGAGAGTTGGCCCCCGAACTGTTGAACCTGGCGGCGCTGGCCGTGTTGTATGGCGGCATCGCCTGCTGGCGCTTTCGCGTGCGCCCTTCTTCGCCATCCACCGTGCGCTAGCATCCGCGGATGGATTCTTTGACCCAGATCGTGCTCGGCGCATCGGTCGCCGCCGCCATCGTGCCTGCCGCCCATCGTCGTGCCGCG
Source organism: Luteimonas sp. (assembly GCA_052108555.1). Taxonomy (GTDB): domain Bacteria; phylum Pseudomonadota; class Gammaproteobacteria; order Xanthomonadales; family Xanthomonadaceae; genus Luteimonas. The sequence goes on from JBQEAV010000001.1 coordinate 143,091, forward strand.
CTTGCGGCCGGTGCGGTGCTCGGCACCTTGCCGGACCTCGACGGCATTCCGATCGCGCTGATGACCGACGACCCGTTGCTGCGGATGACGCTGCATCGCGGGCTCACACATTCCCTGTTGGTGCTGCCGCTGATCGCCGCTGCCATCTGGTGGCTGTTCAAGCGCTTCGGCAAGGGCCGCGTGGCCGAGTCACCGGTGCACTGGTTCTGGGCGATCGCGCTGGCGTTGATCACGCATCCGCTGCTCGATGCATTCACCGTCTACGGCACGCAGCTGTGGTGGCCGCTCGCGCCACCACCGGCGATGTGGTCCAGCGTTTTCATCATCGATCCGCTGTACACCATCTGGTTGCTGATCGGCGTCCTGGTCGCCGCGTTCGCCGGTCCGCGCCTGATCGCCGGTCGTCTGATCGCCGCCGGTCTCGTCTTGAGCACGGCATATCTGGGTTGGTCGCTGGTGGCCAAGACGCTGGTGAACCGCGAAGCCGATCGCGCGCTGGTCGCGATGGGCCTGCACGATGCACCGCGCTTCTCGGTACCGATGCCGGCCAATACCGTGTTGTGGCGCGTCGTCGCGATGACCGACGACGGCTACGTCGAAGGCTTCCGCTCACTGGCGGCAGATCGTGGCCCGATGCGGTTCACCACGTATCCCTCCGATGTCGCCGCGTTGCGCGAGAACGCGGGCCTGCCCTCGGTGCAGCGACTCGCGTGGTTCAACCACGGCTTCATGGGCGCAACGGTCGTCGACGGCACCCTGCAGCTCAGCGATCTGCGCATGGGCAACGAGCCGGACTACTTCTTCCGCTTCGACGTGGCACAGCGCGCCGGCGATGGTTGGCAGTCGGTTCCACCGACGCAGGCGCCGATGGCGCGCGACCTGGCCGGAACATGGAACGCCACCTGGGCGCGCATCTGGCACGAGCCGGCAGCGCCTGGCCTGGACACCGGCGAGGCAGTCGGCAGCCACTGAGGCCGGATGCCCGGGACCTCAGGCGGCGAGTGTCGGCCTGATGTCACCGGCGACCAGCGCGTCGAAGTAATCGCGGGTCAGCGCGAGCTGCGCGTGGGCGCTTTCGGCGCGGTTGACCACGCTGCGGAAGGCGGCGTTCTCCGGGCGATCCTTCGCGTACCAGCCCAGGTGCTTGCGCGCGATGCGCACGCCGGAGGTCTCGCCGTAGAACGCGTGCAGCGCTTCGAGATGGCCGAGCAGGATGTCGCGGATCTCGGTCAGCGTCGGCGGCGCCAGATGCGTGCCGGTGGCGAGAAAATGCGCGATCTCGCGGAAGATCCACGGTCGGCCCTGCGCGGCGCGGCCGACCATAACCGCGTCGACGCCGGTGTGTCGCAATACCGCCAGCGCCTTCTCCGGCGAATCGATGTCGCCGTTGGCGAGCACCGGAATCGACAGCGCGGCCTTGATCGCGGCGATCGTGTCGTACTCGGCGGTGCCGGTGTAGTGCTGGTCGCGGGTGCGACCGTGCACGGCGAGCGCGGTGATGCCGGCATCCTCGGCGATGCGCGCGATGGTCGGTGCGTTGCGGTGTTCGGCGCACCAGCCGGTGCGGATCTTCAGCGTCACCGGCACGTCGACCGCGCGCACCACCGCGTCGAGGATGCGCGCGACCAGCGCCTCGTCCTGCATCAGCGCCGAACCGGCCCAGGCATTGCAGACCTTCTTCGCCGGGCAGCCCATGTTGATGTCGATGATCTGCGCGCCGTGGTCGACGTTGTAGCGGGCAGCGTCGGCCAGCATCGCCGGCTCGGTGCCGGCGATCTGCACGCCGACCGGAGCGGGTTCTCCGTCGTGATCCATGCGCCGCAGCGATTTCTCGGTCTGCCAGAAGCGCGGATCGCTGATCGTCATCTCCGACATCGCCAGTCCCGCGCCCAGCCGCTTGCACAGCTGGCGGAACGGCTTGTCGGTGACCCCCGCCATCGGGGCCAGGACAACGTTCGGTTCGATGCGGTAGGGACCGATCTGCATGCCGCTATTGTCGCTTATCGGACGAATGCGGCGCTCGCAGCCGATCCGGATGTTCAGCCGCCGGCGGCGAGCCTCGGCATCGCCAGCGCCGCGCCAACGTGTTCGGTCGACAGGCCGGCGTAGCGGTTGGCGAAGCGCACGTGTTCGGCGAAGGGGTGCGCGTGCGCGGCAGCGTAGGCCGCGGCGAGCGCACCGTTGAACGCGTCGCCGGCGCCGGTGGTGTCGACGGGCTCCACCTTGTCAGCGGCCACGCGATAGAACGGCGCGTCATCGCCGCGCAGCAGGTCTTCGCGATGCGAAACGAACGCACCGGCAGCGCCGAGCGTGATCACCACGGTGCCGCGCGGCAACAGGGTGCGGCACAGGCGGTGCAACTGCGCGTCCGGCGTGCCAGCGATCGCGTCGCTGTCGATGCGGTGACTGGTATGGCGCTCCAGCAGCGCGGCGAATTCGGTTTCGTTCGGGGTGAGGATGTCGGCCGCGGCCAGCAGCTCGCGCAGGCACTGCGCGTTCGCCGGGGCCGGGTTGAGCATCGTGATCGTGCCGGCGGCGCGGGCAAGACGCATCGCTTCGAGCACGCTGTCGAGCGGCGATTCGAGCTGCGACAGCAGCACGCGCGCGCCGGCGAGCGCTGGGGCCTGTCGGCCCAGCCAGGCGGCGCTGAGATCGGCATTGGCACCGGCGCCGATGACGATGGTGTTGTGTCCGGCTTCGTCGACGTAGATGCCGGCGGTGCCGGTCGGCTGGGCGCTGTCGTGCACGCGCAGGTCGATGCCGTCGGCTTGCGCGAGCGCACGTGCCTGGCGGCCGCCTTCGTCGTTGCCCAGCGCGCACAGGAAGCCGGTTTCGGCACCCGCACGCGCGGCCGCGATGGCCTGGTTGAAACCCTTGCCGCCCGGGCCGGTGTGATAGCGACCGCTCAGCGTTTCGCCCAGACGCGGCAGCGTGGCGCAGTTCCAGACATGGTCGACATTGAACGACCCGACGACGACGACATGACTCACTTCACATCCCCTGTCGCATCGATTCGATGCAGATACCGCACGTGGATCACCACTGCGCCGCCGACAGCACACCGGCGATCGTCGCCGTCATCATCGTCGCGATCGATCCGCCCAGCACTGCACGCAGGCCCAGGCGGGCGAGGTCGGCGCGGCGCTCGGGCGCGATACCGCCGATGCCGCCGATCTGGATCGCGATGGAACTGAAGTTGGCGAAGCCGCACAGCGCATAGGTCGCGATCAGCGCGCCCTGCGGCCCAAGCGTTACGCCAGCCACGTTGCCCTGCAGGATTTCCCCGAGCTGCATGTAGGCGACGAATTCATTGAGCACGACCTTGGTGCCGATCAGACCGCCGACGGTGGCGGCATCTTCCCAGGGCACGCCGATCAGCCAGGCGAGCGGCGACAGCATCCAACCCAGCAGCGCCGAGAGGTCGGTCGGACGGCCGAGCAGCGTCTGTAGACCGGTCACTTCGCCCATCCACACCAGCGGTGCATTGAGCAGGGCGATCAGGGCGATGAAGGCCAGCAGCATCGCGCCGACGTTCAGTGCGAGCTTCAGACCATCGGCAGCGCCTGCGGCAGCCGCATCGATGACGTTGGCCGTGGTCTTCTCCACGTGCACGCGCACCGCGCCCAGGGTCTGGGGCACGCCGGTCTCGGGCACCAGGATCTTGGCGATCACCAGCGTCGCCGGCGCCGCCATGACGCTGGCAGTGATCAGGTGCTTGGCATACACGGCCTGTTGCGCCGGATCGTTGCCGCCTAGCAGCAGCACGTAGGCGCCCAGCACGCCGCCTGCGATCGTCGCCATGCCGCCGACCATCAGCGTCAGCAGCTCCGAGGCCGTCATGCCCGCGATGTACGGGCGCACGACCAGCGGCGCCTCGGTCTGGCCGATGAAGGCGTTTGCGCAGACCGACAGCGTTTCCGCGCCGGAGACGCGCATGGCTTTGGTGATCACCCAGGCCATGCCCTGGACGATCTTCTGCATCACGCCCAGGTGATAAAGCACGCTCATGAAGCTGGCGAAGAAGATGATCGTCGGCAGCACCTGGAACGCGAACACGAAGCCGAACTTCCCGGCATCACTGAAGTCGCCGAAGATGAAACGCGCACCTTCGGTGGTGAAGCCGAGCAGTCGGACGAAGCCGCCTGACAGCGTGTCGAACACGCTCGCGCCCCAGGGCGTCAGCAGGACCACACACGCGATCACCGCCTGCAGCAGCAGGCCCATGCCGACGAGGCGCCAGTCAACCAGGCGCCGGTTGTTGGAGAACAGCCACGTGATGCCGATCAGCACGGCGAGACCGAACAGGCCGAATCCGGCCCGCAGCAGGAAATCCATGGTCGCGTGGCCCCCGGGCCCTTCGTCGAGTCGCGCAGCCTAGTGCAGCAGGGCGGTGCGGGCAACCACAGCGCCTGTGAAAACGCCGTCGTTCAGGCGTCACGGGCTTCCACACGGTTGCGACCGGCGCGCTTGGCCTGCTGCAGGCGGCGGTCGGCGACGCCGAGCAGGGCCGACACATCACTGCCGTCGGGTGGGAATGCGGCGAGTCCGGCGCTGAAACTCAGTGGCAGCGGACGCCCGTCACGGTCGACCACCAGCGATTCGCTGGCCATGTCGCGCCGCAGCCGCTCCAGTCGTTCCCACGCGCTGCCGGCGGGACAGCGCAGCAACAATACGAACTCCTGGCCGCCGATCCGCGACAGCGATTCGTCGTCCTCCAGCATCGTCTGCAGGCGCAGTGCGATGCCGCGGATCGCGCGGTCGCCGGCGCGCGGGCCGGCATCGGCGTTGATCCGGCGAAAGCCGTCGAGATCGACCAGGCCCAGGGTCAGCGACCGGCCTTCACGGCGCGAGTCGGCGAGTTGTCGCGGCGCATGCTGCAGCAGCCAGGCGCGGTTGGGCAGACCGGTCAGGCTGTCGCGGCCGGACAGATCCACCAGCCGCTGCATGCGGTAGACGACCGCGCAGGCGACGACCGTCATCATCCCCAGCAGCAACAGACGTTCGACCTGTCCGGCCACCGAGGCCACGCCGTAGCCCAGTGACGCCGGGCGCGCCTCGCCGGTGCCAGCCATCAGCGCGATCGCCAGCACCGCGTACTGCAGAATCGCCAGTCCGCCGACATACAGCGCCAGGCGCCCGTCATTGCGCAGCGCGGTGAGCGCGATCGCCAGCATGTAGAAGTTCCATACCACCACGCTGTTGAGCGCGGCGGCCGGGTCGCGGGTCGCCAGCAACGCCAGCACCAGCGTGGTCATGCTGATGTCGTAGCTGGCGGTGGCGTAGGGCAGCCAGGGATGTCGACGCTGGCGCCGCGCGAGCGCCAGCCAGACCTGGGCCATCAGATTGGCAAACACTGCCAGCGCGAGCCCGACCATGACGGTGCGGGTGCCGTGACCGCCGCTGGCGGCGATCAGCGGCAGCAGCAGGATCAACAAGGAGAGCGCGGCGCGGACGCGCGCGACCATCAGTTCGCCGCCGGCGCCGAGTTCGAGCATCACCTCGTCGGCGGGGCCGAACAGTGTGGCGACGACGCCCTGCCCGGTGCGTTGCGGTGCGCGCATCAAGATGGTCCCTGTGGCAGCTGCGGCAGCATAGCGCGGGCGGTCGCTGGTGGACGGCGGGCATACTTCCGCATTCCGACCGTTCCAGGAGTTCCCATGCAGTACCGCCGCCTCGGCTCCTCCGGCCTGCAACTGTCTGCGTTGTCGTTCGGCGCCTGGGTCACCTTCGGCAGCCAGATCGGCCGCAGCGAAGCGCGCAACCTGGTCGCGGCCGCGTGGGATCACGGCGTCAACTTCTTCGACAACGCCGAGGGCTACGCCAATGGCGCGGCCGAGCAGGTCATGGGCGATGTCATCGCAGACCTGCGCCTGCCGCGCGACGGTTACTGCGTGTCGAGCAAGGTGTTCTTCGGCGCGGCCGCCGACCCGCGGCCCACGCAGCGCGGCCTGTCTCGCAAGCACGTCCGCGATGCCTGCGACGCGGCGCTCAAGCGCCTGCGCGTCGAACATCTCGATCTGTACTTCTGCCACCGGCCCGATCCCGACACACCTGTCGCCGAAACCGTGTGGGCGATGGACGCGCTGATCCGTCAGGGCAAGGTGTTGTACTGGGGCACGTCCGAATGGCCGGCGGCGCTGATCCGCGAGGCGTCGCAGATCGCACGTACGCACCATCTGCACGGTCCGACGATGGAGCAGCCCGAATACAACCTGCTGCACCGCGAACGCGTGGAGCTGGAGTACGCGCCCCTGTATGCCGAGCTCGGACTCGGCACGACGATCTGGTCGCCGCTGGCCTCGGGCCTGCTGACCGGCAAGTACGCCGACGGCGTGCCGGCCGACAGCCGTCTCGCGCAACCGCAACTCGAATGGCTGCAGGGCAGCGTGCTCGGCGACGCGAACGCGAACCGGGTCGGGCGGGCAGGGCGCTTCACTGCGCTCGCCGCCGAACTCGGTGTGGCGCCAGCACCGCTGGCGATCGCGTGGTGTCTGACCAATCCGCATGTCTCCACCGTATTGCTGGGTGCGAGCCGGGTGGGGCAACTGCTCGAGAACCTGCAGGCGCTGGACCTGCTCGGGCGCTTCGACGAGAGCGTCTGGCGGCGGGTGGAGGCGGTGACCGGCTGACGGGTATCGCGGCGAAGTGGTCCGTGCCTGACGGCGAGGAAACGCCCGGAACCGGGCGTGGCCACGCGCAAGCGGGCCGACCCGCACCCATGCTTGACTAGTGAATGAGAATCACTATCATCGGAATCCCCTACCGGAGGATCCCGACATGCGCGTGTCCCAGTTCCAGGATGCATCCGCTCCCCGCGACGCCCACGACGCCGGCAACGTCCATCCGTTGACCCGCACCCCCGAGGTCATCGAACTCGACAGCGTGCAGTTGCTGCGCGGCCAGCGCGAACTGCGTATCCGGCACGGCAACGAGATCTACCGTTTGCGCCACACTCGCAACGACAAGCTGATCCTCACCAAGTAAACCGCTTTCGCGCGTTGCCGCCCGGTCCCGATGGATCGTGCGGGCGACGCGCCGTGTTGCCCTTCCTCTCTCCAGAGGCTGCCCGCCCGCGCGATCCTCCCCCGCGCCCGCCAGCTCGCCGATCTCCACTTTTCGCGAGCGCCCATGCGTCCCAGCCTGCTGTCCGTCTCCCTGGCCCTGTGCCTGTCGTCCACCGCCGCCGTCGCCGCACCCGAAGGCGAGCCGCGCGACTTCGACCAGATCGTCGTCACCGCCACCCGCACCGAGCGTGCGATCAGCGACGTACCCAATACCGTCGACGTGATCGACCGCGCGCGCATGGACACGCTGCTGGTGCGCGACATCGCCGATCTGTTCCGCTACGAGCCGGGCATCACCGTCGGCAGCAGCTTCGGCCGCTTCGGCCTCAACGACATCCGCATCCGCGGCCTCGGCGGCAATCGCGTGCGCATCCAGACCGACGGCATCGCGGTGCCGGATGCGTTCGCGATCGGCAGCTTCTCCAGCGCCAACCGCAACTTCGTCGATCTCGAAACGCTCAAGCGCGTCGAAGTGGTGCGCGGGCCCACGAGTTCGCTCTACGGCTCCGACGCACTCGGCGGCGTGGTCTCGTTCGTGACCAAGGATCCGTCCGACTATCTGCGCGCCGGTGAGACCGCGCACTTCGGCACCAAGATCGGCTTCGACAGTGCGAATGAAGGCCTGTTTGCCGGTGCGACCGCGGCCTTCGGCGGCGCGCGCTGGTCCGGCCTGCTCGCGGTCAGCCATCGCCAGGGCAAGGAAACCGGAAACATGGGTGAGGTTGGCGGTGCGGGCGCGCTGCGCACGCAGGCCAATCCGCAGTCCTCGAACGGCCGCAGTCTGCTGGGCAAGGTCGTGTTCGCGCCGAGCGGGGCGCAGCGCTTCAAGCTGACGGTCGAAGGCAATGAGGACGACGTCGACACGGATGTCCTGAGTTCATACGGCCTGCAGGCACTGACGGGTGCAACCAACACCCAGGTGCTCGGCGACGACCACCAGTCACGTGCGCGCATCACCTTCGGTCACGAGATCGACGGTCTGTCGTCGGCGCTGGCCGACAGCGTCGACTGGCAGGTCTACCGGCAGGACAGCCGTACCCGACAGGACAGCGTGGAGATGCGCATCGTGCCTTCGGGGGAAACGACGATCCGCGACCGGCGCGAGCGCGCGTTCCATTTCGACCAGCGCAGCTACGGCCTGCAGGCCAATGCACGCAAGACGTTCGCGACGGGCAGCGTGCAGCACGCGCTCGCCTACGGCATCGATGTCGAGCGCACCGGGACGAAGCAGAAACGCGACGGCCGCCGCATCTTCCTCGACACCGGCGAGGTCACCAACGTCATGCTGCCCGATGTGTTCCCGGTGCGGGATTTCCCAATCAGTGATACGACCAAGGCCGCGCTGTACGTCCAGGACGAGATCAGCTTCGCCGACGGTGCGTTCCGGTTGGTGCCGGCGCTGCGCGTGGATCATTACAGGCTGTCCCCCGACGTCGACACCATCTTCCGCGAGGACAACCCGACCACGCAGGTCGCCGATCTCAGCGAAACCAGCGTGTCGCCGAAGCTCGGGTTCGTGTGGAAGTTCTCCGATGCCTGGTCGCTGTTCGGTGGCTATGCGCGCGGATTCCGGGCGCCGCCCTACAACGACGTCAATATCGGTTTCACCAACTTCATGTTCGGCTACACCGCGATCCCGAACCCGCATCTGAGGTCGGAAACCAGCGACGGCCTCGAACTGGGTCTGCGCTTTTCCAGCGACATCGCGTACGCGAGCCTCGGTGCCTACTACACCGAATACGACGACTTCATCGAGTCGACCCGCTACATCGGTAACGACCCGGTGACCGGGTTGATGATCTACCAGTCGCAGAACGTCGACGACGCCCGCATCCATGGCGTCGAATTCAAGGGCGGACTGTACTTCGACACGTTTGCGCCGGCGCTGGAAGGCTGGTCACTGCGGGGCGCGGCGGCCTGGTCGCGCGGCGAGGACCGCACGACCGGCGACGCATTGAGTTCCGTCGATCCCCTGACGGCCTCGCTCGGTGTCGCCTTCGAGCGCGACACCTGGGGCGCCGAGCTCGCCGGCCGATTCGCTGGACGCCGCGATCGCCTACCCGCCGCGCCAGTTGGCACCGCGTACTTCGAAAGCCCCGGCCATGCTCTGCTCGATCTGTACGCCCACTGGACCTTCGCGCCCGGTGCGCGCCTCAATGCCGGCGTGTTCAACCTCGCCGACCGCAAGGTCTGGCAGGCGGGACTGGTCCCAGTGATCGCTGCGGGCAGCGCCACGCTCGACCGCTACACCGCACCGGGCCGCAACGTCGCGGTCAGCCTGTCGGTCGACTTCTGACCATGGGCACCGCCTGGTCGCCGTCTCCTGCCTGCGTCGTGCCGACGCCGTCGCAGCTGGCGGCGCTGGGCACGGTGCTGTGCCTGCACCGTCCGGGCGCCGCACGCGAATTTGATGGCTGGTCGTCGGCGCGACGCGCGCAGGCGCCTGCCGGCCTCGACTTCGGCGGCAGGCACGAAAGCCTGCGCTTCTTCGACCCGACGATGCCTGCTCTCCTGACGTTTCCCCATTACGAGGTTCCACCGACATGACACCGCAAGCGACCGTGCTGGCACTCGCCGCCCTGCTGACTTCCACCGCCGCAACGGCTGCCACGCGCACGCCCGCCACCCCGCTTGACGCCGACCGCAGTGCGATCCTCGGCATGCAGGGCGAATACACCGTGCGTTTCCTGTTCGACGAAACCGTCGTCCTCGCCCCCGGCTACACGCGCAAAGAACCCAAGCGCAGCGGCGGCGACGAAGTCGTCATCGTCGTCGAGGACACGCCGACGAAGATCGTGCTGCAGCACCTGCTGCTCGACGTGAAAAGCGGCCACGTGATCAAGCACTGGCGCCAGGACTGGATCTTCGAGGCGCCGACGCGCTGGGAGTTCACCTCAGACCAGACCTGGCGCCAGCGCGAGGTGCCCGCCGATCTGGTGCAGGGGGGCTGGACCCAGTGCGTGTTCGAAGTCAGCGACGCACCACGCTACTGCGGCAGTGGCCGCTGGGTGCACGCGAATGGCACCTCGACGTGGACCTCCGACGCCGGCTGGCGCCCGCTGCCCCGCCGTGAATACACGACGCGCGAGGATTACAACGCGCTCGCCGCGGTCAACCGGCACACCATCGCGCCCGGCGGCTGGACCCACGAGCAGGACAACCGCAAGGATGTTCGCGATGCGGCCGGTACGGTCACCTCCAGCATCGTCCGCGAAACGGGCTTCAACGATTACGTGAGAACCGACGCGATCGACTTCACCCCGGCATACGCGTACTGGGAGGCGACGCAGGCGTATTGGACACGGGTGCGCGCGCGCTGGGAGACCCGTCTGGCCTCGTCCGATGGCGTACACCTGAAGACGAAGGTGGACGGCATGGCGTTGATCGTGCCGTTCTTCGAACAGGCGCAGACCGTGCAGGACGGCGGCAGCGTCAGCGACGCGCAGATCGACGCGGTGTTCGCCGAATTCGTGGACACTGCACGCGATTGATCGCAGTGCTGGCGTGATGCGAAAGGCGGGCACGGCCCGCCTTTCGCGTGTCTGGCAGGCTCGCGACGGACCTGCGCCTATACTCCGGCCCAGCGGCATCAGCCGCCCGCAAAGAGGGGTCGAACAATGGGAACCGGACTGTTTCTCGCCGTGGTGCTGGTATTCGCCGGCGTCATCGTGCTGTTCAAGACCGTGCGCATGGTGCCGCAGGGCTTCGAGTGGACCGTCGAGCGTTTCGGCAAGTACACGCATTCGATGGCGCCGGGCCTGCACTTCCTGATTCCCGTGGTCTACGGCGTCGGCCGCAAGATCAACATGATGGAACAGGTGCTCGACGTGCCCAGCCAGGAGGTCATCACCCGCGACAACGCGGTGGTCCGTGTCGACGGCGTGGTGTTCTTCCAGGTGCTCGACGCCGCCAAGGCCGCCTACGAGGTGTCGAACCTGGAGATCGCGACGATCGCGCTGGTCCAGACCAACATCCGCACCGTGATCGGCTCGATGGATCTGGACGAGTCGCTGAGCAACCGCGAACGCATCAACGCGCAGCTGCTCAACGTCGTCGACCATGCCACCAACCCCTGGGGCATCAAGGTCACGCGCATCGAGATCCGCGACATCCAGCCACCGCGCGACCTGATCGATTCGATGGCCCGGCAGATGAAGGCCGAGCGCGAACGCCGCGCGGTGATTCTCGAAGCCGAAGGCCATCGCCAGTCGGAGATCCTGCGGGCGGAGGGCGACAAGCAGTCGTCGATCCTGCAGGCCGAAGGCCAGAAGGAAGCCGCGTTCCGTGAGGCCGAGGCACGCGAGCGCCTGGCCGAAGCAGAAGCGAAGGCGACCGAGATGGTGTCCAACGCCATCGCCAACGGCAGCGTCCAGGCGATCAATTATTTCGTCGCGCAGAAGTACGTCGAAGCGTTCAAGGAACTGGCGACCGCGCCCAACCAGAAGTTCGTGCTGATGCCGATGGAGGCCAGCGGCCTGATCGGCTCGATCGCCGGCATCGGTGAACTCGCACGCGAAGCGCTGTCCGACAAGTCGACGCCTGCGACCCCGCCGCCGATCCAGCGTCCGCGCACCGGGGCCTGACCATGGACTGGATGCGCTGGGATGTCGCGGGCTGGGGTGCGTTGGCATTGCTGCTGATGGCGGCCGAGACGCTTGCGCCCGGCGCGTTCCTGTTGTGGATGGGCTTCGCCGCCGCAGCGGTGTTCCTGATCGCGTTGTTTGCGCCCGGGCTGACGCTGCTGACCCAGGTGGCACTGTTCGTGGTGCTGAGTTTCCTGTCGGTGCTGATCTACCAGAAGTTCTTCCGCACGCGCGCCCGCCAGAGCGATCAGCCGCTTCTCAACCGCCGCGCGCAGCAGCACGTCGGTCGGGTGCTGCCACTGGAGCAGGGCATCGTCGCCGGTCGCGGGCGGGTCAAGATCGGCGACGCGTTCTGGGTCGTCGAAGGCCCGGATCTCGCGACCGGCACGGCGGTCCGCATCGTCGGTACCGACGGTGTGAACCTGCACGTGGAGCCGGCCTGAGTCGCACTGAGCCCTCCCCCGCACGTGGGGGTGAGCGCGATCCGCTTGCGCGGTACTGCCGCGCGGATCGGGCGAACGACCGGCGCGCTGCGCCGGGCCGGGCGGTTGGGTGGGTGGGGGCGCCCCCACAGCCGAGCGGTCTTCCGATGAAGCGCTGCGCCATCAATCGGGAACATGTTCGCGACCGGTCCCCCGCGGCCGACATGACCAACCTGCGATAATCCCGGCTTTCCGCTTGCGAGCCGGCCAGATGACGCAGAAGACGATTCTCAACGATGCCCACCGTGCGCTTGGCGCACGCATGGTCGATTTCGGCGGCTGGGACATGCCGCTCAACTACGGCTCGCAGATCGAGGAGCACCACCACGTCCGCCGCGACGCCGGCATGTTCGACGTCAGCCACATGACCGTCGTCGATCTGCGCGGCGCTGGCACGCGTGACTTCCTGCGCCGCCTCGTCGCCAACTCGGTCGACAAGCTCAAGGTGCCGGGCAAGGCGCTCTACACCTGCATGCTCACGCCCGAAGGCGGCATCGTCGACGACCTGATCGTGTACTTCATGGCCGACGACTGGTTCCGCCTCGTCGTCAACGCGGCGACGCGCGAGAAAGACCTGGCGTGGATCGCGTCGCAGTCGGGCGACTTCGAAGTCACCATCACCGAGCGTCCGGAACTGGCGATGATCGCCGTGCAGGGTCCGCAGGCGCGCGACAAGGTTGCCGCGCTGCTCGGTGACGGCAACGGAAAGACCGCCGCCAAGCTCGGACGTTTCGCCGCCGCCGCGCTTGAGGGCACCGCGTTCGGCGATCTGTTCGTCGCCCGTACCGGCTACACCGGTGAGGATGGTTTCGAGATCGTTGTCGGGGACGCGCACGCGGTCGCCCTTTGGAGCGCCCTGCACGCAGCGGGTGTCGCCCCTGCAGGCCTCGGCGCGCGTGACACGCTGCGCCTCGAAGCCGGCCTCGCGCTCTACGGCCAGGACATGGACGAGACCGTGTCGCCGTTCGAAGCCGCACTCGGCTGGACCGTCGCCCTTGATGAGGGGCGCGCGTTCAACGGCCGTGCACTGCTGGAGTCGCAGGCCGACGGCGCGCCGCGGCAGATGATCGGTCTGGTGATGGACGACAAGGGCGTGCTGCGCCACGGCCAGACGGTGGCGACCGCGAACGGCGCCGGCGAGATCCTGTCGGGCACGTTCTCGCCGACGATCGGCAAGGCGATTGCGTTCGCGCGCGTTCCGGCCGGCGACCCGGGCGAGGTCACCGTCGACATCCGCGGCCGCCAGGTGCCGGTGCGTATGGTGAAATTCCCGTTCGTGAAAAACGGACAGCCGGCCGACGGCGTCTGATGCGCGAGGCTCGGCATCGTCGTTACACTAGCGCCACCTTCCCGATCGAACGTTTTCCCCGGAGCCGACCATGAGCGAAATCCCAGGCGACCTGAAGTTCCTGAAGTCCCACGAGTGGGTCCGTATTGAAGGTGACGGCAAGGTCACCATCGGTATTTCCGATCACGCCCAGGGCCTGCTCGGCGATCTGGTCTACGTCGAACTGCCCGCCGTCGGCGACGACGTCCAGGCCGGCACCGGCGTGGCCGTGGTCGAGTCGGTCAAGGCCGCGTCCGATGTCTACGCACCGGTCTCGGGCACGATCACCGCGGTCAACGAAGCGCTGGCCGACAAGCCGGAGACGATCAACGAGGACGCCTACGGCGAAGGCTGGTTGTTCGTCGTCGAACTGAGCGAACCCGAGCAGCTCAACGAACTGCTCGCGCCCGACGATTACGCCGAGCAGATCGAGGGAGAGGAAGACTGACGTCTTCGCGCAAACCATCGCGCACATCGACCGGTGCGTTCCGAGAGGAACGCGCCGGTTTTCGTTTCCGACATTCCGATCCGATGGCGTGACGGCGACGTCGTGCGAGCTCGACGCAGCACGACCATCCATTGACCGCGATGCACGATGCGATCGCCGATCGCGGCGTTCGAAGGCCGCGCATTTTTCGCGCAAACCGATCCCGCAACCGCGCAAACGCATCGCGTGCGACGCAATCGGATTTACGTTGCGGTCGGGTGGGTGATTCTTTTTTCACCATGCCCGGAATGCCGGCATGTGCATCGTTGAAATACGTGCTGCGAAAGCGCGCAGATGCATTGATGCCTTTTTTTATGATGTTTTGCGAAAGCGCTTCGGGCGCGATGCAGGAGGTCGCGTGTTGTATCGCACCGCGGACATGGCATCGCGGCAGCGCATCGCCCGGCGTGCGCGGCGTTGGGCCCGGAAGAAAAATGCGACGACCTGTTGACAGTGGAAAAAACCGTGATTAGGTTTCGCCGCAACACACGTCTGCAACGAAACGAGTGAGTCGAGCCACGACACCAGCGCGCAGCACAACTCGAACCTCCGCCAGGAACATCACACGGTGGACGCGGGCATCGTCTCCGCTGCGAAATCTCCCAACCTGTTTTCCCGACCTCCGCGACATTTCTGGCGCGTGCGGGTTTTCGCTTCACCGGGGCGACGTCGTGCAGCCGACGACCCTCCCTTCGAATCCGGTCCGATGCGCGGTGCGCGTCGGCGGTTGTGCGCGGGTCCAACTCCCGCGTGCCGTTTGAGTACTGGGCCGCTGTACCTGCAAGTCCACTGACGAGGAGAGCCATTCCATGGCCACGAAGAAAGCCGTAAAGAAAGCGCCTGCCAAGAAGGCGGCCAAGAAGACCGCGAAAAAAACCACCGCCAAGAAGGTGGTGAGCAAGGTCAAGAAGGCTGTGAAGAAGGTCGCGAAGAAGGTTGCCAAGGTCGCCAAGAAGAAGCCGGCGGCGAAGAAGACCACCAAGAAGGTCGCGAAGAAGAAGGTCGCTGCCAAGAAGACCGCGAAGAAGGCAGCGAAGAAGACCACCAAAAAGGTCGCCAAGAAGAAGGTCGCCAAGAAGTCCGTAGCCAAGAAGGCGACCAAGAAGACCGCCAAGAAGTCGACTGCCAAGAAGACTGCGAAGAAGGCGACCAGGAAGTCCGCAACCAAGAAGACTGCGAAGAAGTCGACTGCCAAGAAGGCCACCAAGAAGGTCGCCAAAAAGAAGGTCGCCAAGAAGTCCGTCGCCAAGAAGGCCGTCGCCAAGAAGGCCGCGACCAAGAAGGCCGTGACCAAGAAGGCCGTGACCAAGAAGCGGGCTCCGGCCAAGCGCACCAAGAAGTCCGCGCCGGTCGTGATTCCGACGATCCCGACGCCGCTGATCTGACGTAGCCACACTTCGTCATCGAAGCGCTTCCTCCGCGTGCCCAGGCGGAGGAGGCGTTTTTTTTTGCCCGTCGGCAGCCGCGCCACATCGACGGATCGCCGCCGCTACGTGGGATGGGTAGAGCGAAGCGGAGCGCCTCGCCCGGGTTCGAACGGCGCACATCGCAGGCAAGCCCCGACCCGGAACGAACAAGGCCGCCCGAAGGCGGCCCGTTCCTCTTGAATGCCGAACGCGCTTACTCCGGCGTCGCTGCCGCGCGGTGGGTCGTGCTGCCCGACGATGACGTCGAAGCCGGCGCATGCGTGCGCTGGGCGTGCAGGGTTTCGAGGTTGGGATCGACGTCCAGCCAGCGCTGGGGGGGCAGGCCGATCGCGCGGTCGAGGATCGTCGGCAAAAGGCCCGAAGGCAGGCTGCTCTCGCTGTTCCACAACACGACCATGCCGAAGTCGCGGTCGGGGATCATCGCCATCAGGCCGCGATAGCCCTGCACGGCGCCGCCGTGGAAGACCACGCGCTGGCCGGCGTAGTCGTAGACGCGCCAGCCCAGACCATAGCCCGCGGCGTCGAGACGGTCGCGGCGCCACGACGAATTGCGCATCTCGGGCGGGGTGCCGACGATCGGCGCCTGCAGCGTGGCCAGCAGCGGCGCGGGCAGCACGTCGGTGCGGTGGCCGGTCTGTGCGACCAGCCATTGCGCCATGTCGCTGATGCTGGCATTGACGCCGGCGGCAGGCGCGAGGCGGTAGTAGGTGGGCTTGGGCATCAGTGATGTCCAGCCACCGCCCGCGCGCACGTGTGGCTTGGCCCAGCGCGTGCTCGCCTGGATGCCGTCGAGCCCGTAGCTCGCATCGTTCATGCCGAGCGGTTTGAAGATCCGGCGCGACACCGCTTCGCTGAAGAACTGGCCCGAGGTCGCGAACACCACGTCGCCGACCAGGCTGAAGGCGACGTTCTGGTAGGCGTAGCAGTTGCCCGGCTGGCAGCTCATCGGCGCAGCGGCGAGGCGCTGCACGAGATCGTGGTAGTCGGCATTGCGTTCGATGTCGCGGTCGTAGGTGTTGCGGCCCAGACCGACGCGGTGGCTCAACACGTCGGCGACGGTGAGCTGCTGCGCGGCCAGTGAATCGGAGAACCGCAGCGACGGCAGGTAGTCGACGATGTGGCTGTCCCAGCGCAGCGCGCCTTCGGACACGAGCATGCCGGTCACGGTGCCGGCGAACGATTTGGACAGCGACGCGAGCCGGAACACGGTGTGCGCATCGACCGGTTCGGCCGCCTTGACGTCGGTGATGCCGTACCCGCGTGCGCTGAGGATCTGACCCTTGTGCACGATCGCCATCGCCAGGCCCGGCACGCGCTGGTTGGCGACGAGATCCTGCGCCATCGCCTCGAGCAGCGTGACGTCGAACGTGGACGCCAGCGGCTTGTCCTGGCCGGGAACGCGCGGCTGTGGTTTGACGGCGTCCTCGCGACTGACGATGGCCGACCGGTTGGCCTGCTCGTCGAGTGGCACGATGGCCGTGATCTCGTCTTCGCTTTCGTTCTCGACGACATCAGCGGACGTCGGTGCCTGCGCCGCGGAGCCCAGTGCCGCAGGCAGCAGCAGGCCGATGAGACCCAGCCGGACGAGCGGCCGGCGGGATGGATATCGGCTTTTCATCGGGCCTGCCCCCTGCGTATGCTCTGGTGCTGCGGCGATGATAACGCCTGCGTAATGGATTGCATGAACAAGGGGAAGTTTGATGGCTAGCGCATTGATCCTGCTGGTTTTGCTCGTGGTCGTGGCCGCGGGTCTGGCGCTGTGGGGCGTCGGTATCTACAACGGGCTGATCACCGCCCGCAACGCATACAAGAATGCGTTCGCGCAGATAGACGTGCAGTTGCAGCGTCGTTTCGACCTGATCCCGAATCTCGTCGAGACGGTCAAGGGCTACATGAGTCACGAGCGCGAGACGCTCGAAGCCGTCACCCAGGCGCGCAATCTGGCGCAGGCCGGACTGTCCGCAGCCAAGGCCGATCCCGGCGATCCGGCAGCGATGGCGCAGCTCGCGCAGTCGCAAGGCATGCTCAATGGCGCGCTCGGTCGCCTGCTCGCCGTCTCGGAAGCCTACCCGGACCTCAAGGCCAGCCAGAACATGATGCAGCTCACCGAGGAGCTGACCAGCACCGAGAACAAGGTCGCGTTCGCGCGGCAGGCCTACAACGACTCGGTGATGGCCTACAACAACAAGCGCGAGGTCTTTCCCTCGAGCGTCCTCGCCGGCATGTTCAACTTCAAGGCAGCGGCGCTGCTCGATATCCCGGCCGATCGCGCGGAAGTGCGCGAGGTGCCGAAGGTGACGTTCTGAGGTTGCCCTACCCGCTGTCACCGGTCGCATCGCGATGAATTTCTTCGAACGCCAGGCCCAGGCGCGGCGCGTCAGCACGCGCCTGGTCGCACTGTTCTCGCTTGCGGTGCTGGGCATCGTGCTGATGGTCGGCGTGCTGGTGCTGCTGGTCGTCGGGCCGAGGCCAGGCCCGCTGCTGGCGGCCGCGGTGGCGACGCTCGCGGTGATCGGTCTGGGATCGCTGTTCCGCATCTCGTCGCTGCGCAGCGGCGGCGAGACGGTGGCCCAGCAGCTCGGCGGCGTGCCGGTGGCGGAAGACACGCGCGATCCGCAACTGCGTCGGCTGCGCAACGTGGTCGAGGAAATGTCGATCGCGTCCGGCGTGCCGGTGCCGAAGATCTACGTGCTCGAGCAGGAGGCCGCGATCAATGCGTTCGCGGCCGGCTACTCGACGTCCGACGCGGTGGTCGCAGTGACCCGCGGCGCGCTCGACCGGCTCAACCGCGACGAGCTTCAAGGCGTGGTCGCGCACGAATACAGCCACATCCTCAACGGCGACATGCGGCTCAACATCCGGTTGATCGGCGTGCTGTTCGGCATCCTGATGATCGGCATCATCGGCCGCAAGATCCTGATCCATGGCCGCGGCTTCCGGAACAGCGCGACGATCGTGGTGATCGTCGGCGCGCTCGCGGCGATGGCGGTCGGCAGTCTCGGGATGTTCTTCGGCCGCATGATCAAGGCCGGTGTCAGCCGCTCGCGCGAAATGCTGGCCGATGCGTCGGCGGTGCAGTTCACCCGGCAGACGGCGGGCATCGCCGGTGCATTGAAGAAGATCGGCGGGCTCGACAGCGGCTCGCGCCTCGCGCATCGCGAAGACGCCGAAGAAGTGAGCCACATGCTGTTCGGCGACGGCGTAGGTCTGAGCGGGCTGTTCGCCACGCACCCGCCGCTGATCAAGCGCATCCAGGCGCTGGAGCCCGCCTTTCGGCCCGAACAGCTGTCGCGTCTGCAGCAGCAGTGGATGATGAATCCACCCGATGGCTTGCAGGAAGACGTGGCGCTGGGTCTCGTGGCACCGGGCGAGGCACTGCCGCACAAGGACCGCGCGCTGGCTGTGACGCCGCCGATGGTCGCCGCCCAGGTCGCGCATCCGCATGACGACGATTACGCCCGCGCGCATGCGCTGGTCACGGCCATCAGCGACCCGTTGCACGATGTCGCCACGCATCGCGAGGCGGCGATGCCGCTGGTGCTCGCCCTGCTGTTCGACGACAGCGATGTCGTGCGCGGTCGACAGCACGCCGAGATCGTCGCGCGCATGGGCGCTTCGGTGGCGACGGAAGCGGCGCATCTGCGGGAAACCCATCTGCTCGACCTGCACCCGATGCTGCGCATGCCGCTGGCGGCGTTGGCGTTCCCGGTGTTGCGCCGTCGCCCGCGCCCGGAACTGGCGACGTTCCTCGACACTGTGCACGCTGCGGTGCATGCCGACCAGCAGGTGTCGCTGTTCGAGTATTGCCTCGGCCGGTTGCTGGAAGTGCAGTTGCGCGAGACGCTCGACCCCGGCCGTCATATCCGCTTCGGCCGACGCAAGCCCGGCAACGTGAAGCAGGAATTCGCGACGCTGCTCGCCGTCGTCGCGCAGGCCGGCAATCCCGGCGACAAGGCCGCCGCGCAACGTGCGTATCTCGCCGGCATGCAGCGCGTGCTGCCGCGCGACCACGTGCCGTACGCGCCGCCAGCCGGAGGCGCGCAGGCGCTCGACGAGGTGTGGGAGCCGCTCGACGCGCTCGATCCGCTGGCCAAGCAGGTGATGGTCGAGGCGATCACCGCGGCCGTCAGTCACGACGGCCGGGTCAGCGTGGCGGAGTCCGAGCTGCTGCGCACGATCTGCGGCGTGCTGCATTGCCCGCTGCCGCCGACGCTGGAGCAGCTTCCGCATTGAACGGCTTCGCCGAAGGTCGCAGTGACGCGCATGCGCCCGGGGCCGAGGATGACGGTACCGCTTGACCGGAATCCGCAATGACCGAACCGCGTCCTGGCGCGTCGCACACCACGCTCGGGACGGCGTTCGTGCTGCTGTGGTGCACCGGCTACATCGCCGGCAAACTGATGGTGGAGCACGCGGCGCCGCTGACGGCACTCGTCTGGCGCTTCGGCCTGGCAGGGCTGGTGTTCGCCGGCCTCGCGCTGGCCGCGCGCGTGCCATGGGGCGATGCGCGATCGGTCCTGCACAGTGCGGTGACCGGTGTGCTGATGCTCGCCCTGCAGTTCGGCGGCGTGTATCTGGCCTTGTCCTGGGAGGCGAGCGCCGGCGTGGCAGCGCTGGTCATCGGCACCATGCCCATGCTGGTGGCAGTGCTTGCGGTAGCCGGCGGTGACGAACGTCTGGCGCCGATCCAGTGGGCCGGTCTGCTGCTCGGCCTGATGGGCGTGGCACTGGTGGTTCTCGATCGCATCGACGGCACGACCGGGTGGGCCGCCTGGCTCGCGCTGCTCGCAGGCCTGGTGGGTATCAGCGTCGGTACCGTGTACCAGAAGCGGTTCGCCTCGCTGGGCGATCTGCGCTCGGGGCTGGCGGTGCAGAATCTCGCAGCGACCGCCGTGCTGCTGCCCGGTGCGCTGTGGCTGGAGGGGTTCCGCTTCGCGCACGCGTCCGGCTTCTATCTGCCCATGTTGTGGACGGTGGTGGTCAACTCCCTCGGCGGGTTTGCGCTGCTGTTCGTGCTGATCCGGCGTGGCGCGGCGACGCGTGTCGCCGCGCTGTTCTTCCTGATGCCGCCGGTGACGGCCGTGTTCGGCAGCTGGGTGCTCGGCGAGCATCTCACTGTGCTGAAGCTCGGCGGTTTCACGCTCGCGGCCCTCGGGGTATGGCTGGTGACGCGACCGGCTGCATCCGCGGTGCGTTAGCCCACGCGGATCGCGGCGGCGGCCCGCTCGGCGATCATGATCACCGGCGCATTGGTGTTGCCGCCCGGCAGGCTCGGCATCACCGACGCATCGACGACGCGCAATCCGTCGACACCGCGCACGCGCAATTGCGGATCGACCACCGCGTCGTCGTCGACGCCCATGCGGCAGGTGCCGACCGGGTGATAGACCGACTCCGCCTTCGCGCGGACGAACTCGGCCAGTTCGGCATCGCTCAGGTCGTTGCGCGCGGGAAAGATCGGCGTGCCGCGGATGCCATCGAACGCGGCCTGCGACAGGATCGTCCGAGAAATGCGCGCGCACTCGACCATCATCTTCAGATCGAAGCCGTCCGCATCGCTGAGGTAGTTCGCCTCGATGCGTGCCTTGTCGCTGATGCGGTTGCTGACCAGCGTGACGCGGCCGCGGCTGCGTGGGCGCAGGAAGCAGGCGTGCAGCGTGTAGCCGTCGCCGGCCAGACGATTGCGGCCGTGGTCGTCGAGCATCGCCGGCACGAAATGGAACTGGATGTCGGCGCGGTCGTCAGGCGCGAGCGGTGAGCGGTAGAAGCCGCCGGATTCGGCGATGTTGCTGGTGCCGGGGCCGCGACGGCCACGCACAAAGTAATCCCACGCGATCGCGACATCGCTGGCGCGGTCGTAGGTGATGCGCTGCGTGGCGTGGAACAGCGTGCAGATGTCGAGATGGTCCTGCAGGTTGCCGCCAACACCGGGTGCGTCGTGCACGACCTTGAGGCCCTGCCGGCGCAGATCGTGTGCCGGGCCGATGCCCGAGAGCATCAGCAGTTGCGGCGTATTGATCGCGCCGCCGCACAGCAACACCTCGCGCGTCGCCGGCTGGTGGAATGCGCCGCGCGCGGTCGAATAGACCACGCCGGTCGCGCGTCCATTCTCGAACGTCACGCGGCTGGCGACCGCGCCGGTCTGGATCGTCAGGTTCGGTCGCGCGCGCGCGGTGCGATCGAGATACGCCGTCGCCGCCGAACACCGCGCACCATCGCGCTGGGTGACCTGGTACAGGCCGACGCCCTGTTGCTGCGGACCGTTGAAATCGTCGTTCGCCGGCAGCCCCGCCTGCTGCGCGGCCTCGATGAACATCCGCGAGACCGGATTGACGTAGCGCAGATCGGACACCGTCAGCGGCCCATCGCCGCCATGCAACGCATCGCTGCCGCGCGTGTTGCCTTCGCTGCTGCGGAACCACGGCAGCACCTCGTCCCATGACCAGCCTTTGGCGCCCTGCGTGGCCCAGTCGTCGTAGTCCGCCGGCACACCGCGGATGTAGCACATGGCATTGATCGAGCTCGAGCCGCCGAGCACCTTGCCGCGCGGCCACCACAGGCTGCGGTTGTCGAGCTGCGGCTCGGGCGCGGTGTCGTAGTCCCAGTTCACGCCCTTGCGGTTGACCAGCTTCGCCAGGCCCGCGGGCATGTGGATGAAGGGGTGCGTGTCGTTCGGGCCTGCTTCGAGCAGCAGCACGCGCACGTGCGGATCGGCGCTGAGCCGATGGGCGAGTACGCAGCCGGCGGAACCGGCGCCAACGATGATGTAGTCGTAGACGGGAGCGGGACGGGGAGGCATCGCGGCACGGTAGGCAAGGGGGCTAGAGCATATGCTCCGCGCACCGGGCCGTGCCGGCGATGTGCTGGTCGCCGTCATGGTGTTGCGTTAACGTGCCGCGGTCCGCCAGGAGCTCGCCATGCGCCCCCCCGTCATGACGCCGCCACGCCCGCGGCTGCGCGCCGCGCTGGCGGAGTCGCCGCCGCTGTGGTGGGCGCTGCTGTATTTCTTCTGCCTGCTGTGCGGCTATTACGTGCTGCGCCCGGTGCGCGATGCGATGGGCGCATCGTCGGATGCATCCGCGGTGTTTCCGGCGTTCCTGCTGGACTGGGCGGCGGCGCGCGGCATCGCGCTGGGGGATTTCACCCTGCAGGTGCTCTTCAGCGCCACGTTTGTGGTGATGCTGGTGCTGCAGCCGCTGTATGGCGCGCTGGTGTCGCGCTTCCCGCGCCGGGTGTTCCTGCCGGTGGTGTACCTGATCTTCATCGTCTGTCTGCTGGGTTTCCGATGGGCGTTCGACACGGATCTCCAGGGCCGCGGCGCGCTGTTCTTCATCTGGATCGCAGTCTTCAACCTGTTCGCGGTGACGGTGTTCTGGAGTTTCATGGCTGACGTGTTCGACAACGAACACGCCAAGCGCTACTACGGCTACATCGGCGCCGGCGGCACGATCGGCGCCTTCGTCGGGCCGTTCATCACGACCATGCTGGTCGGCCGGATCGGTGTGGCGAACCTGACGCTGGTGTCGGTCGGGTTTCTCTGTGTGTGCCTGCTGTGCATCCTCAAGCTGCGCAGCTGGGCACAGCGCAACGAGGCGACGCGCGCCGAGCAGGGCGAGCAGGCGATCGGCGGTTCGATCTGGGCGGGCCTCAAACTCATTGCCGCCGATCCGCTGCTGCGTGGCCTCGCGCTGCTGATGTTCTTCGGCGTCGGCGTGGGCACGTTGCTCTACAACGAGCAGGCCGCGATCGTGCGGCGCCTGTATCCCACTGCCGAGGCGGCGACGCGTTACTACTCGATCATCGACTGGGCCGTCGCCAGCCTGACGATCCTTGTGCAGTTGCTGCTGACGCGCTGGCTGCTGCGCCGCTACGGCGTGGCGCCGCTGCTGCTGCTGCCGGCGGTGGCGATCCTGATCGGTTTCGCGCTGCTGTCGGCTTCGCCGTTGCCGCTGCTGATCGCGACGGTGCAAGTGATGACCCGCGCCAGCGAGTTCTCGCTGGCCAAGCCGGCACGCGAGACGCTCTACACCCGGGTGAGCCGCGAATCGCGCTACAAGGCCAAGGCGGTCATCGATACGGCCGTGTATCGCGGCGGTGACGTGACCTTCGTGTGGGTGCACAAGGCGCTGTCGGTGCTGGGGTCGCAGTTGGTGTTCGTGGCCGGCATCGGCATCGCGCTGGGCATGACCTTCGGCGCATGGCGGGTGATCCGCGCCGAGCGCAGGCTCCCGGAACAGCCGGCATCTGCCCGGCCTCCGGAGCACACCCATGGCAAGCCGTCGTGAGTTCCTCGCCCACAGCCTGACCGCCGCGGCGCTCGCGGCATTTCCAGCCTCCGTGTTCGCATCGACCGGGCGTGCCGCGCGTCCGCTGAAGCTGCTGATCCTCGGCGGCACCGGCTTCCTCGGCCCGCACTTCGTCGAACGCGCGCATGCACGCGGCCACACGCTGACCCTGTTCAACCGCGGCCGCAGCAACCCGACGCGCTTCGACGACACACCGCTGGCGGGTATCGAGCAGCTGCGCGGCGACCGCAAGGACGACCTCGCCGCGCTCGAGGGTGAGCGCCGCTGGGATGCGGTGCTCGACACGTCGGCCTACTTCCCTGACGACGTCGTGCGCAGTGCGGCATTGCTGGCCGGGCGCGTCGGCCACTACCAGATCATCTCGTCGATCTCGGTATACGCGCGCAACGACATCGCCAACGACGAGGACAGCGCGCTGGCGACGCTCGACGACCCGACCACGCGCACGATCACCGGCGAGACCTACGGCGGACTCAAGGCCGCCTGCGAGCGTGCAGTGCAGAGCGCGTTGCCTGGCCGCACGTCGGTAGTGCGGCCGGGGCTGATCGTCGGTCCGGGCGATCCGACCGACCGCTTCACGTACTGGCCAGCGCGCGCCGACCGCGGTGGCGAAATCGTAGCCCCGGGTGCGCCCGACAATCCGACCCAGTGCATCGACGTACGTGATCTGGCAGCGTTTCTGTTGCAGTTGATCGAACAGGACACCGTCGGCATGTTCAATGCCGATGCGGCGCCCGGCACGCTCGATATGGGACGTCTGCTCGACAGCTGCCTGCGGCAGGCGAGGGCGGCCGGCGGCGCACCGGATGCACGGCTGACCTGGTTGCCCGCGGATTTTCTCGAGGCGCAGGACGTGAAACCGTGGTCTGACATGCCGGTGTGGATCGCACCGGTGGGCGAGTACGCCGGCTTCGGCCGGACGAGGATCGATCGCGCGCTGGTGGCCGGGCTGACCCATCGCCCGATCGACGACACCGTGCGCGATACGCTGGCCTGGTGGCGCGCGCAGCCGGCCGATCGTCGCACCGCACTCAAGTCGGGACTGACGCCGCAACGTGAGGCCGAGGTGCTGGTGGCGTGGCACGCGCGCAGCGCCTGACATCTCGCTCATCTGTGGGAGCGCGCTTGCGCGCGATGTGGCTGTACCTCCGGAGTCCCATCGCGCGCAAGCGCGCTCTCACACACACATGGAATTTCAGCGCAGCGCTGCGAGGGTGAATAGCACTGCGCCGATCAAGAATGCCGCGCTCAATGCATGCACCAGCGGGTGACGGAGCCGAAGCCAGACGAACTGCAGCACCAGTCGCAGCCACCAGAAGCCTGCCATGCCTGCAAGCACGGCCTGCCCGAGCCGCGTATCCGCGAGCTCGCCGGGCATCACGAAGCAGAGCAGGGCGACCGCGCCGAACACCCAGACCAGCTGTGCGTTCGCGATCTGCACGATCGCGCGATTGGGGCGCGTCGTCGCCTGCAGCGTGCGCGGCCAGTCGAACAGTCGCCAGAAGCCGAGATGGAACAGCGCGAAGACCGCGCTGTGCAGGCCGCAGGCGAAGATCAGCCAGTCGACGTCGGTTGGCATGTGCGCGTACTCAACTGCCCCGCACGCCGCGCGGCGACACCCACATCGAGATCTGCGCGCGGAACACGGCATCGCCGGACGGGTCGCGGATCACCACATCGACCGGCAAGGCATAGCCTGCGGCGGACTCGACGGGCTGGACTGCAGGTGTCGCCGTGGCGTGCATGGTGCCGACGGCCTTCTTCAGGTACTCGACGGTCATCCCCTTGGGAATCCATCGCATCGACGGCGGAATGCTGACGTCGGTCATCAGGCCGCCGATCAGTTCGGCGAGGTTGCACAGCGCGATCGCATGGACAGTACCGATGTGGTTGGTGACCGCGCGGCGGTGGCGCATCGTCGCCTCGCCGTGGCTCGCACGCAGCGTAGTGATGCGCGGCGCGATGCTGGCGAAGTAGGGCGCCTTGCGGCACACGAGGAACCCGAACAGCCAGGCACCGCCCGGCCAGCGGATGAGGCGATTGCGCAACGTCAGCAGTGAGGTGGCCATCGCGTGCTCCGAATCTGGGATGAAAACCGGAATGCCGGATACGACAACGGCGGGGACTGCCCCGCCGTTGTCGGTGTCACGTCATGCGCGGCGCTCAGGCCGCTTCGCGCGACTCGCTCGACGGCTGCGTCGGAGCGCGATACCCCGCCGAACGCAGTTCCTCGGTGTCGAAGTCGTCGACCGTGATGGCATCGAGCGTGATCTCGCGCAGCTCGACCAGCAGCGCGCGCTCCTCGGCGGTGATGTGGCCTTCGCGCACCGCTTCGTCCAGCTGTGCGCCGTAGTCCAGCGCCTCGATGCCCTTGCTCTTCATCGCCTTGAGGAACTTGCGCTCCACCGGCTCGGCAGCGATCGCCTTGGCGAGATAGCTGTCGATGCGGCCACCAGGATTGTTCTCGCCGGGCGTCATGAACACCCCCTCTGCCAGGCGCGAGCGCGCTTCGTTCGGCGCCATCAGCAGCGCAGCGACACGACGCGACAGACGATCGCCCGGCGCCTCGGCACGACGGCCCCACGGGAAGATCAGCAGCCACATCAGCCAGCCGACCGGACGGATCGGGAAGTTGCGCAGTGCGGCCGAGAGCGCGAGTTCTATCTTGTGCACGCTGTCGTGGAACGCCCAGGCCAGCAGCGGCTGGTCGGCCTGCGGTGCACCTTCGTCGTGGTAGCGCTTGAGCATCGCGCTGGTCATGTAGACGTGGCTCAGCACGTCACCCAGGCGACCCGACAGCGACTCCTTGAACTTCAGCTTGCCGCCGAGTGTGAGCATCGACACGTCGGCCATCAGCGCGAGATTCGCGGAATAACGGTCGAGCTTGCGGAAGTAGCGGCGCGTGTAGTCGTCACCGGGTGCCGCACCGATCTTCGCGCCGGTCAGGCCGAACCAGAACGAACGCACGGCGTTGGAGATCGCGAAGCCGATGTGGCCGAACAGGTTGCGGTCGAATTCCTCGAGACCGCGCTGCGCGTCCGGATCCTGCGCCGCCTTCATTTCCTTCATGACCCACGGATGGCACAGGATCGCGCCCTGTCCGAAGATCAGCAGACTGCGCGTCATGATGTTCGCGCCCTCGACGGTGATGCCGATTGGCGCGGCCTGCCAGCTGCGGCCGACGAAATTCTTCGGACCCAGAATGATGCCCTTGCCGCCGACGACATCCATGACGTCGCTGACGACTTCGCGACCCATCGAGGTGCAGTGGTACTTCGCGATCGCCGACGGCACCGACGGCACGTCGCCACGGTCGACGGCTGCAGCAGTCGCCTGCGACAGCGCGCTGATCGCATAGGCCTTGCCTCCGATGCGCGCCAGTGCTTCCTCGACGCCTTCGAAGCGGCCGACCGACAGACCGAACTGCTTGCGGATGCGTGCGTAGGCACCGGTCACGACCGCACCGGCCTTGGCGCCGCCCGAGGCGGTGGAGGGCAGGGTGATCGAGCGGCCCACGGCGAGGCACTCGTTGAGCATGTTCCAGCCCTTGCCCGCCATCTCCGCGCCACCGATCAGCTGGCTCAGCGGGATGAAGACATCCTTGCCGTGGATCGGGCCGTTCTGGAACGGCGAGTTGAGCGGGAAATGACGACGCCCGATCTCCACGCCGGGCGTCTCACGCGGCAGCAGCGCCAGGGTGATGCCGATGTCATTGGTGTCGCCGATCAGGCCGTCCGGGTCGTACATGCGGAACGCGAGGCCGATCAGCGTCGCGACAGGCGCCAGCGTGATGTAGCGCTTGTCGAAGGTCAGGCGCACGCCGAGCACGTTCGCGCCATTCCACTCGCCCTTGCAGACGATGCCGTAATCGGGAATCGAGGTCGCGTCGGAGCCGGCGAACGGACCGGTCAGGCCGAAGCACGGCACTTCCTGGCCGATCGCGAGGCGCGGCAGGTAGTGGTCCTTCTGTTCCTTGGTGCCGTAATGATTGAGCAGTTCACCCGGACCGAGCGAGTTCGGCACGCCGACGGTCGAACTGACCACGCTCGACATCGATGCCAGCTTCTGGATCACCTTGTGGTGCGCCAGCGCCGAGAATCCGAGGCCGCCGTACTCCTTCGGAATGATCATCCCGAAGAACTTGTTGGCCTTGATGTAGTCCCACAATTCCGGCTGCAGATCGGCGTGGACGTGGGTGATCTCCCAGTCGTTGATCATGCTGCAGAGTTCTTCGACCGGCCCATCGAGGAATGCCTGCTCTTCGGCGGTGAGCTGCGGCTTGGGATAGTCGAGCAGCTTCTGCCAGTCCGGATCGCCGGTGAACAGTTCGCCTTCGAAACCGACCGAACCGGTTTCCAGCGCGATGCGCTCGGTCTGCGACAGCGGCGGCAGCACCTTGCGGAAGAACTTCAGCAGCGGCGTCGTGATCAGCGACTTGCGCACCGACGGCGTCAGCAGCGGCACCGCAATGGCCGCGACCAGCACCGCGGCGATGACCGTGGCGACGCCATTGGCGCCCAGCAGCCAGCACGCGAGCAACACAGTGACCGTGATCGCCGCCCAGTAGACGAGACGAAGACGGTGGTAGGCGGCGAAAGCACCCACCAGCAGGAAGGCGAGAAAGGGGATCGCGACGCTCATCATCAACTCCGGCAAACGCATTACAGAAAACGGGGCCGGCGCTGGGCCGGCTGCACGGGCGGATCCCGATGCTGACCGTACGGTCGAGTATGGTGACGGTTTCCAGTGGTGTCAATGATGCCTGTCAGCCTGTGTCCAGCATGTCGATACTGTTGCGGATGGATGCGTATGGATAGACTGTCGTGATGAGCAGACCTGCACCGAAATCCGCGGTGACCGCCCAGCCGGGCGACGCGTCACCCGCCGAACGTCCAAGCCGCCTGAGCGCCGATGATTGGGCCCAGGCCGCGCTCGACCTGATCGCCGAAACCGGGGTGCAGGCGGTGGCAGTCGAGCCATTGGCGCGCCGGCTCGGCGTGACCAAGGGCAGCTTCTACTGGCACTTCCCCTCGCGCGATGCATTGCTGCAGGCCGCGCTCGAGCGTTGGGAAAACGTCGAGCAGGAAGCGTTGTTCGGTGCGCTGGAACAAGTGCCCGACGCCCGCGAACGCCTGCGCGCGCTGTTTCACATGGTCGCGCGTGAATACAAGTCGCACGTGATCTACAGCGCGCTGCTCAAGGCACAGGACCATCCGACCGTGCACCCGGTGATCGAGCGCGTGTCCAAGCGTCGCCTCGACTACCTGACGGCCTCGTTCCGCCAGGCCGGCCTCGGCCGCGAAGACGCGCAGCACCGCGCGCGTCTGACCTATGCCGCCTATGTCGGCTTTCTTCAGCTCAACCTGCAACTGCATCAGGCGCGCATGCAGCAGGACGAGTTCGACGCGTATGTCGAACATCTGGCGCAGACGCTGGTGCCGGTCTGAGCGAACGGGCATCCGGGCGATGCGTCTGTCCGTTGACCTAACCGATGCGTTGAAGCGCACCTGCGCGAGCTAGGCATGATCTAGCGCACGTTGGCGCTCGAGTTAGACAGCGGACAAACGCACGTTTTCGCTCTACCCGATGACGCTGGTGCGGTCGTCCCGGCTGCCGTCAGGCGACCCTTCAGTCGCAGTCGAGGCCGGCGTGCTCGAGCATCTCTTTCAATGGCTGCAGCCGGTGTCGGTAGCGCTTCCATCGCCCGAGCGCGGTGGCATACATCGGTGCCCTGACCTGTACGGCGCTGGCGGTCGTGACCGGCGACGTATTCTTCTCGAAGGTCAGGCAAGCGTCTTCCCAGTCGATTTCGCAATGTGAGATGAGGGCGCGGCTGCTTTGCTCCTGTGCCTGCACCAGAGTCTCGTACTGCACTTCGAGGATCCGCCCGGGGAACACCTCTTTCCAGTGCGACATGAGTCTGTCGAACAGGATGAAGTAATGCCCTGTGTCCAGTAGATCGTACGAATAATCGAAATACGGAGACTCCGGTCCGAACAGTTGCCGGAAATTCGCCAGACACGTGTCCAGAGGATTCCGCCGGACACAGACGAGCTTGGCGCGCGGGAGCGCGCACGCAATGTAGCCGAGATAGAGGAAGTTGTGTGGCAACTTGTCGGTGAAGAACCGGCGAGAACCGGTGAAAGCGCGTGTGCTGGCGACATAGGCTTCACCAAGCGCTCGCCAATCGATCTCCCTGTCGCTCGCTCGCGAGATATGTGCTGGATTGAACATCTCGAATGACGCGCCGCCGAGCGCACGCTTCCACGCAGATGGAAAGTTGTGCAGCTCGCCAGCGGACTGGACATCGGAGTGACTGGAAATGATGCGGTCCACCAGCGTGGTGCCGCTGCGAGGCATACCGACCACGAAAATCGGATCGTCTGCTGCGGCGCCAGACGTGGTCGATTCGGAAAAAGGCGCAGGAAAGGACGCAGCAAGTGCCGCAAACAGATCCTCCTGCCTGGCGCGGGAATATCCGAGCATCTGCTTCGGTGCGTTCTTTCCCGCGACGCAGTGATCGAACGCGGCATCGTGCTCGCCGAGATCGTCGAGTTCCTTCGACATCGCCATGTGCAGGAACGAGCGTGCAGTGACGGTTGCCGGCGCATGTTCCAGCAACGCCGAGAGCCTCGACACGTGGTTGGAGCGGGCGGTTTGGCGGCGAAGCTGGGACAACGAGTGATGCGCCCGCCACAAGTGGGGATTGAAGGAAATGCTCGCCTCGAACTCGAGTTCGGCACCGTCAAGGTCACCGAGGAACGTCAGCGCAGTACCTAGATTGAATCGAACCGCCGCGTCTTCGGGTGCCAGTCGAGCGGCCTGCTTGAACGCATCTGCCGCACGTTCGTAGGCGTGGCATTGCACCAGCACCACGCCCAGTGTGTCGAAGTCGCCGGGACTTCCCTGAGAAAGAAGAGCCGCGGCCTGATCGGCCGCTTCCAGAGCGGAGATGTAGTGCTGGGACGACGCGCGCGCGCGCGCCAGCAGCAGCCAGATATCCGGACGATGGGAGGCGAGCGCGACCGCCTGTTCGAGATGGGCCTGGGCTTCGACTACCTTCTTGGACTCCAATGCGGCCACGCCTGCAATGAAGTGGCCGCTCGGCTCCAGCCCGCTTTGCTCGATAAGCCGGATCGCCAGCGCATGAGCGTCGGCCCAGCGTCGCTGTTGCAGCGCGTGGACTGCGTCTTGTTCGAGGAGGTTTGGAGCCATGCGGGATATCGATTCCTGGTGTTGATGATGGAAGGCGTTGTCCACTCGGGATTATGGCAACTTCAAGGCGGGCCGCCATGGGAATGCACACGCAAAAAAAACCACAGCCCCTTGCGGGGCTGTGGTCGTCAGTGACAGATGAACTCCGACGGATCAGAACTTCTGCTGATAACGCATGTAGATGAAGCGACCGATGTCATGACCGCCGTAGAACGAGAAGCCGGAGTTCGGCTGGGTGTAGTAGATCGGCGGATCGCGGTCGAAGACGTTGTTGGCGCCCACGGCGATGCGAGCGTTCCACGGCGCCTGCCAGCTGACCTGCAGATCGTTGTAGGTCATCGAACCCACTTCGTTCATCGGAACCACCGCGCCCAGCGTATCGGGAGCCTGATAGTTCGGGATCGAGCACTTCTCTTCGAAGTAGCACTCTTCCTTCGAGCCAGAGTTGTAACGCATGCCCCAGGTGACCGCGAAATCGTCGATGGCCCAGGTCAGGTTCAGGTTGGAGCGGATGCGGAAGTTGCCTTCGAATCCGTTCGACTGGCCAGGCACCGTTTCCGGATCATTGGTCGACTTGACCTCGTACAAACTGACGTAGGTCGTCGCCCAACGCGCATCGAAGCGGCCGAAATCGGTGTTCAACCCGTAGTTGACATCCAGGTCGAAACCTTCGGTCTCCGCGTAGCCGGCGTTGCGGCTACCGTACTGCAGATCGGCGACGATGTTGCCCAGCCCCGCATCACGCGAGAACAGGCCGCATCGGCTTTCGATCAGTGCGATGTAGCAGTCGCTCAGGATGTCGTTCGGGCTGTCGGAGACAACCGTGTTCTCGATCTTGATGTTCCACCAGTCCAGTGCAACGCTCAGGCCCTGCACGTAGTTGGGGTTGTACACGAACCCAAGAGTTTTGGAGACAGAGGTTTCCGGTTCCAGGAATGGATTGGAGCCCGAGGTGAACGCAACCGGAGTCTGTGCGCCTGGCGTCTCGGTGGGCACGAAACCCTGCTGGAGCTGACGGTAGCCGCCGGGCACGTCTTGGAGACAACGGGCCGAGCCGGCTGCCGCACCATAGACCGTGTCGCAGGGATCGCGGAAGCCCTGGGTAAAGGTGTCGGAGGTGCCACCGTACAGATCACCGATGGTGGGTGCGCGGAAGCCTTCCGACCAGGTGCCGCGGATCAGAAGGTCGTCGATCGGACGCCACTTGAAGCCGGCCTTGCTGTTGGTGGTGTCGCCGAATGTGTCGAAGTCCGAGTAACGACTTGCGACATTGAGCGACAGCTCCTTCGCGAACGACATGTCCGCGAGAATCGGGATGTTCAACTCGGCATAGACTTCGTCCAGCGAGTACGAGCCATAGGTCGGGCCGGACGCCAGGTTGGTGGAGTCCCCCGACTGCGCAATGGAATCCGGCGTGAAACCGCCTTCTTCCTTGCGGTGCTCAATACCGACTGCGAAGCCCAGATCACCGGCCGGCAGCGTGAACAGCGAACCCGCCAGGTTGGCGAAGTAGTTGTTCGTTTCGGTCCTGCCGATCGCATTCTCCTGCTTGAACAGGTACGCCTGCAGTGCGGGATCAGCCAGCGAATTTTCCACTGCGCCGGTGCCGAAGCCCGCGAAGGGGTTCCATGGCACACAGCCTGCAATCACGTTGCCCGGCGTGCCGCAGACGACCTGGCCCTGATCATTCACGAACGACGGACCCACTGCATTGCGGACGTTCGGGATGAAGAAGTTGCCGTTGTTGATGATGCGCAGCTCGTTCTCGTTGTACATGTAGCCGGCATCCCAGTCGAAATACCGGTCACCGATCTCGAACGAACCCTGCAATGCCGCGGCGAAGCGCCACGTGGTCTGGTCGGTCTGGGTCGTGCGTGGCACTTCCCAGCCACGACGCCGCCAGTCAATGTTGTTGTTGGCCTGGACGAACGGGTTGCCGCCGGGATTGTCTTCTGTGATGGTAGTCGGATCGATTTCACCCACCAAGTCGGGCTGGAAGAGATCGGCGTTGCCATTCGGATTGAAGTAACTGCCGTTGCTGACGAGCTCGCGGGTGCCATCGGGCAGGGTGCGGTAGACCGCGCCGGCCATCGGTGCGCCGATCGCGGTGGACTGGGTCGGGTAGCCGGCGATCTGGCGGAACGACGAGCGCTTCGTGTACGACATGTCGGCGACGAACCGGACATTGTCGGTCAGGTCGTAGTTGACATTGGTGAACAGCGAGCGGCGCTCCAGCGGGGTCATGACGTGCATCTGGTCAGACGGCCTGCTGGTGTCGTCGGCATTCTGCGGATGGAAATTGCCTGCGCCGATCGCGCTGCTGCCGCGGTTGGCTGCGGACCAGGCGGCGGACGCGCGCATCGGCGCGCCATTCGGATCGACGATGAAATCGCCGGCAGCGTTGGTCGCATAGCCACCGTCAGGGTCAACTGCGTAGCGGATCAGGCCGCCTGTCGCATTGCGGCGGAACTGGTGGTTGTTGCGGTTGTAGTTGCCCCACTGTCCAACCACCGTCGTGCTGTACTGCGGGTAGCCGGGGTAGGTGTCGTCGGAGAACCAGCGGTCGCGGGCCCAGACGTCGTCTTCGTTGTGATACTCGGCGCCGATGGTGATCGAGCCACGCTCGCCGGCCATGCCGATCACGAAATCGAACGATGTCTTCGCGCCATCGCCCTCCCCGTACTGGCCGAAGTAGGCGTTCACTTCCGCGCCCTCGAAGTTGGTGCGGGTGATGATGTTGACCACGCCGGCCATTGCATCGGAGCCATAGATGGACGACGCGCCATCCTTGAGGATCTCGATGCGCTCGACCATGGCAGTCGGGATGGTGGAAATATCCTGGAAGCCGTCGGGGCTGATGCCCAGGCGCTTGCCGTTCACGAGCACCAGCGTGCGCTGTGCGCCGAGGTTGCGCATGTCGATGTACTGGCCGCCGGCTTCCTGGTTGGCGGTCAGCGGCGAAGTGCGGCTGAACGTCGGAGTACCGGCGGAGGGGATGTTTTGCAGGATGTCCGCGACACTGTTGAAGCCGCCGGACTGGATCTGGTCACGGCTGATCGTCGTGACCGGCTGTGCGGTTTCGACGTCCACCTGACGGATGCGCGAACCGGTGACTTGGATACGATCGAGCGTCGTCGCGTCGGTGGTCTGGGCCGAAACGGTGCTTGCTGCGCCGAGGGACGCGGTGCTGACGAGCGCCAACGTGACGGCATCACGCAGCCTGGTAGTTCTCAAGTTCATCTCTCTCTCCGAGTGTGTCTTGCGATTTTCCAACGTAACCGGGCCGCTAACGACAATTCGTGCGCCAAGATCGGCAAGGTCACAATCGATACTAGCGCCGTCTTCTAGGAAATTAAAGACTCGTTAACAAAAAGCACGTGTTTGGTGAAATCCGCCGCGATACGTTACGCAAGCCATGCGCGCGGCGGCCACTGGAGGGATGAATATGAATATGTCGTCAGCTACGCATTTTCCGCACGCAGAAAGCCGGGACTCGCCCGGCGTGACCTGTTGTAGGTAGGGCCTGGTCGTGATGGGAGCGGCAGGAGGGGGCGACGGGGAAGCTTGTACCCGGGTCCAGCAGCGTCAGAGATCCTGCTGGTACCGGATATACGGCACCGCACCCTCGTCTTCCAGGGTATCGGTCATCTTCGAAAACGGGTTCTTGCCCCGTGTGATGACGTTATCGGCGCCTACCGTGAGCTGCCCGCTCCACGGCGTGCGCCAGCTCACGCCCAGGCCCACGCCTTCCCATTTGGGCAGGCCGGGGGTGTCGACGACCTGGCCGACGATGCTGGCGCTGAAGCGGCCGATGCCGCCGCCGACGCTGAGGCTGCGGCTGGTCCAGTGGTCGCTGAGCAGGGCGGGCGCGGCCGATGTCGGAATCAGCGTGGCCTTGGCCAGGGTGCCGGCGAGCGAGACGTAAGCGTCATCGCCGATGTCCTTCTTGGCGAAGACGGTCAGGTCATGGAGGTCGACCTGGCCGGCCGAGCCGACCCGTGAGGGGCTGAGGAAGCCGGGTAGGGTGTCGCGGCCTTCGCCGAGGGTCAGGCCGATGCCGCCGCCGGGGCGGCTCATGCTCGCCGTTGCACTGGCGCGTCGAGCGCCCGGGACGGTGTCGCCGACCGAGGCCAACTGGCAGTTGCGCGCCAAGCTGCTGACCGCGCCGTTGAAGCTGCTGCCGGGGCTGCACAGCAGCGCCAGCGAACTGCCGGATTCGAGGCCGAATGCGGCGTCGAACTGGCTTTCGCCGAAACGCCAGCGGCGGCTCGACTGGTTCGCGGTGGCGGGTTCGAGGACCAGGAATGCCTCGACCTTGCCGGACGTGTCGAGTACGGGCAGTACGGTCTGGTTGCGTTTTTCCTGGGCGGCCGCGCCCGAGGTCGCCGCGAGGGCAAGACCGAGAGCAAGTATGAGGCGCGTGACAGGCAATCGCATGGCCGTGTGACCCGGGTCCGGCCCGGAAGTTCCCCCGATGTTCGATCCAGGACTCTAGAGCATTTATGTTTATTTAACAATCGAGCCGGGGCCCGTTTGTCGTTAATGCAACCGCTCCGACACTTCCATGTCGATCTCCGGCGCTTCGAGCAGATGTTCGATTGCCTCGGCGGTAAATCGATAGGACGTTCCACAGAACTCGCAGATCACCTTGGCCTCCCCGTCGACGACCGCGGCCCGGGCCTCGTCGGGCCCCAGCGAGGCCAGCATCTCCTCGACGCGGGCCCTCGAACATGAGCAACCGAACCCCAGCGGACGCTCGCCTAGCAGCTGTGGTGCGTCTTCAGGGAACAGGCGCGCAAGCAGCGTCTCGACGGGCCATCGGAGCAGTTCCGCCGTCGACAGGGTGTCAAACAGCAGGCTGGCGCGATTCCAGCCGTCCTCGTCCCCCTCATCGCCCGGTAGCTTCTGCAGCATCAGACCGGCGGCCTCGTCGCCGTCGACGGCCAGCAGCACCCGTGTAGGCAACTGCTCCGACTGGCGGAAATAGTCTTCGAATGCGCCCGACAGAGACTCGGCAGTCAACGCGACCAGCCCCTGATACCGGTTGGGTTCGCGGTGTGGGGACGGATTCTCGATCGTGATTGCCAGCAGCGCGTCGTCGCCGAGCGCACGCAGATCGCGCGAGACATCCGCGCCGTCGCCATCGAAACGTGCAATGCCACGGATCGTGCCGGCGGCCGTGCATTCGGCGAACAGCGTGCGCATGGGACCCGGCGCGCGCAGTTGCACCGACAGGCGACCGTCGACCTTGGCGTGACCGGTGAACAGGGCAGACGCCACACTGGCTTCGCCCAGCATCTCTTCAATCGCCGGCGGGTAGGGGCCATTCGCGCGCACGGCCTGCCAGGCCTCGCGCAGGTGGACACGCACGCCACGCACGCCGGCAGTCTGCAGCAGGAAGCGGGACAGGCGGTCGCTGTCGGGCTGGGCGGTCTCGGTCATGTCGGCTCGCAAATGGATTTCGATTGGCGGCGTCGAGGGTGACCGATAGAGTGGCCGCCATGGAACAACCGGCTCTCCGACATGGGGACGGCACTGCCGTCCCGCAAGCACGCCCCTCGTTCACCCGCCGCTGGCTGCGCCGGCTGCTGTGGCTGGGCGTCCTGCTCGCCGTGCTGCCGGTGTTGCAGGTGCTGGCGCTGCGCTTCATCGATCCGCCGTTCTCGACCTTCATGGCGATCCGGCAGGTCGAAGCCTGGACCGGCGGCGAGCGTGATTTCAACCTCTATTACCAGTGGCGTGATCTCGATCGCATCGCGTCTTCGTTGCCGGTCTCGGTGATCGCAGCCGAGGACCAGAATTTCGCCAGGCACCGCGGCTTCGATCTGGACGCGATCGAGAAGGCGCGCGCGCATAACGCGAGCGGTGGGCGAACGCGTGGCGCCAGCACGATCAGCCAGCAGACCGCGAAAAACCTGTTCCTGTGGGGTGGACGCAGCTGGGTGCGCAAGGGCCTGGAGGCCTACTACACACTGCTGATCGAAACGCTGTGGCCGAAGACGCGGATCCTCGAGGTCTACGTCAACGTGGCCGAGTTCGGCGATGGCATCTACGGCGCGCAGGCTGCGGCGAAGCGACACTTCGGCAAGGACGCGGCACAGCTGAGTGCAGGCGAAAGCGCCCGACTGGCGGCGGTCCTGCCGAGTCCGCAGCGTTATAGCGCCTCGCGGCCCGGACCCTACGTGCAGCGACGCGCGCAGTGGATCCAGCGCAACGCCCGCCAGATCGGCGGCGAGTCGTATCTGGAGACGCTCAATTGAGCGCGCAGGATCGGCTGACCATCGTCATTGCGGCGTTCGACGAGGCCCACGCGCTGCCGGTGCTGCATCTGCGCATCGCTGCGGTGATGGAGACGCTCGCGGCGGATGGCATCGAAACACGCGTGCTGTATGTCGACGACGGCAGTGGCGACGCGACCTGGCAGGTGCTGCAGGGCATCGCGGCCGGCGATGCGCGCGTGGCGCTGTTGCGGCTGTCGCGGAATTTCGGCAAGGAAGTCGCGCTGACCGCAGGTCTCGACATGGTGACCGAGGGCGCGGCGATGATCCTCGATGCCGATGGCCAGGATCCGCCGGAACTGATTCCGCAGTTCGTCGCGCACTGGCGCAACGGTTATGACGACGTGCACGGCACGCGCCTGAGCCGCGAGGGCGAGAGCTGGCTCAAGCGCTCGACCGCACATGTGTTCTATCGCGTCATCCAGCGTCTGGCGAAGACACCGGTACCGGCCGACACGGGCGACTACCGGCTGCTGTCGCCGCGTGCGCTCGATGGGTTGCGCCAGTTGCGCGAGCGCCATCGCTTCATGAAGGGCCTGTTCGGCTGGATCGGGTTCAACCGCATCGCGGTGCCGTACGCGCGCGAGCAGCGGATAGCGGGGCACACCAAGTTCGGTTTCTGGCGCCTGTGGAACTTCGCGCTGGACGGCGTGACGAGTTTCTCGACCGCACCTTTGCGGCTGGCGACCTACGTCGGCGTGTTCACCGCATGCGGCGCGTTTGCGTTCGCGCTCTACGTGATCGGCAAGGCGTTGTTGTATGGCGACCGCGTTGCAGGTTGGCCGACGATGATGGCGGTGATCCTGTTCCTGGGCGGCGTGCAACTGGTCGCGCTGGGCGTGATCGGCGAATACCTGGGCCGGTTGTATGAAGAATCCAAGCAGCGCCCGCTGTATCTGGTGAGCGCCTGGCATCCCGCGCCGGGCGTGGGTGCACTGGACGCAGCGCCCGCACCGCCCGGCGCCTGATCGCCTACTTGGCGTAAGTCCCGCCGCAACCGCTGTCTTCGCCGCCACCCAGTTCCAGCGTCGCCAGCAGTGCAGCCGGCGGCGCGATCGAACCGAGTGCGAGCGCGACGGCGCCACGCAGCCCGAGGCGCGCGAGATCGGGTCGGAAGCTCGGCGATGCGAACGTGCCGCCGATCGTCAGCGGCGTACGCAACGCCAGGATGCTGCGGTCCTTCGGGCGCGGACGCAGCAGCAGATCCAGTTGTTCCTCGCGCAGATTGATCGTGCCTTCGCCGAGGATGATCGTGTCGGTGGTGTCGAACGCGAATGCGCGGCTTTCCATGACGCCGCGCTGCACGCCGAAATCGGCGAACGCACAGCGCACCGGGATCTGCTTGTCCTTGCCGATCAGATATTTCAGCGTTTCGTAGATGTCGATGCCGGCCAGTTCGACCAGCAGGTTGCTGACCCGACCGGCACCCATGCCGACCGCGACATCGCCGTTCGCGCTGCCGAGCATCGCGGCCACTGAATTGCCGGCGCCGGCGAGATTGAAATCACCACCGATCCGGCCGACCGCTTCGCCGGCGAGCGTGTCGGGCGGGAACAGGCCGCCGAGGCTGATGCGACGCACCGAGGCCTGCAGGCGGGTCTGGATCGTGTCCTGACGCGCGTCGAGCCGGATGGTGGAGCGGATGTTGCCGCCGGCCACGCCGAAGTTCAGCGGTTCGAGCTGCAACAGACCCGCATCGAGCCTGAGATGCGCATCCATGTCGTCGATCGGCAGCTTCGGCGCGTTGATGCGCTGCGCGCGCAGGCGCACGTCGGCGTCCATCGCCCGCAGCTTCGCGAGATCGTAAGGCGTATCGGGCAGCACACGCCCCTTCGCCGCGAGCGCGCGCTCGCGTTCGACGAGTTCGGGATCGATCGCATCGTCTTCGGCATCCGGCGTGCCGCCGATGAAGCCGGCGAGATCATCGAAGTCGAGGCGTTTGGAGACCAGATCGGCTTTGAGGAACGGACGTTCGCCGCCCAGCGTGATCGCGGCCGAACCGCCGAGATCACTCTGGCCGACCTTGCCGGTGAAACCGTCGTAATGCCACGTGGCCGCGTCGCGGGTCAGGCGTCCGTCGAGTGCATAAGGTGGCGTGTCGGGCAGGGCGATGCCGACCAGCGGGAACAGATCGGCGAGATTGCGGCCCGAGAGCGCGAAGCGCAGATCGAAATCGCGCAGCTGGAACGGCGCGACCAGCGAACCCCGGACCTGCGCGCGGGTTGCGCCGGCGCGGGCGCGCAGGTTGATGCGATAGGGCTTGTCGGTGTCCTGCAGTGCAAGCGGTGATTCGGCCACGCCTTCCAGGGTGAACCGGTTCTGCGTCCAGCTGCCGCCGCCTTCGATCGCGATCGCCGGCGCCGCATCCTCGCCGCCGCGCGATTCGCGGCTGGCCAGACGCACGTCGATGTCGGTCTGGCCGGGCACATCGAGATAGCGCAGGCGGCCGTCTTCGACCCAGAGCCGGCGGATCTGTGGCGGCGGGCCGTCGCCGCCGCCACCGAATGCGATGTCCCAGTTGCCGGTGCCACCCTCAGGATCGGTTTCCAGGCGCAGAATCGGCTTCACCAGCCGGATTTCAGGCAGCCGCACTTCGCGCTTGAACAGCAGCGGGAAGACCTCGACCTGGATCTCCAGCCGTTCGACCGAGGCCATCGTCTGTGATTCGGACCAGTCCGCATTCGCGAACCGCAGTGCATCGGCGCGGACGGTGGTCGTGCGGCCCAGATCGACATCTAGATCGCCGCCGATCACCAGTGCACGGCCGGTGCGGGCTTCGACGATGCGCTCCACTGGCCCCTTGAACCAGTTCCAGTCCCACAGCAGCACGAGCAGCACGATCGCCACCAGAAGCACGAGCGCGACGATGCGCAACGGTCGCGACGATGCGAATCGCCGGAAGCGCGGACGGGTCGATGCAGGAGGTGGGGGTGTGGTCGTCATGAGGGGCCTTGTTCAGCCCCACCATCGACGCGCTGCGGTCAACTGCGGGTGAATGTTCCGTTGCGCTCCGGCATCACGACGCGTCCGCGGACGCGGAATCCGGCAGCGCGGTTTCGGTGCAGCGCACGGTGCGGCCGTTGTCCTGTGACAGTTCGGCGCCGTCATCGGTGGTGACGAAGCGCAACCCGACCTCCGACCACACCGGCGGCTGGCTGCCGCGGATCACGCCGAGATTGACGATGCGGCCATCGGTCATGCGCAGCCGGGCGAAGCGACCTTCGCGGATGATCTCGACCACGGCGGCCGTGGGGCAGTCGTAGGCCGCGGTGACGGTTTCCGGCGAGGGGGCAGGCGTGACCGGGGGCGGCGCGGCCGCGGCCACGGGTGCGGGCGGGGCCGGTGGCTCGGCGGAACAGGCCGCCAGCATGACGACGGAGAGGGCGGACAACATCGGGACGGATCGCATGCGGAACTCCGGCGTGGGCGACGACCGCTCGATTGTCGCGACGCGCGCGCCGGCGATCAACGCGCCGGCACGACCTGGGCCAGTACGGCCACGTAATGGCAGACGCTGCCGCCGATGCAGAACAGGTGCCAGATCGCATGCGCGTACGGAATCGAATCGCGCATGTAGAAGAAGGTGCCGGCCGTGTAGAACACGCCGCCGGCGATGATCCAGCTCAGCGTCCAGGTATCGAGCGCGGCGGCGACCGGGCCGATCGCGATCACCACCAGCCAGCCCATCGCCACATAGATCGCAGTCGACAGGCCGCGGAAGCGACCGGTGTAGAACAGCTTGAACACCACGCCCGCCAGCGCCAGCGTCCAGATGATGCCGAACAGCCACCAGCCCAGCGTGCCGCGCAGGCCGATCAGCGTGAAAGGGGTATAGGTGCCGGCGATCAGCAGATAGATCGCGCAATGGTCGAACACTTTCAGGCGGCCCTTGGCCACCGGATGTTCGACCGCGTGGTACAGCGTGGACGCCAGATACAGCAGCAACAGCGAGACGCCGAACACGATCGATGCGCCGAGCTGCCAGCCGTTGCCGTAGAGCGCGGCCAGGGTGATCAGGACCGCACCGCCGGCGAGCGCGGCGGTCGCGCCGAGACCGTGGGTCAGGGCGCTGGCAAACTCTTCACGCTTCGCGCGCAGCGAACGGGGCGGGGCGGTGGTCATCGACGTCCGGCTGGGGGGTTTGGACTGCCGCGAAGTATGACCGCGCGCCCGTGTCCTGTCAGAGGTCGCGGCGCGGATCAGTCCACCGACACCGCATGCGCGTGCTCGCGCGTGGCGAGGAACTCGACACCCTCCGCGCGCTCCTGGGCCAGCTGCAGGTTCACCCGAGTCGGCGCGAGATAGACCAGCTGATCGGCGGCGTCGTAAGCCAGGTTCATCGCGTGCTTGTCGCGGAACGCCTCGAGCGTCTTCGCGTCCTTGCAGCGGATCCAGCGGGCCGTGTTGACCTGCACCGCTTCGAAGCTCGCGTCGACGCCGTATTCGTCCTTGAGGCGATAGGCGACGACGTCGAACTGCAGCACGCCGACCGCACCGAGGATCAGGTCGTTGCTCATCAGCGGCTTGAAGAACTGCGTCGCGCCTTCTTCCGACAGCTGCGCCAGACCCTTCTGCAGCTGCTTGAGCTTCAGCGGGTCGCGCAGACGCGCGCGGCGGAACAGTTCCGGGGCGAAGTTCGGAATGCCGGTGAAGGCGATGTTCTCACCCTCGGTGAAGGTGTCGCCGATCGAGATCGTGCCGTGGTTGTGGATGCCGATCACATCGCCCGGGTACGCCTCGGCGGCGATCTCGCGGTCGCTGGCCATGAAGGTCAGCGCATTGGCGAGCTTGAGCGGCTTGCTGGTGCGCGGGTGGAAGGCCTTCATGCCGGCTTCGAATCGACCCGAACACACGCGCATGAACGCGACGCGGTCGCGGTGCATCGGATCCATGTTCGCCTGGATCTTGAAC
Source organism: Luteimonas sp. (assembly GCA_052108555.1). GTDB lineage: Bacteria > Pseudomonadota > Gammaproteobacteria > Xanthomonadales > Xanthomonadaceae > Luteimonas. The sequence continues at coordinate 185,171 of JBQEAV010000001.1, forward strand.
ACGAAGCCGGTGAGCTTGGCTTCCTGCGGGGCCACGTCGCGCGTGGTGGTCTCGCGCACCTGCGGCGGCGGCGCATGCTCGACGAAGAAGTCCAGCAGCGGCTGTACGCCGAAGTTGTTGACACCCGAGCCGAAGAACACCGGTGTCTGCTTCCCGGCGCGGTAGGCATCGAGATCGAAGGGATGGCTGGCGCCCTGCACCAGCTCCAGTTCGTCGCGCAGGTCGGCGAGCATCTTCTCGCCGATCCTGTCACTCAGGCCCGGCGCATCGATCGACGGGAAAATCGTCGAATCCTGGCGGGTGAAGTTGCGGCCCGGCTCGTAGAGGTGCACTTCGCCGGTCAGCAGATGCACCACGCCCTTGAGGCGCTGGCCCATGCCGATCGGCCAGGTCACCGGCGCGCACTGGATGCCGAGCACGGTCTCGACTTCGTCGAGCAGGTCGATCGGGTCCTTGCCTTCGCGGTCGAGCTTGTTGATGAAGGTCATGATCGGCGTGTCGCGCAGCCGGCAGACTTCCATCAGCTTGATCGTGCGTTCCTCGACGCCCTTGGCGACGTCGATGACCATCAGCGCCGAGTCGACCGCGGTCAGCACGCGATAGGTGTCCTCGCCGAAGTCGGCGTGGCCGGGCGTGTCGAGCAGATTGACGACGCGGCCCTCGTAGGGGAACTGCATCACCGAGCTGGTCACCGAGATGCCGCGCTCCTTCTCCAGCGCCATCCAGTCGGACGTCGCGTGGCGTGCGGCCTTGCGACCCTTGACCGAGCCGGCCATCTGGATCGCACCGCCGAACAGCAGCAGCTTTTCGGTCAGCGTGGTCTTGCCGGCGTCGGGATGCGAAATGATCGCGAACGTGCGGCGGCGGGAACTTTCGGAGGCGATATCGGACATGCGGGCGGCCGCGCGGGTGCGCGCAGTCTGGAAACGGGAAGCCGTCGATTATACGCCGCCGTGCCGCGGGCTCAGCGCGGTGCTGGCTCCGTCTCGGCCTGCACCTGGCCGAAGCGCAGCGGACCATTCGGCCCGGCCATCCGGAACGGCAGCGATTCGAGCCGCATGCCGCGGTTGGCCTGGACGACGAAATGCAGATGTGGCGCGGCGCTCAGGCCGGTGTTGCCGGAGAAGCCGATGATCGTGCCGCGCAGCACGCGTGCGCCGGGCGCGACGATGACGCCGGCCTGCTGCAGATGGGCGTACAGCGCCATCGTGCCGTCGTCGTGGAGGATGCGGATGAAGTTGCCGCGCACGCGGTCGTCGCTCGCGTCGACCCGCGCGTGCGGATCGAGACGCGCGGTCACCGCGGACTCGACCTGCATCACCACGCCGTCGCGCGCGGCCAAGACCGGCGTGCCGGAGGGCACCGCGAAATCGACCGCATGGCGGTTCTCGGCATCGGCATGACTGAAGCCGCCGCCGAAGCCCTGGGCGATCCGCAATGGCGCGTCGCGCAGTGGATACATGTATTCGACATTGCGCACGCGTGCGGTCGGGAGGCCGGGGATGGCCACGAGCCTCAGGCGCGTGCCTGCGGCGCCATCCTGCAGGTGCGCGACTAAGAGGCGGCTGCCGCCCGGCACGGTGACGTGTGCCGGCAGGGCCGGCGTGGCGACCGGCGGCGGACCGTCTGCCAGCAGCGTCACTTCCACTGGTCCGGCGAGATGGTTGATCGCGGTCGCCTCGGTGCCGCCGAAGCGCGGGCGCAGTTCGAGTTCGACGCTGGGGGCGCGGGGCGACGACGGGACGGCTTCGACCGAAGGCGCGGGTGGAGGCGTCGTCGTACCGGGCCAACGCCCGCTCGACGGTGTCTGCGCGGGCGCAACACCGGATACGCACACCGCCAGCAGCGCGAGCGCTGCCCGCCATCGAAGCATCGGCATCTGCAGGCTCAGCGGCTGCAATCGGGATCGAGCTGCAGCGCGGAAGCGACCTCGCGCAGATCGAACGCCACCACCGATGCATCGTCGTCGACCGCGAACAGCGCACCGGCCGGAAAGCGCGCGGTGGGCGAGGGATGCAGCGCGATGCCGTCGGTCGCGGCGACGTGTGCGCCGCTGAAGCTGCCGGCCGGCGTCAGGTCCGCGCGATCGAACACGCGGAACACGGTGCGCGGCCGCAACTGGTCGGCGACGATCCAGTAACCGCCGTCGACACTGCACGACCACAGCGCGATGCCTTCGGGCTCGGCGTCGAACGTGCCAGCCGGTAACGCACGCCCGGTGTAAGCGCCTTCGAGCGTGTAGACGTGGACGGTCGCGTTGTGGCGCAGATCCTCGTCGGCGATCAGCACCTGGTCGTGGGCCGCGTCGCCGGCGATCGACTCGACGATGCGCAACGCGGTCCGCGCATCGGTGGCGCCGAAGCTGCCGAGCGCGGTGACCCTGGGCGTGGCGCCGTCGTGCGATTCGAACCGGTAGCGATGCACGCGCTGGTCGAGACGGGTGAAGTCCGGGACCTGCTTGTGGTCGGCGCCGTCCATGAAGCTGTCGGTGACGTAGACATCGAACACGTCGGGCGCGGTTTCGTGGACCCACAGACCGTAGGGGCTGCGGAGTTCGTCGGCGCCGAACGCGGCCAGCGGTGTGAAACCGGGAAGCGTGAACACCTGCACGCGGTGGTTGTCGCGCTCGGCGACGAATGCCAGATCGCCATGCACCGCGATGCCGTTGGGCCGGTCGAATGCGCCGGGCATGGCCCCGCGGTCGCCGACGGTGCGCAGCATCGTGCCGGTGTCGGCATCGAACACGCGCAGCTGATGCGCGCGCTTGGCCGTGGCGATCAGCCAGGTGCCGCCCTCTGGCGTCGGCCAGGTGGCGAGCGAATCCAGTTCGTCGTCCGCATGCGCGGACGATCGCCAGGCTTCGACGATCACGGGTCGATCGGCCGCCGCGATGCCGGCCATGACATCGGCTTCGGGTGCGGTGGGACGCGGGGAACTGGTGGTGCAGCCGGCCAGCAGGGCGGCCGCGAACAGGAGGGCGATGCGCATCGGCGGATTATGCCGAGTGCCGCGTCGTCTGCGTCACCGGTTGCATCCGAAATGATTCATCTCTGCATCCGGATGAAGCGATTGACATTCCGGAATCGCGCTGGCAACCTGCACGCTCCATCGAGACCGGCGGAGGGGCAGGCCCTTTGATGCCGGGGCAACCTGATGGGATCCGCGCTTCGCGCGGCGTCCATCGCGGTGCCAAGTCCTGCGGGGACCTTGTGTCCACCGGAAGATGGTGATGCCGTATCGGCGTTCGCGCCGATGTCGTATTCCGCCGACAGGCGACTTCCGGTGATTCCCGCGAGACGCGATGGTCCAGTCCATCCGGAATCCCGCGCCATGAGTCTCGTCGACACCGCCGCCTACCGCCCCGAACCCACGCCCGATGCGGCGTACGTGCACCCGCTTGCTGTCGATGCGCCGATCGCGCACGACGTCGCGCGCGGCAGCATCGTAATGCAGCTCGCCACCCGGCATGCGGGCATGCGCCGCGTCACGCTGCGGTATCAGCTGCAGGGCCCGGCATCGGCCCCGGTGGTGTTCGTCGCCGGTGGCATTTCCGCGCACCGGCATCTGGCCGCGAACGCCGCGCATGCCGAAGCCGGCTGGCTGGAGGAACTAGTCGCACCGGGCCGCACGCTCGATCCGGCGCAGCTGCGTCTGCTGGCCTTCGATTTCGTCGGCGCCGACGGCGCGCTCGATGCGCCGATCGACACCACCGACCAGGCCGATGCGATCGTCGCGCTGCTCGACGCGCTGGGCATTGCGCGCCTGCATGCGTTTGTCGGCTATTCCTACGGTGCGCTGGTCGGGCTGCAGTTCGCGGCGCGCCACGCGACCCGCGTGCAGCGGCTGGTCGCGGTCAGCGGTTCGCATCGCGCGCATCCGTATGCGGCCGCCTGGCGCGCGCTGCAGCGGCAGGCCGTCGCGCTGGGCCAACTGCAATGCGCCGATGCGCAGGGTCTGTCGCTGGCACGCCAGTTCGCGATGCTCAGCTACCGCACACCGGAAGAATTCGCCGAGCGTTTCGACGCCCCGCCGGAAGTCGTCAACGGCCGCGTGCGCGTGGCCGCCGAGGACTATCTCGACGCCGCAGGTGCGCGCTACGTCTCGCGCACGCCGGTCACCGCGTGGCAGCGCCTGTCCGAATCCATCGATCTGCACCGCGTCGATCCACGCGACATCCGTGTACCGACGACCGTCATCGCCGTCGAAGGCGACCGCCTCGTGCCGCTCGCCGATGCGGTGACGCTGCTCGAAGGCCTGGGCCCGAACGGCCAGCTGCGCGTGCTGCGCTCGCCCTACGGCCATGACGCTTTCCTCAAAGAAACCGACCGCATCGATGCACTGCTCGCGACCGCGCTGCGTGCCCCCAATTCCGGAGAAACCGCATGAGCCACCACGCAACGACCGACGCCGCCTGTCAGCCCGCGACCCGCGCCGTGCGCGCCGGCATCGACCGCGATCCGGCCTACGGCGCGGTGACGCCGCCGATCGTGCTGTCGAGCAACTTCAGCTTCGCCGGCTTCGGCGAGAAGCGGCAGTACGACTACACCCGCAGTGGCAATCCCACACGTGATCTGCTGGGCGACGCGCTGGCCGAACTCGAGGGCGGCGCGGGTGGTGTGATCACGCCGACCGGCATGGCCGCGATCACCCTGGTGCTCAATGCACTGCTTGAACCCGGCGATCGTCTGGTCGTGCCGCACGATGCCTACGGTGGCAGCTGGCGCCTGTTCGACGCGCTGGCGCGCAAGGGCCATTTCGAACTCGTCACCGCCGACCTCACCGATCCGCGCAGCCTCGCCGACGCGCTGGCGAAGCAGCCCAGGCTGGTGCTGGTGGAGACGCCGTCGAACCCGCTGCTGCGCATCACCGATCTGCGCTTCGTCATCGAGGCCGCGCATCGCGCCGGCGCGCTGGCGGTGGTCGACAACACCTTCCTGTCACCGGCACTGCAGCGCCCGATCGAATTCGGCGCCGATGTCGTGCTGCATTCGACGACCAAGTACATCAACGGTCATAGCGACGTGGTCGGCGGCGCGGTGATCGCGCGCGACGCCGAACTGCACGCGCAGCTCGCGTGGTGGGCGAATGCGCTGGGCATCACCGGCTCGCCGTTCGACAGCTTCCTGACCCTGCGCGGCCTGCGCACGCTGGATGTGCGCCTGCGCGTGCACCAGGAGAACACCGCCGGCGTGGTCGCGCTGCTCGACGCGCATCCGGCGGTCGCGCGCGTCCACTATCCGGGTCTGGTCGACCATCCGGGTCACGCGATCGCGGCGCGTCAGCAGTCGGGCTTCGGCGCAATGCTGTCCTTCGAACTCGCCGGCGCGCCCGGTGTGGCGCAGGAAGACGTGGTGCGCGCGTTCGTCGCCGGGCTCCGGCAGTTCACCCTGGCCGAATCGCTGGGCGGGGTGGAGAGCCTGATCGCGCATCCGGCGACGATGACGCACGCGGCGATGACGCCGGCGGCGCGCGCTGCGGCCGGCATCTCCGACGGTCTGCTGCGCCTGTCGGTCGGCATCGAGGCGCTGGACGATCTGCGGGTCGATATCGAAGCCGGTCTCGCCCGCGCCGCGACCGTGCTGGATGCGGCCACGCGCCCGTCCCGCGCAGGCGTCGAAGCATGAGTACGGTCGTGCAGTTGCGCCAGGGCCGCCGCGCGCAACCGCGGCCCGCGCGTCTGGCGTTGCTGGGCACCGGCACCGTCGGCTCCGCATTCGTCGAGCGCTATGCACGACTCGCCGCGCAGGGCGTTGCGCTGCCCGAGGTCGCGTGGCTGTGCAATTCGCGCACCCAGGTCGGCGGTGGCGACGATCTGCACGCCGCGCTTGCGCAGGCACGCGCCGCGGCGCGTCGACGCGCCGGATTCCCGCCGTGGGCGGAAGGCGAGAGCCCGAAGCCGGGCGACATCATCGTGGATGCGACCGCGAGCGAAACCGTCGCCGACTGGCATCCCGAGTGGTTGATGCGCGGCGTGCACGTGGTCACCGCGAACAAGCTGGGCACCGGCGGTGATCTGGGCCGTGCACTGTCGATCGGCGATGCGCGCGCGATCGGTGGCCGCTATGGCGACAGTGCGACGGTCGGCGCGGGACTGCCGCTGCTGCGCAGTCTGCGTGCGCTGATCGATGGCGGCGACCGCATCCATGCGATCGAAGGCGTGCTGTCGGGCTCGCTGGCCTGGCTGTTCTCGCATCACGACGGCAGTCGCCCGTTCTCCGAGCTGGTGCGCGAGGCGAGTGCGGCCGGCTACACCGAGCCGGATCCACGCGTCGATCTGTCGGGGGAGGACGTGCGCCGCAAGCTGCTGATCCTCGCGCGGGCGGCGGGCATCGCGTTGCCGGCGCATGAAGTCGTCGTCGAGTCGCTGGTGCCGGATGTGCTCGCGCGCGCCGCGGATGCGGATGTCGATCAGGCGCTGGCCGCGCTCGACGACACGCTCGAAGCGCGCCGCGCGGAGGCGGCTGCGAACGGTGAGCGCCTGTGTTTCGTCGGGCGTTTCGATGCCGATGGTGCGCGTGTCGGTCTGCGCGCATTGCCGGTCGGACATCCGCTGTGCGCGGGCAATGGCACCGACAACCGCGTCGCGATCCACAGTGATCGCTACAGCGCACAACCACTGGTGATCCAGGGCCCGGGCGCGGGCGCGGAAGTCACCGCGGCGGCATTGCTCGACGACGTGCTGGCGATCACGCACGCGCAGACGGATTGACGACGGGAGGGGGCGAGGTTTCAGGGCTGGGGCAAACCCTAGATCGGGTGCACCCGGGTGTCGTACGCCCTGCACGCGCGATTGAATGGGGGTATTCAGATTCCATCCAGCCCAGGGGCCATCCCGTGACCGACAACCTCAGCGTCTCCGTTTCACTCAGCATCAGTGGACAATTGCCTGCTGCGCAAAGCGCCGCCAGCACCCAGCGCACCAGCGACGGCAAGGTGCAGTTCGAGAACGACAACTACCGCATCACTGCGGGCGACAACGACGAAGTCATCGTCAACAACAAGAACACCGGCGAGGTCTACCGGATCTGGGGCGATCCCCACGTCGAGATCGACGGCAAGCATGCGTTCGATTTCTGGGGCCAGACCACGTTCCAGCTCGATGACGGCACCAAGGTCACCATCCAGACCACACCGTGGGACAAAGGGGGTAACGGGGCGACGGTCGCCTCCGTGGTGACGATCACCGATGGTGACTACGGCGTGCAGATCAGCGGCGTGGACAGCAATACCTACGGCGATCTGTCGTTCCAGGAATTCGACGGCGGCGGCCGTGTGCTCGACGCTGCCGTGCGTGACGGCAACGTGCTGCTGGAGAACGAGAACGGCAGCGGCTTCATTGCCGTGGACAAGAACGGCAACGTCCAGAACGTGGACCAGGCCTTCATCCTCGCCACCGACGAACTGAAGAACGGCGGCCCGGACTTCCTCGCCCATTTCGCCGAGATCTTCTCGTTCTTCACCGGCCTGATGTCGATCAGCTTCAATGGCGGCCTGGCGCTGGGCAGCGACAACGCCCATCGCGATCCCGAGCCGCAGCCCCAGCCGGTAGTGCCGTGGCAGTTCAGCCTGACGATGTCGATCACCGCCTGATCGAGCGCAACGTTTCTTCGCGCATTCGAGCCCGGCTTCGGCCGGGTTCGTCGTTGAAGCGGTTGCGATTGCGACAAGAGCGGCGCGCGTGACCGCAATCCGTGTTGCATGGGTTGTGACCGGCTGCGGGTACCGCGCTCAAAAGCTTCCGTTGAAGTATTGCCGGATGGCTTGGGCCGCAAGCGCAGGTTGATGTTGCAGGATGAAGTGCGGGCCCTGCAGCCGGACCCGTTTCGCCCGCTGTATGTGGGTGTGGATCTCGCGCCAGCATCGCCGCGGCACAAGCCGGTCGTGGCTGGCCTGGAGGTAGAGGACCGGACATTCGATGCGGGCCAGTTCAGCAGTGACATCGACATTCAACACCTCCGAAAGCCGCTCGCGCGCGACAGCGGCCGGCATGGCTGCGAGCGCCACCTGCTCACGATGCGTCCATTCCCGCGTGGTCCAGCGTCCCATCATCGCCGGCATCAACAGACGGGTCGGTGGCTTGGGTAACGGCAGGGCAAGCAGTGACCGCAACGGCCGGAACCAAGGTTGCGGCGACGCGGCGAACGTCGCGCATAGGACCAGTCCGATCAGGCCACGAGGTCGTGCCGCGGCGATCCGGATCGCGATCGGGCCGGAGAACGACTCCCCGATCAGCAGGAAAGGTGTATCGCGGGGCAGATGTTCGATGACAAGCGCCTGAAGGCGGTCGTAGCCGAGAATCCGGTCCGTCGGATACGTCACGACATCGACCTGGAACCGTGGTGTCATAGCGGAGACGAATTCGCCGAGCAGCGCCCCCGATCCATCCATTCCGGGAAGCAGCAGCGCGCGCACGGATTAGCACTCGATGACGTTGACCGCCAGACCGCCGCGCGAGGTTTCCTTGTACTTGTCGCGCATGTCGCGGCCGGTGTCGCGCATCGTGCGGATGACCTTGTCGAGGCTGACCTTGTGCTTGCCGTCGCCACGGAAGGCCATGCGCGAGGCGTTGATCGCCTTGACCGCACCCATCGCGTTGCGCTCGATACAGGGAATCTGCACCAGGCCGCCGATCGGGTCGCAGGTCAGGCCGAGGTTGTGTTCCATGCCGATTTCCGCCGCATTCTCGATCTGGCTCGGCGTGCCGCCGAGTGCGGCGGTCAGGCCGGCGGCAGCCATCGAACAGGCCACGCCCACTTCGCCCTGGCAGCCGACTTCCGCGCCCGAAATGCTGGCGTTTTCCTTGTAGAGGATGCCGACGGCGGAGGCGGTGAGCAGGAAATCGAAGATGCCCTGTTCGGTGGAATTGGGACAGAAGCGGTAGTAGTAATGCAGCACCGCCGGCAGGATGCCGGCCGCGCCATTGGTCGGCGCGGTGACCACGCGGCCGCCGGCGGCGTTCTCCTCGTTGACTGCGAGGGCGTAGAGGTTCACCCAGTCGAGCACGGTCAGCGGATCGCGCATGCCGGCTTCGGGCTTGGATGAGAGTTCGGCATGCAGCGCCGGTGCGCGGCGCGTGACATGCAACCCGCCCGGCAGGGTGCCGGTCTGGCGGATGCCGCGCGCGACGCAGGACTGCATGGCTGCCCACAGTTCGCGCAGGCCTTCGCGGATCTCGTCCTCGCTGCGCCAGACCTTCTCGTTCTCCAGCATCAGCTTCGCGATGCTCAGGCCGTGCGCGTTCGCCTGCGCAATCAGCTCGTCGCCGCTCGAGAACGGATAGGGCACGTCGGTGGTGTCGGCGACGATGCGGTCTTCGGCCGCTTCGTCCTCGTTGACCACGAAGCCACCGCCTACCGAGTAGTAATCGCGGGTCGCGATGACCGCGCCGTCGGCGTCGTACGCGGTGAAGCGCATGCCGTTGGTGTGGAAGGGCAGCTTCTGCCGCTTGTTCATCACCAGATCCGACTTCTCGTCGAAGGCGATCTCGTGCGTGCCGCCGAGGCGGATGCGCTTGTCGCCGCGGATGCGGGTCAATGCGTCGGGAATGATGTCCGGGTCGATCTGGTTCGGCATGTGGCCTTCGAGGCCCATCATCACGGCCTTGTCGGTGCCGTGACCGCGACCGGTCAATGCCAGCGAACCGAACACCTCCGCGCGTACGCGGAACACATCGTCCAGCCGCCCCGGTACTTCGAGCCAGCGGCGCACGAAACGCGCGCCCGCGCGCATCGGCCCGACGGTGTGCGAGGAACTCGGCCCGATGCCGATCTTGTAGAGGTCGAACGTGCTGACTGCCATGTAGCTATTCTACGGCCCGCGCCTGCATCCAGGCCTGCCGCGATGCGACATGACCGCTTCGACCCTCATCCTGTACCAGCGTGATGACTGCCATCTGTGCGATCTGGCGCTGGACGTCCTCGCCAACGCCGGCGTGCCGGCGTTCGACAGCGTCTTCATCGACGACGATCCGGCGCTCGAAGACCGCTATGGCGTGCGCGTACCAGTCCTGCGCGACGCGAGCGACGGGCGCGAACTCGACTGGCCCTTCGATGCGGATGCGGCGCGGCGCTGGCTGCGCCGCTGACCGCGCAGCATTACCTGGCCGGCTGCAGATACACCCGTGTGCTGACCGCGATTTCGTTCGGGATCGTGCCGGTATCCGCCCAGTCGCCGCCACCGACGCCGAAATCGAGACGGCGCACCGTGGCGCGGCCCGACAGCAGCGGACGCGCGCCGTCGGTCCAGGTGAAGGTCAGGGTCACCGGCTTGCGCACACCGCGCAGCTCCAGCGTGCCGTCGGCGGCGTACTGGCCGTTGCCGAGATCACGGAAGCCGGTCGCGGTGTAGGTCGCCTGCGCGAACTTCGATGCATCGAAGAACGCGTTGCCGCGCATCTCGGTGTCGTAGTCGACGTTCTGCGTCGTCGCGGTGGCGACCGGAATGGTCACCGCGAGCGTGCCGGCGGCCAGATTGGCCGGATCGAAGCTGACCGTGGTGCGGAAGCCGGGGAAGGTGCCGGAGAACGTCTCGCCCTGGTACTTGCCGGCGAATGCCAGCGAGGAGCCGGGCGCCTGCACGTAGTCGGCGGCAAACGCGGGCAGGGCGAGCGCGGCGGTCAGCGCGCCGAGGGTGAGGGGGTGGATCATGCGCATGGAGTCAGTCTTGCAAAGGAGATGTCGGAGTGCGGACGCGCAGCCAGCCACGCGGCAGCATGCGCGCCAGTGTGTCGTCGCGCTGGAAGATGTGGTGATAGAGCGCGGCGGCTGCGTGCAGCAGCGCGAGGCCGGCCAGCGTCCAGAACAGCAGTTCGTGCACGTTGCCGGCGAGCTGACGCAGGTCCGCATCGCGCGACACCAGTGCGGGCAGATTGAACAGCTTGAACCACTGCAGCGGATAGCCGGCGGCGGAATTGAAGGTCCAGCCGCTGAGCGGAATCGCGAACAGCAGGCCGTAGAGCAGCCAGTGGGTGACCGACGCGACCCGGTCCTGCCAGCGCGGCGTGCCGGGCACCGGGCGTGGCGCGCCGGCGTACAGGCGCCACAGCAGCCGCAGCGTCGCCAGCGCGAGAATCGTCAGGCCCAGCGACTTGTGCAGCGCGTAGATCTCGATCTTGGTCGGGCTGTTGCGCATGTCGCCCATGATCAGACCCAGGGTGCCGGTCGTCAGGATCAGCGCCACGACCAGCCAGTGCAGCAGCTGGCTGACGCCGCCCCAGCGGTCGGGCGGATTGCGGAGTGTCATGGCGTCGATTCCGTCTGTGGCGTAGTGGGCGTGTCTTCAACAGGCGCGTCAGGCGCCGGCAGGTCGGTATCAGGCGGGTCATCCGCGGCATCCGGATCGTCGCCTGCATCCGTGCCGCCGCGACTGCGTGTGGCTTCCACTTCGAGCCGCAGCTCGACGGCGTCGCCGATCACCGACTTCCACGCATCGATGCCGAACTCGGCGCGCGACAGCGCGGCGGTCGCGGAGAAGCCCACGGTGCGACGGAACGGCGGCAGCGGATGGCGCTTCAGGCCGTTGAGTACGACCTGCAACGCGACCTCGCGGGTTTCCCCGCGCAGGGTCAGGTTGCCGTGCACGATCGCGCGCTGCGCGTCGATCGGCTCGATCCGGGTGGAGACGAAGATCGCGACCGGATGCCGTTCGCCGTCGAGCAGGTTGCGCGCGAGCGTCGCCTGGTTCCATTTCGCATCGCCCAGATCGACGCGCGTGACCGGAATCGACACCTCGACGCGTGCGCTGCTCCAGTCGTCGGGGTCGAACACCAGCGTGCCGGTACTGCCCGACACCGTCCCGATCGCTTTCGAAAAGCCGGCATGGTCGATCGCGAACTGTACGCGGGTATGGACGGGGTCGAGCTCGTACTGCGCTGGCGCAGCAAGCGCAGGGCCGCCTACGCCGAGCAGCAGGAAGGATGACAGGAAGAGCTGGCGCGGCGGTCGCATCGGAGAGTCCGGATGGCAGCAGAGCGGGCGATCGCGCCGATTCTAGGCGCGGGCTGTCGGTACGGCGCAACTTGCGGTGGCAACGCAGCGTTGCGAGGATGCCAACCGGGACGCGTGTTCAACGCGCGGCAGTGGTGTACGGGGAGCGGAATGCGCGTTGCAGGGATGATCCTGGTGTGGGCGTGGTGCTGCCTGTGGGCCGACGTTGCGTGGGCGCAGAACGGCGCGCTCACTGTCAACATCCCGCAGCCGCGTCAGATCAGCGTACTCGACGGGCTGCCATCCAGTCGCGTCAGTGCGATTGCCGAAGACCGGCAAGGCTATCTGTGGATCGCGACGCGCGATGGCCTGGCGCGATACGATGGCGTGGGATTCCGGGTGTGGCGGGTCGAGGACGGCCTCCGCGACAACTTCGTGTGGAGCGTGCATGTCGATGCACGGGACCGCGTCTGGATTGGCGCTCGAAGCGGCGGTCTGGCGATGCTGGACGTCGATCGCGCGACGTTCACTTATTACAGCGATGACGACTACCCGGCAATCGGTGGCGACGATATCTGGGCAGTGACATCCACGCCGGATGGCGCCATCTGGTTCGGCATGGCCGAGTCCGGACTCTATCGACTTGCCACCGATGGTCGCCTGCGGCGATTCGTGGCCGACGCGGACGACCCCCAGAGCTTGCCGAACAACGGCGTGGGGTATCTCACAGTGTCCCCGGACGGGCACCTGTGGATCGGAACGAAAGGCGGCGTGGTCGCCTGGAACGGTCGTGACTTCGACCGCGTTGAGCCTCCAGTGGGCGTGAGCAGCGTCGTCGAGGGGCTGACATTCGATGTGACGGGCAATCTCTGGATCGGAGTGAGAGGCGGTGGAGTGGTGCGGCGATCGGATGGGCGTACCGAGGTCATGCCGTTCAAGGACCCGGGACACGATGCGCCTGCGTTGCACATGCTGGTCGATGACGGGGACGGATCGCGCTGGTTCGACAGCCGTGGGGGGCTGGCGCGCGAGGCCAATGGCGTGCTCGAGGATGTGCCGCTGTTCAGTATGACGAGTCGGGGCAAGATCAGGCCGTACTGGACGGCGGGTCTCCGGGATCGGGAAGGTGGGCTGTGGTTCGCGAGTTCCGATGCCGGGCTGTGGCATCTGCCACCCAACTGGCGCAATTTCACGGTCCTGCAGCGCAATGTCGAGGACCCCGCGACGATCGCCAATGCCTTCGTGCATGGGGTGACGCCGTCCTCCGGTGGCGGGTTGTGGCTAGTGGGCAATGGCGGCGTTCTCGACCATCTCGACCCCCGTACGGGTGTGGTGGAGCATGTGCTCGCGAAGGTCTGTGGGGACGAGGTCATCCGCGACGTCCATGAAACGCGTGCGGGGCATGTCTGGATCGGGTGCTTGACGCAGGTGGTGCGGTTCGATCCCGCTGCGCGGCAGGTCAGGCGCTGGCGCAACAACGATGCGGTCGACCCGGCACCGACGCACTTCGCGATCGACAAGATCATCGGGCAGACCGATGGCACGGTCTGGGTCATGAACGAGTTCGAGGTCCAGGCACGTCGGCCGGACGGTTCCGTGCTGCACACCGTGCGCCCCGGCGATGGCCGTGGACTACCGCCGCTCGCCCGGCCGACGCAGCTCCATCTCGGACCCGATGACGACCTCTGGCTTGCGACCACGCGCGGGCTCTTCAGATGGGCCGCAACGCTGCGCAGGTTCGAGCGGGTGCCCGGCAGTCCGGGGGGCATGGTCAGCGCTGCAGCGGTGCAGGACCGGGATACGGTGTGGTTGGCGGCGGCGGGGACGCTGGCCGCTTACCGATGGCGCCAGGGCGCGTTGACGCTGGCGCGCACGTTCGGGATCGACGACGGGCTGCCGCACGTCGCGCCAGGTGGTGTCGCAGTGGACGCACGGGGTGTGGTGTGGATGACGACCTCGCGCGGTCTCGTGCGGTTCGATCCCGCCACGTCCCGCATTCGCATCCATGGCGTGCGTGATGGACTGCCCAGCCAGGAGTTCGGCAGCCAGGTGATCGGGAGATCGGCCGCGGGCCATCTCGCGGTCGGCACCGCCGAGGGGCTGTTGCTGTTCCATCCCGAACACGTGCAACTGCGCGAAACCGCACCCGCGCTGGTCATCGAAGCGATCAGGCTGCGTCGTGGCGACGATGTACTGGACCTGCCGCTGGGAGGACGCATCGACCTGCGCCCCGGCGACCGTGACCTGCAGGTCGTGGTGCGCCTGCTCTCCTTCACCGACGCGCACACGCATCATTACCGGTTCCGTCTGCAGGGCTACGACACGGAGTGGGTCAATGCAGACAGGACGGCGGAGCGCACGTTCTCGCGGTTGGAACCGGGGCGCCACATCCTGGAAGTGGAAGCGCGGACCGAGGATGGCGACTGGACCGCGATCGCGCCATTGACGATCCACCAGGCGCCGCCCTGGTGGCGGACGATCTGGGCGGTCCTCGCGGCGCTGGTACTGCTCGTGATGCTGGTGGCGTTCGCGGCGGCGTCCTATCGCAAGCGCCTGCGTCGCAAGGCAGACTGGCAGATCGCCGAGCACAAGCGCGCGCTGGCTGAACATGCCTCGCAGGCCAAAAGCCGCTTCCTCGCCACGCTCGGACACGAAGTCCGCACGCCGATGACCGGGGTGCTCGGCATGAGCGAGCTGCTGCTCGACACACCGCTGGACGACCGCCAGCGGGGATACGCCGAGGCCATCCGGCGAGCAGGCGACCACCTGATGCGGCTGGTCAACGACGCGCTGGACCTCGCGCGGATCGAGGCCGGTCGCCTGGACCTCGATCCAAAGCCGTTCGATCCGGCCCGCCTGGTCCAGGACGCCGTGTCTCTGTACGCACCCGCTGCGCGTCAGAAATCGCTCGTCCTCGAGTGTGTGATCGACCCCGACGTGCCCAGATGGGTGCTGGGCGATTCCGGGCGCGTGCACCAGATCCTGCTCAACCTGCTTGGCAACGCCGTGAAGTTCACCGAGCGGGGACGCGTGGACGTGCATCTGGGCGTCGACGACGCGGGTGCGCTGACGTGCCTGGTCAGCGACACCGGACCGGGCCTGAATGAGGCGCAGCGCGAGCGCCTGTTCCGCAGGTTCGAGCAGGCCGAAGGCGCGCGGACCGCCTCGCGCTACGGCGGCAGCGGTCTGGGGCTGGCGATCAGCCAGGAACTGTCGGCGGCGATGGGCGGACGTATCGAGGTGGACAGCGCGCCCGGGAAAGGCACGCGTTTCCGCGTGGTGCTGCCATTGCCGCCAGTGGCGGATCCGCCGCCGGCCCCGGCCGAGCACGGACACGAACGGATCACCGCGGCGGTGGCGCTGGAGATCCTGCTGGTCGAGGACGACCCGATGGTGTCGGAGGTCATCAAGGGGTTGCTGCAGTCGCAGGGGCATGAGGTGGTGCATGCCGCCCAGGGACTGGCGGCGCTGTCGGAGATCGCCTCGCGTACGTTCGACCTGGCGCTGCTCGATCTCGATCTCCCTGGCATCGATGGACTGGTGCTGGCGGGGCTGATGCGCGCCCACGGGTTCGTCCAGCCCATCGTCGCCGTCACCGCACGTGCAGACGACGACGCCGAGGCGGCGGCACGCGCTGCCGGCTTCGATGGCTTTCTGCGCAAGCCGCTGACCGGCGAGATGCTGTACGACACGCTGGCCTGGAGCTGGCGTCCGATCCGCGAAGACAGCCCGGCGGACGCGGATCACTGACCACGATCCGCCGGTCCTGCCGGCGCAGATGAACGGCAGCGCGAGCCGGAACGCGCGTCGCGGGTGACGAGACGGCGCCGTTCCAGGCTTGGCGTCTCGTGCACAACGCCGCGACCAGACTGCGACGATGCCCCCGCTGTCACACGATCTGATCCAGTTGCGTCCCGAAGGCCTCTACTGTCCGGCGGGCGATTTCCACATCGACCCGTGGCGCCCGGTGCCACGCGCGGTGATCACGCATGGTCACGGCGATCACGCCCGGATCGGCATGGGCGCGTATCACACGACCCGGATCGGCCTGCCCATCCTCGAATGGCGACTCGGCGAGCAGATCTATGCGGCGCACGAATACGGCGTGCCGTTCGAGATGGGCCATGCCACGGTGTCGCTGCATCCGGCCGGGCATGTACTGGGCTCGGCGCAGGTGCGCGTCGAGGTCGACGGCGAGGTCTGGGTCGCCTCGGGCGACTACAAACGCCAGCATGATCCGACCTGCGACCCGTTCGAGGTCGTGCGCTGCGACACCTTCATCACCGAGGCGACGTTCGGACTGCCGGTCTATCGCTGGCCGGATACGTCCGAAGTCGCACGCGACATCGTCGCCTGGCGCGACCACTGCGCCGAACGCGGCGAGGCCGCGATCCTCTACTGCTACGCGCTCGGCAAGGCGCAGCGCGTACTGGCCGAACTCGCCGTGCACACCGACGAACCTGTGCTGTTGCATGGCGCCGTCGCGACCGGCGTCGAGGTCTATCGCCGCGCCGGCGTGTCACTGATCGACACATTGCCGGTGGCCGACACCGACAAGGCCGCCGACTTCGCCGGCAAGCTCGTCCTCGCGCCGCCATCCGCTGCGGGCAGTTCCTGGATCCGCCGTTTCCGCCGTGCGCAGCAGGGTTTCGCCTCGGGCTGGATGCAGATCCGCGGCAACCGGCGCCGTCGTAACTACGACCGCGGCTTCGTCGTATCCGATCATGCGGACTGGCCGGACCTGATGCGTACCGTGCGCGAGACCGGCGCCTCGCGCGTGATCGCCACGCACGGCAATACCGACGCGATCATCCGTGCACTGCGCGAGGACGGGATCGCGGCCGAGGCGTTCCGGACGGATTTCGGAGGCGAGGAATGACGGTGTTTCGCAGTGTGCCCGCCACGCTGGCGCGACCGGCATGAAACGCTTTGCGCAGCTCTATCGCGAGCTCGACCAGAGCACCGCCACGCTCGACAAGCGCGCGGCGCTGATCCGCTATTTCCGCGAAGCGCCGCCGCGTGATGCGGCATGGGCCTTGTACCTGCTGTCGGGGGGCAAGGTCGCCAGTGCCCGCAAGAAGATCGCCAATACGCGCGAGTTGCGCGAGTGGATCGCGGTCGAGTCTGGCACGCCCGACTGGCTGGTCGACGACAGCTACGACCAGGTCGGCGATCTGGGCGAGACGCTGGCGCTGTTGCTCGACGATCCAGCCGAGGCGTCGCCGAATGTCGCGCTCGCGGACTGGATCGAGACGCGGCTGTTGCCGGTCGCCAATCGGGAGGTCGATATCCGCCGCGCCGTCATCGTCGAGGCCTGGCGCACGCTGCGCTTCGATGAGCGATTGCTGTTCAACAAGCTGCTGACCGGCGCGCTGCGCGTGGGTGTGTCGCAGCGACTGGTGCAGCAGGCGCTGGCGGAGTTGACCGGCATCGACATCGCACGCCTTGCGCAGCGAATGCTGGGCAGCTGGGCGCCGACGCCGGAGTTCCTGCACGATCTG
This sequence comes from Luteimonas sp., assembly GCA_052108555.1. Classification (GTDB taxonomy): domain Bacteria; phylum Pseudomonadota; class Gammaproteobacteria; order Xanthomonadales; family Xanthomonadaceae; genus Luteimonas. Next base: position 202,596 of record JBQEAV010000001.1, read on the forward strand.
TTGTCGCCCGAGGAACTGCCCGGCGACCGCCAGCAACCGTATCCGTTCTTTCTCGCCTCGCCGCTGGAGTCGGCGCTCCGCGCGCAAGCGGGTCTGCCCGAGGTAGAGCCGGTCGAGGAGGGCGCGCCGACGGTCGCGCCCGACATCATTGCGCTCGCCAACGATCCCGATGCGGTCGCGCGTGCGCTCGGTCCCATCGAGGACTGGCTGCTCGAATGGAAGTGGGACGGCATCCGGCTGCAGCTGCTACGTCGCGATGGCGAGGTCGCGTTGTGGTCGCGCGGCGAGGAGCGTCTGGATGGACGTTTTCCCGAGATCGAAGCGGCGGCGATGGCGTTGCCTGACGGTGTCGTACTCGACGGCGAACTGCTGGCCTGGCGCGCGGATGACGATGCGCCGCTGGCGTTCACCGCATTGCAGACCCGCATCCAGCGGCTCAAGCCCGGACCGAAGACGCTTGCCGACACACCAGTGCGCCTGCAGGTCTATGACCTGCTCGAACGCGACGGCGAAGACTGGCGTGCCCGACCGCAGCACGAGCGCCGCGCTGCGCTGGAAACCTTGATCGCGGCGCATGGCGACCCGCGCATCGTGGCCTCGCCCCGTATCGATGTCGACGATTGGCGGGCGGCGGCGCAGTTGCGCGGGCAGGCGCGCGATCGCGGCGTCGAAGGCCTGATGCTCAAGCGCGCCAGCGCGCCGTACCAGACCGGCCGGCGTCGCGGTGACTGGTGGAAGTGGAAGATCGATCCGTTGACCATCGATGCGGTGCTGCTCTATGCGCAGGCCGGGCATGGCCGCCGCAGCACGCTCTACACCGACTACACCTTCGGCCTGTGGGACGGCGACACCCTGGTGCCCGTGGCCAAGGCGTACTCCGGTCTCGACGACAGCGAGATCCTCGCGCTCGACAAGTGGATCCGCGCGCACACGCTGGAGCGATTCGGTCCGGTGCGCTCGGTGAAGGCGCATCACGTGTTCGAACTCGGCTTCGAAGCCGTCAACGTGTCGAAGCGGCACAAGTCCGGCATCGCGGTGCGCTTCCCGCGCATCCTGCGCTGGCGCCAGGACAAACCGATGGGCGAGGCCGACCGGCTGGATACGTTGAAGGCACTGGCGCGATGAGATGCATGTGGGGGAGCGCGCTTGCGCGCGAAGGGGCTCTTCTATGGAAGCCTCTTCGCGCGCGAGCGCGCTCCCACGGGACGGGTCGATGAAGCGTCTGCGCGGCCCCGATGCGCCCATGCGCGAATGGTTCGAAGCGCAGGGCTGGACCGCGGCGCCATTCCAGCGCGAGGTCTGGAAGCGCTATCTCGCCGGCGAATCCGGCCTGCTGCAGACACCGACCGGCAGCGGCAAGACCCTGGCCGCGATCGGCGGTCCGCTGCTCGAAGCCTGTGGGAGCGCGCTTGCGCGCGATGGCGCTCCACCTGAAGTCCCGCATCGCGCGTCCCCTTGTGGGACGCGCTCACGCACGCGTAGGCCACGTCCGCCCGGTAGCCTCAAGGTGTTGTGGATCACGCCGCTGCGCGCACTGGCGGTCGATACCACGCGCGCGTTGCGGGCGCCGATCGAAGCGCTTGGGCTGGATTGGGTGGTGGCGATGCGCACCGGGGACGCAAGCGCGCGCGACCGGCGCCTCGCGCGCAGCGGGCAGGCCGATGTGCTCGTCACGACCCCGGAATCGTTGTCGTTGCTGCAGTCCTATGCCGACATGGCGCCGCAGCTGTCGCAGCTGCAGTGCGTCGTCGTCGACGAGTGGCACGAGCTGCTCGGCAACAAACGTGGTGTGCTGCTGCAGCTGGCGCTCGCGCGCTTGCGTCGCCTGAATCCTGCACTGCGGATCTGGGGCGTGTCGGCGACGCTCGGCAATCTGGACGAGGCGCGCGACGCGCTGTTGCCGCATCTGCCGGATGCACCGCTGGTCGCAGGCGTCGCGCCGAAGCGCTTCACGCTCGACACGCTGCTGCCGGGCGAAGACGAGCGCTTCCCGTGGGGCGGGCACCTGGGGCTCGCGCAGCTGCCGCGTGTGCTGGACCGGCTGATGGCTGAGCGCACGAGCCTGTTGTTCGCCAACACGCGTTCGCAGGCCGAGCTGTGGCATCGCGCGCTCAGCGCGGTCTGGCCGGAAGCGCCGGAGACCCTGGCGCTGCACCACGGCTCGCTGGATCCGAAACTGCGTGCCGCGGCCGAGGACGGCCTGCGCGACGGCAGCATCCGCTGCGTGGTCGCGACGTCCAGCCTCGATCTGGGCGTGGATTTTCCCGCCGTCGATCAGGTGCTGCAGATCGGCAGTCCGAAAGGCGTGTCGCGCCTGCTGCAGCGCGCCGGCCGTGCGCGCCATCGTCCCGGCGAAGCAGGGCACGTGGTCTGCGTGCCGACGCATGCGCTGGAGCTGGTCGAATATGCCGCTGCGCGCGCCGCGGTCGCGGCCGGCACCATCGAATCGCGACCGCCGCCGGTACTCAGTCTCGACGTGCTGGCCCAGCATTGCGTCACGCTGGCGCTGGGCGGCGGCTTCGAGGCCGATGCATTGCTGGACGAAGTGCGCGATACGCATGCCTTCCGCACACTCGACGACACGGCCTGGCGGGCGGTCCTCGACTTCATCGTGCAGGGCGGCGCTGCGCTCGCGCACTATCCGGACTTCCGTCGCGTCGTGCGTGGCGACGACGGGATCTATCGCGTCGAGGACCGGCGCATCGCACTGCGTCATCGCCTGTCGATCGGCACCATCGCCAGCGACGGATCGGTGCGGGTGAAGCTGATGCGCGGCGGTGGCCTGGGTTCGGTGGAAGAGAGTTTCATCGGCCGGTTGCGGCCACGCGACAAATTCCAGTTCGCCGGGCGCACGCTGGAACTCGTACGGCTGGAGGACATGACCGCCTATGTGCGCGTGGCGAAGTCGGGCAGCGGCACCGTGCCGAAATGGTCGGGCGGGCGCATGGCGTTGTCGGGCACGCTGGCGCACGAAGTCGAGCGCTTGTTCGAAGCGCCGCGTGACGTGCCGGAACTGGGTGCGATCGGACGCCTGCTCGATCTGCAGCAGCGCCTGTCGGCACTGCCGGCGCCGGGTCGCCTGCTGGTGGAATGGATCCACGTGCGCGGCGGCCGGCATCTGTTCCTGTATCCCTTCGCCGGCCGCCAGGTCCACGAAGGTCTCGCCGCGTTGTGGTCGCTGCGCTGGGGGCGCCAGCATCCCAACAGTTTCACGTTCGCGGCCAACGACTACGGACTGGTGCTGTCACCCGCGCAGGATGTCGAACTCGATGTCGACGACATCGCCGCACTGCTGACCCCCGGGGCGCTGCTCGAGGATCTGCGCGAAAGCCTCAATCTCGCCGAACTCGCGCGCCGCCAGTTCCGCGACATCGCACGCGTGGCCGGCCTGCTGCCGCCGTCGTTGCCGGGTCGCGCACCGCGTTCGATGCGCCAGCTGCAGGCATCGAGTGGCCTGCTGTTTGACGTGCTGCGCCGCCACGATCCCGACCACATGCTGCTGGCGCTGGCCGAGCGCGAAGTGTTCGCCGCGCAGCTCGAAGTCGTGCGCCTGCGCGAGACGCTGGAGGATTGCAGCGGCCGCACCCTGTCCCTGCATGCATTGAAGACGTTCACGCCGATGTCGTTTCCGCTGTGGGCCGAGTCGCTGCGCGGCCAGCTCAGCACCGAAGACTGGCGCACGCGCGTGCAGCGCGCCGCCGCGCAGCTGGAGAAACGCAACCGTGGTTGAGGCGTCGGTCCCGGGCAGCCTCGTCATCGCGGTGGCGGGCGAATCGCTGGTGCTGCTCCCCGGGCGCGCGCTGTGGTGGCCGCGCATGTCGCTGCTCGCGATCGCCGATCTGCATCTGGGCAAGGGCGATCATTTCCGCCGCGCCGGCATCGCGCTGCCCAGCGGTGGGACCGCGCACGATCTGCAGGAGCTAGATGGACTGCTGGCATCGACCCGCGCCGCGCGCCTGCTGGTGCTCGGCGATCTGCTGCATGCAGCGGTGACCGACGCGCCCTGGCGCGACGCCTGGATCGACTGGCGCGGCGGGCGTGCCGCGCTGTCGGTGGAACTTGTCAGCGGCAACCACGACCGCGCGCTGCGGGCGCGCCCTGGGCTGGCCTCGGAACTCGGCATCCACGTTCACGGCGCGGCGCTGGCATTCGCACCCTTCCTGTTCGTGCACGACCCGGCCGACATCAGCGATGCGGCCGCGGGCTACCGGCTCGGTGGCCACCTGCATCCGGTGGTGCGACTGCCCGGAGTGCCGCGATTGCCGGCATTCCGGTTCGACGCGATTTCGGGCGTGCTGCCGGCGTTCACGGCGTTCGCCGGTGGCTGGCGGGTCGACCCCGAGCCCGGCACGCGCCTGTTCGCGTGTGCGCCGGATGTAGTGGTGGACCTGACGTCGGCTTGAGTGGTCGCGGCAGGCGCGGGCAGCGCGCCGATCGGTCCACAATGCGGGTATGGACCCCGTACCCGGCCTCGATCTCGACCAGCCGCCCTTCGATCTGCTCGATGCGCCCGGCCGCGCGCGTCTGCAGGCCAGCGTCGACATCGGGTTCCACCCTGCCGACACCACGCTCATCGAGGCCGGCCAGGCGTCGCCGCACGTCTACGTCATCCTCAAGGGACTCGTGCACGCCTACGCCCGCGATGTCGACGGGGTCGAGCAGCGGTTCGCCGACTACGGTCCGGGCGACGTGTTCGGCGCCTGGGCGGTGCTGGCCGGTCGCGCGCGGCTGCGTTACCGCACCGCAGGCGAGTGCCTGTGCTTCCTGGTGCCGGCCGAGGTGTTCCGCGCGCTGATCGCCGGCAATCCCCGGTTCGCGGCGTATTTCAACGAAGGGCTCGCGACCAAGGGGCAATTGTCGGTATCGGGCGACGCCCGGCGCGAGTCGGCCGAGCTCATGATCACCCGCGTCGACGAAGCGCAGCTGGCGCCGGCGATCCATGTGCCCGACGTCCTGTCGATCGCCGACGCCACCGCGCGACTGCGCGAGGCGGGCGTGGACTGCCTGCTCGTCGACACGCCGGGCCTTTCCGAGCCGGGCATCGTGACCCGCACCGATCTGCTCGACGCGATCGCGCTGCAGCGGTTGCCGCTGGAGGCGCCGGTCGGGCCGCTGGCGAACCGGCCGCTGGTCTGCGTGGAATCGCGCGACGTGCTGTTCCAGGCGCTGATCGGCATGACCGAGCGTCGCATCGAGCGCGTCGTGGTGCGGACCGGCGACGGCGACATCGCCGGCACACTGGGCATTGCCGAGGTGCTGTCGCATTTCGCCAGCCATTCGCATCTGATCAGCCTGCGCTTGGCCCGGGCGAACAGCCTCGACGACATCACCGCCGCCGCCAGCGGTATGACCGGCCTTGTGCGCAGCCTCGCCGCGCACGGCGCCCGCATGCCGTATCTGATGGGCCTGGTCAGCGCGCTCAACGAACGGGTCATGGCGCAGGTGTTCGAGCAGGTCGTGCCGGCCGAACATCGCGGTCGCGTCTGCCTGCTGGTCATGGGCAGCGAAGGCCGCCGCGAGCAGTTGCTCAAGACCGACCAGGACAATGCGCTGGTGCTCGCCGACGATCTCGACTGGCCGGGGCTCGAGGCGGCGATGGACCGCTTCAGCGCTGCGCTTTCGACGATCGGTTACCCGCCTTGCCCCGGCCGGGTCATGGTCGACAACCCGCACTGGCGCATGACCGCAAGGCAGTGGCAGGCGCGCGTCACGCACTGGCGCGGCCACTACGGCGGCGAGGCGGCGCTGGATCTTTCGATCACCCTCGACGCGCGGCCGATCGCGGGCAACGCCGCGTTGTTCGCGCCGGTCAAGTCCGCGCTGATGACGCTCGGACAGGACGACATCCTGATGCACCACCTGGCGGCCGGTGCGCTGGGATTCGGCGCGCCGTTGACGTTCTTCGGACGGATGCGTAGCGATGCCCAGGGCATCGACCTCAAGAAGGGCGGCATCTTTCCGGTCGTGCACGGCCTGCGTTGCCTGGCATTGCGCCATGGCATCGGCGCGACCGGCAGCATCGAGCGCTGCGAAGCGCTGGCAGTGCAGGGCGCACTGCCCGGTGACCTCGAGCGCGACCTGCCGCAGGCGCTGAACGTGTTCCAGCGGATGCGCCTGGACGCGCAGCTCGCGGCGCTGGACGACGATCGCGTCGCCGACAACCACGTCGACACCGCGGGACTGCGTCGCCTGGATCGCGAGCTGCTGCGCGATGCCCTGCATGTGGTCAAGGCGTTCCGCGAACACGTGCGGCGCGTCTTCCACGTGCCGGGCTGAGCGCGCATGACGCCGGTGCAGCGGTGGTGGTTGCGACGCCGGCACGGTGACGGCGCCTGGCGCGGCTTGCTGCAGCGCCCACCCGCCGACGAGTGGGTCAGCATCGATCTGGAGACGACCGGACTCGATCCACGCCGCGACCACATCCTGAGCCTCGCCGCGGTGCCGGTGCGCAACGGTCGCGTGGTGCTGTCGGAACGCTTCGAGCGGCGCGTGCGCCCCGACCGCGCATTCGACATCGGCTCCATCCGCCACCACCGGATCACGCCGGAGGAAGCCGCCGAGGGCGCGTCGATCACGCCGGTCGTGGCGGCATTCCTGCAGTGGCTCGGCAGCCGAGCGCTGCTCGGCTACAACCTGCGTTTCGATCTTGCGATGCTGGCTCCGCATGTCGAGGGCCTGACTGGCTTCGCATTGCCCAATCCGCGTGCGGATCTGGCCCACGCCTACGCCACGCGTGCCCGCCGCGCACGCCCGGGCGTGCCCCCCGATCTCGATTTCGCCCATATCGCCGAAGCGCTGGGCGTCCCCGTGCTCGGCCGCCACAGCGCGCTCGGCGACGCCACCACGGTGGCGCTGTGCTGGCTCGCGTTGCGCGGCGAACGCGGCTGACCCGACGCGCGCCGATGCGCCTGGGTGTGGTCAAGGGGTTGGCGCATTGCCATCTGCCGCTGGCATGATAGGCGCGAAGGATCGGGGAGCGGACGCACTCGCGGTCGCCACAGGGAGCGGAAACCGGAGATGGCGGAATTCGTGAGTACGGCGCTGGGCTATCCCACGCTCGTCTACAGCATCGTGCTGGCGTTCTGCACGATCTACTGGCTGCTGGCGGCCACCGGCCTCGTGGACCTGGATCTCGATGGCCTCGACGCCGTGGAGCTGGGCGAAACCGATGGCCTGGCCGGCCTGCTCGGCCGCATCGGTCTGGACCGCCTGCCGCTGATGCTGGTGGTCACGCTGGTCGCCTTCATCGGCTGGTTCCTGACCTACTTCGTGCATCTGTTCGTGCTCGGACCGTTTGCCGGCTGGCTGCGCTGGCTGGTCGGCAGCGGCGTCGCGCTGCTCGCCTTCGTCGCCGCGGTGTTCATTGCCTCGGCCGTGTTGCGCCCGGTGCGCCTGTGGCTGCTGTCGCGGCGCACGCCAGCGCAGCAATCGCTGCTCGGACAGGTCGCGATCGTGCGCACGCCGCTGGTCTCCGAACACGTCGGCATGGCCGATGTCGACGACGGCGGTGCCGGTCTGATCCTGCAGGTGCGCGCCGATGCCGGCACCGATCTGCGTCGCGGCGATCGCGTCGTGCTCGTCGACTTCGACGCCGCCACGCACGCCTGGCGCGTGCTGCCCGAAACCCAGTACCGAACCCTTTGATTCCACGGCCCGCATCCGCGGGTCACATGTGCAAGGAGCTGCAATGAGCGTTGCCACGATCGCCCCCTTCCTGATCGGCCTGTGTGTGCTGCTGGTCGCCCTGCTGGGCATCGCGGGCCTGTTCAAGGCCTTCTACAAAAAGGTCGACCAGGGCACCGCGCTGATCGTCAACGACATGAGCGCGCAACCCAAGGTGCATTTCACCGGGGCGCTGATCGTGCCGGTGCTCTACCGCGCCGAGCTGATGAAGATCAGCCTGATCACGCTGCAGATCGACCGCCGCGGCAAGGAGGGCCTGATCTGCCGCGACAACATGCGCGCCGACATCGCCGTCGCGTTCTACCTGCGCGTCAACGAGACCCAGTCCGATGTGCTGCGGGTCGCGAAGTCGCTGGGCGCCGATCGCGCGTCCGACAAGAACGCCGTCGACGAGCTGTTCAACGCCAAGTTCTCCGAGGCGCTGAAGACGGTCGGCAAGAAATTCGAGTTCACCGACCTGTTCGAGAAGCGCCAGGAGTTCCGCGAGGAGATCATTGCGGTCATCGGCAATGACCTCAACGGCTACGTGCTCGAGGACGTTGCGATCGACTATCTCGAGCAGACGCCCAAGCACGTGCTCGATCCGCACAACATCCTCGACGCCGAAGGCATCCGCAAGATCACCGAGCTCACCGCGACCCAGAACGTGGTCACCAACGAACTCGAGCAGAACGAACGCCTGGCGATCACCAAGAAGAACGTGGAGACGCGTGAGGCGACGCTCGCGCTGGAACGCCAGCAGGCCGAGGCCGAGGCGCGGCAGAAGCGCGAGATCGAGACCATCCAGGCGCGCGAGACCGCCGAGACGCAGAAGGTGCAGGAAGAGCAGCGCCAGATGTCGGAGAACGCGCGCATCGAGGCGCAGCAGCTGATCGACATCCGCGAAGAGAACCGCTTGCGCGAAGTCGAAGTCGCAACCCAGAACCGCCAGCGTGCCGTGGCGATCGAGGCCGAGCGTGTGGAGCGCGCGCGCAAGCTCGAGCAGGTCACGACCGACCGCGAAGTCCAGCTGCAGGGCGTGGAACGCGACAAGGTGGTCGAGCAGGGCCGCATGGACGTTGCCAACATCACCCGCGAACGCATTTCGATCGACCGCACCGTCGCCGCCGAGGAAGAGCGCATCAAGGAACTGCGCGAGGTGTCCGAGGCCGACCGCCTCAAGCAGATCACCATCCTCGATGCCGAGGCCAAGGCCCAGGAAGCCATGGTGCGCCAGGTCAAGGATGCCGAGGCGCGCGAGACCGCTGCCCGCCATCGCGCGGTCGAGATCACCACGCTGGCGCAGGCCGAATTCGATGCGTCCGGCAAGCAGGCCGAGGCCAAGAAGCTGCTTGCCGAAGGTGTGCAGGCAGAGCGCGCCGCGCCCGGCCTCGCCGAAGCGCAGGTCAAGGAAGCGGGTGCGTCGGCAATCGAGAGGGTCGGCATCGCCGAGGCCCGCGTGGTCGATGCGATGGCCGATGCCAACCTCAAGCAGGGCGCGGCCGAGGCCAAGGTGCTGGCCGAGCAGCTGGCCGCGCGCGCGCAGGGCGAGGCGCAGATGGGCCAGGCCAAGGCCAGCGCCACAGAGTCGCTGGGCCTGGCCGAGGCCAGCGTGATCGAGCGCAAGCTGTTCGCCGAGGCCGAGGGTCTGACGAAGAAGTTCGGCGCGATCGACGCGCTCAGCGATACCGCGCGCAGCCACGAGGAGTTCCGCATGACCCTCGACACCAGTCTCAAGCAGGCGCTGGCGGCGTTCGAGGCCGGCAAGGAAGTTTCGAAGGAGAATGCCGAGGTCATCGCGACCGCCCTGCGCAACGCCGACATCGATCTGATCGGCGGCGACGGCGGCATGTTCGAGAACGTGGTCAAGGCGGTCTCGCTGGGCCGCTCCATCGAAGGCATCACCGAGAAGAGCCCGATCCTGCAGGACCTGCTGCAACGCTATCTCGGCGTGCAGGCGCCCGCAGCCGATCGCCACCGCCGGATCGCCGAAGGCGACGCCGCCTGAGTGGCCCCGTGGCGGAGCGTGTGCGCGTCGCCATCGTGAACATGCGTGGTGCCGGTGACGTGCCGCCCGCGCGCCATCCCGGATCGTGAGCCGATGACCGAAGACACCCAGGACGCCGCAACGGCGTCCCCCGAAGACGCCCATATCGATCAGGCGGTTGCCCGTGGCGGCGCCTACGAGGTGCTGCGCCGACGCCTGGTGGAGCAGGGCGCGCGTCTGCGCACGCTCGCCGAAACCCTCAATACGCGTCGCCTCGCCGAGTTCGGCGACAGCCGCATGGAGGTGGTCGGGCGGTTCCGCATCCGCTCCGAGAACAACTGCGTGGGCCGCGACGTCGTCGAGATTCCCGGCGACCAGGTGCTGTTCGGCTACAACGTCTTCATCGGGCTCAAGAGCCAGACCCGCATCGAGGATGTGTTCGGCCTCTACCGTCTGGTCGAGGGGGAGGGCGGTTACGACGTGATGCCGGTCGACTCGGCCGGCACGTTCCTGGCCCAGCCCGGCTTCGTGCACGATTTCACCGAGCTCTACGCCTACTACAAGCACGCGCGGCTGTTGCAACTGATCGTGCGCGAGGGCCGGCTGCTGGCCGCGTTCCAGATCGGCGAGCGCAGCACCGATGTCCGCGTGTTCCGCTGGTCGATCGACAACGCCGGCACGCTGACCTATCTCGATTCCCGCGGCGAACGCGACATCGAACTACCGCCGCCGTTCGATTTCGAATGGACCCGTGCCACCCGCGAACTCGCGGTCGATGGACGCCATCCGCATCTGGACATCCTCGACACGCTGTTCGTCGAGACCACCGGCGGCGATCTGACCGTCAAGATCGAGAACAACACCGAGACCGGTGCCGGCATCTACAGCGAGCCCGTCGATGACCGCACCCAGTCGATCGACGATGCCACCTTCGATTTCGCGAAGGTCGGTACGCTGATCCTGCTCAAAGTGCTGCCCTACCGCGAACAGCAGTGGCGCGGGCTGATCTACAACACGATCACCGGGAAGATCGTCCGCAACGACGCCATCGTGCAGGCCTGCGTCCAGCTGCCCGAAGACCACGGCATCATCTTCCCGGGCGGCTATTACCTGCAGAGTGGCGAGCATCGCGCGTTCGACGCGCAGATGGACGGCATGCAGTTCAAGCGCGCGATCCGCTCGCCCAACGGCGAGGACGTGATGTACGTCTTCTACGACCGCGCGGCGGGGCGGTCGGCGCTGTTCGTCTACAACACCATCGCGCGGGCGCTGCAGAACCCGGTGTTCGGCCACGGCTATGCGCTGCTGCATGACGGCCGCATGGTGCTGTTCCATGCCGAGGGCGATGCGCCGACGCGCGTACACCCGATGCAGGTCTGGCAGACGCCGTTCACCAGCGACGAATTCGCCGCGCGGGTGCCGACCGGCAACAACTTCATGGGCCGCATCGGCAACCCGGAACTGGTACGGGGCATTTCCAACCTGCTCGACCTCGCGCGCACGATCGACGGCCGTGACGTCTCGGCGCAGCGCTACCAGTTGCTGGTGCACGACACCCGCCGCATGTTCGATGCCCACCATTGGCTGGAAGACGCCGACAGCGACGGCGCGGGGGCGCTGCTGCACGAGATCGCCGCGACCGGAGAATCGGTGCTCGACGAATACGAGAAGGTCGAAGGCATCCGCCGCCAGTCCGATGCGGCGATGCGCGAGGCGGAGACTGCGCATCGCACGTTGCTGGGGCGACTGCAGCCGGAGAGCTGGAACCGCATCGAAGAATTCGTCGAGGCGCTGAACGAGATCTCGAAGCAGCGCGGTCATCTGCTGACGATCCGCGAGCTGCGCTACGTCGACACCGGCGCCATCGATGCGATGGGCGAGGCGCTGCAGGCCGCGCAGGATACCGTCGGCGCGGCAACCGGCACCTTTCTCGCAGGTGAGCGCGCGTTGCAGCCGGTGTCCGAGCGCCTGCAGGTGCTCGATACCGAAGCGCAGGCCGCGACCACCGCGAAGGCGCTGGCCGCCTCGATCGGTGAGATGCAGGCGCTGTCCGGTGATCTCGACATGCTGTCGGAACTGATGGCGACGCTGAAGGTCGACGACGCGACCGAGCGTACGCGGGTTGTCGATGCGATCTCCGGTCTGTACGCGCGGCTCAACCAGGCCCGCGCACGCGCCGACCAGCGCCGCCGCACGCTCGGCTCGGCCGAGGCTGTCGCGCAGTTTGGTGCGCAGTTCGCACTGTTCGGCCAGGCGATTGCCGGCGCGCTGTCGTTGGCCACCGATCCCGAGCGCGCCGACGAGCAACTGTCGCGCCTGATGGTCCAGATCGAGGAACTGGAGAGCCAGTTCGGCGAGCACGAACAGTTCCTCGGCGACATCCTCGCCAAGCGCGAGGAACTGCTGGAGACCTTCGAATCACACAAGCAGTCGTTGCTCGACGCGCGCCAGCGCAAGGCGCAGGCGGTGTTCGACGCCGCCGCGCGCATCCTCGACGGCCTGCCGCGGCGCACCGAGCGCTTCGAGACCGCTGACGAACTCAACGCCTTCTTTGCCGGCGATCCGCTGATCCTCAAGCTGCGCGAGCTGGCCGGCCGACTGCGCGACTACCGCGACACGGTCAAGGCCGACGACGTCGAAGCGCGTCTGAAGGCCGTGCGCGACCAGTCGGTGCGCAGCCTGCGCGACCGTAGCGATCTGTTCGAGGGCGGCGGCCAGGTGATCCGGCTCGGGCCGCGGCACCGTTTCAGCGTCAACACCCAGCCGCTGGACCTGACGATCCTGCCGCGCGGCGATGGTCTGTCGATCCACCTGACCGGCACCGATTTCTATGCGCCGATCGAGGATCCCGAACTCGAAACGCTGCGCGCCTACTGGCAGGTGACGCTGGATTCCGAATCGCCTGACATCGCCCGCGCCGAGTACCTCGCCGGCCTGGTCCTGCAGGCCGCAGCCGAAGGCCGCGAGAGCCTCGATCTCGACCGGCTGCAGCGTGAGGTATCGGAACCCGACGCGCTGGAGCGCAGCGTGCGCGCATTCGCCGCGCCGCGGTATCGCGAAGGCTACGAGAAGGGTATCCACGACCACGACGCCGCGCTGATCCTGCGCGCATTGCTGCCGCTGCATGCGCAGGCGGGCCCATTGGCGAAGCCGCCGGCCGCGCGTGCACTGGCGATGGCGTTCTGGGCCTTCGGCCGCGACGGCACTGCCGCCGAGCAGTGGCCCGAGCGTAGCGCCGGTGCGCGGGCGATCCGCCAATTGTTTGCGTCCGACGCCGGCGTCGATGCGCTGCGCATCGAGATCGCCGATGCGCTGGCGGCCTTCGTCGACGCGGAGGCGTTGCCATTCGATGCGGCGCTCGCGCCGATCGCGGCCGACTACCTGTTCGAAGAGCTACGCGTCGGCGCGCCGACGTTCGGTATCAGCCATTACGCGCGCGACCTGCGCGATGCACTGCGCAAGGCGCTGGACAGCGCCGGCCTGAGTACCGATGTCGAGCGCGCGCTGGCAGATGTTGGCACCCCGCTGGCGCAACGCTGGTCGCTGGCCGCGCAGTGGCTCGGCGCGCTCGGTGCCAGCGAAACGCATGCCGCGCTCGCCGGTTACGTGCCCGAGGCGATCGTGCTGCTGCTCGCTGCCGACACGCTGCCGCACGCGGTGCGCGAAGTCACGCTGATCACCGATGTCGACGGTCTGCTCGGCGAGCATCCGCGCGTGCACGAAGGCCGCTTGCGGCTGTCGCTCGATGGCTTCCTGCAGCGTTTCGACGCGCATCGGCTGCATTTCGTGCCCGCCTTCCATCGCTACCAGGCGGTGCGCCAGCGCATCGCCGCGCGCGAACGCGACGCCCTGCGCCTGTCGGAGTTCAAGGCCCGGCCGCTGACCTCGTTCGTCCGCAACAAGCTGATCAACGAGGTCTACCTGCCGCTGATCGGCGACAACCTCGCCAAGCAGATGGGCACCGTCGGCGAGAACAAGCGCAGCGACCTGATGGGTCTGCTGATGTTGATTTCGCCGCCCGGCTACGGCAAGACGACGCTGATGGAATACGTCGCCAGCCGGCTGGGCCTGGTCTTCATGAAGATCAACGGCCCGGCGCTCGGCCACGAGGTGCGCTCGATCGATCCGGCGCAGGCGCCCGATGCGACGTCGCGCCAGGAACTGGAGAAGCTCAACCTCGCGCTGGAGATGGGCAGCAACACGATGCTGTATGTCGACGACATCCAGCACACGCATCCCGAATTCCTGCAGAAATTCATCTCGCTGTGCGACGGCACGCGCCGCATCGAAGGCGTCTGGAAGGGCCACACCAAGACCTACGACATGCGCGGCAGGAAGTTCTGCGTGGTCATGGCCGGCAATCCGTACACCGAGTCCGGCGAGGTGTTCAAGATTCCGGACATGCTCGCCAACCGCGCCGACATCTACAACCTCGGCGATGTGCTCGGCGGCATGGAGGCGTCCTTCAAGCTCAGCTACATCGAGAACAGCCTGACCTCCAACCCGGTGCTCGCCCCGCTGGCGACACGCGACATGGCGGATCTCTATCTGCTGGCCGAACGCGCAGCCGGCAAGGAAATCTCGACCAATGATCTCTCGCACGCCTACAGCGGCGCCGAGATCAACGAACTCACCGCAACGCTGCAGCGGCTGCTGCAGGTCAGCGAGATCGTCTATCGCGTCAACCAGCAGTACATCGCCAGCGCCGCGCAGGCCGACCGCTATCGCACCGAGCCGGCGTTCCGTCTGCAGGGCAGCTACCGCAACATGAACAAGCTGGCGGAGAAGATCTCGCCGGTGATGAACGCGGCCGAGCTCGAACAGCTGCTCGACGACCATTACATGGGCGAGTCGCAGCTGCTGACCACCGGCGCCGAAGAGAACCTGCTCAAGCTGGCGGAGCTTCGGGGAAAGCTCGACGAGACGGCGGCCGCGCGCTGGGCGCAGATCAAGCGTGACTTCATGCGCGACAAGGCGATGGGCGGCGAGGATGCCGACACCGGTGCGCGCGTGGTCGCGCAACTGGCCGACATCGCCGCCGGCCTGCAGGTCATGGGGCAGGGCAGCGACACGCCGACGACCGCTGCGCCCTGGGACCAGTTGCTGGCCGCGCTGCACGAGCTGCGCGCGCCGGCTGCACCGACGCCTGTCGAGGCGGCGCCGGTGGTCGGGCCAGACGACACGGCAAGGGCAGTTGCAGGCGAGCTGCAGACGGTGCTGCGCGAAACCGCAGGACCACTGCTCGCACAGCTCGGCCAGTCGGTTGCGGGGCAGGCCGCGCTCAATGCCGCGCTCGCGGAACTGGCGCAGTGGCTGCGCACGCGCGGCACGACGCTCGACAGCAGCACCCCGGCACGCCGACGCGAGCGCACGCCGGCCGAGCGTCGTCTCGATGCCGCGCTCGACCGTCTCGGCGCAGCCGAATCCGATCCGGGTGCGCAGGACTCATGACCACCGGCGACACCGGGATCGATGGGGTGCCCGGTGATGCGGCCGGCATCGCGGCCTATGGCGAAGCGATCGTCGCCGGGCTGGCCGCCATCGATGTCGCGGACACGCTCGATGCCGCGCCTGCGGCCGCACTCGTCGGGCGTCTGCGTGATCTGCACATCGCGATGCGCGCCGCGCTCCCGTCGCGTGGCCGGCCGCGTGCCGGCCTGTTCGCGCGCCTGACCGGGCGTGATGTCATCGACCAGCACGAAGCGGAAACACTCGGCGCGCGGATGGGCGTACTACTGATCGATGCCGACCGTGCCGCCGCCGCGTTGCGCGCCGACATCGCCGCCCATCGCGCGCGCCTCGCGGCATCGGCGCCTGCCCTCGACCGGCTGGACCGGGCCGCGGCTGCATTGCGTGCCGGCAGCGCGGATGGGGACGACCACCACGATCTGCGACTGCGCCGTGCGCAGCACCTCGACACCGTACGCGCCACGCATGCGCTGTCAGCGCGGCAACTGCAGCTGATCGCCGAACAGCACGAGGCGGTGCTCGCGCACTACCGCAACATCCGCGACGTGCTGCTGCCGCTGTGGCGGCAACGCGCGGCCGGCGAACGCACCGCGCAGGGCGCCGCGCACGCGGTGACCGCCGCCGACATCGAGGCCGATGTCGCCCATGAACTCGACGCCATGACCGCTACACTCGCCCAACGCGCCTGATCGCGCCGACAGGCCCAAGGAGACCGACGCATGACCCAGGACACCGCCTATCCCACGCACGTGCCGTCGGCGACGCCGGTGACCGATGATGCCGCGCTGCAATCGCTGGGCCTGGTGCCCGCCGACCGCGCCGATATCGAGGTCGTCGGTCGCAGTCTCGCGGACATCACGCCCGGCAACCTGCACGTGTTCGGTCGCGACGCCGCGAGCAAGACCGCCGCGTTCTCCAGCCAATTGCTCGACCAGGTACGCAACAGCGATCTCGACGCGACCGGCGACAAGCTGGGTGAAGTCGTGCGGATTGCGCGTTCGCTCGATCTCGGCAGCTTCGCCGGCCGCTCCAAGGTGCCGGTGCTCGGACCTCTGATCGACAAAATGCGGTCCGGTCGCGACGAACTGGTGCAGAAGTTCAGCAACACCAACCAGCAGATCGAGCGGCTGATGGGCGATGTGGGCCGCCAGCAGGACCTGCTGACGCGCCGGATCACGGACTTCGATCGCATGCACGACGTGGTGCTCGACGAACGCCGCGCGCTGGGCGTGCATGTGATCGCGGGTCGCGAGCGGCTGGGGAGCCTGGCTGCCGAACAGTCGACGCTGGTCGGCCAGGAAGATCCGCAGTCGCGCACGCGCCGCGCCGAGATCGAGAATGCCGTCCGCCTGCTCGACAAGCGCGTCGGCGATCTGCTGGTGATGCAGCATGCTGCCGACCAGTCACTGCCGATGATCCGGCTGATCCAGGCCAATGCGATCCAGCTGGTCGAGAAGTTCAACACCGTCCGCAACATCACGATCCCGTCGTGGAAGCGCCAGTTCGCGATCCAGCTGTCGCTGGGCGAGCAGAAGAACGCGGTCGAACTGTCGAACGCGATCGACGATGCCACCAACGAACTGATGCGCAGCAATGCCGACCTGCTGCGTCAGACATCCGTGGAGACCGCGAAGGCCAACCAGCGCGCCGTCATCGACATCGGCACGCTGCGCCATGTGCACGAGCAGCTGATCCAGACAGTCGAGGAAGTGCGCAGCATCCATCGCGACGGCATGCAGCAGCGGCGGGAAGCCGAAGGCGAACTCGCGCGTCTGCGCGACGATGTACAGAAGCGGCTGGCGGCGCCGACGGAAGGCGTCTGAGCGACTTCGCTTGAAGCCCTCCCCCGCACGGCGGGGGAGGGTTGGGTGGGGGCGAACCGTCGGGTACGCGCTGGCTTCTGAAACAAGCGGGTGCCCGATGCTTTGAAATCATTGCTTTCGCGACCTGCTCGTTCGCCCCCATCCCAGCCTTCCCCCGCGAGCGGGGGAAGGGGCAGATCCCAGACCTCAGCGCGCGCTGTACGCGTGGACTTCGTCGACCAGCACGCCGACGTGATCGGGGTTCATGTCCGGCGACATGCCATGGCCGAGGTTGAAGATGTGGCCGTCGCGCGAGCCGCCATTGCCATCGCGGTAGCTGTCGAGCGCCTCACGGATTTTCGCGCGAATCGCATCGGGCGAGCCGTACAGCGTCGTCGGGTCCAGGTTGCCCTGCAGTGCGACGCGGCCCTGGGTGCGGCGCGCGGCGTCACCGAGCTCGATCAGCCAGTCGACGCCAACACCCTCGGCGCCCGAGCGCGAGAGGTCGTCGAGATATGCGGCGCTGCCCTTGCCGAACAGGATCAGCGGTGTGCGCTCGGCACCATCGCCACGCTGCAGTGCCTGCGCAATGCGGGTCAGATACGGCAGCGAGAATTCGCGGTACATCGCCGGGCTCAGCACGCCGCCCCAGGTGTCGAACACCTGCAGCGCCTGCGCGCCGGCAGCGCGCTGCGCGGACAGATATGCGATGACCGCGTCGGTGTTGACCGACAGCAGCGCGTGCAGCGCCTTCGGGTCGTTGAGCGCCATCGCCTTGATGCGCGCGAAATCCTTGCTGCCACCGCCTTCGACCATGTAGCAGGCCAGCGTCCACGGGCTGCCCGAGAAGCCGATCAGCGGCACCTTGCCGTCGAGTTCGCGGCGGATCACGCGCACCGCGTCCATGACGTAACGCAGGTCGGTTTCCATGTCCGGCACGCCGAGCTTTGCGATGCTGGCCGCGTCACGCACCGGGTGGCGGAACTTCGGGCCTTCGCCATCCACGAAGTACAGCTCCAGGCCCATCGCGTCGGGAATGGTGAGGATGTCGGAGAACAGGATCGCCGCGTCGAGGTCGAAGCGCGCCAGCGGCTGCAGCGTGACCTCGCAGGCGAGATCGGGATTCTTCGCCATCGCCAGAAAGCTGCCGGCGGCCTTGCGCGATGCGCGGTACTCCGGCAGGTAGCGGCCGGCCTGGCGCATCAGCCAGACGGGCGTGCGGTCGACGGGTTCGCGGCGGAGGGCGCGGAGGAAACGGTCGTTCTTCGGGACGGCGGACATCGGGACTGGAATTTCCTGGTGGAGGCGGTGGTCGCGCGGTCAGACCGGCGCGTCGCTGCCGCGGGCGAACATCAACTGGAAGCCGCGCTTGAGCTGCGCATCGCGCGCGGCTTCGAGCGCCTTGAGTGCGCTGGGCTGGTCGAGGAACAGGTCGCGCCGCAGGGTGCTGCGGCCACCGACCTGGCCGGTCTCGCGCAACAGAACCCAGCCGCCCAGCAGATCGGGCTGCAGGGTCAGCTGCACGAATCGCGGGGATTCGTGGCCGACGGGGTGCTGCTGCAGGAACAGGCGCATGGCGCCAATTGTAGAGGTTGTGGTGTTCAGACCGGCTGCAGCACGGACAGCACGGCCGACTCGGGCACATCGGACAGCACCTCCGCGCGCCCGGCGCCGCGCCAGACAATGAAACGCAAGCCGCCGGCTGTCGCCTTCTTGTCCAGACGCATATGCGCGAGCAGGCGCTCCGGATCGAGTCCGGCCGGTACGTCGACCGGCAACTGCAGGCGCAGCAGCAGATCGCGCAGGCGCTGCGTATCCGCTGCTGGCGCCAGGCCCAGGGCTTCCGACAAGCGCGCCGCCAGCACCATGCCGACCGCGACCGCCTCGCCGTGGTTGAGGCCGCCGTAGCCCTGTTCGGTCTCGATCGCGTGGCCAAAGGTGTGGCCGAGATTGAGCAGGGCGCGTTCGCCATGTTCGAAGGGATCGCGCGCGACGATCGCCGCCTTGTGCGCGCAACTGCGCGCGATGGCCTCGGACAGCGCCGCATCATCCATCGCCAGCAGCGCATCGGCGTGGTCATCGAGCCAGTCGAGGAAATCCGCATCGCCGAGCGCGCCGTACTTCACCACCTCGGCCAGACCGGCGCGCAGTTCGCGGGTCGGCAGGGTGCGCAGCGCGGCGGTGTCGGCGATCACAGCGCGCGGCGGGTGGAACGCGCCGACGAGATTCTTGCCCTGCGGCAGATCGACCGCGGTCTTGCCACCGACCGACGAATCCACCATGGCCAGCAGCGTGGTCGGCAACTGCACGCAATCGATGCCGCGCATCCAGCACGCTGCGGCGAAGCCTGCGAGGTCGCCGATCACGCCGCCACCAAGCGCGAACAGCGTCGCGTCACGGCGCATGCGCGCATCGGCGAGCGCGGTGGTGACCTCACTGAAATGCGCGAGCGTCTTGGCCGCTTCGCCCGGCGGCAGCACGTGTCGATGGATCCGCAGGTCCGGGCGCGCGGTCTGCAGTGCCGCGGTCACGCGATCCGCATACAGCGGCGCGACGTGCGCATCGCTGACGAGCATCGCATCGCGCCCGCGCACGCTGCGCGCCAGCAGCGCGCCGTCGTCGAGCAGGGACGGGCCGATATGGATGGTGTAGGGCGTGTCGCCGGCGACGGCGACCTCTCGGGCACTGGTGGTCATGCGATCCGGATGCGGGTGGGGGAAACGGCCGGCGCGGCGTCTGCGGCGCGGCTCATGATGCGTGCGTGGAGGCGACGTCGGCAGCGGCGTCGGAAATGGGGGTTTCGACACTGCCGGCTGGCGGCCGCCAGTGCGCCTCGACCAGATGGCCGAGCTGGGCGGCGGCCTCGTTGCAGGCATGCGGCCCGGTGTCGAAGCGCAGATGCGCGGCGTCGGCGTACAGCGGCGCACGTTCAATGGCGAGGCGCTGCAGGACTTCCGCGCGGTCGTCGCCGGCGAGCAGCGGACGCGTGCGGTCGCGCGCCAGCCGCGCGAGCTGGGCCTCGACATCGGCATGCATGTGCACGACGAAGCCGCGCGAACGCAGCAAGAAGCGGTTGTCGGGATCGAGTACCGCGCCACCGCCGGTCGCGATCACCTGGCCGCTGGCAGCCATGATCTCGACCAGCGTCGCCCGCTCGCGCGCGCGGAACCCGGCCTCGCCTTCGCACTCGAAAATCGTCGCGATCCCCGCGCCGGTCCGCACTTCGATCTCATGGTCGACGTCGACGAAGGCTGCGCCGAACCGCGCCGCGAGGCGACGGCCGATCGAGGATTTTCCGGCGCCCATCGGACCGACGAGCACGAGGTTGGGGGCGGGGTGCATGGCTGCATGCTAGCAGTGGGGGCGGGGTGCGCCGAACGTTGCAGGCGCAAGTTTTGGCGCGCGGTTCCCGATTCGCGCGGCTCTGCGTTTGGCTTCCATGGCACAGAACGTCATCTGGCAGGTCGCAGACCCGAAGGGCGGCGGGCATGGATGCCCGCCGTTTTTCGACCGAGGCAGGATGCCGAGTCGAAAAATCCCGGAACAAATGACACGCCGGATTTGCTTCGTCGGGGCTGGCCCTTTTCTTTGGTTCCGTTTCTTTGACTCGCATCTTCGATGCTCGCCCCTTCGGGGCCGGCTTCGCCGTTCGCACTGCGTGCGTGGGGCCAGCAAAAGAAATGAACCCGCTCGCCGCGAGGCGAGTGGAAGCTCTGGACTTTGTTTTTTGCCGAAGGCAAAGCACTAACAAGCGCAAGCGAAGATCAAACGCTTTCGTCCGCTGACGCGGCCGAGTTCATTTCTTTTGGTAGACCCCAAAAGAAACGGAACCAAAGAAAAACGTCTCCCCGACACGTCCAAAGCCCGCGGCTTTTTGCGCACAGGGATTTTCCGACTCGGCATCCTGCCTCGGTCGGAAAACGCCGCCCATCCATGGGCGGCGCCCTCTGGGTTGGGTCGAGCACGTTCGCTTTACGATCTGGCAACGGCCACCACAACAGCAACCGCCCCAGTAGGTGCAGTGACAAATCCAGCGCAGCGGAGACTGTGCCCGTGGGAAACGGGAGCCAGCCGCAAGCTCACCCCGCCGGAACAATTTCCCGCTCGGCATCGAGCGTCACCACCACATCCGCCACACCCGGCAACGTCCGCAACGCCTGCCGGCTCACCCGCTCGTAATGTTGGACGAATCTGGCAACGCCGGCAGCGTCCATGCCACCACGCCCGGGCTCGGCGGCCTGCAGCGCCTGTTCCTGCTGCAGGCGCCAGTCGAAGACCACGTCGAAACCGGGCGGTTGCAGGAACAGCAGGCGGTCGAGGCCGGCCCACAGGGTGGGGTAGTCGCGGGCGAGGGCGGTGTTGCACCAGCGGCGCCAGGTGCCGTTGGGGTCCTCGTCGCGTTCCAGTGTGTTGACCGGTTCCACGAGCGCGGTTGGGGATTCGGCCGGGGTGCCGATGCACCAGCCTTCGAACAGCAGCAGGTCGAGGCCCTGGACCGTCGGCCAGCCGGTTTCCGGCAGGCGACGGTCGCCGAGTTTGTCGAAGCGCGGCAGGCGGATCGGGGTGCCGGCGCGCACGGCGTCGAATGCGGCGAGGCCCAGTGCGACCTCGTGGGTGCCGGGTGGGCCGCGGGTCGCGAGCAGGGGGTGCACGTGGCGGGCAAGCGCCTGGCGGGCGTTGCGATCCAGATAGAGATCGTCGAGCGAGAGCACGGCGGCACGCAGGCCGCGTGCTTCGGCGACGCGCACCACCTGCGCGGCGAGGGTGGATTTGCCGGTGCCCTGCAGACCGCTGATGCCAAGCACGCGCGGGGTGCTGCCGGGCTGCAGATCGGTGAGCAGGGGGGCGACGAGGGCGTCGGGCCAGAGCGAGGACGTGGCGGCGTGCATCGGGGCACGATAGCGCGGCCTGCGCGTGCTGCGCCGCGGTTCGACATCGCAGTGCTCAAGCGGCGATCATCGAGGCATGAGCACTGCCACCACGACCCTGCTGTCCGAAGCCCTCGAGACCTTCGCCACGCTGTTCGACGAGGCGCAGGCCGCCGGCGAACCCGATCGCACCGCGATGACCGTCGCCACCGCCGCGCTCGATGGCCGGCCGTCGGCGCGCACCGTCCTGCTGAAGGCATGGGACGAGCGCGGTTTCGTGTTCTACACCCATCTCGACGGTCGCAAGGGCCGCGAACTGCAGGAGAACCCGCACGCTGCGCTGCTGTTCCACTGGCCGCGCGTCCGCAAGGGCGTGCAGGTGCGGATCGAAGGACCGGTGGTGATCGTCGGCGACGACGAGGCCGATGCGTATTTCGCCTCGCGCCCGCGCGGCAGCCAGTTGGGCGCGTGGGCGTCGAAGCAGTCCGAGGTGCTCGATACGCGCGAGACCTTCGAGCAGCGGCTGGCCGATCTCGAACACGAATTCGAAGGTCGCGACGTGCCGCGTCCGCAGCGCTGGTCGGGCCTGCGCGTGCGCCCGGATCGCGTCGAGTTCTGGTACGGCGCGCAGTACCGTCTGCACGAGCGCTGGCTCTACGAATGCGACTGCGCCGGCGATTGCCGCAAGCGGATGCTGTATCCGTGACGAGCGGCCCGCGCCGCATCGTCTGCCTGACCGAGGAGCCCACCGAAGTGCTCTACGCGCTCGGTGAACAGGACCGCATCGTCGGCATCAGCGGCTTCACCGTGCGGCCGCCACAGGCGCGCAAGGAGAAGCCCAAGGTCAGCGCGTTCACCAGCGCGAAGATCGACGAGATCCTCAAGCTCGAACCGGATTTCGTCGTCGGCTTCTCCGACATCCAGGCCGACATCGCCGCCGAGCTGGTGCGCCGCGGGGTCGAGGTGTGGATCAGCAATCACCGCAGCGTCGACGGCATCGTCGATTACGTGCGCCGGTTGGGCGCGCTGGTCGGCTGCGCGGCGCGCGCCGATGCCTACGCGGACGAACTGCGCCGCGGGCTGGATGTGATCGAAGCACAGAGCACACGGTTGTCCCGACGCCCGCGCGTCTACTTCGAGGAATGGGATGAACCGATCATCACCGGCATCCGCTGGGTGGCTGAACTGGTGCGCATCGCCGGTGGCGACGACGTGTTTCCTGAACTGTCGATCGAGCCGCTGGCGAAGGCGCGCATCCTGGCCAATGGCGATCCGGTGATCGAGCGTGCACCTGACATCATTCTTGGCTCGTGGTGCGGCAAGAAATTCCGTCCCGAGCGCGTCGCCGCGCGGCCGGGCTGGGACGCGATTCCGGCGGTGCGCGATGGCGAACTGCACGAGATCAAGTCGCCGCTGATTCTGCAGCCGGGACCGGCTGCGCTCACTGACGGCGTGACCGCGATCGCGCAGATCGTGCAGGCCTGGGCGCACGCCAGGCGCTGAGGCGGCCGGATTCCCGGAACGGTGGGTTGCACCATCGTCGCCCCGCACCCCCGGCGCGGGACCTAGCATGGCGCCTCCCCACACCGCAGGTGCAGTCCCATGCAGCGCATCGCCCTTCTCGGCATCACCGGACGCGCGGGCTCGCGTATCGCCAGCGAGCTTCTGGCGCGCGGCCATCGCGTCACCGGCATCGCCCGCAACACCTCCGACACCCAGGCCCAGGCCGGGCTGACCCTGCAATCGGCCGACGCTTCGCGCGCCGATGCCATCGCACCGCTGCTGCAGGGCCACGATGTCGTCGTCAGCGCGACGCGCTTCGATGGCGGGCCGACCGCCGACGTGTTGCTCGATGCCGTACGCCAGGCCGGCGTGCGTCGTCTGCTGGTCGTCGGCGGCGCCGGCAGCCTCGAAGTCGCGCCGGGTGTGGCGCTGATCGACACGCCGGACTTCCCGGACATCTACAAGGCCGAAGCCGGCGCGGGCTGCACGTTCCTCGACACCCTGCGCGGTGCCGGCGACGTCGACTGGACCTTCGTCTCGCCCGGCGCAGCGTTCGAGCCCGGCACGCGTACCGGCGCATTCCGCACCGGCGGCGATGCCTTGCTGGTCGACGCGGACGGCAACAGCGCGATCTCGATGGAGGACTACGCGATCGCCTTCGCCGACGAAATCGAACGCCCCGCCCACGTGCGCGCGCGTTTCAGCGTGGCCTACTGATGGCGACTGCGGGACGCGGTACCGGTCGCTACTGGGCGCTGGTGTTCGCCGGTGGTCTGATCGAAACGGTCTGGGTGGTCGGGCTGAAGGTCGCGACCACACCGCTGGGCTGGGCGCTGACGATCGGCGCGATCGTGGTGAACTTCGCGTTGCTGATGCGCGCGATCCGTTTCCTGCCGGTCGGCTCGGTCTACGCCGTGTTCTGCGGCTTGGGCGCGGCGGCGTCGGTGATCGCCGAGACCGTGTGGTTCGGCGAGCCGGTGCAACCGGCGAAGGTCGCGCTGATCGCCCTGCTGATCGTCGGCGTCGCCGGGCTGAAGCTGGTGACGCCGCTCGCGCCGGCGCCTGACGTGGAGAAAGCGTCATGACCGGCTGGCTGTTCGTGTTCGCGGCGGGTCTGGCCGAAGTGGCTGGCGTGGTCGCGATGAATGCGATCAAGCAGCGACCGAGCGCGCTGGCCTACGCACGACTGGTGGTGTGCTTCGGCGTGAGCTTCGGGTTGCTGTCGCTGGGCCTCAAGAGCGGCATGTCGATCGCGATCGCCTACGCGGTCTGGGTCGGTATCGGCACGGTGGGCGGGGTGGTCGTCGGCATCCTGCGCTACGGCGAATCGGCGCGACCGCTACGGCTGTTCTTCGTTGCGCTGGTGCTGGCTGCGGTGGTCGGGCTCAAGCTGATCGGCTGAGCCTGTAGGCTCAGCGCGGGATGTCACGATTGAAGCGCAATGTGGTGTGCGCGCCATCCCCGGCGGTGATCTGCAGGTCGAGGCGCAGCGTGTCCGGGCCGCTGACGCGCGCGACGGCCACGTGTTCGACCAGTCCGTCAAGATCCACGGCATCGAACGCCAGCGTCTGGCGCACGCCGCGCAGATCGCGCGCATGTCCGGTGATCTGCACCGGCACCGATGCATCGCCGCGTTGCACGCTGACCAGCACCAGTGTCCGGTCGCGCGTCGGCTCGATCGCGTAGCGCCGCGCGACCGCTGCACCCATATGCGCCGCCGGCACCACGCTGGCCATCACTTCGGCATCGCCGAGCATCGTCTGCGCGGGCATCGCGGCGTTCTGCGCGCCGGCATTCACACCGGATTCGTTGGACGGCTCGTGCCCGCAGGCAGTCGCGAGCAACGCCAGCCCGACGAGACACACCGCGCGCGCGATCTCAGTCATTGGCCGCCGACAGTTCGCCGCCGCGACGCGCGGCATTGGCGATGGCGTCCGCCACCAGCGTGCGTAACCCGCCGGCTTCGAAGGTCTCGATCGCCGCCTGGGTAGTGCCGCCGGGCGAGGTGACGCGGCGACGCAGTTCGGCAGGCGCCTCGTCGGACTCGACCAGCATGCGCGCCGCGCCGAGGACGGTCTGCAGCACCAGCGTGCGCGCGTCTTTTGCCGGCAGGCCCTGCGCGATCGCGGCCTCTTCCATCGCCTCGGCGAGCAGGAAGATGTAGGCCGGACCGCTGCCCGACACCGCGGTCACCGCGTCCATCCGCGCTTCGTCATCGATCCACACCGTCTCGCCCGCGCTTTCCAGCAGCGCTTGCGCGCGGGCGCGTCCGGCTGCGTCCACACGTGCGTTCGCGAACAGGCCGGTCACGCCGGCGCCGAGCAGGGAAGGGGTATTGGGCATCGTGCGCACCACGGGCACATTGCCGCCGAGCCAGCGATCGAGCTGGGTCGCGGTGATGCCGGCGGCGATCGACAGCACCAGCGGCTGCGTGGCCTGTGCCACGTCGGCCAGCGATTCGCAGACCCCGCGCAGCACCTGCGGCTTGGTCGCCAGCACCCAGGTCGCGGCGCCGTCGACGGCCCCGGCTGCGTCGGCAAACGTGCGCACGCCGAAATCGCGGGCCAGCGCATCGCGGCTGTCGGCATTGGGATCGACGACGCGCACCGAAGCGGCATCGCCGCCGCGCGCGACCAGGCCGCCGATCAGGCTGCGTGCCATGTTGCCGCCGCCGATGAAGACGATGGGCGCGGCGGGGGTGGTGTGTGTATCGGTCATGGCGGCCTCGCAGTCGGGAACCCGTCGATGGTAGCCGACCGCCCGCGCGGCCCCGCTCAGTGCGCGGGGCGTGCGCCGAACAGGGCCGAGCCGACCCGCACCATCGTCGCGCCCTCGGCAACCGCCAGCTCCAGATCGTCGCTCATGCCCATCGACAGTGTGTCGATCGCCGGATCCTGTCCGGCGACGGTGTCGAACAACCGACGCATGCGCGCGAACGCATCGCGGCGGCGTTCGGGTTCGGCATGCGGCGCGGGAATCGCCATCAGCCCGCGCAGTCGCAGGCCGCGCGCGGCACGGATCGCGGCGACCAGCGCCGGCACTTCGGACGGCACGCAGCCATGCTTGCTCGACTCGTCGTCGATGTTGACCTGCACCAGTACGTTCAGCGCGCCGCGCGCGGCGGGGCGGTGGGCGGCCAGCGCATCGACCAGTTTCATCCGGTCGACGGTCTGCACCCAGTCGAACAGTGCAGCGGCCTGCTTCGCCTTGTTGGATTGCAGGTGGCCGATCAGATGCCACTCCAGTCCCAGTCCAGCCAGCGCCTCGATCTTGTCCGCGGCCTCCTGCACGTAGTTCTCGCCGAACGCGTGCTGACCTGCGGCGGCGAGCGCGGCGATGGCATCGACAGGATGGCGTTTGCCGACCGCCAGCAGTTGCGGCGGTAGTGGCCGCGCGGCGGCTGTGGCCGCGTTCTGGATACGTGACATCACGGCATCGAGCGCGGCGCTGGCGGGGGGCGAAGTCATGGGGAATCAGGTGTCGGGCAGGCGTGCACGGCTGGTTTTGCACGGGGAAGACCGGTCTATACTGCCGCCGGGGACAGGGACGCGCCAGCCGTGACGGCTCGGTTCGCGCCCTGCGTGGACCATCATCAAGGGGTGTTGCATGGATATCGCCGAACTGCTGGCGTTCTCGGTCAAGAACAAGGCGTCGGACCTGCATCTGTCCGCAGGACTGCCGCCGATGATCCGCGTCGACGGCGACGTGCGTCGCATCAACATCCCCGCGCTCGAGCACAAGCAGGTGCACGCGCTGATCTACGACATCATGTCGGACAAGCAGCGCCGCGACTTCGAGGAATTCCTCGAGGTCGACTTCTCGTTCGAGATTCCGGGTCTGGCCCGCTTCCGCGTCAATGCGTTCAACCAGAACCGCGGCGCCGGTGCGGTGTTCCGTACGATTCCGTCGGAAGTGCTCACCCTCGAAGATCTGAACTGTCCGCCGATCTTCCGCCAGCTGATCGACCAGCCGCAGGGTCTGATCCTGGTGACCGGTCCGACCGGCTCGGGCAAGTCGACCACGCTCGCGGCGATGATCGACCACATCAACAAGAACGAATACGCGCACATCCTCTCGGTCGAGGATCCGATCGAATTCGTGCACACCTCGCAGAAGTGTCTGATCAACCAGCGCGAAGTGCACCGCGATACGCACGGCTTCAACGAGGCGCTGCGTTCGGCGCTGCGTGAAGACCCCGACTACATCCTGGTCGGCGAGTTGCGCGATCTGGAAACCATCCGCCTGGCGCTGACCGCCGCGGAGACCGGCCATCTGGTGTTCGGCACGCTGCACACCTCCAGCGCGGCCAAGACCATCGATCGCATCATCGACGTGTTCCCCTCGGGCGAGAAGCCGATGGTGCGCTCGATGCTGTCGGAATCGCTGCGCGCGGTGATCTCGCAGTCGCTGCTGAAGAAGGTCGGCGGTGGCCGCACCGCGGCCTGGGAAATCATGACCGGCATTCCCGCGATCCGGAACCTGATCCGCGAGGACAAGGTCGCGCAGATGTATTCGGCCATCCAGACCGGCCAGCAGTACGGCATGCAGACCCTCGACCAGCACCTGCAGGACCTGGTCAAGCGCGGCCTGATCACGCGCCCGGCCGCGAAGGAATACGCCAAGGACAAGCGCCTGTTCGAGTGAGGCGTGAGAAGTGAGGAGGTAAGACGTCAGTCGTCGCCACCTGCACTCCCCGCGCCGCCCTGACGTTTCACGCCTTACGCCTCACGTCTTACGGAGTTTCGACATGAGCAGCATCGACTTCACCTCGTTCCTCAAGCTGATGGCCCACCAGAAGGCCTCGGACCTGTTCATCACCGCCGGCATGCCGCCGTCGATCAAGGTGCACGGCAAGATCTCGCCGATCACCCAGAACCCGCTGACGCCGCAGCAGGCGCGCGATCTGGTGCTCAACGTGATGACGCCGCCGCAGCGCGAGGAGTTCGAGAAGACCCACGAGTGCAACTTCGCGATCGGCGTCTCCGGCGTCGGCCGCTTCCGCATCTCGTGCTTCTACCAGCGCAACCAGGTCGGCATGGTGCTGCGCCGGATCGAGACCCACATTCCGAGTGTGGAAGAGCTCAACCTGCCGCCGATCATCAAGACCCTGGCGATGACCAAGCGCGGCATCGTGATCTTCGTCGGCGCCACCGGTACGGGTAAATCGACGTCGCTCGCGGCGATGATCGGCTACCGCAACCAGAACTCGACCGGCCACATCATCACGATCGAGGATCCGATCGAATTCGTGCACAAGCACGCGGGCTGCATCATCACCCAGCGCGAAGTCGGCATCGACACCGACAGCTGGGACGCCGCGCTGAAGAACACGCTGCGCCAGGCGCCCGACGTGATCATGATCGGCGAGGTGCGCACGCGCGAGGGCATGGACCACGCGATCGCGTTCGCCGAAACCGGCCATCTGGTGCTGTGCACGCTGCATGCGAACAACGCCAACCAGGCGATGGACCGCATCATCAACTTCTTCCCCGAAGACCGTCGCAACCAGCTGCTGATGGACCTGTCGCTGAACCTCAAGGGCGTGGTGGCCCAGCAACTGATTCCCACGCCCGACGGCAAGGGCCGCCGCGTCGCGATGGAGATCATGCTCGGCACGCCGCTGGTGCAGGACTACATCCGCGAAGGCGAGATCCACAAGCTCAAGGAGGTCATGAAGGAATCGACCAACCTGGGCATGAAGACCTTCGACCAGGCGTTGTTCGAGCTCTACCAGGCCGGCGAGATCTCCTACGAGGACGCGCTGCGCTACGCCGATTCCGCGAACGAGGTGCGTCTGCGCATCAAGCTCGCCCAGGGCGGCGACGCGCGCACGCTGTCGCAGGGTCTCGATGGCGTTGAGGTGGCCGAGGTCCGCTGACCGCTTGCCTCTTCGCGAATGCTTCGACAGACGCCCCGCATCCGCGGGGCGTTCTGCTTGTGGCGGACATCCGCAACGCTGTGTTGTCACGATGCGTCACGCCGCAGCGCTATCGTGACGCTGCCTTGTCGCCAACTTGACCCCGTCCGGGGGACAATGGCGCGCAATCATTCCCCAAGGAGATCGTTCATGGCCTACACCCTCCCCGAACTGGGTTACGCGTACGACGCGCTCGAGCCGCATATCGATGCCAAGACGATGGAAATCCATCACACCAAGCATCACCAGACCTACATCAACAACGCCAATGCCGCGCTGGAAGGCACGCAGTGGGCGGACAAGTCGGCCGAGGAACTGATCGCCGATCTCGACGCGCTGCCCGAAGACAAGCGCGGCCCGCTGCGCAACAACGCCGGTGGCCACGCCAACCACTCGCTGTTCTGGACGGTGATGTCGCCCAAGGGCGGCGGCAACCCGGTCGGCGACGTCGCCAAGCACATCGACAGCGATCTCGGCGGCTTCGACGCGTTCAAGGAAGCCTTCACCAAGGCCGCACTGACGCGCTTCGGCAGCGGCTGGGCCTGGCTGTCGGTCGACAAGTCCGGCGTGCTCAAGGTCAAAAGCAGCGCCAACCAGGACAACCCCCTGATGAAGGGCATCGGCTCGGGCAATACCCCGATCCTCGGCCTCGACGTCTGGGAGCACGCGTATTACCTGAACTACCAGAACCGTCGCCCCGACTACATCGCCGCGTTCTACAACGTCGTCGACTGGAACGAAGTCGAGCGTCGTTACCAGGAAGCGGTCAAGGGCTGAGATTTCGCGCCTTGATGCAATCCGTTCCGGCCGCGCAAGCGGCCGGAATGCTGTGGGGGTATTCGTTGCGGGCGATTTCTTCGCCCGTGGGCGCGATCGCAAGACGCTCGCCAGGATCAGTTTCCTTCCCCCTCTGGGGGGAGGTGCCCGGAGGGCTGATGAGGGCGCTCTTGGGCACTCCCTTGTAGAGCTCCAACCCTCACCCGACGCGCTGTGCGCGTCGACCTCTCCCGGAGGGAGAGGTGCCGGCTGCCGCCACCTGCCAAACGCACTGCGCACTCGGCGCATGCGGAGGCCGTGCTATCCGCGCTTCGCCCGCGCAATATCCCGCATCACCGGACAATCCGGTCGATGCGCGCCGGGCAGGTAGCCCAGGCTCATCAGGAACTCGCCGGTGATCTCGCCACCGGTGAAGCGGAAGGTCTTCTTGAACAGCTTGACCCACGAGACCTTGTCGCGCGGCGTGCCGTTTTCGGTCGCATGCGCGTCCAGCCATTCGACGAAACCGCCATGGCTGTCGCGCAGGCCCTGGATCACCTGTGCGTTGTGGATCGCGGCGTCGACCTTGAGCCGGTTGCGGATGATCGAGGCATCGCCGAGCAGGCGCGCGCGATCGGGCTCGCCGTAGGCGGCGACCGCATCGACGTCGAAGCCGTCGTAGGCCGCGCGGAAGCCGGCACGCTTGCGCAGGATGGTTTCCCAGCTCAGGCCGGCCTGGTTGATCTCCAGCAACAGGCGTTCGAACAGCACCGATTCCTCGCGCTGTGGAAAGCCGTACTCGGTGTCGTGATAGGGGCCGTGGACCGGATGACCGGGGGCGCTGTCGCAATAGCCGCTCATCCACGCAGCATAGGGCGCGCGCGCAGGTACCGCCATCCGGTGAGACCCCGGTTGCGGCTTTCATGCACCGCACGTCACCATGCGCTGTCGCCCTTGCCGGATCCGTCGATGGAAATCGCCCACCGCCGCGTTGCCACCGTGCACTTCACCCTGTCCGACGACAGCGGCCAGCGCATCACCACCACCCGCGGCCACGATCCGCTGGTCTACATGCACGGCAACGGCTCGATCATCGTCGGGCTGGAAGAAGCCCTCGAAGGCAGGAAGGCGGGCGAGACTTTCACGGTCGACATCCCGCCCGAGCGCGGATTCGGTCCGCGCCACGACAGCCTCGTACAGACCCTGCCGCGCGCGATGTTCAACGGCAGCGCCACGCCTGCGGTCGGCGAGAAGCTGCGCGCGCAGACCGAGAAGGGGCCGCTGGACGTGATCGTGACCGCGCTCGACGACAGCCAGATCACCGTCGACGGCAACAATCCGCTGGCAGGACGCGTGCTGCGCGCCGACGTGGAAGTCATTGGCGTGCGGGTGGCGACGCCCGACGAGCTGCAGTTCGGGCTCTAGCCTCGGCGTCCGGCAAACGGGCTTGCCGGGGATGTTCAGCCCCGATACGGGCGCGCGAAGGCCGCTGCGCGGTGCGCGATAGAATGGGCGCATGTCGTTCTTCGCCAACCACCTGCTGATTGCGCTCCCCGCGCTGCAGGATCCGAATTTCTCGCGGACCGTCGCGTTGATCTGCCAGCACGACGCGGACGGCGCGATGGGCGTAGTGGTCAACCGGCCATCCGAGTACACCTTCGGCGATCTGCTGGACCAGATGAATATCGTGCTCCGTGACGAGCGTCTGCGCGACCGCCGTGTGCTTGCCGGCGGTCCGGTCCATCCCGAGCGCGGCTTCGTACTGCACGATGGTGACGGGGGTTGGGACTCGAGCCTGGAGATCGGCGGCGGGCTGTACGTGACCACGTCGCGCGACGTGCTCGAGGCGATGGCGACCGGCGACGGTCCCGAACACGCCACCGTCGCGCTGGGCTGCGCAGGCTGGGGCAAGGGCCAGTTGGAGCGCGAACTCACCCAGCACAGCTGGCTGACCGTGCCCTCGGAGCCACAACTGATCTTCGAGATCCCCCTCGACGCGCGCTGGCAGGCGGCTGCCGGGCGTATCGGCGTGGACATGATGCATATCGCCAGCCACAGCGGCCGCGCATGAGTGACACCCCGACATCGGCGATCCGCCGCGATGGCACGGTGCTCGGTTTCGATGTCGGCTCGCGCCGGATCGGCGTCGCGGTGGGCAGTGCCTTCGGCCACGGCGCGCGCGCGCTGGCGGTGATCGACGTGCACGGCGACCAGATCGACTGGCAGGGTGTGGATCGGCTGCAGAAGGAATGGCGACCCGACGGCATGATCGTCGGTGATCCGATGACGCTCGACGGCGGCGATCAGCCGGCCCGCGCGCGCGCGCATGCGTTCGCGCGCGAACTCAAAGCGCGTTATCGGCTGCCGGTGGTGCTGGTGGACGAACGCGCCAGTTCGATCGAAGCTGCGCAGCGCTTCGCGATCGATCGCGCCGAAGGCCGCCGCAAGCGTCGTGATGCGGCGGCATTGGATGCGGTCGCGGCCGCCGTGATCGTCGAGCGCTGGCTGGCGTCACCGGACGATGGCGTGCCGGTCTGAATCACTGCCCGCAGGTTGCTGGAACCACCTGAGGCGTACGCGGTTTTCTTCGAGTCACGCACGCGGCGCTCGCCGCAACCGCGCCGCTGCGGGACAATGGCGCTCCCGACGCCGAACGAGCCCCGCGATGACTTCCGCTCCCGATGTCCAGATCGACGCGACCGGCCGCCTGCGCCATCTGCTGACGCTCGACGGCCTGCCGCGCGCGACGCTCGAAGCGCTGCTCGACCGGGCGCAGACGATGGTCAATGCCGGCGAGGTCAATGCGCGACTGGCCGGCATCGCGGTGTGCACGCTGTTCTTCGAACCCTCGACGCGCACGCGGCTGAGCTTCCAGCGCGCCAGCCAGCGCCTCGGCGCGGACGTGCTCGGCTTCGATGCCTCGACCTCGTCGACGACCAAGGGCGAGACCGCGCTCGACACCTTCCGCAACATCGAGGCGATGGGCGTGCGCGGTTTCGTCGTGCGGCACTCCGACGATGGCGCAGTCGCCGCGCTCGCATCCGCCGCTGCGCCGGACACCGCGCTCATCAATGCCGGCGACGGCCGCAGCGCGCATCCCACCCAGGGCCTGCTCGACATGCTGACCCTGCGCCAGGCCAAGGGCACGGATTTTTCCGGCATGAAGGTCGTCATCGTCGGCGACGTGCGGCATTCGCGCGTCGCGCGCAGCGATCTGCATGCGTTGCGCACGCTGGGCGCCGGCGAGATCCGCGTCTGCGGACCGGCGTCGCTGCTACCCGACGTCGCGCTGCTGTCCGGCTGCACGGTTTCGCACGACCTCGATGCCGCGCTCGAAGGCGTCGACGCGGTGATGATGCTGCGGCTGCAGCGCGAGCGCATGGCCGAAGGGCTGGTCGATTCGCTCGAGGACTACCACCGCGACTACGGTCTCGACGCGCGCCGCCTGCGTCGCGCTGCGCGTGATGCCGTGGTGCTGCATCCCGGCCCGATGAACCGTGGCGTCGAGATCGACGACGAGGTTGCCGACGGCCCGCAGTCGCTGATCCTGCGTCAGGTCGCCAATGGCGTCGCCGCGCGCATGGCGGTGCTGGAAACGCTGCTCGGCTGAGGGCTCCGCCGGCGCGAATCCGGTATGGTGCGGCGTCCCCAGCCCGCGCCCACACGATGTCTTCGAACGATCCCGATGCTTCCCTGCAGGCGCAGGCCGCCGCCACGCCCGCGCATGCGCTGACCCCGCGCCAACTGGTGATGATGGGTCTGGGCAGCGCGATCGGCGCCGGCCTGTTCCTCGGCTCGGGCGTCGGCATCCAGACCGCCGGCCCCGCGGTGCTGGTGTCCTATCTGATCGCCGGCGCGCTGGTGATCGTGGTGATGCATGCTCTCGGCGAGATGGCCGCGGCCAAGCCGGCCAGCGGCGCGTTCTCGGTCTACGCGGCCGATGCGATGGGCCCGGTCGCCGGCGCGACGGTGGGCTGGCTGTGGTGGCTGCAGGTGGTGATCGTGATCGCGGCCGAGGCGGTGGGTGCGGCGGGATTGCTCGCGTCGATCTGGCCGTCGCTGTCGGTGCCCGGTCTCGCGCTGTGCTTCATGGTGGTGTTCACCGCGATCAACCTGCTGGGCGTGCGCAACTTCGGCGAGTTCGAATTCTGGTTCGCGATCCTCAAGGTCCTCGCGATCCTCGCCTTCATCGCGATCGGTATCGCCCTGATCGCCGGCTGGTTGCCGGCAGTGGCATCGCCGGGCCTGTCGAACCTGCTCGGTCCCGATGGCTTCGCCCCGCGCGGCTGGGCCGGCATCGGCGCAGCATTGCTGGTCGTGGTGTTCGCGTTCGGCGGCACCGAGATCGTCGCGATCGCGGCCGCGGAAACCAACGATCCGGCGAAGAGCCTCGCGCGTGCGATCCGCACCGTCGCCTGGCGCATCCTCGTGTTCTATCTCGGTTCGATCGCGGTGATCGTCGCCGTGGTGCCATGGGACAGCCCGGCGCTGGCGTCGCCGTTCGCTGCCGTGTTGCAGGTCGCGCGCATTCCGGGCGCGGCGACCGCGATCACCCTGGTCGCGGTG
This sequence comes from Luteimonas sp., assembly GCA_052108555.1. Lineage (GTDB taxonomy): Bacteria > Pseudomonadota > Gammaproteobacteria > Xanthomonadales > Xanthomonadaceae > Luteimonas. The sequence continues at coordinate 237,126 of JBQEAV010000001.1, forward strand.
ATTGCGCTGCTGTCGGCGCTCAACGCGAACCTCTATGGCGCCTCGCGGATGATCTGGTCGCTGGGTCGCCGCGGCGATGCGCCGGCCATGCTCGGCCGCAGCGACCGTCGCAATGTGCCGATCGCCGCCGTCGTCGCCAGCGTGACCTTCGGCTTCGCCGCTGCCGCGCTGGAACTCGCATTCCCGCAGCGCGTGTTGCCGGTGCTGCTCAACATCGTCGGCGCGACCTGCCTGCTGGTATGGACGCTGGCGCTGGTCTCGCAGTTGATCCTGCGTCGCCGCGCCGACCGTGCGAACGCGCCGCTGCCGTTCCGCATGCGCGCGTTCCCGGTGCCCACCCTCGCCGCACTGGCGGTGCTCGCGGTGATCTTCGCGATGCTGATCGCCTCACCCGATACGCGCGCGCAGTTCCTGTCGATGGCCGCGCTCACGCTGGCCATCGCCGGACTCAATGCATTGGCGCAGCGCCTGCGGCGGGCACCGCCGGCAGGCTGATACGCAAAAACCTGTTTTCAGCGCTTCTGCGCGAACAGCCACGGCCACAGCGCCTCGGTGCGGTAGGCCGCATCCCAGCTGTTGTGGTTCGCATCGGGGAACTCGGTGTAGCGCACGTCCGCGCCGGCATCGCGCAGCGCGGCATACATCCGCCGTGACTGATCCGGCAGCACCACGTCGTCCAGTGCGCCGTGGAAGATCCAGCTGGGAATGTCGCGCAGGCGACGCGCAGCGTCGGCGAACGGATCAGCGGCCGCGCGCGTGGATCCGACGAACAGGTCATCGAGATCGGGGCGCGAGCCCGGTGGCGTGATCCCGCCGCACACGGGCACCAGCGCGGCGAAGCGTGTCGGCTCGCGCAGTGCCAGCGACCAGGTGCCGTAACCGCCGCGCGACATGCCGGTCAGCGAGGACCGGCTGCGGTCGCCGTCGAATTCGGCGGTCGCCGCATCGAGTGTCGCCAGTGCCATCGTCGCGGTGTCGCCTTCCCAGGATTCGCCGTCGGGCGATTGCGGGAACACCACCAGCGCCGGGAAATCCGCCGCATGCGCCTGCACGTACGGCCCGAGTCCGGCATGGATCTGCTTCTCGCCATCATCGCCGCGCTCGCCCGAGCCGTGCAGGAACAGCACCACCGGCAGCGGACGCGGCACCTGCGCCGACGGCACGAAGACCTGGTAGGCATAGCGGTGGCCGTTCGAGGTGAGTTCGCGCCGGACGAAGCGGCCGGGTGCCGTGCCCGACGCAGGTAGTGCGCTCACGCAGCCCGACAGCACAGCGGCGCCGCCGGCGAGGGCGAGACCCTGCAGTAGACGGCGGCGGGCGGAGGAATGGGAGGCGTTGGCCATGCGATTACTCCGGAATGGATCAGGCGAAGGTCCACAGACCCAGCGCCAGCAGGTGCAGGACGACCATCGCGAAGAACATCCGACGATAGGCCGGTTTTGCGCGCTTGTGACGCAGCACCTGCTGCGCCAGCCCCGCTGCCGGCCAGCCGCCGAGCAGTTCGAGCAGGTGCAGGTGCGACTCGGGCGTACGCCAGCGACCGCGACGCGCGGCGTGCTTGTCGAGTGCGTAGGCGGCTGCGGTCAGGGCATTGAGACCAGCCAGCGCAGCGAGTGCGGCGAGTGGCAGCCGTCCGGAGACGACACTGGACCCGAGCAGCACGCACCAGACCGCGATGGCGATCAGCAGTCCACGCATGCCGCCGACGGACGCGGATGCCGATGCCCGCGCATCGCGGCGCTTCGACGTGTCGCGCGCAGTGCGTGGTAACGGCGAGGCGCCGACTGCGGCGACGCGGACTGCGCGCCAGCGGCCGTCGGCCTGCCGCTCCGGGGTGTAGCGCACGCGTACGCCGACGTCCGGCCGTGCGCCACTGCCATCGAAGTCGCGGACGTGGAAGAACAGCCGTTCCGGCCCGTCGACAGCGGGCGCTTCGGGTGTGATGAAGCCGAAGCCGCGGGCGTCTTCCCAGCGTTCGATCCGACCGAATCCGGCGTGTGTGCGCATGGTCGCCGCCTCAGCGCAGCATGATCGCGGTGGCGAGGCCGAGGAAGCTGAAGAAGCCCACGATGTCGGTCACCGCGGTGACGACGACGGTGCCGGCGACGGCGGGATCGACGCCCATGCGCTTGAGCAGCAGCGGCAACAGCGTGCCGGCCAGCGCGGCCGAGCAGAAATTGATCACCAGGGCTGCGAAGATCACCAGCGACAGCACCCAGTCGTGGAACCACACCAGCGCCACGAGGCCGACCAGACTGCCGATCAACAGGCCGTTGATCAGCGCGACGCGCAGTTCCTTCCACAGCAGGATGCGCGCGTTGCTGGCGCCGACCTGGCCCAGCGCGATGCCGCGCACCATCAGCGTGAGCACCTGCACCGCGGCGTTGCCGCCGATGCCGGCGACGATCGGCATCAGCACCGCGAGCGCGACGATCTGCTCGATCGTCGCCTCGAAACGGCCGATGACGAACGCGGCCAGGAACGCGGTGCACAGGTTGATACCGAGCCACACCACGCGGCCGCGCACGGCGCGCCTGATCGGCGAGAACAGGTCCTCGTCCTCATCGAGACCGGCGGCGGACAGCGCCTGGTGCTCGGCCTGCTCGCGGATGATGTCGATCACGTCATCGACCGTGATGCGGCCGAGCAGGATGTTGCCGTCGTCGACGACCGGGGCGGAGACCCAGTCGTTGTCGGAGAACTGGCGCGCGACCTGTTCGGCGGATTCGGCGACGTGGATCGAATCGAGCTCGTCGTCGATCAGCTTGTTGATCGGCGTGCCCGGCTCGCGCGTGACCAGATCCTGCAGGGCGACCCAGCCGGCCAGCTGATGGCGGCGGTTGACGACGTACAGATGATCGGTGTGCTCGGGCAGTTCGCCGCGCAGGCGCAGGAAGCGCAGCACCACGTCGACGGTCGTGTCGGCGCGCACCGTCACCACGTCAGGATTCATCAGACGGCCGGCGGTGTCCTCGGGATACGAGAGCACCTGCTCCAGGCGCTCCCGGTTCTCGCGGTCCATCGCCCGCAGCACTTCCTCGATCACCGCGTCGGGGAGATCCTCGACGAGATCGGCGAGATCGTCGATGTCGAGATCCTCGACCGCGGCGACCAGCTCGTCGGCGTCCATGTCCGCGATCAGGCTCTCGCGCACCTCGTCACCGACGTGGACCAGCACCTCGCCGTCGTCTTCGGGATCGACCAGACCCCACACGACCATGCGCTTGTCGTGCGGCAGCGATTCGAGGAGGTTGCCGATCTCGGCCGGCGCCAGCGTATTGACCAGCCGGCGCACCGGTCCGAGTCGACCGCTGTCGAGTGCATCGGACAACAGACGCAGCTGGCGCGCGGTCTTGTCGGGGCGGACGGCTTCGGCCATGGAGAGCTCCGTTGCGCGTCGCGACAGTCTCGGCGCGACAGGGGTCAGATGTGCATCCGGGCATTATCCGGGAAAGCGCATGTCTTCCGCCATGGTCTGCGTGCACGCGGGCAGGTGGGCTTCATGCGAATGGCGCGGGTGCCACGGAACGGGCGCAATGGGCAGCGGGGAACGCGCCTGCGGCGTCAGTCGGTCGTGTGCACCGGCTGCACCGCATCGAGCCAGCGCTCGATGCCGGCACGGTCGCGGGCGCGCAGCAGTGCAGGCGCGCGGGCGCGCAGATGGCCGAGGTCGAGGGCCCGGATGGCGCGGCGCACTTCCAGCAGCGGCGAGGGGTGCAGGCTCAGTTCTTCGATGCCGAGCGCGAGCAGCAGCGGCGTGAAACGCGCATCGCCGGCGATCTCGCCGCAGATCGAAGCCGGCATGCCGCGCGCCCGGGCCACGCGCACCACGCTGTGTACCAGTCGCAGCACGGCCGGATGCAAGGGTGAATACAGATCGCCGAGCGCATCGTTGTTGCGGTCGGCCGCAAGCAGGTACTGCACGAGGTCGTTGGTGCCGATCGAGATGAAGTCGAGATCGCGGGCAAAGGTCGGCAACGCGATCGCCGCCGACGGGACCTCGATCATCGCGCCGAGCGCGATCCGTGCGGCGGTCTCCTGACCCTCGCGCGACAGGTCCTCCAGTACGCGCGCGAGCAGCTGCCGTACTGCGATGACTTCCTCGCGGCCGCTGACCATTGGCACCAGGATCCGTACCGGGCCATAGCCGGAGGCGCGCGCGATCGCCCGCAGCTGGGTCACCAGCAGACCGGTGCGCGCCATCGACAGGCGCACGCCGCGCAGGCCGAGCGCGGGATTGGGTTCATTGCGCAGCGCGAGGCCGCTGTTGTCGGCCTTGTCGGCGCCGATGTCGAGCGTGCGGATGGTGACCGTGCGGCCGGTCATGCCGAGCACGAGATCGCGATAGGCGCGGAACTGCGCGTCCTCGTCGGGAATCTCGCGACCCTGCAGGAACAGGAATTCGGTGCGGTACAGGCCGATGCCGGCGGCGCCCAGCGCATGCGCTTCGGCGACGTCCTCGCGTGACTCGGCGTTCGCGTACAGACGGATGTCGACGCCGTCGAGGGTCTTGCTGGGTTCGCGGCGCAGACGACGCAGCTGTTTGCGCTCGCGTTTCTCCTCGCGCAACCGCGCGCGGTAGACGCGCAGATCGCTCGGACCCGGCTCGACGATGATCTCGCCGGTACTGCCGTCGATGATCAGCACGTTGCCGTCGTTGATCGCGCCCAGCGCCTGCGGCGCATTGACGATCAGTGGAAGGTGGAGGCTGCGGGCGAGGATCGCGGTGTGCGACAACATACTGCCGCCCGAGGTCACGATGCCGAGCACGCCCTGCGCATGCAGGCGATTGATCTCCGACGGCGCGATCGCATCGGTGACCAGGATTTCGCCGGCGACGCCCTGCAGTTCCGCCTCGTGGTCGTGCAGCGCCGCGTGTACGCGGCCGATGACGTGGTCGATGTCTTCGATGCGGCTGCGGAAATAGGCGTCGTCCATGCCCTCGAACACGGCCGCGAGACGGTCGCGTTGCAGGCGCAGCGCGTAGTCGGCGCCATAGAGGCCCGAGCGCACGAGCTCGTCGAGGCCGTGCAGCAGTTCCGGGTCTTCGAGCAGCAGGGTGTGCAGGTCGAGGAACTCGCCGACCTCGTGCGCCAGCGCGCCGTGCAACTGGTCGCGCATCGCGCGGATCTCGCCGCGCACCTGTTCGATCGCAGCATGCAGCCGCGCCAGTTCCGCTTCGGCCTCGCCGGGCGCGACACGCGCCTCGGCGACTTCCAGTGCATGCGGTTCGCGCACGCGCGCGCGACCGAGCGCGCTGCCGCGGGAGGCACCCTGGCCGTGGAGCCCCTGCCGCATCAGCCCTCCTCGTCGAACCTGCGCTCGAACAACGTGGCAGCAGCCTCCATTGCGGCAGCTTCGTCCTCGCCATCGAGCCGCAGTACGACCTGGGTGCCGTGCCCGGCGGCCAGCAGCATCACGCCCATGATGCTCTTGGCGTTGACCTCGCGGCCCTTGGCGACCAGCGTGGCGTTGCAGCGGAAACCCGACAGTACCTGCACCAGCTTGGCGGTCGCACGGGCGTGCAGGCCGAGCTTGTTGGCGACGAGCAGTTCGCGTTCGATCATCGGGAAGCAGTCCTGGTACAGCGCGGGGGAAAGAGGGTGGAGCGGTATGACTCAGGCATCGTCGAGCAGGACACCGTTGCGGGCACCTGCCGCAGCGGTGGCCGGCAGATCGTTGAGCACCTGCTCAGGATAGTTCATGACCCGCAGCAGCATCGGCAGGCTCAGGCCGGAGACACGCCGGGCCGGGGTCCCGAGACGTGCCAGTTGTGCGGCGACATTGCTCGGGCTGGCGCCGTAGAGATCGGTGAGGATCAGCACGCCGTCTCCGCCGTCGACCCGTCGCATCGCCGCGCTCGCACGTGGCAGCGCGACATCGGGATCCTCGTCGAACGGCATCTCGAACACGTCCGTCTTCAACGGAAGCTGCTGCATCAGACGGGTCGCTACCGCGAGCATCGCGGAACCGATCCCCTCGTGGGTCATGAGAAGTACGCCGACGGCCATCCGTGGACGTTAGCAGAGCGGGGGGATCGCCCGGAAGCATCGTGTGCGCGACGCTGCATCCGCGCGCATCGATGCTGCGTTGCCGCAGGCGTCAATCGAGTTCGCGATGCCAGGTCGCCACGTCGCGCCAGCCCTGATCGCGCGCATGGCGCGCCAACGTTTCGGCCAGGTACACGGAGCGATGGCGACCGCCGCTGCAGCCGAAGGCCACAGTCACGTAGCTGCGCGTGTCGCTGCGCAGCCGCGGCAACCAGTTGCCGAGGAACTGCGAGACCTGGGCGATGAACTCGCCCACGTCCTCCTGGCCTTCGAACCAGGTGCGCACGTCGGCATCGCGGCCCGACAGCGGGCGCAGCCGCGGATCCCAATGCGGGTTGGGCAACGCGCGTGCGTCGAACACGAAATCGGCATCGGCCGGCACGCCGCGCCGGTAGGCAAAGGATTCGAACAGCAGCGAGACCGACTGGTCCTGGGCGAGATCCAGTTCGGTGACGATGCGTCGGCGCAGCTGGTGGACGTTGAGATCGCTGGTGTCGATGACCGTGTCGGCGAGACTGCGCAGCGGACGCAGCAGATTGCGTTCGAGCGCGATCGCATCGGCCAGTGACAGGCCGACCCGGCTCAACGGATGGCGTCGGCGAGTGTCGGCAAAGCGACGGAGCAGCACCTCGTTGCCGGTCTCGAAGAACACCAGTCGCGGGTCGAGACCCAGCGCGCCGACATCCGACAGCCAGCCCGGCACTTTCGACAGGTCGGTGTGCCGGTTGCGCACGTCGATGCCGACCGCCAGCCGGCGCGGCGGTTCATCGGCAGCGGTGAGGTTGGCGACGAAGTCGGCGAGCATGCCCGCGGGCAGGTTGTCGACGCAGTAGAAATCCAGATCCTCGAACGTGCGCAGCGCGACCGACTTGCCGCTGCCCGACAGGCCGCTGACGACGTAGAACAGCGGCGGCGTGGTATCGCTCACGGCGCACCCCGCTCGAGGAATTGGGAATGCCGGGCCAGGAAGGCGGCGGCCGGGTCGAGACCCTTGGTGCGCAGGATGTGGATGCGGGTGGCGGCTTCGGCGAGCACCGCCAGGTTGCGACCGGGCATCACCGGCAGAGTGATCAGCGGGACGTCGAGATCGAGCACACGGCGCATGCCCAGGTCACCGGTCAGACGCACCATGCCGTCGCCATCACCGGCCATCGTGTCGGCGTTGGGCCGGCTCAGATGGATGATCAGGCGCAGATACTTGTTCCGCTTCACCGCGGTGTCACCGAACATCTCGCGGATGTTGAGCACGCCCAGACCGCGCAGTTCCAGCAGATCCTGCAGCAGTTCGGGACAGGTGCCGTCGAGCACATCGGGCGCGATCTGGGTGAACTCGGGGGCGTCGTCGGCGACGAGGCGGTGGCCGCGGGTGATCAGTTCCAGCGCCAGTTCGCTCTTGCCCGAACCCGACTCGCCGGTGATCAGCACACCGATCGAATACACCTCCATGAAGACGCCATGCAGGGTGATCCGCGGCGCCAGCTGGCGGGCGAGGTGGTACTGCAGCAGGTTCAGCAGTTCATGGCCGCGGTTGGGCGAGGTCCACAGCGGCGTCTGCGATTCCTCGGCCGCTTCGCGCAGATCCTCGGGGCAGGGCTGGTCCTTGCTGATGACCAGCGCGAGAGGCCGGTACTGCATGACGCGCTCGATGGTCTCCCAACGCAGGCGCGAGTCCAGGCCGTCGAGCCAGGCCAGTTCCTCGGTCCCGAGGATCTGCACCTTGTTGGGATAGATGATGTTGAGATAACCGGCGAGCGAGGGCCGGCGCGCGATGGTCTCGACCGATTCGAGCACCTTGCGTCCGCCGTGCTGGCCCGCGAGCCAGCGCAGGCCCAGACGCTCGTGCAGTTGTGCGAACAGCTCCTGGGCCTGGATGCTCGCGTTCACGCGCGGGCCGTACTGGCGAGTGGCGTGGAATCGAGCAGCAGGCTGCGGAGTCTGGCGAGATCGCGCGCGGCGCGCAGATCGTCGCGGAAAGCGGCGTTGGAGAAGTGTTCGACCAGACCGGCGAGGGTCTGCAGATGCTGCTCGACCTGGTGATCGGGCACGCACATCGCGAATACCAGATCGACCGGCTGACCATCAGTGGCGTTGAAATCGATCGGATGCGAGAGGCGCAGGAACGCGGCACGCGGTTCGCGGAATGCGGTGCTGCGTGCGTGTGGAATCGCGACGCCGCGGCCGATGCCGGTGCTGCCCAGTTGCTCGCGCTCACGCAGTGCGTGGCCGAGCAACGGGGTCAGCGTCGGGGAATTGCCCGCGAGCAACCGCGCGGCGGAGTCCAGTACGACATCGCGGGAACCGGGTGCGACCAGCATCACGATGCGGTCGGCCGAGAGCAGATCGGAGAAGGACATGCCGCGCGTGGCCCGGAGGCAATTCGTGGGAGCAGCAGCCTAGCCGAAAGTGCCGTCGCGTGCAGGGCTCTCGCCGCGGTGATGGTCGACGACCTTCTTGCGATGTTTGACCAGCAGGCGGTCGACCTTGTCGGTCAGCTGGTCGATTGCGGCATACATGTCGGCCGCAATCGCGTCGGCGTGGAACGTCTTGCCGGCGATGAGGACGGTCGCCTCGGCCTTGTGATGCGGCTTGTCGACACTGAGCTGGGCGCGTACGTCCAGCGGTCGATCGAAGTGCTTGGCGAGCTTCTGGAACTTGGTGTCCACGTAGTCGCGCAGCGCGGGCGTCACCTCGAGCTGGTGGCCATGGGTCTCGACATGCATCGGCAACCTCCTTCAACGGTTCGGGAAGGACCCGTCCGCGATCGACGCGAACGATCGGGTCCAGAGTAGCGCGGCGGGGGCCCGGGGCAAGCGCCGTCCGTCGCGTCTCTGGGACCACGTTAGGGAACCGGAAGTTCAGGCGATGCGAACGCGCTCGTGCGACGAGACGATGTGCAGCGCCTCGCGGTATTTGGCCACCGTGCGGCGCGCGACAGGCACCCCGGCGGACTTGAGCAGGTCGGCCAGGCGTGCGTCCGACAGCGGCTTGCGCGGATTCTCGGCCTCGACAAGGCTGCGGATCATCTGCTGGATCGCGGTGCTCGATGCCTCGCCGCCGCCTTCGGTGCCGACGCCGGAATCGAAGAAGTCCTTCAGCAGCAGCGTGCCGCGTGGTGTATGCACGTACTTGCGCGCGACCGCACGCGACACCGTGGACTCGTGCATGCCGATGTCCTCGGCGACCTCGCGCAGCGTGAGCGGCCGCAGTGCGCGCTTGCCGAACTCGAGGAATCCCGACTGCTGCCGCACCAGGCAGCGCACGACCTTGAGCAGCGTTTCGCCACGCGCATCGATGTTCTTCAACAGCCAGCGCGCTTCCTGCAGGCGCCCCTTCAGATAACCGGCGTCGCTGGCGCCGGCATGCTGGATCATCTGCTCGTAGCCGCGATGGATGGTCACGCGCGGAAAATGCGAGCCGGCGAGCGTGACCTTCCAGACGCCGTTCTGACGCGCGATCACGCAATCGGGTGTGACGTAGTTGTCGTGCGGCACATTGCCGATCTGCGCGCCGGGACGCGGGTCGAGACTGCGCAGCAACTGGAGTGCGATCGTGGCTTCCTCAAGCGGGCAGCCCAACGCATCCGCCAGTCCCGGCGCGCCGAGCTTGGGCAGGTGTTCGATATGGTCGCGCGCGGCCAGCAGCGCGACCGAACGGCCGGGTGTGTCGACGTGCAGCGGCTCGAGTTGCAGGCGCAGGCATTCGCCGAGATCGCGCGCGCCCACGCCGACCGGATCGAAGCGCTGCACGCGACACAGCACCGCGGCGACTTCGGCGGCGGTGGCACGGGTCTCGGGGAGCAGCGCGGCGACGATGTCGTCCAGAGATTCGCGCAGGTAACCGTCGTCGTCGATCGCATCGATCAGGGCGACGCCGATGTTGCGGTCGCGCGCGGACATCGTGCTCAGGTGCAACTGCCAGGACAGATGGTCCTGCAGGCTTTCCGACTGGATCATGCGGTCGGCGGCATCGCCATCACCGTCGTTGTCGCCGTGGCCCTGACCGCTGCCGCCACTGCCGCGATCATTCCAGCCGTCGTCGCCATCCCACGCGGCGGGCGCTTCGGCGTCGCCGTTGCGATCGCCATCGCGGTCGCTGTCGTCGTGATCCTGGCGGTTGTCCTGTTCCTGCGCGCTGCTGCGTTCGGACAGCGGTTGCGCGGAGATGGATTCGGGTTCTTCCCAGTCGAGCAGCGGATTGCTCTCGACCGCGGTGGTGATCTCGGTTTCGAGTTCCACCGATGACAGCTGGAGCAGATGCAACGCCTGACGCAATTGCGGCGTCAGAACGAGGTGTTGCCCCAGCGATGTCTGCAGACGTGGCTTCATCGAGTCCGGAACTCCCTGACCGGATGCGCGCGCCGGCTACAGACGGAAGGATTCCCCCAGGTAGACACGACGCACGTCGGGATTGGCCAGCAGTGCTTCCGGAGCCCCCTGCGCGAGCACGCCGCCGTCACTGAGGATATACGCACGGTCACAGATCCCCAAGGTCTCGCGGACGTTGTGGTCGGTGATCAGCACGCCGATCCCGCGTTCCTTGAGATGGGTGACGATCCGCTGGATCTCGCCGACCGAGATGGGATCGACGCCGGCGAAGGGTTCGTCGAGCAGCATCATGCGCGGATTCGCGGCCAGTGCGCGGGCGATTTCGACCCGGCGCCGCTCGCCACCGGACAGGCTGGCGCCGGCCTGGTCGGCGACATGGGTGATCTGCAGTTCGTCCATCAGGTCGGCAAGCGCCTTCTGGCGACCGGCCTTGTCGAGGTCCTCGCGCAGTTCCAGCACCAGCATGATGTTGTCGGCCACGCTGAGCTTGCGGAACACCGACGGCTCCTGCGGCAGATAGCCGACGCCGCGCTTGGCGCGGGTGTACATCGGCTCGGCGGTGATGTCGTGGCCGTCGAGCACGATGCGCCCGGCATCGGCCGGCACCAGACCGACAATCATGTAGAAGCAGGTGGTCTTGCCGGCGCCGTTGGGGCCGAGCAGGCCGACGACTTCACCCGCTTCGAGCGTCAGCCCGAATTCCTTGACGACCTCGCGCTGCTTGTAACTTTTGCGCAGACCTTCGGCGACGAGCATCAGCGGCCGCCCTGCGCCGCAGGCGCCGGCTGCTGCGCCGGCGTCTGGTTGCGCGGCTGGAACTGCATGCGCACGCGGCCCTGGCCTTCGCCGCCGCCCTGCACCCGGCCGGTCGACATGTTGTAGACGATGCGCTGGCCTTCGATCTTGCCCTGTCCCGGCTGGTTGACCACGGCGTTGCCGGTCAGCACGACGGTGTCGTTGGGCAGCGTGTAGTCGGCCTGCGCGGCGGTCGCGTCGACCCAGCCGCCATCGTCCATCTGCTGCTTCATCCGCACCGGCGAGCCGGTCAGCAGGGTGCGCTGGATCTCTCCGTTGCTCCGGCGTACGTCCACGCGTGCCGCCTTGATCTCCAGCGTGCCCTGGGTGATCTCGACGCTGCCGGAGAACAGGCAGGGCGCGCGTTCGTCGGTCGAGCAGTCGCTGCTGTCGGCATCGATGCCCAGCGTCTGGTTGCGATCGCTCGATTTCGCAGCCGCGCCCATCGGCACGGCCAGCGCGGCGAGCAGGAACAGGCTAGCGGCGGGAATTCGGTTCATTGCGGAATTTCACCTTGGAAAGAAGCTCGATCCGTCCCGAATCGAGGTCGGCACGCATGCCGGTTCCCTGCATTGTAGAACCGCGCTGTTCGACATCGACCACGGCGTCGGACGTGGCGTGGTTGCGCTGCGGGAAGACGTTGAGGGCCTCGGTGCGCATGCGGGTCGGGCGCGGACTGCCTTCGGGGCTGTCCGCGGTGACCTGGCCACGCAGCCGGACTTCCTCGTTGTCCTCTGACACCCAGCCGGTCTGCGAGCGGATTTCCCAGCGGCCGTCGCCTTCCTTCTCGGGCACATGGAACAGCGGGGTGACGAGTTCGAGCGTGCGCGCGCCGGGCGTCTGCTGCAACTGCGGCGCCTGCAGCGAGAACGCCTCGCGACCTTCGTTGTCGAGCGCGACGATGTCGAAGTCGCGCAGCAGGTAGTCGGTGCGGCCGTCCACCGGATCCTCGGCGACGATGGTGTCCTTCTGCCGCCAGGCCGACCAGCCCGAGACCAGCGCACCGGCCAGCAGCACGATCGTCAGGGTCAGACGCCAGTTCACGAGACCCGACCATCGGCATGGATGCCGGCCAGGCGACCCTGCGCGTGCAGGATGAGATCGCACAGTTCACGCCCCGCGCCGCGGCCGCCGTTGGCACGGGTCCGCCAGTGCGCGCTGTCACCGGCGCAGGCATGCGCATCGGCAGGGGACACCGCAAAACCCACCGCGCGCATCACGCCGACATCGGCCAGGTCGTCGCCCATGAAGGCCACTTCGTCCAGCGCAATGCCGAGCGAGGCGCACAGCGATTCCACGCGCTCGCGTTTGTCGGCGACATGCACATGCGCCTCCACGCCAAGATCGGCAGCGCGGCGCTCGACGATCCCGCCCTTGCGCGCGGTCACCAGCGCGACTGCGATGCCGGACTTGCGCAGCAGCACCAGGCCCTGGCCGTCATGGACGTGGAAGGTCTTGATTTCCCGGCCTTCGCTGTCGAAGCCCAGGCTGCCGTCGGTCAGCGTGCCGTCGACGTCGAAGCACGCCAGCCGCACGCGGGCGGCACGCGCGAGGATCGCGTCGGAGACATCGGCAAAAGGGGCGGGGGCGTCGGGCATGGTTTCGAAAGTATCGGGCATTGAATGAATGGGCGCCGGCTCAGACCACGCGGGCGCGCAGCAGGTCCTGGATGTTCAGCGCGCCGACCACGCGGCGGTCGCCGTCGATGACCGGCAGCATGGTGATCTTGCGGGTTTCCATCAGGCGCGCCGCCTCGACCGCCAGCGCATCGGCAGCGATCGCGATCGGATCGCGGGTCATCACGTCGGCGATGCGCGCATCGCGGACGTCGATGGCCGGATCGGTCAGCGTGCGGCGCAGGTCGCCGTCGGTGTAGAGGCCGATCAGGCGCTGGGCCTCGTCGACGACCACGGTCATGCCCAGGCGCTTGCGGCTCATCTCCAGCAGCGCATCGGCCAGCGAGGCATCGGCCGCGACGGTGGGAATCTCGCCGCCGCCATGCATGACGTCGCGGATGTGCAGCAGCAGCTTGCGGCCCAGGGCGCCGGCCGGATGGGAACGGGCGAAGTCGTCGGCGGTGAAGCCGCGCGCTTCCAGCAGCGCAACCGCCAGCGCATCGCCCATCGCCAGCGATGCGGTCGTGCTCGCGGTCGGCGCCAACGCCAGCGGGCAGGCTTCGGCCGGCACGCTGATGTCGAGGTGGATGTCGGCCGCGGTGGCCATCGTCGAGGTCACGCGTCCGGTCATCGCGATCAGCGGGTTGCCCTGGCGCTTGAGCACCGGCAACAGCATCAGGATCTCGTCGGACTCGCCCGAGTACGACAGCGCCAGCACGACGTCGGTGTCGGTGATCATGCCGAGGTCACCGTGACCGGCTTCGCCCGGATGCACGTAGAAGGCCGGGGTGCCGGTCGAGGCCAGCGTCGCGGCGATCTTGCGGGCGACGTGGCCGGACTTGCCCATGCCCATGCAGACCACGCGGCCGCGGCATTCGAGGATGCGCGCGCAGGCGGCGGAGAATTCGCCGTCCAGGCGCGCGGCGACCGCCTGCAGGCCCTCGATCTCCACTTCGAATACGCGGCGCCCGCTGGCGGCGAAACCGGAGCTGACGGCGGTGGTGTCGGCAGTGGAGGCGTGCATATCCGGCACAGGGCTTTTCCGTTAGGCTAAGCCGTTCATTTTATGCGCTTTCCGGCGTGAATGCCCCGCGACAGGCGGCGTCGGCGATGACGGCTCATCCGCGCTTCACGCAGCGCTTGGCGACGTTCACGGCCCGGTAGCGCGGCCACAGGATTCGACTCTTGGATACCCAGACCATCACCGACCTCATCCAGCAGGGGCTGCCCGACGCCGTGGTCCACGTGCAGGGCGACGACGGCGTGCATTTCGAGGCGCTGGTCGTCTCCGCTGCGTTCGCCGGCAAGCTGCCGCTGGCGCGTCACCGCATGGTGTACGCGACGCTCGGCGCGCTGATGGGTCGCGAGATCCACGCGCTGGCGCTCGACACGAAGACCCCGCACGAGCAAGCCGCCGCCACCGGCGCAGGGCAGGGCTGATGGACAGGATCATCGTCACCGGCGGCGCCACGCTGCAGGGCGAAGTACGCATTTCCGGCGCCAAGAACGCCGTGCTGCCGATCCTGTGCGCGACCCTGCTCGCCGATGCACCGGTCGAAGTCACCAACGTGCCGCATCTGCACGATGTGCTGACGACGACCAAGCTGCTGTCGGGCCTCGGCGCGGGCGTCGAACACGACGTCGAGCACGGCCGCGTGACCGTCGATCCGCGCAGCGTCACCAGCCACGTTGCACCATACGAACTGGTGCGCACGATGCGCGCCTCGATCCTCGTGCTCGGCCCGCTGCTGGCCAGGTACGGCGCGGCGGAAGTCTCGCTGCCCGGCGGCTGCGCGATCGGCGCGCGTCCGGTGGATCTGCACATCAAGGCGCTCGAAGCGCTGGGCGCGACGATCACCGTCGAGCACGGCTTCATCCGCGCGACGGCCGAGCGCCTGCGTGGTGGCCACGTGGTGTTCGAGACGATCAGCGTCGGCGCGACCGAGAACGTGCTGATGGCGGCGACGCTGGCCGACGGCACGACGCTGATCGACAACGCCGCGCGCGAGCCGGAGATCGTCGATCTCGCCGAATGCCTGATCGCGATGGGCGCCGACATCCGTGGCGCCGGCACCTCGCGCATCGAAGTGCGAGGCGTGGAACGTCTGCATGGTGCCACGCATGCGGTCGTCGCCGACCGTATCGAGACCGGCACCTTCCTTGTCGCTGCGGCGATGACCGGTGGCCGCGTGACCGCGGTCGGCGCGCGTCCGGACACGCTGGGCGCGGTACTCGAGCGCCTGCGCCAGGCCGGCGCGACGGTCGAGATCGACGGCGATCGCATCACCGTCGACATGCAGGGCCGCCGCCCGCGCGCGATCGACATCATCACCGCGCCGCACCCCGGGTTCCCAACCGACATGCAGGCGCAGTTCATGGCGATGAACTGCATTGCAGAGGGCACCGGCACCATCGACGAGACGATCTTCGAGAACCGTTTCATGCACGTCAGCGAGCTGATGCGTCTTGGCGCGGAGATCGACATCGACGGCCCACGGGCCAGCGTGCACGGCGTTGAACGCCTCAGCGGCGCGCCGGTGATGGCGACCGACCTGCGCGCCTCGGCGTCTCTGATCCTCGCCGGCCTTGTCGCCGACGGCGACACGACGATCGACCGCATCTACCACCTCGATCGCGGCTATGAGCACATCGAACGCAAGCTCTCCGGTCTCGGTGCGCGCATCCGGCGGGAGAAGTAGGCCATGGCGTTCAAGGGCCGGTTGTCGAACCGCCGCATCGCGCTGTTCGCGACGATCGCTGTACTGCTGCTCGCGCTGGGCTGGTTGCGCTACACCAATGCCGCCGCGCTCAGCGGCATGCCGTTCAAAGAGATGGACTGGAACGAAGACGGCGAACTGACCCGCGGCGAAGTGCTGCAGGGATTCTTCACCGTCACCGCGGTGCGGACGCAGCAGGGCAATCGCAGCTGCGTCGACTATCGCCGTCGCGGTTCGGACGAATCGATCCGCCTGGAGTGCAGGACCGAAGCCGCGCCGTAAACGCGTGGCCGCCACTTGCCCACAGAAAAGGCCCCGCAGTGCGGGGCCTTTTGCATGACGAGGGGTGCGAGCGTCAGTTGACCGACTGCAGGCGCATGTCGATGTGGTCCTTGCCGTCGCGACGCTGCAGCAGGCGCGCCGGTACCGGCATGTCGTCGACGATCCACGCGATGATCTCGCGGCGACCGTCGGTGCGCACGACCTTGGTGGCTTCCATCGAACGACCGCCGACGGTCACCTGCTCCGTGCCCTGGCGTTCGAACACCTGGCGTTTGGCGCGGCCATCCTCGACCAGGCGGTAGCGCAGCGGCGACTTGCCGGCCTGCACGTCACGCACCAGCACGAGGTTCATCAGCATGCCGTCGAGATCGCCGTCCTGCAGCCTCACCGGGCCGGCCTGGCCGTCGCGGACATCGCCGGCGAAACGTGCTTCCCGCGCACTCCAGTCGTAGGTCGTATTGAGTTCGCGGTTCTTCATCAGCATCGCTGCAAGGCCGGACTCGCCGCGCTGCGAGTCGCTGCTCGAGACAGGCCGCCACTGCTCACCGTCGGCCTCGAACGTCGTCGACTGCTCCAGCCGTGCGCCGGCGCCCGAGACCTGCATGCCGTACGTCCAGCGGTTGCCGTCTTCCCGGGCAAGGTTCATGTTGGCCTGCGCGCGCATACCCATGTAGTTGGCCTGGTAGGTCGCGGTAAACGGCTCGACGGCCAGCGCGGGCAATGCCGCGAAGGCCAGCAGCGCGGCGCCGGTGGCGGTCAGCAGTCGGGTCATGGGGGCTCGTGTCTTCATCAGGGGGCTCCTTGGTATTCGACCAGGCGCAGGTCCACCGCGTCCTCGCCATCTTCACGTTGCAGGATCCGGACCGGCGTCGGTACGCCGTCCGCGACCCAGATGATCATCTCGTCGTTGCCGCCGTTGGTCCGTGAAACGCGCAGCGCCGAATAACTGATTTCGCCCACCTGGACGAGTTCCGGCTCTGCGGCCGTATGGTAGGCGTACTCGCGTACGCGGCCGCCATCGACGAAGCGGTACCGCAGTGCGGCGTCCGGCGCCGCGTCGCGCATCACCGCCAGATTGATCAGCAGCGCGCTCATGTCGCCGGCCTGCAGTGACACGGGCTCGCGACGACGTTTGCTCAGATCGCCAGTCCATCGGGCGATATTGCGGTTCCAGTCGTAGACACCTTCGACCTTGCGGTTGAAGAACACCGCGGCTTTGCGCGTCGTGCTCTGGCGCAGCGGGCGGTAGACGGTGCCGACGACGTCGAACAGCGTGTCCTGTTCGAGGTTCAGGCCGAGGATGCCGGCAAAGCCGCGATTGCCGCGGATGCCGAGATCCACCTGCCACTGCGTGCCCTGCGGCTGCAACCGCATTGTCGCGGTACCGGCCTGCTTGCCCTGGTACCAGGCGTCGTAGGTGGCGACGAACGGCTCCAGTTCCGCTGCGCGCCCGGCGATCGGCCAGGCGAGGGTCAGCAGGGCGGCGGTGAGCAGGGGCAGGAAGATGCGCATAGGACCGGCATCATGCGAAGCGGTCAGTGGCTGTCAGCTGAAGCGGCGCCGCGCCGCATCGGCCGTCCACGTGAACGCCGTCTTCATGCAGCCGCAGGCGACCGGCGGCAATCCAGCGCAGCGTCTCCAGCAGCAGCGGGTGTTCGCGGCCGAGCACGCGCGCCGACAGTGCCTCGGCATCGTCGCCGGGCAGCACCGGCACGCGTGCCTGCGCGATCACCGGTCCGCCGTCGAGTTCGGCGGTCACGTAATGCACGCTCGCCCCGTGTTCCCGCACGCCGGCATCGAGCGCGCGCTGGTGCGTGTGCAGGCCCTTGAAGTCGGGCAGCAGCGAGGGGTGGATATTGATCATTCTGCCGCCGCGCGCGGCCATCACCTCGGCGCCGATCAGACGCATGTAGCCGGCGCAGACGATCAGGTCCGGCGCCGCGGCATCGAGCGCACTGAACAGCGCGGCGTCATGGGCGGCGCGGTCGGCGAAGTCGCGCGGGCGGATCGCATGGGCCTGCAAGCCGGCGTCGCGAGCGCGCACGAGCGCCTGCGCGTCCTTGCGGTCGGACCAGGCGCCGATCACTTCGGCATCCAGCGTGCCAGCCGCGATCGCGTCGAGGATCGCCTGCAGATTGGTGCCGCGACCCGAGGCCAGCACCGCCAGTCGCAGCGTCATCGGCGAGTGCCCGTTGCGTCGAACAGGACGCGCGTGTCGGGCCGCTGCAGGATCACCAGCGTCGCGATGCCCAGCGCGGTACCGAGTGGCACATGCAGACAGAGCAGCGCCGCGACGGTCGTGCACAGGCCGGGCCGCGTATGCCGCAGTAGATGCAGGCCGGACCAGATGCACAGCGCGCCACCGATCAGTGAGCCGAGGGTCAGCACCGCGAAGACCGCGATCGTCGCCTTGCCGACGGGATCGGTGAAGCCTTCGGCGGCTTCCTGGGTGAAGCCGAACACCAGAATGACGCCGAAGACCCCCGCGCCGGCGAACGACAGCCCGCCGAGGATGTGATGCAGGACGCCGAGCGTGCGCAGCTGTCCGGACACCGCCGCAGGCGGCACCGGTCCGCGCGCCGCCGGCGATGCGGTCGCCGGCGGGGCGTACGGAGACGCGGGTTCGGGTTCGGCCGACACGGCGCCGGAATCAGCCGATGCGGACGCGATCGCCGGCGCCGGCTTCGACCACTTCGCCGATCGTCCAGTGCGCCAGATCCAGTCCGTCGAGCGCGGCGCCGAACGCGGCCACGCTCCCCGCCGGCACCACCAGCACGAAACCGATGCCGCAGTTGAACGTGCGCCACATCTCGTGATCGGCGACCGCGCCTTCGCGCTGCAGCCACTCGAACACCGGCGGTTGCGGCCAAGAGGTCGCGTCGATCGTCAGGCCGAGGCCGTCCGGAATCACGCGGATGATGTTCTCGGTCAGGCCGCCGCCGGTGACGTGGGCCATCGCGTGCAGCTGCGGGCCGAGTTCGCCGCGCAGCAGTTCCAGCACCGGCTTCACGTATAGCGTGGTCGGCGCCATCAGCGCGTCGACCAGATTCACGCCACCGACTTCGACATCGGTCGGGCGGCCGGCGCGCTCGAAGATGCGGCGGATCAGCGAATAGCCGTTCGAATGCGGGCCGCTGGACGCGATGCCGACCAGCGCGTCGCCGGCCTGCACCTTGCTGCCGTCGCGCAGCTCGGACTTCTCGACCGCGCCGACGGTGAAGCCGGCCAGATCGTATTCGCCGATGCCGTACATGTCCGGCATCTCGGCGGTCTCGCCGCCGATCAGCGCGCAGCCCGACAGCTCGCAGCCGCGGGCGATGCCGCCGATGACCGACGCGGTGGTGTCGATGTCGAGCTTGCCGGTGGCGAAGTAGTCGAGGAAGAACAGCGGCTCGGCGCCCTGCACCAGCACGTCGTTGACGCACATCGCGACCAGATCGATGCCGATCGTGTCGTGGCGACCGAACTGCTGGGCCAGCTTGAGCTTGGTGCCCACGCCGTCGGTGCCGGAGACCAGCACGGGCTCGCGGTACTTGCCCGAGAGGTCGAACAACGCGCCGAAACCGCCCAGGCCACCCATGACCTCGGGCCGGAAGCTGCGCTTGACCAGCGGCTTGATGCGTTCGACGAGTTCGTTGCCCGCGTCGATATCGACGCCTGCATCGCGGTAGGTCAGGGGAGTGGGAGCGGTCACGGCAGCCGTCGCAAGGCGGGAAGACCGCGGATTTTAGCAGCCGGCCGGCCCGCAGTCGTGGCCCATGCATCGGCGTCGCCACGGACCGTCCGCATCGTTTATGGCACCATCGCGCCTCGATGACGCCCCGATCCAGGACTTGCCGGATGCACCGCCCGAAGCGCTCGTTGGACATGATGACGTGGCTGCTGGCCGCGCTGCTGGGCACGTTCGCCGTGTCGGGAACCGCCTCCGCGCAGCGCGTGGAAGGCGATCGGGCCGCGGCCGTCGGCCTGTATGCGGCGGAAATTCCGGTGCGCAGCCAGAGCGAATCCGAACGCGAGGCCGGCTTCACCCGCGCGCTGGCGCAGGTGCTCGGCAAGCTGTCGGGGGACCGCAACGCGGCCCAGCGTCCGGGCGTGTCGCAGGAACTCCGGCGTGCCGCCCAGTACGTCGAGGGCTACGACTACCGTCAGGACGAGGGCGTGTCCTCGCGCGGCTCGCCGACCTTCACCACCACGCTGGTCGTGCGCTTCCGCCAGAACGATGTGGACGCCGTCGCCGGCGCCCTCGGCCTGCCGGTGTGGCCGGACCCGCGGCCCAAGCCGGTGATGTGGCTGGCGATCGACGACGGCTCCGGCCCGCGTCTGGTTGCGCTGCAGCAGAACAATGTGGCCCGCCCGACGCTGCAGCGCGCGATCGAACGCGGCTACCGCCTCGGTCTGCCGACCGGCAACGCTGCCGAACAGGCCGCAGTGGGTGCCATCTGGCGTGGCGACACGGCATCCATCGCGCGCATCTCGTCGCGCTACAACCCGCCGATGCAGCTGATCGGCAAGCTCTACCGCGACGGCGCCGGCTGGAAGGCCGACTGGATTTTCGTCGACAGCGGCCGCGTGCTCGCGCGCTGGAGCGAGACCGGCGCCGACGCCCGGCGCACGCTGGCCAGCGGCGCCGACGGCGCAGCCGACGCATTGACCAAGCGTTATGCGCGCACCAGCCCGGCCGGTGCGCCGTCTACGCAGGCGATCGTGTTCTCCGGCATCAACAGCAGTGCCGACTACATCAAGCTGTCCGCGCAGCTGCAGCGCATGTCGGTGGTGCGCGGCATCCGTCCGGTCCGGGCGACGCCGATGGGGCTGGAAGTGCAGCTCGATCTGCTCACGGGCCTGACCGGCTTCCGCCGCATGGCCGACGAGAACGTCTTCGTGGAAGCCGACGGCAACCTCGAGGGCGTCACGCCCGTGTTCCATCTGCGTTGATCCCTTCTTCGCTGTACCGCACGGACTGCCACCGATGATCCAGACCGACCCCGCGAACGCCGACATCGCGCGTTTCCTCAAGCGCCTGCAATGGGGTCTGGTGGCGTTCGCCGTCGGTTACGTGATCTGGCTGCTCGGGCCGATCCTCACGCCCTTTGTGCTGGCGCTGCTGCTGGGCTGGCTCGGCGATCCGCTGGTCGATCGCATCGAGCGTCGCGGCCGCTCGCGCGGCGTCGCCGTCACGCTGGTATTCCTGCTGATGACGCTGCTGCTGGCGCTGGTGCTGATCATCCTGGTGCCGATGATCGAGCGGCAGATCGTCACCCTGATCGACAGCCTGCCGCAGTACCGCGACTGGCTGCTGGGAACCGCGTTGCCGTGGATCGAGCAGCGTACCGGCTACGAGCTGATGGCGTGGCTCGACGCCGACCGTTTGATCCAGCTGATCCGTGAGCACTGGCAGCAGGCCGGCGGCATCGCGGCGACGGGCTGGGCCTATGTCCAGCGTTCGGGCTTCGCGGTGCTGTCGCTGGTCATCAACCTGGTGCTGGTGCCGATCCTGGCCTTCTATTTCATGCGCGACTGGGATCTGCTGGTCGACCGCGTCGCCGCATTGATCCCGCGCGACCACATCGACACCGCAACCCGCCTCGCGCGCGAAACCAGCGAATCGCTAGGCGGTTTTCTGCGCGGCCAGTTCCTGGTGATGCTTGGGCAGGGCGCGATCTACGCGGTCGGCATGTCCATTGTGGGGCTGCGTCTGGGCCTGCTGATCGGCATGGTCGCCGGCCTGATCAGCTTCATTCCGTATCTGGGCGCGACCGTCGGCATCCTGCTGGCGGTGATCGCGGCCATCGTGCAGGCGCAGGGCTTCGACTGGCAGTTGCTGATCCTGATCGGCGTGGTGTTCACGATCGGCCAACTGGTCGAAAGCTACGTGCTGACGCCGCGCCTGGTCGGTGACCGCATCGGCCTGCACCCGGTCGCCGTGATCTTCGCCGTGCTCGCAGGCGGGCAGCTGTTCGGCTTCCTCGGCATGCTGCTGGCGCTGCCGGTCGCCGCGGTCATCAACGTGCTGCTGCGCTACGCGCACGAGCGCTACACGCACAGCCGCCTGTATGCCGGCGACAAGCCGGACATCGAGATCGCAGGCGCGGCCGCATCGCAGCGCCCGGTGATCATCGTGACCGACACCAAGGGTGTGGACGGCGAGCGTTGATCCAGGCATGAGTGGTCCATCGCCCCAGTTGCCGCTGGCGCTCCGGTATCCGCCGGACCAGCGGCTCGAAACCTTCGTTGCCGACGATGCCGCGCTGCTGCCGCAGTTGCGCGACTTCGCGCTGGCCGGCGTGCGCCGCGGGTTGTACGTCGAAGGCGGCTCGGGCACCGGCAAGACCCATCTCGCGATCGCTCTGTGCGCGGAAGCCGACCGGCTTGGTCGCCGCGCCGTATATCTACCATTGCGCGGCATCGCCGGTCGCCTGCGCGACGCTGCGCAGGCGCTCGACGGGCATGACCTGGTCGCCATCGACGATGTCGATGCGATCGCCGGCGACCGCGACGACGAAGTCGCGCTGTTCGATCTCCACAATCGTCTGCACGACGCCGGACGCGCAGTGTTCTACACCGCTTCGGCATCGCCGGACGCGCTCGCACTCGGCCTGCCGGATCTGCGCTCGCGACTGGGCCAGTGCATCCGCGTGCCGCTGCCGGTGCTCGACGACGCCGGCCGTCATGATCTGCTGCGTCTGCGCGCCGAACGTCGCGGCCTGCAGGTCGACGCCGCGACCATCGACTGGCTGCTGCGTCGCCACGATCGCGATCTCCCCGCGCTGACCGCGCTGCTGGATCGGCTGGACCATGCCTCGCTCGCGTCACAGCGCCGGCTGACCGTGCCCTTCGTGCGGCAGGTGCTGGCGCTGGATTGAGCGCGCGGTTGGCGAAAGCCTTCGCAGGATGGGTAGAGCAAAGCGAAACCCATCGCGCTGCTGTCGCAGATATCCAGGGTGCAGCTGAAAAGTCGTCATTCCCGCCTGATCAGACATGCGTCTGTTGAAAGCCGCGGAAATGACGAGCAGAGGCGGGCTTGATCAGCGCTGCCTTAACCCAGCGCCGCATCCAGCTGCGCAAGCCGCTCTGGCGTTCCGACATCGGTCCAGCGCCCCGCGTGATGCGCGCCGCTCACGCGGCCGTCCGCCATCGCCGCGCGCAGCAACGGCACCAGCTTGAATCGCGGCGGCTCCGCATCGACGCCGGGCGCGCTGCCGATGATGTCGCGCCAGCCGTGCAGCAGCGCCGGGCGATACACGCCGATTCCAGAGAACGTCAGCTTCGACGCGCCATCGCTGCGCACGTCCGTGCCAGCCAATGCGAAATCGCCGTTCGGGTTATGCGCGGGATTGTCGACCAGCACCAGATGCGCATCGCCTTCGGGTTCCGCAGGCAGGTGCGCGAAGTCGTAGTCGCTCCAGATGTCGCCATTGACCGCGATGAAGGGCGCATCGTCCAGCAGGGGCAGTGCGTGCAGCATGCCGCCGCCGGTTTCGAGCGGCGGCGCGCCTTCGTGCGAGTAATGCAGACGCAGCCCCCAGTGGCTGCCGTCGCCGAGTGCGGGTTCGAAGCGGTCGGCGAGCCAGGACACGTTGACGACGACATCGCGCACGCCGAGTGCGGCGAGCTTCTCCAGGTGCCAGACGATCAGCGGTTTGCCGCCCACGGCCAGCAGCGGTTTGGGTGTGGTGTCGGTCAACGGCCGCATGCGTTCGCCCAGACCCGCGGCGAAGATCAGGGCCTGACGATGACGGGCAGGTACGGTCGCGTTCGACACGGCGGATCCAGCAGGGCAGGCGCGACAGCGTACCCGTCAGCCGCACTGCCGGCGAGCCGGCCCGCGGCTGAACGTCGACCGCGCATTGGCGGATTCGTGACCTGTGCCGGGCGCATCATCGGCTGCATCTCCGACACCGCGTCTCCGCAGGAGCCCGTCATGGTCTCGACCTTCCTCAATCGCCTTCGCGCCGGCACCGCACTGCTCGCGGTGCTGGCGCTCACCGCTTGCGCTTCGTCGCCGCGCACCACCGACGCCGAGAAGTACGCGCTCTACGACGCGCATGCCGGCGAAGCGGTCGATCACTTCCGCTACTTCGGTTCGATCAACGGCTGGACGCCGCTCGGCGATTCGGCGCTCGCGGTGTGGACGCGCCCGAGCGAGGCCTGGCTGCTGGATCTGTCCGGCACCTGCCAGGACCTCACGTTCACTCCGGCAATCGGTCTGACCAGCAGCATGAGCCGCGTCAGCGCCCGCTTCGACAAGGTGCTGGTGCGCAATCGTGGATCGATCAATATCCCGTGCCACATCCAGCAGATCCGCCCGCTGGATATCAAGGCGGTCCGCGCTGCCGAGAAGCGCAATCCCGAAGGCGAACCCTCGATGGATCAGGCGTCGGACGTGGGCACGTAGCCGGCCACGCTGCCGGTCTGGCGTTCGAACAGGTACTTGCGCATCTCGCCTTCGAGGAAGGCACGGTGCTTGGGATCCAGCGGCGAGAGTCGATTCTCGTTGATCAGCATGGTCTGGTGCGCCAGCCAGCGCGCCCAGGCCGGTTTGCCGATTTCGGCGAAGACCTGCTTGCCGAGTTCGCCGGGCCAGGGAATGAAATCCAGACCCTCGGTTTCGGTCTGGTCGTGGACGCAGAAGACGCGTCGGCTCATGGTCAATCCTCCAGGACGATACGCGGCGCGAGCAGCAGCGTGCGGATCGGGGCGGGAATGCCGAGCGTCGCGAGTTCGTCGCGTGCCACCCAGCGCAGGTGGTCATTGTCGCCCACGCGGTGGCGGGCAGGGAGGCCCGACCAGTGCAGCGGTTGCAGGCGCAGTCTGAAATGGGTGAAGCCGTGCTGCACCGGCAGCAGGCGTTGCGGCGTATCGAGATCGACCGCATCGACGAGTCGGGGCGCATGCAAACGCAGCCAGTCGAGCGCACGCGCATCGTCCCCGGCCTGCGGCAGCGACCACAACGCGGCCCAGATGCCGCTCGACGGGCGTTTTTCCAGCAACACGCGGCCACTGGCGTCTTCGAGCAGCAGCACGCTGGCCTCGCGCTCGGGCAGGGCCTTGGTCGGCCGCGGCGTCGGCAGTTCGTCGACGCGCCCCTGCGCGAACGCGGCGCAGTCCTCGTTGACCGGGCACAGCAGGCACGCGGGGTTGTGGCGCGTGCACAGCGTCGCGCCGAAATCCATCTGCGCCTGCGTGTAGTCGGCCAGCCGCGTCGTCGGCAACAGCGTTCCGGCGATTGCCCACAACTGCTTTTCGATCTTCGGCTGCGCGGGCCAGCCTTCGATGGCATGGCGCCGCGCGAGCACGCGTTTGACGTTGCCGTCGAGAATCGGAAATGGATCGCCCCAGGCCTGCGACAGGATCGCGCCGGCCGTGCTGCGGCCGATGCCGGGCAGGGCGAGCAGGGCGTCGAGGTCGCGGGGTAGATCGCCGCCGTGCAGTTCGGCGCAGCGCTGCGCGGCGGCGTGCAGATTGCGCGCGCGAGCGTAGTAGCCGAGGCCCGACCACAGTGCGAGTACGGTGTCCTGCGGCGCGTCGGCGAGTGCGCGCACGTCGGGCTGCGCGTCGACGAAACGCTCGAAGTACGGAATCACGACCCGCACCTGGGTCTGCTGCAACATGATTTCCGACAGCCACACGCGATACGGGGTGCGCGGGTGCTGCCACGGCAGATCGTGGCGGCCATGCACGTCGAACCACGCCAGCAGGCGCGTCGCGTAATCAGTGCGGGCGATCACCGCGGCGTGTCTCCGCTGCCGTCGTCGAACGTGATCTCGACGCCTTCCAGCACCGCGCCGGACACTTCGACGCGATCGGCGGTCAGTTGGCCGCGCAGCGGCGGCAGTGGCGAACCGGTCGAGAGTGCATCGAACCAGCCGAGCATCGCGGCGATCCGCGCCTGCCCATCGAAACGTGCGTGTTCGTGTTCGAGCCGCAGCGCGATCGGCGCCGATGCATCCGCCGGACCGTCGTAGCGCAGCGCGAACGGCAACGGTTGTGTCGAGTCCGACCACGGCGGCGGCAGCGCCGGCCACGCATCCGGCCAGCCCGCGATGCGGCCATCGAGTGAAAGCCTGAGCTTGTCGCCGAGTGCGATGCGGCCGCCTGCGATCAGATCCGGCACCACGCCTTCGCCGCGCAGGGCGATGCCCATCGGCGCGAAGCCCAGTACGTTGCCGTCGCCGCCCACATGCAGGGCGCCGTGCAGACCGAGCACGAACGGCAGCGCATCGGCAGCGTCGGTGCCCTGCCAGCTCGCACCGATTGCAATGCGTAGCGGCGACAGCGCGAAGCCGGGAATGTCTGCGTCGATGCGACTGGCGTCCGCCTGCAGCGTGGTGTCGAGCCGACCCGATGCATGCACCAGCGCGAGCGTGCCGCGCGCCTGCAGCGCGCGCGCATTGACCGCGCGGTCGGTATGCACGTGCAGCCGGAACGGCGCCTGCAGCGCATCGAGATGCACGGTGCCGCCGACCTGTGCGTCGAGCGCACGGTCGGCATGCAGCGACGGCAGATCCAGCGAGAGTCCATCGATGGTCCAGCCATCACCGTCGAGGCGGCCGCGCACAATGCGCACGCCGTCGGTGATCGTCGGCACCTTGCCGTCGCCCGGCGGACGCGCATCGAGCCAGCGCAACAGCGACGGCAGATGCAGGCGCGGTGCATCCAGTTCGACGCGGCTGATTTCGAGATCGGCGCCGCGGCTGCGGATGGTCTTCCACGGCAGCGACAACAGCATGCGGTCCGCATGCAGCATCGGCACGTCGGACGTGGCCGATCCGGTCGCCGCGATACTGACGTCGCGCACCACCAGCTGCGGCATGCCGCGCAGGCGGTACTCGACATCGCCTTCGAAGGTGATGCGCAGGCCCAGCGTGGGTTCGAGGCGCGCCAGCACCAGGCGCAGGGCGCGCTCGGGCGGCAGCAGCACCTGCACCAGCAGCGCGGCGACGATCGCCAGCACCAGCGCGATCAGCAGCAGGCGCCGCGGCGCCGCTGGCACGGGCGCCGGAGCGGCGTTGCTCACGCCCCCAACGTCTCCGGCAGCATCGCGTCGACGAAGGCCTCGGCGTCGAATACGCGCAGGTCTTCCGGGCGCTCACCGATGCCGGCGAAGCGGATCGGAATGCCGAACTCACGGGCCAGCGCGAACACCACGCCGCCCTTGGCGGTGCCATCGAGTTTGGTGACGACGAGACCGGTGACCTGCGCGGCGGCATTGAACTGGCGCAGCTGCGACAGCGCGTTCTGGCCGGTGGTGCCGTCGATGACCATCAGCACTTCATGCGGCGCGGTGGCGTCGATCTTGCCGAGCACGCGGCGGATCTTGCCGAGCTCGGCC
Organism: Luteimonas sp.; assembly: GCA_052108555.1. GTDB lineage: Bacteria > Pseudomonadota > Gammaproteobacteria > Xanthomonadales > Xanthomonadaceae > Luteimonas. Next base: position 264,243 of record JBQEAV010000001.1, read on the forward strand.
ATCAGGCCCTGCTGCGTGTGCAGGCGGCCTGCGGTGTCGGCGATCAGGATGCCGGTGCCGCGCGACTTCGCGGCCTGCAGCGCATCGAATGCGACCGCCGCCGGGTCGGCGTCCTGGCCCTGGGCGACGACCGGCACGCCATTGCGCTCGCCCCAGGCCTTGAGCTGGGAGACCGCAGCGGCGCGGAACGTATCGCCTGCCGCGAGCATCAGCGCCTGGCCTTCATCCTTGTAGCGCTTGGCGAGCTTGCCGATCGTCGTGGTCTTGCCGACACCGTTGACGCCGACGGTCAGGATCACGAAGGGCTTGGCGCTCGTGTCGATGACCAGTGGCTTCGCGACCGGTTCGAGCATCGCGACGAGGTCACCGCGCAGCGCCTTGAGCAGGTCGTTGGCATCGACGAACGCGCGCGCCTTCATGCGCTTGCGCAGCGACTCGACCAGTTCGGTGCTGGCGGCGACGCCGACGTCGGCCGTCAGCAGCGCGGTCTCGATCTCGTCGAGCAGATCGTCGTCGAGCTTGGGATTGCGCGAGAACAGTCCGCCGAAACTCTTCGCGAACGTGCTGCCACCCAGACGCTCGCGCCAGCCGGACTTGCCGGGCGCGGCGGCGGGCATGGTGCTCGCGAAGACATAATCGGCCAGCGCTGCCGCCGGATCGACGAAGGCGGGCGGCGGGGGCGAAGGCGTTGCAGTGGCGTCGGGGACGACCGGCGCGATCGCTGTCGCCGCTGATGCGTCGTCGGCGCGCAAGTCGTCGACATCCCCCGTTTCGATGGACTCGGGGGGCGCTGTATCGGAGGTCGGGCCGGTCGGCGCAGTCGTCGGCGGAACCACGGGCGACTGCGCAGGTGCAGGCGCGGGCGCAGCGGGCGGCGCGAACGCAGCCGCGATGTCTTCGGCGCTGAGACGTCGTCGGCCGCTGTCGGCCTCGGGCTTGTCGGAAGGTTTGTCGCGCTTGAACCAGCTGACCATGCGGCCTTCGTAGCCTGGATGGGGGAGAATGGCGCGCATGGTATCACCCGACTTTCAGCGGCCCCGTGCGGGCGCGGACGCATGAAGACCCCTCGTAGCGGCGGCTCGGGCAGGTCGTCACCGAACGTCAACCGCAACACCGGCCCGGGCCGGGTGCGCATCGTCGGCGGTCGCTGGCGAGGCACGCGTCTCGATGTTCCCCAAGTGGCCGGCCTGCGGCCGACCTCGGACCGGGTTCGCGAGACGCTGTTCAACTGGCTGCAGCCGGTGCTGCCCGGCGCGCGCGTGCTCGATCTGTTCGCCGGCACCGGCGCGCTCGGGCTGGAGGCCGTCTCGCGCGGCGCGGCCAGCGCGGTGCTGGTCGAACGTGACCTCGGACTCGTCGCGGCCCTGACTGCGACCGCTGCACGCCTGTCCGGCGGCGACGTGGTCCTCGTCCAGCGCGGCGATGCGGTATCGATCGCATCCGCATTGCCGGCCGGCAGCATCGACATCGCCTTCGTCGATCCGCCGTTCGCCGCCGACGTGTGGGCGCAGGCCTTCGCCGCGCTCGCGCCGGCGCTGGCGGCCGATGCCTGGCTGTACGTCGAGTCGATGGCGGAGCGGCCCGCGTTGCCCAGTCCCGGCTGGCAGCTGCACCGCGAACTGGAGACCCGCGAGGCGCACTGCGCGCTGTACCGGCGCGGCGGCTGATCGCCGCCCGCGCCACTGCTACACTTGCCGCCCGCGCCACGCCCTCCCGATTCCTTCGACAGCGAACGCAAGCCATGAGTGCGAGCCGCAACCGCATCGCGGTCTACCCCGGGACCTTCGATCCGATCACCAACGGCCACGTCGACCTCGTCGACCGGGCCGCGCCGCTGTTCGAAAAACTGATTGTCGGCATCGCCGAAAGTCCGGCCAAGCGCCCGGCGATGACGCTGGACGAGCGCGTCGAACTGGCCCGCGTCGCGACCGCCCACCACACCAATGTGGAAGTCATCGGCTTCGACTCGCTGCTCGCGCACTTCGTGCACGAGGTCGGCGCCGGCGTGCTGCTGCGCGGTCTGCGCGCGGTGTCGGACTTCGAGTACGAGTTCCAGCTCGCCAGCATGAACCGGCATCTGATTCCGGATGTCGAAACGCTGTTCCTCACGCCGGCCGAGCAGTACGGCTTCATCTCCTCCACGCTGGTGCGCGAGATCTCGCGTCTCGGCGGCGACGTGTCGGGCTTCGTGCCCGCCGCGGTCGATCGCGCATTGCGCAAACACTCGCAACGCTGACGTTGCCCATCAAACACCAGAGAACACAAAGAGGGAATGCCATGAAGTCCATCACCCGCGCAATGCTGATCGCCTGCCTCGTCCTGCCGGTCATCGCCTGTGGCAAGAAGGAAGAGCCGCAGCAGGTCGAAGCCGCGCCGGTCGCGGTGCCGACCACCGAGGACAAGACGGCGTGGAACGCCTATCTCAACGACGTGGCCGGCCGCCACATGGAAGGCATCAACAATTCGCCTTACGTCTATCTGGTGCCGCCGCCGGCCGCGCCCGCCGCCGAGGCACCGCCCGCGGACGCCGCGACCTCCGACGGTGATCCGACGCTCTCGACGCCAGTCGACGGCGCCTACGAGCGCCTGCTCGAGAAGGCCGAGCAGGACGTCGCCCGCGGCATCACCCGCGGCAACCTGCTGATCTTCGCGGGTCTGGATTCGGCGCGCACCGCCGATCTGGTCGTGGCTTCGTTCGCCAAGGTCGGCGCCGGTACGATGAACGGGGTGCGCGTGCTGTTCATCGGCAGCGCAGCGGACAGCGAGCGCGTCAAGGCTGTGGTCGAGCCGACCGGTTCGCAGTACGTGTTCATCGACACCGCAGCCTGATCCACGGCTTCGACGGCGGCCGGCACGTCCGGCCCACCGTTCTGCGACAACGCCACCGCGCGCAGGCCCGGTGGCGTTGTCGTATCTGAAAGGCGCGCGGTGGACCGAGTTCTACCCATGGAACGCCGGCGCCACGGCGCAGCCACTACAATGCGCACATGTCCCTGAAGATCAACGAGCTCTGCGTCAACTGCGACGTCTGCGAGCCGGCCTGCCCGAACCAGGCGATTGCCCAGGGCGAGACGATCTACGTCATCGATCCGGCGCGCTGCACCGAATGCGTGGGCCACTTCGACGAGCCGCAGTGCGTGGTCGTCTGCCCGGTCGAATGCATCGATCCCGATCCCGACATCCCCGAAACCCAGGTGCAGTTGCTCGCCAAGCTGGCGCGCCTGCAGCAGGAGGCGTCATGAGCCGTTCCCGCTTCGCGTTCGCCGGCATGCCGGCGCTGCTGCTGTCGTTGCTGCTGCTCGCGGTCGCGCCGTCCTGTGCGCGCGAAGTCCGTGCGCCGGATGCGCCAGTGGCCAACACGGCGCAGAACACGTTGACGCCGCCCGGCAACGCGGTCGCCTCGGCACATGCGCTCGCCACCGAAGCCGGCCTGCAGGTCATGCGCGAGGGCGGTAACGCCTTCGATGCGGCGGTCGCGACCTCGGCGGTGCTGTCGGTGGTCGAGCCGATCTCGTCCGGTCTCGGCGGTGGCGGCTTCTTCCTGCTGCACGACGCATCAAGTGGCCGCGACATCTTCGTCGACGCGCGCGAGACCGCACCGGCCAGCGCGCAGTCGGATCGCTACCGCAAGGCCGACGGCAGCTTCGATCGCGACCGCGCCGAGAATGGGCCGTGGTCGGCCGGTATCCCGGGCCTGCCTGCGGCATTCGTGCACATCGCCGAGACCTACGGCGCGCTGCCGCTGTCGAAGTCGCTGGCGCCGGCGATCCGCATCGCCGAAGAAGGCTTTCCGGTCTACGCCCGTTTCGCGCGCGGTTACCAGTCGCGTCGCGCGGTGATGGAGCGTTATCCCGGCACGCGCGCGGTGTTCCTCGCCAATGGCGAAGCGCCGAAGGAGGGCGACACCTTCCGCCAGCCCGATCTCGCAAACACCCTGCGTCTGCTGGCCGAGCGCGGCTTCGACGGGTTCTACGGCGGCGACACCGGCGCCAGGCTCATTGCTGGCGTCAATGCAGAAGGCGGCGAGTGGACGGCCGCGGACCTGTCCGCCTACAAGGTGGTCGAACGCGAGCCGATCCGTTTCCGCTATCACGACTGGGATGTGGTCACCGCGCCGCCACCGTCGTCGGGTGGCATCGCGATGGCGCAGATGCTGCAGATCCTCGAGCCCTGGGATCTGAAGGAACTCGACGATGCCGCGCGCACGCATCTGGTCGTCGAATCGATGCGCCGCGCGTTCCGCGACCGCACCTTCTATCTGGGCGATCCGGACTTCGTGAAGATTCCGCAGCGCACCCTGCTGAGCCGCGATTACGCCGCCGGGCTGCGCGCGACGATCAACCCCACCAAAGCGACGCCCAGCGATCTGCTGTCGGGCGATCCGACGCCGCTGGAAGACGAGGAGACCACGCACTTCTCGATCGTCGATGCCGCCGGCAACCGCGCCGCCGTCACGCAGACGGTCAACCTGCTGTTCGGCAGCGGCCTCGTCGCGCCCGGCACCGGCGTGCTGCTCAACAACGAGATGGACGATTTCGCGCTGCAGCCCGGCGTGCCGAATGCGTTCGGCGTGATGGGCTTCGAAGCGAACGCACCGAAGCCGGGCAAGCGCCCGTTGAGTTCGATGACGCCGACGTTCCTGGTGTCCGACGATCGCGTCGCCGTGCTCGGTACGCCCGGCGGCAGCCGCATCATCACGATGGTGTTGCTGGGCATCCTCGGCTACGACGCCGGCCTTGATGCGCAGTCGGTCGCCGCGCTACCGCGCTACCACCACCAGTGGATGCCGGACACGATCTCGGCCGAATCCGATGCGTTCTCCGCCGACACCGCGGCGAAGCTGCGCGCGATGGGCCACACCGTCGATCTGCCCGGCGATCGCGCCGCAGGCGGTCGCGGTTCCAGCCACGTCTGGGGCAACCTGCAGACCATCGAATGGAATCGCGCGGACGGCACGCTGACCGGCGGCAGTGATCCGCGCAATCCGGTCGGCTCGGCGAAGGTGGAGGCGGTCGCGCGCTGATCGGCTGCGCCTGCAGTCGACCACTGGCCCTTCGCGGGAGCGCTTGCTGAAGCCGCGGTCGATCCGGGGGTACGCATTGGTCCGACGACGGTCCGATGTCCGGCAGCCCGCCTGCAGCGGCGCGTGCCTGTTCCGTGTCACGGCGCTGATGTCGCGCTGGTACAGATGATGCGCGATGATGCCGGCCACCTCCGTGCACGACGCTCGACCGCGGCACCGCCCGCGTGTTCAGTGCGGCCATTTCCGAGACCACGCCATGACGCCACGCATCTCGCTACTCATTGCTTCCTTGCACGTGCTGCTCTATCTCGTGCTGACGGTCCGCGTGGTCCTGCATCGCAAGGTGAAGAAGATCGGCATCGGCACCGGAGGCGACGAGACGCTGTCACGCAAGATCCGCGTGCATGCGAACTTCGTCGAATACGTTCCGCTGGGACTGCTGCTGCTCGCGCTGCTGGAGCTGGCAACCGTCAACACGACACTGCTGTGGACGTTCGGCATCGCGTTGCTGGTCGCGCGCGTGCTGCATGCGATCGGGCTTGGCGGTTCGGCGGGATACTCGTTCGGCCGTGGCACCGGCGCGTTGCTGACGTTCGCCACGCTGTTCGCGATGGCCGCGTTCGGCATCTGGCGTTTCAGCATCGGCGCGATGATCGTTGCCTGACCGTGCTCGATCAGGCGCGCGTTCGCGCGCGCCTGTCTTCGCGCTTCAGTCCACGCGCGTGCCGAAGATCTTGTCGCCGGCATCGCCGAGGCCGGGCAGGATGTAACCCTTCTCGTTGAGGCGCTCGTCGATCGAGGCGGTGTAGACCTCGACATCGGGATGCACCGCTTCCAGCGCCTTCAGGCCTTCCGGCGCGGCGACCAGGAACAGCCCCTTGATGCGGCTCGCGCCCGCGGCCTTGAGCATCGACACCGTGGCGATCAAGGTGCCGCCGGTCGCCAGCATCGGATCGAGGATCAGCGCGGTGCGGTCGGCCATGTCGCCGACGAGGTTCTCGTAGTAGGGCACCGCTTCGAACGACGCCTCGTCGCGCTTGATGCCGACCACGCTGACCTTGGCCGCGGGAATGAGGTCGAGCACGCCAGGCAGCATGCCGATGCCGGCGCGGAGGATCGGCACCAGGGTGATCTTGCGGCCCTTGATCCGGCGCACGCGCACGGTGCCGGCCCAGCCTTCGACCTCGGCGTCCTCGGTTTCCAGATCCGCCGTGGCCTCGTAGGTCAGCAGCGTCGCAACTTCGGCCGACAGCTCACGGAAGGTCTTGGTGCTGTTGTCGGCGCGGCGCATCAGACCGAGCTTGTGCTGCACCAGCGGGTGGCGGACTTCGATGGTCTTCATGGCAGGGGGCCTTGCAGGGGATCGGTTGCAGTGTGACGGAAACATGTCGATGCCAGAAGCGCACTGTGCGCGACATTGCACACCGGTTTGTAATCGCACTGACACGCGACAGACATAGCGTACGCACCTGACGTTCACCCTCAACGCCGGACCCCTCATGTCGAACCCCCACCCGCTGCACGCGGCGATCGCGCTCGTGCTGGCTGCAGGCGCCGTTTCGCTTCCCCTCCACGCACAGACGGCTGCGCAGACGCCGGACGGCAGCGCGCTCGCCGACCCTGTCGATCTCGACACGCTCGAAGTGCGTGCCCAGCTTGAGTCGCAGATGCGCGCGATCGACTTCAAGCGTTCGTCCGATGCGATCCAGGACACGGTGTCGTCCGACTCGATGGGCCAGTACCCGGACAAGAACGTCGGCGAATCGCTGTCGCGCCTGCCGGGCATCAGCGTGACCCGCGACCAGGGCGAGGGCCGCTTCGTCGTGATCCGCGGCCTGGATGCGGCGTTCAACAGCGTCAGCGTCGACGGTGTCGCCATCGGCACGCCGGAAGATTCCAGCCGCGCTGCGCCGCTGGATGTGATTCCGTCGGAATCCACCGAGCGCCTGACGGTCGTCAAGGCGCCGACGCCGGACATGCCCGGTGACGCGATCGGCGGCGCGATCCTGGTGGAGTCCGCCTCCGCGTTCGACCGCGACGAGCGGAACATCCGCGCCCGGGCCGAAATGAGCCACCAGAGCCTGAGCGGCGAGACCAGCCCCAAGGCCTCGTTCAATTACAGCGACATCTTTGCCGACGGCGCTTTCGGCGTTGCGCTGGGTGTGAGCTACCAGGACCGCACCTACGAGTCGGACAACATCGAAGTCGAATACGACAAGGTCGACGAGCGTGACGGCCTGACCCCGATCGAAATCCAGCAGCGCAAGTACAGCATCAACCGCGAGCGCACCGGTGTGAACCTCAACCTGGACTGGCGTCCGAGCCAGGGCAACAGCTACTACCTGCGTACGCTCTACACCGACTTCACTGACGCCGAAACCCGCCAGAACAGCATCATTCCAGTGGGCGAGGGCGACATCACGACGAACGCGGACGGCACCTACACCGTCGACGGCATCGACCCGAACGACTTCAGCCGCCGCGTCCGCTTCCGCACCAAGGAAGAAGACACCTTCACCGTGAGCGCAGGCGGCGAGAACCGCTTCGGTGCCGGCTCGGCCGTTGACTACAAACTCGGCTTCACCAAGACCCGCGAGCGCGTGCTTGACGAAGTCGAAGCACGTTTCGAGTACGACGGCGCCGACGACGTGTCCATCCTGATGGACGCCTCCCACCCGGTCCCGCGCTATACGATCAGCGACAGTCCGGCCGGTGGTTGGCTGGACAATGACAACTACGTGTTCAACCGCTTCGTGGTCGCCCCTATCTGGGTGGATGACAAGGAGTACAGCGCGCAGGTGAACTTCACCTTCGCCGGTGACATGGTCACCTGGAAAACCGGTCTGCTGGGTCGCTGGCGCGACCGTGACGTCAACATCGACGAGAACGAACTACGTCGCGGTCCGGACATCAACCTGGGCAGCTGGACCACCGGTTCGCCGGGCTACACGCACGGCAACATGGGCGACGGCATCAGCTCGGGCGCGATGAACGGTTACCTGCGCGATCGCCTGTCGGAGTACAGCGCGCGTCCGCAGGACGTGGCCGCCAACACCGAGGTTTCGCTGATCGAGGACTACACGGCCAGCGAGGACGTCCTGGCCGGCTACCTGATGGCCACGATGGATTTCGACAGGCTGCGCGTGATCGCAGGTGCTCGCGTCGAGCGCACCGAATTCGAGGCAACCGGCAACGTCGTCGACCTCGAAGACGAGGAAACGATCGGTTCCATCACCACCCGGAACGTCTCCAGCAGCTACACCAGCGTCCTGCCGGGCCTGCACTTGCGCTACGACATGGACGACTGGGTGCTGCGTGGCGCGTACACGACCACGATCGCCCGTCCGTCGTTCGGCAGCATCTCCCCGCGCACCCGGATCAACCGGGACGAGGAGGAAGTGGAGCTGGGCAACCCCGAACTCGATCCCTACAAGTCTCGTAACTTCGACATCTCGATCGAGCGCTACCTGGGCGACACCGGCATCATCTCTGCTGGCCTGTTCTACAAGAAAATCGATGACTACATCGTCGACGTGACCACGCGCGACAATCCCGAATATCAGGATTTCGACGTGACCATGGCGGTCAATGGTGACGAGGCCACCGTCTACGGTGCGGAGCTGAACTGGCAACAGCATTTCGACAACGGTCTGCTGCTGGGCCTCAGTGCCACCTGGCTCGACACCGAGTACGAGATCAATGGCCGCAGCTTCACGCTGCCCAATGCCTCGGACCGCCTCTACAGCGCGCACATCGGCTATGAGAAGGGGGGGCTGAGCACGCGCATCGCCGCAGTGCGTCGCAGCGAGTACATCGACGAGGTGGACGCCAGCGACAGCGATTTCGATATCTGGGTCGCCGAGAACACCCAGCTCGACTTCAGCCTGGACTACAGGGTCGACGACCGCTGGGGCTTCTATTTCGAAGCGTCGAACCTGCTCGACGAGCCGCTGGAACTCTTCCAGGGCTCGCCGGCCAATACGCTGCAGAACGAGCTGTACGGCCGCACCTACACCGCGGGCGTGAAGCTGCGCTTCTGATGCCCGGCCGGCGGCACGCGCACTGCGCTTCGCCGGCTTTCAAACGAGGTTCCACCATGCCACGACACACCGTTTCCACCATCGGGCCGCGCGGCTGCGCACTGGCGATGGCGCTCGCATTGACCGCCTGTGGCCAGCCGCCCGAGGCGCCTGCGGCTACCCACGGCGATTCATCCGCCGCCGTCGACGTCGCGCGCGATCTGCCAGTCGTCGAAGAGGCCTTCGTCACCGCGCTGACGCCCGACGACAACATCGATTCGCCGGCCGCATGGACCGCCCCCGATGGGGCGACCTGGGTCATCGCGACCGCGAAGGCCACCGATCGTCTCGTCATCTATGACGGTGCGACCGGCGAGACCCTGCGCACCTTCGGCGCGCTGGGGACCGGCGAAGGGCAGTTCGATCGTCCCAACGGCGTGGCCGTGGTCGACGACCTGCTGTTCGTCGTCGAGCGCGACAACCACCGCGTGCAGGTGCTGCGCCTGCCGGACTTCGGCCATGTCGCGACCTTCGGTGCGGACGATCTGGTCAAGCCCTACGGCCTGTGGGTGCGCAAGGTCGATGACGGATACACGCTCTACGTCACCGATTCCTACGACGACGGCGAAGACGCCAACGGTGACGACATCCTGCCGTCGCTCGACAGACTCGACCGTCGCGTGCACCGCTATGCGATGCGCGCTGATGGCGACGGCTTTGCGGTCGACACGATCGGCACCTTTGGCGATGCGTCGCCGGAGGGTGCGCTGCGCGTTGTCGAGTCGATCTGGGGTGACGCCGAAAACGATCGCCTGCTGATCGCCGAGGAAGACGAGACCTATGCCAACGAGCTGAAGGTCTACGATCTCGAAGGCCGTTTCGCCGGCAGGACGATCGGCCGCGACGTGTTCGGCGCGCAGGCCGAGGGCATCATGCTCAAAACCTGCGCCGGTGGTACCGGCTGGTGGATCACCACCGAGCAGGGCAAGGGGCAGACGGTGTTCCATCTGTTCGACCGGCAGTCGCTGGCGCATGCGGGCGCGGTGACCGGTCGCACGGTCGCCAACACCGACGGCATCTGGCTGCACGACGTTGCCAGCACCCGCTTCCCCGAGGGCGTGCTGTACGCCGTGCACGACGATCAGGGCATGGTCGCGTTCGATTGGGCGCAGATTGCGAAGGCGGCGGATCTGCCGGCTTGCGGAGGTGGTGCGTGAGGACGGGACGCGTGCGCAGCACCTTGCACCCGCTGGTGCTGGGCCTCGGCATCGGCCTGCTGGCGACGGCCGGTACGGTCGGCGCCGCCGGCCTGACACGTGTCGAACCGAACACGCTCGTGCCGGCAGGCGTGATGCGCTACGCGCCGAGCGTGTTTCCCGACCGCATCGTCGCCTCGCCCGCGCAGGATGCCGCCACCGGCTTTTCGGTCGCGTGGCGCACGGCGTTGCCGGTGGATGCGTCGCCGATCGTCGATGCGATGGTCGTGGAAATCGTGCTGGCCGGCGACTCGCCGGACATGGGCCCGCGCCGGCGCATCGTCGCGCGCAGCACGTCGCTCGAGGGCGAGAACGGCGCCGCGCAGTTCCATCGCGCCGAAGTCGACGGCCTGCAGCCCGATACGCTCTATGCCTGGCGCGTGCAGGGTGGCGGCACCTGGAGCCCGTGGATGCAGACGCGCACCGCGGCCGCGGCCGACGCGCCGCTGACGCTGCTGTACTTCGGCGACACCCAGAACAAGAACGCGAGCCTGAGCACGCGCGTGCTGCGCGAAGCGCACCGGCATGCACCCGACGCGAAGCTCGCGCTGTTCGCCGGCGATCTGGTCAGCGGCGGCGACGGCGAGGACGACAACGAGTGGGGCGAGTGGTTCGACGCGGTCGGCCCGCTGGCGACGATGGTCGTCAACGCACCGGCGCCGGGCAATCACGAGTACTGGGAAGAGTTCGAGGACACCCCGCAGGAGCGCCGCGTGCTCGGCGGTCACTGGTCGCGCACGTTCGCGCTGCCGGCCAATGGCGCACCCGGTGCGGAGAAGACCAGCTACTGGTTCGACTACCAGGGCGTGCGCGTGGTCGTGCTCGACGGCACGTCGGCGCTTGATCTGGGCACGGCCGAGGCACAGGCCGCCTGGCTCGATCGCACGCTGGCTGCCAATCCGCATCCCTGGTCGATCGCACTGATCCACCAGCCCATGTATTCGCCGCGCCAGGACCGCGACAACGTCGCGCTGCGCGAGCAGGTGCTGCCGGTGCTGGAGCGCCGCCGCGTCGATCTGGTGCTGCAGGGCCACGACCACGTCTACGGGCGTCGCCCCGGTGAGGACGCGAAGCGCGCGACGCCGCAGTATCTGGTGTCGGTGGTCGGCGCCAAGCAGTACCGCCTGTCGGACGACGCCCGCCGCGACATGGCGCCGACGGCGGAGGACACCCAGCTGTTCCAGGTCATCCGTCTCGACGGCGACACTCTGCACTACGAATCGCGCACCGCGACCGGCCGTCTCTATGACGCGTTCGAGATCCGCGGCGCGACGCCGGAGACGCGCACGTTGCACGAGATCACCGAGGGCCGTATCGCACCGCGCGACTGCGCACGCGATGAAACGCTCAAGGGCCGCGCCGACCGTTGCTGGGAGTGAGGCGTATGCGCATCCGGATGTCTGCACCGATGCTTGCCGCCGCACTCGCCTGCGTGATGCCGTTCGCGGCGCACGCCGCGACGCCACCCGCGCATGATCGACAGCCGGCGAACGCGCCGGACGAGGCGGTGCTGCTGGTCGAGATTCCGGCCGGCGGCTTCACCAAGTACGAGAGCGATGCCGAAGGCCGGATTTTCGTCGACCGGTTCCTGTCGATGCCGATGGCCTACCCGGCGAACTACGGCTCGATGCCCGGCACCCATGCCGGCGACGGCGATCCGCTCGACGCTCTGGTGCTGACGCGCGCACCGTTGTACCCGGGCGTGCTGATCCGCTTCCGCCCGCTGGGCGTGCTGCGGATGATCGATGGCGGCGACGCCGACGAGAAAATCATCGGCGTGCCGGCCGACGACGTGGATCCGACGTACGCCGGCATCCGTACGATCGACGATCTGCCCGCGATGGAGCGCGAGCGCATCGAAGCGTTCTTCCGCGTCTACAAAGACCTGCCGGCTGGCAGCAAGCGCGTGGAACTGCGTGATTGGGACGGGGCGGATGAAGCGAAGGCCTTGATCCGGGCCACGATCGAGGCAGCGCGCTGACAGCACTTTGTGCGTCAGGTACCACGCCAGCAGGAGGTCTGCTGGCTGGTATCTGCATCATCGGAGTCGTTGCCCCTCGACCCTCCACCCGTGAAGGGCGCAATGTCCCGCGAGCAAGGCATGTCACTGCGCCCGACAGAGCGCGCGCATTACCGCACCGTCAGGCTGCAGCAGCGCTCGACTGGCGCGGGCCTTCGCGCAGCGCCTTGCCGATCATCGACACCAGCAGCGCGATCTCGGCGTCGTCGATGTTGAAGTGCGGGGTGAAGCGCAGCGAGTTGGTGCCGCCGTGGATCACGCCCAGGCCCTGTTCGCGCAGCCATTCCTCGGTCGAGCCGGCGCCGTAGCACTTGAACTGCGGCGCGAGTTCGCAGGAAAACAGCAGGCCGGTGCCCTGGACCTTGGTGATCAGGCCGCCGAGTTCGGTCTTCAACGCTTCGAGCGCCTCGACCGACTTGCGTCCTGCATCGCGGATGTTGGCGCGCACTTCGGGCGTGAGCTGCGCGAGCACCGCGCAGGCGACATCCAGCGCACGCGGATTGGCAGTCATCGTGTTGCCGTAGACGCCGCTCTTGTAGAGCTGCGCGGCGTGCTCGGTGACTGCGAGCACCGACAGCGGGTACTGGCCGGCGTTGAGCGCCTTCGAGTACGTCTCCATGTCCGGCGCGTCGAGGCCTTCGAAGCCGGGATAGTCGACGACCGACAGCACGCCGTGTGCGCGCAGGCCGGCCTGGATCGAGTCGACCAGCAGCAGGCTGCCGTGGGCGCGGGTGAGTTCGCGCGCAGCGGCATAGAACGCCGGCGGCAATGCGCGGCCGGGGTCGCCTTCGCCCATCACCGGCTCCAGGAATACGGCTTCGACGAACCAGCCGTTCGCATCCGCGTCGGCGAACGCCTGGCGCAGCGCGTCGGCGTCGTAGGGCGCGATCGCGATCAGCGAGTTCTCGTCGCGGAAGCTCGCGAGGTACTTCTTGTAGGTCGCGCGCGAGGAATCGGAATACAGCGCCGGGCGCTCGGTGCGGCCGTGGAAGCTGCCCTTGACGACGATGCGCTTGACCGTACGACCGGCATGGCGGCCACCTGGATCGGTCTGCGTGCGCGTGTTGATGTCGGCGATGCGTGCGGCCAGGCCGACCGATTCCGAACCGGAGTTCAGGCACAGGAAGTGGCTGTACGGAGAACCGCCGCGGGTATGGCCGATCTCGCGGCGCAGGGCGCGGTCGAGCTTCAGCTGCGACAGACTCGGCGTCATGATGTTGGCCATCGGCACCGGCTGCGCCATCGCGGCGATCACGCCCTTCGGTGTGTGGCCGAAGCCGAGCATGCCGTAGCCGCCCGAATCGTGAAGCACCGCGCCCTTGAGTGTGACCACCCACGGGCCACGCGCGGTCAGCGCGACGTACGGGTTCACCGCGTCCCCGGGATAGAAGTTGATGTAGCCGGCCTGCACGGCGCGCGCCTGCGCGTCCTCGTCCAGGTCGAGCAGATCGGCGAAGTCCTGCTTCAGCTGCGCATGCGCGTCGGCGGCGGCCTGTGCGGCTTCGAGAAGCTCCGGGTGCGTCGCGGCGAAACGTTCGAGCACATCGTCCGGCAGACCGGTGGTGCGGCGCGTGCCGCCGTGGGCGCGCAGCGGGGCGAGGATCTGGATCACGGACATGCGAATCACTCCTTGGGACGTCGGGGAGGGCCGGCAGCACGCCTTTTCGATCGGGCGGCGTCGGCGCTCTCTCCATTATCTGGACGATTGTGTCGAACGGAAGCGACGGAACGCCGAAGGAATCGTAGAATTTCGGCAGATCGCCGAACCGTGCCCGCGCCCATGTCTACCGAATCCGCCGATGTCCGCCTGCTGATGCTGCTGCGCGAGAACGCGCGCCTGTCGACGGCGGAGATCGCGCGCCGGCTGGGCCTGTCGCGCACCACCGTGCAGAGCCGCATCGAACGACTGGAGCGCGACGGCGTGATCAGCGGCTACACCGTGCGCGTGCGCGATGATTTCGAGCAGGGCCATATCCGCGCCCAGATCATGATCACCGTGCGTCCGCGGCAGACCACGCCGGTGGTGACTGCCCTGCGTGCGATCGATGCGGTGCGGGCGCTGCATTCGGTCAGCGGCCCCTACGACCTGATCGCGCTGGGCGTGGTGCCGACGGTGGCCGACATGGACGAATTGACCGACCGCATCGGCTGCATCGAGGGTGTCGAGCGGACGACGTCGTCGATCATCCTGTCGACGAAGTTCGAAAGATAAGCGTCTCCGCCGGAGGCGGAGACGCCTTGGCCCCTCTCCCTTAGGGAGAGGGGAGGACCATCGGCGGATGCCGATGGTGGGGTGAGGGGTTGGGCTTTCCCGCAGTGCTGCGTTTTTTTGATCCGGAGCGAGAAGCACCCTCACCCCAACCCCTCTACCCCGGTGGGCACGTAGTCCCGGAGGGAGAGGGGCTCGACACTTTTGCGCCCTCCTGCCTCACTCCCCGCCTTCATTACAATGTCTCCCCCGCATTCCCCCGCCGATCTCTTGAAGAAGTCCGATTTCCATTTCGACCTGCCCGAGGCCCTGATCGCCCAAGCGCCGCTGGCCGAGCGGTCTGCGAGCCGCCTGCTGGTCGTGCCGCAAGGCGAGGCCGCATTCGAGGACCGGCAGGTGCGCGATCTGCCGGATCTGCTGCAGCCGGGCGATCTGCTGATCTTCAACGACACGCGGGTGATTCCGGCGCGGCTGTTCGGGCAGAAGGACAGCGGCGGACGGGTCGAGATCCTGATCGAGCGGCTGTTGCCCGGCAACGAGGCGCGGGCGCAGATCGGGGCCAGCAAGTCGCCCAAGCCGGGCGGCCGGATCCAGCTCGACGGTGGCGGCAGCGCCGAGGTGCTGTCGCGCGACGAGGGCTTCTATCACCTGCGCTTCGAACTTGATGACACGCTGGAATCCTGGCTGCTCAAGGCCGGGCGCATGCCGCTGCCGCCCTACATCCGGCGCGAGCCGGGCCAGGACGACGCCGAGCGCTACCAGACCGTGTTCGCGCGCGAAGTCGGCGCGGTCGCCGCGCCGACGGCCGGTCTGCATTTCGACGATGCGCTGCTGACGCGCCTGCGCGAGCGCGGGGTCGCATTCGGCCACGTCACCCTGCACGTCGGCGCCGGCACCTTCCTGCCGATGCGGGTCGAGGACGTCCGCGAGCACCGCATGCACAGCGAGTGGCTCAACGTCGGTGCCGAACTGGTCGCGCAGATCCGCCGCACAAGAGAGGCGGGCGGTCGCGTGATCGCCGTCGGCACGACCGTCGTGCGTGCGCTGGAAAGCGCCAGCGTCGACGGCGAGTTGCACCCGTTCGCTGGCGAAACGCAGATCTTCATCTTCCCCGGCTACCGCATCCGCAGCGTCGACGCGATGGTGACCAACTTCCATCTGTCCGAATCCACCCTGCTGATGCTGGTCTCGGCCTTCGCCGGCAAGGACCGCGTGTTCGCCGCCTACGATCATGCGGTGCAGGCGGAATACCGTTTCTTCTCCTACGGCGACGCGATGCTGCTGTGGGGCGGTGATTCGTGAGTGGGGATTCGTGATCGGCAACATCAGATCATGGCCATCACCACCCGGCGTCGCACTGTCGTTTCTTAGGTTTTTCAACGGACGCACGTCCGGTCATCACCAATCCCAAATTCCGGCTTCTCAATGTCCCGACTGCAGTTCGAACTGATCACCACCGATGGCGTCGCGCGCCGCGGGCGCCTGACGTTTCCGCGCGGCACCATCGAAACGCCGGCCTTCATGCCGGTCGGCACCTACGGCACGGTCAAGGGCGTTCTGCCGCAGCAGATCCGCGCGCTGGGCGCGGAGATCATTCTCGGCAATACCTTCCATCTCTATCTGCGGCCGGGTCTCGAGGTCATCGAGGCGCATGGCGGTCTGCATGGCTTCGCGCGCTGGGACAAGCCGATCCTCACCGATTCCGGCGGTTTCCAGGTGTTCTCGCTGGCGCACAAGCGCAAGATCACCGAAGAAGGCGTGACCTTCGCCGCGCCGACCGATGGCGCCAAGGTGTTTCTCGGGCCCGAAGAGAGCATGCGCATCCAGAAGGTACTCGACTCGGACATCGTGATGATCTTCGACGAGTGCCCGCCGGTGCAGATCGATGGCAAGCCGGTGCATCCGCGCGTGGTCGAGAAATCCATGGAACTGTCGCTGCGCTGGGCCGCGCGTTCCAAGCGCGCCCATGAAGGCAACGACGCCGCGCTGTTCGGCATCGTCCAGGGCGGCGTGCACCATGAGTTGCGCACGCGCTCGGCCGAGGGCCTCAAGGACATCGGCTTCGACGGCTACGCGATCGGCGGCCTCGCGGTCGGCGAGACCGAGGACGAGCGCAACGCGATGCTCGACCACACCGCGCCGCAGCTGCCGCAAGACCGCCCGCGCTATCTGATGGGCGTGGGCCGGCCGGAAGATCTGGTCGAAGCCGTCGCGCGTGGCGTCGACATGTTCGACTGCGTGATGCCCACCCGCAACGCGCGCAACGGACATTTCTTCACCTCGACCGGCGTGATCCGCATCCGCAACGCGAAGTTCGAGAAGGATCTGCGCCCCATTGAGGAAGGCTGCGGCTGCGAGGCCTGCAGCGGCGGCTTCACCCGCGCGTACCTGCGACATCTGGACCGCTGCGGCGAGATGCTCGGTCCGATGCTCGGCACGCTGCACAACCTCTGGTACTACCAGAAACTCATGGCCGATATGCGCAACGCGATCGCCGCGGGAACCTTTGCCGCGTTCCGCGAGTCTTTCTACAGCGCCCGGACGGGGAATCCGGGCGCCTGAGCCGTCCCGGCGACGTCTCGCGCCCCATCACCGCCCATTCACCCGCTGCCCGGCCTGCGCCCGCGCCCGGCCGTGTCATAATCGCCCGCTGTCTGTTTTCGACCCATGGATGCCCCGATGAATCTGCTGGACCTTGTGATCGCCCCCGCCCACGCCGCTGCCGCCGCACCCGCTGGCCCCAGCCTGCTGTCGACGCTGGCCTTCCCGATCATCCTGATCGCGATCATGTACTTCCTGATGATCCGCCCGCAGATGAAGCGCACCAAGGAACACCGCGCGATGCTCGAGAAGCTGTCGGTTGGCGACGAAGTCATCACCAACGGCGGCATCGCCGGCGTGGTGCGCAACATCGGCGACAGCTTCCTGACGATCGAAATCGCCGAGCGCGTGGAAATCCGCGTGCAGAAGGGTGCGGTCGGCAACGTGCTGCCCAAGGGCACCCTCAAGTCGGCGTAACCGGACGACGCGGCCGGGACGATCCCGGCTGCTCGGTGGGCGCTGTCCCGCTCGGCACCGACTCCCCCTCTCCCGTATGCGGGAGAGGGCAAGGGGTGAGGGCGAGAGCGATCACGAAAATTCTGCGAGACGGTATCCGCAATGCTTGACTTCCCGCGCTGGAAATATGCCCTCATCCTGGTCGTTCTGGTCCTGGCTGCGCTGTACGCGCTGCCCAATGCCTACCAGAAGAACCCGTCGGTGCAGATCACCCCGAGCACCAGCGAGGCGCGCATCGACGAGGCGCTGAAGACGCGGGTCGACGGGCTGCTCACGGCTGCCGGCGTGACCCCGGTCGGCACCGAAATGGACGAGGACCATCTGCTGCTGCGCCTGTCCGATTCCGATGCGCAGACGCTCGCGTCCGACACACTGCGCCCGGTACTCGGCGAGAACTATTCGGTCGCGCTGAATCTCGCATCGACCGTGCCGGACTGGCTCGACAACCTGGGCGCGCGTCCGATGACCCTGGGCCTGGATCTGCAGGGCGGCGTGCACTTCGTGATGCAGGTCGACCAGGCTGCGGCGCTGCAGAAGCGCGTCGAAGGCTATGCCGACAGCATCCGTACCGTGCTGCGCGACGCGCGCATTGGTTACTCCAGCGTCGAGCGCCGTGCCGACAACACCATCGGCGTGGTGCTGGTCGAAGGTGCCGATGTCAACGCCGCGCGCACGCAGATCATCGACAGCCTCGCCAGCGCCTCGGGCCAGGTGGTCGGCGGCAGCGCCCCGCAGGTGCTGGCCGACGGCAACCGCATTACCGTACGCCTGTCCTCGGGCGAGATCGGGCGCATCGCGACCGACGCGGTCGAGCAGAACCGCACCGTGATCTCCAACCGCATCAACTCGATCGGCGTCGCCGAGCCGGTGCTGCAGCGCCAGGGCGAGGACCGCCTGGTCATCCAGTTGCCCGGCCTGCAGGACACCGCCCAGGCCAAGCGCCTGATCGGCGCGACCGCGACGCTCGAGTTCCGCGCCGTGACCGGCGACGAGAACCAGGCCGCCGCAGCTGTCGCGTCGGGCAATATCCCGGCCGATTCGCGCATCTATTACAACGATGCCGGCACGCCGCTGCTGTTGTCGCGTCGCATCCTGGTCGCGGGCGACCAGTTGATCAACGCCAACCCGCAGACGGACGAGAATGGCATGCCGGCGGTCGGCATTACGCTCAACAGCGCCGGTGGCAAGCGCATGCTCGACCACACGTTGCAGAACGTCGGCCAGCGTCTGGGCATCGTATATGTCGAGCGCATTCCCACCGTGCGCATCGTCGACGGCGAGGAAGTGCGCTCGGCGCGCAGCGTCGAGCGTGTAATCAGCTCCTCGACCATCCAGGGCGTGTTCGGCCGCGAATTCCGCACCACTGGTCTGAGCCGCGAGGAAGCGAACGATCTCGCCCAGCAGCTGAAGGCGGGTGCGTTGGCCGCGCCGATGGACTTCGTTGAAGAGCGTGTCGTCGGCCCGAGCCTGGGCGCCGAAAACGTGGAGCGTGGCGTCACCGCTGTGCTCTATGCGTTCGTGTTCACCCTGATCTTCTTCATGTTCTATTACCGCATGTTCGGCATCGTGACCTGCCTGGCGCTGGTGCTGAACCTGCTGATCGTCGTGGCCGTGATGTCGCTGTTCGGCGCCACGATGTCGCTGCCGGGCTTCGCCGGTCTGGCGCTGTCGATCGGTCTGTCGGTCGACGCCAACGTGCTGATCAACGAGCGCATCCGCGAAGAACTCCGCGCCGGCATGCCGCCGAAGGCGGCGATCGTGACCGGCTACGAGAAGGCGTCGGACACGATTTTCGACTCCAACCTCACCGGCATGATCGCGGGCATCGCGCTGTACGCGTTCGGCACCGGTCCGCTGCAGGGCTTCGCGGTCACGCTGGTGATCGGTATCGTCGCCTCGATGTTCACTGCAATCGTCGTCTCGCGCGCGCTGGTCACGTTGATCTACGCGCCGCGCAAGAAGCTCAAGTCCCTGGCGATCTGACGGGAGAGACCCCATGAAAATTTTCCCGTTGTCCCTCGTCCCCGCGAACACCCGCATCGATTTCATGCGGTTCCGCCATGTGTTCATCACGATCGCCATGCTCATGTTCGTCGGAGCGTTCGCGGTGATCGGCCTCAAGGGATTCAACTTCGCGCTCGACTTCACCGGCGGCACCGCGGTGAACGTGCGCTTCGAGAACCCGGTGAGCGTCGACGAGGTGCGCGAGCGCCTGGAGGCCGCGGAGATCGAGAACGCCCAGGTGCAGACCTACGGCAGCGGCAACGACCTGCTGATCCGGGTGCGCGCGGCGGATGACATCGCGCACATCGCCGACAACACCGAGCTGGCGCAGCACGTGCTGGACGCGGCGACGACGGTCGACAATCCCGGCCAGATCCTGAGCACCGAGTCGATCGGTTCCCAGGTCTCCGGGGATCTGCGCAAGAACGCGATCTACGCCGCCATCTTCGTGCTGGTGGGCTTCCTGCTCTACATCAGCTTCCGGTTCGAATGGAAGTTCGCGGTCGTCGCCAGTATCACCACCTTGTTCGACGTGATCGTGGTCGCCGGCCTGTTCTCGTTGACCGGGCGCGAGTTCGACCTGACCGTGCTCGCAGGTCTGCTGTCGGTGATGGGCTTCTCGATCAACGACACCATCGTGGTCTTCGACCGCGTGCGCGAAAACTTCCGCGGCATGCGCGCCGATCCGCTGGAAGTGTTCAACCGGTCGATCAACCAGACGCTCTCGCGCACGATCATCACCTCGCTGGTGTTCTTCCTCTCGGTGTTCGCGCTGTTCCTGTATGGCGGCGGTTCGCTCGAGGGGCTGGCGCTGACGCAGATGCTGGGTGCGGTTGTCGCCACGGCTTCGTCGATCTTCATCGCGTGTCCGCTGCTGACCTATGGCCTGTTGCGCGTGACCAAGCAGGACCTGTTGCCCAAGGCGCGGGACGAGGAAGCGCTGGCGCGCCGTCCCTGACTGGCCCATCCGACCCGCGCGACGCGGGTCAGTTGGTGGCACGAAAAAGCCGCGCAATGCGCGGCTTTTTCGTGGGCGACAGGCGGCAAGGCAACCGCCGGGAGGATAGAGCAGCGAAACCCGACGTGCTTGCGTGCGTCCTGGCGATGCCTGTGGTGCGCAAGCGCGCTCCCACGTGCTGCGTCGACATATCGAGGTGCCACCACCAACGCAAAAGGCCGCGCTTGCGCGCGGCCTTTTGCGTCCACCAAGTCCGGGCGGCTTATGCGAATTCTTTCGCGTAGCCCGATTCGACCAGGGCCTTCTGCAGCGGTGCGACGATGTGCACGTTGCCGGCGATCACCTGACGGCCACCGGCGAAGGCAACGTGCAAGGGGCCGCCGGGGCCGCCCTTGAAGTCGCTGACACGGCCACCGGCCTCGCGGACCAGCAGCACGCCGGCCGCGATGTCCCAGGGATGCACGCCGGCCTCGAAGTAGCCGTCGGTGCGGGCCGCGGCGACATAGGCCAGGTCCAGCGCCGCCGAACCGGTGCGGCGCACGTCCTCGGCCGATTCGAGCAACGCTTCGACCGCGCGCAGCTGGGCACCGACGCGCTTGCGCTCGCGCGGGGCGAAGCCGGTGCTGAGCATCGCGCCGGTCAGTTCGCGGCGCTCGGACACGCGGATGCGACGCTCGTTGAGCTGGGCGCCGGCGCCGCGCGTGGCGGTGAACAGTTCGTTGCGCAGCGGATCGAAGATCACCGCGTGCAGCGGCTCGCCACCTTCGACCAGCGCGATCGACACGCACCAGTGGGGCAGGCCACGCAGATAGTTGCTGGTGCCGTCGAGCGGATCGATGACCCAGGTGTAGCGGCTCGGGCCGCCACGCCCCGGCTTGGCGCCGCCTTCTTCGCCGAGCACGGCGTATTCGGGATAGGCGCGACGCAATTCCTTGACGATCGCCTCTTCGGCGAGGCCGTCGACCTCGCTCGCGTAATCGTGGCGCGCTTTCTCGACGACGTTGAGCGCATCGAGTTTGTGCATGTTGCGCAGCAGGACGCCACCGCCGGCGCGCGCCGCCTTGACCATGACATTGACAGCAGGTTGAAGCATCGCGGACGACTCCGGGCGCGGGCAGGATCGAGGGGGAAAAGAGCAGTGCCGGCGCATGGCCGGTCGCGCAGTTTACCATTCGCGCCATGCAAGCGCCCCTGAATCCAGAGTCCGCACCGGACATCGCCACCACCGGCGGCCTCGCCGCCCGTATCCGCATCGTGCTCGTCGGCACCCAGCACCCCGGCAACATCGGCTCCGCCGCGCGCGCCATCAAGACCATGGGCCTGCACCGGCTGGTGCTGGTGGCGCCGCAGAAGTACCCGCACAACGAGGCCGACATGATGGCCGCCGGCGCCGAGGACGTGCTCAATGCCGCGGTCGAAGTGGCGACGCTGGCCGAAGCCGTCACCGATTGCCGGCTGGTGCTCGGCTGCACCGCGCGCAGCCGACGCGTACAGCTGCGCGAACTGCGGCCGCGTGATGCCGCGGCGTCCGTGCATGTCGAAGCCGCGGCCGGTGGCGAGGTCGCGCTGGTGTTCGGCCGCGAGCGTACCGGGCTGGAGAACGAGGAACTGCAGCTGTGCCATGCCGCGGTGCACATCCCGGCCAATCCCGACTACAGCTCTCTGAACCTGGCCGCGGCCGTGCAGGTGCTGAGTTACGAGGTGCGGCTGGCGCTGCTGGGCGAGGGCGGCGATGTCGCGCCCACGGCCATCGCACCGGTGAATCCCGATGCAGTCCCGCATGCCGAGCTCGAAGGTTTCTTCGGCCAACTGGCGGACACGCTCGAAGACATCGACTTCCACAAGGGGCGCGCGCCGGATTCGGCGATGCGCAAGTTGCGGCGGTTGTTCGTGCGCACCGGACTGGACCAGAAGGAAGTCCGGCTGCTGCGCGGCATTCTCGCCGACGCGCAGCGGATGGGCCGGATCGCCCGGGACCGCGGCGACAGCTGAGCCGGGGCGGCTGTCGCCGGGGAATGGCTTCCGCTAGGCTTGCCGCTTCACCCCTGTCTGCCAGGACCCGCCTTGGACCCGCGTCATCTTCTTCGAAGACTGCTGGCCGCTGCGTTGTTGGCGTTGCTGGCGGCGGCGCTGCCGGTGCAGGCGGCCGGGTCGCGCAACGTCCTGGTGCTGGGGCGCATCAGCGACGATCCCCAGGCGCACTACGAGCAGCTCAAGCCACTGCTCGACTACGTCGTGGCGCGGATGGGCGATGTCGGCATCACCGAAGGCCGCGTGCTGATGGCGCGCGATGCCCAGCAGATGCAGAGCTACCTGCGTCGCGGACGCGTGGACTGGGTCACCGAGACCGCCGGTGGCGCGACGCTGCTCGAGGCGCGCGCGGGCGCGGTACCGCTGCTGCTGACCGAGCGCAACGGCGTGAGCCACTATCACACGGTCTATTTCGCCCGGCGCGACAGCGGCATCCAGTCGCTGGATGACCTGCGCGGGCGCAGCATCGTATTCCAGAACCGGCAGTCGACCAGCGCCTACTTCGTGCCCGTGAACGAACTGCTTGCCCGTGGCATGGAACTCGAGATCCTGCTGTCGCCACGCGACCAGCCAGAGCCGGGTTCGGTCGGCTATCTGTTCGCGCGGTCGGAACTCAACATGTCCTCGTGGGTGCACAAGCGCCTCGTCGATGCCGGCGCGATGAGCAATCTCGACTGGGCCAGCGACCGGCGCGTGCCGCCGTCCTTCAAGCGAGACTTCATGATCTTCCGCGAGAGCGCGCCGTTTCCCCGCGCGATCGAGGTCGTACGCGGGAACCTGGACCCGCGCGTGACCGCGCGCCTGCGCGAAGTGCTGGTCGAAGCCAGCGGGGATCCCGCGGCCGCCGTCGCGCTGCGCGAGTTCTTCCGCACCACCGCGTTCCTGCCGATGGATGCCGGCACCCGCGCCGAACTCGATGTGCTGCGCGCGGGTGCCTCGCGTGTCGTGACGGACGTCGAATGAAGTGGCGCGCCAGTCTGCAGGCCATGTTCCTGGCGCTGGCCGCTGCCGCAGTGTGCGTGGGTCTTGTCGCAGTGGCCTTGGTATTGCAGCAACAGCGCCAGGCGCAGAAGCAGATCCTCGCGTTGAGCCAGAGCTCGATGCACACGCTCGCCTCGCAGCGTCTGCTGGTGCGCGGTGAGGCGGCCTCGGTGCAGCTCGCCGACGCACTGGTCAATCCGCTGTACTACTTCGACCTGGAAGCCATCGGCGCGGCCGTCGGCAACGTGCTGCGACAGCCCGATGTCAGCTACGTGATCGTCTATGACACGGAAGGCGAGATCGTCCACGACGGCAGCCGGGATATCGAGCGCTATGGACAGCGCATGGATGATCCGTTCGCGCTGGAGGTCGTCGCAGCGACCGGCCAGCACATGCAGAACGACCGGCAACTGCTGGATGTTTCGACGCCGATCCGCATCGGCGACCAACCCCTCGGTGGCGTGCGCATCGGCTATTCGCTGGCGACCGCGAAGCAGGACGAGGACGCGATGGTCGCCACGATGCGGGCGCGGCTGGACGAGATCGCCCGCCGGCACCTGGCCGCGGTCGGTCTGCTGCTGCTGGTGCTGGTGACGCTCGGCGGACTGGTCGCGGCGGTGCTGCAGCGCCGCCTGGTGCGTCCGGTGCGCGAACTGGCCGAGGCCGCGCAGCGCATCGAGGCCGGGCATTACGACGTGGTGGTGCCGGTCGACGCACGCCAGGACGAGATCGGCGATCTGGTCCGCGCCTTCGATCGCATGCGTGAGAGCATCGCGCGTCACGATCGCGACATCCGCCGCATGGCCTACACCGATTCGCTGACCGGGCTGGCCAACCGTCGGGCGTTGCGCGAAACGCTGGACCAGCGGCTGCTGGAAATGCAGGGCGCCGCCGGGCAGGTGGCCCTGCTGTTCGCCGACGTCGACGACTTCAAGCGCGTCAACGACTCGCTGGGCCACGACGCGGGCGACGAGGCGCTGATGCAGTTCACCGCGCGCATCGATGCCACGGTGCGCGAGTTCGATGTCGCGGACGCACTGCTGGCGCGTTTCGGTGGCGACGAATTCGTCGTGCTGCTGCAGCTGCCCGAAGCCGCCACCGACGATCTGCGCAACGTGGCCGGAGAACTGGCGACACGTCTGGTGGACGAGGTTGCGCGGCCGATCGAGGTCGAAGGCCGTCGCGTGTTCCTCGGCATCTCGATCGGCATCACCGTGTTTCCCGACGATGCCACCAGCGCCGCGATGCTGCTCAAGAACGGCGACATCGCGATGTACCAGGCCAAGTTGGCCGGCAAGAACTGCCACCGCTTCTACAGTCTGGCGATGGATCAGGCGGTCGAGCGCCGCATGCGCATGGAACACGAATTGCGCGGCGCCTGGGAGCGCGGCGAGCTGAGCCTGGCCTACCAGCCGGTGTTCCGGATGGCAGACAAGGCGCTGATGGGCGTAGAGGCATTGCTGCGCTGGCAGCACCCGGAATTCGGCATTGTCGCCCCGCCGGTGTTCATCGATGTCGCCGAGCAGAGTGGCCTGATCGACGTGATCGGCCCGCAGGTGCTGCACGCGGCCTGCGTCCAGGCGCGTGCGTGGCAGCAGCGGTTCCCGGCTGCGGCGGATCTGTTCGTTTCGGTCAATGTGTCGCCGCGCCAGTTGCGCGGCGGCGCGTTCGCCGTCGAGGTCGAGGCGGCGCTGCGCGAGTCGGGCCTGTCGCCACGGCACCTGCATCTGGAACTGACCGAGACCGCAGTGATCGTCGACGAATCGCGTGTCGGCCAGGTGCTGGGCGCGCTGCGCGTGCTTGGCATCAAGGTCTGGCTCGACGATTTCGGGACCGGTTTTTCCGGCCTGAGCCACCTGCGCCACGTGCCCGTGGACGGCGTCAAGATCGATCGCAGTTTCGTCGCCGATCTGCTGCGTGATCCCGACGACCTGGCCCTGACGACGGCGATCATCTCGATGGCACATTCGATCGGTATCACGGTGGTCGCCGAGGGCGTCGAGCAGGAAGGCCAGTTCGACGTGCTGCGCGATCGCGATTGCGATCTTGGCCAGGGATTCTGGCTGGGCCACCCGCTGCCGGCGCGAGAGTTCGATGCGCTGTTGGGGTGATGGCGTGGTTTTTCCGCTTGAGCGCTGCGGGTGCTGACTGCGCTGGCTTCCAGCGTTTGATCTCGCTTTACTGCGCGCTTGCAAGTCAAGAGCAGGAAGCGCAAGCCACTGCCAAAGCGGGATTTGCAGCCAGATCCAGAGCCGGTGGCGTCACGCCGCCCCTCACGTGCATGGGTATGCTGAGCCTCCGAGAGCGTCACGGATGTCGCGATGGGTACATGGTCTCCAGTGGAGATGTTCTGCCTGCTGGCCGGTCTGGTCGTCTGGGCCGTCGCCAGTGTCGTGAGCGTGCGTCTGGTGCTTGCCCATCGGCGTGTCTGGCCGCCTGAGAACGTCGAGCGCGGCGCGGTGCGTCCGGAGCTGCCGAGGCATGCGCGTCTGGCCGCGCTTGATGCGTTGCTGGCGCATGGACGGATCGGGGGCGTCGAACATGCGGCGCGACGCCGGGATCTGATGATGGAATCGGCCCGGTTGGACCGCTAGGGCAGCAGCAGAAAGCCCGTCAGAAAATACGCGCCAGCCATTCGGTGGCCGCCGCTGCGAGGGCGCCGCTGAGTACGCCGAAGAAACCGATCGCGACGATGCCGCCCAGCCAGGCCCACAGCATCAACGCGCCGTCGCGTTCCAGCAGCGCCAGCGCATAGGCCAGCAGCACCAGGCCGAACATATAGTTGGTGAACGGGATGGGCAGCGCCAGCAGGACGCCCAGCAACACAAGCTGCAAGCCGGTGAACATCGCCCCGGCGCGATGGTCGAGCACACCCGGCAAGCGCGGTCGGCTGAAGCGTTCCACGCGGCGCAACCAGGGTTCGAGCACGGTCTCGAAACGTTGCACTGCGCTGCGGTGCGGGCCGCGCTCGGCGATGAAGCGCGGCAGCCACGGCTTGCGCAGGCCGATCAGCAACTGCACGCCGACCAACACCACCAGCGGGCCGCCGATCGCGCCGCCCACCCCCGGAATCGGGATGAAGGCGGGCAGGGTGGCGACGAACAGCATCATGCCGAACACGCGCTTGCCCAGGCCGATCAGCAGATCGGCGAAGCGCAACTGGTCGCCGGGATCGCCCAGTGCCATCGCGGCGAGCAGTTCCCGGGTGCTGGCTTCCTCCCGCGACCGGCTCTCAGTCGTCATCGCCGTCCCGGTCTGCATCCGGGAGGCGCTGCAGCAGCAGCTTGTCGACCCGCGGCCCGTCGAGATCGACGATCTCGATGCGCCAGCCCTGCCACTCGAAGTGCTCGGAGACGTTGGGAATGCGGCTGAAGCGGGCAATGGTCATGCCGGCCGCGGTGTGGAAGATGTGCTCGTCCTCGCCCGGCAGCGGACCGCCGCCCAGCAGTTCGCGCAGCGCGCCGGTCGGCAGCGTGCCGTCGACCAGCATCGAACCGTCCTCGCGCGTCACCACCAGCGGCGTCGCATCCAGACCGCTGCTCTGGGTGCGGCCGATCACCGCTTCCATCACGTCGTTGAGCGTGACCATGCCGGTGATGTCGCCGTACTCGTCGACGACCAGCGCCAGCGATTGCTGGTTCTCGCGCAGGATCTCCAGCAGCTTCATCGCCGGCGTCGACTCGGAGACGAACAACGGCTCGCGCAGGTACTTGAACAGGTCGAACTCTCTCTCCTCGAGCCGGTCGATCAGCGACTTGATCTCGAGTACGCCGACCACATCCGCATCGCTGCCGCGGAACACCGGGTAGCGCGAGTAGGGCGTTTCGCGCATTTCGGCCAGGTTCTCCTCGAACCCGGCCGCGATGTCGAGCCAGGCGATGCGCGTACGCGGGGTCATCAGGCTTTCGGCGTCGCGGTCGCCCAGGGTGAGTACCCGGTTGACCATGTTGCGTTCGTCGGCATCGATGACACCCTGCTCATGGCCTTCGCTGACCAGCATGCGGATCTCCTCTTCGGAGACCTGTGCCGCTTCGGTCTTGTCGAGACGCAACAGCTTCAGCAGTCCGCGCACGCTGGCGCTGAGCAGCCACACCGCCGGTGTCGCCGCGCGCGACAGCCAGTGCATCGGCAAGGCCACCAGCGACGCCAGCCGCTCGGGCGCGAGCAATGCCAGGCGCTTGGGCAGCAGTTCGCCGAAGACGATGGTCAGGAAGGTGATCAGGCTGACCGCGAGCACGGTGCCGACGGTCGAGGCATAGGTGCCCAGGATCGGCAGGCTGGTCGCCAGCCAGGTGCCGATCAGGCTGCCCAGCGCGTCGCCACCGAGCATGCCGGTGAGCACGCCGATCGTGGTGATGCCGACCTGCACGGTCGACAGGAATCGCTCGGGATGCTCGGCCAGTTCCAGCGCGGTGCGCGCGCTGCGGTGCTCGGCAGCCATCTGCTTGAGGCGGGGTTTGCGCGAGGTGACCACCGACATCTCCGACAGCGCGAAGAACGCGTTGCAGGCGATCAGGGCCAGGACGATGAGGATCAGCTCGAGCATCGCCGGGGCCTCCTGCCGGAATGGTGACGATGCAGGGCATCGGGAGAGGCGTCGGCGGTGTGCGTCGCAGGGATCGGTCTAGGGTCGTCGTCCATGTGAAAGATGAACAGCGCAAGGGGGCGCGGCCGGGACTATAACAGGCTGCGATGTGACGACCGCCGTATGCCACGGATCGGCCCGGACTGGCCCGGAATGTCATCTAACCGTCATAATCCGCGCCTTGCGCAGAGCGTCCGGTCCCGGGCGCGCGACTTCAAGGCGTCCCGGCATGTTCTCCCTGCAAACGATCTTCGGCCAAGGCAACCAGTTCTATACGCTGCTCGAGGAGGCCGCCGTGGCCGCGCACGACAGCACCGTCGCGCTGCATTCGATGCTCAAGGCGTCGGACCGCCAGCCGGCGCTGGACGCATTCAAGCTGGCGCGCATGCGCGAGCGCGAGGCGTCCGACAAGATCAGCCAGGCACTGGTGGACAGCTTCATCACCCCGATCGAGCGCGAGGACATCGAGGCGCTGGGCTCGGCGCTGTACAAGATTCCCAAGCAGGTCGAGAAGTTCGCCGACCGCTACTCGCTGGCGACGCGCCACCTCGAACACATCGACTTCGCACCGCGGGCGGCGATGCTCGAGCAGGCCTCGGCGGTCGTGGTGAAGATGGTCAAGACCCTGCGCAGCATGAAGCTCGAGCCGATGAAGGCGCTCAACGACGAGCTGCGCGCGCTGGAGAACGAGGCCGACCGGCTGATGCTCGAGCTCTACCGCGACATCTACTCGGGCAACCTCGAACCGCTGCAGATGTTCCTGCTCAAGGAATTCTTCGAGATCCTCGAAAAGGCGATTGACCGCTGCCGTGAGGCGGGCGTGGTCGCCTACGAGATCGTGCTGAAGAACTCCTGACGGATTCCGGATCATGCTGACCCTTGTGCTGATCGTGGTCGCAACCGCGCTGGTGTTCGAATACATCAACGGGTTCCACGACACCGCCAATTCGATCGCGACCGTCGTCGCCACCAAGGTGCTCTCGCCGATGCAGGCGGTGGGTCTGGCCGCGTCGATGAACCTGGTCGGCGCGCTGATGGGCACCGCGGTCGCAAAGACCATTTCCTCGGGCCTGATCAATGCCGGTGTGATCGACGTGGGCTCGCAGCTGATCCTGTGCGCCCTGCTGGGCGGCATCGTCTGGAACCTGATCACCTGGTGGTGGGGCCTGCCGTCGTCGTCGTCGCATGCGCTGATCGGTGGTCTGATCGGTGCGGCACTCGCCGCCGCGTCCAACAATCTCGACGTGGTGATCTGGTCCGAGCCGGCGGAGCCGATCTGGCACAGCGCGGGTGTGCTGTGGAAGGTCATCGTGCCGATGGTCAGTTCGCCGGTGCTGGGGTTCGCCGCGGGCTTTCTGATGATGGGCGTGCTGTTTTTCGCGATCTCGATGATGGCGCGTAGCGGCGGCATGCTGGCGCGCATTGCGCGGCCGCGCTGGGTCAACGCGTTCTTCGGCAAGAGCCAGATCGTCTCGGCCGCCGGCATGGGCTTCGCGCACGGCATGAACGATGCGCAGAAGACGATGGGCATCGTGGCCTTGACCCTGGTCAGCGCGCAGAGCGTCGGCACGCTCGACAACCTGCCGGCCTGGCTGGCGTTCCTGCATCCGTCGGAGGCCGCGCTGGCCGAAGGCGACATCGACCTGTGGATCAAGATCACCTGCGCCGTCGTGATGGCCGCCGGTACCGCCGCGGGCGGCTGGCGCATCATCAAGACGCTGGGCCACAAGCTGGTCAAGCTGCATCCGATCCACGGCTTCGCCGCCGAGACCAGCGCCGCGTCGGTGATCCTGGCCGCGTCGTCGATGGGCATTCCGGTGTCGACCACGCACAACATCTCCGCGGCGATCATGGGCGTGGGCACGGCCAAGCGCCTCAACGCGATCAAGTGGACGGTTGTGAACAAGATGATCTGGGCGTGGATCCTGACGATCCCGATGTCCGGCGGCATCGCCTACGGCCTGTTCCGGATGTTCCACCACTTCGGCTGGGTCTGATCCAGCCGCGACCTCGTCGCATACTGCGGCGATGAACGATGCGCCTTCGAAGGCGGACGCCCGCGCCTGCATCCTCGCCGCGATCCACGCGGTGCCGGTCGGCAGCGTCGCCGGTTACGGACACATCGCACGCCGCGCAGGTCTGCCGGGTCGCGCGCGGCTGGTCGCGCGGGTGTTGCGCGATCACGGTGATCCCGATCTGCCGTGGCATCGCATCGTGCGCAGTGACGGGCGCATCGCCTTTCCCGACGGCTCGCCGGGCTTCCGCGAACAGGCGCAGCGGCTGCGCGCCGAGGGTGTCGCAGTGACGCGTGGCCGGGTGCGGATGCCAGCCGACGACACGCTCGACGCGGCGCTGTGGGGACCCGACGCACACGCCTGATCGGGCACGACCGCCTGCACGTCCACGCCGGTATCATGACGCCGGAAAAAACGAGGAGTCCGGATGTTCCCGAGGTTGCCGCTGGCCGTCAAAGTGATTCTGGCCATCAACGTGGTCGTGTTCGTGCTGCAGCTGGCGATCGGCAATGCGCTCGCGTATTTCATGCTCTGGCCGTTGGGCGGCGCGGACGCGGGCGGGCTCGGTTTCCAGCCGTGGCAGCTGGTGAGCTACGGCTTCATGCACGACCCGCGCAACATCGGGCATCTGGCATTCAACATGCTGGCGCTGGCGATGTTCGGCTCCCAGCTCGAATACACCTGGGGCACGCGGCGTTTCGTCACCTATTACCTGGTCTGCGTGATCGGCGCGGGGCTGTGCCAGCTGGGCGTGGTGAGCTGGTCGCTGGCGCAGGGTGCGTTCCCGTATCCCACGCTGGGCGCCTCGGGCGGCGTGTTCGGTCTGCTGCTGGCCTACGGCGTGCTGTTTCCGAACCAGCGTCTGGTGCTGCTGTTTCCGCCGATCCCGATGCGCGCCCGCACCTTGGTGATCGTCTACGGTCTGGTCGAACTGGTGCTCGGGATCACCGGCACACGCTCGGGTGTCGCCCACTTCGCGCACCTGGGCGGCATGCTGTTCGGCTGGCTGCTGCTGCAGCACTGGCGCGGGCGGCCACCGTTCAACCGCGGTGGCGGCAAGCGGCACGTGCGCAGGGTCTGACGGCTTCCGATATCCCGGATTGATGGGGATCGCTGCGTTCTACCCAACATCCAAAGCCAAGCCAGCCGACGCCCGTTCGTAGGATGGGGAGAGCGTCAGCGAACCCCAGCATTCGCCTGACGCATCAAAAGACGCCGAAAAAAATGCGCCGGACAAGCCGGCGCATTTTCGTGTCACGACGGGAATCCGGCTCAACGCCAGATGCGCACCTGATCCTCGGCCTTGCGGGTCATCGCATCATTCGCGCCGCACTTGAAGGTTTCGGTGTAGGCCGGCAGGTTCGACACCGGGCCGTTTGCGCGCCACTGCCCCGGCGCATGCACGCTGGTGGCCGCATTGCGGGTCGCGGTGTCGATCGCCGACTGCTGGCGCCACAGTTGCGCCCAGCCGCGGAAGAACGCTTCTTTGCCCGACTGCGCGAGCTCGGGATTCGACTGCTGCAGCGCGTCCCACGCAAGTTCCACGCCGGCCAGATCGGCGGCGTTCTCGTCACGCGTCAGCGCACCGTTGACCTGCATGCCGGTCAGACCGGGATAGCCGTAGCCGTTGTACTGCGAGACCAGCTTGTCGGTGGCGGTCAGCCAGCCGGCGTCGTCATCGGTGCTCCACCAGGTGCGCACGCTGCCGGTGCTGTCGACCAGCTTGCCCTTGATGTCGATCGCGCGGCTCAGCTCGTGGCCGACCAGCGCGCCGTAGGTGCCGTAGTGCGTGGGTGCGTCGGCGGCGACGTCCAGCACCGGCGGCTGCAGCACGGCGGCGGACACGATCAGGCGGTTCTGCGCCAGGTCGTAGGCCAGTGCCGGCGTCTGCGGCAGCACGTCCCAGCGACGGCTGGCGTTGGCCTGGCCGATGCGGCGCATCTCTTGTGCGTGGCGCCAGGTGGACGCGATCAGCATGTTGCTGCCGAAGCTGGCGCGACCCATCGGCTGCACGGTGTAGTCGATGTCCTGCACCGGCGCGCCGATCTCGATCTGCAGCGCGGCGAGCTTGGCCTTGGCCTCGGTCTTCGCGGTCGGGGTCATCCACGTGTTGCGCTCGATACCGCGACCCAGCGCATCACGCACCTGGCCTGCGATGGTCTCGGCGCGGGCGCGCGTGGTGTCGGGCAGGTACGCCGCCACGTATTCGCGCGACATCATCGGGCCGGCGGCGCGGTTGATCGCGCCGAGCACCAGTTGCTGACGGGTGGGCTGCGCGCTTTCGCCGCGCAGGATGCGGCCGTGGAAATCGAACTCGGCGTCGCGGAAGCTCTTCGACAGGTACGGCGCCATCGCGTTGCCGATCTGGAAGCGCAGATACGCTTTCCACTGCTCGGCCTTGAGCGAATTGACCAGCGTGTCGAGCTGCGCGAACAGCGCCGGGTTGGCCAGCGACACCTGCGTTGCCTGCACGCCTTGCGCGGTGAGGAACTCGCCGAGCTGCAGGCGGCGGTACTGCTTGTCGAGGCCGGCAGTGTCGACCAGCGCGTACTGCGCGCGCGGATCGCGCAGTTCGGCGAGCGGCTTGGACGCGGCCGCGATGCGACGCTCCAGATCGATCACCAGCGCGGTTTCGGCATCGAGACTGTCCTCGGCAGTGCCGGTCAGCGCGAGGATGTTGCGCACGTACTGGGTGTACTGCGACACGATCTGCTGGGTCTGCGCGTCGCCGCGGCTGTAGTACGCCGGGTCGGGCAGGCCCAGACCGCCCTGGGTGAAGTAGCCGACGTGGCGGTTGAGATCGGCCAGATCGACTTCCGCGCCGAATTGGAACAGCACCGGAATGCCGACCTGGTGCATCGCGGCGAGCGCAGGCGCGATGTCGCGGGTGCGGCGGATGCCGTCGATGCGTGCGATCAGCGATGCGATCGGCTGGGCGCCGTCGGCTTCGACCGCGGCTTCGTCCAGACCGCTGGCCCAGAAGTCGCCGAGCAGGCGCTGCACGTCGTTCTGCGGCGCGGTCATCGCCGCGTTGAGCAGGTCGTGCTGCTGGGTGAGTGCGAGCGTCTGCAGCTCGCCAAGTGCCGAACGCGTGCCCTGGCCGGCGACGAGCATGTTCGCCGTCAGCCAGTCCTTGTTGACGAAGCTGTAGAGGTCGCTGCAGGCGGTGACCGGCGGCGGCCCCTTCGGAGCGGCGGCGCGGCGACGCTGCGCGTCGGCATCGGAACTCAGACCGACCAGCAGTGCGATCGAGGCGGCGAGCAGGGCGGGGCGGGCAAGCGTGTGCTGGATCGGCATTGCAGAGTCCGTGCGAGACATGAATCGCGCAAGTCTAGCAAGCTGTGGAACAGCAACATGAAGCGGGAATGCGGGCGTCGCGGGGCAAGGGGCGGTATCCGGCGATGCCTGACCATGGGGCGTGTTCCACGAAAAAGCCCGGCATCGCTGCCGGGCTTCGTCGTCAACGCGATGTCGCGTCGATCACCAGATCACGACCTGCTGGTCGCCGGTGCGCACCATCGGATCGCCGGGCTTGCACGAGAACGCGGCCGCGAATGCGGGCAGGTTCGACGGCGCGCCGATCGCACGGAAGTTGGCCGGTGCGTGCGAGTCGGTCTTCAACCGCACGTCGAGCTCCTGCGGGGTGAAATTGCGACGCCACACGGTGGCCCAGTTGAGGAAGAAGCGCTGGTCGCGACTCAGGCCGTCGGTCATCGGATCCGGCGTGTCGCCAGCGGCTTTCAGCATCGCGTCATAGGCCGTCGCCAGCCCGCCCAGATCTGCGATGTTCTCGCCGAGGGTGAGCTTGCCGTCGACGTGCTTGCCGGGGGCGGCTTCATACGCGTTGAACTGCGAGGTCAGCAGATCGGTGCGGCTGGTGAAGCCGGTCGAGTCGGCGGTGGTCCACCAGTTCTCGAACTTGCCAGTCGGGCCGAAACGGCTGCCCTGGTCATCGTAGCCGTGGGTCATCTCGTGACCGATCACCGCGCCGATGCCGCCGTAGTTCATTTCATCCGATGCATCCGGATCGAAGAACGGCGGCTGCAGGATCGCGGCCGGGAACACGATCTCGTTCTGCAGCGGGTTGTAGTAGGCGTTGACCGTCTGCGGTGTCATGCCCCATTCGGTCTTGTCGACCGGCTGGCCGATCTTCGACAGCATCCACTTGTAGTTGAACTCGGTCGCGGCGAGCACGTTGCCGATGTAGCTGTCGCGCGAGGTCGACAGGCCGTCCCATGCGCGCCACTTCTCGGGATAGCCGATCTTCGGCGTGAACGAGGCCCACTTCTCCATCGCCTTGGCCTTGGTCTCGTCGCTCATCCAGGCCAGGTTCTCGATGCGCACCTTCAGCGATTCGCTCAGGTTCTTGACCAGCGTCTCCATGCGCGCCTTGGACTCGGCCGGGAACGCGACCTGCACGTACAGCTGGCCCAGCGTCTCGCCGGCCTGGTCGTTGAGCGTGTCGAGTACGCGCTTCTCGCGTGCCTTGAGTTCCTTTTGCCCGCGCAGCTTGTTGCCGTAGAAGTCGAAGTTCTCCTGCACGAACGCATCGCCCAGGTACGGCGCGGCGCCGTCGACGAGGTGGTAGCGCAGGTAGGCCTGCCAGTCGGCGACCGGCGTGTCGCCGAGCATCGCGCTGACTTCCTGGTGGAATTCCGGAATCGCCAGCGAGAACATCGCCGGCACCGCGACGCCCTGCGACTCGAAGAACGTCGTCCACGGGAAGTTCGGGGTCAGCGCATCGGCCTGCGCCGGGGTGACCGGGTTGTAGAACAGCTTCACGTCGCGCGACATCTCGACGCTGGACTTGGACTTCGAGGCCAGGCGCGTCTCGAACGCGAGCACCGACTGCGCCTGCGTCGCCGCATCGGCGGCCGGCACGCCCGACAGCTCCAGCGTCCTGGCAACGTGCGCCACGTACTGGTCACGGACTTCGGCCTTGTCGGCGTCGGTGTAATAGGTGGTGTCGGGCAGGCCCAGTCCGCCCTGCATCGCGTAGGCGATGTTCATCGTCGGCGCGTCGAAATCGGCCTCGGGGCCGAAGCCGAACAGCCCGCCTTCTCCGCGCGCGTAGGTCTTGCGCAGGTACTCGGCGACAGCGGGGCCGTCGGCCAGTGCTTCGATCGTGGTCAGGCGGTCCTGCAATGGTTCGATGCCCTGGGCATTGATCCTGGCCTCGTCCATGCCGGTGGCCCAGAAGTCGCCGACGATCTTCTCCACGCCCGTCGCGGCGGTGTCGGCGGCGGACTGCTCGGCGAGCTGGCGCTGGATTGCGGTCGAACGCTCGTCGAGCATCTCGAACGCGCCCCACGAGGTGCGGTCGCCGGGAATGGCGTTGGCGGCGAGCCACTTGCCGTTGGCGTAGTCGCCGAAATCGGTGCAGGCGTTCTTGTTGGTGTCGAGATCGCCGATCTCGAAGCGGTTCACGCCGGGGAGTGCGCTCTCGTCGAGCGTCAGCGTCGGGGCGGTGGTGGCCGGGGTGGTGGATGCGGCACCGGTGCCCGCGGGGGTGTCCTGGCCGCCCGAACAGGCGGAGAGCGCCAGCACGACCGAGCAGGTCAGCAGCAGGCGCTTGGGAGCGAAGGCAATCACGTGGAATCTCCGTAGAGGAAGGACCGCCGGGCGACGCCCGGTGTGGGCGCACTCTACGCCTGCCCCGGAAGCGCCGGGGGTGTCGAAGGTCATGCGTGCGCCGGGCCGGCAAGCGGCGACCGGGCCCCGCCTGCGCGCCGGTTTGCGGTTCGTGGCGGTCGGCTTTCCAGAGACGGGTGACGTTCGACCCATGCGCAGCCGCGTGGGACAGGTGAGGATCGAACCGTCGTGCTGATGGCACAGGGAGAAGACCGATGCTCGCGATCCGTGACCTGACCAAGACCTATGCCAATGGCGTGCGCGCCCTCGATGGCGTGACGCTCGACATCCCGCGCGGCATGTTCGGGCTGCTGGGGCCGAACGGTGCAGGCAAGTCGTCGCTGATGCGCACGCTGGCGACGCTGCAATCGGCCGACGGCGGCAGCGCCACGCTCGAAGGCAGTGATGGTCCGATCGACGTGCTGCGCGACAAGGATGCCGTGCGCCGCCAGCTTGGTTACCTGCCGCAGGATTTCGGCGTGTACCCCAAGGTCAGCGCGCTGGATCTGCTCGAACACTTCGCGGTGCTCAAGGGCCTGACCGATCGCAAGCAACGGCGCGAGGTCGTCGACGGCCTGCTGGCGCAGGTGAACCTTTGGGATGCGCGCAAGCGCAAGCTCGGCACGTTCTCTGGCGGCATGCGCCAGCGCTTCGGCATCGCCCAGGCGCTGCTGGGCAATCCGCGCCTGGTCATCGTCGACGAGCCCACCGCCGGTCTCGATCCCGAAGAGCGCAACCGCTTTCTAAACCTGCTGGCGGCGATCGGCGAGGACGTGGTGGTGATCCTGTCGACGCACATCGTCGAAGACGTCACCGACCTGTGCCCGACGATGGCGATCATGAATCGCGGTCAGGTGCTGCTGACCGGGCGCCCCAATGACGCGATCGAGGCGCTGTCGCAGCAGGTCTGGCGCAAGCAGGTGACCAAGGAAACGCTGTCCGGCTACGAGGCCGCGCACACGGTGTTGTCGACGCGGCTGGTCGCCGGCCAGCCGGTGATCCACGTACACAGTGCGGAACGCCCGGAAGACGGCTTCGTGCAGATCGATCCCGATCTGGAGGACGTGTACTTCCAGCGCCTGCGCCTGCAGGCACGGCAGCAGGCCGCCGCAGCGCCGGTCGTCTGAGCCGGAGCCCGCCATGATCCTCGAATTCTTCCGTTTCGAACTGCGCCAGCAGCTCCGTTCGCCGCTGCTCTGGTTCCTCGCGGTGCTGTTCGCGTTGCTCGGTTTCGGCGCCGCCTCCAGCGATGCGGTGCAGATCGGCGGCGCGATCGGCAACGTGCATCGCAATGCGCCGGTGGTCGTCGCCCAGCTGTTCGGCGCGTTCACCCTGCTGACGATGCTGATCGTGCCGATCTTCGTCAGCACCGCGCTGCTGCGCGATTTCGAGCAGGGCACCGCGGACCTGCTGTTTTCGGGGCCGGTGCGCCGGCGCGACTATCTGCTCGGCCGGATCGGCGCAGCCTTGCTGGCGAGCCTGGCGGTGTTCGTCGTCATCGGCATCGGCCTGTTCGTCGCGCAGTTCATGCCGTGGATCGATCCCGCACGCCTGGGACCGGTGTCGCTGCGGCCGTATCTGTGGTCGCTGGGTGTGATCGTGCTGCCGAACCTGCTGTTCGTCACCGCGCTGCTGGCATTGCTCGCGGTCACCACGCGTTCGATCCTGTGGGTCTACATCGGCGTGCTGGC
Source organism: Luteimonas sp. (assembly GCA_052108555.1). Lineage (GTDB taxonomy): Bacteria > Pseudomonadota > Gammaproteobacteria > Xanthomonadales > Xanthomonadaceae > Luteimonas. The sequence continues at coordinate 301,723 of JBQEAV010000001.1, forward strand.
GTTCTTCGTGCTCTACGGCGTCAGCGCCACGCTGATGCAGGACATCGACAACATCTGGCTGGCGACGCTGGTCGAGCCGCTGGGTGCGCGCGCGTTGTCGCGCACGGTGCGCTACTGGTCGGCCGAGGAGCGCAATTCCGGTCTGCCTGCAGTGGCCGAGTATCTGCTCGCCAACCGCGCGCTGTGGCTGGGCGTCACGCTGGCGCTGTTCGCGGCGACCTTCGCATTCTTCAGGACCGAACGCAGCGGCACTGGCCGCAGTCTGTTCAAGCGTCGTCGCGTGCCGCCGCCGGCAACGGTGGCGGCGGTCGTGCCGTCGCGCGCACCGATCCGGGTGCAGCCGGTATTCGGCATCGCGACCGCGTGGTCGCAGACCTGGCGTCAGGTGCGCTTCGACACTGCCGGCGTGCTGCGCAGCGTGCCTTTCCTGGTGATGCTGCTGTTCGGCATCCTCAATTTCGTGCCGTCGGCGCTGTTCCAGCAGTCGCTGTACGGCACGTCGGTCTACCCGGTCACCTCGCAGATGCTCGATTCGCTGCGCGGCAGCTACAGCTTCCTGCTGATGATCGTGGTGATGTTCTACGCCGGCGAACTGGTGTGGAAGGAACGTGGCGCCAAGCTCAACGAAGTGGTCGACGCGATGCCGGTGCCCAACCGCATTCCGCTGCTGGCGAAGTTCCTGACCCTACTGGTGGTGATTGCGCTGTTCCAGCTGATCGGTATGGCGATGGCGATGACGGTGCAGCTGTTCAAGGGCAGCGTGCAGCTCGAACCGCTGGTCTATGTGCAGGCGCTGGTGTTCGACTCGATTCCCTACGTGATCATGGGCGGGCTGGCGCTGGCGTTGCAGGTCTTCGCCAACAACAAGTTCATCGGTTACGGGCTGCTGGTGCTGGTGCTCGTCGCGCAGGCCGTGCTCGGCATGCTCGATTTCACCCACAACCTCTACACCATCGGGGCGTGGCCGAACGCGCCGTACTCCGACATGAACGGCTACGGGCATTTCCTCGTCGGGCAACTGGCATTCCAGGGGTACTGGGGCCTGTTCGTCGCAGCGTTGTTGTTGCTCGCGGCCGCGCTATGGGTGCGCGGCGTCGATGGTGGCTGGCGCCAGCGGCTGGCCGGCATGCGCGCGCAACTGCGTGGCGGGCTGGGCGTGGCGTTCGCTGCGGTCGTGCTCGCGTTCGCTGCGGTCGGCGGCGTGCTGTTCTGGAACACCAACGTCCGCAACGATTTTGTCTCGCCCGACGGCCAGCTCGATCTGCAGGCCCGCTACGAGCGCGACTACAAGCAGTACGAATCGCTGCCGCAGCCACGCATCGTCGCCAGCCGTTCGGACATCGACCTGCGTCCCGAAACGCAGTCGATGACCGGCACGCTGGTGTACGCGGTGCGCAATCCGTATGCCGAGCCGATCGCCGATGTCCATATCGGCATGACCGAGGACCGCGCGCTGGTCGATGTCGATCTCGGCGGGCAGACGCTCGCGCAGTACGACGAACCGCTGGGCTATCGCATCTACAGGCTCGCCACACCGCTGGCGCCCGGCGAGCAGCGCGAGTTCCGCTTCCGGGTGGACTTTCATCCGACCGGCATCACCAGCGGCCAGGCGCAGACGCAGTTCGTCGAGAACGGCAGCTTCTTCAACAGCGGCATGTTTCCGCAGTTCGGCTACAACGCACGCGCCGAGATCAGCGACCGCAACGAACGGCGCAAGCGTGATCTTGGCGAGCCGCGACGCATGCCCAAACTCGAAGACGAAGCCGCCCGCGCGAACACCTATCTGACCGACGACGCCGACTGGATCGACTTCAGCACCACGATCTGCACCGCGCCCGACCAGATCGCGCTGGCGCCGGGCTACATCGAGCGCGAGTTCGAACGCGACGGGCGGCGCTGCTTCAGCTACGCGATGGACCGCCCGATGCTGAATTTCTACGCCTTCCTGTCGGCGCGCTGGGAGGTCCGCAAGGGCATGTACCGGGACATCCCGATCGAGGTGTACTTCGATCCCAAGCATCCGTTCAATGTCGACCGGATGATCGAGGCGACGCAGAAGTCGCTGGCCTACTACGAGGCCAACTTCACCCCCTACCAGCATCGCCAGCTGCGCATCATCGAGTTCCCCGGCTACGCGCGTTTCGCCCAGGCCTTCGCCAACACGGTGCCGTACTCGGAGTCGATCGGCTTCATCGCCGACCTGCGCGATGCCGACAAGCTCGACTACGTGTTCTACGTCACCGCGCACGAAGTCGCGCACCAGTGGTGGGCGCACCAGGTGATCGGCGCGAACGTGCAGGGCGCGACGATGCTGTCCGAATCGCTGTCGCAGTACTCGGCGCTGATGGTGATGGAGCAGGAATACGGGCGGCCGCGCATGCGCCAGTTCCTGAAGTACGAACTGGACCAGTATCTCGGCGGCCGCGGCGGTGAGCGTCTGGAGGAACTGCCGCTGTACCGCGTGGAGAACCAGCAGTACATCCACTACCAGAAGGGCTCGCTGGTGTTCTACCGCCTGCGCGAGGAGATGGGCGAGGCCGCGCTCAACCGTGCGCTCAAGCGGTTCCTCGAAGACAGGGCCTACCAGCAACCGCCGTATACGACTTCTCGCGAACTGTTGGACTACATCCGTGCCGAAGCGCGGCCCGACCAGCAGACGCTGATCACCGACCTGTTCGAGACGATCAGCTTCTACGACAACCGGGTCGTGACGGCGGCCGCGAAGCGTCGCGACGATGGCCGCTACGACGTCACCCTCACCCTGCATGCCGCCAAGCGCTATGCCGACGGCACCGGTCGCGAGACCGAGGGCGCGCTCGACGACTGGATCGAGGTCGGTGTGTTCGCACGCGGGCCGTCGGGCAAGGAACGCGACGAGAAGGTGCTGTACCTAGAGCGCCACCACATCACGACGGCGGATCCGGTGATCACCGTGACCGTCGACGAGACACCGTTCGAGGCCGGCTTCGATCCCTACAACAAGCTGATCGACCGGGTGTCATCGGACAACCGGCGGCGGGTGACGCTGTAAGGGACGCGATCTCGGGGGCGATGCGGGGCATCGCCCCCGAGTGATCAGGGCGTCGGTGAGTCCGGTGCGGGCGTCGCGGTCGCCGCGTCGTTGAGGAGCTTGCTCTCGCGACGCGGCCGCGTCAGCGGTGTCGGCTTCGGGCCCGGCGCACTGGTGTTCTTGATGATCAGCGGGATGCCGGCGCGGGTGTCGTTGCTGGCGGTTTCCAGCTCGAAACGCTCGGCATCGAGACGGCGGACCTGGGTCGCGATCGCGTCGGCGTCCTCTTCGGACACGTCGAGTTCGCGCAGCACGGCGGCGCCGAACTGCACGGCCGATTCGAAGGTTTCGCGGATCTGGAAATCCACACCGGCATTGACCAGCGACAGTGAATGCTCGCGGTCGAACGAGCGCACCAGCAGCTTGGCCTGCGTGAACTGGTGGGCGGCCAGTTCGACGATGCGGTCGGCGGCCTCGCGGTCGTCGATGCAGATCGCGATCGCACGCGCGGTGCCGGCGCCGGAGGCGTGCAGCACGTCGAGGCGGGTGCCGTCGCCGTAGTAGACCTTGAAGCCGAACTCGGCCGCGCTCTGGATCATCTCGATGTCGGTGTCGATGATCGTGACGTCGACATCGCGCGCCAGCAGCGACTGGCTCATGACCTGGCCGAAGCGGCCGAAGCCGATGATCAGCACGCTGCCGCTCTGGCCTTCGACGTCTTCCACATCATCCGGCCGTGCGGCCTTGGCCTTGACGATGAAGCGCTGGGTCATCAGCACGACCAGTGGCGTCAACGCCATCGACAGCACGACGATCGCGGTGAAGTTGGCGTTGACCTCGGCGCCGATCAGACCGGTCGCCGCCGCGGTGGAAAACAGCACGAAGGCGAACTCGCCGCCCTGCGCCATCAGTACCGCGCGCTCCAGCGCTTCGGGGTGTGAGCTGCGGGTCACGCGTGCGACGAGGTAGATGCACAGGCCCTTGGTCGCCATTGCCGCGAACACGCCGCCCACGATCAGCGGCCAGTTCGCCGCGACCACCGTCAGGTTCAGCGCCATGCCGACGCCGAGGAAGAACAGGCCCAGCAGGATGCCGCGGAAAGGTTCGATGTCGGCTTCGATCTGGTGCCGGAACGAGGACTCCGACAGCAGCACGCCGGCGAGGAACGCGCCCATCGCCATCGACAGGCCGCCGAGCTGCATCAGCAGCGCCGCGCCCAGCACCACCAGCAGCGCGGCCGCGGTCATGACTTCGCGCGCCTTGGCCGCGGCGAGGACGCGGAACATCGGGTTGAGCAGATAGATGCCGGCGACGATCAACGCGACCAGCGAGCCGATGCCGATCGCGATCGACACCCAGCGCGACGGCGCATCGACCGCGGCCTCGGGCGTCGGCGCGAGAAACGCGATCAGCGCCAGCAGCGGCACGATCAGCAGATCCTCGAACAGCAGCACCGAGACGATCTTCTGACCGTGCGGCAGGGCGATCTCGCCGCGTTCGGACAACAACTGCATCACCACCGCGGTCGAGGTCATCACGAAGCCGGATGCGCCGACGAACGCGATCGGCCACGGGAAGCCGAACGCCGCGCCGAGCAGGGTCAGCGCGGTGATGCTGAGGATGATCTGCAGCGCGCCGAGACCGAAGATCTGTCGCCGCAGGCTCCACAGATGCGAGGGCCGCATCTCCAGGCCGATGACGAACAGGAACATCACCACGCCGAGTTCAGCGACGTGGAGGATCGACTGCGGATCGGAGAACCAGCCGAAGCCGAACGGGCCGATCGCCAGGCCCGCGGCCAGATAGCCGAGCACGGAGCCGAGCCGGAGCTTGCGGAACAGGGGCACCGCGACGACGGCCGCGCCCAGCAGGGCGACCACCTGGATCAGCTGGCTGGTGGTTTCGTGGGCCTCGGTGGCCATGGATCACTTCCTCGGTGCGGTCGCGGCCAGCAGCAGGAAGCCGCCGGCCAATGCGATGTTCTTCATGAAATGCAGCAGTTGGCCGTCGAACGCCGTGGCGCGCGCCGACCAGAAGGGATGCGACAGCAGGGCGTCGGCCACCAGCAGCGCCGCGGCCACCAGCGCGACCCAGCGCAGGCGCCAGCCGCCGAGCAGCAACAGGCCGAGCAGCAGTTCGCCGACGCTGAGCACCAGCGCGGCGTTCGACAGGGCCATGCCGTTGAGCGCGCCCCAGACCCGCCAGCCGCCGAGCACGATGAACAGGCTGGCCATCAGCACGCGTGCGAGCAGCATCGGTGCGGGCGGCGCGCTGGATCGGAAGGCCATGGGTGGATCCTGTCGAGGATGCGTGAAGGGTGACACAGCGCCGGACGAGCGCCCAGCGGCGGCATGGCACGCATCGTCGCGCCCGCGGCGACTGAGCGTCGGCTGTCGCGGCGTGTTGCCAGCCGCTGGAGCGGCAGGCTGAATTGGCGTAGACTCTGCCCCGTTCTGCAACACGGCTGCCCCTGTCCGACGCGATCCGCGCCGACAGATACGATCCTGGTACGCCTACCGCATTGATCGATTCCTGATCCGCGCGGACTTATCCCGCACGTCTTTCGTCGCGCAGACCACGGCCCGGAGCATCCGGCAGCCGTTTCATCATTGCTCGCAGCGCGGTTTTGGATAGCTCCGAGCAAGACTTCCCAGCGTTTCCGTTCCGGTGTTCGTGCGTCCGCACGATTCGCAGGCGGTGGCGTGCGGAAGCGCAAGGAGTTCCAAGATGACGTTTGAAGACCTCGGGCTGTCGCCCGCGCTGCTGCGCGCGCTCGCCGAAAACGACTACACCACGCCCACGCCGATCCAGGCGCAGGCCATTCCGCTGATCCTCGGCGGCAACGACGTCCTGGGCGGCGCCCAGACCGGTACCGGCAAGACCGCCGCGTTCGGTCTGCCGCTGCTGCAGCGTCTCGCCAAGGAAACGCCGCCCAAGGGCCCGCGCAAGCCGCGCGCGCTGATCCTGGTGCCGACCCGCGAGCTCGCGGTGCAGGTTGCCGACAACCTCAAGACCTACGGCCGCCATCTGCGCATGAACGTCACCACCATCTTCGGTGGCGCCGGCATGCAGCCGCAGATCGACAACCTGCGCCGCGGCGTGGACGTGCTGATCGCGTGCCCGGGTCGCCTGCTCGACCATATGGACAGCGGCCACGCCAAGCTCGACGCCGTTGAAGTGCTGGTGCTCGACGAAGCCGACCGCATGCTCGACATGGGCTTCCTGCCGCAGATGAAGCGCATCATGAACCGTGTGCCGAAGCAGCGTCAGACGCTGCTGTTCTCGGCCACGTTCGAGCCGCGCATCAAGGCGATGGCGCTGGAATTCATGCGCGATCCGCAGCAGGTGCAGGTGGCGCAGAACAGCACGATCGCCGAGACCATCGCGCACCGCGCGCACCCGGTCGACAACAGCCGCAAGCGCGACCTGCTGGTCGACCTGCTGTCCAAGCGCCACACCGACCAGGTGCTGGTGTTCGGCAAGACCAAGCACGGCTGCAACCGTCTGGCCGAACAGCTCGCCGAGTCCGGCCTGCCGGCAGTCGCGATCCACGGCAACAAGAGCCAGGCGCAGCGCCAGAAGGCACTGGACATGTTCAAGTCCGGTCGTGCCCGCATCCTGGTCGCCACCGACGTCGCCGCGCGCGGTCTCGACATCCCGAACCTGCCGCTGGTGATCAACCACGATCTGCCGATGGTCGCCGAGGACTACGTGCACCGCATCGGCCGCACCGGCCGCAACGGCTCGACCGGCGAAGCGCTGTCGCTGGTCTCGCCGGAAGAGGGCGGTCTGCTGCGCCAGATCCAGCGCATGCTCAAGGCCGAGATCGACCTGACCGCCGTGCCCGGCTTCGAGCCGAGCCAGCCGGTGCGTCTCGACACGCCGATCCCGAAGAACGGCGGTGGTCAGCGTCGCCAGCCGTCTGCCGGTCGTCCGGGTGCACGCATGGGCGAGCAGAAGCCCGGTGGCGAGCGCGCACCGCGCAAGCCGGGCAATCGTGGTCACGGCAAGCCGGCCGACCGCAGCGCGCATGCGCATGCCGGTCCGAAGCAGCACCGTGCCGGCGCCGGTCGCCCGCAGCAGGGGCATCGCGACAGCCGCGCGTGATCCAGGGCGCGCTCCGGACGGCATCGCCGTCCGGGGTGTGTCGAGCCGCGTTGACGAAAAAAGCGCCTTCGGGCGGCCTTTTTTCGTCCTGCAATGGCGCAACGCTGACGTACTTTGCATCGCGCTGAATGTGTGCAGGCGCTGGAAGACCCCAGTCCTCCCCGCGTGCGGGGGAGGGCTTTTAAATGGCCACCCATCACAACGCAAAAGGCCGCCTTTCGGCGGCCTTCCCGTATCCGGGCGCGATGCCTCAGATGCCGGCGACGCGGCGCGCGGACTTGAAGCGGGTGGCCCAGTAGCCCGAATCCATCTCGGAGACCATCACGTCCTTGCCGCTGCGCGGCGCATGCACGAAGCGGCCGTCGCCCAGGTAGATGCCGACGTGGTCGATGCGGTTACCGCGCCGGCCGAAGAACACCAGGTCGCCGGCGGTCAGGGCGGTGCGCTCGACGCGCTCGCCGTTCTGCGCCATGTCGCGCGAAACGCGCGGCAGGTCGATACCCAGCGCGGTGCGGAACACGTAGCCCACCAGGCCGCTGCAGTCGAAGCCGCTGTCGGGGCTGGAGCCACCCCAGCGGTACGGGGTGCCGATGAAGCTCAGGGCACGCTTGAGCAGGCCCTCGACGCGACCGTCGGCCTCGGCGACGGGCGTGTCGACGTCCATCGCGATCAACTGGTTGATATCGCTGGCCAGCAGCATTTCGGGCTGGGCGAGCTGCGCGGTCGGGGCGGTGAGCGCGCGGGCGACCGAGGTGGTCGCTTCGATCTGGTCGGCGGAGTCGCCGGCGAGGCCTGGGCCTGCGAAAACGGGTGCTGCGGAGAAGGCGAGAACACTTGCGACGAGGGCAGTGCGAAGGCGGCTGTGGCGTTTGGCGCGGGCGCCTGGCGTTGCGTCTGTCATCGTCACGTGGGTTTCACATCGTCGCGGATCAGCGGGGGAAACTACCGGACGAAGCCGTGAAGGTTGTTAAATCAAAATTAATGAATGCGTACAAGTGCTCGTTTTTCAAAGAAAATCGGTGAAGACGATGTCGACGCGCTGTGCTGAAGTGGCGGCTCGGGGCCGGACATATCGCCCGGGCCATCACGCCGCGAAAACATGAATGCGCGCTGCGCCGGGCTGGATTTTGCTACCTCCTCCGGTCCCTTCACCCCGGCCGGGCGTGTCAACCGGCCCCCGACGGACTAGTGCAAAACCCGCTTGGACCCGGAGTAGTTCCGTCGCCAGTAGCTGCCGTCCAGATGGTCCAGGCGCACGGTGCCGCCGGTACTCGGCGCATGTACGAAGCGGCCCTCGCCGACATAGATGCCGACGTGGCTGACGTTGCCGCCACTGCCAAAGAACACCAGATCGCCGGTCGCCAGCCGTTCGGGCTGGATTTTCGGGCCCTGGTAGGCGAACAGGTCGCGTGAGGTGCGCGGCAGGCGCAGGTCGAGCATGTCGCGGAACACGTAGTTCACCAGGCCGCTGCAGTCGAAGCCGCCTTCGGGCGTGTTGCCGCCGTAGCGGTAGGGGGTGCCCACCAGGCTGATCGCGCGCATCAGCACGGCGTTGGCGGCGGCGGGGTCGGCGGGTGCGACCGGCGTCCAGGTCCGGGTTGCCTGCGGCGTGGACGCCGGCGGGGTCGGGCGCACGTCGTCGCGCCCGCAGCCGGCCAGCATCAGCGTCCCCACGAGCAGCGGCAGCAGGCAATGGCGCGCCATGGTTGGCGCCGGCGTGCCGGAGTCAGGATAATGTGCGGTTGCTTGCATGGGGCGTCCGGTCGTGTTGATCGCCGGCATCGTGCCCCAGCCCGCCATCCTCCTCAAGCGGCCCAGCCGCGTTATCCGGTAATCCATCCATGAAGATCGAGAAAGACCGCGTCGTCCGTTTCCATTACAGCGTTGCCGAAGCCGGCCAGGAGCCGGTGGAGACCTCGCGCGATCGCGAGCCGCTGGCGATCCTGTTCGGCCACGGCAACATCATCCCGGGCCTGGAAAAGGCGATGGACGGCCACGAGGCCGGTGAGAGCTTCAAGGCCGACGTGACCGCCGCCGACGCCTACGGCGAGCGTCGCGACGGCATGAGCCAGCGCGTGCCCAAGAAGCACTTCGGCGACCAGAAGCTCAGCATCGGCCAGCAGGTCGTGCTCAACACCAGCTTCGGCCCGCGCGCGGTGACGATCGAGAAGGTCGGCATGAGCGTGGTCGACGTGGACCTCAACCATCCGATGGCCGGCAAGGACCTGCAGTTCGACATCGAGATCGTCGAAGTGCGCGAGGCGTCGAAGGAAGAGATCGAACACGGCCACGTGCACGGCGACGGCGGTCACCAGCACTGAAAAAGATCTGCGCTGCCGGCACCAACGCTGGCGGCGCGCCACATCGCGAGGACCGCAGGATGCAGACCCAGGCCGCGCTCGGACCGGTGCCCACCGGTCAGCGTCTCGAAGTGATGGACGTGCTGCGCGGCATTGCGCTGCTCGGCGTGTTCGCGATGAACATCGAATGGTTCAACCGGCCGCTGCAGCAGATGGGCTCGGGCATCCCGGCCGATGCGGCCGGGCTCGACCATGCGGTCGCGTGGGTGGTGCACGTGTTCGTCGCCGGCAAGTTCTGGACGATGTTCTCGCTGCTGTTCGGCATGGGCTTCGTGCTGATGAGCGGGCGGATCGCGGCGTCCGGGCTGTCGGTCGAACGCGTTTACCTGCGCCGGATGGCGGCGCTGCTGCTGTTCGGCGTGGCGCACATCGTGCTGCTGTGGCCGGGCGACATCCTGCATACCTATGCGATGGCCGGCGCGCTGTTGATGGTGATGCGATCCATGGCGGCGAAATGGCAACTGGTCGTGGGCGTTCTGCTGTATGCGGGCATGGCCGTGCTGTACGTGTTGATCGGCGCGTTGATGCTGTTGATGCCGGCGTCCATGCTGGCCGAGCTGTCGGCGCCGATGGACGCGGCGGCCGAAAGCGCCATGCGCGTGTACGCCGATGGCGGGTTCCTGGCGGTCACCGTGCAGCGCATCAAGGACTACATGCTGATCGGCCTGATGGGCCAGATGATGATCGTGCCGATGGCGCTGGGTGTGTTCCTGGTCGGCAGTTGGCTGATGTCCGGAGGACGACTGCAGGCGGTGGCCACGCAACGCGTCTTCTGGTTGCGCGTGCTGGCCTGCATGCTGCCGCTGGGACTTGCCTTCACCGCGGCGGCCGTCGCGGTGGGCACACGTTTCGAACTCGGCGCGATGGATCCGCACGGCGTGCTGGCCCAGGGCCTGATGCTGTGCGGCGCGTTGCCGATGTCGTTGGCCTATGTCGCGCTGATCGTGCTCGCCTGGACCAGCGACGCAGGCGCGCGCGTGCTCGGCGTGTTCGCGCCGGTCGGGCGGATGGCGTTGACGCATTACCTCGGGCAGTCGCTGGTCTGCTCGCTGCTGTTCTACGGCTATGGTTTCGGCCTGTTCGGCGAACCGGGCCGCGCGGCGCAGACGGGCATCGTGCTTGGCGTGTTCGCGCTGCAGATCGTGATCAGCCACGCGTGGCTGTCGCACCACCGCTATGGACCGATGGAATGGATCTGGCGCTGGCTGACCTACGGACGGCGTCCGGGCTGGTGGCGCGTTCCCGCGCTGCCGTGAGGGTGCCGGCTTGAGCACGCGCGATGACGTGCTGATCGTCGGTGGCGGGGTGATCGGCCTCGCCAGCGGCATCGCCTTGCTGCAGGCCGGTCGCGGCGTGCGCGTGTTCGAGTCCGGCACTGCGGGCTGCGGCAGTTCGCATGGCAACTGCGGCACGATCACGCCGAGCCACGCCGCCCCCTTGGCCGCGCCCGGCACGGTGGCCAAGGCGCTGCGCTGGATGCTGATGCCGGATGCGCCGTTCCGGGTGAGCCCGCGGTTCGACCCGGCGCTGTGGCGCTGGATGGTCGGCTTCGCGCGCCACTGCAACCGGCCCGACTGGCTGCACGCGATGCAGGCCCGCTCGACAATTCTTGAAGCCTCGCGCGATGCATTCCCGAACTGGCTGGAGACGCTGGGCATCGACTGCGAGTTCGAAGCCTCCGGCGTCGACTACGTCTACCGCGACCGCGCCGATTTCGATGCGTTCGAGGACGAGGCCGCGCAGCTGCGCGCACTGGGCGTCGCGGTCGAGCGCATCGACGGTGCCGACTATCTGCGTCAGGAGCCCGCTTTGCGCGAAGGCGTGGTCGGCGCGGTCCGTTTTCCTGGCGATGCGCGTCTGCGCCCCGATCGCTATGTCGCAGGTCTCGCACGTGCGTTCCGCGCGCTGGGCGGCAAACTGGTCGAGCACTGTGAAGTGCGCGCGATCGAAGAGACCAGCAATGGCGTGCGCGTGGACGCCGGTCAGGGCGTCTACACCGGACGCGATCTGCTGCTCGCGACCGGCGCCTGGTCGCCGCTGCTCGCGAAGTCGCTGCGACTTCGCGTGCCGGTGCAGCCGGGCAAGGGCTATTCGATCACCTACTCACGCCCGTCGATCGTGCCGCGCACGCCGATGGTGCTGCACGAACGCAGTGTCTGCGTGACCGTGTGGGACAGCGGGTTCCGGCTCGGCAGCACGATGGAATTCTCCGGCTACGACCGCTCGCTCAACCGCGTGCGCCTCGATGCGCTGGAACGCGCGGCGCGCGAATACCTGCACGAACCGGTCGGCCCGGTCCGCCAGGAAGAGTGGTACGGCTGGCGTCCGGTCAGCGTCGACGACGTGCCCATTCTCGGCCGCGCACCGGGCCATCGTCACCTCTGGCTGGCCACCGGACATGGCATGCTCGGCGTCAGCATGAGCGTGGCAACGGGACACCTGATGAGCGATCTGATCTGCGGCCGCGCGCCGCGCTTCGACCCTGCGCCCTACGCGCCGGAACGCTTCGCATGAGCGCCGCGCCACACGACGACGCTGCACTGCTGCATTTCGACCTCATCGTCATCGGCGGAGGCTCCGGCGGGCTTGCCGCGGCGTTCCGCGCAGCCGAGTACGGTCGGCGCGTGGCACTGGTCGAACCCGGCGCGCTCGGCGGCACCTGCGTCAACGTCGGTTGCGTGCCGAAGAAGGCGATGTGGCTTGCGGCCGATCTCGGCGCACGGATCGCGCAGGCGGCGCAGCTCGGCTTCGACCTGCCCGCCGATGGCCGGGTCGGTTTCGACTGGTCGAAATTCATCACCGATCGCCAGCGCTACATCCACGGCATCCACGACAGCTACCGCAAGCGGCTCGACCACGACGGGATCGTCGTGTTGCCTGCGCGCGGACGGCTGGCCGGGCGCGACACCGTGGCGTGCGACGACGGCACCCGCCTGACCGCGCCGCACATCGTGCTGGCGACGGGATCACATCCGCGTCGGCCCGACATTCCCGGCGCCGCACTGGGCGTGGTGTCGGACGATTTCTTCGGCTGGTGCGCGGCGCCGCCGCGCGTGGCAATCATCGGTGGTGGTTACATTGCCATCGAACTTGCGGGCGTGCTGCAGGCGCTCGGCAGCCAGGTCGATGTGTTCGTGCGCGAGCAACGACTGCTGCGGCAGGCTGATGCCGAACTCGTCACGCAGTTGCAGGAGAACTATTGCCAGCAGGGCATCGAGCTGGTGTTCGGCTACGGGCTCAAGGCCCTGCATCGCGACGACGACGGCCTGCGGCTCGAGGCCGAGGACGGCACGATGCGCGCAGGCTTCGATCAAGTGCTGTTCGCGACCGGCCGTCGTCCCAACACGGCCGATCTGGGGCTCGACACCGTCGGCATCACACCCGACGCCGCCGGCAATATTCCAGTCGACGAATGGCAGTCGACGCCCGCACCGGGCGTGTACGCGGTCGGCGACATCTGTGGCTGTGGACCCACGCTGACGCCGGTCGCGATCGCCGCGGCGCGTCGCCTGTGCGACCGCCTGTTCGGTGGCAAGCCGGACGCGAAGCTCGATGCCGGCAACGTGCCGTCGGTGGTGTTCGCGCATCCGCCGCTGGCGATGGTCGGGCTGACTGAAGCGCAGGCGCGCGAGGCGCACGGCGACGACGTGCACATCTACCGCAGCAACTTCCGCCCGATGCGCGAGGCGCTGGCCGAATCGAGTCAGCGCAGCCTGTTCAAGCTGGTCTGCACCGGCGACGAACGCCGCGTGGTCGGCATCCACCTGCTCGGCGATGCGGCCGACGAGATCCTGCAGGGCTTCGCGGTCGCGTTGAAGATGGGCGTGACCCTCGACGATCTGCACGACACCATCGCGATCCATCCCACCAGCGCCGAGGAAGTGGTGCTGATGCGCTGAGCGCCGGGCGCGGACTCCGGCACGACCGGGCCGCGCCTACAATGCGCTGATGCGCACCGACCTCTTCGACCTCCATCGCGGCGACGCGCCGCTGCTGATCAGCATTCCGCACAACGGCACGCGCGTGCCCGATGCGATCGCCTCGCGGCTGACCGATGAAGCCCGCCGAGTGCCGGACACCGACTGGCACGTTGCCGACCTCTACGCGTTCGCGCGTGAACTCGGCGCGTCGATGCTGGTGCCCACGCATTCGCGTTACGTCGTGGACCTCAACCGGTCAGAAGACGACGTCTCCTTGTATCCCGGCCAGAACACCACGGGCCTGTGCCCGGTGGTGCGCTTCGACGGCGGCCCGGTCTATCTGCCGGGCGCTGAGCCGTCACCCGACGATGTCACCGCGCGCGTCGATACCTGGTGGCGCCCGTACCACGCCGCGCTCAACGAGGAGATCGCGCGCCTGCGCGCTGCGCATGGCCGGGTCGTGCTGTGGGAAGCGCATTCGATCCGCGGCACCTTGCCGTTCCTGTTCGAAGGTCCGCTCCCCGATCTCAATCTCGGCACCGCCAGCGGCGCGAGCTGCAGTCCGGAACTCGAAGCGCGCCTGACCGCGCAGCTGGCGAAGCAGTCCACGTTCGGCTTCGTCGCCAACGGCCGCTTCAAGGGCGGCCACATCACCCGCCATTACGGACGGCCGGAAACCGGCATCGAAGCCGTGCAGCTGGAGATCAGCCAGCGCTGCTACATGGACGAGGAGACATTCGTCTGGGACGCAACGCGCGCCGGCCGCCTGCAGCCGCTGTTGCGCAGGCTGATCGAAGGCGCGATCGCGCATGTCACCGGAGACGCCCGCCGCGCATGAGCGCCACGCGCGCCAGCGATTCCGAGCTGCTGCGTCCGTTCAAGCCGATGCTGTGGCTGGTCGCCGCCGCGGTGTTCATGCAGATGCTGGACACCACGATCGTCAATACCGCGCTGCCGTCGATGGCGGCCGATCTGGGGCAGTCGCCGCTGCGCATGCAGTCGGTCGTCGTCGCCTACGCGCTGACGGTGGCGATGCTGATCCCGGCCTCGGGCTGGCTCGCCGATCGCTTCGGCACGCGGCGTCTGTTCGTCGCGGCGATCGTGCTGTTCTCGGCCGGTTCACTGGCCTGCGCGCTGTCGCAGAATCTCGATGCACTGGTCGCCTCCCGCGTGCTGCAGGGTATCGGCGGCGCGATGATGCTGCCGGTCGGGCGACTGGCGGTGCTGCGCGCGGTGCCGCGCACGGCGTTCCTCGCGGCGATGAGTTTCGTCACCGTGCCCGGCCTGATCGGCCCGCTGATCGGTCCCGCGCTCGGCGGCTGGCTCGCCGATGTGGCGTCCTGGCACTGGATCTTCCTGATCAACCTGCCGCTGGGCGTACTCGGCGCGTTCGCGGCATTGAAGTGGATGCCCGATCTGCGCGCGCCGGTGTCGCGGTTCGACCTGCCAGGCTACGCGATGCTCGCGTTCGGCATGATCGCGATCTCGCTGTCGGTCGAAGCGCTGTCGGGCCACGCCGCGCGGCATGCCGCGCTGGTCGTGCTGCTGGTCACCGGCCTCGCCGCGCTGGTTGCGTACTGGCTGCATGCCGCGCGTTCGGTCGCGCCGCTGTTCCCGCTGACGTTGTTCCGCACGCGCACCTTCAGCGTCGGCCTGCTCGGCAACCTGTTCGCGCGCCTCGGCAGCAGCGGCATGCCGTACATGATTCCGCTGCTGCTGCAGGTCGCGCTCGGCTATCCGCCGACCCACGCCGGGTTGATGATGATTCCCGTCGCGCTGGCCGGCATGTTCTCCAAGCGCATCGTCGTGCCGCTGGTACAGCGCTTCGGCTATCGTAACGTGCTGGTGGTCAACACCGTGCTGACCGGCCTGACGATGGCGAGCTTCGCGCTGGTCGATGCAGGCCAGCCGACCTGGCTGCACATCGTCCAGTTCGCGATCTTCGGCGCGGTCAATTCGCTGCAGTTCACTGCGATGAACACCCTGGCGCTGCGTGATCTCGGCGGCCCGGAGGCGAGCGCCGGCAACAGTCTGCTGTCGATGGTGATGATGCTCGCGATGAGCCTGGGCGTCGCGACGGCGGGCGGTCTGCTTGGCGCCTTCAGCGGTGAACCGGTCGGCGATGCACCGGTGCTCGCGGCGTTCCGCTGGACCTTCGTCTGCATCGGCGCGTTGACGCTGGCCTCGGCGGCGATATTCGCGCAGCTCGGCCGCACGCATCGCATTCCCGGGCGCGTCGTCGAGACCAGTGATCAGGCCTGACGCGGCGTGTGTTTGACCGCGCGCAGTTCCCACAGCAGATACGGCGCGCGCGGCGTGAACGCACGGCCACGCATCCAGCGCAGCCAGCGGCGCAGTGCACGCGCGGCGAGTTTGCGCGGACTGTGATTCTGCGGTGAGCCGGGCAGGGCGCTGTAGGCCGCGCCGCGCTCGGTGCGGATCACCCGCACGATCTCGAAGTGCCCATGGAAACCGTACATGCGCCCGTCGGGCGCGGGCCCGCAGAAATACGTGTGGCTGTCGTCGGTGATGATGTTGACGTGGGTCGGATCGACAAATGCATCGGTATGCGGGAATGCCGGCGTCAGCGCGTACAGCCGGCCGTCGTGCGCGAGCACGCGCCAGATCTCGTTCATCAGCTCGACGAACGGAAACCGCGTGCCGCCGGCACCGTCCGGAAATATCCGCGGTACGTGCTCGATGAAATCGTAGGCCGAGACCGACCCGAAACTGTCGTCGGGATACGGAATCGGCGCGACGACGAGATTCGCGACACGGTGCTCGTGCGCGACCGCGCCGTCGGGCATGCGGATGTCGATGCCGCACAACTGCGCGCGGCCGTAGGGATTGCGCGGCGCATCGCCGCAGCCGAGGTCGAGGTGGCGGTCGGGAAGGGGCATGGCCGGAGTGTGCCGGGCCATTCGCATCCGGTCGTTACAGCAGCGTGATTCCACCTGGCATGGAAGTCCCTCAGACCTCCAGCGTCGCCAGGTCGCCCTTCGTCTCCAGCCACGCCTTGCGGTCGCCGGCACGCTTCTTCGCCAGCAACATGTCGACCAGCGAGCGCGTCTGCAGATCGTCGTCGATGGTGAGCTGCACCAGACGGCGCGTGTCGGGATGGATCGCCGACTCGCGCAGCTGCGAGGGGTTCATCTCGCCCAGACCCTTGAAGCGGGTCACGTTGACCTGGCCCTTGAGCTTTTCGCGCGCGATCTTCTCCAGCAGCAGGCGCTTCTCTTCCTCGTCGAGCGCGTAGAACACCTGCTTGCCCACGTCGACGCGGAACAGCGGCGGCATCGCGACGAAGATGTTGCCGGCCGCCACCAGCGCCGGGAAGTGGCGCAGGAACAGCGCGCACAGCAGCGTCGCGATGTGCAGGCCGTCGGAGTCGGCGTCGGCCAGGATCACGACCTTGCCGTAGCGCAGGCCGGAGATGTCCTCCTTGCCCGGATCGCAGCCGATCGCGATCGCCAGGTTGTGCACTTCCTCTGAGGCCAGCACCGACGTGCTCGCGACTTCCCAGGTGTTGAGGATCTTGCCGCGCAGCGGGAGGATCGCCTGGAAATCCTTGTCGCGCGCCTGCTTGGCGCTGCCGCCGGCCGAGTCGCCCTCGACAAGGAACAGTTCGGTACGCGAGAGATCCTGGCTGATGCAGTCGGCCAGCTTGCCCGGCAGCGCCGGACCCTGGGTGACCTTCTTGCGGACGATCTGCTTCTCGGTCTTGAGCCGCGCACTGGCGCGGTCGATCGCGAGCTGGGCGATCTTCTCGCCCAGATCCGTGTGCTGGTTGAGCCACAGGCTGAAGGCGTCGTGCGCGGCGCCCTCGACGAAGCCTGCGGCCTGGCGCGACGACAGCCGCTCCTTGGTCTGGCCGGAGAACTGCGGGTCGGTCATCTTCATCGACAGCACGAAGGCGACGCGGTCCCAGACATCTTCCGGCGCCAGCTTGACGCCTCTGGGGAGCAGATTGCGGAAGTCGCAGAACTCGCGCAGCGCGTCGGTGAAGCCGGTGCGCAGGCCGTTGACGTGGGTGCCGTGCTGCGCGGTCGGGATCAGGTTGACGTAGCTCTCCTGCACCAGCTCGCCGTCGACCACCCATGCAACCGCCCAGTCGACGGTCTCGGTGTCCTTCTTGAGCGCGCCGACGAACAACTCCGGCGGCAGCAGTTCGCGCTCGGCGAGTTCGCCCTTGAGGTAGTCGCGCAGGCCGTCCTCGAACAGCCACTGGTCACGCTCGCCGGTCGCTTCGTCGAGCAGCGTCACGGTCAGGCCCGGACACAGCACGGCCTTGGCGCGCAGGAGGTGGCGCAGCGCACGCACGCTGAACTTCGGGCTGTCGAAGTACTTCGGGTCGGCCCAGAAGCGCACACGGGTGCCGGTGTTCTTCCTGCCGACCGTGCCGACCACTTCCAGCGGCGAGGCGCGGTCGCCATCACGGAAGGTGATGCGGTGCTCGCTGCCGTCGCGCTTGATGTGCACTTCCACCAGTGTCGACAGCGCATTGACCACGCTGACGCCGACGCCGTGCAGGCCGCCGCTGAAGGTGTAGTTCTTGTTGTTGAACTTTCCGCCCGCGTGCAGACGGGTGAGGATCAGCTCCACACCCGGGATCTTTTCCTCGGGATGGATGTCGACCGGCATGCCGCGGCCGTCGTCGGACACTTCGCAACTGCCGTCCTTGAACAGCGTGACGGCAATCTCGCGGGCGTGCCCGGCGAGCGCTTCGTCGACGGCGTTGTCGATGACTTCCTGCGCCAGATGGTTCGGGCGCGTGGTGTCGGTGTACATGCCGGGGCGGCGCTTGACCGGATCCAGGCCGGAGAGGACTTCGATGTCGGCGGCGTTGTAACGGGTGTTCATTCGATGCTGCGCAGCGGGAATCGGCGCATGTTAAAGGAATTGCCGATCCGCCGATTCCGAAGCCCTTGGCAGCCGGTAACGGCGCGATCCGCGTCACCGCTGCATGTAAGCGGTTGCACTGAAGTTAGGGCTCTGTGGACCCTTTGTAAGCAGGCCGTTGTTCAGTTGCGGGCCGGGTCGTGGTGGCTAGGTTCGAACCGTCGAGCAGATCCAGCCGACATCCTTCATCCGCCGCTCCGCCGCGGATGGTTTGCAAGACGCAACGCTGCTCCACTTTCGAATTCACATCCGGAGAGTCCAATGAAGACCCGCAACGTACTGTTCGCCGCCATCGTCGCCACCGCCTTCGCCGCCCCCGCGTTCGCCCAGGATGCCTCGGTCGAGCAGCAGGCCCGCGACGCCCAGATCGCCGCGCAGCAGGCCGAGCAGGCTGCCCAGACCGCCGAGGCTTCGGCGCAGGCTGCCGAAACCGCCGCCACCGAAGCCGATTACGCGACTGACGCGGTGAACGAGGCGGTCGACACGCAGGCTGCCGAGGAGCCGACGACCCAGGTCGAGGAAGAAGAGGAAGATCCGGCCTGATCGCGATAGGCTGATCGATCCAGGAACGCCCCGGCTTGTCGGGGCGTTCCGCTTTTCGACGCGGTCATTTCCATGCGGCCGGCCAACCGCCGGCGCATCGGCCGGACGCCATCGCGTCACAGCCTGTAGAATGGGGCTTTCCAGCGACCCGCTGTCCCCATGACGCCTCCCTCCAGTTCCATCACTCCGCTCGTGTTCGTCACCGGCGGCGTCGTCTCTTCTCTCGGGAAGGGCATCGCGGCCGCCTCCCTGGCCGCCATCCTCGAGGCCCGTGGCCTGCGGGTGACGATGATGAAGCTCGATCCCTACATCAACGTCGACCCCGGCACGATGAGCCCGTTCCAGCACGGCGAGGTCTACGTGACCGACGACGGCGCGGAAACCGACCTCGATCTCGGCCATTACGAGCGCTTCATCAATGTGCGCCTGTCGGGCAAGAACTCGATCACGACCGGCAAGATCTACGAGAGCGTGATCCGCAAGGAACGCCGCGGCGATTACCTCGGCGCCACCGTGCAGGTCATTCCGCACATCACCGACGCGATCAAGCGCGCCATCGACGAGGCCACGCAGGGCTTCGATGTGGCCCTGGTCGAGATCGGCGGCACGGTCGGCGATATCGAATCGCTGCCGTTCCTTGAGGCCATCCGCCAGATCCGTACCGACCGCGGCAGCGACAAGGCCGTCTTCATGCATCTGACCCTGGTGCCGTACATCGCGGCCGCCGGCGAGCTGAAGACCAAGCCGACGCAGCACTCGGTCAAGGAACTGCGTTCGATCGGCATCCAGCCCGACATCCTGCTGTGCCGCAGCGAGCAGCCGCTGCCCGATGGCGAGCGCCGCAAGATTGCTTCGTTCACGAATGTCTCGGAAAAGGCGGTCATCTCGGCCGTCGATCTCGACAACATCCACAAGATCCCGATGTGGTTGCATGCGCAGGGCCTGGACGAGATCGTCGTCGATCGCCTGCGTCTGGGCGACAAGGCCAAGCCGACCGCCGATCTCTCCGAGTGGATCGACGTGGTCAATGCGGTCGAGCATCCGGTCGACGAGGTCGTGATCGGCGTCGTCGGCAAGTACGTCGACCACAAGGACGCCTACAAGTCGGTCGGCGAAGCGCTCAAGCACGGCGGCGTGCGCCAGCGCACGCGCGTCAGCCTGAAGTGGATCGAATCGCAGGACATCGAGCGCGACGGCGCCGCCGCGTGGCTCGGCGATGTCGACGGCGTGCTGGTGCCCGGCGGCTTCGGTGACCGCGGTTTCGAAGGCAAGGTCCTGGCTTCGCAGTACGCGCGCGAATCCGGCCTGCCGTATTTCGGCATCTGCTACGGCATGCAGGCTGCCGTCGTCGATGTGGCGCGCAACCTCGCCGGTCTCGAAGGTGCCAACAGCACCGAGAACGACAAGCAGTCGCCGCATCCGGTGATCGGCCTGATCACCGAATGGCGCACGCAGTCGGGCGATGTCGAGCGCCGCAGCGAGGACAGCGATCTCGGCGGCACGATGCGCCTGGGCCTGCAGGAGCAGCGCCTCAAGCCGGGCACGAAGTCGCGTGAGGTCTACGGCCAGGATGTCGTCGGCGAGCGGCACCGCCACCGCTACGAATTCAACAACCGCTACCGCACCCAGCTCGAGGACGCCGGCCTGGTGATCGCCGCCAAGTCGATGGACGACCTGCTGGTGGAGATGGTTGAACTGCCGCAGCATCCGTGGTTCATCGCCTGCCAGGCGCATCCCGAGTTCCTGTCCACGCCGCGCGGCGGCCATCCGCTGTTCGTCGGCTTCGTGCGCGCCGCGCGCGAACGCAAGGCCGGTGGCGCGCTGCTCAAGGAGGCACACGCATGAAGCTTTGTGGTTTCGAGGTGGGTCTCGACCAGCCGTTCTTTCTGATCGCCGGTCCCTGCGTCATCGAGTCCGAGCAGTTGCAGCTCGATGTCGCCGGCCAGTTGAAGGAGATCACGTCCGATCTGGGCATCAACTTCATCTTCAAGTCGAGCTTCGACAAGGCCAACCGCACCTCCGGCACCAGCTTTCGCGGCCCGGGCATGGAAGAAGGCCTGCGCGTGCTGGCCGAGGTCAAGCGCCAGCTCGGCGTGCCCGTGCTGACTGACGTGCACGAATACACGCCGATGGACGAGGTCGCTTCGGTCGTCGACGTGCTGCAGACGCCGGCCTTCCTCGTGCGCCAGACCGACTTCATCAAGAAGGTCTGCAGTGCCGGCAAGCCGGTCAACATCAAGAAGGGCCAGTTCCTGTCGCCGTGGGACATGAAGCCAGTGGTCGAGAAGGCGAAGTCCACCGGCAACGACCAGATCATGGTCTGCGAGCGCGGCGCGAGCTTCGGCTACAACAACCTCGTCAGCGACATGCGTTCGTTGGCGGTGATGCGCGAAACGAACTGCCCGGTCGTGTTCGACGCGACCCATTCGGTGCAGCTGCCGGGCGGGCAGGGCAACTCCAGCGGCGGCCAGCGCGAGTTCGTGCCGGTGCTGGCACGCGCGGCGATCGCTGTCGGCGTGGCCGGTGTGTTCATGGAGACGCATCCCAGGCCGGAAGAAGCGCTCAGCGACGGCCCGAATGCGTGGCCCCTGGGCCGCATGCGCGCGCTGCTGGAAACGATGCTGGAACTCGACGCCGTCACCAAGCGGGCCGGCTTCGCGGAAGCCGACCTCTGACGGTCTGATCGGCCAGCGGTCGCCGATGGCGCGCGGTAGTGCAGCGGGAATCGCAATGGACATGACGTCGCGTGGCGGAGGGGCTTCGATCGATGGAGGCCCACGGGGTGGTCCCCATGGCGGGCGCGGCTCGGTCGGAGCAGCGCATCCTCCACGATCACCCCTCTGGCTTCACGCGATCGTCGTGCTGGCGCTGCTTTCCCCATGCATGGCGTTCGTAGTCTGGGTGCTGCTGCGGTTGATGGCTGTTGTACTCATGATCACTGTCGGGGTTTTCTTGATCGTCAATCCCGACAATATCGAGCGTTGGGTCTTGGGTCTTCCCGCCTGGCATTTCGTGACGGTTGGGCTCTTGGCGGCTTGGACCGGATTGACGCTCGCTGCACTCCCGTTGATCGGGAAGATGCGACTGGATGGTCGCTCCAGCGGCATCGTCAGCGCAGCGCAGACGGCGGCGCTTGTTGTATCGGCAGTTCTCTGGGCTTTACTGTTCGGTGCCTTGGCCGGCTGGCAGCGTTCGATCGCCTCGCACTGCGCGTCGCCCGTGTCCGATCCGCGAAGTGGGTTTTTTGCGCCGTGTCCCGGTACATCAACTTCCGGCAACCTGCGGAACGACGCCCCGCCATTGCTTACCGATTTTCACGTTCCACCTATTTCCTCATCTGAAACAGGCTCCTCATGACCGCCATCGCCAAAATCCACGCCCGCGAGATCCTCGACTCCCGCGGCAATCCGACCCTCGAAGCCGAAGTGACGCTGGAAGACGGCAGCTTCGGTCGTGCGATGGTGCCGTCCGGCGCCTCGACCGGCGCCCGTGAGGCGGTGGAACTGCGCGATGGCGACAAGACGCGCTATCTCGGCAAGGGCGTGCAGAAGGCCGTCGGCAACGTCAACGGTGCGATTGCCGACGCGCTGAAGGGCTTCGACGCCGCCGACCAGGCGGGTCTCGACAAGCGCCTGATCGACCTCGACGGCACCGAGAACAAGGGCCGCCTGGGTGCGAATGCGCTGCTGGGTGTCTCGATGGCGAACGCGCATGCGCTGGCCGCGTCGAAGAAGATGCCGCTGTGGAAGCTGCTCGGCGGCGACCGCGCGCCGGTGCTGCCGGTGCCGATGATGAACATCATCAACGGCGGCGCGCATGCCGACAACAACGTCGATTTCCAGGAATTCATGGTGTTGCCGGTCGGCTTCTCGAGCTTCTCCGAGTCGCTGCGCGCAGGCACCGAAATCTTCCACGCGCTCAAGTCCGTGCTCAAGAGCCACGGCCTGAGCACGGCGGTCGGCGACGAAGGCGGCTTCGCACCGGATTTCCGCAGCAATGTCGAAGCGCTCGACACCATCCTCGAGGCGATCGGCAAGGCCGGTTACGCCGCGGGCGACGACGTGCTGCTGGGTCTGGACGTCGCCTCGAGCGAGTTCTTCGAGAACGGCAAGTACCACCTGGTCGGTGAGAACAAGCGCCTGACCGGCGAGCAGTTCGTCGACTTCCTCGCCGACTGGGCCGCGCAGTACCCGATCGTCACGATCGAGGACGGCATGGCCGAGGACGACTGGACCGGCTGGAAGCAGCTGACCGACCGCATCGGCGATCGTGTGCAGCTGGTCGGTGACGATCTGTTCGTCACCAACCCGAAGATCTTCAAGGAAGGCATCGATTCGAAGACCGCGAACGCGATCCTGATCAAGGTCAACCAGATCGGCACGCTGACCGAGACGCTCGAAGCCATCGCGATGGCGGATGCGGCCGGCTACGCCGCGGTCGTCTCGCACCGTTCGGGCGAGACCGAGGACACGACGATCGCCGACATCGCGGTCGCCACCACGGCCACGCAGATCAAGACCGGTTCGCTGTGCCGCAGTGACCGCGTCGCCAAGTACAACCAGCTGCTGCGCATCGAAGAGGCCCTGGGCAGCGCTGCCCGGTACGCTGGCCGCGATGCGTTCGTGTCGCTGAAGCGCTGATTCCACAGGACACAGGTCAATGCGCGCGTTGCTCGTCGTGCTACTGGTGCTCGCCGCGCTGCTGGCCGGGTTGCAGTACCGGCTGTGGTTCGGCGTGGGTGGGACCGAACAGGTCGAGGAACTGCGCGGTCGCGTCGAGGCGCAGGCGCGCCAGAACGAAGGCCTGGTCCAGCGCAACGCCGCGCTCGCGGCGGAAGTCGCCGATCTGAAATCCGGTGAGGCGGCGATCGAGGAACGCGCGCGTGGCGAGCTCGGCATGATCAAGCCGGGCGAGACCTTCTACCGCGTCGTCGACGATGCACGCATCGCGCCGCTGCCGGCCGAACATGCGCTCGATTCCGACGCCCAGCGCCGCGCGCAGGACCCGACGCCTTGAACGCTTCGGATCGGGTCCGGGGCGGACTCTGGGTGATCGTGCCGGCCGCTGGTCGCGGCAGCCGGTTCGGTGGCGAGGTGCCGAAACAGTTCCTCGAAGCCGGCGGGCGCAGCGTTCTGGCGCATACGCTCGATGCACTCGCCGGTCATCCCGGTATCGGCGGCATCGTGCTGGTGCTCGGCGCGGATGATGCGCCGACGCTGCCTGACGCCGTGCTGCACGGCAAGCCGTTGATCCGTGCGCCGGGCGGCGACACGCGTGCGGCCTCGGTGCTCTCGGGGCTGCGCGCATTGCCCGAATCGGTCCGCCCTGATGACTTCGTGCTGGTGCACGACGCCGCGCGGCCGAACCTGCACGCCGACGATCTCGATGCATTGCTGGAACGCGGTCGCATGGATCCGATCGGCGCGATCCTCGCCGCACCCGTGCGCGACACCCTCAAGCGGGCAGGCGACGACGGCGGCATCGACGGTACGCAGCCGCGCGAACGCCTGTGGCGCGCGCTGACCCCGCAGCTGTTCCGCCGCCTGCAACTGGGCCGCGCATTGGAAGCCGCCGACGCCGACGGCATCGCCGTCACCGACGAAGCCATGGCCATGGAGCGCCAGGGTGCCCGGCCGCTGCTGGTCGAAGGCCGCGAGGACAACTTCAAGATCACGACGCCCGCCGATTTCGCGCGCTTCGAGTTCGAGCTGTCGCGACGCGGGTGACGCCGCGCATTCCGCGCGTTCAGCCGTAAGGTTCCGCGGGAGAGTCCAGCACCTCTCCCCTCGGCAGAGAGCCTGCCCCGGACTCGAACCGGGGTCGACGCGCACCGCGCGTCGGGTGAGGGTGAGACTCGGACGAACTCGTCTGGTTCTCGCTGGATCATGCATCGCGCTGGCTCTTTCCGCTTTCGGCTTCAACTTCTTGCCCACGCCGCGATCCATGGCAAGCTGCCGTCCCGTTTTCCTGCAGGGTCCGCCCCATGACCGCCACGCCTGATTTCCGCATCGGCCAGGGCTTCGATGTCCACGCCTTCGGCGATGGCGACCACGTGATGGTCGGCGGCGTCCGCATTCCGTTCGAGCGCGGCGTGCTCGCGCACAGCGATGGCGATGTCGCGCTGCATGCACTGTGCGATGCGATGCTCGGTGCGCTCGCGCTCGGCGATATCGGCGTGCATTTCCCGCCGTCCGACGACCGCTGGAAGGGTGCCGACAGCCGCGCGCTGCTGCGGCATTGCAATACCTTGCTCGCGCAGCGCGGCTGGCGCGTCGGCAATGCCGACGTCACCGTGATCTGCGAGCGGCCGAAGATCGGCCCACATGCGGCAGCGATGCGCGCGGCGATTGCCGACGATCTCGGCATCGCGCTCGACTGCATTTCGGTCAAAGCCACGACCAGCGAACAGCTCGGCTTCACCGGCCGCGGCGAGGGCATCGCCGCGCAGGCGGTGTGCCTGCTGGTGCGCGATGGCGGCTGAGTCGGACGAGAGCGCCGACATCGCGGGCGGCACGCCGACCGCGCACGGCGCGCCGGTGCTGTCGGCGACGATCCGGCAGCATCCTTCGGATTTCCGCGTCGACGAGATCGATGGCTTCGAGGCCAGCGGTGCGGGCGAACATCTGCTGCTGACGATCGAGAAGACCGGCATGAACACTGCGTTCGTCGCGCGCCTGCTCGCGCAGTGGGCGGACGTCGACGGGCGCGCGGTCGGCTACGCGGGCCTGAAGGATCGCCACGCGCTGACGACGCAGCGCTTCACTGTGCAACTGCCGGGCCGCGATGCGCCCGACATCGCCGCGCTCGAAGCCATGGCGACCGGTCACGGCCAGTCGCTGCGCGTGCTGGCGCAGGCGCGACATGCGCGCAAGCTGCCGCGCGGCGCGCTGGCGGGCAACCGCTTCGTGCTGACGCTGCGCGATGTTGTCGGTGATGTCGCGGCAATCGATGCGCGCCTGCAGACGATCGCCACGCGCGGCGTGCCGAACTATTTCGGCGAACAACGCTTCGGCCACCACGGCGGCAACATCGACAAGGCGCTGCGCATGTTCGCCGCACCACGCCGGCGTATGGACCGCGACCAGCGCGCGATGCTGCTGTCGGCCGCGCGCTCGGCGCTGTTCAACCGCGTGCTCGCAGCGCGGGTCGACGCCGGCGACTGGGACACCGGTCTCGATGGCGAGGTGTGGATGCTCGACGGCAGCCGCAGCGTGTTCGGGCCCGAACCGGCCAGCGCCGAACTGGACGCACGCGTGGTCGCACAGGACATCCATCCCACCGCGCCCTTGTGGGGGCGTGGCCCCCTGCGCAGTACCGGCGCAGCACTCGCGCGCGAAACCGCGGCGCTCGAAGATCCGCAGGCACTCGCGCTGCGCGACGGTCTGGAAACCGCCGGCCTGTCGCAGGAACGTCGCGCGACCCGTCTGCAACCGGGGGGCCTGCAATGGACCTGGCCGGCGCCGGACCGGCTGCAACTGTCGTTCGTGTTGCCGGCCGGCTGTTACGCGACCGCAGTGCTCGCCGAACTCGGCACCATCGGCAATGCCGCCGCACGTCGGCTGGCGCCCGACGCGCCGACCGACGGTTGATCGGCGCGTGCGAGGCGGGTGTATAGCGCAGGGGCAGGTGCCGTAACGGCGGCGCGCCTGCTCCCGAGCCAGTCGCCGCGGAGTACGACCATGCCGTCTTTCCTCCGAACCACCGTCGTTCTGTCGGCCTGTGCGCTGGCGGCCTGCGCCGGCACCTCGCCACGTCTGGCGGATGCACCGCCAGACGAGGTCCGGATGCAGTCGGTGGATCCGCTGCGGATCACCACCGACGATGCCTACGTCGCGCGGGTCAACCGCGAGGCGCAGCGCCGCGGTCTGCAGGTGCAGTGGATCAATCCGCCGTTGCGCCGGAGCGAGTGATCGCGCTCAAGCGGCGGAGCGCGACGCGGGAACGCTGAGGCCGCAGGATCATGCCGGTGTGGGCACGGTTGCGCGCGGATCCGTGCCGGGCCGGCCAGCCCGTGGTTGCCAGGCATGGGCAGATCCAGCAGCACGAGATCGATGTCGTCCTCGTTCTGCAGCGCTTCGAGCACGCCGTCGAGCGTTTCCGCTTCGCGCGTGCTGACCTCGGGCGAAGCGCCGCGCAAGGCGGCGCGGAACAGCGGGTGGTCGTCGGCGATCAGCAGCTTGGGCATTCGCGGGCCGGGATCCGGAATCAGGGATTCGGCGCGGTGGTAGTCACCGGCGGTTTCGGATCCTGCATCCGGACACGATCGCCTCACTGGCAAGGCCGAGCGGGCGGTCCCAAAGTACGATGGCCCACGGCGAACGCGCTGCTACGGTGCCTGCATGACCAAGACCCGCATGCGCCGGCCGCTGTGCCTCGCCACCCTCGCGTGCTCGCTTTCTGCCTGCGCCTGCAGTGCGACGCGCGGTGACCCTGCCTCGATGCGCGGAGACGACGCCACGATGTTCAGCGCCCAGCGCACCAGCCTCCATCGGGGCGACGACGATCTGCTGACCGCCGGGCTCGGTCTTGCCGGTCTGCAGGCGATGACCCCGCCGACCTTCGCCGATCCCGAGCGTCCGATCGCCGCCGAAGCACGGCGTCGCGCGCTGTGGGCGAACTGGCGCGGCATTGCCGACATCGCGCCGGGCGGCGGCTACGGCACGCTCTACGGCAGCCTGGCAAGTGTCCCCGGCCGCGAGTTCCACGCGCTGGCCACCGTGCCCGGTGCGTCGCAGCCGCACCGCGTGCTGGTACAGGTGCCCGACGGCTTCGACCGCACGCGCCGCTGCATTGTGGTCACCGCGTCATCCGGCTCGCGCGGCATCTACGGCGCGATCGCCGTCGCCGGCGCCTGGGGCCTGCCGAAGGGCTGCGCCGTCGCCTACACCGACAAGGGCGCGGGCACCGATTATTTCGATGCCGATGCGGGCATCGGTGTCGCGGTCGACGGCACGCCGTCCGCCGATCGCACGCAGGCCGTATTCGCGCCCAAGGGCGCGTGGCAGGGTGTCGCGTTCAAGCATGCGCATTCCGGTGACAACCCCGAGGCCGACTGGGGCCGCCACGTGCGCCAGGCCGCCGAGTTCGCATTGCAGGCGCTGGGCGAGGCGTATCCGGACGACGCGCCCTTCGACTTCGACAGCACCCGCGTCATCGCGGTCGGCATCTCCAACGGCGGCGGCGCGGTGCTGCGCGCGGCAGAACTCGAAGGCGACTGGCTCGACGCCGTGGTCGCCGGTGAGCCCAGCATCCACGTCGATGCACCGGGCGCGCGTTCGCTCTACGACTACACCACCGAAGCCGCGCTGCTGATGCCGTGCGCGCTGCTCGCCGTCGACAACCTGCCGCAGCCGCCGTTGACCGCTCAGGTCGCACCGCTGTGGACCGCGCGCTGCGCCTCGCTGCGCGCCGCCGGTCTGGTCGAAGGCAACGACGCTGCGGCGCAGTCGCGTTCCGCGCTGGAGATCCTGCGCGCAAACGGCTGGACCGATGGTGCGCTGCGCGCAGGTGCCTTGTCGGCCGGCTTCGATCTGTGGCGCGCGATCGCCGCGACCTATGCCTCCGCCTATGGACGCTTCGATGCGGACGCGCATCCCTGCGGTTACCGCTACGCGGCGCAGGGCCCGGACGGCAATCCGCGTCCGTCGACCGCGACCGAGCGTGCGTCCTGGTGGTCAGACGGCAGCGGCATTCCGCCGGGCGCCGGCGTCGGCCTCGTCGACACACGCAGGGCCGGCGCGGATCCGCTGCTGCCCGGCCTGCAGTGCCTGCACGCGCTCAACGATGGCGACGATGCGGCCGCGCGGCGCGTGCAGGCCGGCATCGCCGAAACGCAGGTCGGCCTGCCGCGCGCAGGTCTGCCGGTGGTCGTGGTCCACGGCGCCGACGACGGGCTGATTCCGATCGCCTTCACCAGCACGCCTTATGTCGGTTGGGCGCAAGCCGCAGGGCGCGACGTGCGCCTGTGGCAGGTCGCCGACGCGCAGCACTTCGACGGATTCCTCGGGCTTCCGCACTACGCCGCGCGCTACGTGCCGCTGCTGCCGTATGTGTACGCCGCGCTCGACCGCGTCGACGCACACCTGGATGGCAACGGCGCGCTGCCGGCGGACACCACCATCGCGACCACCCCCCGGGGCGCGAACAAGGCGCTCGACGCGACCCATCTCGCGATCCCCCGCTGACGGACTGGCGTCTGACGTCTTCTCCTCACGTCAACGCTTGCAGCCCCCATGCGTTAGTAGTAATACTACTCACCATGGACCTGACCCAGACCCAGCACGCAATTCTCGAGATGATCGGTGAGCGCATCGCGGCCGAAGGCATGCCGCCTTCGCAGACCGAGATCGCCCGCGCGTTCGGTTTCAGCGGCGTGCGCGCCGCGCAGTACCACCTCGATGCACTGGAAGCTGCCGGTGCCATCGAGCGGGTGCCGGGCCGGGCGCGGGGCATCCGCGTACTGGTCCCGGTGCAGCAGGCGCAGCACGCGCTGGCCCTGGGCGCGGTGGCGGGCGATGCGCTCCGCCTCCCGGTGCTCGGGCAGGTCGCCGCCGGCGCGCCGATCGGTGCCGACATCGGTTCCGACGATTACCTCGTGCTCGACCGCGTGCTGTTCTCGCCGTCGCCCGACTATCTGCTCAAGGTCAAGGGCGATTCGATGCGCGACGAAGGCATTTTCGAAGGCGACCTGATCGGCGTGCACCGCACCCGCGATGCACGTTCGGGCCAGATCGTCGTCGCCCGCGTCGATGACGCGATCACGGTCAAGCTGCTGAAGATCGGCAAGGACCGCATCCGCCTGATGCCGCGCAATCCCGATTACGCGCCCATCGAGGTGCTGCCCGACCAGGACTTCGCGATCGAAGGCCTGTATTGCGGGCTGGTCAGGCCGAACCGTTGAGCGCCTTGCCGCTCCGGCGCATGGCGTGCGCGGTGTTCCCCGACGGGCATCCGCGTCGCGCGCCGCTGACCGGCACGCATCCACCCACTTAATTTTGTGTCCTCCCTGCAGCGTCGCAGCCTGTGCGACCTGCGATTGCGAGGATGCCTCCACCAGACCGGAATACGAATGACGAGGACGACCACGATGGACGAGAACAAGAAGCGCGCGCTTTCCGCAGCCCTGAGCCAGATCGAGAAGCAGTTCGGCAAAGGCTCGGTGATCCGCATGGGCGACCGTGTATCGGAAGTGGTCCCGGTGATCCCGACCGGCTCGCTGCAGCTCGATCTCGCACTCGGCATCGGCGGCCTGCCGCGCGGCCGCGTCATCGAGGTCTACGGTCCGGAATCCTCGGGCAAGACCACGCTGACCCTGCAGACGATCGCGCAGTGCCAGAAGATGGGCGGCGTTGCGGCGTTCATCGACGCCGAGCACGCACTCGATCCCACGTATGCCGCGAAGCTCGGCGTCAACGTCGAGGACCTGCTGGTCTCGCAGCCCGACACCGGCGAGCAGGCGCTCGAGATCGCCGACATGCTGGTGCGCTCGAATTCGGTCGACATGGTCGTCATCGACTCCGTTGCCGCACTGACCCCGCGCGCCGAAATCGAAGGCGAGATGGGCGATCAGCTGCCGGGCCTGCAGGCCCGTCTGATGAGCCAGGCGCTGCGCAAGCTGACCGGCAACATCAAGCGCAGCAACTGCATGGTGTTCTTCATCAACCAGCTGCGCATGAAGATCGGCATCATGATGCCGGGCCAGAGCCCCGAGACCACGACCGGCGGCAACGCGCTGAAGTTCTACGCCTCGGTCCGTCTCGACATCCGCCGGATCGGCGCGATCAAGAAGGGCGACGAGATCATCGGCAACCAGACCCGCATCAAGGTCGTCAAGAACAAGATGGCGCCGCCGTTCAAGCAGGTCATCACCGAAATCCTCTACGGCGAAGGCATCAGCCGCGAAGGCGAGCTGATCGACATGGGTGTCGAAGCCAAGCTGATCGAGAAGGCGGGCGCCTGGTACAGCGCGGGCAGCGAGCGGATCGGGCAGGGCAAGGAGAACGCCCGCCAGTACCTCAAGGACAACCCGGAAGTGGCCGCGCGTATCGAGGCGGGCATCCGCGAGAAGCTGTTGCCTGCAGCAGTGCTGGAAGCAGCAGCGGCGGGCAATGAAGAAAACGACGACGACTGAGCCGGTCGCGTCGGGCCTGCCCGGCAGCGGCGGATCGCATGACACGGACCTGCCGGCTGGCGGGTCCGTGGATGGTTTCGAAGCAGCCGGGTCTGGATCGGCTGCCGATGGTGACGCGCCTGCCGCAGGCAGGCGGAAGAAACGTCGCGAACTGACGCCCGCCCAGCGGGCGTTGTCGTTGCTGGTACGGCGTGAGCATTCGCAGCCCGAATTGCTGCGCAAGCTCGCGGCGCGCGGCATCGAGCCCGTGGCCGCCGCCGATGCGGTCGAACGCATGCGCGAGGCCGGCTGGCAGGACGATGGCCGTTTCGCCGCGAGCCTTGCCCGCAGCCGCGCCACGGGCGGCCATGGCCCACTGCGGATCGAGGCCGAACTGGCGACGCACCGGCTTGATGCGGGCAAGATTGCCGCGGCCTTCGAATCCTTGGCTGCAGATGGCGAGGCCGACTGGCCGCAGCGGGCGCGTGATCTGCTCGAACGCCGTTATGACGTAGCCGCGTTCGCGGACGATCCGGCGCTGCGGCGCAAAGCCGTGGATTTCCTGCTGCGTCGTGGATTCGACGGCGAGACCGCCTACGGCGCGGTGCGGGCATTCCGGGGCGATTGAAGCACTGCGAACACGCCCCAGGGACGCGGCAGGGCATGCAGGGCACGTCGCCCCCGGGCGGCCTGCTACCCTTTGCGGCTGTGGGCACGGCTCCGGACCGGCTCCTGTCGAGACGACGGGCGCGCGCGGCTGCCGGGGATGCCCATACCCCTCCAGTACGTCCGTCACGCCAGGCCCATGACCACGCAGACCCCCACCAGCACCGCCCAGATCCGCAGCGACTTCCTCGAGTTCTTCAAGGGCAAGGGCCACACCATCGTACCGTCGGCGCCGCTGGTGCCCGGCAACGATCCCACGCTGCTGTTCACCAACTCCGGCATGGTGCAGTTCAAGGACGTGTTCCTGGGCGCCGAGAAGCGCAGCTACGTGCGCGCGGCCGACGTCCAGCGCTGTCTGCGTGCAGGCGGCAAGCACAACGATCTCGACGTCGTCGGCTACACCGCGCGCCACCACACCTTCTTCGAGATGCTCGGCAACTGGTCGTTCGGCGACTACTTCAAGAAGGACGCCATCGCCTGGGCCTGGGAACTGCTGACCCAGGTCTGGAAGCTGCCGGCCGAGCGCCTGCTGGTCACCGTCTACCAGACCGACGACGAGGCCTACGCGCTGTGGCGCGACATGGTCGGCATTCCGGAAGAGCGCATCGTCCGCATCGGCGACAACAAGGGCGCGCCGTTCGCTTCCGACAACTTCTGGCAGATGGCCGACACTGGACCCTGCGGCCCCTGCACCGAGATCTTCTACGACCACGGCCCTGCGCATTTCGGCGGCCCGCCGGGCTCGCCCGACGAGGACGGCGACCGCTTCATCGAGATCTGGAACCTGGTCTTCATGCAGTTCGACAAGCAGTCCGACGGCACCCTGGTGCCGCTGCCTGCGCCGTGTGTCGACACGGGCATGGGCCTGGAGCGCCTCGCCGCGATCCTGCAGGGCGTGCACAGCAACTACGAGATCGATCTGTTCCAGACCCTGATCCGCAAGGCCGGCGAACTCACCGGCACGCAGGATCTGCAGAACAAGTCGCTGCGCGTGATCGCCGATCACATCCGCGCCTGCAGCTTCCTGATCGTCGACGGCGTGCTGCCGTCCAACGAAGGCCGCGGCTACGTGTTGCGCCGGATCATCCGCCGCGCACTGCGCCACGGCTGGATGCTCGGCGTGCGGCAGCCGTTCTTCAGCGCGATGGTCGGCACGCTCGATGACGTGATGGGCGATGCATATACGGAGCTGCGCGAGAAACGCGAACTGGTCGAACGCGCGCTCAAGGCCGAAGAGGAGCGCTTCGCCGAAACGCTCGACGCCGGCATGCGCATCTTCGACGACGTCGCTTCTCGCAGTAGCGGCGCGATTCCCGGCGAGGACGCGTTCCGCCTCTACGACACCTACGGTTTCCCGCTCGATCTCACCCAGGACATCGCGCGCGAGCGCGGCCTCGAGGTCGACATGCCCGGCTTCGACGCCGCCATGCAGCGCCAGCGCGAAACCGCGCGCGCGGCCGGGAAGTTCACCTCGAGCGCCGGCCTGTCGGCCGATCTCGTCGCCCAGCTTTCGCCGACCGTCTTCGTCGGCGACGACCAGAACGAGGCCGATGGACTGCAGATTCTCGCGCTGCTGGTGGGCGGACGTCCGGTCGAGTCCGCGTCGGCCGGCGACGAGGTCGTCGTGATCCTCGATCGCACGCCGTTCTACGGCGAGTCGGGCGGCCAGGTCGGCGATACCGGCGTGCTCGATGCCGACGGTGCGCGTTTCGAAGTCGACGACACACAGAAGTTCGCGGGCCAGTTCCATGGTCACGTCGGCCGTCTGGTGTCAGGCACGCTGCAGCGCGGCGGTCAGGTGCGCGGCGCGATCGATGCCGCACGCCGCGGCACCATCGTGCTCAACCACAGTGCGACGCATCTGCTGCACGGTGCACTGCGCGATCTGCTCGGCACGCACGTCGCGCAGAAGGGCTCGCTGGTCGCGCCCGAGCGACTGCGTTTCGACTTCTCGCACTTCCAGCCGGTGACGGCCGACGAACTCGCCGAGATCGAACGCCGCGTCAACGTTGAAGTGCGCGCCAATCACCCGGTGAGCATCGAGCAGATGGACATGCAGTCCGCGCTCGACTCCGGTGCGATGGCGCTGTTCGGCGAGAAGTACGGCGAGCGCGTGCGCGTGGTGACGATGGGCGAATCGGTCGAGCTGTGCGGTGGTACGCATGTCGATCGCACCGGTCGCATCGGTCTGTTCAAGCTCGTGTCCGAAGGCGGTGTGTCGTCGGGCGTGCGCCGCGTCGAAGCGCTGACCGGCCAGGCTGCGCTCGATCACGTGCGCAGCGACGAAGAGCGCATGCGTCACGCGGCGGGTCTGCTCGGCGGCACCGCGGGCGAAGTCGGCGAGCGCCTGCGCGCACTGCTCGATCGCCAGAAGCAACTCGAGCGCGAACTCGAATCGTTGAAAGCCAAGGCCGCCAGTGGCGCGACCGCGGATCTCGGTGCGTCGGCAGTCGACGTCGACGGCATCAAGGTCGTCGCCGCGCGCATCGAAGGCCTCGACGCCAAAGCGCTGCGCGATGCGGTGGATCGTCTCAAGCAGCAGCTCGGCGATGTCGTGGTGCTGCTGGCCGGCACGAGTGACGGCAAGGCCGCGCTGGTAGCCGGCGTCGGCGGCGCCGCGACCGGTCGCGTCAAGGCGGGCGAGCTGCTGTCGCATGTCGCGGCGAAGACCGGCGGCAAGGGCGGTGGTCGACCCGACATGGCACAGGGCGGCGGCGAAGATGGTCCGGCGCTGCTCGCCGCCCTTGGCGAAGTCCGCCAGTGGGTGGCGGAACGCCTCGGCTAAGCGTGCGTTAAACGCCTGCCCCGGGTTGTTGACCGGCCGCCCGGCAGGGGACATGCTTCACGGCCTAACGAGGTCTGTAATCGGTTTCCAAGGTCGAGAGCGGTCCGAATACAGTCCACGCCGGCGCATCGAAACGGGCTGGCTCCAGGAGATTTCTATGCTGATTTTGACTCGCCGCGTCGGGGAGACGCTGATGATTGGTGACCAGGTGTCGGTCACCGTGTTGGGCGTCAAGGGCAACCAGGTGCGGATCGGTATCACCGCACCCAAGGACGTCGCCGTGCACCGCGAAGAGATCTATCAGCGCATCCACGGCGAAGGCACTGGCGCCGAAGCGCAAGAAGATTTGCCGCAGACGCCCTGAGCCGTTATCCTTCGCACCGCGTTCGGCGCTTGCGTCGAACGTTTTGCTTCGGAGAGTTGCCCGAGTGGCTGAAGGGGCTCCCCTGCTAAGGGAGTATGGGGCTTAAAACTCCATCGAGGGTTCGAATCCCTCACTCTCCGCCACTGCTCGAATTCGATCGGATTTCCCTCGGAAATCGCAGAGAAAAATTCCTGATAGTGGTTGACGAAGCAAACGTTTTGCTAGAAAATTCCGCTTCTGTTCAAAGCGCCCGTAGCTCAGTTGGATAGAGCACCAGGCTACGAACTTGGGGGTCGGAGGTTCGAATCCTTCCGGGCGCACCAGAACAACGAAGAGGCCAGCGAGCGATCGCTGGCTTTTTTGTTGCGCGTGTGTTTTTGCCGGGTCGTGTGCGACGGTTTCGATCAACCGCATCGCGCGACGCATGTCCTTGCAGATGTCGCGCTGTACCTCGGCTGGCGACCCTCGCGACGCCGCGCATCTTCGATGACATGGATCGCGCGTCGTGCACGACACGCCTGTCGGCGTATGTCTGGCGTGGCGAGACCCGCGCAACGCTGCATGCCGGTCGGATCGCATCTCGGAGCGTCGACTCAAGCGCGTGTCTATGGACGCCGGCTGATACGGAGCACGACAGCTCGCTGGAAGGGCGCAGCCGGAAATCGCGACGCCGTCGAAGGCGTGCGATGCGGTCGGCCAGTTCTCGTCATCCCGCGCAGTCGGGAAGCGTTTTACAACAGCCCGAAGGGCTGGTCATCCATGGACCCTGCGCGTATGACCGGACATCCATGGGGCGCAGCCGATCCCGAGCGCGCCGCAGCGACGCGCTAGAGCCGCGCGTCCACCGCGTCCCCGGGCAGCACGGCCTTGACGTCGAACAGCACCGCGCCCGGCTTGCCGAACGCGCGCAGGCCGTCAGCGCCGAGCTCGCGGAACCGGGTGTGTGCGACCGCGAGGATGATCGCGTCGTAGGCGCCGCGCTCCGGCGTATCGATTGGCGTGAGTCCGTACTCGTGCTGCGCATAGGCCGAGGCGACCCATGGGTCGTGCACGTCGACCTCGATGCTGTAGCTCTGCAGTTCGCGCACGACATCGATCACGCGCGTGTTGCGCAGGTCCGGGCAGTTCTCCTTGAACGCGAGGCCCATCACGAGCACGCGCGCGCCGGCGGTCTGGATGCCGCGCTGCTGCATCAGCTTCACGACGCGCTGGGCGACGTGCAGGCCCATGCTGTCGTTGATGCGGCGGCCGGCGAGGATCACTTCGGGGTGGTAACCGATCTCCTGCGCCTTGTGCGTCAGGTAGTAGGGATCGACGCCGATGCAGTGCCCACCGACCAGACCCGGCCGGAACGGCAGGAAATTCCACTTCGTGCCCGCGGCTTCGAGCACTTCATGCGTGTCGATGCCGAGGCGGTCGAAGATCAGCGCGAGCTCGTTGACCAGGGCGATGTTCACGTCGCGCTGCGTGTTCTCGATGACCTTGGCCGCTTCGGCCACACGGATGCTCGACACGCGATGCGTGCCGGCTTCGACGATGTCGCGATACAGCGCGTCGACGAAGTCCGCGGCCGCGTCGCTGGAACCGGCGGTGACCTTGAGCGTGTTCTCCAGCCGGTGCTGCTTGTCGCCGGGATTGATGCGCTCGGGGCTGTAGCCGACGTGGAAGTCGTCGCGGTAGCGCAGGCCGGACACGGCTTCGAGGATCGGCACGCAGATCTCTTCTGTCGCGCCGGGATACACGGTCGATTCGAAGATCACCACGCCACCACGTTGCAGGGCGGCGCCGACCGCGCGGCTCGAAGCTTCCAGTGCCGAGAGATCGGGTCGCTTGTAGGCATCCACCGGCGTCGGCACGGTGACGATGTGCACGTTGCAGCCTGCGAGATCGGCTGCGTCCGCGCTGTAGCGCAGATGCGCGGCTGCGCGCAGTTCCTCGGACGACAGTTCGCGGGTGTGGTCGTCGCCGCGCTGCAGGCCAGCCACGCGCGTCTGGTCGATGTCAAAGCCCAGCGTTGCGTGGCGGCGCCCGAATGCGACCGCGAGCGGCAGGCCCACATAGCCCAAGCCGATGACGGCGATGCGGATGTCGTCGCGTGCGGGCAGCGGTGCGGTCATGCAGGGAGTCGCTCGTTGGGCAATCGGCGCAGTGTAGCGGACGCCCGCAACCGGCCTCAGAACCTGTTCAAGGTCCGTCGCGAGCGCCGCCAGATGGCGCGTGGTGGAGCGCAGGAAGCGCAGCGTACGTGTGGTACGTGAGCATTCCGAGCACCGCACGCGCGCCAACTGGCAAGCGCAGCAGGACATTGAACAGGTTCTCAGGTGTCGGCGAGCCAGGCGGCGATCGCATCCGGCGTGCGCATCCACGCGAAATGGTCGGCGTGCGCGCCCAGACGCGCGGCGTCGAAACCGTCGATCGCGGTGTCCGCGCTGCCGAGTTTGCCGAGCAGGAAACGCAGCGACGACGGCGGGCCGAGCCAGTCGTCGTCGAGCCAGACCGCGCGGACGGGCACATCGACACGCGCCATCGCCGCATCGATGTCGACATCGATGCCGGCTGCCGCATAACGCCCGCGCAATCCGCTGCGCGTCCAGTCGGCGATCACGCCGCGCGATTCGTTGCCGGCGAAGCGCAGCCTGCGCCCCGGCAACACGCCGCGCGTGCGCGCGAGCCACGCCATGAAGCGGTACAGCGGCGGCAATGTGTAGCGCACACGTGGCGGAAACGCGCGCCAGTAGGGCGCGCCGCTGGCGACCAGCCACAGCGCGTCGGCCGCATGGGGCTGCAGTGCGAGATGGCAACAGGCGAGCTGACCACCGAGGCTGTGCCCGCCGATGACGCGTATCGCGCCCGGTACGGCGGCATTCAGCGCCGCCTCGCTGTGCGCGATATCGCCCAGCAGTTCGCGGTAGCCCCAGTCGTGCGCGCGGCCGGCGCGCAGGCTGCTCGAGCCGATGCCGCGCCATTCGTGCAGGCCGACGGCGATGCCGCGCGCAGCCAGCGCGTCGGCGAAGGGCAGGTAATGCTTCGCGGGCACGCCCATCGCCGGCAGCCACAGCAGCCGCCGCGTCGGCGCATCGGGCACGCGCAGGATCAGTTCGAAGCGATGGCCGTCGCCGCTGTCGAGCGGTTCGACGCGGGCAGCCGCCGTGCTCACGACGCGAGCGGGCCCAGATGGCCGAGCACGCTGACCGCACTGCGTCCGGGGCGATACGCGTCGCGCATTGCGCGGTGCACGTAGTCGATGCCGGCGCGGCATGCAGTCGCGGCGTCGTCGCCGAGCGCGAGGCGTGCGGCGATCGCCGACGACAGCGTGCAGCCGGTGCCGTGGCCGTCGATGTCGAGCCGCGGCGCGCGATGCGCGAATGCCGTGTCTGCATCGGCGTAGCGATCCACGACCTCGTCGCCCTCGTCGAGATGGCCGCCCTTGAGCAGCACGCCGCGCGCCCCGAATGCGCGCAGCGCCGCGAGCGCCGCTTCGGCGTCGGGCCCGGCGGCGATGCGGCGGCCGAGCAGCAGCTCGGCTTCCGGCAGATTCGGTGTAAGCACGCGTGCGCGTGGAATCAAACGCGTGCGCATCGCGCCGAGCGCGCTGTCGTCGAGCAGCTTCGCGCCCGAAGTCGCGATCATCACCGGGTCCAGTACCACCGGTACGTCGGGATACAGCGCCAGCGCATCGGCTACAGCCTCGACGATCTCCGCGGTCGCCAGCATGCCGATCTTCACCGCACGCACGTCGAAGTCATCGAAGCAGGCATCGATCTGCGCACGCAGGAATGCAACGGGCGGCGCATGCACAGCGGTGACGCCACGCGTGTGCTGCGCAGTCAGCGCGGCGATCGCAGACAGCCCGTGCACGCCGTGCGCGGCGAAGGTCTTGAGGTCGGCCTGGATGCCGGCGCCGCCACCGGAGTCGGAGCCGGCGATGGTCAGTGCGGAAGGGGGGCGTGCAGGAGTTTGCGACATGCGTGCATTGTGCCTGCGGGGCGCGGCAGACGCAGTGGGTTCAAGGTGCGCTGTCGAGTGGCACGCCGCGCCAATGTCGATAGGCGGTATAGCCGATGCCCGTCACACCAGTCAGCGCTGCAGGCACCAGCAGCGCGTGGTAGCCGATCGCGCCGTAGAGCCAGGCGCCGACGATACCGCCGCCGAGAAACCCGCTGATGATCAAGCCGCTGAGCGTCAATCGCTTGATCGGCAGCGGCAGACCACGGATCAGATGGCCGAGCCCGATGCCCAGGTCGGTGAACATGCCGCTCAGATGCGTGGTGCGCACGAGTGCGCCGCTGTAGGTCGTCACCATCGCGTTCTGCAGGCCGCAAGCCATCGCCGCGAGCAGCGCACCGTAGATCTGCACGCGCTCGAACATCGGGACCGCCGCCGCCAGCAGCATGGCCTCCAGTGCCAGCACAACGCCGTAGCGCCGGCCCAGACGCAGCGTCTCGTCCTGCAGGATCACGCCGCTGACCGTCGCGCCAGCGCAGAACGCAATCACGACGCCCCCCAGATGCAGCACCGTGCGCCAGTCCCGCTCAACGAGCGCGGCGCCGAGCAAGCTGGTGGTGCCGGTCAGATGGCTCACCGCCTGGTGTTCGAACCCCAGGTATCCGATGACATTGACCATGCCGGCGACGCAGGCGAGGGCGACCGCACCCATCCACACCCAGAAAGGCAGCCGCATGCCCAGGATCAGCGCTCCGGTGTCGTATCGACAACCGGTGTACCGAGCTGTCGACGCTGCCCCGTCATCCGTCGGCGCTGCTGGCGCATGCCGCGCCATGCACGCCGCAGAAGGAGGCGCGTGCAGCCGATCTGCAGCGTGCGGCGGCGAGGCGCCCGCCGTCGCATTAAAGGACTTCCGAAGCGAAGTCCGCCAGGCGCGAGCGCTCGCCCCGACGCAGCGTCACGTGCGCGCTGTGCGCCCAGTTCTTGAAGCGGTCGACCGCGTAGGTCAGGCCCGATGTCGTCTCGGTGAGGTAGGGCGTGTCGATCTGTTCGACGTTGCCCAGACACACGATCTTGGTGCCGGGACCGGCGCGGGTGATCAGCGTCTTCATCTGCTTGGGCGTGAGGTTCTGCGCCTCGTCGAGGATCAGATACCGCGACAGGAACGTGCGCCCGCGCATGAAGTTCATCGAGCGGATCTTGATGCGCGAGGCCAGCAGATCATTGGTCGCCGCGCGTCCCCAGCTGCCGCCTTCCTGGTTGTGTGTCAGCACTTCGAGGTTGTCGGTCAGCGCGCCCATCCACGGCGTCATCTTTTCCTCCTCCGTGCCGGGCAAAAAGCCGATGTCCTCGCCGACGCTGACCGTCGCCCGGGTCATGATGATCTCGCGGTAACGCTGCTGGTCCATCGTCTGTGCCAGGCCTGCGGCGAGTGCGAGCAGCGTCTTGCCGGTACCGGCGGTGCCGAGCAGGGTGACGAAGTCGACCTCCGGATCCATCAGCGCGTTGAGCGCGAAATTCTGCTCGCGGTTGCGCGCATTGATGCCCCAGACTGCGTGCTGGCTGTGGCGGAAGTCGTCGACGATCTGCAGCGTCGCGCGGCCGTCCTCCACCTTCGTGACGCGGAACTCGGATTCCTCGTCGCCGGGTAGATACAGGAACTGGTTCGCGTACCAGCCGTCGTCTTCGGACGCCGCAAGCTCGTAGTACGTGCGGCCCTTGTCGGTCCACGAGCGCAGGTCCTTGCCGTGGATCGTCCAGAAATCCGCCGGCAACGCCGTCGCACCGGTGTAAAGCAGGCTGAAATCGTCGAGCGCACGGTCGTTCTCGTAATCCTCGTTCGGGATGCCGGCGATCGCGGCCTTGATCCGCAGGTTGATGTCCTTGGAGACGAATACCACCGGGTAGTCCGGCTCGGTTCGCGTCAGGTCGAGGATCGCGCCGAGGATGCGGTTGTCGGGCGCGGCGGCGCCGAACGAGGTCGGGTCTTCGGTCGGTGTCGTGGTCTGGAACCGCAGCTTGCCGACGCTTTGCACGCCGCGCAGTTGGAGGCCCTGGGGACGCAACAGCGGCAGGCCGGTCGCGATCTGGTCGCTGCCCGCCGCTTCGATCAGTTCATTGAGGAACCGGCTGACCTGCCGTGCATTGCGGCTGGCTTCGCTGGTGCCCTTCTTGCCGTTGTCCAGCTCTTCGATCACCTGCATCGGCAGGTAGACATCGTGTTCCTCGAACTTGAACAGCGCCGTGGGATCGTGCATGAGCACGTTGGTGTCGAGAACGTAGACGCGTTTGCCTTTGGTCATCATCGGAGTGTCGGCGTTCCGTGTTGAAAAGGAATGACGGGAGTGGAGCTTTCGTTGCACACGCACGGCCGCGCCGCCGTGACCCGCGATGCGGGACGGCGGAGGGCACGTTCGGAAGTGGCCGTCACTGCGACTGCGCAGCCTGCAGTGCGTCGAGTACGGCTTGCGCATGGCCCGGCACGCGGACCTTGCGCCATTCGGCCGCGATGCGGCCGTCAGGATCGATCAGGAACGTGCTGCGCTCGATGCCCAGCACGGTCCGGCCATACATGTTCTTTTCGCGGATCACGTCGAACGCACGGCATAGCGCTTCGTCCGCATCGCTGACCAGCGGAAACGCGAAACTCTGCTTGGCGCAGAAGTTGTCGTGCGATTTCACCGAGTCGCGCGAGACGCCCAGCACATCGGCGTCGAGCGCCTGGAACTGCGGCAGCAGCGCGCTGAAATCCAGGCCCTCGGTCGTGCAACCGGGCGTGGAATCCTTCGGGTAGAAGTAGAGGACGAGCCAGCGTCCGGCGTGGTCGGCCAGGGTGGCCTTCGCGCCGCCCGACAGCGCCAGCGGCAGCTGCAGGGTGGCCTTTGCGAGCTTCTTGCGTGTTCCGCTCATCGTTCGAACGGGCGTTCCATTGCGACGGTCGTGATCACAATGCGCGCGTGTTCCTGCTTTTGCAAGCGTCCGCGCGCATCAGGTCAGAACTTCATCGGATCCATGATCGCGTCGAGGTTCAGGTGGTCGCAAAACTCGAGGAAGTCGTCGCGCAGCGCGGCGATGTGCATGTTCGCCGGAATGCCGATCGTGATCTGCGCCGAGAACATGTCGGCGCCGGTCTGCATCGCGCGATAGCGCGAGGAGTGCAGGCTTTCGATCGTGATGCCCTGGCGGTCGAAGAAGTCGGCCAGTTGGAACAGGATGCCGGCCTTGTCGGCCGCGACCACTTCCACCACGTAGGGCAGCAGGTTCGACTGGATCGGCTTCGGCCCCGTGCGGTACCACACCAGCTTCAGGTCTTCCTCGCGCTCCAGGCGCGTGAGCATCGCTTCGAGCTTGGCGACCGCATCCCAGGGGCCGTTCGCCAGCGCGGTGACCGATACGTCACGACCCACGGTCGACAGGCGCGTGTCGACCATGTTGCAACCGCTGTCGGCGATACGACGCGACACCGACAGCAGCGGCGACGCCGGATGCGTGGTGTACGCGTTGATCAGCAGGTAATTCTCGTTCGGCGAGGGCCGGGCAGCGGTATCGGATTCGGTCAAGGGGGCGTCCGCGGCGGGAAATCTGTTCGACTGCGAGGGTCGATGGCGACTGGAGGGTGAACGGCGGTCCGGGCAGGGCCGGATGCGACGGCCAGCATACTTGCCCGCGCTTCGTGGCCGCAAGTAACATCGGCCAGCATTTTCCGGGCCAAACTGCGCGTTTCCCGGCCTCCACGTTTCTCTGCGACCGCGCTGCGGTCACCCATCGGACTCCCATCTTGCGACTTTCAGGCAGCATCACCGCACTCGCCACCCCCTTCGACGCCACCGGTGCACTCGACCGCGCGGCGTGGAAACGGCTGGTCGAGTGGCAGTTGGCCGCCGGTACGCAGGGACTCGTGGTCGCCGGCTCGACCGGCGAAGCGGCGACGCTGGAAGACGATGAATACGACTGGCTGGTCCGCAGCGCGGTCGAACTGGCTGCCGGCCGTGTGCCCGTGCTCGCCGGCACCGGTCTGTCGGCGACGTCGAAGACCATCGCCGCGACGCAGCGGCTCGCGCAGCTCGGCGCGGATGTCGCGCTGGTGGTCGTGCCGGCCTACGTGCGCCCGACCCAGGCGGGCCTGCTCGCGCATTACCGCGCGGTCGCCGATGCCGGTGGCCTGCCGGTGCTGCTCTACAACGTGCCCGGCCGCACCGGCACCGACATGCTGCCCGGGACCGTCGCCGAACTGTCGCGACACCCGCGCATCGTCGGCATCAAGGAAGCGCACAGCGGTGTCGAACGCATGCAGGCGCTGCTCGCGCTGCAGAGCGAGGATTTCGCAGTGCTCAGCGGCGACGATCCGACCGCCGCGCGCGCGATGCTCGCCGGCGCCGACGGCGTGATCTCGGTCGTGTCCAACCTCGTGCCCGGCGCGTTCCGCAAGCTGTGCGATCTGGCCCGCAACCGCCAGGCCGACGCCGCGCACGACTGGGGCGCGCGCCTGCAGCCGCTGCACACGTTCTGTGGCATCGAACCCAACCCCATTCCCGTCAAGGCGGTGCTGAGCAGACAGGGCCTCGGCCAAGGTCTGCGTCTACCTTTGACGACACTGGCCCAGGCGCATGACGCGCAGGCCGACGATGCGACGCGACTCGCGGCGGACCTCGAAACGTCCTGCCGTGCCCGCGCCGCCTGATTTCCCAGGAGATTCCACGATGCGTCCACCCCGTTCCTCCATGCGCTATCTCGCCATTGCCGTCGTCGCAGTCGCAGTCGTGGGCACCAGCGGCTGCCGCTGGTTCAAGAAGGACAACGCGCTGTACGCGCAGAGCCCGGAAACCCGTCCGCTCGAAGTCCCGCCGGATCTCGACCGTCCGCGTACCGACGGTGCGATGGCATTGCCAGAAGCCACCACGTCGGTGACCCGTTCGGGCACGGTGGCAGAGCCGGCCGATTCGAACGTGTCCTTCAGCGCCACCGGCGCGCGCGACGCGGTGTTTGCACAGGTCGGCGAAGCGCTGGCCGCGACCGACGGCGTGACCGTCAACAGCCGCTCGCAGGTGCTGGGCACCTACGACGTCTCCTACGCCGGCAGCCAGTTTCTGGTGCGCGTGGCGTCGCAGCAGGGTGGCGCCGTGGTATCGGCAGTCGATCCGCGCGGCGTGGCCGCGACCGGCGATGCGCCGACGCGTCTGATCGCGTCGCTGCAGGCGGCGCTGGCACAGTAAGGCGGGCAGGCGGCGTCCGCAGGGACGTCGTCGCGTACCGGACACGGAAACGGGCGCCTCGGCGCCCGTTTTTCGTGTTGCGAATGCGGATCAGCGCTCCAGCAGTGGCAGCTTGTCCGGCTTGCCCTCCCAGTCCTTGGCGTCGGGCAATGCATCCTTGCGCGTGGTGATGACCGGCCAGGCCTTGGCCAGATCGGCGTTCAGCGCGACGAACGCTTCCTGCCCCGCCGGCACGTCGTCCTCGGGATAGATCGCGTTGATCGGGCATTCCGGTTCGCACAGCGTGCAGTCGATGCACTCGTCGGGATCGATGACGAGGAAGTTCGGCCCTTCGTGGAAACAGTCCACCGGGCAGACCTCGACGCAGTCGGTGTACTTGCACTTGATGCAGTTTTCGGTGACGACGAAAGGCATGGAATTCGGATCGGGCG
This sequence comes from Luteimonas sp., assembly GCA_052108555.1. GTDB lineage: Bacteria > Pseudomonadota > Gammaproteobacteria > Xanthomonadales > Xanthomonadaceae > Luteimonas. The sequence goes on from JBQEAV010000001.1 coordinate 346,075, forward strand.
GGGCGACGACGGGCTGCAGTTTAAGGCAGCGCCGGCGGCGCCGGTGCGAAGTGTTCGCATTTGCGGAAGAGATGGTGTGTCGCGCTTCGCCCGGGCAAAGGATGGTGGGCGGCTGTTTCATCTTCCAGCGCGAGCCGGGTTCGTGTCCCGGACTACCCGCAGTCGCTGATCGGTCCTCGACGTTGCCGTACGTCCGAGGCGTTCCGATCACCGGATCGCGATCTCGATTCGTCTGCAGCGGACTGGCGGAAAGCCGGACCTGCCAAGCGGCGCGCGTGGGGCGGCGCGCGACACCCTGAGCGATGGGGTGCTGCCTGTCAGCCCGTCGCCAGCCCTGGTCGGCGTACCGGGCGCACAAACGCAGACAGCCCACGCCTGGCGGCATGGGCTGTCTGCTTGTATATGGTGCTCCCTACGGGATTCGAACCCGTGTTTTAGCCTTGAGAGGGCCACGTCCTGGGCCTCTAGACGAAGGGAGCTGGGTGCCGCGAGCGGCTCCGGTTGGACGACCGGTCTGCAAACGCGTCTAAAACGTGTGCAGCTTGCTAGTATATCAGGCTTGCTGGCGCCGCAACGGCCGCCTGAGAATTTTTTCAGACTTGATGCATACCGATTCCGCTCCGATTCAAAGCGCCGTCTCCGCCGAGCTGCGGGTCATCCCGCGCGACCAGCACACCATCTCGCGGCGGCAGATCAGCCAGAACGCGCTGCGCGTGCTGTACCGCCTGCACGAGGCCGGCCATGAGGCCTATCTGGTCGGCGGCGCGGTGCGTGATGTGCTGGTCGGCCTGACGCCGAAGGACTTCGACATCGCGACCGACGCGACGCCGGAACAGGTCAAGGGTCTGTTCCGCAACTGTCGCCTGATCGGCCGCCGGTTCCGTCTGGCGCACGTCGTGTTCGGCCGCGAGATCATCGAGGTGGCCACGTTCCGCGCCAACGTCGACGACGGCAGCGGCGACCGCGAGGTCCACGACGGTGGCCGCCTGCTGCGCGACAACGTCTACGGCACCATCGAAGACGACGCAGTGCGCCGCGACTTCACCGCCAACGCCCTGTATTACGCGATCGCCGATTTCTCGGTGCGCGACTACACCGGTGGCTTCGAGGATGTGCAGAACCGGGTGATGCGCCTGATCGGCGATCCCGACACGCGCTACCGCGAAGACCCCGTGCGCATGCTGCGTGCGGTGCGCCTGGCGGCCAAGCTCGGTTTCACGATCGAGCCCGGCACCGCCGAGCCGATTCCGCGTCTGGCTTCCCTGCTCGCCGAAGCCGCACCGGCACGGTTGTTCGAGGAATGCCTGAAGCTGTTCCTGTCCGGGCATGCGGTCGCCAGCTTCGAAGGCCTCGAGCGTCACGGCCTGCTGTCGGCGCTGTTCCCCGAATCCGCCGCCGCGCTCGCCAGCAACCGAAGCGGCGCGTTGCGTTCCATGGTGCTCGCGGGTCTGGCGTCGACCGATGCACGCATTGCCAATGGCGATCCGGTGTCCCCCGCATTCCTGTTCGCGACCCTGTTGTGGCCGGCGTTCTGCCGCGCCTGGATGAAGCTGCAGGCCGACGGCGTGCAGCCAGTCGAAGCGCAGCGTCGCGCCGCCGATCGCGTCACGCTGCATCAGGTGACCACGGTTGCGCTGCCGCGTCGTTTCTCGCTGCCGATGCAGGAAATCTGGCTGCTGCAGGCACGCTTCCCGCTGCGCCAGCGCAAGCGCGTCACGCGCACGCTGTCGCATCCGCGTTTCCGCGCCGCATTCGATTTCCTCGTGCTGCGCCAGAGCGCGTCCGACGCGCATTCGGCCGATGTCGCGTTCTGGGAAGAAGCCCAGAACGATCCCGACCATGCGATCGCGCTGTATCCGGGCGAGGACGAGGCGGGTGACGACGAAGACGCGCCGCGCCGTCGCCGCCGCCGCCGCCGGACACCGGCCGCCGCTGGATGACCCCGCGCGCCGTGCGTGGCGTGCAGGCAGGCGCGCGCGTACGCGTCTACGTGGGGCTCGGCGGCAATCTGGGTGACGTACCGCAGGTGCTGCGCGACGCCGCTGCGGCGCTTTCGGCGCTGCCTGATGTCCAGAATCTGCGGCTGTCGTCGCTGTATCGCACGCCGGCCTGGGGCCGCACCGAGCAGCCCGATTTCGTCAACGCGGTCGCGGTGTTCGACACCAGCCGGGCGCCGATGGAACTGCTCGACACGCTGCTCGACATCGAGCGTACGTTCGGCCGCACCCGCAGTGAAGATGCCGGCGACCAGTGGGGCCCGCGCACGCTGGACCTCGACCTGCTGCTCTACGGCGATGCGGTGATCACGCTGCCGGGACTGACCGTTCCGCACCCGCGCCTGCACCAGCGCGCATTCGCGCTCGTGCCGCTGCTGGAACTCGATGCCGACATTGCGATTCCGCGTATCGGCGCGGCCGCAGAAGCGCTTGTGCACGTGGATCGTGCCGGCATCGAAGCGCTGGTCTAGTCTCGCGCCACGCCTTCGTTCGCTGACCCCCGGCCTGGCGTCGCCCTGCGGCCGATGCCCGCGCGCACGACCAGCGTTCGAGCGTTGATGCGACACTAGCGCCATGAACACTTCATCTTCCGCGCCGGTCACTGTGCCCGCACTGTTCGAGGCCCGCGCCGCCGGTCGCCGGCTCGCGATGCTGACCGCCTACGACGCCGGCTTCGCCCGCACCTTCGATGCCGCGGGCGTGGACCTGCTGCTGATCGGCGATTCGCTGGGCATGGTGGTGCAGGGCCACGGCTCCACCTTGCCGGTCACCGTCGACGACATCGCCTATCACACCGCCTGCGTGGCTCGCGCGGTGCAGCGTGCGCTGATCGTCGCCGACCTGCCGTTCCAGGCCGACGCGACGCCCGAGCGTGCGCTCGATGCCTCGACACGGCTGCTGCAGGCCGGCGCCGGCATGGTCAAGCTGGAAGGCGCGACGCCGAACAAGTGCGAGGTCGTGCGCTTCCTCGTCGAACGCGAGATTCCGGTCTGCGCGCATCTCGGCCTGACCCCGCAGTCGGTGCTGCGTTTCGGCGGCTTCAAGATCCAGGGACGGGGCGACGCCGCGGCGCAGGCGCTGCGCGACGATGCGCGCGCGATCGCCGAAGCCGGCGCGACGCTGATCGTGCTCGAAGGCGTGCCCGCCGCACTCGCTGCCGAAATCACCGCCGCGTCGCCAGTGCCGACGATCGGTATCGGTGCCGGCCCGGACTGCGACGGCCAGGTGCTGGTGTTGCACGACATGCTGGGCCTCGACAGCGGCCATCGCCGGCCGAAGTTCGTGCGCGATTTCCTTGTCGAAGGCGGCTCGGTCGCCGGCGCTGCGCGCGCCTACATCGACGCGGTGCGCGACGGCAGCTTTCCCGGGCCGGAACACTCCTACAAGTAAAGGGATCGTCATGTCCGGGCAGGACGACGACGACCTGCCGCCGCATGCGTACTGACGCCCGGCCTCGCCGATCTGCGAAAATCGACGCATCCCCATTTGCCGGACCCGCCGTGATCGACACCGTCCATGACCTCGCCGCGCTGCGCGCGCGGATCGCCGACTGGAAGCGCGCGGGCCTGCGCGTCGGTCTGTTGCCGACGATGGGCAATCTGCACGCGGGTCATTTCTCGCTGGTCGAGGCGTTGCGCACGCGCGTGGATCGCGTGGTGGCCAGCGTGTTCGTCAATCCGACCCAGTTCGGCCCGAACGAGGACTTCGCCCGCTATCCGCGCACGCCCGACCAGGACGCGCAGGGTCTCGCTGCCGCAGGCTGCGATCTGCTGTGGCTGCCATCGGTCGAGGCGATGTATCCGCTGGGTCTGCACAACACGGTGACCGTGCGCGTGCCGGGCGTGACCGAAGTGCTCGACGGCGCGCATCGCCCCGGCCATTTCGACGGCGTGGCGACGGTGGTCGCGCGTCTGTTCAACCAGGTGCAGCCGGACGTCGCCGCGTTCGGGCGCAAGGACTACCAGCAGCTGGCGGTGATCGCGCATCTGGTCGCCGATCTCGCATTTCCGGTGGAACTGCTGCCGGTCGCGATCGCCCGCGAGGCAGACGGCCTGGCGATGAGTTCGCGCAACCAGTACCTAGACGCCGACGCCCGCGCCCGCGCGCCGGCGATGCACGCGGCGCTGCGTGCGCTTGCGCAAGCCATGCAGGGCGGCGCGGCTGCTGCGGACGCGGCCGGGAATGCCGTGTCGGCGCTGCGCGAGGCCGGCTTTGCGGTCGACTACGTCGAAGTGCGTGCACCCGACCTGTCGCCCTTCGTCGACGGGCAGCAGGCCGCTGTCGCACTGGCAGCGGCGCGCCTCGGCGCCACACGCTTGATCGACAACCTCGAATTCAGCATTGAAGGCACGCCGACGGCCCGCTGAATCTCCCAGCGCTGCAGGGGGCGGTGATGTTGCGATGCCGCAGATGGTCCCTATACTTCGCGGTTCCTGCGGGCTTCCCGCGTTGTCCGATGCCGTGATCCGGCCGCATCCGTCATGCAACTCACCCTGCTGAAAGCCAAGATCCACCGCGCCTCCGTCACCCACGCCGAGCTGCACTACGAAGGCTCGTGTGCGATCGACGGCCGCCTGCTCGACCTGTCGGGCATCCGCGAATACGAGCGCATCGAGATCTACAACATCAACAACGGCGAACGTTTTGCGACCTACGCGATCCGCGCCGAAGTCGGCAGCGGCATCATCTCGGTCAACGGCGCCGCCGCACACAAGGCCGGCGTGGGCGATCTGGTGATCATCTGCGCCTACGGTGCGCTGGACGAAGCCGAAGTGGCGAAGTTCAAGCCCAGGCTGGTGTACGTGGACCGCGACAACCGCATGACCCACACCAACGATTCGATTCCCGCACAGGCCGCCTGATGACGACAGCGGCGCGGCGGATCGCAGACACGCTGGCGCCGCACGCGCGTCGCCTCGATTCGGCGCGCATCGCCGACCTCGTCGAAGCCGATGCGGCGCGTCCGCAGGATTTCGCGCTGCGCATCGGCGGGCTCTACGCCAGCTTCGCGCGCCAGCGGCTCGACCACGAGGCGCGTGACGCGCTGGTCGCGCTCGGTGACGCCGCAGCTTTGCCGCAGGCATTCCGCGCGCTGTTCGACGGCGTCACCGTCAACACATCCGAGAACCGTCCGGCGCTGCACGTCGCCCTGCGGTCCGCACTGTCCGACACCGCGATCGCGCGTGACGCGCATGCGCAGGCTGCCGAAGCGCGCGTGCGCATGGCGGAGCTGGTCGCGCAGCTCGAAGCGTCCGACGTCACCGACATCGTCAATGTCGGCATCGGCGGTTCGGATCTCGGTCCGCGCCTGGTCGTCGACGCGCTGAAGGATTTCGGCACCGGTCGTTTCCGTGTGCATTTCCTGACCAACGTCGACGGCAGCGATGCGCAGCATCGACTGGCGAAGCTCGATCCGGCGAAGACCGCCGCGATTCTCGTGTCCAAGACCTTCGGCACGCAGGAAACCCTGCTCAACGGCGCGGTCGTGCGCGACTGGCTCGGCGGCAGCGAACGCCTGTACGCGGTCAGCGCCAACGTGCCGCGCGCAGAAGCGTTCGGCGTTGCGCCCGAGCGCGTGCTGCCGATGTGGGACTGGGTTGGGGGTCGTTACTCGCTGTGGTCGGCGGTGGGTTTCTCGATCGCACTCGCAGTCGGCATGGACGGTTTCGAGGCGCTGCTCGCGGGCGCCGCCGACATGGACGCGCACGCGCTTCAGGCGCCGATCGGCGAGAACCTGCCGCTGCTGCATGCACTGACCAGCGTGTGGAACCGCAACGCGCTCGGTCTCGCCACCCACGCCGTGCTGCCTTACGACGAGCGCCTCGCGCTGCTGCCGGCATATCTGCAGCAGCTGGTGATGGAGAGCCTCGGCAAGTCGGTCACGCCCGATGGCGAAGCCGTCGGCATCGAGACCGTGCCGGTGCTGTGGGGCGGGCCGGGCACCAATTCGCAGCACAGCTTCTTCCAGGCGCTGCACCAGGGCACGCAGACCGTGCCTGCCGATTTCATCGGCGTGGTGAATCCTGCGCATCCGCATGCCGACAACCATGCCGCGCTGCTGTCGAACCTGCTCGCGCAGACCGAAGCGCTGGCCAACGGGTATTCGGCCGACGATCCGCAGAAGTCGTATCCGGGCAATCGCCCGTCGACGCTGATCCTGCTCGACCGTCTCGACCCGCGCAGCCTCGGCGCGCTGATCGCGCTCTACGAGCACAGCGTCTACGCGCAGTCGGTGCTGTGGGGCATCAACGCCTTCGACCAGTGGGGCGTCGAGCTCGGCAAGCGCATTGCCGGCGAACTGATGCCGGCGGTGCAGGGCGATGACGTGGCGGTGGCCGATCCGGTCACGCGCGCGCTGCTGGACGAGATCCGCGCGCGTCGCGCGCGCTGACTGGTTTGTCGCTCGGTGGGAGCGCGCTTGCGCGCGATGCGCCTTCCCGGAGTCGCCTGATCGCGCGCAAGCGCGCTCCCACCGAGACCTTTCACGTTTCTGCAGCGCGGCTTTCGGCCGCGTTTGGCGTTATCGGTTGAGCGGCAGCGCGGTCAAGGGCGTGCCCACAGGGTCATGCGACGCCGTGGCGCGCCAGCGCCCAGTCCACGTGTTCTTCGATCAGAAGATCGCCGGAGTTCCGGCGCGTGCGCAGCGCGGTGATGGTCTCCGGCGTCGTCGGCGCATTGCCCAGCGCGACTGCGAGATTGCGCAGCCAGCGACGATGTCCGCTGCGGCGGATCGGCGAGCCTTCGGTGCGCTGCAGGAACTCGTCCTCGTTCCAAGCGAACAATTCGGCCAGGCTTGCGGTGTCGAGATTGTTGCGCGCGCGGAAGTCGGGTTCGTCGGTGCGCTTGGCGAACTTGTTCCAGGGGCAGACCAGCTGGCAGTCGTCGCAGCCGAAGATACGGTTGCCGATCAACGGGCGCAGCGAGACGTCGATCGCGCCTTCGTGTTCGATCGTCAGATAGGCGATGCAGCGCCGCGCATCGAGGCGGTGCGGCGCGATGATCGCGCGCGTCGGGCACACGTCGATGCAGCGCACGCAGGTGCCGCAATGCGCGGTCGCCGGCGGATCGACCGGCAGCGGCACGTCGACGTAGATCTCGCCGAGGAAGAACCAGGAGCCGCCGTTCCTGTCGATCAGGCAGGTGTGCTTGCCGATCCAGCCCAGGCCGGCATTGCGCGCGAGCGCACGCTCGAGAACCGGCGCCGAATCGACGAACACGCGATAGCCGAACGGACCGATTTCTTCGGCGATGCGATGCGCGAACTTCTGCAGCCGGTTGCGCATCAGCTTGTGATAATCGCGGCCCAGCGCATATCGCGCAACATAGGCGCGGCTGCCATCTGCGAGCGTGTCCCAGGCGCTGTCGTCGTCGTTGCGGCCATAGTCGAGACCGACCGACAACACGCGCACGGTGCCGGGCAGCAGTTCGTCCGGACGCGCGCGCATGTCGCCGTGGCGCGCCATCCAGTCCATGGTTCCGTACAGACCCTGCGCGAGCCAGTCGCGCAGATGCGCTTCGTCCTCGCGCAGATCGATACCGGCGATGCCGCAGCGCTGGAAGCCCATCTCGCCCGCGATCGCCTTGATGCGCGCAGCGAGCGCGTCGGGCGATGCGTGGGACGGAACGGCGGTGGCGGCGGAAGGCATCACGATGGGCGAAGTATAGAATCCGCGCGATGAGTGCTCCCTGTGCCACGTCTGCGCCCCGCGCTTCGCTGCCGGGCATCCCGCTGTACGACGCAGCTGCGCTGCGCGCGATCGAGGCTGCGGCGCTCGCCCACGCAAGTGATGCCACCACACTGATGCAGCAGGCCGGCCAGGCTGGCTGGCGCGCGCTGCTGGCGCACTGGCCGCAGGCGCGCCGCATCGTGGTGGTCTGCGGGCCGGGCAACAACGGCGGTGACGGCTACGTGCTCGCGACGCAGGCACTGGCCTCGGGACGCGACGCGGTCGTCGTCCGGCTCGTATCGCATGCACCGCGCACCGATGCAGCGCAGGCGATGTGCGCCGCGTTCGAGGTGGCGGGCGGCCGGATCCTCGCGTTCGACGGCGCGTTGCCGGCAGCCGACATCGTCGTCGATGCAGTGTTCGGCATCGGCCTGTCGCGTGCGCCCGACGACGCGACCGCTGCATTGATCGACGCGATCAACACCGCGGGCGTGCCGGTGCTTGCACTCGATACACCCAGCGGCCTGTCCGGCGACCGCGGCAGTGCGGACGGCGTTGCCGTGCGCGCAACGCGCACGCTGCAGTTCCTCGCGCCGCAGATCGGACTGCAGACCGGCGACGGTCCGGATCATGCGGGCGCATTGTCGCTGGACACGCTCGGCGTCGACGCGCGCGGCTTCGTGGATGTGCAGGCGCAGGCGCGCCGGATCGACGCGCACGATCTCGCGCACTGGCTGCGGCCACGTCCGCGCAATGCGCACAAGGGCTGCCACGGCCGCGTGCTGTGCATCGGCGGCGACCACGGCACCGGCGGCGCGGTGCTGCTTGCGGTCGGCGCTGCGTTGCGCGCAGGCGCGGGTCTGGTGGAAGTCGCGACCCAGGGCGCGCATGTCGCGCCACTGCTCGCGCGCTGGCCCGAGGCGATGGTTCGCCGGACTGACAACGTCTCCGCGCTTGCCGGCGCCCTCGATGCCGCCGATGTCATCGCGCTCGGCCCCGGCCTCGGCCAGGGCAGCTGGGGCCACGCGCTGTTCGACGAAACGCTCGACGCGGCAAGCGCAGCCGGGACGCCGCTGGTGCTCGATGCCGACGCCCTCAATCTGCTCGCGGCCCGCCCACGCGCATGTCCGGCAGGCGCGGTACTCACGCCGCATCCGGGCGAAGCCGCGCGGCTGCTCGATCTCGATACCGCCGCGATCCAGCGCGATCGGCCGGCCGCGGTACGCGCACTCGCCGCGCGCTGGAAGGCGGTCGTCGTGCTCAAGGGCGCCGGCACGCTGGTCTGTGCGCCTGGCGGACTGCCTTGGCTCATCGCCGCCGGTAATCCCGGTATGGCCACCGGCGGCATGGGCGATGTGCTGACCGGCGTGATCGCCGCGCTGCGCGCACAGGGCCTCGACGCCGAACACGCGGCCGCCTGCGGCGCCTTGCTGCACGCCGTGGCCGGCGATACCGCCGCACGCACGGCTGGCGAACGCGGCCTGCTGCCGGGCGACCTGATCGATGTGCTGCGCGCCTGCGCGAATCCGGAACCGAAGACATGATCCGACGCCATCTGCCCGACGACGCGGCGACCCGCCTGCTCGCCGAACTCCTCGCCGCGCATCAGCCACGCGGCGCCGTCGTGCACCTGCAGGGCGACCTCGGCGCCGGCAAGTCCACGCTGGCCCGGGCCTGGCTGCGCGCGCTCGGCGTGACCGGCACCGTGCGCAGCCCCACCTACACCCTCGTCGAGCGCTATCCGGTCGACGGCGGCGAAGCCCTGCACCTGGACCTGTACCGGATCGGCGATGCCGGCGAACTCGATTTCCTCGGGCTCGACGACATCGACGCCGCCCTGTGGCTGGTGGAGTGGCCCGAGCGCGGTGCTGCAGCGTTGCCGCCGGCGGATCTGGAGATCCGCCTGGCCATCGACGGCACAGGCCGTTCGGTCGAGCTGGTGCCCGACGGGCAGGGCGGGAATGCCTGGCTGGCCGCTGTGTTCGACGATGCACGTTTGTCGGCGCTTCCTGAACCGAAACCATAGGAAGACTCTGCAGGCCACGGATTTGAAAGGGAAAACGGCTTGCAATGTTCCAGGAGCGGTGATTGACTAGCCGCCATGCGCATCCGGGGGATCAATCTGTCTCAGCTCGCGTTGGCGGTCGCCCTGATCGCCGCGCTGTGCTGGAACATCGCCTACGGCGCCGAGCTGCGCGGGGTCGACGTACGCTCCGGTGCCACCGGCACCCGTGCCGAACTCAAGCTCGATGCCCGCGCCGAATATTCGGTGATCTCGCTCGCCAATCCCGACCGCCTGGTCGTTGATCTGCCCGGCACCCGCCTGCGGACGACGGCGATGCCGGCCGGCGCCGGCACGATCAAGTCCGTGCGCAGTGGCCAGCCGGTCGCCGGCACCACGCGCATCGTGTTCGACCTGTCGTCCTCGGTGAAGGCAATGCCGCCGCGGCTCGAAGACGGCCCGGATGGTCCCAGGCTGGTCATCGAATGGCCCGGCGACGGCGCTGCCGATCCGATTGCACGCATCGCTGCGGCGAGCGCGTCGACGCCCGTTGCGGGCGCCGCGCCTGCGCCAACCCCCGCGGCCAATCCTGCACTCGCCTCGAACGATGCAACCTCGCGTCTGATTTCGAGCATGGGCCCGCAGCAGGGGCCTGCGCCATCCGCGCCTGCGCCTGTCGCGGTCACCGCGCAGGCAGCTGAGCTGCCGCCTGCACCCACGCCCACCCCGCCGCCCGCCGTCCAGCGCGAGATCGCACCGGCGCCGCAGATGCCGATGCCCGCGGCAGTCGGGCCTGGCATGCGTCCGCTGGTGATCGCGATCGATCCGGGCCACGGGGGCCGCGACCCCGGCGCCATCGGTCCGGCCGGCACCCACGAGAAGAACGTCGTGCTGGCGATCTCGCGCGAACTCGCGCGCCAGATCAACGCCACACCCGGCATGCGCGCGCATCTGGTGCGCGACAACGACAGTTACATCGAACTGCCGCAGCGTGCAGCGCGCGCCCGCCGGGCCAAGGCCGACATGTTCGTGTCGATCCATGCCGATGCCGCGCACAACCGCGCCGCCTACGGCTCGTCGGTCTACACCCTGTCCACGCGCGGCGCCTCGTCGCAGCAGGCGCGCTGGCTGGCGGATCGCGAGAACAGCGCCGATCTGGTCGGTGGCGTGTCGTTGACGCAGGACACGCTGTCGAATGTGCTGCTGGAAATGGCGCAGAGCGGCCACATGCGCGCCTCGCAGGACGCCGCCACGCACGTGCTTTCGGGCCTGCGCAACGTCGGCAAGACGCACAAGGCGAACGTCGAGTACGCGAACTTCTCGGTGCTGCGCAACGCGGACATGCCGGCGATGCTGGTCGAGACCGGCTTCATCTCCAATGCCGAGGAAGAGCAACGCCTGCTCGATCCCGCGCATCAGCGCCGCCTCGCCAGCGCCGTGCTCAACGGCATCAACACCTATTTCGTCGCCCAGCCGCCGCCGGGCACGCTGTATGCCGCGCGAGCGGCTGCAGCCGACGCCAGCGTCGCCGCCGGCGGCAGCCCCTGAGATCCCGGGCGCCACGCCCGAGCCGGTATCATCCACGTTGATTCCTGCCGCGACGCGCCTGCGTTGCCGATGCCCACGTGCCGATCCGCCAGCTCCCCGACATCCTCGTCAACCAGATCGCCGCCGGCGAAGTGGTCGAACGCCCTGCGTCCGTGGTCAAGGAACTCGTCGAGAACGCGCTCGACGCCGGCGCACTGCGCGTCGATATCGATCTCGAGGAAGGCGGCGTCCGCCTGATCCGCATCCGCGACGACGGTGGTGGCATTCCGCCGGAAGAATTGTCATTGGCCGTGCAGCGCCACGCGACCAGCAAGATCGGTTCGCTCGATGATCTGGAAGCCGTCGCCACGCTCGGTTTCCGCGGTGAGGCGCTGCCGTCGATTGCATCGGTGAGCCGTTTTGCGCTGATCTCGCGTCGCGAGGACCAACCCCACGGCTCGGCGCTGGAAGTCGAAGGCGGCCGCGTCGGCGAAGTCACCCCGCGATCGCACCCGCGCGGCACGACGGTCGAAGTACGCGATCTGTTCTACAACGTGCCCGCGCGCCGCAAATTTCTGCGCGCCGAACGCACGGAACTCGGCCACATCGAGGAATGGCTGCGCGCGCTGGCGCTGGTGCGGCCCGATGTCGAGCTGCGTATCAGCCACAACGGCAAGGCTTCGCGCCGTTACAAGGGCGACGAAGATCTGTTCTCCGGCGCGCGCCTGGTCGAAACGGTGGGGCGCGAATTTGCTGACAACGCGCTGCGCATCGATCACAGCGCCGCGGGGCTGCGCCTGCACGGCTGGATCGCCAAGCCCGCGTATTCGCGTGCGAGCGCCGACCAGCAGTATCTGTACGTCAACGGCCGCGCGGTGCGTGATCGCAGCGTGGCGCACGCGGTGAAGCAGGCGTTCGCCGACGTGATGTACCACGGCCGCCAGCCGGCCTATGTGCTGTTCCTCGAACTCGATCCGACCCGCGTCGACGTCAACGTGCATCCGGCCAAGCACGAGGTGCGCTTCCGCGATGCGCGCCTGATCCACGATTTCGTCTACCGCACGCTGCACGAGGCACTGGCCGATACGCGCGCGGGCCAGACGGGCCACGCGCCGGCGGATGCGGTGATGACGTCGTTCGCCGCCGTGCCCACATCCGGCGCTACGTCGATGCCCGACTGGTCGCGTCCGATGCCGCAACCCAATCTCGCGCTGCGCGTCGACGAGACGCGCGCAGCGTATGCCGGCCTCTACGGGCCGACGCCTGCGCAGATCGCATCGGGTGCCGACACCTGGACGCCGTCGCCGATGGCACCCGACGCCGCGGTCGACGATGCCGGCACGCTGGTACCGCCGCTCGGCTACGCCGTCGCGCAGCTGCACGGCATCTACATCCTGAGCCAGGCCGCCGACGGCATGATCGTCGTCGACATGCACGCCGCGCACGAACGCATCGGCTACGAGAAACTCAAGACCGCGCACGACGGCGAAGGCGTCCGCACGCAACCGCTGCTGGTGCCGCAGACGGTGGCAGTGTCCGAGCGCGAAGCCGATGTCGCCGAAGCCGAGGCCGCGACGCTTGCCGAACTCGGCTTCGAAGTCTCGCGCGCCGGCATCCAGTCGCTGCTGCTGCGCGGCGTGCCGGCCCTGCTCGCGCAGGGCGACACCGAAGCCCTGCTGCGCGACGTGCTGGCCGATCTGCGCGAACACGGCGAAAGCCTGCGCGTGCGCTCGGCGCGCGATGAACTGCTGTCGACGATGGCCTGCCATGGCGCAGTGCGTGCCAACCGGCGTCTGACCGTGCCGGAAATGAACGCCTTGTTGCGGCAGATGGAAGCCACCGAACGCTCCGGGCAATGCAATCATGGCCGTCCGACGTGGGCGCATTTTCCGCTCGCCGAGATCGACCGCTGGTTCCTGCGAGGACGCTGACATGCTGCGATGGCGCCACTGCTTCACGATCGGACTGGTGGCCTTGCTCGCCGCCTGTGGTGAGACGACCGAGACCGAGAATCCGTCCGCGCGCGCCGACGCCGCGCGACTCGACGTGATGTTCTCGGCGCAGACCCGCGTCTGGCAGGACGCACGCCGCGCGGAACTGGTCGCGCCCGATGGCTGGTTGAGCCTGATCGGCCTGCATCGCATCGAACTGAAATCGCATTTCATCGGCAGCGGAAAGACGGCTGGCATCCGCCTGTCGATGGGGCCGGACAAGCTCGGCCTGCTGCAATCCGACAACGGCGCATACGCGTTCACGCCCGAGCGCGGCGTCGCGGTCACGCTCGACGGCGCGCCGGTGCGTGACCGCGTGTCGTTGCAGACCGATGCCGATGCAGCGCCCAGCGTGCTCGGATTCGACGATAACAAGGGCGCGTTGACGCTCATCGAACGTGGCGGTTCGGCGTTCGTACGCGCGCGTCACGAAGAGGCGCCCACGCGGCGGCGCTTCACCGGCATCGAGTACTGGCCAACCGCGCGCGACTGGCTGGTCGATGCGGAGTTCGTACCGGCGGCGGCCGGTGCGACGCTGCCGATCGCCAACATTTTGGGCATGGTCGAAGACACGCCGACGCCGGGCTCGGTCGCTTTCGAACGCGACGGCACGCGCTACACACTGCAGGCGATCGACGGCGGCGACGGCGCGCTGTTCCTGATCTTTGCCGACCGCACCAGCGGCCACGGCAGCTACAGCGCTGGACGCTATCTCGATGCACCCGCGGCCGACAGCGATGGTCGCCTGCAGATCGATTTCAATCGCGCCTACAACCCGCCGTGCGCGTTCACCGCATTCGCGACGTGTCCGCTGCCGCCGGCCGGTAACCGCCTCGACCTTGCGATTCCCGCGGGCGAGAAGACCTACGTACCCGCGACCACGGTATGACCCCGAACTCCGAACAGGACCGCTCCCGCATGCGTCGATCCACGCCGATCCGTTTCCTCCGCTCGTGTGCAGTGCTGGTCTGCCTGTTCGCCGGCGGCGCGAGCCAGGCCGAACTGCCGCCGCTGGAGGCACCCGCGACGCTGTTGTCGCCGGTGGTCTTGCCGGCCGACGGTTCGCAGGACACGCCTGCGATCGGTTACGGCGCGCTGGCACCGGCGCCGGTACCTCTGCTGTGGCGGGTCAGCGGTGAGCATGGCGCGCTGTATCTGCTGGGTTCGTTCCACTTCCTGACGCCGGCGGACTACCCGCTGTCGGAGGACGTCGCGCGCGTCGTGTCCGGCGCAGGCGAAGTGGTGTTCGAACTCGCACCCGAAGAACTGCATTCGCCGACGCTGGGCCTGCAGATGATGCAGGCCGGACTGCGCAGCGATGGCAGCAAGCTTGACCACGAGATTCCCGCACAGACCGCGACGCAACTGCGCGCATGGGCGGATACGAATGCAGCGTCGCTGCAGGGCGCAGGCGGTGCATCGAACCTGCAGCTGTTCGAGCCCTGGTTCGTGTCGCTGCTGGTGACGACCACCGAACTCGGCCGCTTCGGCCTCGAGGCGAAGCTGGGCATGGACGCGCAGCTCGCGCGCCAGGCCCAGGTCGCCGGCACGCCGACTGCCGGGCTGGAATCCGCGCAGCAGCAGATCGAACTGCTCGATGGCATGGGCCGTCTGGAGCAGACGCAGATGCTGCAGGAAGCGCTGGAGCAGGCGGGCGCAGGGCCGGAATCGATCCAGGCCCTGCACGAGACCTGGCGCGCCGGCAATGCGGACGCGCTGTGGCAGGAAATGGGCCTCGACATGCAGGCGCGTTTCCCTGCGCTCTATGCGCGCATCAACACCGAGCGCAACGACGCCTGGCTGCCCAAGCTCGAACAGATGCTGCAACAGCAGGGCGACATCCTCGTCGTCGTCGGTGCACTGCATCTCGTCGGGCCCGATGGCGTGGTCGAGAAGCTGGCGGCGAAGGGCTACACGGTGGAACGGGTGTGTTCGGCTTGCGCGCCGACCAATGCGACGCTGCCTGCCACGCCCGCGCAGCGCAAACCGGGCGCCTGACGCACCGGCCGCCTACGCGGCCGCGACCATCTCGATGCAGTCCACCGGGCACGCCGGCACGCACAGCGCGCAGCCGGTGCAGGCATCGGCGAGCACGGTGTGCATCAGTTTCGAACCGCCAACGATGGCGTCGACCGGACAGGCCTGGATGCACTTGGTGCAGCCGATGCAATCGGCCTCGATGACCAGCGCGACCGGCGGCAGTGCATGGTGCTCGCCGCGCTCACGGTCGAACGGCAGCGCGGCGGTCTCAAGTGCGCGGGCCAGCGCGCGTGCGCCGGCATCTCCGCCGGGCGGACATCGATCGACCTCGGCCTCGCCGCGCGCCATCGCGTCGGCATAGGGGCGACAGCCGTCGAAGCCGCACTGGCCACATTGGGTCTGCGGCAACAGGCGGTCGAGACGTTCGACGAGGGACGGCGGCATGCGTGGCGTTCGGCTGGGCGTGCGGGCTGGGCAGGGTTCGCGGCGATGCCGCGCCGGCTCAGCGGACCGGCATGCCCGGCTGCGCGGCGGCGTCGGCATCCAGCAGTGCGAGGGCACCGCCGTCGAAACCGGCCGACAGGATCATGCCTTCGCTGATGCCGAAGCGCATCTTGCGCGGCGCAAGATTGGCGATGAACACCACGTTGCGACCGACCAGCGTGTCCGGCTCGCCGTAGCTCGCGCGGATGCCGGAGAAGATCTGGCGCGTGCCGAGATCGCCGGCATCGAGTTCGAAGCGCAACAGCTTGTCGGAACCTTCGACGAACTCGCAGGCGATGACCTTGCCGATGCGCAGATCGAGCTTCGCGAAATCGTCGATCGAGATGTGCGCCGGCGCATCGGTGTCCGCGGCTTTCGCGGGCGTCGCGACAGGCGCTTCGACCGGCTTCTTAACGGCGGCGGGCGCGGCCGGTGCGGCGGCGAGGGTGTCCTTGGAGGCGTCGGTCATGGCGTCGATCTGCTTGGGGTCGATTCGGGTGAAGAGCGGGGCATACGGTTGGATGACGTGGCCGAGCAGCGGCGCGTCGAGCGCGGACCACGTATTGGCCGGTGCGGCGAAGAACGCATCGACTTCGCGCGACACGCGCGGCAGCACCGGCCGCAGCGCCGTCGCCAGCACGCGGAACAGGTTCAGCCCCTGCGTGCAGACCGCCTGCAGTTCGGCGTCGCTGCCGTCCTGTTTCGCGATCACCCACGGCTTGCGGTCGTCGATGTAGCGGTTGGCCTCGTCGGCCAGCGCCATGACCTGGCGCAATACGCTGGCAGGTTCGTTGCGCGCATAGGATTCGCGGATCGGCGCCAGCGCTTCGACGAAGCGCGCGTAGGTCTCCGGCTCCGGCAATGCGTCGGCCAGGCGGCCGTCGAAGCGCTTGCCGATGAAGCCGGCGCAGCGGCTGGCGAGGTTGACCAGCTTGCCGACGACATCGCTGTTCACGCGTGCGATGAAGTCGCCGAGGTTGAGGTCGAGATCGTCGACACCGCCCGAGGATTTCGCCGCGAAGTAGTAGCGCAGCGCTTCCGGATCGAGCCCCTGGTCGAGGTACGTCCGCGCCATGACGAAGGTCCCGCGCGACTTTGACATCTTCGCGCCGTCGACGGTCAGATAGCCGTTGACGTGCAGACGCGTCGGCGCGCGCAGACCGGCGCCGTGCAGCATCGCTGGCCAGAACAGACCATGGAAGTTGACGATGTCTTTGCCGATGAAGTGGTGCAGCTCGGTGCCGCCTTCGGGCGCGAGCCAGGCGTCGAAGTCCAGACCTTCGCGTGCGCACAGTGCCTTGAAGCTGCTGAGATAGCCGATCGGTGCGTCCAGCCAGACGTAGAAGAACTTGCCCGGGTGACCGGGAATCTCGAAGCCGAAGTAGGGCGCATCGCGGGAGATATCCCACGCGCGCAGGCCACCTTCGCCATCGAGCCATTCGGCCAGCTTCGCCTTGACGCCGGATACCGCGACATCGCCCGCCAGCCACTCGCGCAGGAAGGCCTCGAAATGGCCGAGCTCGAAGAAGAAGTGCTCCGATTCGCGCACTTCGGGCGTGGCGCCGCTGACGACCGAGACCGGATCGATCAGGTCGCTCGGCGAGTAGGTGGCGCCGCAGTGTTCGCAGTTGTCGCCGTACTGGTCCGGCGTGCCGCACTTCGGGCAGATGCCCTTGACGTAGCGGTCCGGCAGGAACATGCCGCGCACCGGATCGAACAGCTGCGCCACTTCACGACGCGCGATGTGACCGCCCGCATCGAGACGCGCGTAGATCGTCTCGACCATCGTGCGATTGCCAGCCGAATGGGTCGAGTCGTAGTGATCGAAGTCCACCCCGAACGCCGCGAAATCGCGCTCGTGTCCGGCCTGGATGCCGGCAATGAAAGACTCAGGCGTCGTGCCGACCTTCTCGGCCGCCAGCATGATCGGCGTGCCGTGCGTATCGTCCGCGCAGACGAAGCGCGCCATGTCCCCATCCATGCGCCGCGCCCGTACCCAGATGTCGGCCTGGATGTAACCGACCAGATGACCGAGGTGCAGCGGCCCGTTGGCATAGGGCAGGGCGGTGGTGACGAGCAGCGTGCGCGACATGGATGCGGCTTGGAGGAGCGGGCGGAGCGGGATTATCGCATGCGGTCGAAGGCGGTCTTCCGGGGCCCGCCCCGGTTTTCGCGGGTCGAACAACCGCCGCCACTGCGAGGCAGTCGTTCCGGACACCGTGTAGCTCGCGCGTCGGGGCAGGATACGTCGTCGTTAGGCACCGGGCCCCGTATGCAGGGCGCCATGTGCGAAACGGCATCGGGCGTTTTCTCCGGACGGTATGCCGCGCTCTCGAAGACACGCGATTCGTCCATCACCAGAAACGAAAAGACCCGGCATGCGCCGGGCCTTCCGTTCATCAAACACCTCAAACCGAGCTTACTCGCGCTGCCAGACCTGCTCGCGGCAGATGAAGGCGATGCAGCCCGACACACCGATGCGATCCGCATCGAGCATCTTGGCCTTTGACCTGTAGGTCTTGCCGTTGGCCGGGTCGAGAATCGTGCCGCCCGACCACTCGCTGCCGTCCGGCTTGAGACCCCACAGGATCGTCATGCCGGTGATCGGCTGGTTCTGGCGGCTGCCACTGCACTTGTCGCAGACGGGGTTCGGCCCGCGATCGGACTGCAGCACCTGCGCCACGCGACCACTCAGGTTACCGTTCGCCGCTTGGGCGATCTCGACGATCGATTTCACCCGGCCGGTTTCGTCGTCGACGGTCTTCCAGCGGCCGACGGGTGACTGCGCAGCAGCAGGAACGGATATGACGACAAGCGCGGCAGCAAAACAGGCGAGTAAGATGTTGCGCATGGTCCCCTCCCAGGGATGTGTTTGTTGCCGCGTCGCGGCCGACATGATGGTTGCTTATATCAGCATCTGTCCGCTTCTGGATGAGTGGTCGCTTTCCACTGCGGACAATGACTGCAACCACGAAGCCGGACGGGCTGCATCCGGCTTCATGCTGCCATCCTCAGAGTCCGCCGCCGCCGCAGTCCTCGGACAGGTAATCGTCGATCAGGCCAAGCTGCTCGGCAAAAATGGCGCGAGTCCATGCCGGCCCATGGCCGTAGTCGGCAAGCTGGTGGTAAACCACTGGCTTACCCGCGGCCTTCGCTTGGTTCACAAACCAAATCGATTGCTCCAAAGGCACCGTCTGGTCGCGTTCGCCGTGATACACCATCAGCGGGATCTGCATCTCGGCTGCCCTGTCCAAGGGGCTTAGACCTTCCACGGTGGGCGCCTGGGCCTGGCGGAAGAACGGATTGGTGAAGAAGCGTGCCCAGATGCGCTTGATGTCGGAAACGCCGGCACCGGCAATGGCACATTTGTAGATGCCATTGGGTCTGACCGACGCAGCGAACGCGGAGTATCCGCCGTACGAGAAACCGAACATCGCGATATGGCCAGCCTTTGCGATTCCCTGCTCGATCAGCCACTTCGCACCGTCATCTTTGTCGTCCTGCATTTTCTGGCCCCACTCGGCGTCGCCTGCCATCCACAGCGTGCGCCCCCAACCCTCGGACCCCCGGAATTGCGGACGTAGCACCACATTGCATCGCGAAGCCATCAATGGGACCCACATGGATCCGTCGAAATCCATGGTGTCACGAGCCCACGGTCCGCCATGAGGATGAATCACCGTCGGCAACGGTCCTTGACCGCACAGCTCGGCATCCGGGCGGGTGAGAAATGCGGGGATGTCCAAGCCATCCCGGGCCTTGTAGTAGACGAGTTCCGTTCTGCCCAATGAGCGCGGGTCGATGTCGGGGAATGACTTTGCCAGCAGCGAGAGCTGGCCGTTGCGGAAGAGGTAGTGCTCGGGTGGGACGGCCGCCCCGTCTACGGAAAACACGACCGTAGACAAGTCCGGCGTGAACCCGGAGATGGTGATGTTCTTCTGGACCGGATACTCGATCGTTGCCGATTGACCGTTGGCCGGGTCCACGAGCCTCAACCGCTCGGCTGTGATGCCCAGCGCGTTGCGCAACCCGGCGTCGAGCGCCTGCATGTTCGGGTCTGTCCATTCGACGTCGTCACCGCGAGGTCCCTCGTAGCCGAGGCCCAGAATCTGCCCGAAGTTCTCCCCCGCATCCTTGTATCGATTGACCAGCACCCTGTTCGCATTGAAGAAACGGTGGCGGAACAGTACTTCCTTGCGCTGGCGAGCGGCGATGTCGTACTCGTAGATAGCCTCCTTGTCCTGCCCCTCGTTGCTGAGCACGAATGCCACGTTCGCATCGTTGCTGAAGCCGATGATCTGGGTCTGGTCCCGGTTCTTCACGTAGGAGCGGAAGTGTTCTTCCCACCGACCTGATGCGTTCCGGAATTCGGCGGAGATGTAAGCGCCTGTTCCATCGATTCCCTGCTTCAGGCGCGCACGGAGTTCACCCTCGAGGTCTGTGACATAGCCGGCAACCTGCTCTTCCGACATCTGGATGCGCTCGGATCTGTAATTGCGCAGATCTACGCGATAGACGTCGCCGGCGCTGCTCCCCACGTTGTTGACGACCAGGATGTGATGTGGATCGTTTGGCAGGGTGTCGAGCACGGTTGCGCTGCTCATTGCCTGAATCAGTTCCATCGCACGCGTGTTGGCGCGAGGTTGCGGTAAAGGCTCCTTCCAATCCCGGCCTTCCAGGTCGGTGATCATCAGCTTGGAGAGGAAGGTTTTGGTGACCTCGCCTATGCGCAGATCGATCGGCTGCGACAGTGACACTGCAAGACGATCGTTCTTGATGAATTGGACTCCGCCGATCTTCATGCTCGACGAGCCGATCAGGGTCGGGGCCTTGTCAAGTTCATCGGTCTTCCAGACGGCGATGGTGCGATCCTCGCCACTGCCGCGAAGCGCGGCGATATGCCGACCATCCGGCGACAGCGTAAAGCCTGCGTACTCCGGAAAGGCAGCCAACTGCTCGATTGTCGGCCTGACAGGTGCCGCTGCCTGGACGTGGCCTGCGGCCAGCGAGGAGATGATGGCCAATACGAAGAAGCATTTCTTGTTCATGGGAACGGTCCGTTTTCTTTGACGTGTGTCGTGGGGCGCTCATACCTGCCGAAAAAAAACCGCCGCCCAGTGAGGGCGGCGGTTTCCGATTGTCACTCGATGCCGGCCTGGATCAGAACTTCTTCGTGAAGTTCAGGAAGAACGTCCGCCCGAAGTAGTCGTAGCCACTGTACAACGGTGCGTTGCCGATGGACGTGTAAGCACCCGTCGAAACACGCGGCGGGTCCTTGTCGGCGATGTTGCGTGCGCCGCCGGTCACCGACCAGTCGTCGCCGGAGTAGCGAACCGACAGGTCGTGGGTGAAGTAGTCATCCGCTTCCATCAGATAGGTGTCGCGGTAGTCGGTGTCGAAATACCGGTCGTAGTACGAGTAGCTTTCGACAGCACCGACCCAGTTGAGGCCATAACGCACGCGCCAGTTGCGGATGGTGTAGTTCAGATCCAGCTGGCCCGTGTAGTCGGGGGTGCCGAGGTTGCCATTGAAATCCCGGTACTCGATCGTCGGCAGCGTCTGGCCGCCCTGCTCGAGGAAATGGGTCACCGCGGCATTGGCGACGAACTGGCCTTGGCCGATGTCACGGCTGTAGCGCAGGTTGAAGTCCCATCCACGCACCTTGTCACGAGCCACGTTGATGTAGCCGGTCGTGACGGTCAGCGTGTTGTTCGGTGCGCGCTGCACGAAACCGCAGTAACCGGCGCCCGCATTGAACTCAGACACCGGCTGCGCATAGCACAGCTCAAGGATCTGGGCGCCTGTCAGCAGGGACACGCCGTTCGAAACTTCGGTCTCGAAGTAATCCGCCGCGAAGGACAGATCACCGAAACCGGCGCCGAATTCCGGCTGCAGGACGAGACCCGCTGTCTTCGAGGTCGATGTTTCGGCCGTCAGACCCGTTTCAGCGCCGCCCCGCGTGAACACGGTGACGCTGCTGTTCTGCTGGAAGTTCGGCACCAGGCCGAGGCTCGAGCAGTTCAGGTAACGGTTGCTGGTCTGATCGGTGAGGCCGCCCCAGCCATTGCAGGGATCGCCGTTGGCGCTGGCGAAGCCGCTGCTGGCGCCAAGGAACTGCTCGAACAGCGCAGGTGCACGGAACGAGGTGCCGTTCGACACGCGGAACGAAAGCCAGTCCACCGGCGTCCACAGCGCGCCGAGCTTCCAGGTTTTGTCGCTGCCGTAGGAGTCGTAATCGGTATAGCGGGCCGACATGTTGAAGGTCAGCTCGCGCGCGCCCGGCAAACCGGAGAGCAAAGGTACTTCGAGCTCGCCGTAGGCCTCCTGCACCGTGTCCTTGCCGCGGGTAGGTGTCGACGCGGTGAAGCTGTACAGATTGTTGTTGATCGAGTTGATGTCCGGAGTGTCGTCGATTTCGCTCTCGCGATACTCGACGCCGAACGCTGCGGCGACGGAACCACCGAACGGAATGTCGAACAGCGGACCGGTGACACCGAAGTGCGCAGTCTTCTCTTCGAAGACGGTCGAGCCGCGGGTCTGCTGCATGATGTAGTTGCGGTAGGCCTGCGGCAGGTTGCCGCCGACGACCGCGGCGCTCAGCACCGGCGCAGCGACGCATCCGTCGGAGGTATCGCGGCAGACGAAGCCGCCATTACCGTCGGACACCACATCCAGGCTCTTGGCGATGCGGTTGGTCAGGCGGTTATTGGTGTAGTAATCCGCGTCGGAGCGACCGTAGCTGACGTAGCCGTCGTAGGTCCACGAAGTACCCAGGTCACCACGCAGGCCGGCGGTGTAGCGGCCGAAGTCCACCTCCTGCTTGCTGCCGTAGAGGCCCCAGCCGATGAAGGCACGCGCCGCAACGTTACGGCCCCCCGTCGAACCGTCGGCCGGTGCCGCCAGGAAGGGGGGCAGCCCCGCTAGATCGCCGAGCAGCGGACTGCCCACGGGGTAATCCAGGCTGTGCTGCAGGTAACCGGTCTGCGACGACTCGCGGCGGGTCGCCAGGATCTCGAAGTACGCTTCGGCATTGCCGAGCACGTTCAAGTCCATGCTGCCCTGGAGGAAGCCGGTGATGTTGGTGGTGGGCGAAATAAACTGCTCTTTCTTCATCAACGGGTCGAATGTCGTACGGCCCTCGTAGTCGACGCCTTCGTAGCCGGGAAGATCGCCATCGGTAATGGCGGCGTTCGGGCGCCAGCGATTGAAGTAATCGAAACCACCGGGCGGCAAGTTGCCGGGATCGTAGGTGCCGTAGTAACCCAGGCTGCCCAGACCGGGGCGGCCCAGCAGATACGCCGTGCCCAGCGTGTTGATGGTCACACCACCCGCGTCCAGACCCCAGCACTTCGGCTCGCCGGTGGTCGGATCAATGTAATCGTCGGCGCCGAACTGACCCGTGGCCGGATCACGCCCGAGCAGCGGTCGCGGGCACTTGCTGGCCCAGTCACGCTGTCCCAGCTCAATTGCGTCGCGGTCGTAGATTTCCAGCGAGCCGGACACGCGCCAGCGGTCGCCGCTGGTGCCGAACAGCAGACCCCAACGGTTCTCTGCGCCACCGCCGTTCTGGGTCACGTTGGTGCCGAACTCGACCTCCACGCCGTCGACCTTGTTCTTGGTCACGACGTTCACGACGCCCGCCACGGCATCAGAGCCGTAGATCGCAGAGGCGCCGTCCTTCAGGACTTCGACGTGGTCGACCATGATGCTGGGCAACGTGTTCAGGTCGACCGAGCCGACCGCGCCGCGCGAACCCGCCGGTGCCATGCGGCGACCGTTAAGCATGATCAACGTGCGCGTGGCGCCGAGGCCACGCAGCGACAACGTATTAACGCCGGGACCGCCGTTGACGACGAAGCCGCCATAAGCGTTGTTGATCTGGTCTGAGCCGCCAGTGACGGCGTTGCTCTGGAGCATGCCGGCGGTCGATGCGAAGCCTGCGATCGTCGACTCTTCGCGAGTGATCACCTGGACCGGCGACACCGAGTTGTAGGAACTCTTGGCGATGCGTGAACCCGTGACAGTCACGGTATCGAGGGTCGACGCGCTCGTAGAACCTGGCGCTTCAGTCACTTCCTGCTCTTCAGCAGTCGTGCTCTGGGCAAGTGCGGTGCCAAGCGGAAACAGCAACGCTGTCGCCAGTGCAAGCGTCAACGGACGTCTGTTGACACGAAGGGGCGATGAGTACTGGCGATGAAGCATTGCGATATCTCCTTTTGAAACAACTGGTTACAATGTCGTGGGCGAGGGTTTTGCAATCGCTGCTGAACGATACTACTTATGAATCCTTCTTGAATGCAATGCCTTTTTAACAACTCCGTCACTTTGATGTAGCGCCCACGTAGCTTGGTAGCGCTCCCCGCCTAAGAGCGGGTATGGCAAAGGCGTCGGACTTCTCCTGACAATCGAGAGACCAGATGAATCAGTCAGTGCCACACGTCGATGCAGCGGTTTCAGAGCAAGTCAGAGCGGGTTACGACCTGCTCCGACAAGGCCGTTTCGGCGACGCTGTCGCGCGCGCGGACGCTCGCAACGACGTATCCGGCACATGCGCAGGTGTTCGCATTCCTGGCAGAGGCCTGTCGACTCGCCGACGATCTGCCGGCTGCTTTGGAGGCGATCGACGCCGCCCTTGCGCTTGCCAACGACCCGCAGCACAAAATCAAGAAAGCCTGGCTGCTGTCGCGTTCTTATCGCCGCGACGAAGTTCCAGCGCTGGCCGAAGAGTTATCCGCGCAGGCAGATAGCAATGCGACGCTGCTGTGGCAGATCGGCAAGCTCTACTACCATCACAACCTGCTGCCAAGTGCGATCGCGCATTACGAGAGGGCATTGGCGCTGGTCGGCGATCGCTCCGCGTGGCGCTACGACCTTGCCGTTGCAAGGTTCTATGCGGGCCAGGCGGATGTGGCGGAGGATGACTTGAACCGCGTATTGGCGACTTCACCGCAGGCGGGCGCGGTCATCTACCTGCGTTCTACGCTCGGTCGTCAGAAGCCGGAGCGTAATCATGTGTCCGATATCGAAGCGCGCCTGGCAGCTGGATTCAGTAGCGCCGAGGACCGAGCTTGTGCGCTGTATGCACTTGGAAAGGAACTGGAAGATATCGGAGAGCACGACAAGTCGTTCGCTGCGATATCGCAAGGGGCCAGATCACGACGCGAGACCTTGAAGTACGACGCGGCAGCCTTCTACAAAACGCTTGATGAGATCAAGGCTGTGATGGACGCGCCAGCGATGTCCGTGCCGGTCCGGGGGTATGACGGGGACGGGGCAATCTTCATTCTGGGAATGCCGCGTACGGGTACAACCCTGGCCGAGCGGATGCTGCTCCAGTCAGGCGAGGTGAAGAATGCGGGCGAGCTGACCGATTTCGGGTTCCTGATGAGCAACGAAATTCGAAAGATCCAAGCGGCCGAACCTGGCATATCTCTTGCGCAAGCGTCGATGCGGCTGGATTTCGCCGCACTGGGCGAGACCTACATGTTGGGAGCGCGGGCCATGGCGGCCGGTAGTTCCCGATTCATCGACAAGATGCCCGCCAATTACATGTATTCGGGAGTGATCCACAAAGCGTTACCCAAAGCAAAGATCATCCACTTGGTGCGGGATCCGCTGGACAGTTGCTACGCGATCTTCAAAACGCTGTTCTTCAACGCTTACGAATTCTCTTATGACCAGGATGAGCTCGCAGAGTATTTCATCGCGTATCGCAGTCTGATGGAGCACTGGCATGCGGTGATGCCCGGAGCCATTCTTGATGTGCGCTACGAGGATCTGGTGACCGATCCGGAAGGACAATCCCGGCGCATTTATGACTGGTGTGGCCTCGAATGGACGCCCGCAGTTCTGAGCGTGCCTGACAAGGGAGCTGTGTTCGCGACAGCAAGCGCAGCGCAGGTTCGTGAGCCCGTGCACGCCCGATCCGTCCGCAATTCGCGAAGGCATGTGCAAGGTCTTGCCCGTCTGGTTGACAAGCTGACAATCGCCGGGCTTTACGAGCCTTGATTCGGCTGGTGCGCTGCAGTAGTAAAATGCGGTTTCACACTGTCGGACCGCCATGACCATGCATCCCCCACGTGCCGTCCAAAAAGGCTTGGCGCAGCATCCCCGCATCCGCAACATCATCGCGGTCGGTTCCGGCAAGGGCGGCGTCGGCAAGTCAACCACCGCGGTGAACCTTGCGCTTGCGCTCGCTGCGGATGGCGCGCGGGTCGGTGTGCTCGACGCCGATGTGTACGGCCCGAGCATTCCGATGATGCTGGGCCTGTCCGGCAAACCCGACAGCCCGGATGGCAAGTCGATCCTGCCGATGCGGGCGCACGGGATCGAAGCGATGTCGATCGGGTTGCTGGTCGATCAGGACACACCGATGATCTGGCGTGGGCCGATGGCGACATCGGCATTGACGCAGTTGCTCAACGACACCCTGTGGGGCGGTGATGAGGCGCTCGACTATCTGCTGGTCGATCTGCCGCCCGGCACGGGTGACATCCAGCTCACGCTGGCGCAGAAGATTCCGGTGGCCGGGGCGGTGATCGTGACCACGCCGCAGGATGTGGCGACGCTCGACGCGCGCAAGGCGCTGAAGATGTTCGAGAAGGTTGAAGTCGCCGTGCTCGGGCTGGTCGAGAACATGGCCCAGCACGTGTGCTCGAACTGCGGGCACGTCGAGCATCTGTTCGGCGACGGCGGTGGCCAGCGCATGGCGACGCAGTACGG
Source organism: Luteimonas sp. (assembly GCA_052108555.1). Classification (GTDB taxonomy): domain Bacteria; phylum Pseudomonadota; class Gammaproteobacteria; order Xanthomonadales; family Xanthomonadaceae; genus Luteimonas. Next base: position 372,443 of record JBQEAV010000001.1, read on the forward strand.
CGTGCCGCTGTTGGGCTCGCTGCCGCTGGAGATCGGCATCCGTGCACAGGGCGATGCGGGTGTGCCGATTGTCGTCGCGGCGCCGGATTCGCCTGCCGCGCAGGCCTATCGCGCCACGGCGCGGCGGCTGGTGGAAGAACTCGAGAAGCGGCCACGGGCGCCGATGTCGATTTCTGCGTCGCTGGTCTGACAACGCGGCTGTGGCGGGGTGACGCAGGCGGGCTGGGCGGCGACAATGCGCGTCCAAGCCGCCGCGCCGCAGGAACCCCACGATGAGCATCAAGAGCGACCGCTGGATCCGCCGCATGTCCGAGCAGGGCATGATCGAGCCCTTCGAGCCGGGACAGATCAAGCAGGACCCCGCCGGCCAGCGCATCGTCAGCTACGGCACGTCGAGCTACGGCTACGACGTGCGCTGCTCGCGCGAGTTCAAGATCTTCACCAACATCAACTCGACGATCGTCGACCCGAAGCATTTCGATCCAGGCAGCTTCGTCGACATCGAGGCCGACGAGTGCATCATTCCGCCCAATTCCTTCGCGCTGGCGCGCACCGTGGAGTACTTCCGCATTCCGCGTGACACGCTGGTCGTGTGCCTGGGCAAGAGCACGTACGCGCGCTGCGGCATCATCGTCAACGTCACGCCGCTTGAGCCCGAATGGGAAGGCCACGTGACGCTCGAATTCAGCAACACCACGCCGCTGCCGGCGCGCATCTACGCCAACGAAGGTGTTGCGCAGATGCTGTTCTTCCAGTCCGATGCCGACGACGTGTGCGAGACCTCGTACAAGGATCGCGGCGGCAAGTACCAGGGGCAACGCGGCGTCACCCTGCCGCGGACCTGACGGCACCCATTCACCCACACGCAAGGACGCACGATGCACGACCCCAATCCCTACCAGGCGCCGACCGCGCAGCTGCAGACCGAAGACATCGAACAGCTCGCGGAGCGCGGCACGCGGCTGGGCGCCGTCCTGATCGATGGTCTGATCGGCCTGGTGGTCATCATCCCCCTGATGTGGCTGGGCGGTTACTGGTCGGCAGTGATGGAGGCGGCGCAGCGCGGCGAGCAGGTCGGTTTCGGCCTGCAGGCGCTGTGGATGCTGATCGGCTTGTTGGTGTTCTCGGCGATCCATGCGTGGCCGCTGCATGTCGGCGGCCAGACCTGGGGCAAGCGGTTGCTCGGCATCCGCATCGTCACCCTCGATGGTCGTCCGGTCACGGCGTTGCGCGCGCTCCTCCTGCGCTATTTTCCGCTGCAGATCGTCGGCGGCATCCCGTGCCTGGGCGCGCTGGCCGTGCTTGGCAGCATCGGCATGATCTTCCGACAGGACCGCCGCTGCGGCCACGACTTCGTTGCGGGCACGCGCGTGGTTCGCGCGCGCTGAGTCAGCGCGGCAACGCGGCAAGCAACCGTTCGATGCGTGCGACGAGCTGCTCGGGCGTATAGGGCCGAGCGGCGACACGTCCCCAGACCGGCGCCGGCCATGCGGGATCGTCCTGCTCTCGCCCGATCACATGCACGTGCAACTGCTCGACCATGTTGCCGAGCGCGGCGATGTTGAGCTTGTAGGGGCGGAACGCATCACGCAGTACGTGCGCGGCGATGTCGATCTCGTCGGTCAGCTGGCGACGCTGGTCGGCATCGAGATCGATCATCTCCCGTGCATCGGCGATGCGCGGGACCAGGACCAGCCACGGATAGTTGGCATCGTCCATCAGGCGCAGCTCGCACAGGGCGAGCGTTGCGAGCGGGTGGGTGTCGTCGGCGAGCTGCGGATGCAGTGCGTAGCCAGCGTGGTTCATGGTGTCCCGTCCTGCCGCAGCGCGGCGTCGAGGAAGGCGAGGGTGGCGCGGCGTGCGGCGGTTGCGCTGGCCGCTTGGTAATGATCCGGGTCGACATCACGGTTGAAGCCGTGACCACCCGGGTGCAACAGAATTTCGGCGTCGGGCTGGGCGGTGCGATGACGCTCGATGTCCTCGGCCGGGATGGCGGAATCCTCGGCGCCGAACTGGAACAGCATCGGTGCCTGTAGCGGTTCTTCGAGGAACGGCACCGTCCGCGCGCCGTAATAGCTGACTGCCGGCAAGCCCAAGCGCGTGTTGGCGAGAAAGGCCAGCGTGCCGCCCCAGCAGAAACCAACCACGCCGATACCGCGATGGCCTTCGGTCTGCAGCGCGCTGCGGCAGGCGCGCAGGATGCCGAGCACGCGTTCGGTGCCCAGCGCTTCGACCAGTTCGCGGCCGCGTGCGAAACCGTCGGCGTCGTAGGCGAGTTCGACATGCCGCGCGACCGGGTCGAACAGTGCCGGCGCCAGCGCCACGTAGCCTGCGGCGGCATAACCGTCGGCGACACTGCGGATATGCGCGTTGACGCCGAAGATCTCCTGGACCACGACCACCGCGCCCAGCGCGGCGGCACCGTGTGGCGGGTCGGCCCGCCAGGTGTTCACCGGTCCGGCGGGCGTCGCGAGGATGACATCCCGGCCCATGGGGATTCCCTGCTCAGGTGGCGAGCCGAGTCTAACCGAGGCGCGAACGGCGAATCCGTGCGGCCGGTCCACAGGCGGGCCAGCGGTATACTGCGCGGCCATCGCGCGCGGGCGTCACGCCGCGCGAGCGCGATCCCAGCCGCCATCGGCGGCCATCTCCAAGCCACGGTTCCCATGTCCGCAGCCAATCCCAAGGTCGGGTTCGTCAGCCTCGGCTGTCCGAAAGCCCTCGTCGATTCCGAGCGTATCCTCACCCAGCTCCGCGTCGAGGGCTACGACATCGTCCAGACCTACGACGATGCCGACGTCGTCGTCGTCAACACCTGCGGCTTCATCGATTCGGCGGTGACCGAGTCGCTGGACGCGATCGGCGAAGCCATCGCCGAGAACGGCAAGGTCATCGTGACCGGGTGCCTGGGCAAGCGCGAGGAGGTGATCCGCGAGGCGCATCCCGGCGTGCTGTCGATCAGCGGCCCGCAGGACTACGGCTCGGTGATGCGTGCGGTGCATTCGGCCGCGCCTCAGGTGCACAACCCGTTCCTGGACCTGGTGCCGCGCCGCGCCGCCATGGACGACATCGGCATCAAGCTGACGCCCAGGCACTACGCGTATCTGAAGATTTCCGAGGGCTGCAACCACCGCTGCAGCTTCTGCATCATTCCGTCGATGCGCGGTGATCTGGTCTCGCGCCCGGTCGACGACGTGCTGCGCGAAGCCGAGAAGCTGGTGCGCGGCGGCGTGCGCGAGCTGCTGGTGATCTCGCAGGACACCTCGGCCTACGGCGTCGACGTGCGTTACGCCGAGCGCACCTGGCGCGAGCGCCAGTACGCCACGCGCATGAAGGCGCTGTGCGAAGGGCTGTCGGAACTCGGCGTGTGGACGCGTCTGCATTACGTGTATCCGTATCCGCATGTCGACGACATCATTCCGCTGATGACCGAACGTCACGCCGACGGTATGCCGAAGTTGCTGCCGTATCTTGACGTGCCGCTGCAGCACGCCAGCCCGCGCATCCTGAAACTCATGAAGCGCCCCGGCGCGATCGACAAGACCCGCGAGCGCATCGCGCGCTGGCGCGAGATCTGCCCGGAACTGACGATCCGCAGCACCTTCATCGTCGGGTTCCCCGGTGAGACCGAAGACGATTTCCGGCAACTGCTCGACTTCCTCGACGAGGCGCAGCTCGACCGTGTCGGCGCGTTCGCGTATTCGCCGGTCACAGGCGCGACCGCGAACGCAATGCCCGACGCGGTGCCCGAGGAAGTGAAGCAGGAGCGCCTCGCGCGATTCATGGAGAAGCAGGCGGAGATTTCGACCGCCCGGCTCGAGGCCAAGGTCGGCACGGTGCAGATGTGTCTGGTCGACATGGTCGACGGCGATCTCGCGATCGCACGTTCGATGGGCGATGCGCCCGAGATCGACGGCGTGGTGCAGATCCAGGATGGCCGCGAGGCCGATCTGCAGCCCGGCGATTTCGTCGATGTCGCGATCATGGGCAGCGACGAGCACGATCTCTACGGCGAGGTTGCCGAGGTGCTGGCGTGATCCGCCGCGCGCTGCTGCTCGCGACCGCGTTGTGCGCGACGGGCACCGTGCATGCTTTGGACGGTTTGAGTGGCACCTATCGACCGGCGGGCGCAGGCGGGGAGGCGTTTCCCGCCGATGCGCAACTGGTGGTGCGCGCCGAAGGCCGCGGCTGGCTGGCGATGTTCCGTGGCGAAGGCCTCGCGTTGTTGCCGCTGAGCGCGATGGAGCAGTACGGCCTGTTTCCCGGCATCGGTCCCGAGGCGCGTCTGCAGTGCGCGTACTCACGGGCATTCATGCTGTGCCGGGTCGCGCCGGGCACCGAGTTCCCGGACAAGAATTTCACGTCGACGACCGGGTATTTCACCGCGGTGTCGGACGACGGGATCTTCGAGATGCGCCGCGTCGATTGAGCGCGGCGATTGGCGCGGGATCATGGTTTGCCGGAATCGCGCCTAACCGCACTTCCATGACGCGGCCCGTGAATCAATCCAGCGCGCGGCCCAGACGCCAGTAGCCCATGCACGCGACCGCGCGCCGGTCGATGTCGAGCGCACCGATGAGGTGGCGACGCATCGCCATCGCCGCACCGGATTCGCAGGCGATCCAGGCATGGAACCCGTGGTCGCCGGCGGCGCTGCGTTCCCACAGGATCCCGCTGTCGAGATCGATCTCGAGTTTCGCGGCCTCCACGTCCGGCGCGTGATGCGCGGGCATCAGCCGATGCAGGGCGGCCTGTAGACGCGTGCCATGCGCGGCGCCATCGCGTGGCAGCCAATGGAGTGATGCGCCTGCGGGCGCGCGCAGGTCGAGGCGGTCGGCGTCGTGCGGCACTTCGAGCAGGGCGACCACACGCGGCGGTTCGGGCGCATCGCCCAGTTGTTCGAGGATGCCGGCAATGGCCGGCACCGCGGTTTCGTCGCCGACCAGCAGCACCTGGCGCAGACCCGGTGGCGGACGCCACTCGAAGCCGTCGGGTGTGCCGTCGAAGCCGGCGTCCGGTGCCAGCATCACCAGCACGTCGCCGACGTCGGCGTGTGTCGCCCAGGCGGAGGCCGGGCCGATGTCGCCGTGCAGGACGAAGTCCACGTCGACCTCTTGCTGGTCGGTACGTAGCGCGCGGATGGTGTAGGTGCGCATCGGCGGACGCGTGTCAGCCGGCATCGCGCGGTATTGCGTGTACCAGTCCTCGCCGTCCGGCAGCGCCGGCATGGTGGCGCCGTCGAGCGGGAAGAACAGTTTCACGCGCTGGTCGGGCGCGTGCGTGGCCATGTCCGTGACCGAGTCGCCATGCAGGGTGAAGCGCACGAAGCCGGGCGACAGCAGGGTACGGCGGCGGACATGCAGCGGGAATTTGCGGTAAGAGGCGCGGGACATGCAGCGGATCCGTGTGGTGCGGTAGGGATGGCTGCGTCCGGGGACGTGGCTGGGCGGTGGGGTGGCGACGGTGATTCTAGGAGATCTCGGCCTGCGGGCAGCTGAAGCGGGTCGGCCGACGGGCCGAGGGAGCGTTGCGTGCGGTTCCGGGAATGTTCTGGCGGCAGGTTCGCCGGAATCGCGCGCAAGCACGCTCCCACGTGCGAATTCAGTGCGACGTTTCTACTGCGTCGATGTAATCCCAGGTCGCGACTTCGATCGCGTCGAGCGCGGCGATCGCCCACGGCAGCAGGCGCCGGCCTTCGTCGCCACCGTCGTCGCGCATTGTGCCGGCGGCGTTGTAGTCGACCAGGGCCTGCCATGCCGGCAGGCGCGCATCCACGGTATCGAGCAGGCGGTGCAGGGCGGCATCGGCAGCTGGCGCCGAACCCGGTGCGGCCAGCGTGACCTCTACCCGCGACTGGAAATCGGCGCCGAAGTGATGGGTGTCCGTGCGGGCACGCCAGAACGCGCCAAGTCTGAAGCGCTCGTCGTCGGCGGCCATCGCTCCGCGCGCGACGCCCGGTGCACTGCGTTCGATCAGGAAGTGCTGCAGTCGGCGCGCGAGATCCGCGTGCGCCAGCGCTCTGGCATCGGAAGCGGGGCGTGGCGCGCGGTCCTGCGGGAGTGCCGTCGCCGGTGCATCGCGCGTGCATGCAGGCAGGGCGAGCAGCACTGCCGGCAACAGTGTCGCCAGCAGGCGCGTGCGCCGGCGAACGCTTGGACGCGGCCGCGCCTCCTGGCCGACAGACGCGCTCACGCCGCGCGGTAATCCACGGCGAGCACCGCGAAACGCACCGGGCCGCCGGGTAGCTGCGCCTCGAACTCGTCGTCGACACGCTTCTTGAGCATCGCGCGCGCCAGGGGCGAATCGATGCTGATCCAGCCGGCCCTGGCGTCGGTCTCGTCCGGCCCGACGATCCGGTAGTGCACGAGCTCACCGCTGCCGGTGTCTTCCAGTTCGACATGCGCGCCGAAGAACACGGCATCGGGATCGCTGGGCGCCGCGTCGATCACGCGCAGCGATTCCAGCCGCTTCGACAGGTAACGCACACGCCGGTCTATCTCGCCGAGTTGTTTCTTGCGATAGGTGTACTCGGCGTTCTCGGAGCGGTCGCCCTCGGCGGCGGCGGCCGACAATGCGCGCACCACCTCGGGCCGGCGCACGCGCCACAGATCGTCGAGCTCTGCCTTCAGGCGCGCGTGGCCTTCCGGCGTGATCAGCGCGGTGCTCTTTTCGCCGGGCGGGCGCCAGCGGCTCATCGATCGCTCACTTCAGTTTGATCCCGCCCAGAAGGTTGCGCACGATGCGATTCGTGATCGTGCGCAGCGCCTGCTTGCCGGCGGTCTGCACCGCGCCCTGGCGACGTTTGGTGCCGAACAGGAACTCGTTGATCGAGCGGCCTACGCCGCCTTCGCCCTCATCCGCCTCGGCTTCGCGCGCGGTCTTCGCCGGCGGCGCCTGGGCTTGTGCGGTCGCGTCCTCGGCACGCCTGGCGAGCAGTTCGGCGGCGGATTCGCGGTTGATCGCGGTGTCGTACTTGCCGCCGACCGGGCTGTTCGCGCGCACCTGTGCGCGCTCTTCCGGTGTGATCGCGCCCATGCGGCAGCGCGGCGGCGCGATCAGTGTGCGCTCGACCGGCATCGGCACGCCTTTGTCCTGCAGCGTGGAGACCAGCGCCTCGCCGGTGCCGAGTTGCGAGATCGCGCTGGCGACATCGAGCGCAGGATTCGGCACGAAGGTTTCGGCCGCGGTGCGCACGGCCTTCTGGTCGCGTGGGGTGAACGCGCGCAGCGCGTGCTGCACACGATTGCCGAGCTGGCCCAGCACGTTGTCGGGTACGTCGTCGGGAAACTGCGAGCAGAAGTAGACACCCACGCCCTTGGAGCGGATCAGGCGCACGACCTGTTCGATGCGCTGTTGCAGCGCGGCGGGCGCGTCGTTGAACAGCAGGTGCGCCTCGTCGAAGATGAAGACGAGCTTGGGCTTGTCGGGATCTCCGACTTCCGGCAGCGTCTCGAACAGTTCCGACAGCAGCCACAGCAGGAAGCTCGAATACAGCCGCGGGCGCAGGATCAGCTGGTCGGCGGCGAGGATGCCGATGACACCGCGACCGTCGGTGGACGTGCGCATCAGATCGTTGAGTTCGAGCGCCGGCTCGCCGAAGAAATGATCACCGCCGTCCTGTTCGAGCCGCAGCAGCGAACGCTGGATCGCGGCCACAGACTGCGGGCTGACCAGTCCGTACTGCGTGGAGATGTCCTTGCGCTCGTCGGTCACCACGCCCAGCAGCGCGCGAAGGTCTGCGAGATCGAGCAGCAGCAGGCCGCGGTCGTCGGCGAGTTTGAACACGATGTCGAGCACGCCCGACTGGGTGTCGTTGAGTTCGAGGATGCGCGACAGCAGCAGCGGGCCGACTTCGCTGACCGTCGTGCGCACCGGGTGGCCGAGCTTGCCGTAGAGATCCCAGAACACCACCGGACTCGCGGCCGGGGCCCAGTCGGCGACGCCGATCTGCGCCGCGCGTGCGAGCAGCTTGTCGTTCGATGTGCCCGCGACCGCAAGCCCGGCGACATCGCCCTTGACGTCGGCCATGAACACCGGCACGCCGATGCGCGAGAAGCCCTCGGCCAACGTCATCAGGGTGACGGTCTTGCCGGTGCCGGTCGCGCCGGCGACCAGGCCGTGGCGGTTGCCCAGTTTCGGTACCAGATGGACCGGGCCCGATTCGGGGGTGGTGACGGCCTTGCCAAGCAGGATCGGATCCATCACGCGTGCGCTCCATGGGGTAGATGTCGCGATTCTAGCGATTGCGTTGCCGTTCGCGCTGCGCGCCTTGCCGGGCCGCGACGGGCGGGGCTACCCTGCGGGCCCTGTTTGCCGGACCCCAGTCACGATGCGAGATTCCGTTTCCACGACGCTGCGCCTGGGCGCCCTCGCACTGGCGCTCGCGCTGGCCGGTACGGCCACCGATGCAAGCGCGCAGTCGCGCCGCGACCGCGAGGCCGGCGAGGCGCTCAACCAGCGCATGCTCGATGCCGAGGCCCGCTACCGCCATGCGCTGGTGCAGATCGCCAACGACGATCCGGCCGGCATCAACGCCAGCAATGCGGCGCTGGAGGATATGGAAGACGTGATGCTGGCCTGCGAGACGCAGCGCGGCTGCAGCGTTCCGCAACTGCTGACGACCTACAAGCGTCTGCTCAAGGCCGATGCCGATGCGCAGGCCGGGCAAGGCCCGGACGACGCCGATGTCGACGGTGCCGAAGGCACGCTGCCGACCGCCGATGTGCCGGCCGCCGCCAGTGCCTCGGCGCTGCTGGCCGAGGACGAGCGCTTCAAGCGCATGGTCCAGCTCAATCCCGCCGTGCAGGCCTCGATCCGCCGCTGGCTCACCGACATGCGCGTGTCGCTGATGACCAGTCATGAGAACTACCAGTACATGCAGCACCTGATGTCGCCGCCCTTCAAGCGCAGCGGGCTTCCAGAGGCATTGCTGTTCGGCATCATGGCCAAGGAATCCAATGGCCGCGTGCATGCGCGTTCGCGCGCCGGTGCCGCGGGGCCGCTGCAGTTCATGCCCGCCACCGGCCGTCGTTTCGGGCTGGGTCCGGACGGCACCGGCTTCGACACGCGCTACGACCCACGCCTGTCGGCCGACGCGGCGGCGGTGTATCTCAACGAGCGTTTCGCCCAGCACGGCAACGAGATCGAATACTGGCTCGCCGGCTACAACGGTGGCGAAGGTCGTGCGCTACGCATCTACCGCGAGGCGGCCGGCCGCAGTTTCTGGGATCCGGGCGTCTACAACCAGTTCCCGGCCGAGACCAAGGACTACGTGCCGATGGTGATCGCCGCGGCGTGGCTGTATCTGCACCCGCAGGAATACGGCCTGACGTTCCCGAAGATCGACACGCGGCCCGCGACGTTCACCCTCGAGCGTCCGGCGTCGATCTACGAGCTGACGATCTGCCTCGGCAACGGCAACACCCGCGACGGTTACATGCGCGCGCTGCGCAACCTCAACCCGAGTTACGAAGCCGACAGCCTGTTGCCGCTGGGCACCACGCTGGCCGGCACCACCCGCATGGCCAATCTGTACAAGCGCTGGTGCGTGCGCGGCGAACGCGCCGATCTCGCGGCCGAGCTGGTTAACAGCGATCCGCGCGCGGCGATCGTGCGCACCGGGGCGATCGAAGTGCTGTCGACAGATGGCGATCCGCCGCCGGCTGCTGTGCCGCCGTCCGCTGCCGCGCCGCGTCCGCCGGAGGCTGCGCCGGCACCCGCGCGTACCCATCGCGTGGCGCGCGGCGAAACGCTCGGCAGAATCGCCCAGCGTTATGGCTGCGATGTGCCGGTGCTGGCGCGGGCAAACGGCCTGCGCGCGCCGGCGTATGTGCTCCGGCAGGGGCAGTCGTTGAAGTTGGAAGGGTGTAGCCGCTGAGATTGCGCCGGGGCACCGGATCTGCCCCTTCCCCCGCGTGCGGGGCATTGCGCCCTTCACGGGCGGAAGGCTGGGATGGGGGCGAAGCATCAGGACCGACGACAAATCAACGGGCGAGCTCTCGTTCTCGAACCCGCTTGGGAGGGCTGACCCGAAGCCGGGCCGGTTGCCCCCACCCAACCCTCCCCCCCTGTACGGGGGAGGGCTCGGAAGCGTCAGACGCCGCTACGCACCGCCAACCGCTGCCCCAGCCGTACCGGCGACTCGGCGTGCAACGACGGCTCCAGATCGGCCACGCCCTTCGGCAGCAGCACGATCACGGTCGAGCCGTAATTGAAGCGCGCCATCTCTTCGAAGCGCTGCAGGGTGATGCCCTGGCCGCGCCAGTCCTTGCGCTGGATGCGGTCGCCGTAGGCGGGAATCTCTTCGCCGCTCCAGACCGTTTCCACGCCCGACACCAGCAGCGCGCCGACCATGACCTGCACCATCGGGCCGAAGTCGGTGTCGAAATGGCAGACCAGACGCTCGTTGCGGGCGAACAGGCGCGGCACCTTGGAGACCGCCGTGGTGCCGACACTGAAGAGCCGGCCGGGCACGTGCACGGTTTCGCGCAATGTGCCGGTCCACGGCATGTGCACGCGGTGGTAGTCGCGTGGCGACAGATAGACAGTGGCGAAGCTGCCGTCGAGATACGGCGTCGCGTCGGCGGCATCGCCGAGCAGTTCGGCGACGGTGAACGACTGGCCCTTGGCCTGGAAGATGCGGCCCGCTTCGATGGGTCCGCACTGGCTGATATGGCCGTCGGCCGGCATCACCAGCGCGCGCGGATCGGGATCGGCAACGCGCGCACCCTCGCGCAGTGCGCGGGTGAAGAACGCATTGAAGCTGGCGTAGGACGCCGGATCGGGATTCGCCGCTTCCGACAGGTCGACGCCGAACTTGCGCACCACGGTGTCGATCAGCCAGCGGCGCGTGCCGGGGCTCTGCGAATACGCGAGCCGCCGCGCCAGTGACGACAGATAGCGGTGCGGCAGGGCGTAGGTCAGCGACGTGACAAGACTCATGGGCGGTGCTCGGCCGTCAGACGCAGCAGATCGGCGGCCACAGCCTCGGGGCGGGGTGTCTCGGCGTTGAGCACGCTGCCGGAAACCACGCCGGCCATGCGTCCCTGCGGGTCGAGCACGGCCAGCGAGGCGCTGTGGTCGACGGTGTAGGCGCCGTCGGGCGCATCGCGGTCCAGCGGCACCTTGGCGAACACCATCGACAGTGAACGCGCGAAGCGCTCCAGCGACGGGATGTCCGCGGTTGCGGCCAGCGTGTCGCGGTGGAACGCATGCGCGTAGTCGCCGAGGCGCTCGGGCGTGTCGCGCTCGGGGTCGACGGAGACGAACAGCACGCGCGGACGCGTCGCTTCCGGCAGCGCCTCCCACTGGCGCTGCGCCTGGGCGAGGTGGGTCAGCGTCATCGGGCAGACGTCGGGGCAATGGGTGAAGCCGATGAACACCAGCGTCCAGTGGCCGGCCAGTTCTCCAGGCAGCAGCTGCGTGCCGTCGGACTGTTGCAGCGCGAAATCGGGCAGTGCGCGCGGCGCCGGATACAACTGCACGACTTCGAGCTGAGGCGTGGCTGCACTGCCGGGCGAGGCGAAATGCTTCTGCGCGGCCAGCAGGCCGAGACCGCCGGCGAGCGCGATGCAGAGAATCACAAGGGTGGTTCGGTTGAACATCGGGAAGTCCGGTTCGAGCGCCGGGCATGATAACCGGGGCGCTGCCGGGGCCGCGGTGGGCCGGTGACCTATAATCCGCGGCCATCAAGCCGTCCCGAGCTCCGCGCGCCATGACCGAAGAACTGCAGACGATCGTCGACCTGATCCGTTACGGCGCCAGCCGCTTCAATGCCGCCGGCCTGACCTTCGGCCACAGCTACGACAACGCGATCGACGAGGCGACCCAGCTGACCCTGCACGCGCTGCATCTGCCGCACGACCTGAGCCCGGTCTACGGCCAGTCGCGGGTGACGCTGTCGGAGAAGGAAGACGTGCTGGGCCTGTTCCTGCGCCGCATCGAAGAGCGCGTGCCGGCGGCGTATCTCACCGGTGAAGCCTGGTTCGCCGGCCTGAGCTTCAAGTCCGATGCGCGTGCGCTGGTGCCGCGTTCGCCGATCGCCGAGCTGATCCTGTCCGGCTTCGAGCCCTGGCTCGGCGGCCGCGACGTGCGCCGCGCACTGGACCTGTGCACCGGCTCGGGCTGCATCGCGATCGCGATGGCGCACCACAACCCGGACTGGCACGTCGACGGCATCGATCTCAGCGACGAGGCCCTGACGCTCGCCGCCGAGAACGAGAAGCGGCTCGAGGTGCGCAATACGCGCTTCCTCAAATCCGACCTGTTCGACGGCCTGCAGGGCGAGCACTACGACCTGATCGTCACCAATCCGCCCTACGTCACCAACGACGAGACCGATGCGCTGCCACGCGAGTACGCCTATGAACCCGAGATGGGCCTGCGCGCCGGCGACGACGGTCTCGACCTCGTGCTCAAGATCCTGCGCGATGCCCCGTTGCATCTCACCGAAGACGGCCTGCTGATCTGCGAAGTGGGTGAATCCGAGCAGCATCTGATCAAGCTGCTGCCGGAACTGCCGCTGTTCTGGATCGAATTCCAGGTCGGTCAGATGGGCGTGTTCGTGGTCGAGCGCCACGACCTGGTCACGCACAGTGCGCGCATCACCCAGCTGGCGGCCGAGCGCGAGGGCAAGGCCGCGGCGACGGGGAGTGCGGGGGCGGGCTTGTTCTGAGCGCGTAACGCTCCGTGCTTGGCGTGACGCTCAAGATCCAAGGCCTTCGCAGGATTACGTGAAGTCCCGTCATCCCAGCGAAAGCTGGGATCCATTTTTATTTTTGTGCGAACGAGGCCAAATCAAAATGGGCCCCAGCTTTCGCTGGGGCGACGGGGATTGAGCCTTGCATGAGGCACATGGCATCGTTGACACCAACGGTTCGCCCCGAAACCATGCGTCCAAGCGCGGCCCGGTCGCGTTAAGCTTGCCGGCCCGCGTTTTCGTGCCGCGTCGCTCCGACGCCCCGTCCCATGTCCAGCAACAGCTTCGGCCAACTGTTCACCGTCACGACCTTCGGCGAAAGCCACGGGCCGGCGATCGGCTGCGTGGTCGATGGCTGCCCGCCGGGCATCGCGCTCTCGGTCGAGGATTTCGCCCACGATCTGTCGCGGCGCGCGACCGGCAAGACCCGGCACACGTCGGCACGGCGCGAGGCCGACGAGGTCGAAATCCTCAGTGGCGTCTATGAAGGCGTGACCACGGGTACGCCGATCGCGCTGCTGATCCGCAACACCGATGCGCGCAGCAAGGACTACGGCAACATCGCCCAGCAGTTCCGACCGGGGCACGCCGATTACGCGTACTGGCAGAAGTACGGCATCCGCGATCCGCGCGGTGGTGGCCGCTCGTCGGCGCGTGAGACCACGATGCGCGTCGCCGCGGCGGTGATCGCCAAGAAGTGGCTGAATGATCGCTTCGGCGTGCGCGTGCATGGCTATCTGTCGCAGCTGGGTGAGATCGTGCCGGCGCAGGTCGACAGCGCCGCGATCGACTGGAACGTCGTCGAATCCAATCCGTTCTTCTGGCCTGATGCCGCGCAGGTGCCGGCGCTCGAAACCTACATGGATGCGCTGCGCAAGTCCGGCGATTCCGTCGGTGCGCGCGTGACCGCCGTGGCCGACGGCGTGCCGCCGGGCTGGGGCGAGCCGATCTACGGCAAGCTCGACGGCGATCTGGCCGCGGCGATGATGTCGATCAATGCGGTCAAGGGTGTCGAGATCGGTGCCGGCTTCGCTTCGATTCCTTCGAGAGGCAGCGAACATCGCGACCTGATGACGCCGCAGGGCTTCGCGTCCAATCACGCCGGCGGCGTGCTCGGCGGCATCAGCACCGGCCAGCAGATCGTGGTGTCGACGGCGTTCAAGCCGACCTCCAGCCTGCGACTGCCGGCCGATGGCCTGGATACCGCCGGCAACGCCGTCGAAGTGATCACCACCGGGCGCCACGACCCCTGCGTCGGCATCCGCGCGACGCCGATCTGCGAGGCGATGCTGGCGTTGGTGCTGATGGACCAGGCGCTGCGCCATCGCGCGCAGTGTGGCGATGTGGGCACCGTCACGCCGCGGATTCCGGGGCGCATCGATGGCTGAGCCGCGTCCGAAGGTCTGGGTGTCGCAGCCCTTGTTCGATGACATCGTCGAGCGCCTGCACGCGCATTTCGACGTGGTGCAGGTGCCCGTCGTCAGCGAACACGACGCCGCTGCCATCGCTGCCGCGTTGGGTGAGGTCGACGGTGCGCTGGTGACGCTCAACGAGCGCATCGGCAGCGACGCAATTGCAGATGCGCCGAAGCTGCGCGCGATCGCCAACGTCGGCGTCGGCTACAACAATCTCGATGTGCCGGCGCTGCATGCGCGGGGCATCGTCGCGACCAACACGCCCGACGTGCTGACCGAGACCACCGCCGATTTCGGCTTCGCGCTGATGATGGCCGCCGCACGCCGCGTCACCGAGGCCGAGCGCCATCTGCGCGCCGGCCAGTGGCAGGGCTGGAACTTCAAGGGCCTGCTCGGCGCTGATCTGCACGGCAGCACGCTGGGCATTCTCGGCATGGGCCGGATCGGGCAGGGCATCGCCAAGCGCGCGTCCGGCTTCGACATGCGCGTGGTCTATCACAACCGCAGCCGCCTGCCGGCCGACATCGAGCGCGAATTCAATGCGTCGTATGTCGATTTCGACACGCTCTTCGCGCAGGCCGACCATCTGGTGCTGGTGCTGCCGTATTCGGCCGCCAGCCATCACATCGTCGACGCCGCCGCACTGGCGAAGATGCAGCCGACCGCGACGCTGACCAATATCGCGCGTGGCGGCATCGTCGACGAGGCGGCGCTGGCCGATGCACTGGCGAACGGGCGTCTGGCTTCGGCCGCACTCGACGTGTTCGAGGGCGAGCCGGCGGTCGATCCGCGGCTGCTCGCGCAGGGCAACATCGTGCTGACCCCGCATATCGCCAGTGGCAGCCTCGTCACGCGCCGCGCGATGGTCACGCTCGCAGTCGACAACCTGATTGCCGCGCTCGGCGCGGGCCCGGATGCCGGCCGTCCGCCGAGCGTGATTGCGCCCGCAAAACAGGACGCGACCGACGCGAAACGTCCGGGAACCGCCTGAGCGTCAGGGCGGGCGGTTCCCCGAAGCCCCAGCTGTGCAGCGCCCGCGCGCCACGCGCGACCCACGTCCAGATCTTTTCGAGAAATTGTCCATGTCCAGTTCCCAGAACCGCCGTTTCCGCGTTGCCGTCGTCGGTGCCACCGGCGCCGTCGGCGAGACCATGCTGTCGATCCTCGCCGAGCGCGATTTCCCCGTCTCCGAACTCGTGCCGCTCGCCAGCGAGCGCTCGGCCGGCACCACCGTGAAGTTCGGCGACGACGACATCGTCGTGCAGGATCTCGCCACCTTTGATCCGGCCGGCATCGACATCGCCCTGTTCTCTGCCGGCGGTGACACCAGCAAGGCATACGCGCCGAAGTTCGCCGCGGCCGGCGCCGTCGTCATCGACAACAGCTCGGCATTCCGCTACGACGACGACGTGCCGCTGGTGATCAGCGAGGTCAATCCGGAAGCGGCCCGCAAGCGTCCGCGCGGCATCATCGCCAACCCCAACTGCTCGACGATGCAGATGCTGGTGGCGCTGGCGCCGCTGCACCGCAAGGCGGGCATCGTGCGCATCAACGTGTCGACCTACCAGTCTGTCTCGGGCGCGGGCCGTTCGGCGATGGAAGAGCTCGGCCGCCAGACCGGTGACCTGCTGAATTTCCGCGAGATCGATCCGCAGAAGTTTCCGGTGCAGATCGCGTTCAACCTGATTCCGCAGATCGATGCCTTCCTCGAGAACGGCTTCACCAAGGAAGAGATGAAGCTGGTCTGGGAAACGCACAAGATCCTCGGCGACGACAGCATCCTGGTGAACCCGACCGCAGTGCGCGTGCCGGTGTTCTACGGCCATTCGGAGTCCGTCGCCGTCGAACTGCGCGAGCGCATCACCGTCGAGGAGGCGCGCGCGATCCTCGCCACCGCGCCCGGCGTGGAAGTCGTCGACGAGCGCGTGACGGGTGGCTGGCCGACGCCGGTGACGCACGCATCGGGGCGCGATCCGGTGTTCGTCGGCCGCATCCGCGAGGATCTTTCGCACCCGAACGGCCTGAACCTGTGGATCGTCGCCGACAACATCCGCAAGGGCGCCGCGCTCAATGCGGTGCAGGTCGCCGAGCTGGTTGCCGCCGAAGGCTGATCGAGCGCCATGTCGCGTCGCAGCTACGGCTGCGGCGCGTTGCGTGGATACTCACGCGATGCGGTGGACGCATCGCGCGTTGCGGAGCGGGAGTCCGCGCCGCTACAGTCGCCGGATGAATCCGGATCATCGGCAGCAGGCCCGCTCGGCCCAATCGGGGGCCGGCAAGCAGAAACAGGGGACGTTCGTGTCGCGCACCTTCAAGCGTCTGTTGCTGGCCGGCTGCCTGCTGGCCCTTGCCGGGCCGGCGTTCGCGCTCGGTCTGGGGCGCATCGAAGTCCGTTCGCAGCAGGGCCAGCCGCTGCTGGCCGAGATTCCGGTCGTCTCCAGCGATCCGGCCGAATTGCGCCAGCTGCAGGCACGCCTCGCATCGCCCCAGACCTTTGCCCGCATCGGTCTGGAGCCGCCGCAGGGCCTGGTCTCGGATCTGCAGTTCAATGTCGCGCTCGACAGGAGCGGCCGGCCGGTGATCCGCGTCACCAGCGCCGCGCCGGTGACCCAGGACGCGCTCACGTTCCTGCTCGAAGTCGACTGGGGCCAGGGACGCCTGGTCCGAGAGTATTCCGCACTGGTTGCCGTGCCCGATACCGTCGCCGCGCCTGCGCAGCCGAGCATCCAGGCGCCTGTCGCCGCGCCGGCGCCGAGCATCATGCGGCCGCCGGCCACGCCCGTGCAGGCGCCGCCCCCGCAGACCGCAGCGGCGGCCGAGTCGCCCCCTGCCGGCGATGCGATTGCCGCAACGCCGTCATCGCCGGCCCCCGAGCCGCCGTCGGCGCCCGTACCTGCTGCGCGTCCGGTGGACGCCGCGGTCGCGCCGGGCGATACGCTGCCTGCGGTGCGTGCCGGGCAGACCCTGTCGGCCATCGCCGCGCCGCTGGCCGGCGATGCCGGCATCAGCGTCAACCAGGCGATGCTGCTGCTGCTGCGCACGAATCCCGAGGCTTTCATCGGCGGCAACCTCAACCTGATCCGTGAAGGCGCAGTGCTGCGGGTCCCGGCGCGCGATGCCTGGAACCAGTTCAGCGCAGCCGAAGCCAATGCCGTGGTGCGCGAGCAGGTGGGCCAGTGGCGCGAGATGCGCCGCCCCGCGCCACAACCCGCCGAACCCGTGGACGACGCTTCGACGGCATCGGCCACGCCGGCGGTCGCTGCGCCACGCACCGCCGACGCACGGCTCGAAATCACACCGCCCGCAAGCGACAGCCAGCCGGCGGGCACTCAATCCGGTATCGCTGCCGGTGCCGGAGGCGACATGCTGCGTCAGGAACTGCAACAGGCCAATGAGACCGTTGCCGCGCGGACCGCCGAGATCGACGAACTCAAGGCGCGCCTCGACGATCTCGAACAGCTGCAGCAGCAACAGCAGCAACTGATCCAGCTCAAGGATGCCGACCTCGCCGCTGCGCAGCAGCGTCTGGAGGCGAGCAACCAGCAGCAGGCGAGCGTGTCTGCGTCGGTGCCGTGGCTGTGGCTGGGCGTGGCGCTGCTGATCGTCGGCGCCCTCGCGTTCCTGCTCGGCCGGCGCGGCCGTGCACCCGGGGCCGGCAGACGACCGTTCGACAGCGCCGCGCTTGCGGCGGGTCTGCCGACCTCGAAGGTCGAATCCGCGGCGCCTGTTGCAACGGTTCCGGAACCTGTGGCGCCCGCGTTCATCCGTGAAGCGCCGGCGTCCGCGCCGGTCGTCGCGCCGAGCGTATCGACCGGTCCGACCTGGCATGCCGCAACGGTTGAGCCGGCCACCTCCGACGCAGCGCTGGCCGGCAATGCAGCGGTCGGGCCGGACGCCTCCGAGTCGCCGATCGGGGTGGAGCGCATCGAACTGGCGCGCGCCTATATCGACCTGGGTGATACCGGAACCGCACGGGGGCTGCTGCAGGAAGTCGTGGACGGCGACGACCGCGCGTCCGCCGCGCAGGCCGCGCAGTTGCTGCGCACCCTGGGCTGAGCCACGCGATGCGGGTCGCGATTGGCGTCGAGTACGACGGCCATGGGTTTCACGGTTGGCAGCGGCTGGGCAAGGCCGCCGAGACCGGCCCCGGCTCCGTGCAGGCCGCGCTCGAGAAAGCGCTGTCGCGCGTCGCCGCGCATCCGGTCGTGACCACGTGTTCGGGACGGACCGATTCCGGCGTGCACGCGCGCTGCCAGGTCGTGCATTTCGACACCGACGCCGTGCGCACGCCGCGTGCGTGGATGCTCGGCACCACCGCGCATCTGCCGCCCGCGGTCTGTGTGCGCTGGGCGCAGCCGGTATCCGACGATTTCAGCGCCCGCTTTTCCGCGCGCGCCCGACACTACCGCTACCGGCTCATCAACCGCCCGGTGCGGCCTGCGTTGCACCGGCAATACCTGTCATGGGACCTGCGCCCGCTCGATGCCGACGCCATGCACCGTGCCGCGCAGGCGTTGCTGGGCGAACAGGATTTCTCGGCCTTCCGCACCGTGCACTGCCAGGCCCCGCATGCGCGCCGCGACCTGCAGCGCATCTGCGTGACGCGCGATGGCGATGAAGTCATCGTCGAAGTGCAGGCCAACGCGTTCCTGCATCACATGGTGCGCAACATCGTCGGTTCGCTGCTGGATGTCGGCGCCGGTGAGCAGCCCGAGGGCTGGATCGCGGAACTGCTGGCGGGTCGCGACCGCAGCGTCGCTGGTGCGACCGCACCGGCCGCGGGCCTCGTGTTCCTCGGGCCGTTGTATCCGCCGGAATGGGCACTGCCGGCGGAAGTGACGCTGAAGCCATGAGCGCTGAGACGTCCACGCTGATCAAGTTCTGCGGCCTGACCCGCGCCGAAGACGTCGCCGAAGCGGTTGCGCTACGGGTGGACTGCATCGGCTTCGTGTTCGCGACGCGCAGTACACGTCGGCTGACGCCGGAGGCTGCGCGTGGATTGCGCGACGCGGTGCCAGCGGCGATCCGCGTTGTCGCGTTGACGATGGACAGCCCGGCCGATGAAGTCGCGGCCATTGTGTCGATCGTGCGGCCTGACATCCTGCAGTTCCATGGCGCCGAGGACGACGGGTTCTGCGCGCGGTTCGGTCTGCCGTACTGGAAGGCGATCGCGATGGGCGGCGATCCGGCTGCGGCGCTGCACACGCTGGATGCGTGGCCGAACGCGTCGGCGTTCCTGTTCGACGGCCATGCTGCTGGCGAGCCCGGCGGCAGTGGCGAACGCTTCGACTGGGCGGCGCTGCCGGCGTCGCTGGATAGGCCGTTCTGGCTCGCGGGCGGACTCGATGCGGGCAACGTTGCGCAGGCGATCGACGTGGCGCGCCCGGCGGGTGTTGACGTGTCCAGCGGCATCGAATCCGCGCCGGGTATCAAGAATTCAGCGCGGATGCGCACGTTCGTCGAAGCGGTGCGCGGCACGCGCTGACGGTCATCCGCAGGACACGGACCGCGGGAGCGCGCTCGCGCGCGATGTAGCGTTCCCGGTACAGCCTCGATCGCGCGCAAGCGCGCTCCCACAGCGGTTTCAGGCCAGCTCCTGCCTGAGCCACTCCGCCAGCGCATCGAGTCGCGCATCGTCATCGTCGCGACGCGTCGCCAGAATCCATTGCGCATCGGTTTCGACGAAGCCCCAGGGCGCGAGCAGGCGGCCGGCGGCGAGATCGTCGGCGACGAGTTCCTGTGGTGCGATGGCGACACCGAGGCCAGCGGCCGCGGCTTCGAGCAGGAAATACAGATGCTCGAAGCCCGTGCCGAGATCACCGGGCGATGGGGCGCCCTGCAGCGAGGCCCATGTCGGCCAGGCCTGCGGACGCGAGGTGGTGTGCAGCAGCGGTTCGCGCAGCAGCGCGTCGGGCGTCAATGCTGCGAGGCGTGCCGCGTCGGCATGGCGTGCACTGAGCACCGGGCCGATCCGCTCCGACGCGAGTGCGCGCACCGTCCACGAGGACGGCCACGGCGGCGTGCCGATCAGCAACGCCGCGTCGAATCCCTCCAGCGATGCGGGGAACGCGCCTTCATGCGGCGACAGATGCAGCTTCAGATCGGGCAGGGCATCGGTGAGTCGCGGCAGCCGCGGAATCATCCAGCGGGCCAGCAGGCTGCCCGGGCAACCGAGTACACGAGCAGGCGACGTGCCCGAGCGACGGATCGCCGCCGCAGCGCCCTGCAAGCGTGCGAACGCGTCGCCGGCGGCATCGCGCATGCGCATGCCGGCCGGCGTGAGCCGCAGGCCGCGGCCTGCGCGCACGAACAGCGGCGTGCCGAGCGCGTCTTCGAGCAGGCGCACCTGACGGCTGACCGCGCCGTGGGTGACGTGCAGTGCCTCGGCTGCGCGGCTCAGGCTGCCCAGACGCGCGGCGACCTCGAAGGCACGCAACGCGTTGAGCGGCGGCAGGTCGGTGTCCGTCATGTGAGATTTCCTGACATATACGTCAGATCTTATCGATTCTGGCGCCGCGACGTGTGCGCTAGAGTGCAGGTCAGCCCGCACCGTGCACATCCGATGTCGCAGTCTCCGATCACCGATTTCCACGCGTACCCCGATGCCAACGGCCATTTCGGCCGCTACGGCGGGCGCTTCGTCGCCGAGACGCTGATGGGGCCGATCGCCGAACTCGCGGCGGCCTACGACACCGCGAAGGCCGATCCCGCGTTCCAGCAGGCTTTCGACAAGGACCTCGCGCATTACGTCGGCCGGCCGAGCCCGATCTATCACGCGCAGCGGCTCAGCGATGCCGTCGGCGGCGCGCGCATCCTGCTCAAGCGCGAGGACCTGAACCACACCGGCGCGCACAAGATCAACAACACCATCGGCCAGGCGCTGCTCGCCAGCCGCATGGGCAAGACCCGGATCATCGCCGAGACCGGCGCCGGCCAGCATGGCGTGGCGAGTGCGACCGTCGCTGCGCGGCTGGGCCTGGAATGCGTCGTGTACATGGGCGCGACCGACATCGAGCGGCAGAAGATCAACGTCTACCGCATGCGCCTGCTGGGCGCGGAAGTCGTGCCGGTGACCTCGGGCTCGGCGACGCTCAAGGACGCGCTCAACGAGGCGATGCGCGACTGGGTGACCAACATCGCCGACACCTTCTACATCATCGGCACCGTCGCCGGTCCCGATCCGTATCCGCGCATGGTCCGCGACTTCAACGCCATCGTCGGCCGCGAAGCGCGCGAGCAGATGCTGGCCGAGTACGGTCGCCTGCCCGACGCGATCACCGCCTGCGTCGGTGGCGGCAGCAACGCGATCGGCCTGTTCCACGCGTTCCTCAACGATCGCGATGTGCGCATCGTCGGCGCTGAAGCCGCGGGCGACGGTATCGACACCGGGCGTCATGCGGCATCCATCGCCGCCGGCCGCCCGGGCGTGCTGCACGGCAACCGCACCTACGTGATCTGCGACGACGACGGCCAGATCACCGAAACCCATTCGGTCTCCGCCGGCCTGGATTACCCGGGCGTTGGACCGGAGCACTCCTTCCTCGCCGACGCCGGCCGCGCGCAGTACGTCGGTATCACCGACGACGAAGCCCTGGCCGCATTCCACCAGCTTGCGAAGACCGAAGGCATCCTTGCCGCGCTCGAATCCAGCCACGCGATCGCGCAGGCGATCAAGCTCGCGCGCGAGCTGCCGAAGGACGCGATCGTGCTCGCCAACCTGTCCGGCCGCGGCGACAAGGACGTGCACACGATCGCGCAGCGGGAAGGATTCGTACTGTGAGAACGGGCGCCTGCTTGTTGGCAGCCATGTTGTCCCTCTCGGTGACGCCTGCATCTGCCGGCGAGTGGCATGACCGGGTCGGCGAGTTCCGGATCGGAGATGCCGTCGATATCGCCGGGCTCGGATCGGAGTGGGACGTGAGTGATGGTGGCAACCGCGCCGAATGCGCGAGGTTGCACGGTGGCACGTTGCCGGCTGGCGTCGGGATGATGCTGAGAGATGGGCGTGTCGCGCGTTTCGAAGTGGGCCTGGAGGCGCGCGCGGGGCTGGAAGCACAGCCGGAAGTGCCGTTCGGGCTGCGGGTCGGCATGTCGCTGCGAGATGCGGCGATGCGGTTCCCCAATGAGCCGCTCGATCTGGATTTCCACAAGTACGCGTGGCCGCCCGGCGTCTACCTGTCCTGGCTGGACGAGCAGAAGAATCGCGGTGTCCGCGTCGAAGTGCCGGACGACACCGTGGCAGTCATCCTCTGGGGTCTGGCCGACGCGGTCACATTGTCGGAAGGATGCGTCTGATGTCTGCGTTGCCCTCTCAATCGAATCTTGCAACACCGGATCCCATGAATCGCATCGACCTCCGTTTTGCCGCACTCCGCGCCGCCGGCCGCAAGGCGCTGATCCCGTTCTTCACGGCCGGCGATCCGTCGCTGGAATCGACAGTGCCGGTCATGCACGCGCTGGTCGCGGCCGGCGCCGATGTCATCGAACTCGGTGTGCCGTTTTCCGATCCGATGGCCGACGGCCCGACGATCCAGCGCAGCTCCGAGCGCGCGCTGGGGCTGGGCGCGGGGATGACCTACGTGCTCGACGCGGTGCGCGCGTTCCGCGAGCAGGACGATGCGACGCCGGTTGTGCTGATGGGCTATCTCAATCCGATCGACATCCGCGGTGCGGACACGTTCGCGAGGCAGGCCGGCGACGCCGGTGTCGATGGCGTGCTGCTGGTCGATCTGCCACCTGAAGAAGCCGACGAGTTCCGCGTCGCCTTCGATGCCGTCGGCATCGCGCTGGTGCTGCTGGCCTCGCCGACGACCACCGATGCGCGCATCGAGGCGCTGTGCGCGGCCGCGCAGGGCTATCTGTACTACGTCAGTTTCGCCGGCGTGACCGGTGCCGCCGACCGGCTCGATACCGCCCGGGCCTCGTCCCGCCTGCGGACGATCCGCGCTGCCAGTCGCGCGCCGGTGGTGGCCGGTTTCGGCATCCGCGACGCCGCGAGCGCTGCGGCGATGGCGGTGGATGCCGACGGCGTCGTGGTCGGTAGCGCGCTGGTCGCGGCGCTTGATGGCGCGGCGGATGCGGACGAGGCCGCTGCGCGGGCAAAGGCGTTTCTCGCGCCGCTGCGTACGGCGCTCGACGCAGGCTGAACGAGCGCGAGATTCAAAGCCCTCCCCGCAGATGGGGCAGGGCTCGCCATCTTCCGCGTGCGGATGAGCCGGAGGGCATGCACACGCCGCAAGGCGCCCGCCGAAGGCCGTACGGCCTGTCGGTTACACTTCCGCGCTTCACGGCCCGGTACGGGCTGTCGGGAGAATTAGACGCCCATGTCCTGGTTGCAGAAGATCATGCCGCCCCGCATCCGCACCGATGCGCCCGCGGTCAAGAAGCGCAGCGTTCCCGAAGGTCTTTGGGAGAAGTGCGAGCGCTGCAGCACCGTGCTCTACGGCCCCGAGCTCGAGGAAAACCTCGAGGTCTGCCCCAAGTGCGCCTTCCACCGTCCGATCCGCGCGCGTGCGCGCCTGAAGGCATTTCTGGACGCCGGCAACCTGCAGGAAATCGCGGCCGACCTCGGCCCGACCGACATCCTGAAGTTCAAGGACCAGAAGAAGTACTCCGACCGGATCAAGGCCGCGCAACGGTCCACCGGTGAACGCGACACGCTGATCGCGATGCAGGGCACGCTGATGCAGCGCCCGATCGTCGCGGCCGCGATGGATTTCGCCTACATGGGCGGCTCGATGGGGTCGGTCGGCGGCGAGAAGTTCGCCCGCGCAGCCGAACAGGCGCTGACCCTGCGCGCGCCGTTCGTGTGCTTCTCCGCCAGTGGCGGCATGCGCATGCAGGAGAGCATGTTCTCGCTGATGCAGATGGCCAAGACCTCGGCTGCGCTGGCGCGCCTGCGCGAGGCCGGCATTCCGTACATCTCGGTGCTGACCAATCCGACCTACGGCGGCACCTCGGCGTCGTTCGCGATGCTCGGCGACATCAACATGGCCGAGCCCGAAGCGCTGATCGGTTTCGCCGGCCCGCGTGTGATCGAGCAGACCGTGCGCGAGACGCTGCCCGAAGGCTTTCAGACATCGGAATTCCTGCTCGAGCACGGCGCGATCGACCAGATCTGCGACCGCCGCGAGATGCGCGCGCGCGTCGCCCATCTGCTGGCCCTGTTGACGAAGCAGGACGCCCCGGTCGAGGCCGCTGCGTGAGCCGGAAATACTTCGGCACCGACGGAATCCGCGGCCGCGTCGGCGAGGGCTCGATTTCTGCCGATTTCGTGCTGCGCCTGGGCAATGCCTACGGCCATTCGCTGCGCGGACGCGGCGGTGACTGGCGTCGACCGCAGGTGCTGATCGGCAAGGACACGCGCATCTCGAACTACATGTTCGAGGCGGCGCTGGAAGCCGGTCTGGTCGCGGCCGGTGTCGACGTGCAGCTGATGGGCCCGATGCCGACACCCGCTGTCGCACATCTCACGCGCTCGCTCGGCGCCGACGGCGGCATCGTCATTTCGGCCTCGCACAATCCGCATCACGACAACGGCATCAAGTTCTTCAGCGCGCAGGGCGAGAAGCTCGACGACGCAACCGAACTCGCGATCGAAGCCGCGCTGGACCAGCCGTTCCGCACAGTGGCGTCGGAAAAGCTGGGTAAGGCGGTGCGCACGCGCGATGCGGTCGGCCGCTACGTGGAGGCCTGCAAGGCCTCGGTGCCGCGCGGTTTCGATCTCGATGGCATGCGCATCGTCGTCGACTGCGCGAATGGCGCGACCTACCAGGTCGGCCCGATCGTGCTGCGCGAACTCGGTGCCCAGGTCGAGGTGATCGGCGCCGAGCCCAACGGCGTCAACATCAACGACGGCGTCGGCTCCACACATCCCGAATTCCTGAGCGAGCGCGTCAGTCGCAGTGGCGCGAATCTCGGCATCGCCTTCGACGGTGACGGCGATCGCGTGCTGTTCGTCGATGCCAACGGGACAGTGCGCGACGGCGACGATCTGCTGTACGTGCTCGCGCGCGACTGGCAGCAGTCGGGTCGCCTGCAGGGGCCGGTGGTCGGTACGCTGATGAGCAATTTCGGCCTGGAGCGCGCGTTCGGCGAGGCCGGCATCGGCTTCCAGCGCGCCAGGGTCGGTGATCGCTACGTGCACCAGGTGCTGCTCGAGCACGACGCCAATCTCGGCGGCGAGACCTCCGGGCATCTGCTGTGCCTGGATCGGGCGACGACCGGCGACGGCATCATCAGCGCGCTGCAGGTGCTCGAAGTCCTGCGCCGTCGCGGCGTGTCGCTGCAGGAAGCGCTGCACGGCCTGTCGAAGGTGCCGCAGAAGACCGTCAACGTCCGCTACACGGGCGCGTCAAAACCGGCAGAAGCGCCGGCGGTGCAGGCCGCCCTCGCGCAGGCGCAGACCGCTGTGCAGGGGCGCGGTCGCGCGTTCCTGCGGCCGTCGGGCACCGAGCCGGTGGTGCGCGTAACCGTCGAGGCCGACGACGACACCCTGATGCAATCGACACTCGATCAACTGGCCGGCGCCGTGCGCGCGGCCGCCGTCTGATTCCAAGGAGTCCGCGATGCCCCCCCGTATTCCCACGCTCGACATCCGCCGCTTCGACACCGACCGCGAGACCTTCGTGGCCGAACTCGGCGCCGCCTATCGCGAGTGGGGCTTTGCCGGCATCAACGGCCACGGCATTCCGCAGGCGCAGATCGACGGCGCATACGACGTGTTCAAGGCCTTCTTCGCCCTGCCCGAAGCGACCAAGAAGCAGTACCACGTGGCCGGCGGTGGCGGCGCGCGCGGCTATACCGCGTTCGGCGTCGAAACCGCGAAGGGCGCCCAGCACTTCGATCTCAAGGAGTTCTGGCACATCGGCCGCGAGATTCCGGACGACTCGAAGTACCGCGAGGTCATGCCGCCGAACCTGTGGCCGACCGAGGTGCCGGGCTTCCGCGAGCACGGCTACGGTCTGTACGAGACGCTCGACC
The DNA here is from genome assembly GCA_052108555.1 of Luteimonas sp. Taxonomy (GTDB): domain Bacteria; phylum Pseudomonadota; class Gammaproteobacteria; order Xanthomonadales; family Xanthomonadaceae; genus Luteimonas. The sequence continues at coordinate 398,537 of JBQEAV010000001.1, forward strand.
AGCTGGGCTCCAAAGTGCTGTCGGCGCTGGCGCTGCACATCGATCTGCCGGAAGACTACTTCGTCGACAAGACCGACTCCGGCAACTCGATCCTGCGCCCGATCCACTACCCGCCGATCACCGCCGACGACATTCCCAACGTGCGCGCCGGCGCGCACGAGGACATCAACCTGATCACGCTGCTGGTCGGCGCATCGGCGGCAGGTCTGGAAGTGAAGTCCAAGCTGGGCGAGTGGGTGCCGTTCACCTCGGACGCCGACACCATCGTGGTCAACATCGGCGACATGCTGCAACGCCTGACCAACCACGTATATCCGTCGACCACGCATCGCGTGACCAATCCGCCCGGCGAGCAGGCACGCAAGCCGCGCTATTCGGTGCCGTTCTTCCTGCACCCGAATCCGGATTTCGTCATCGACGTGCTGCCGTCGACGGTGACCGCCGACAATCCGAGCCGCTATCCCGAAGCGATCACCGCGCAGGGTTATCTCGAGGAGCGGTTGCGCGAGATCAAGCTGAAGTGAGTGGGGCATCAGTGGGGTAGGGCGTCAGTGACAAGGGCGTCAGGCGGGAGCGGCGTCAGCAAGGAGAAACGGCGCCCGTAGGCGCCGTTTTTCATGAGCACGTCAGTGGCGCGTTTCAGAACCCGTAGACGATGTTGACCGTCGTCAACCGGTCGGTGCGCTCGCGGCCCTCGGCGACGTCGGTGTTGTGGCGGATCTCGAAACCGGCCTTCAGGGCCAGCGCATCGGTCATCTTGACCTGCACGCCGAGGTCGTTGCGGACGAAGGTGTTGTCGCCACCCGATTCGATCAGCAGCGTGTCGTAGAGCCGTGTCGTCCCGGTGAGTTGGTGGCTGAAATCCATGAAGCCGCGCGCGATCGCTTCGTTGTTGTGCACGCGCACGTCCTGCTCCTTCGACCATCGGTAGCCGGGGCCGATCTCGAACACCAGCTTCGTTTCCTCGGACATGAAGGCTTCGAAGCCGTAGCCGCCGGCGATCGTGGTCTGGTACTCGTCGCTGCTGAAGTGGTCCCGCTCGTTGCGGCCCGAGCCGAAGACATAGTGGCGCTGGGCGAAGCGATAGCCGCTCGAACCGAACAACTCGTAGCGACGCGCGTTCTCCAGGCCGTCGCTGGTGCCGTACAGGAACGAGGCCAGCACCGCGTGCTTCCAGGTCTCGTCTTCGCGGGCGAGCTTGAGCTTGCCGACCAGCGTCTCGTTGTCGGTGTTGCCCTTCGCGATCGCCAGGCCCAGTTCACCGGTGCCGCTCCAGCCGTCCTCGGCGGCATGGACGGCGCAGGGGGCGAGGGTGGCGCAGGTAAGCGCGGCGAGAACGGACAGACGCATCGGGAATCTCCAGCGGGAACGGGAAGGCACGGCGGACACGAAAACACCGGCCAGAGCCGGTGCCTGCGTATTCTGCGATGTGAAGGCCGTGTGGTGAACCCCTCGCGGCGGCGTCTGGAGCGGCGATGCCATGTCCGCCGCAAGTCGAACGCGGACGGACGAAAGCGCGGGAGACGCGAAATTCCTGCCGCGGGACGGCGGCGCTTCCATTGCAATGCGCACGCCGTCCGCGAGCGGCGGTAGGACGGGATTCCGGACATGTCTGCGCTGGCGGGGCATGTCACTGTCGATCGACGATTCCAGCACCGGGCGCAGGGCGCAGGGTCGGGCGCTGACGTCGGGGGTGCGCACCGTGACGGCGCCGGGCTGGCGGGCGCATCGGCTATCCTCTTGCGCCTCTCGTCACAAGGAGTCGCCAATGCGCCGCAGGATCGTCGCCGGCAACTGGAAGCTGCAGGGCAGCCGCACATTCGCCAACGCACTCGTCGAGGGCATCGCCGCCGGCCTGCCGGGCGGGGTGGAGGCAATCGTGCTCCCGCCGTTCCCGTATCTCCCGCTGCTGACGCAGTCGCATGGCGGGCGTGGCGTGGCCTTCGGTGCGCAGGACGTCAGCGCGCACGCCAAGGGCGCTTACACCGGCGAGGTCGCCGCTTCGATGCTCGCCGATGTCGGCGCCGTCTATACGCTGGTCGGCCATTCCGAGCGTCGCCAGTACCACGGCGAGGACGACGCGCTGGTCGCGCAGAAGTTCATCGCCGCCCGCGCAGCCGGTCTGGTGCCGATCCTGTGCGTGGGCGAGACCCGCGAGCAGCGCGAGGCCGGGCGCACGGAAGAAGTGATCGCCGCCCAGGTCGAGGCCGTGCTGGCCGAAGCCGGCGTCGCCGCATTCGACGGCGCGATCGTCGCCTACGAACCGGTCTGGGCGATCGGCACCGGCCTGACCGCCAGCACCGAGCAGGCGCAGGCCGTCCACGCCTTCCTGCGTGGCGTGGTGGCGGGGCAGGATGCTAGAATCGCCGATTCGTTGCCGCTGCTGTATGGCGGCAGCTGCAAGCCCGACAATGCCGCTGCGCTGTTCTCGCAGCCCGACGTCGACGGCGGATTGATCGGCGGCGCCTCGCTGGCGGCCGAAGACTTCCTCGCCATCGTCGCCGCGGCCGCGCGCTGAGCGCAGCCGGCGATTCCGACACAAGGCCCGTCCGCGGGCACCCCAGAGCACCCATGCAATGCTGCTGACCGTCTTCAACATCCTGTTCGTCATCATCGCCATCGCGATGATCGCGTTGATCCTCATGCAGCGCGGCGCGGGCGCAGCAGCCGGTTCCGGCTTCGGTGGTGGCGCGTCGGCGACCGTGTTCGGCGCGCGCGGCTCGTCCAACTTTCTGTCCAAGGCCACCAAGTGGCTGGCGATCAGCTTCTTCGCCGTCACGCTGTTCATGGCCTGGTACGCGATGCACCGCGCCAATCCGAATGCGCTGGACATGGATCTGGGCGTCATGGGCGGCCAGGTGCCGACCGCGCCGGTCGAAGGCGCACCGGCGACGCCGGTTGCACCGCCCGCACCTGCCGACGCCACCGTGCCGACCGCACCGTCTTCCGAGGGTGCAGTGCCGGCCCCGCCGCCGGCGACAGAAAATTCTTCGCAGGAAACGCCGCAGCCCACTCCCCAGAACGATTGATTGGGATTACAATGCGCGGCTCGCCCGGGGCAACAGGCACGGATGAGGTTTCAGGTTGATTTGCCCAGGTGGCGGAATTGGTAGACGCACTACCTTGAGGTGGTAGCGGCTTAGGTCGTAGGGGTTCGAGTCCCCTCTTGGGCACCAATCGGAGAAGCGATGCGCTTCACGCGTATCGAACACGAAAAGCCTCGCGCAAGCGGGGCTTTTTCGTGTCCGGGCATGTGCATCGGTGCGCGGACAGGAATCATTCGCGCGCAGATTCCGTCGATTGCGTGGGGCAACTGCGGAATGCTGTGCGCCCGCTCGGTGCGCGGCTCGGAAATCGTTTACTCACGAGTTCTGTAAACGGTACAATTGCCGCAATCGGGCGATCGCACAGCACGTGCATCGCCCGGCCTTCGTGAAGCGCTCCGACGCTTCGAGAATGCGGCGTCACAGGCGCCGAGCCAAGGCCGCACATTGCGGCCGTAGCCGAGAGAACATCCGAGTGCTGGCCGAATATCTGCCGACCCTGCTGTTCCTGATCGTTGCCACGGGGATCGGCATTGCCTTGCTGATCATTGGCAACCTGCTGGGGCCCAAGCGCCCGACGCTGGAAAAGCTGTCGCCCTACGAGTGCGGATTCGAAGCCTTCGAAGACGCGCGCATGCAGTTCGACATCCGCTATTACCTCATCGCGATCCAGTTCATCGTCTTCGATCTGGAAATCATCTTCATCGTGCCCTGGGCCACCGTGTTCCGCGAACTCGGTGTGCTGGGTCTGATCGAGATGGGCATCTTCGCCGGCATGCTGCTGCTCGGCTTCGTCTATGTGTGGAAGAAGGGAGCGCTGGAATGGGAGTGAACCAGACCGTCGCGCGCCTGATGAACAACCCGCTGCCGGAAGGCCGGGTGGACGACATCCTGCGCCCGGAAGGCGAGAACCCGCTGCTCGAGCGCGGTTTCGTCACGACCAGTTCCGATGTGCTGCTCAACTGGGCGCGCACCGGCTCGATGTGGCCGATGACCTTCGGGCTGGCCTGCTGCGCGGTGGAAATGATGCACGCCGGTGCGGCGCGTCTCGACCTCGACCGCTATGGCGTGGTGTTCCGCCCCAGCCCGCGTCAGTCGGACGTGATGATCGTGGCCGGCACGCTGGTCAACAAGATGGCCCCGGCGCTGCGCAAGGTCTACGACCAGATGCCGGATCCGAAGTGGGTCATCTCGATGGGCAGCTGCGCCAACGGTGGCGGCTACTACCACTACTCGTATTCGGTGGTGCGCGGTTGCGATCGCATCGTGCCGGTCGACGTCTACGTGCCGGGCTGCCCGCCGACGGCCGAAGCGCTGATCTACGGCATCCTGCAGTTGCAGAAGAAGATCCGCCGCGCCACCAACTTCGGCGACACCAAGACGGGGCAGCGCGATGCGTGAGTCCGCAACCGCGTTCGCGGCGCGCCTGCGCGCGCGCTTTTCCGACGCCGACGTGGCGGTCGCGCTGCCACGTGGAGAGGTGACGATCACCACCGCCGGCGACTGGATCGACACCGCGCGCGCATTGCGCGACGAGTTCGGCTTCGAAATGCTGATCGACGTCTGTGGTGTCGACTATCTGAGTCACGGCAGCGACGAGTGGGACACCGATGTGTCCTCCGAAGGCTTCAGCCGCGGCGTTGAAGGCCGGGGTCCGGGCCGTTTCAAGTTCGGTGAAACCGGCAGTCGCCAGGTCTCGCAGCCACAGGGCGACGCCGATATTCCGGTGCCGCAGCGCCGCTTCGCCGCGGTCGCGCAGCTGCTGTCGATCCAGCACAACCAGCGGGTGATGCTGAAGTGCTTCGCGCCGAGTGACGACCTGCCGGTGGTGTCCTCGCTGACCGTGCTCTGGCCGGTCGCGAACTGGTTCGAGCGCGAAGCCTTCGATCTGTTCGGCGTGATCTTCGAAGGTCACCCGGACCTGCGCCGCATCCTGACCGACTACGGTTTCGTCGGTCATCCGTTCCGCAAGGATTTCCCGTTGATCGGCAATGTCGAAGTGCGTTACGACGCCGAGCGCAAACGCGTAGTGTACGAGCCGGTGACCTCGGTCGAGCCGCGCGTCGGCGTGCCGCGCGTGATCCGCGACGATGCCCGTTTCGCGACCGCAAGCGGCGAGCAGGCCGCGCGCCGCATGGAGGCTGCCAAGTGAGCGCCGTGCCGACCACCTCGCTGCACACCGCCAACTCGATTCCGAGTGCGGAAGCGCTGAAGCAGGAAATCCGCAACTACACGTTCAACTTCGGTCCCCAGCATCCGTCCGCGCACGGCGTGCTGCGCCTGATCCTGGAAATGGACGGCGAGACCGTGATGCGCGCCGATCCACATATCGGCCTGCTGCACCGTGGCACCGAGAAGCTGGCCGAGTCGAAGCCGTTCAACCAGTCGATCGGTTACATGGATCGCCTCGACTACGTGTCGATGATGTGCAACGAGCATGCCTACGTGCGCGCGATCGAGACCCTGATGGGGATCGAGGCACCCGAACGCGCGCAGTGGATCCGCACGCTGTTCGACGAAGTCACTCGCATCCTCAATCACCTGATGTGGATCGGTTCCAACGCGCTCGATCTCGGCGCGATGGCGGTGATGCTCTACGCGTTCCGCGAGCGCGAAGAACTGATGGACGTCTACGAGGCTGTCAGTGGCGCGCGCATGCACGCGACCTACTACCGTCCCGGCGGCGTCTACCGCGATCTGCCGGCGCAGATGCCGCAGTACGCCGAGTCGCGCTGGCGCAAGGGCGAGAAGCTCAAGCGCTTCAACAAGTGGCGCGGCGGCTCGATGCTCGATTACCTCGAAGCATTCGCGAAGGATTTCCCCAAGCGCGTCGACGAGTACGAGACCCTGCTCACCGACAACCGTATCTGGAAGCAGCGCACCGTCGGCATCGGCGTGATTCCGCCGGACCTGGCGAAGGCCTGGGGTATGACCGGCCCGATGCTGCGTGGTTCGGGCGTCGAGTGGGATCTGCGCAAGACCCAGCCCTACGCCAAGTACGCCGAAGTCGATTTCGACATCGCAGTGGGCGTCAATGGCGACTGCTACGACCGCTATCTCGTGCGCGTGTTCGAGATGCGCGAGTCGGCGAAGATCATCCAGCAGTGCGTCAACTGGCTGCGGGCGAATCCCGGTCCGGTCATGCTGGACAACTACAAGGTGTCGCCGCCGTCGCGTGAGTCGATGAAGGACGACATGGAAGCGTTGATCCATCACTTCAAGCTGTTCACCGAGGGCTACAGCGTGCCCGCCGGCGAGACCTACAGCGCCGTCGAAGCCCCGAAGGGCGAGTTCGGCTGCTATCTGGTTTCCGACGGCGCGAACAAGCCGTTCCGCGTGCACTTGCGCGCGCCCGGCTTCGCGCACCTCTCGTCGATGGACGCCATCACCAGCGGACACATGCTGTCCGACGTGGTGGCGATGATCGGTACCTATGACATCGTGTTCGGAGAAGTCGACCGATGAAGGCGACTGGCAATTTCGAGAGCGCCCGCAACGTCGACCCGATGGTCGTGCTGAGCGGTGATACGCGCGCGCACATCGACCACTGGCTGACCAAGTTCCCCGAAGACCGCAAGCGGTCCGCGGTGCTGCAGGGCCTGTTCGCGGCGCAGGAACAGAACAACGGCTGGCTGACCGACGAGCTGATCGCCGGCGTCGCCAAGTATCTGGATCTGCCGCCGGTGTGGGCCTACGAGGTCGCGACGTTCTACTCGATGTTCGAAACCGAGAAAGTCGGCCGCAACAACGTCGCGTTCTGCACCAACATCAGCTGCTGGCTCAACGGCGCCGAGGATCTCGTCGCGCACGCCGAGAAGAAGCTGGGCTGCAAGCTGGGTGAATCCACCGCCGACGGTCGCGTCTTCCTCAAGCGTGAGGAAGAGTGCGTCGCTGCGTGCTGCGGCGCGCCGGTCGTGGTCATCAACGGTCATTACCACGAGAAGCTCACACCCGAGACGGTGGACGAGCTGATCGACGGTCTGAAGTAAGGCATCGCGCGGACATGGCACATCACCATCCCAAGTCTTCCGAAGGTTACGGGCCCGTCGGGCCTGCGCCGCAGGAACACCAGGCGGTCTACACCACGCTGCATTTCGACAAGCCGTGGTCCTACGAGAACTACCTCAAGACGGGTGGTTACAGCGCGCTGCGCAGGATTCTCGAAGAGAAGATTCCGCCGGCCGACGTGATCGAGATGGTCAAGCAATCGGGTCTGCGCGGCCGTGGTGGCGCGGGCTTCCCGACCGGTCTGAAGTGGAGCTTCATGCCCAAGGGCGAGATGCAGAAGTACATCCTCTGCAATTCGGACGAATCCGAGCCGGGCACCGCGAAAGACCGCGACATCCTGCGCTACAACCCGCATTCGGTCATCGAGGGCATGGCGATCGCGTGCTACGCGACCGGCTCGACGGTGGCCTACAACTACCTGCGCGGCGAGTTCCATCACGAGCCCTTCGAGCATCTGGAAGAAGCCACCGCCGAGGCCTATGCCAACGGCTGGCTGGGCAAGAACCTGCTCGGTTCGGGCATCGACGTCGACATCTACAACGCGCTCGGCGCGGGCGCCTACATCTGCGGCGAAGAAACCGCGCTGATGGAATCGCTGGAAGGCAAGAAGGGACAGCCGCGCTTCAAGCCGCCGTTCCCGGCCAACTTCGGTCTGTACGGCAAGCCGACCACGATCAACAACACCGAGACCTACGCCTCGGTGCCGGCGATCGTGCGCAACGGCGCGCAGTGGTTCATGGATCTGGGCAAGCCCAACAACGGCGGCTGCAAGATCTTCTCGGTCTCCGGCCATGTGGCCAGGCCGGGCAACCACGAGATTCGCCTGGGCACGTCGTTCGCAGATCTGCTGGCGCTGTGCGGCGGCATGCGCGAAGGCCGCACGATCAAGGGCGTGATTCCGGGTGGTTCGTCGATGCCGGTGCTGCCGGGCGAGACGATGATGGGCCTGACGATGGATTACGACGCGCTGCAGAAGGCCGGTTCCGGCCTCGGCTCGGGCGCGGTCATCGTCATGGACGACACGACCTGCATGGTGCGCGCGTGTCAACGCATCGCGCGCTTCTACTACAAGGAAAGCTGCGGCCAGTGCACGCCGTGCCGCGAAGGCACCGGCTGGATGTACCGCATGCTGTGCCGCATCGCCGACCACACGGCGACGGTCGAAGACCTGCAGATGCTGCGGGCCGCGGCCGGCCAGATCGAGGGACACACCATCTGCGCGTTCGGTGAAGCGGCCGCATGGCCGGTGCAGGGCTTCCTGCGCCATTTCTGGGACGAATTCGAGTACGCGATTCTCAACAAGCGTTTCCTCGTCGACGACCAGCGCAACGGCACCGTGGTGCCCAAGGCGGTCGCCGCATGAGCGCGCAACCCGTGAATCCGAATCTGCCGCCCGACCACGTCACCGTTTTCATCGACGGCGTCGAACTGGCCGCGCCCAAGGGCTCGATGATCATCCATGCCGCCGACAAGGCCGGCATTCCGATCCCGCGTTTCTGCTATCACGACAAGCTCGAGATCGCCGCGAACTGCCGCATGTGCTTGGTCGACACCGAAGTCGGCGGCCGCGGTGCGCCCAAGCCGTCGCCGGCCTGCGCCACGCCGGTGATGGACGGCCTGAAGGTCTTCACGCGCAACGAGAAGGCGCTCAAGGCCCAGCGCAACGTGATGGAGTTCCTGCTGATCAACCATCCGCTCGACTGCCCGATCTGCGATCAGGGCGGCGAGTGCGAACTGCAGGATCTCTCGCTCGGTTACGGCCGTTCGGTCAGCCGCTTCGCCGAGCGCAAGCGCGTCGTCGCCGACGAAGACCTCGGTCCGCTGGTCGCGACCGAAATGACGCGCTGCATCCAGTGCACGCGCTGCGTGCGCTTCACCGCGGAAATCGCCGGCACCTACGAGCTGGGCGGCATGCAGCGCGGCGAGAATCTGCAGATCGGCACCTACGACGGCAAGCCGTTGACGACCGAACTGTCGGGCAACGTCATCGACGTGTGCCCGGTCGGCGCGCTGACCAACAAGGTGTTCCGCTTCCGTGCGCGTCCGTGGGAACTGATCGCGCGCGAATCGCTCGGCGGTCACGACGCGCTGGGCAGCAACCTGTTCCATCACCTGCGCCGCGGCGACGTGATGCGCACCGTGCCGCGCGACAACGAAGCGGTCAACGAGTGTTGGATCTCCGACCGTGACCGCTATTCGCACCAGGGCCTGACGGCCGATGACCGCGCGGTGCATCCGCTGGTCAAGGACGGGGGCGAGTGGCGCGAGGCTTCGTGGGACGAGGCGCTCGAGCGCGCAATGACGATCCTGCGCGACAACGCGGCCGACGAGCTCGGCGTGCTGGTGCATCCGTCGACCTCGAACGAGGAGGGCGCGCTGCTGGCACGTCTGGCCGAGGCCCTGGGCACCGGCAACCTCGATCACCGCATCGCCCAGTGCGATCTCTCCGATGGCGCCATCGCGGAAGCATTCGCGATGCCGGTCGCCGAACTCGAGCAGGCCGATGTCGTGCTGCTGGTCGGCAGCAATCTGCGCCACGAAGTGCCGCTGCTGCATCACCGGGTGCGTCAGGCGTGGAAGCGCGGCGCCAAGGTGTACGTGGTCAATCCGGTCGATTTCGAATTCACCTTCGACATCGAAGACAAGGCCATCGTGGCGCCGTCGCAGATCGCTGAAACGCTGCAGGTCGCCGAGCTCGGCGACGCGCTGCGCGGCGCGAAGCACGCGGCGATCATCGTCGGTGCGCAGGCGGAAGCCAGCGCGCACGCGGCCGATATCCGCAAGGCGGCTGCTGCACTCGCCGCGGACACCGGCGCGTCGCTGTGCCGCATTCCGCACGGCGCCAACGCGCTGGGCCTGTCGCGCCTCGGCGTGCTGCCGATCTCGCGCGATGCGAACGCGATGCTGGCCGAGCGCCGCGGCGCGTACGTGATCTACGGCATCGAGCCGGGTCTGGACTTCGCCGACCAGGCGCAGGCGTTGCAGGCACTGGGTGCGGCGCAGGTCGTGGCTTTCAGCCACTTCGCCTGCCAGTCCACGCGCAGCGTCGCCGACGTGATCCTGCCGATCGGCGCACTCGCCGAGATCGACGCGACGCTGACCAATCTCGAAGGCCGCGACCAGCAGGCCACCGCCGCCGGCAAGCTGCCGGGCGACGCGCGTTCCGGCTGGCGTGTGCTGCGCGCCCTCGGTGGCGCGCTCGAAGCCCCGGGTTTCGAGTTCACCGATCTCGCCGGCCTGCGTGCGGGCCTGCAGGGCAGGGCGGTCACGGTCGCTGCATCCGCGGCGCCGGTCGTTGACGGTGACGGCTTCGAGCTGGCCGTCAGCCAGGCGATCTATCGCGTCGACGGTCTGACCCGTCGCGCCGCAGCGCTGCAGTCGCATCCGTTGACTCTCGGTCCGCGCATCGTGCTGCATCCGGGCGACGCGGCCGCCAGCAACGTGGCTGACGGCGGCATGGCCAAGGTGTCGAACGCGGTGGGCACCGCGACGCTGCAGGTGGCGATCGATGATCGCGTCGCACCGGGCGCGGCGTGGGTGGAATCGGGCTACGGCGCCACGGCGGCGCTGTCGGCCGGCAAGGTCAAGGTGGTGGCGGCATGAGCGCGATCCAAACCGCTGCGATCCAAACCGGCGTGACCAATACCGCATCGCTGCTGGGCGATCTGTCGGCGCCGCTGTACGACTGGCTGATGTCGCTGGGCACGATCGGGCTGATCCTGTGGATCGTGCTCAAGATCCTGCTGATCGCGATGCCGGTGATCATCTGCGTCGCGTTCTACGTCGTCTGGGAGCGCAAGCTGCTGGGCTGGATGCATCAGCGCCACGGTCCGATGTACGTGGGCATGGGCATCTTCCAGGCCTTCGCCGACGTCTTCAAACTGCTGTTCAAGGAAGTCATCCAGCCGACCAACGCGCAGCGCGTGCTGTTCGTGCTGGCGCCGCTGGTCACGCTGGCGCCCGCATTCGCGGCCTGGGCGGTGGTGCCGTTCGATGCGCAACTGGTGCTGTCGAATGCCAACGCCGGTCTGCTGTATCTGCTGGCGATGACGAGCCTGGGCATCTACGGGATCATCCTCGCCGGCTGGGCGTCGAACTCGAAGTACGCCTTCCTCGGTGCGATGCGCGCCTCGGCGCAGATGATCAGCTACGAGATCGCGATGGGCTTCGCGCTCGTCGGCGTGATGGTCGGTGCGGGCAGCTTGAACCTGTCGGAGATCGTCATGGCGCAGGCCGGCGGCAAGGGCCTGTTCGACTGGTTCTGGCTGCCGATGCTGCCGCTGTTCGTCATCTACTTCATCTCCGGGGTGGCCGAGACCAACCGCGCACCGTTCGACGTCGTCGAAGGCGAGTCGGAAATCGTCGCCGGTCACATGGTCGAATATTCGGGTTCGGCGTTCGCGCTGTTCTTCCTCGCCGAATACGCGAACATGATCCTGATCAGCTTCCTGGTCGCGATCTTCTTCCTCGGCGGCTGGCTGTCGCCGTTCCAGGGCTGGGGCATTCCGCTGTTGTCGGTCGACGGCTGGTGGTGGCTGTTCGCGAAGGTGTTCTTCTTCGCCAGCTGCTTCATCTGGTTCCGCGCTTCGTTCCCGCGCTACCGCTATGACCAGATCATGCGTCTGGGCTGGAAGGTCTTCATTCCGATCAGCATCGGCTGGATCGTGGTCACCGCGCTGATGGCGTACTTCGGAATCTTCGAGGCAGGGCAGTAATGGCCAAGTTCGTTGCATGGTTCAGGGGCCTGTTGCTGCTCGAGTTGCTCGGCGGCATGGCACTGACCTTCCGGTATCTGTTCCGGGACAAGTACACGCTGATGTACCCGATGGAAAAGACCCCGCAGTCGCCGCGTTTCCGCGGTCTGCATGCGCTGCGCCGGTATCCCAACGGTGAGGAGCGCTGCATCGCGTGCAAGCTGTGCGAGGCGGTGTGCCCCGCACTGGCGATCACGATCGATTCCGAGCAGCGCGAGGACGGCACCCGCCGCACCACGCGTTACGACATCGATCTGTTCAAGTGCATCTACTGCGGCTTCTGCGAGGAGTCGTGCCCGGTGGACTCGATCGTCGAGACCCATCTGCACGAGTACCACTTCGAGAACCGCGGCGAGAACATCGTGACCAAGCCGCAGCTGCTGGCGATCGGCGACCGTCTCGAGAGCGAGATCGCAGAACGTCGCGCCGCCGACTCCGCGTACAGGTAAGTCATGAATTTCGACCTGATTGCATTCCTCGTCTTCGCCGCGATCACCGTGATGTCCGCGGTGGCGGTGATCAGTGCCCGCAACCCGGTGCACGCGGCGCTGTTCCTGGTGCTGACGTTCTTCTCCACCGCCTGCACCTGGCTGCTGGTCGGCGCCGAGTTCCTCGGCCTCGCCCTGGTGCTGGTCTACGTGGGCGCGGTGATGGTGCTGTTCCTGTTCGTGGTGATGATGCTCGACGTGGACGTCGCGCCGATGCGCGAAGGCTACGTGCGCTATCTGCCGGTCGGCCTGATCGTCGCGGTGGTGATGCTGGTCGAGATCGTCACCCTGATCGGTGTGCGCGCGAAGATGGCGCCGTTCGCCGCCGATGCGGTCGACGAGGCGGGCGTGTCGAACACGGTGTGGATCGCACGCCGGCTGTTCACCGACTTCCTGCTGCCGTTCGAGGTCGCCGCGGTCATTCTGACCGTCGCGGTCATCGCCGCAGTGATGCTGACGCTGCGCCGCCGGCCGGGCACCAAGCACCAGAATCCGAGCGAACAGGCGCGGGTGAAGGCTGCGGACCGCGTGCGCGTGGTCAAGATGGATGCCGTGCGTCCGGTCGTCGAGCCGATGCCGGGCGAAGGCGAGGGAGAAGCGAAATGACCGAACTGTTCGGAACCGGCCTCGCGCTGGGCCACTACCTCTCGCTGGGCGCGGTGCTGTTCTGCATCAGCGTCGCGGGCATCTTCCTCAACCGGAAGAACGTGATCATCCTGCTGATGTCGATCGAGCTGATGCTGCTCGCGGTCAACATCAACTTCATCGCGTTCTCGCGCGAGTTCGGCGACGCCGCGGGGCAGATCTTCGTGTTCTTCATTCTCACCGTGGCCGCGGCCGAGGCCGCGATCGGTCTTGCGATCCTGGTCACGCTGTTCCGCAACCGGCGCACGATCAATGTCGCCGAACTCGACACGTTGAAGGGCTGATCCGGGCATGGAGAACGCTGTTTCCGAGATCATGATTTCCCAGACCACGCTGATCGCGATCGTCCTCGCGCCGCTGCTGGGCTCGATCATCGCGGGCCTGTTCGGCCGCCAGGTCGGCCGCGCCGGTGCGCACACGGTCACCATCGCAGGCGTGGCGATCAGCTGCGCGCTGTCGATCTACACGCTGTGGCAGCTGATGCAGGGCGCGCCGACGTTCAACGAGAACGTCTACACGTTCTTCGAGGTCGGCAACTATTCGGCGCACGTCGGCTTCCTGATCGACAACCTCACCGCGATGATGATGGTCGTGGTGACGTTCGTGTCGCTGCTGGTGCACGTCTACACCATCGGCTACATGTCCGAGGATCCGGGCTACCAGCGCTTCTTCAGCTACATCTCGCTGTTCACCTTCTCGATGCTGATGCTGGTGATGGGCAACAACTTCCTGCAGCTGTTCTTCGGCTGGGAAGCGGTGGGCCTGGTGTCGTACCTGCTGATCGGTTTCTGGTTCAAGAAGCCGACCGCGGTGTTCGCGAACATGAAGGCGTTCCTGGTCAACCGCGTCGGTGACTTCGGCTTCCTGCTCGGAATCGCCGGCGTCCTGTACTGGTTCGGCAGCCTGGACTACGCGACCGTGTTCGCCGCGGCCGATTCCACCATCGGTGGCGGCCAGACGATCGAAGTGATCACCGGTTTCGAGTGGTCGGTCGCGACCCTGGTCTGCATCTGTCTGTTCATCGGCGCGATGGGCAAGTCGGCCCAGGTGCCGCTGCACGTGTGGCTGCCCGACTCGATGGAAGGCCCGACCCCGATCTCGGCGCTGATCCACGCCGCGACGATGGTCACCGCCGGCATCTTCATGGTGGCGCGCATGTCGCCGCTGTTCGAGCTGTCCGAAACCGCGCTGCAGTTCATCCTCTTCATCGGCGCGACCACGGCCTTCTTCACCGGCCTGATCGGCATCGTGCAGAACGACATCAAGCGCGTCGTCGCGTACTCGACGCTGTCGCAGCTCGGCTACATGACAGTCGCGCTCGGCCTGTCGGCGTACTCGGCCGCGGTGTTCCACCTGATGACGCATGCCTTCTTCAAGGCGCTGCTGTTCCTGGCCGCAGGCTCGGTGATCATCGGCATGCACCACGAGCAGGACATGCGCAAGATGGGCGGCCTGCGCAAGTACATGCCGATCACGTTCTGGACCAGCGTCATCGGCACGCTGGCCCTGGTCGGCACGCCGTTCTTCAGCGGTTTCTATTCCAAGGACGTCATCATCGAGGCGGCCAAGCACGCCAACAATGGCGGCTGGGTCTACCAGTACGCGTACTGGTCGGTGTTGCTGGGCGCGTTCGTGACCTCGTTCTACAGTTTCCGCCTGCTGTACATGACGTACTTCGGCAAGGAGCGTTTCCGCGACGCGCATGACGCGCACGGTGACGAAACGCACCACGCGCCGCTGCACGACGACGGCCACGGCCATGCGGTCGCGTCAACCGGTCACGACGACCATGCGCACGACGATCATGGTCACCACGGCCCGCACGAGCCGCACGAATCCCCGTGGGTCGTGACGCTGCCGCTGATCCTGCTGGCGATCCCGTCGATCCTGATCGGTTATTTCACAGCGGGTCCGATGCTGTTCGGCACCGACTGGACCGGTCACCACGAGGCCGGCGGCTTCTTCGACGGCGTGATCCACGTGCTGGCGTCCAACGACGTGCTGGCCGCGGTGAAGGAAGCGCTGTGGCATGGCCCGACCGCGCTCGCGCTGCACGGCTTCATGGCGCCCGCGTTCTGGCTGGTGCTCGCCGGCTTCGTGCTCGCCACGGTCATGTACTGGTGGAAGCCCGAACTGGCGGCAAAGGCCGCGCACGTGTTCCGCCTGCCCATCCGCGTGCTCGAGAACAAGTACGGCATGGACGACCTGTGGATCGGCGGTTTCGCCGGCGGCGGTGTCGGCCTGGGCAAGCTGTCGCGGGTGTTCGATACCAAGGTGATCGACGGTGTCTTCGTCAACGGTCCGGCGCGCGTCGTCGGTCTGGTCTCGGGCGTCGTCCGCCGGCTGCAGTCCGGTGCTCTCTACCACTACGCTTTCGTGATGATCGTCGGCCTGATCGTGCTTCTGGCCATCCTCATCAAGTACTGGCGCTGACGGAATACGATACGTGTCGAACTGGCCTCTTCTCAGTCTCCTGATCTGGCTGCCGATCCTCGGCGGTGCGTGCGTGCTCGCTCTGGGCGAACGCCGCCCCGACGCGGCGCGCTGGGTATCGCTGGCGTTCGCGCTGCTCGTCTTCGTCCTCAGCATTCCGCTGTTCACCGGCTTCGACTACGCCAATGCGGGTCTGCAGTTCCTCGAACGGCGCGAGTGGATTCCGTCGCTGGACATCGAATACCACCTCGGTGCCGACGGCATCTCGGTCGCCCTGATCATCCTGACCACGCTGACCACCGCGCTCGTGCTGATCGGCGCCTGGGGTTCGGTGACCAAGCGTGTGTCGCAGTACTTCGCGTCGATGCTGATCCTCGAAGGCATGATGGTCGGCGTGTTCTGCGCCGTGGACGCGATGCTGTTCTACGTGTTCTTCGAAGCCATGCTGATCCCGATGTTCATCATCATCGGTGTCTGGGGTGGTGCGAACCGCGTGTACGCGTCGGTGAAGTTCTTCCTGTACACGTTCCTCGGCTCGGTCTTCATGCTGGTCGCGCTGATCTATCTGTACCTGCAGGCCGGTAGCTGGCAGTTGCCTGATCTGTACGCACTGCGCCTGTCGTCGACGGAGCAGATGTGGATCTTCTTCGCGTTCCTCGCCGCGTTCGCGGTGAAGGTGCCGATGTTCCCGGTGCACACGTGGTTGCCGGATGCGCACGTCGAGGCGCCGACCGGCGGCTCGGTGATCCTGGCGGCGATCATGCTGAAGATCGGTGGCTACGGGTTCCTGCGCTTCAACCTGCCGATCACGCCCGACGCCGGGCACGAATGGGCCTGGCTGGTCATCGGCCTGTCGCTGATCGCGATCGTCTACGTGGGCCTTGTGGCGCTGGTCCAGCAGGACATGAAGAAGCTGGTCGCGTATTCGTCCGTGTCCCACATGGGCTTCGTGACGCTGGGTGTGTTCATCGCGTTCGCGCTGATGCGCGACGTGCAGGGCGGCTCCGATGCGGCGCGATTGGGCCTGCAGGGCGCGATGGTGCAGATGGTCTCGCACGGCTTCATCTCCGGCGCGATGTTCTCCTGCATCGGCATCCTCTACGACCGCATGCACACCCGGAACATCAAGGATTACGGCGGCGTCGCGAACGTGATGCCCTGGTTCGCCGCGTTCTACGTGCTGTTCGCGATGGCCAACTCCGGCCTGCCGGGCACCTCGGGTTTCGTCGGCGAGTTCATGGTCATCATGGCCGCGTTCCAGAGCCATCCGCTGATCGCGTTCTTCGCGGCGATGACGCTGATCATCGGTGCGGCCTACACGCTGTGGCTGGTCAAGCGCGTGCTGTACGGCGAAGTGTCGAATGCGCACGTCGCCGCGCTCAAGGACATCAACGCCCGCGAAGCGCTGGTGCTCGGCGTATTCGCCGCCGGCACGCTGCTGATCGGCGTGTATCCCAAGCCGCTGACCGATCTGATGGAGCCGTCCATCGCGCAACTGGCGAACCTGATCGCCGCAAGCAAGCTTTAAGGACACCGTTGCGATGATTTCTGCCCCGATGACGCCTCCCATCCGCACGCTGGCCGAGCTGGGCCCGATCGTGCCCGAGCTCGTGATCGTGCTGGGTGCGTTCGCCCTGCTGATGCTCGACCTGTTCATCGATCCGCGCCGCCGGATCATCACCCACGTGCTGGCGGTCGCGACGATGCTTGTGGCCGCTGCGCTGATCGTGTTCGGCGTCGGTGGTCACGGCAGCATCCTTGCCGACATGTTCGTGCGCGATGGCGGCGCCGACGTGCTCAAGGTCGCCGGTCTCGTGGTCGGCGCCGCGGCGCTGGGCTATGCCTGGATCTGGCTGCGCGAGCGCGATCTGTATCAGGGCGAGATTCCGGTGCTGTTCCTGTTCACCAGCGCCGGCATGATGCTGTTGGTGTCGGCGAACAACCTGACGATGGTCTATGTCGGTCTGGAACTGCTGGCGCTGTGTTCCTACGCGCTGGTCGCCTGCGACCGCGACAGCAAGCTCGCGTCCGAAGCGGCGATGAAGTATTTCGTCCTCGGCGCGCTGGCGTCGGGCATGTTGCTGTTCGGCATGTCGCTGATCTACGGCGCGACCGGCACGCTGTCGTTGCCTGCGATCCACGATGCGATCGGCAGCCTGTCGGGCGAGGGCCGGGTGCTGATGCTGACCGGCATGGTGTTTCTGATCGTCGGCATCGCGTTCAAGTTCGGCGCCGCGCCGTTCCACATGTGGCTGCCCGACACCTACCACGGTGCGCCGACGCCGATCGTCGCCTTCATCAGCTCGGTGCCGAAGATCGCCGCGTTCGGCATGGCCTGGCGCCTGCTGGACACCGCGCTCGGCCCGTTGCACGACCAGGCGCAGATCCTGCTGTCGATCCTCGCCGCGCTGTCGCTGGTGGTCGGCAACCTGTTTGCGTTGGCGCAGACCAACCTCAAGCGCATGCTCGCGTACTCGACGATCTCGCACGTCGGCTTCCTGTTCCTCGGCCTCGCCGGTGGCGGGCAGGTGGGCTACGCCTCGGCGATGTTCTACGTCGTCAGCTACGCGGTGATGTCGGCCGCCGCCTTCGGCGCGATCGTCATGCTGTCGCGCAACGGTTTCGAGGCCGACCGGATCGACGACTACAAGGGCCTGAACCAGCGCAGCCCGTGGATGGCCGGTCTGGTGCTGTGCATCATGGCCTCGCTCGCCGGCGTGCCGCCGTTCCTCGGCTTCTGGGCCAAGCTCGCGGTGCTGCAGGGCGCCCTGCAGGGTGATCTGCTGTGGCTGGCGATCGTCGGCATCGTGTTCGCGGTCATCGGCGCGTTCTATTACCTGCGCGTGATCAAGGTCATGTATTTCGACACCCCCGAGGCCGCGCCGATGGCGCAGCGCCCCGGTACGCCCATGCGCGTGGTGTTCGCACTGAACGTGCTCGCGCTGCTGGTCGTCGTGCCGTTCTTCAGCCCGCTGATGGCCTGGTGCCAGCAGGCATTCGCCGCCTGATCGTTGCGGCGCTGGTAATACGCGCGTCATCTGGTTAAGATGCGCGCCCGGTCGCTGCGATATGGCGATTGGGGGAAGTTCGAGGGGCGCGGAATCGCTCGAAACTTCTTGCAATATCGAAGAGAAATCTTCATAATTCCGCTTCTGATGCGGGGTGGAGCAGTCTGGCAGCTCGTCGGGCTCATAACCCGAAGGTCGCAGGTTCAAATCCTGCCCCCGCTACCACATTCAACGCAGTAGAGAAGGCGCACCTCCGGTGCATCCGACGCGAAGAATCTGGGCTTTGCCGAAGCAACTGCTTCGCTTCGGCGCCGACATCCAGTGGTATCGGACAAGGGGCCCATCGGGCCCTTTGTCGTTTTCCGCGATCGGAAAACCACGGGCGCCCCAGGGCGACGCGGTGCGCTTCGCGACAGCGACGATCGTGCGATACCGGATACGCAACGGACGAGGGACCAGTGGCGGACAAAGCGACACAACTGACGCAATTGCTGGCACCGACGGTCGAGGCCCTCGGGCTCGAACTGCTGGGCATCGAATACCTGACGGCGCCGGGCGGCGCGCTCGTGCGCATCTACATCGATGTGCCGGCGAGCGCCGAAATCGGCCAGGCCGATCCGGAAGGCGAGGGCGGTCAGGGCGTGACGATCGAACACTGCGAGGCGGTCAGCCGCGAAGTGTCGGCGCAGCTCGACGTCGAGGACCCGATCACCGGCAACTACACCCTCGAGGTGTCGTCGCCCGGTATCGACCGTCCGCTGTTCAACGTCACGCAGTTCGCGCAGTTCCAGGGCGAGACCGTCAAGGTCGGCCTGAAGCTGCCGCAGGACGGACGCCGCCGCCTGACCGGTCGCATCACCTCGGTCGAAGGCGACACCGTGACGTTCGATGTCGACGGCAACGCGTTCACCGTGCAGGCCGACAACATCGAGAAAGCCCGCGTGGTGCCCGACTGGGCTGCGCTGGGCCTCGCCGCGTCGAAGGACAAGAAGGACAACGGCCGTGCCACCGGCGCGACCCGCAAGGCCAACCACACACCACGTGACAACAAGCGGTCGGCGGATCCGTCGACCGGTGCGGAGTGAATGAAAAGATGAGCAAGGAACTGTTGCTGGTCGTCGACGCGGTCGCGAGCGAGAAGGGCGTCCCGGAATCCGTGATCCTCGAGGCCATCGAGGCCGCGCTGGCGACTGCCGCCAAGAAGCGCTACATGGACCAGGACGTGCTGACGCGCGTCGCGATCGATTCGAAGGATGGAAGCTACGAGACCTTCCGCCGCTGGGAAGTGGTTGCCGATGACGTCGTCATGGAGTCGCCGGACCGCCAACTGCGCCTGATGGACGCGATCGACGAAGCCGAAGGCGTCGAGGTCGGCGACTACATCGAAGAGCAGATCGAGAACGTCGATTTCGGTCGCATCGCCGCCCAGGCTGCCAAGCAGGTCATCGTGCAGCGCGTGCGCGAAGCCGAGCGCCAGCAGGTCGTCGACGCGTGGAAGGATCGCGTGGGCGAGCTGGTCACCGGCGTGGTCAAGCGCGTCGAACGCGGCAACGTCTACGTCGACCTCGGCGGCAACGCCGAAGCGCTGATTCCCAAGGACAAGGCGATTCCGCGCGACGTCGTGCGTGCAGGCGATCGCGTGCGCGGCTTCCTGTTCGACGTGCGCAGCGAGCCCCGCGGCCCGCAGCTGTTCATCAGCCGCGCTGCGCCGGAATTCATGATGGAACTGTTCAAGCTCGAAGTGCCGGAAGTCGGCCAGGGCTTGGTCGAGATCAAGGCCTGTGCACGTGATCCGGGCGATCGCGCCAAGATCGCGGTCCTCGCCTACGACACCCGCACCGATCCCATCGGCGCCTGCATCGGCATGCGCGGTTCGCGCGTGCAGGCGGTGTCGAACGAGTTGAACGGCGAGCGTGTCGACATCGTGCTGTGGTCGGACAACCCGGCGCAGTTCGTCATCAACGCGATGGCCCCGGCCGAAGTGCAGTCGATCGTCGTCGACGAAGACAAGCACTCGATGGACCTGGCGGTCGCCGAAGACAAGCTCGCCCAGGCGATCGGCAAGGGCGGCCAGAACGTGCGCCTCGCCAGCCGCCTGTCGGGCTGGCAGCTCAATGTGATGACCCAGGACCAGGTCACCGCGAAGTCGGATGCCGAGCAGGCATCGGCACGCGCCCTGTTCCAGGAGAAGCTGGAAGTCGACGAGGAAATCGCCGGCATCCTGGTCGCCGAGGGCTTCAGTACGGTCGAGGAAATCGCCTACGTGCCGGTCGGCGAACTGCTGGCGGTCGAAGGCTTCGACGAGGACATCGTCGAGGAACTGCGGGGCCGTGCACGCGACTCGCTGCTCAACGACGCGCTAGCGGTCGAAGAGGAAGTCGACGAGAACGCGCCGGCGGACGATCTGCTCGCACTGGACGGCATGGACGAGGCGACGGCGTACGCACTGGCCGCCAACGGCATCCGCACCAGCGAAGACCTGTCGGACCTGGGCGCGGACGAAGTGGTCGAGTTCGGCATCGAGGACCTCGACGAGGCCCGCGCCGCTGCGCTGATCCTCGCCGCGCGTGCCGAAGAGATCGCGCGCCTGGAAAGGGAAGGCTGACGGGTCGCGCCGGACCGGTGCTCTGCACCGGTCGAGAACGCGGCCGCCAGCCACGGATGACGATCCAGTTCGGAACGAATCCCATGCAGCGGTAGAATGACAAATCCACTGCGCCCTGCACTTCGCGGCGGCGCGCAAGGAACCGGAATCACGAATGTCGCAACAAACCACCATCCGCAAGCTGGCCGCACTGGTGAACACGCCGGTCGAGAAACTGCTTGAACAGCTGTCCGAAGCGGGCATGCCGTTCAGCGATCCCGACCAGAGCGTGACCAGTGCCGAGAAGCTCAAGCTGCTCGGTTTCCTCAAGCGCGCGCACGGCAAGGGTGAAGACCCGGCCGAGGAAACCGCTGCGCCGAAGAAGATCACGCTCAGCCGCAGCCGCAAGCAGGAACTGACGGTCGGCGGCGGCAAGAACCGCCAGACGGTCGACGTCGTCGTGCGCAAGAAGGTCACGCTGAGCCCGGGTGCGGGTGGTGCGATCGATCCGGACGCCGAGCGCGCCGAGATCCTGCGCAAGCTCGAAGAGTCGCGCGCGAAGAACCTGTCCGAGCAGCAGCGTCTGGCCGAAGACGACAAGCGTCGCGCCGAAGAGGCCGAAGCGCGCAAGCGCGAAGCGGAGGCCGAGGCAGAGCGCCTGCGCCAGGTCGCCGCAGCAGCTGCCGCCGCGCCACCGGAAGAGGCGGACGTTACCCGTCGCCCGGCCGCCACGCACGGCCATGGCCACAAGCCGCCCGTCGCGCCGCGAGCCGATGATCGCAATGCGCCCGCCGGTGCCAAGCACAAGGGCAATCGCGGATCCCACGCGATGGTCAGCGGCGTCGAGGATGACGACAAGACCGCGCGTTTCGCCGGCCAGCTGCACCTCAGCGCCTCCGATCGCGCCCGCCGCAGTACCAGCAACACGCGTGGCAAGCCGCAGCGCGGCGGCCCGCAGCGTCGCGGCAATGCGCCGTCGCGCAGTGGCGGTGGTCCGCACGGCTTCGAACGTCCGACCGCGCCGATGCAGCGTGAAGTGGCGATCGGCGAAGCGATCACCGTGGCCGACCTCGCGCAGAAGCTTGCGATGAAGGGCGGCGACGTGGTCAAGGCGCTGTTCAAGATGGGCGTCATGGCGACCATCACGCAGTCGATCGATCACGACACCGCCGTGCTGGCGGTCGAAGAGCTCGGCCACATCGCAGTGCGCGCCGATGCCGACGACGCCGAGAGCGAGCTGATCGCGCACGTGGGCGAAGCCCAGGGCGACCAGGTCGCGCGTCCGCCGGTCGTCACGATCATGGGTCACGTCGATCACGGCAAGACCTCGCTGCTCGACTACATCCGTCGCACCAAGATCGCGTCGGGCGAAGCCGGTGGCATCACCCAGCACATCGGTGCGTACCACGTCGAAACCGACAAGGGCGTCATCAGCTTCCTCGACACCCCGGGCCACGCGGCATTCACTTCGATGCGTGCGCGCGGCGCCAAGCTCACCGATATCGTGATCCTGGTGGTCGCGGCCGATGACGGCGTCATGCCGCAGACGGTCGAGGCGATCAAGCACGCGAAGGCGGCGAAGGTGCCGCTGATCGTGGCGATCAACAAGATCGACAAGTCGGGCGCCGATCCGTCGCGGGTCAAGAACGAACTGCTCGAGCACGAGATCGTGGCCGAGGACTTCGGCGGCGACACGCAGATGGTCGAACTGTCGGCCAAGACCGGCGACGGTGTCGACGATCTGCTCGATGCGATCTCGCTGCAGTCCGAAGTGCTGGAACTGCGCGCCGTGGCCGAGGGCCGCGCGAGCGGCACGGTCATCGAATCCTCGCTGGACAAGGGCCGTGGCCCCGTTGCGACCGTGCTGGTGCAGAACGGTCTGCTGGCGCGCGGCGATTATCTCGTCTGCGGCGTGCAGTACGGCCGCGTGCGTGCGCTGTTCGACGAAACCGGCAACCAGGTGCCGACGGCGGGTCCGTCGATCCCGGTGCAGGTGCTGGGTCTGTCGGGCGTGCCGGATGCAGGCGACGATTTCGTCGTCGTGGCCGACGAGCGCCTGGCCAAGGACGTGGCCTCGCAGCGCGATACCAAGCGCCGCGAAACGCGCCTGGTGCAGGCTGCGGGCAACCGCATGGAAGACATCATGGCGCAGATGGGTCAGGCGGAGCAGCAGCTGTCGCTCAACCTGGTCATCAAGGCCGACGTGCAGGGTTCGGTCGAAGCGCTCAAGCAGTCGCTGGTCGCATTGTCGAACGATCAGATCCGCATCAACGTCATCGTGTCGGGCGTCGGCGGCATCACCGAGTCGGACGCCAACTCGGCGGCTGCGGCGAAGGCCACGATCATCGGCTTCAATGTCCGTGCCGATGCGTCGGCACGCAAGGTGATCGAGAACAGCGCGCTGGATCTGCGCTACTTCTCGGTGATCTACGACGTGATCGACCAGGTCAAGCAGGTCGCGTCGGGCATCCTCGGCATGGAGATCCGCGAAGAGATCATCGGTACCGCGGAAGTGCGCGACGTGTTCCGCAGCTCCAAGTTCGGTGCGGTCGCGGGCTCGATGGTCATCGAGGGTGTGGTCAAGCGCAACAAGCCGATCCGCGTGCTGCGCGACAACACGGTCATCTTCGAGGGCGAGCTGGAATCGCTGCGCCGCTTCAAGGAAAACGTCGACGAAGTGCGCAACGGCACCGAGTGCGGCATCGGCGTCAAGGCCTACAACGACGTCAAGCCGGGCGACCAGATCGAGTGCTTCGAACGCATCGAGGTCCAGCGCACCCTGTAAGGGCCGCGCCGGATGCAATGCCGGCGGCCGGGCTCCGTACACGCGGACCCGGCCGTCGTCGTCTAGGCGGTTCCGTCCGCCGTGTTCCAGACTTTCTTCCGCCCCATCGCAACAGGTTCCCAGTCCGTGCCCACGAAATCCTTCCACCGTACCGATCGCGTCTCCGCCCAGCTCCGTCGCGAGCTCGGAACGCTCGTGCGCGAGGCAGTCTCCGAACACGGGTTGCCGTCGGTCAGCGTGTCCGATGTCGAGGTCACCCGCGACATGGCCCACGCCAAGGTCTTCGTGACTGCGCTGCAGTCCGAGCGCGCCGACGAGGCGATGAAGGGCCTCAAGGCTGTCGCGCACGAGATCCGCTTCCGCCTCGCGCGCGCGGTCAAGCTGCGCCACGTGCCGGAACTGCATTTCCACTACGATGATTCGGTCGATCGCGGTGAGCGCATCGACAACCTGTTGCGCGATCTCGACGACGGCCGTCCGGCCGAGTGAGTCCGGCGCGGCCACACGGCCGCTTCGCAGACGCCCACGCACGCGCCCGCCCATGACGAGTCGCACCCAGCACAACCGGCCCCGCACGAAGTTCCGCAAGCTCGACGGCATCCTGCTGCTCGACAAGCCGCGTGGGATGAGTTCGAACCAGGCGCTGCAGCGCGTGCGGCACCTGTTCCGCGCGGAAAAAGGGGGGCATACCGGCAGCCTCGATCCGCTCGCGACCGGCCTGCTGCCGGTCTGCTTCGGTGAGGCGACCAAGATTGCCGGCGGTCTGCTCGGCGCGCGCAAGGCTTACACCACGGTCGCCCGGCTCGGCCAGGTCACCGATACCGACGATGCCGACGGCGAGATCCTGCGCGAGCGTCCGGTGCCGGCACTGACCATCGAAACCCTGGACGCCGCGCTCGGCCAACTGGTCGGCCACATCCAGCAGCGCCCGCCGATCTATTCCGCGCTCAAGCGCGGCGGCGAGCCGCTGTACGCCAAGGCGCGGCGCGGCGAGACGGTCGAAGTCGACGAGCGACCGGTCGACGTCCACGCATTCGAACTGCAGTCGGCGGCCGATCTGCTCGACGGCGTGCTCGAGCCCGAGGGCATGCCGCAGCTGCGTCTGCACGTCGAGTGCGGCTCCGGCACCTACGTGCGCAGCCTCGTCCGCGACCTGGGCGAACTGCTGGGCTGCGGCGCACATGTGGCCGAACTGCGTCGACTGTGGGTCGATCCGTTCCGCGATCCGCGCATGTGGACGCTGGACGAGCTGCAGGCCCTCGCCGCGCGCGGTGAGTCGCAACTCGAAGCCTGTCTGCTGGAGATCGAGGCCGGCATGCTCGCCTGGCCCAGGGTCCACGTCGACGCACGCCAGGCGGCGCGTCTGCAGAACGGCCAGGACGTGCCGGGCCCGCACGCACCGGTGGGCGAGGTGGCCATCATCGGGCCGGCTGGGCGTGCAGAGGGTCTGGGCCAGGTGCTCGACGATGGCCGTCTGAAACCGCAGCGCATGTTCCGCCGGGCCGACGGTAGCGCCACCGGCGCCTGAATGGCCATCCTTGTCCGGCTGTCCGCCCAGCGGTACAATTTGGCCGCCTTTTTCAAGGCACACTGCAGCATCCATCCACAGGCGGTCCGGGCGGTACGCGATGGTCATACGACACGTCGCTGTCTTCTGCGGGACCCGCGTCCAGAGAACATGAAATGACCAGCAGCATCGACAACGGCAAGATCATCGAAGAACACAAGCGCGGCGACAACGACACCGGTTCCCCGGAAGTCCAGGTCGCCCTGCTGACCGCACGCATCGTGCACCTGACCGAGCACTTCAAGACGCACAAGAAGGACCACCACAGCCGCCGCGGCCTGCTGATGATGGTCAACCGTCGTCGCAGCCTGCTCGACTATCTGCACCGCAAGGATGCCGATCGTTACAAGGCCCTGATCGAGAAGCTTGGCCTGCGTCGCTAAGACTGACACCCACCGCGGCGCAGAAATGCGCCGCGGTTCTTTTTAGGGCGTGCCAGCGCCCGCCCGCCCGGGGCAAGGGTTCCGGACGGTCCATCGCAAGAGACATCAAGGAATTCAACGTGGCAAAAGTGACAAAGAGCTTCCAGTTCGGCAGCCAGACGGTGACGCTCGAGACCGGCGAGATCGCGCGCCAGGCGGGCGGTGCCGTCATGGTGTCGTGCGAGGGCACGCAGGTGCTCGTCACCGCGGTCGCCAACAAGACCGCACGCGAAGGGCAGGATTTCTTCCCGCTCACCGTCGACTACCAGGAGAAGTTCTACGCAGGTGGCCGCATTCCCGGCGGCTTCTTCAAGCGTGAAGGTCGCGCCACCGAGAAAGAGACGCTGACCTCGCGCCTGATCGACCGTCCGATCCGTCCGCTGTTCCCCGACGGCTTCCGCAACGAAGTCCAGATCATCGCCACGGTGATGTCGCTCAACCCCGAAGTCGACGGCGACATCCTCGCCCTGATCGGCGCGTCGGCGGCGGTCTCGCTGTCGGGTGCGCCGTTCGACGGCCCGATCGGCGCCGCCAAGGTCGGCTACAAGAACGGCCAGTACCTGCTGAACCCGACCGTGTCGGAACTGAAGGATTCCGAGCTCGAGCTGGTCGTCGCCGGTACCGCGAGCGCCGTGCTGATGGTCGAGTCGGAAGCGCAGGAACTGTCGGAAGACGTGATGCTCGGCGCCGTGATGTTCGGCCACCAGCAGATGCAGGTCGCCATCGCCACGATCAACGAGCTGGTCGCCGAAGCCGGCAAGCCGAAGTGGGAATGGTCGGCACCGGCCGCCAACGAAAGCCTGATCTCGGCCATCCGTACCGCCGTGGGCGAGCAGCTCGCCGGCGCGTTCCAGGTGCGCGACAAGCTCGAGCGCAAGGACGCCATCTCGAAGGTCAAGAAGGCCATCGTTGAAGCCCTGACCCCGCAGGCCGAGGCGAATGCCTGGTCGTCGGGTGACCTGTCGAAGGAATTCGGCGAGCAGGAATACCAGACGATGCGCAACTCGGTCCTCAAGACCAAGGTCCGCATCGATGGCCGTGCGCTCGACACCGTGCGCCCGATCGCGTCGAAGGTCAGCGTGCTGCCGCGCGTGCACGGTTCCTCGCTGTTCACCCGTGGCGAGACCCAGGCGATCGTCGCCGTGACCCTGGGCACCGCGCGCGATGGCCAGATCATCGATGCCGTCGGTGGCGAGTACAAGGAACACTTCCTGTTCCATTACAACTTCCCCCCGTACTCGGTGGGCGAAGCCGGCCGCATGATGGGTCCGAAGCGTCGCGAGATCGGCCACGGCCGTCTGGCCAAGCGCGGCGTGCTTGCCGTGATGCCGACGATGGAAGAATTCCCGTACACCATCCGCGTCGTGTCGGAGATCACCGAGTCGAACGGTTCCTCGTCGATGGCGTCGGTCTGCGGTTCCTCGCTGGCGCTGATGGACGCGGGCGTGCCGATCAAGGCACCGGTCGCCGGCATCGCGATGGGCCTGGTCAAGGAAGGCGACGACTACGTCGTGCTGTCGGACATCCTGGGTGACGAAGATCACCTCGGCGACATGGACTTCAAGGTTGCCGGCACCACGAACGGCATCTCGGCGCTGCAGATGGATATCAAGATCCAGGGCATCACCGAAGAGATCATGAAGGTCGCGCTGGCCCAGGCGAAGCAGGGTCGTCTGCACATCCTCCAGGAGATGAGCAGCGCGCTGACCACGGCCCGTACCGAACTCAGCGAGTTCGCGCCGCGCCTGATCACGATCAAGATCCACCCCGACAAGATCCGCGAAGTCATCGGCAAGGGCGGTTCGGTCATCCAGGCCATCACCAAGGAGACCGGCACCCAGATCGATATCCAGGACGACGGCACGATCACGATCGCTTCGGTCGACGCTGCCGCCGGCCGCGCTGCGAAGGAACGCATCGAGCAGATCACGTCGGACGTCGAGCCGGGCCGCATCTACGAGGGCAAGGTCGTCAAGCTGATGGACTTCGGTGCATTCGTGACGATCTCCCCCGGCAAGGACGGTCTGGTCCACGTGTCGCAGATCTCCAACGAGCGTGTCGAGAAGGTCGGCGACGTGCTCAAGGAAGGCGACGTGGTCAAGGTCAAGGTGCTGGAAGTCGACAAGCAGGGCCGCATCCGCCTGTCGATGAAGGCCGTCGCCGAAGGTGAGGGCACACCGGCCGAGTAATCGCCGGCGTTGCATGCAACAGGAAAACGGGCCGCGCAAGCGGCCCGTTTTCGTTGGAGCGTCCAGCCGGCCTGGATGGAGCGTCGGTGGGAGCGCGCTTGCGCGCGACTCCCGAGATCCCGATGGATGCACGCGCAAGTCGGCATTCCTGCAAGACCCCTTCGCGCGCAAGCGCGCTCCCACAGCGAATGGAGCGCGCTGATGGTGTCGCCGGTCTTTGCCTCCGATCAAGTGGTTGCGGCGCGGCGACACGCAATCTGACTGCGTCACCTAGTCCCATGGTGTGAGTTTGCAATCGTGATGCATCTGGCAGGCTTGCGGCATGCAGACCGATACCCTCTCCCAGAACGCCGTCAAAGCCCCGACACCCGGGCCCGCGCCGAAGCGCAAGAAGCTGTGGCACCACCTGTACTTCTGGGTGCTGGTCGGTATCGCCGCGGGCATCACCATCGGCCTGGCCGCGCCTGAAGTAGGCGCGCAGATGAAATGGCTCGCCGATCTCTTCATCAAGCTGGTCAAGGTCGTCATCGCGCCGACGATCTTCGCGACCGTCGCGGTCGGCATCGCCGGACTCGGCAA
This sequence comes from Luteimonas sp., assembly GCA_052108555.1. Classification (GTDB taxonomy): domain Bacteria; phylum Pseudomonadota; class Gammaproteobacteria; order Xanthomonadales; family Xanthomonadaceae; genus Luteimonas. The sequence continues at coordinate 427,043 of JBQEAV010000001.1, forward strand.
CCTCGCCAAGGCCGGCGGCCTGGCGCTCAAGACTGTCGTCTACTTCAACGTCACCACCGTGTTCGCGCTGGGCATCGGCCTGGTCGTCATCAATCTGCTGGGTCCGGGCCGCATGCTCGGCCTCGATATCGCCACCTTCGATGCCTCGGCGGCGGAAGGCACGCTGAGTAGCGCCGGCGCAGCGGCAGGCAGCGGTTTCACCGGCTTCCTGCTGCATCTGGTGCCCAGTTCGTTCTTCGGCGCGTTCGTCGAAGGCCAGCTGATCCAGGTGCTGGTGATGGCGATCCTCGTCGCCTGCGCAATCACGATGCTCGGTGAGCGCGGCAAGCCCGCCGTCGCCGCGCTCGACACCATTGCCCAGGTGATGTTCGGCGTGATCAAGATCGTCATGTGGTTCGCGCCGCTGGGCGCGATGGGCGGCATGGCCTTCACGATCGGTGAGTACGGCAGCGCGATCCTCGGCTCGCTCGGCTACTTCATGGTGAGCTTCTGGCTGACCTGCCTGCTGTTCCTGTTCCTGGTGCTGGGGCCGATCTGCTGGTGGTCGGGCTTCAGCATCTTCAAGTACATCCGCATGATCCGCGACGAACTGCTGATCGTGCTCGGCACCTCATCGTCGGAGACCGTGCTGCCACGCATGCTTGCGAAGCTCGAGGGCGCGGGCGTGCCGAAGTCGGTGGTCGGCCTGACAATCCCCACCGGCTATTCGTTCAACCTCGACGGCACTGCGATCTACATGACGATGGGTGCGATCTTCATCGCCCAGGCCTTCGGCATCGAAGTCCCGCTGGGTACCCAGATTGCGTTGCTGGTCTTCATGCTGATCTCCTCGAACGGCGCGGCCGGTGTGTCCGGCGCCGGTCTGGTCACGCTCGCGGCCTCGCTGGCCGCGTTCGAGAGCGTGATTCCGCTGGCGGGCATCGCGTTGATCGTCGGCATCGACCGCTTCATGTCGGAAGGCCGTGCGCTGACCAATCTGACCGGCAACGGCATCGGCACGCTGGTGGTGGCCCGCTGGACCGGCGAGCTCGATCGCGAGCGTCTGCGAGAGGTGCTCGATAACCCGTGGCTGGTCGATCCGGACCGGCTGCAGGCCGAGAAGAATGCCGCCTCCGAACTCCTGGTCGACGCCTTGCCGGCGAAGTGATGGCCGTTCGCTGACGCGAGCGGCGTTGACTCCGACACGCAGCCGTTGCGCACGCAACGGTTGCGCGTCCACCCCATAGCCTTTAGGTTGCAGTCCATGCCCCGCATCGCCGCCAACAATCGCAACCGCAACGCACTGCGTACGAATAATCGTGCGCGGCCGATGCGGGTGTGGGAGCTGGCGCAGCAGTAAGACAGGACGCGCAGGCACCGGAACACGAACCCGCATCGGCCGCGATGCGGGTTTTTTTGTGTCCGCATCCGGCTCCCCCAACATCGCAATCCACGACATCCCAGGAGCTTCACCATGTGTTCGATCTTCGGCATCTTCGGCCTGCAACCCGGCGACGACGCAACCGTTCTGCGCCGGCAGGCGCTCGAGTGTTCGCAGCGCCAGCGTCACCGAGGCCCCGACTGGAGCGGCGTGCACCTCGACGACCGCGCGATCCTCGTGCACGAGCGTCTCGCGATCGTCGACCCGGCGGGCGGTTCGCAGCCGCTGCTGTCCGAGGACGGCGCGCTGGTCCTCGCGGTCAACGGCGAGATCTACAACCACCAGACGCTGAAGACCGAACTGCGCGTGCCGTACGCGTTCCAGACTGCGTCGGATTGCGAAGTGGTCAGCGCGCTGTACCGCGAACACGAAAGCGACGGCAGCGGCCCCTCGGCATTCCTCGAGCGCCTCAACGGCATCTTCGCGTTTGCGCTGTGGGACCGCGATGGCGGCCGCGCGATCATCGCCCGCGACCCGATCGGCGTGGTGCCGCTGTACTGGGGCCATGATCGCGAAGGTCGTCTGCGCGTCGCGTCCGAGATGAAGGCACTGGCCGATACCTGTGCCGATGTCGCCCAATTTCCTCCCGGACACTGGTACGACAGCGCGACCGGCGTGCTCACCCGGTACTACGAGCGGCCGTGGCGCGACTTCGATGCTGTGGAAGGTGTGGATGTGTCGCTCGACGATGTGCGCGAGGCCTTCGAAGCCGCTGTGCATCGCCAGCTGATGACCGACGTGCCCTATGGCGTGCTGCTGTCGGGTGGTCTCGATTCCTCGCTGGTCGCCGCCGTGGCCGCGCGCTATGCGCGGCATCGCGTCGAGGATGGCGACCGCAGCGAAGCCTGGTGGCCGCGCCTGCATTCGTTCGCGATCGGGCTGAAGGGTTCGCCCGATCTCGCGGCTGCCGCAATCGCCGCCGAGTCGCTGGGCACCGTGCATCACGGCTTCGAATACACGTTCGAGGAAGGCCTCGACGCGATTCCCGATGTGATCCGCCACGTCGAGACCTTCGACGTGACCACGATCCGCGCGTCGACACCGATGTTCCTGCTCGCGCGTCGGATCAAGGCGATGGGGGTGAAGATGGTGCTGTCGGGCGAGGGCTCAGATGAGATCTTCGGCGGCTATCTCTACTTCCACAAGGCGCCGGACGCGCGGCAGTTCCACGAGGAACTGGTGCGCAAGCTCGACGCGCTGCACAACTACGATTGCCTGCGCGCGAACAAATCGATGATGGCCTGGGGCGTGGAGCCGCGCGTGCCGTTCCTCGACCGCGAGTTCCTCGATGTGGCGATGCGCTTCGACGCCGCGCACAAGATGATCCACCGCGGCAGCGACGGCTATCAGCGCATGGAGAAGGGCGTGCTGCGCGCCGCATTCGACGGCCACTTGCCCGACGAGATCCTGTGGCGGCAGAAAGAGCAGTTCAGCGACGGCGTCGGCTACGGCTGGATCGACGGGCTCAAGGCGCATGCCGAGGCGCAGGTCAGCGATCGCGAACTCGCGGCCGCGGCGAGCCGCTTCCCGCACAACCCGCCGCAGACGAAGGAGGCGTACTTCTATCGCAGCGTATTCGAGCGCGTGTTTCCGTCGCCGGCTGCAGCTGCGACCGTGCCGGGCGGCAAGTCGATCGCCTGTTCGTCGCCTGCTGCGATCGCCTGGGACGCCGCATTCGCGAATGCGGCCGATCCGTCGGGACGTGCGGTCGCCGGCGTGCACAACGCGGCTGTGGCGGCCTGAGTCGTGCACCCGCCTCCGCGATGCGGGGGCGGGGCAGCTTCGCGCGCGCTCAGAGCTTGCCCGCCATCCGCGCTAGCGTCGTATCGCGCCAGAAGAAGTGGTGCAGGGCGACCATTGCGACATGGCCGGCGACGACGGCGAGCAGGGTCCAGGCGATGACGCCGTGCGACAGGTTCGCGGGCGCCATCAGCCACTCCAGCTTCTCGCCGGTCGCGCGAAACAGTGGAATCCCCCACGGCGTAAAGCCGCGACCGCTGCCGTATTCGCGCATCAGCGCGACGGTCGGCACGTAGAACATCAGGGCGTAGAGCAGTGCATGTCCGGCGAGCGCGAGACGGCCGACCAGCGTCGCCGGATGCGGCGGGCGATTGCGCCATTGCGACAGACCCCACGCGCCGCGCAGCAGAATCGCCAGCATCAGCAGCGTGCCGACCGGCTTGTGGCTACCGACGAGGAAGGCGGTCAGCGGGTGGCGACCGAGCAGGAGCTTCACGCCCATGCCGGTGAACTGCCACGCGAACAACGCACCCATGCCCCAGTGCAGCACCCGGGTGACCAGGCCGTAGCGCAGCGGTGAATCGGTCCAGCGAGACGACATGGGTGCATCCAGGGCGGAAATCCGATGCACAGTTCAGCCGCGCGCCCGCGTGCTGTCAATCGCGCGCATGGAGGAGAGAGAATGGACTTCGAACCCGCGACCGATCCGATTCACCATCGACCCCCGTACGGGACCGCAGCAACCCCAGCCCGTAAACTGGCCGCCACGTTTCCAGACACACGGGCGACACAGTGATCATCCATCCCAAGGTCCGCGGCTTCATCTGCACCACCACGCATCCGACCGGCTGCGACCACAACGTGCGCGACCAGATCGCCGCCACCCAGGCGCGCGGCGTGCGCGGTGACGGTCCGAAGAAGGTGCTGGTGATCGGCGCGTCCAGCGGCTACGGCCTGGCGGCACGCATCAGCGCGGCGTTCGGCTTCGGTGCCGACACGCTCGGCGTGTTCTTCGAGAAGCCCGGCAGCGAAAAGAAGCCCGGCACCGCCGGCTGGTACAACTCCGCTGCGTTCGATCGCTACGCGAAGGGCGCCGGCCTCTACAGCCGCTCGATCAACGGCGATGCGTTCTCCGACGCCGCGCGCGCGCAGGCGATCGATCTGATCAGGAACGAGATGGGCGGTCAGGTCGATCTGGTGGTCTATTCGCTCGCCTCGCCGGTGCGCAAGCTTCCCGACACCGGCGAAGTGAAGCGCTCCGCGCTCAAGCCGATCGGCGAGGCCTACACCTCGACCGCGATCGACACCAACAAGGACCAGATCATCGAAGCGTCGATCGAACCTGCGACCGAGGAGGAGATCGCCGACACCGTGACCGTGATGGGCGGCGAAGACTGGCAGCTGTGGATCGACGCGCTGCGCGAAGCCGGCGTGCTGGCCGACGGCGCGAAAACCGTGGCCTTCAGCTACATCGGCACCGAGATCACCTGGCCGATCTACTGGCACGGCGCGCTGGGCAAGGCCAAGGCCGACCTCGACGCGACCGCGCGGCGCATCGATGCGCAGCTCGCCGAGACCGGCGGCAGTGCGAATGTCGCCGTGCTCAAGTCGGTGGTCACCCAGGCCAGCGCCGCGATTCCGGTGCTGCCGCTGTACATCGCCATCGCCTTCAAGGTCATGAAGGAAAAGGGGCTGCACGAAGGCACGCTCGACCAGCTCGACCGCCTGTTCCGCGAGCGCATGTACCGCACCGACGGCGCACCGGCCGAAGTCGACGATGAAGCGCGCCTGCGTCTCGACGACTGGGAACTGCGCGACGACGTGCAGGCGCAGTGCAAGGCGTTGTGGCCGCAGATCACCACGGAGAATCTGTTCGCGCTGACCGATTACGCCGGGTACAAGCATGAGTTCCTGAAGCTGTTCGGGTTCGAGCGCAGCGATGTGGATTACGACGCGGAAGTGGATCCGGTGGCGGAGTTCGATGTGATCGAACTGCGGGACTGATCGCAGGCGTTTCGTTGAAAAGCCCCGCACGTGCGGGGCTTTTTATTTGATCGGTGTGCGTCATCGCGATGACGCTGTTCTGGCGATTATTGGCTTCGGTTTTTGCCGCTGGCTTTGCCTTTGCTTTTGCAGTTGGCTTTTGCCTTTGCTTCGCTTTTGACTTGAATCGAGCCGTAGAGCGAGCCGAGCACCGGAGCCTGGCGTGGC
>JBQEAV010000002.1:0-50462 GCA_052108555.1 Luteimonas sp.
GGCTGGGGGGGGGGGGCGGGCGGGGGGGGGGGGGCCCCCCCCCCCCCCCCCCCCCCCCCCCCCCCCCGCTCCCACAGGGTTGAGGGATCCTCTCAGGCCGCCTGCGCGTCGGCCCGCGCGCGGCGCGTCCGCACTGCATCGGCCAGACGATCGAGCGTGCGCACCGTCGTGTCCCAGTCGATGCAGCCATCGGTGATGCTCTGCCCGTAAACGAGCGGCGTGCCCGGCACCAGCACCTGCTTGCCTTTGATCAGATGGCTTTCGATCATCGCGCCGACGATGCGGCGCTCGCCGCCTTCGAGCTGACGCGCGATGTCGTCGATGACCTTGGGCTGGTTGTCGGGATTCTTGCTGCTGTTGGCGTGGCTGGCATCGATCATCAGTGCCGCGCGCAGGCCCTGCGCCTGCAGCACGCCAGAGGCCGCCTCGACGTGGGCCGTCTCGTAGTTCGGCGCCGCGCCGCCGCGCAGGATCACGTGGCAATCCGGATTGCCGGACGTCGACGCCACCGCGCAGCGCCCGTCCTTGCCGACGGCCAGGAAATGGTGCGGATGCGAGGCCGCGCCGACCGCGTCGACTGCGATGCGCACGTCGCCGCCGGTGCCGTTCTTGAAGCCCACCGGGCACGACAGGCCCGACGCCATTTCACGATGCACCTGGCTCTCGGTCGTGCGCGCGCCGATCGCGCCCCAGGCGACCAGATCGGCGAGGTATTGCGGGCTGATGATGTCGAGGAATTCGACGCCCGCCGGCAGGCCCAGCGCGTTGATCTCGCGCAGCACGCCGCGCGCCAGGCGCAGGCCCTTGTCGATGCGGAAGCTGCCGTCGAGATCGGGATCGTTGATCAGGCCCTTCCAGCCGATCGTCGTGCGCGGCTTCTCGAAGTACACGCGCATCACCAGTTCCAGCGCGTCGCCATGCGTCTCGCGAAGCGCGCGCAAGCGGTGCGCATATTCCATCGCCGCGACCGGGTCGTGGATCGAGCACGGGCCGACGACGACGATCAGGCGGTCGTCCTCACCGTGCAGGATCGCGTGGCTGGCGGCGCGGGCGTCGGCGACGGTGGTCGACATCGCGTCACTGCAGGGCAGTTCGGCGAGCAGCGTGGCGGGCGGGGTCAGCGGTTGCAGGTCGCGGATGCGGAGGTCGTCGGTGTGCGGGGGCATGGTCGATCTCGGAAACGGAAGGCTGGAAACGAAAAAAGCCGCCAGGGTCTCTGGCGGCTTGTCGGGAATACGTGCGTCCTGGTGTCAGGGCGCGCGCGGACCGTCCGCCGCCTGTGGCGTCGGAAACGCATACCAATAGAAAAAGCTGGAAGGGCGCGAGGTCATGGCGCCATTGATAACACGGCGCTCCGCGCGGTGCGACGGTTGCAGTCGCGACCATCGCGGCCCACCGCCGTCACTCGGGCAGCAGCGGCGGCCGTGATTCGTACCAGTCGCGCGCGCCGGCAATGTGCAGCGTGCGGTCGCCGCCCTGCAGCTCGACGCCCATGCCGAGCACGCCCCAGCGCGCGTAGAGATCACCGTCCGGCGTGCCGTCGGCGATGCGCAGCCGCGCCTGCATGTCGATGCGATCGTTGCTGGCCTGCACGCGGTCGAACATCAGCTCGTTGCCGCGCAGGCGCAGGTCGCCGGTGGCGTGCGCCTCGCCTGAATCGATCAGATTGCCGATCCAGCGCGGGAATGCGCTGCGTTCGGCGAACAGGCCCAGCAGCACGCTGACATCACGCATATCGACGCGGCCGCGGCCGCTGACTTCGAATGGCTCGCGCCAGTCCAGCGTGCCGTTTTCCAGTGCGAGTTTTGCCCACCACGGCGCATCGTCGCCACCGGCGCCGTCGAGGCGCACGCCGTCGAGACGCACGGCCATCGTATCGATCCTGTAGCGCCGCCCGACGCGCTGCATGCGCGTCAGGCGGCTGTCGAGATCGACATTGCCCGACAACAGCGACGGGCCGAGCGCGACACGCACATCCTGCCCGCGCACGCGCATGCGCCCGCCGATCATCTCGCCACCGTTGTCGAGGCGGATATCGCCACTGGCGTGCCCGCTGCCTTCCACCAGGCGCACGCTGTCGCCAGGCAGATAGCGGTTGTAGGTGCTCAGGTCCGGCACCTGCGCATCGTCGAAACGCAGGCGCGCATCGAGGTGCTGGTGGAATTCGGCCAACGGGCCGGTCGAGGCGAGATCCAGCTGCAGGTTGTGCCCGCGCAGGTCGATCCGCTCCGGCGCGGATTCGGGCGCGAGGGTGAAACGGTCGAGCACGATGCCGATCGTCGTGCGCTGGCCATCTTCGGCGTCCTCATGCATCCGCAGGCGGGCGTGCGCGTTGCCGCTGAAGCGGTTGTCGAGCACGCGCGCCGTCAGCGCCGCATCGTCGAGATCGATGCGGCTGCCGGGCTGCAGCTGCCCGTCGTGCAGGCGCAGATCCGCGTCGAGATCGGCGCGGCCGTCGAAGGCCAGCCAGTCGACATCGCGCAGGATCACGTTGATCCAGCGCAGCGGCACCGCCGGCCATTGCGTCTCGATCGTGCCGCCCAGGGCGCGCACCGGCCGCAGCCAGTCGTCGGGGCCGATGCGACGGTCGGCAACGCGCAGATCGGCGCGCAGCCACGGCGTACGCGTGGCGGGCGCGGGCACGCGCGCGGCGACGAGGATGGCATCACGCGACGTGCGCAAGGCCACGCCCAGCGGGTGCCGCAACGGCGTGCCATCGGTCGCGCTGGAATACACCGGCGCCGACCAGTCGAGCTGGCTGCCGGGCATCAGCACGCCACGTTCCAACGTCAGATCGGCGCGCAGATGGCCGACGGAACCGGCCGTGCCGATCGGCAATGCGTCGCCGTTGCGCGCAACCAGATCGATGCCGGGCGCCGGACCGTCGACGCGCATGTGCGCATCGAGCAGCACCAGCTTCTCCTCGCCCTGCGCCTGCTCGCGGATGTGCGCGGGCATTGCGATCCCGAATTCGAGCATGCCCTGGCGCAGCACGGTCACTTCCCCGACCTGCAGGGTCGCGTCCGGCATCGTCAGCGTGGACCGGCCGACTTCCATCGCGCCGCCCTGCAGGGTCTTCTCGAACACGAAGCGCGCGTCGCCGTGGCCGGTCACGCGCGCGTCGTAGAAATCCAGGCGCAGCAGGCTTGGCGTAGTGATCGCATCGAAACGCAGCGTCCAGGGCGACCTGCCGGGCCGCTTCGTGGACGGCATGTCGTGCGGCGTGCGCGCGACGTACACCGACACGTCATGCGCGCCGATGGTGCCGAACGCCACCTCGCGCCCCAGCAGCGGCAGCAGCTTGATGCGCCCGTCGGCGCGGGGGCTGGCAATGGTCCAGCGGTTGGTGCGCGCATGGCCACCCATGACGATGCCGCGCGCGTGGATATGCCCCGGATACAGGCTCATCGCCCAGTCCCAGCGCGCGTGGAAACGCTCCGGCTTGCGGTTGATCACGCCCTCGCCGAACGCGCTGTTGAGGAACACGTTGGCTGCGACGAGATACAGCAGAGACAGCACGCACGCCACGACAGCCGCGCGGCGCAGGCCGCTGCGGTGCACACGCCACCACGGATCAGGAGAAGTTGCAGGCATGCGGGAAGCATGAGCGAGTGCCGGTGAGGACTACCTGCACGCACACCGCTAACGCACGCACGCTGCGGACGCGATGCGCGCCCGGGCGCACGCCTGGGAAAGCGCGTGCCGAACCGGCCTGCTCAAAGCGCGCCGGTCACCCGCGCACGATCCGCGACACGCGCCAGCCGCCGTGGCTGCGGAAGCGTCCGCTGTTGCCGGTCAGTGCAAAGCGCATCCCCACCGATAGTGCGAGCGGCCGCGCGCATTGCCACGCGCGCGCCTTGCCGAAGGCTTTGCGGAAATCGTGCATGCGTCCGCTGCTCACTTGCGCACCCCGCGCGTCGCGCCAACGCGCGCCGTCCCTGTCTGCCACATCGTCCAGTCCCCTGTTCCGAATGAATCCACGGGGCGGATCGTGCCTGCACGCCGCCCCGCGTACCCGGCCTGCAATCTCACCGTGATGTGAAAGGCGTCGCGTTGCAGAGAGCAATGGCGCCGACGGGTCCGGCGTCGAGACGAAAAAAAACCCCGCCTCGCGGCGGGGTTTTTCGTCAACGGTGCAGCGGATGGGGCTGGATCAGAAATCCATGCCGCCCATGCCACCCATGCCGCCGCCGCCCGGCATCGCCGGCTCTTCCTTCTTCGGCAGCTCGGCAACCATCGCTTCGGTCGTGATCATCAGACCGGCGATCGAGGCCGCGTTCTGCAGGGCCGAACGGGTGACCTTGGTCGGGTCCAGGATGCCGAACGCGATCATGTCGCCGTATTCGCCGGTCGCGGCGTTGTAGCCGTAGTTGCCGGTGCCGTCCTTGACCGCGTTGAGCACGACGCTCGGCTCTTCACCGCAGTTGGTGACGATCTCGCGCAGCGGGGCTTCCATCGCGCGCAGGGCGATGATGATGCCGTGGTTCTGGTCTTCGTTCGCGCCCTTGAGCTGACCGATCGCCTGCAGCGCGCGCACCAGCGCCACGCCACCACCGGGGACCACGCCTTCTTCGACCGCTGCGCGCGTGGCGTGCAGGGCGTCTTCGACGCGGGCCTTCTTTTCCTTCATCTCGATCTCGGTCGATGCGCCGACCTTGATCACCGCAACGCCGCCGGCCAGCTTGGCCACGCGTTCCTGCAGCTTCTCGCGGTCGTAATCGGACGAGGTGTCTTCGATCTGCGCCTTGATCTGCTTGATGCGGGCTTCGATGCCACCGGTCTCGCCGGCGCCGTCGATGATCGTGGTGTTTTCCTTCGAGACCTGGATCTTCTTGGCGCGACCGAGGTCGGCGATGGTCGCCTTCTCGAGCGTCAGGCCGACTTCCTCGGAGATCACGGTGCCGCCGGTCAGGGTGGCCATGTCTTCGAGCATCGCCTTGCGACGGTCGCCGAAGCCCGGCGCCTTGACGGCACAGACCTTGACGATGCCGCGGATCGTGTTGACCACCAGAGTCGCCAGCGCTTCGCCTTCGACTTCTTCGGCGACGATCAGCAGCGGCTTGCCGGCCTTGGCCACGCCTTCGAGGACGGGCAGCAGGTCACGGACGTTGGAGATCTTCTTGTCGTACAGCAGGATGAAGGGGTCATCCAGCTCGGCCGACATCGACTGCTGGTTGTTGACGAAGTACGGCGACAGGTAGCCGCGGTCGAACTGCATGCCCTCGACGACGTCGAGTTCGTTGTCCAGGCCCGAGCCTTCTTCAACGGTGATCACGCCTTCCTTGCCGACCTTCTTCATCGCGTCGGCGATGATCGTGCCGATCGACTCGTCCGAGTTGGCGGAGATCGTGCCGACCTGGGCGATCGCCTTGTCGTCAGCCGTCGGCTTCGACAGGTTCTTCAGCTCGGCGACGGCGGCCTTGACGGCCTGGTCGATACCGCGCTTGAGGTCCATCGGGTTCATGCCGGCCGCAACGGCCTTGGAACCTTCGCGGATCAGTGCCTGCGCCAGCACGGTCGCGGTGGTGGTACCGTCACCGGCGTTGTCGGAGGTCTTGGACGCGACTTCCTTCACCATCTGCGCGCCCATGTTCTCGAACTTGTCGGCCAGTTCGATCTCCTTCGCGACGGACACGCCGTCCTTGGTGATCGTCGGCGCGCCGAAGCTCTTCTCGAGCACGACGTTGCGGCCCTTCGGGCCCAGGGTTGCCTTGACGGCATTGGCGAGAATGTTCACACCACGCACCATCTTGGAACGTGCGTCTTCGCCGAAGCGGATTTCCTTCGCAGCCATTGCGGTATTACCTCAGAAGTGAAAGGGGATTGAAGGGCGGGCGGTGCCCGCCGGAGTCGATCGCGGGATCGCGCGGACGCGGTGCGTCCGCCGCGGATCAGCCGACGATCGCGAGGACGTCGTCTTCCTTGACGATCTTGTATTCGATGCCGTCGGCCTTGTAGGCGCTGCCGGCGTACTGGCCGTAGATCACGATGTCGCCGACCTTGACCTTCGGCGCGCGCACGCTGCCGTTGTCCAGGGCCTTGCCTTCGCCGATGGCGACGACTTCACCCTTGGTAGGCTTTTCCTTGGCGTTGTCCGGAATCAGGATGCCGCCGGCGCTCTTCTCTTCGGCCTCGACAGGCTTGACCACGATGCGGTCGTAAAGCGGCTTCAGGTTACTCATTACAGCCTCGCTAAGTTGTTGATTGGAAAGAAATCGTGCGGCGATTCTAGCACTCGCATATGACGACTGCCAGAAACCGCGGCGCACGCACCCGGAAGTACCGGGACGGATCGGGAGATGGGCGCGGGCGTTGCGATTGCAAGGGCCGGGGCGCAACTTTTTTCGGCACCCCGCGTGCCCTTAGCCCGCGCGTGATCCGATCAGCGGAAGCGCCAGGCCGCCAGCAGCATCGTCTCGCCGTCGTTGGGCTGCTTGATGCTGGCGTTGGAGATGTGTCGGGCCAGCAGCGAGAAGCGCTGCCAGCGCCAGCCGACCGTGCTGACGAACTGCGGGTTGCCCGACAGCGCACTGGTGCGTCCGGTCTGTACACCGATGCCGAAACCGGCGACGAACCCGTTGTCGCGCTCGTAACGCGCGCCACCGTGGAACACGCCGGCATCCTCGGAGAGATCGAACCTGGTGTTGTCGCGACCACGCACGTAGACCGCGCCCACGTCCCACCGCAGCACGCCGTGCTCGGTGCGTCTCCACTCGGGCAACCAGGCGACGCTGGCCACGAGCGTGGTCTCGTTGTCACGGGTCGCGGACGCGCCGAGAGCGAGATCGACGGGGGCGCCTTGGGCGGCGGCGGGAAGCGCGGTGCAGACGAGCACGGCGGCGGCAAGACAGGAGATGATCGGACGCATAGAACTCGGAGGGAATCGCGGCGCGATTCGGCTGGTCGTTGGAGAGATCAGTAATTATACCGACGGGTTCAGTAATGCGGGCGTCGTCTTTCTCCCGTAGGCGGGATGCTGCGTCCGTCCGGCGGCGCGTCAGCGTTGCCGCAGGCGCGTACAGGCACCGTGGAGGCAGTGGGCGGTATTGCTTCACCCCGGACACCGCGGCCGCCGCATACATTGCCCGGGGCCTGGTCGAGGCTCGACTCGCCGCCTGCGTGAACCTGCTGCCGGACGCGCGCCGGTGTATCGCGGGGAGGACGAAGGCTGTCGACGACGTCGTCCTGCTGCTGATCAAGCCCATGCGGGAGCGACTGCCGGCGTTGCGCGACCGGCTGTCGCAGTGCATCCCTGTGACGGCCCGGAACTGGTCGCGATGGCCTTGACCGACGGACTGCCGGCCTACCTGCGCTGGATCGCCGACGCGACCGCGCCGCGTTGAGGCGCGGCCGCTGAACCTGCGTTCGGCATCGGCCGCGGCGGCCTGCGATACTGGCCCGATGCGTGCGCCTTCCTCCGATTCGACGACCGGCCGCGAGCGCCGGCACCTCCCGTTCGCCCGTGCGGGTCACTGGCTGCTGGTCTGCCTGCTGCTGTGCGCCGGCCTGCCCGCCTGGGCACAGGGCATCGGCTTCGACGATGTGCTGCCGGTGGACGAGGCGCTCGAGGTCTCGGCCGAGGCGGTGTCGCCGGACCGGATCGAGATCCGCTGGGCGATCGCCGACGGCTATTACCTGTATCGCCACCGCATGGCTGCGCGGGTCGAGAGCGGCTTCAAGACCAATCCGCTGCAGTTGCCGGCCGGCCGCAAGCACACCGACGAATTCTTCGGAGAGGTCGAGACCTACCGCGGCCAGGTCACCGGCGTGCTGACCGGCGCGGCGGCCGACGGCGTCGACACGCTGCAGGTTGAAGTGAAATACCAGGGCTGCGCGGATGCGGGCATCTGCTATCCGCCGCAGACACGTGTGCTGCAGGTCGCGTTGCCGCATGACGCGACGGGTGCAGCGCGCGCGGCGGCCGCGAGCGATTCGGGTTTCGCCGCATTCGGCCAGGCGCTCGGCGGCAACAGCGCCGGCCGCACACCGACGCTCACCGGTGCGAACGATGCCCTGCCGCCGGAGCGCGCGTTCGCGTTCGAGGCCATCGCGGGCGACGGCGACACGATCCTGCTGCGCTTCACCCCGGCGACGGGCTACTACCTCTACCGCGACCGCAACCGCTTCGAAATCCGCGGCGCCGACGGCATCCGCGCCGGCGCGCCGCGCTGGCCGAAGGGGCAATCGCACCACGATGCACACTTCGGCGACGTCACCGTCTATTTCGACCAGGTCGATGTGCCGCTGCCGCTGGTGCGCACGACGGCCGATGCCGCGGAAGTCGACGTGGTCGCGACGTTCCAGGGCTGCCAGGACGAGGGCATCTGCTATCCGCCGATGACCCGCACCGTGCGCGTCGCCCTGCCGGCGGGGCGCGTGCAGAGCGTGGCCGAAGCGGCGGGGGCGCCGACAGGGACGGCATCGCCAAGTGCCCCGGCGGCGGTGCCTGATGCTGCTGAAACGGTGCCAGTTTCACTTCCCGCCGCGGCTGCGGAGATTACCGGGCCGCCCGAAGCGGGAAGCGAACCCGGGAACTCGCGCCCCTCTTCTGATACCAGTGCTGACAACGCCGCGCGCACCCGTCCGCCGGGCACCACACCGATCGGATTGCTGGCCGCGCTGGGTCTCGCCCTGCTCGGCGGCCTGCTGCTGAACCTGATGCCCTGCGTGTTGCCCATCCTGTCGCTGAAGGTGCTGGGCATCGCGAAGAGTGGTGGCAGTCGCACGGCCGCACGCTCGCACGCACTCTGGTACACGGCCGGCGTGCTGGTCGCGTTCGCGCTGGTCGGCCTGCTGGTCATCGGCCTGCGTGCCGCCGGCCAGGCGCTGGGATGGGGCTTCCAGTTGCAGCAGCCGTGGTTCGTCGCCGGGCTGGCCTATCTGATGTTCGCGGTGGGCTTGAGCCTGTCGGGCGTCTTCACTCTCGGCGGCCGGATCGGCAACGTCGGCCAGGCGCTGGCCGGGCGCACCGGGCCGGTCGGCGACTTCTTCACCGGCGTGCTGGCCTGCGTGGTCGCCAGCCCCTGCATCGCGCCTTTCATGGGCGGCGCGCTCGCCTATGCATTCACTGCGTCGACGCCGATGGCGCTGGCAGTGTTCCTCATGCTGGGCCTTGGCCTCGCGCTTCCGTTCCTGCTGATCGGTCTGGTGCCGGCGCTGGCCGACCGCCTGCCGAAGCCCGGCGCCTGGATGGAAACGCTGAAACAGGTGCTGGCCTTCCCGATGTATCTGACCGCGTTGTGGCTGGCCTGGGTGCTCGGCAAGCAGCGCGGTGTCGATGCGATGGCGCTGCTGGTCGCCGGCATGACCGTGCTGGCGCTGGCTCTGTGGTGGTTCGAGCGGCGGCGCTGGACCGGCCACGCCCTGCATCGCGGACTCGCATTGGCGCTCGCACTGGTGGCGTTGCTGCCGGTGATCGCGGTCGGCGGGCTCACAACGCCGGCGACGGCGATCACCGCGGCCAGCGAAAGCGGCACGCATGTCGCCTACTCCGCCGAGCGTCTGGCCGCCCTGCGCGCCGCCGGCACGCCGGTGTTCGTCAACATGACCGCCGACTGGTGCGTGACCTGCAAGGCCAACGAGCGCCGGGTGCTGTCGGGCGCCACGTTCAGGACCGCGCTGGCCGATGCCGGCGCGACCTACATGGTCGGCGACTGGACCAATGTGGATCCGGAGATCGGCGCCTTCCTCGAGACGCATGGCGCGGTCGGCGTGCCGCTGTATGTGGTGTATCCGGCCGGCGGCGGTGACGGCGTCGTGCTGCCGGCCCTGCTCAGCGATGCGATCGTCGTCGAAGCGCTCGCGCGCGCGGGAGCGTCCGAATGAAGGTCGGTCCGCTGACGGTCGTCGCGATCGCGGTCGTCGCTGGCGGTCTCGGCGTACTCGCCAGTCTGTTCGTCGGCGGCCCCGGTCCGTTGCTCGGCACCGAGGCCGGCCAGCGCCTGTACGCCGACACCCTCAGCGCCACCGCACCCGCGCCGCCGGAGGGCGTGACGGTCGCGCGCCGTGGCGACGTCATCGCACCGTTCGAAGTCGCCGGCCTCGACGGTCCGATGCTTCAGATTCCAGCCGCCTACGCCGGCCGCCCCGTGCTGGTGAACCTGTGGGCCAGCTGGTGCGGGCCGTGTATCGAGGAGATGCCCGAGCTCGACCGCTTCGCCCGCGAACAGGGCGACAACGGCGTGCAGGTGGTCGGCATCGCACTCGACGATGCCGAGGCGGTGCGCACGTTCCTCGAACGGATTCCGGTGCGCTACGCCATCGCCCTCGATGCGCCCGGCCCCGCCGATGCGGGCGTGCGCCTGGGCAATCCGCGTGGTGTGCTGCCCTACACCGTGCTGCTGTCGCCCGATGGCCGACTGCTGAAGCAGCGGATCGGTCCGTTCGCCCACGGCGAGATCGACAGCTGGGTCGCGCCCTGACGCCGGAAATTCAAACGGTCGTTTAAAATCGTCAAACGTCTGCGAACTGGACACCATCGGGGACATCCCGCAGACTTCGCGCACCTCTCGCACCGCGTCCCCATGGCCTCGATCCTCGTCCTGCACGGCCCCAACCTCAACCTGCTCGGCACCCGAGAGCCGGCGGTCTACGGGCACGCGACGCTGGCCGACATCGACGCCTCGCTGCAGACCGCGGCGCAGGCCGCCGGTCACACGCTCGAGAGCCTGCAATCGAACGCCGAACACGTGCTGGTCGACCGGGTGCAGTCCGCCCGCGGCGACGGCACTGCGCTGATCCTGCTCAACCCGGCCGCGTTCACCCACACCTCGGTGGCCCTGCGCGACGCGCTGGCCGCGGTCGCGCTGCCGTTCTACGAGATCCACCTGTCGAACCCGCACCGCCGCGAGCCGTTCCGCCACACCAGTTATTTCAGCGACCTCGCCATCGGCGTGGTCTGCGGCTTCGGCGCCGACAGCTACCGCTATGCGCTCGACGCCGCAATCGTCCGGCTGCGCGCCGGCTGAACGTCGCACACGCACACATCCCATTCCGTATTCGCGCCCCTGCGCGACCCACGCAAAGAGAGAGAGGCCCGCATGGACCTGAGAAAGATCAAGAAGCTCATCGACCTGCTCGAAGAGTCCAACCTGACCGAGATCGAGATCAAGGAAGGCGAAGAGTCGGTGCGTCTGTCGCGCAACGCCGCGCCGATGATGTACGCCCCCGCCCCGGCCGCCGCCCCGCGCGCCGCCGAGCCGGTGATGCCGATGAGCTCGCCCGTCGACGCCGCCACCGGCGGTACGCCGAAGGCCGCAGGCGACGAACTCCCGCCGGGCCAGGTGGCCAAGTCGCCAATGGTCGGCACGTATTACGCCTCGCCCGCACCGGACAAGCCGGCCTTCGTCACCGTCGGCCAGTCGGTCAAGGCCGGCGACACGCTGGGCATCATCGAGGCGATGAAGATGTTCAACCCGATCGAGGCCGAAACCTCGGGCACGGTCGTCGCGATCCTGGTCGAGAGTGGCCAGCCGGTCGAATTCGACCAGCCGCTGTTCGTGATCGGCTGAGGCCGCCGCGATGCTGGAAAAAGTCGTCATCGCCAATCGCGGTGAGATCGCGCTACGCATCCTGCGCGCGTGTCACACCCTCGGCATCCGCACGGTCGCGGTGCATTCCACCGTCGACCGCAACCTCAAGCACGTGGCGATGGCCGACGAGTCGGTCTGCATCGGCCCGCCCGCCTCCGCGCAGAGCTACCTCGACATGCCGGCGATCATCGCCGCGGCCGAAGTCACCGACGCCCAGGCGATCCATCCCGGCTACGGCTTCCTCAGCGAGAACGCCGATTTCGCCGAACGCGTCGAGCAATCGGGCTTCATCTTCATCGGGCCGAAGGCCGAGACCATCCGCCTGATGGGCGACAAGGTCGAGGCGATCCGCGCAATGAAAGACGCCGGCGTGCCCTGCGTGCCCGGTTCCGGCGGCCCGCTCGGCGACGACGCGGCGACCAACGTCAAGATCGCCCGCGAAATCGGCTATCCGGTCATCGTCAAGGCGGCCGGCGGCGGCGGCGGACGCGGCATGCGCGTGGTCCATACCGAAGCCGCGCTGGTCAACGCGATCGCGACGACCAAGCAGGAAGCCAAGGCCGCGTTCTCGAACGACATGGTCTACATGGAGAAGTTCCTCGAGAACCCGCGCCACGTGGAAATCCAGGTGCTGGCCGACGGCCAGGGCGGCGCGATCCATCTGGGCGAGCGCGACTGCTCGATGCAGCGTCGCCACCAGAAGGTCGTCGAGGAAGCACCGGCGCCGGGCATCAGCGACACGGCACGCGCGGAAATCGGCAAGGTCTGCGTGGATGCCTGCATCCGCATCGGCTACCGCGGCGCGGGCACGTTCGAGTTCCTGTACGAGGACGGCCGCTTCTACTTCATCGAGATGAACACCCGCATCCAGGTCGAGCATCCGGTGACCGAGCTGGTGACGGGCATCGATCTGGTGCGCGAGCAGCTGATGATCGCCTCGGGCCACAAGCTGTCGATCAAACAGGAAGACGTGGTGCTGACCGGCCACGCGATCGAGTGCCGCATCAACGCCGAGGACCCGGACACCTTCCTGCCCTCGCCCGGCACGATCCGCCACTTCCACGCGCCGGGTGGCCCCGGCGTGCGCGTCGACACGCACGTCTACGAAGGCTACGCGGTGCCACCGAACTACGACTCGATGATCGGCAAGCTGATCGTGCACGGCGCCGACCGCGAACAGGCGATCTGCCGCATGCGCGTGGCGCTGTCGGAGATGGTCGTCGACGGCATCAAGACCAACATCCCGCTGCAGCAGCGGATCATGCGCGACCAGGGCTTCCATGCCGGAGGACAGAACATCCACTACCTGGAAAAGCGCCTCGCCGAACGCAAGAACAAGACGCTGGCGATCGGCTGAGTCGGCGTCCGGGCGTCGCGTCAGCGACGTCCGGCGACTTCAACCTTCGCGGTCGGGAAATGCGCGGCGCAAGGCCGCGTCCAGACGGATCGGCCGCGCCCAGCGGTCGAAGCTCGACACCAGTCCGCGACGCACGCGAGCGAACGTCTCCGTGCCGCGGCCTGCCTCCAGCCGTTCCAGCACATCGCTCCAGCCGCCGGCGGGATCGAGTCGCCATTCGCCGACGATCTCCCGGCACGTCCGGCCCAGCGCATGTGCCGTCGCGCAGGCCAGATAGACATCCGCCGGTCGCGCGCCGGCATCCAGCAGTTCGGTCACGAACACGCGCGGCGCGCCCTGGTAACGCACCAGCTCGTCGACGAAGGCGCCGCGATAGCGGCCGGCATACGTGTTGACGTCCGCCAGCCAGGTATCGAGCCAGTCGTCGCCGCTCGCCGCCGACCAGATCGCGACTGCAGGCGCGGCGTCCGCGGGCGGCGCATCGGCTGCGTCCTGCGCCATCGCCGGCATGGCGATACCGGCCAGCAGGACGGCGATCAGGACGGAACGGATGGGCATCGGACGAAGCTCCTCGATTGGCCGGACGATCGCGTCGCGCGCGTTGTCCGGCACAGGTGCCGCCAAGCGCCGCGTCGACCGTGACGTGCCTGCGACACGCGGTGAACGACGATACCCCACGCCCGCAATCCAAGGACAGCCGCCATGGCCACTTCCCGCCCGCACAATCGCTCGACCCGACTGTGGCGCTGGGGGATCGGTATCGGCGTGGTCGCCGTGCTGCTGGGTGTCTGGTGGCTGGCGCTGGACCGCTTCGCCGCGCGGATCGGGCTGGACGCCGAAAGCACGATGCGCGAACTGCCGCGCAACGAAGACAACCGCCGGCTGGCGGACTGATCGGGATTCGATGCGCGCAGGCAAGCCGGCGCAGGTATTCAGCGCGCGGCGATGACCAGCGTGCCCGGGCGCCCGCCCTGCTGCCACCAGTCGCCGGTGCCGGTCACGCGCAGTGCGATGGCGCCCTTGCGCATCGCGAGATCGTTGCCGACTTGGCCGTTGGCGACATAGGCACCGATCACATCGCGCGGATCCTCGACACCACTGAAGCTCGCCGCGCCTGCGTCGATGCGCAGCGTGTCGCCGCCATGGGCCTTGACGCTGACCCGCACCGGCAATGTGCGCCCGTCGGCGCAGCGGAGTTCGCCCCTGCCGCGCGCGGTGCGGTGATGCATCGACCAGTTGCCGGCGGTGAATGCCAGTTCGCAGGTCATCGGTTCAGCAGCGATGCCGCTTGCAGGCACGCCCGCGAGCAGCACGAACGCGGACAGAACCGCAGCGAGCGGACGGTGGTTTCGGCGGGTGCGGAGTTGGCAGCGCATGGGTCAACGCTAGCAGAAGGTCCGGACAGACACACGCCGCAGTCGATGACTGCGGCGTGGCGGATGGCTGAATGCGAAGGGTTGCCGCGAGACCGGGCTCAGCGCCAGCGGCGATCGCGCGAACGGTCCTGACGCGGATCGTAGTACTGCACGGTGCACCGGCCACGACGGTCGCAGCTCTCGCGGCGTACCTGCTGCTGCTTGCGCCAGCCGTGCGCGGGCGCGTGGCGCGGTGGGCCATTGCGGTAGTGGCGCGGCGCGTTGCGGTAGTACACCGGGCGGCCGCGGTTGTCGTAGGACACGCGCAGCTGGTTGTTGTAGTCACCGCGGTAATACGGCTGGTTGCCGCGCAGCACCACATCGGCGACATCGACGATGACCTGCACCAGGTCGTCGTTGGACTGGGCGTGCGCGGGCGCCGGCGCGAGTGCGGCGGCCGACAGGCCCGCAGCGAGCAGGCCGGGCGCGAGCCATCGGGTCAGGGTGTTGGTGATCATGGCGTCTCTCCAGTGGGCCGCCACCGCAGCGGCCATGGCGCCACCATGGCGCGCCGGGAATGAACAGGCATGCAATTTCCTAGGCTGCAGGCCAGGAAACGCGGGCGCGTAAAGAGACCGTTCAAACTGTAAACGTTTCCCCACGATGGAAGCGTTTACGTCGTGGTTGCGCGACCTTGTCGATCAATCTGCGCGCGAGGCCGATGCGCGTGTCGCGAGTTTCGCGACCGCATCCGGCAACGCGTCCGGCTCGGCGACCACGCACATCCGGGCATCGAACGCCGTGTCGATCACCGCCTCGGTTTCGTGCGCCCATGTCGTGCGATATGGCATGTGCACGCCCCACCCACCGAGCGCGAGCATCGGCGCGATGTCCGAACGCAACGAGTTGCCGATCATCAGGAATTCGCCCGCCTCGATGTCGAACTCGGTCAGCAGGCGCGCATAGGTCGGTGGATCCTTCTCGCTGACGATCTCGATGCGCCGGAACAGATCCGACAGCCCCGAGTCGCGCACCTTGGCTTCCTGGTGGAACAGGTCGCCCTTGGTGATCAGCACCACCTCGAAATCGGCGGCCACGGCTTCCACCGCTTTGCGGATGCCGGGCAGCAGTTCCACCGGGTGTCGCAGCAGGCCCTTGGCCATCTCCACGATGCGATGCAGGTCGAGTGCGGCGATACGGCCACCGGTGATCTGCGTCGCCGATTCGATCATCGACAGCGTCATGCCTTTCACGCCGTAGCCGAACACCGCGATGTTGGCGGTCTCCACCGCGTACAGCGCATCGAGCACGCGCACATCGGCGAGGTCGACATAACGGCCGACGATGCGCTCGAACTCGGCCTGCGCGTCGTCGAAATAGTCCTGGCTGCGCCAGAGCGTGTCGTCGGCATCGAAGCCGATCATGCGGATTCCGGTCATGCGCCCATTATGCGCCGGGACGGCAGCGCCCACGCCGCGCGCGGACACGAAAAGGGCGGCCCGAAGGCCGCCCCATGGCGCGTGATCGCATCACGTTGATCGCGTCATGCGCGTGCCGGCATCACTCCTCCGTGGCGCCCGCACCTGCGGCCTGACGGTTCACGAAATCGCGATATTCTTCCGGCGTGACGAAGCCATCGCCGTCGGCATCGACTTCACTGAAAACCTGCGCAAGACCTTCAAGGCCCGCGGCTTCAGCCTGGCTCAGCTTGCCGTCACCGTCTGTATCGAGATCCGCCCAGGTCACCTGACCCTGCTGGGCCTGCGGCGCGTCGGCCGTGGCGTCCTGCGCATAGTCCTGCGTGGTGGTCGCGGCCTCGGTGGTCGGCGGCGCCTGCGTGGTGGAAGCGGCCGGATCCTGCGCGAACGCCATCGGCATGGCCATGGCAACACCCAGGGCGATCATCGCGGTCAGCGGCTTGCGTGCATTCTTCATGAGCGTCTTCTCCGTATTTCATTTCAGAACTTTAGGGATTTGTTGCGCGGGCTGGTGATGCGTCCTCGTCGTGGATACCGCACGGGGCCCACCTTGCAAGCGCAGAAATGAACGGCCTGTGCGCCACGATCACGGCTGCTTACGAACGCTTAACCACAACGTGACCGACACGCTTTAGGCCCTTCGTTGATACCGCGTGAGCGCGACCGGACGAAGCGCTTTGTGATGGTATTGCAGCTGTCGATGCGCACACGTGCTGCAAGCGACACCGCAGGCAGGAATTGCTGAATCGAACACAACGTTTACGAGTCGGCATTCGATCGGACGTCCATCGGCTTGCAGGTAGCTGTATGCGACACTCGGGTTTACCCCGATTGCGCCCTGGAGATACGCATGACACGCACGCGACCCCTCGTTCTGACCGCCCTCGCCGCTTCGCTGTTGTGGCTGTCGGGCTGCAACGGCAACGCCGTCAACGGCGCTGCGACGCAGGACACGGCAGCAACGCAGGCAGCGGCCACCGATGCAGGCGCAGCGCCCGCCGCCGATGCGATCGAAGGGCTGCCGTTCGCGAGCACCGCGGTCGCCAGCTTCAACGAACCGTGGGCGATCGGTTTCCTGCCTGATGGCAGCGTGCTGATCACCGAGAAGAGCGGCGTGCTCAAGCACGTGACGCTGCCCGGCGGCGAAGTGCGCGGGATTTCCGGTGTGCCGGCCGTCGCCAATGCGGGCCAGGGTGGCCTCGGCGACATCAAGCCGCACCCGCAGTTCGCGGAGAACGGCATCGTCTATCTGAGCTATGCGGAAGACGGCGAAGGCGGTCGCGGCGCGGCGGTCGCACGCGCGCGTCTGGATCTCGAGGCGGGCGCGCTGCAGGACGTGTCGGTGATCTGGCGTCAGGTGCCCAAGGTCGACGGCAATGGCCATTACGGCCACCGCATCGCGTTCGACGGCGACGGCAAGCTGTGGATCTCGTCGGGCGAGCGGCAGAAGTTCGATCCCTCGCAGAGCATGCAGTCCAACCTCGGCAAGGTTGTGCGCCTCAACGACGACGGCAGCGTGCCGGATGACAACCCGTTTGCCGGCAAGGGCGAGGTCGCGTCGCAGGTCTGGTCGCTCGGTCATCGCAATCCGCTCGGCCTTGCGTTCGACACGCAGGGCCGCCTGTGGAACAGCGAGATGGGTCCAGCCGGCGGTGATGAACTGAACCTCGTCAAGCGCGGTGCGAACTACGGCTACCCGACCGTCTCCAATGGCAACCATTACGACGGCCGTCCGATGCCCGACCACGACACACGCCCGGAATTCGAGAAGCCGGCGATCACGTGGACGCCAGTGATCTCGCCGTCGAGCCTGATGTTCTACACCGGCACGCTGTTCCCGGAATGGACCGGCAACGCCTTCATCGGCGGCCTGTCGGGCCAGACGCTGGTACGCATCGAAATCGACGGCGAGTCCGCCCGTGAAGCCGAGCGCTTCGCAATGGGAGGCCGCATCCGCGACGTGCAACAGGGCCCGGACGGCGCGCTGTACGTGATCGAGGACGGCAAGGACGGCCGCCTGATCCGGCTGGCACCGCGCGAGGACTGATCGCCCACGCATTGCATCGAAGGCCGCGGGGAACCGCGGCCTTCGTCGTTCCGGGGTTTCAGATCTCCGGTCGTTCGATCGGATTGCCCAGCGCCGCGCGATACCGCACGTACAGCGCCTGCACCTTGTCGATGTAGGCGCGCGTTTCCGCATATGGCGGCACGCCGTCGAACCGAGTGACCGTGCCGATGCCGGCGTTGTAGGCCGCGAGCGCGAGCGTGCGGTCGCCATCGTAGCGACGCAGCAGACCGCGCAGATGCCGCGCGCCGGCGCGGATCGATTCGGCCGGCGCATCCGGATCCACGACGCCGTAGTCGGCGATGACATCGGGCATCAACTGCATCACCCCGCGCGCGCCTTTCGGCGAGACCGCCGTGGCATCGAAGCCGCTTTCCGCATGGGCGATCGCGCGCAGCCAGGCTTCGTCGAGCCCGTAGGTCTTCGCGTTCGCCGCGAACAGCGCCGAGTGCGGCTTGAGCTGCGGCGCACCGACATTGCCCAGGCCCTCGTGTGCGAGCTCGCCCGGCGGCGTCTGCGCGGTGAAGCGCAAGTACTCGCGCGCACCGGGCAACCGACGCGTGCCGTAGACCATCACGCCGTCCTGCTCACGTTCGTAGAGCACGCCGCTGAAGACGCCCATCGCGCCCCACAGGTTCGGCGTCTGCACCGCATCGTCGGCGATCTCCCGCGCCTCGCATTTCGACCCCGGCTCGGGCGCGGTCGACAGGCTCACCGTACCGTCCTTGACGCAACGCCACACGGTGCGCGCCTCGGCCGGTGCAGCGACGATCAGCGCGGCCACGACCACGACGGCCGTCCATCGGTGCGACATGGGCTGGAGCTGGGGCATGACGGCACCGGAAGCGGGTCGCGGCTGTATACGCCGCGTGGCGTGCACATTGTGTCGGAACGCATGTACGGCCATGATCGTCGCCCGCCGCACGAGCCCTCCCCCGATGCCGCACTGGTCGTCGCTGATCCGGGAAATCCCGGACTTTCCCAAACCCGGCATCGTGTTCAAGGACATCACGCCGGTCCTCGCCGATGCACGCGGCTTCGCCGATGCGATCGATGCGATGGCCGCGCCGTGGCGGGGCGCAGTGCCCGATGCCTTCATCGGCATCGAATCGCGCGGCTTCATCTTTGCCGCGGCGCTCGCGCATGCGCTGGGCGCAGGCTTCGTGCCGGTGCGCAAGCCCGGCAAGCTGCCGGCACGCACGCTGGCCCACGACTACGCGCTCGAATACGGCAGCGACCGCCTGGAAATGCACGCCGATGCGCTGCCGCCCGGCGCACGCGTGGTGCTGGTCGACGACGTACTCGCGACCGGCGGCACGCTACGCGCGGCGTTGTCACTGGCACGCCAGCAGGGCGCGACCGTGGTCGGTGCCGCGGTGCTCGTCGAACTGCCCGAACTCGACGGCCGCGCACGCTGGGATGTCGACGCGCCGCTGCACGTCGCCCTGCAGGGCTGATTGCCCGGCACGAGGACGCGTCCGCAAGCTGTCGACAGATCTTTCCGGCGCCGGCGATGCACTTTCAACGCCGGCCGACACCGGCCATCGCATCGATGCCCGCGATGCATTCCGCGTCGCCGCGTGATCCCATCGGCGGCGCGCCTTTCAGGCGCATTGCGTCAGGGCGTTGCAGGCGCAGGTGCAGGCGGCGCACCGCGCTTGGCCTGCTCCAGCAACGCCGCGAAGCGTGCCTGTCGCAGCTGGTCACCGAGCGTCGTGCACTGCGGGCCGACCGGCCGCGACTCGAGCTGGGTGCGCATGGTGCCGGCCACCTGGTCGAACTGGGCGTCGACGGCCTGCACCGTCGCGGCGAACTCCGGCGAATCGGGCTTGCTGCCTTTCGCGGCGACGTAGTCCGGATTGTTGAGGCGGAACTGGGTCACGCCGGTGTCGAGCGCCTGCGCGCCCGCCGGGTCCTTGGAACAGAACTCGCGGAACACCTCGATCTGGCGATCGAAGACGTGCGCGCCCATGTAGGCAGCCTGCGCATCGGTGGGCGGGGTCTGGGCGAAGACGGGGGCGCCGACGGCAGCGAGAGACAACGTGAGGCAGGCGGTGCGCAGGATCGGCATGACAGACTCCGGAACGGGGGAAGCGCGGACGATAGCGCTGCGATGTGAGTTTTCCGTCAGTCCCCGTCGACGTCATCTTCAGGATCGAATCCGTCGTCCGGATCCTCGGGGGCATCCGGCGGTGCGGGTTCGAGCAGGGTGTAGTCATCGACATCGCGGCTGCGGATCCGCCGCGAGACCGGATAGGCCTCCAGCGCGGGCTGCGGCGTGCCGGCGATCGTTACGGGATCGGGCGCGGGACCGGACAGCCAGGCGAGGATCGACGCGGCCGGCAGGAACAGCGGGCCGTCGGGCGACAAGGGCCGCGGAATTGCGGCGTTGGGCATCGTCAGCAATGCGAACGAGGCCAGCGGCGGTAGCTCGCGCTCCCACAGATCCCAGAGGCCAGCTGCGAACAAAAGCTGACCGCTGCGCGACTGGATGAAATGCGGCACGGGCCGTGCGCCGCTGCGATCCCATTTGTAATAGCCGTTCATCGGCACGACGCAACGCCGCGATGCCCATGGCCGAGCGTAGATGCGGCTGGTCGGCGCGCGGTTCAGACGTGCGGTAATCGTGCTGTACGCGGTTTCGGGCAGCTTCGACCAGCGCGGCACCAGCCCCCAGCGCAGCGTGTCCGCGGTCACTTCGCCGTCGTCCATGCGCAGCGCGAGCGCATCGCCGTCGGACGCGATGTTGTAGCGCGGTGGCGCGTCCGACAGCGCGCTTGCAATCCCGGGCGACAACCCGGCGGGCACCGCGTCGGCTGCAATGGCCTGGACGAACCTACGCATCGGAAGGCTCGGGGAACAAGACGTGGCGCGCGTGATGCGACATGTGATCAGCCTGCGACGCCACGCGTGAAGCAGGTGCGGATTTCACGTCTGCGTGTCGCACGCGTGGCCACGGTAGTCGCATCACCCATATGGAGACGATGCCATGCAGATGCCGAATCCTTCGCGCCCGCCGACACCACCCGATGACGTGCCCGGCAGCATTCCCCACCCGATGCACGATCCGATGCCGGACCAGCCTGTCGATCCGCCACTGCCGGTACCCGGCGATCCGGAGCGGGATCCGCAGCCGATGCAAGACCCGCCCGCACCGGATCGACCGCAGGATCCGCCGCAATCGCACTAGATTGCGTTCGAGTCAGCGACAGCGCAGCGCGCAGATGTGCGGCGCGATGACCGGAGGCGTTCAATTGCGCGAATCGCAGACGCAAAGGACCGGTGTTGGCAGGCAATCACACCGGAACGACCGGAATTTCGCGCGCGCGCGGAGGGCTGGCGTTCTTTACAACGCAACCGTCGAAACGGCAGCTTCGACGGCACTCGACTTCGATGTCTTCGATGCAGCGGGTGCGTAGGTGCGCTCGTGCTCGTAACCGCCGTCAGCACCGAACACACGCACGGTCGCGCCGCGCGCGATGATCAGCGGATTGGCGGCGAGCATGTCGAACGCGGACGAATGCGTGGCGTGGTGCGAGGGTGCGGCATTGCCGACTGCGGCGAGTTCCCAGTCCAGGGTGACCGCGTTATGACGCAGGGTGAAACTGAAAGGAGGCATTGCAGAGGGTCCGTCGGCTGGCACGGGCTGCCAGACACAACGTCATCCTCACACGCGACATATGACGACCCCGTGTGTGTCGCGTATAGACCGCGGCCGCAGGCGAATGAACGCGGTTGGATTCATCATGTCCAAACCAGTCTGTTCGCGTTCACCGACGCCCCACATGGCCTGCGCGATAAGCCTCACTCCAGCAGATCCCGATGGTGGAGTTCGTATGAGCGGTGTGCCAGACAGTCTGTTTTCACTCGGCATGCCGTGGTGGGAATTCGTGCTGCGCGCGGTCGCGGTGTATATGGCGGTGCTGGTGTTGATGCGCTTGACCGGTAAGCGCACGGTCGGGCAATTCACCCCGTTCGACCTGCTGGTGGTGGTGTTGTTGGGTACCGCCGTGCAGAACTCGCTGATCGGCGAAGACACGTCGCTACTGGGCGGCCTGATCCTCGCGACCACTCTGCTCGCATTGAACTGGCTGGTGGGCACGCTGTCAGCCCGCAGCCGGCGTTTCGATCGATTCGTCGAAGGTGCGCCTGTGATCCTGGTCCGTAGTGGTCATCTGTTCCGGGAACAACTCGCCCGCCAGGCGGTGAGCGAACGGGATTTCGCGATTGCCCGTCGTGCCGCCGGCTACGCAACGCTCCGCGAGATCGAACTCGCGGTATTGGAAACCTCCGGCAAGATCACCTTCATCGCCCGCAAGGATGTAGCGCGCGGGACGGATTGACGCACGAACGCTTTCGCGCGCGAGCCACGCGCCTGCCCGCATGCTGGACGCATGCGTTCCCTGCCCCGTCGTTTCTATGCCCGCGATGCGCATGTCGTCGCACCCGAACTGCTCAACAAGGTACTGGTCACGGCAGACGGGCGCCGCGCGCGCATCGTCGAGGTCGAAGCCTATTGCGGCGGCGACGATCCAGCCGCGCACTCGTTCCGTGGGCCGACGCCGCGCAATGCGGTGATGTTCGGCGCTGCAGGGCATCTGTATGTCTATTTCATCTACGGCATGCACTGGGCGATCAATGCGGTCTGCGGCAGGCGCTCCGGCCATGGCGTACTGCTGCGTGCAGCCGAGCCGCTGACGCGTCTGGACACGATGGCCGAAGCGCGGCGCACGAACGCACCGACATTGCTCGCGTCGGGCCCGGGACGCCTTGCGCAGGCGCTGGGTGTCACGCGCGCGGATGCAGGTCTCGACATCACCAGGCGCGCGTCGCGGATCTGGATCGGCGACGACGGCACGCCGCCGCCGCAGACGCCATTGATCACCACCCGCATCGGCATCCGCCATGCAGTCGATGCACCGTGGCGCTTCTGTGTGCCCGACAATCCCCATGTGTCTCGGCATCGCGGGCCACCGGCACCACGCAAGCGCGTGCGCTAATCCAGCGCGCGCAGCGCCCCGGCGACAGTGGCTGCGTCCGTCGGACGCACGACACGCGCGAGCTCCACGCCATCGCGCATCACGATCAGCGTGGGCCACAGCTTCACGGAAAAGCTGCGGCCAAGTGGCCGGCCCTTGCCGTCCTCGATCTTCAGGTGCTCGATCGCACCGTAACCGGCGAGCGCGGACGCGATCGCCGGTTGCGCGGCCTGACAGCGACCGCACCAGTGCGTACCGAACTCGATCAGCAGCGGTCCACGCATCGCGTCGACTTCGTCGCGTGACGGTGCCTCCACGCGGTAGCCGCTGGCGGCCGTCATCACGACAGAGAACGCCGGATGTCATCGAGCGGCGCGTTGGTCAGATCCTTGGCGAGATCGCCGACCAGTCGCTGCTGGGTTTCCTTGTGCAGCAGCGGGCGTACGCGGCCCAGCGTCCTGGCATCGGCAACCAGCACCAGATGCGCGTACCTGTTCTTCAGCGCGCCATCGTTGAGGCCCTTGGCCAGCTGCTTGGCGAACGTCGCCTCGTCGAGCTGCGAGGCGCTGGATTCCGAGGGCATGGAACCGGACGGACCTTCGTCGTCGAGGTTCATGCCTTCCACCAGCGCTTCCTGCTTCAGGGCCAGATTGCGTTCGTCGCCGGTGTTGCTGAACACACGGGCCGAACCGCCATTCGCCACGATGATCAGGGCACCCTGCGGAATCTTCATCGTCATCTATCGCCTCCACTTTTCGTTTGATCTGCGCCGCGATACGGCCGTGATCCAGCGTAGGCAGGCCCATGTGAGCGGCGCGGCATGGGGGCGTTTGCAACGCAGGCGTGCGTTCAGGACCGGAGACCCGCCAGACCCGTTCTGTAATAATCTAACGATTGCAGGCTTCCGGTTCCGCCGTGTCTTCCAACGTGTTTCCCGCCGCGACCACCGCGCGCCTGTCCTCGATCGATCTGCTTCGCGGCACCGTGATGGTGCTGATGCTGCTGGACCACGTCCGCGAGACCTTCTTCCTGCATGTGCAGATGGGCGACCCGGTCGATGTGACCACCGCCTCGCCCGCGCTGTTCGCCTGTCGCCTGCTCGCACACCTGTGTGCGCCGGTGTTCGTGTTCCTGACCGGGCTGTCGGCCTGGCTCTACGCGAGCCGCCAGCCGGACGGCCGCCGCGCAGCCTCGGCCTTCCTGTTCAAGCGCGGCCTGTTTCTCGTCGTGCTCGAACTGACCCTGGTCAACGTCGCGTGGACCTTCGAACTGCCACCGCAGACGCTCTACCTGCAGGTGATCTGGGCAATCGGGCTGAGCATGCTGGCGCTGTCTGCGCTGCTGTGGCTGCCGCGCGCAGCCTTGACCGCACTGGCGGTGGCGATCATCGCCGGGCACAACCTGCTCGACGGCCTGCACCTCGATGCCGGACATCCGTTGCACACGCTGTGGGCGGTGCTGCACCAGCGCGACTGGCTGCAGTTCGGCGATACGCTGCGCGCGCGAACGTCCTATCCGGTGCTGCCGTGGATCGGCGTCATCGCACTGGGTTGGGCAGCCGGCCCGTGGTTCGCGCGTGAGGCCCCGGTATCGCGGCGGCATGCCCTGCTGCTGTGGAGCGGGCTCGGCGCACTCGGCGGCTTCCTGCTGTTGCGGATGGCGAACGTCTACGGCGATGCGGCCTGGGCGCTGCAGGCCGATACGACGCGCACGGTGATGGCGTTCTTCAACGTGACCAAGTACCCGCCATCGCTGCAGTTCGTGCTGCTGACGCTCGGCGTCGGTCTGTTGCTGCTGCGGTTGTACGAGTCGCCCGCACTGGCGCGCCGCCTGCAACCGCTGTCCGCGCTGGGCGCCGCGCCGATGTTCTTCTATCTGCTGCACCTGTACGTGCTGAAGCTGCTGTACCTGGCCGCGGTGGCGCTGTGGGGCACCAATCAGGGCGCGGTGTTCGGCTTCGACAGCGTGGCGACGCTGGTGGCGATCTCGATCGCCCTGGCACTGCTGCTGCAGCCGCCGACCGCGGCCTTCGCGCGGCTCAAGGCGCGCCGACGCGACATCGCGTGGCTGCGCTACCTCTGATGTCTACGCCCGCGACGCTTCAGCGCCAGGGCTGGCGACCCTCGGTCCACGACTCGTTGCGCCCGCGCCCGGGCGGATACGGGCCGTACATGTCGTTGAAGCCCGGACCGAAGCCGTCGAAGTAACCGCCGGCGCCGTAACCGCCATAACTGCCATGGCCGCCGTAACCGCCATAGCCACCGTAGGGACCGAAGCCGCGGCCGTAGTAGCCGGGACCGTCGAACTGGGCCACGCGCAGGTTGAGCTGCATCGTGTTGATGTTGCCCGCCTCGCCCACTCTTTCCTTGCACAGGCTGATGTCGGCGGCGTTGAAGTTGCTGTTGCCGCCGCGCGAGGAATAGCCGATGCCGGTGGTGACGCTGCCGGTCACGGTGCGCTCGCTGCCATCGGGCCCGGTCGGACAGCCGCCGCGACGCACCAGATCGTCGCCGTAGCGGCCGCGATACTCGGGCGTGTCGGTGCGCGGACCGGTGTACTCGCCACCGCCAAACGCCGCTTCCCCGGTGAACATCGGCTGCGACGGCAGGCTCAGGTCGACGCGATCGTCTGCCGCATGCGCCATGAACGGCGTGGCGAGCAGGGAAATCCACAACACTGAGCTGATCCGCATGGCGAGGCCTGTTCCGGTTTCGTGGGCGGGCACATCGGCCCGGAGTTCGACGCTAGCACTGCACGCTTGAATCGGTGCTGGCTGCATTCAGGCCAGTGCAGCGGCATCGACGATGCGGCACCCGGGCGCGGCCGCCAGCGCGCGATCGACGAGGGCCTCGGCGATGCGCGCCGCGGGACTGATGCGCCAGCGCTTCGGCAACACCGGCCCCAGCGCTCCGAGTACAACCGCAGCGGCGCGTTCGGCCGGCCGCGCCTGCGCACGATCGCCCCCGATCAGACCCGGGCGCACGAGGGTCAGCGACGGCCAGCCCTGCGCCTGCAGCGCGGCTTCGAGTTCACCTTTGACCCGGTTGTAGAAGAACCGCGACTGCGCATCGGCACCCATCGCCGAGGTCAGCGCGAAAGCCTGCGCACCGTGACGACGCGCGAGCGCGGCCGAGGCCAGCGGATAGTCGTGGTCGACGCGGCGGAAGGCCTCACGCGAGCCGGCCACACGCATCGTCGTGCCGAGTGTGCAGATCACCGCATCGACCGACCACAGCGCGGCGTCATCCGGCAGCGCGTCGAAATCGACGACCGGCGCATGCAGACGTGCATCGCGACGCGCCAGCGGGCGCCGCACAGGTGCGATGACGCGTACGACGCGCGGGTCCGCCAGCAGCCGGTCCAGCACGTGGCCGCCGACGAGGCCGGTCGCACCGACCAGCAGGATCGTCGCGTCGTCAGCCGACATGACGCATCCACACGCAGTCGATCGCATCGAGCGCGATGTGCACCAGCAGGCCGATGCCGAACAGCCGTGTGCGCCTGGGCACGGTCAGACCGGCATAGACCGCGATCGCCGGCACGGTGTGCAGCGGATGGAAGCCGATGCTGCAGCGTCCCGGCGCGTAGATCGGATCGGCCAGCAGGTGATCGATGTCGATGATCCAGCCCAGCATCAGCAGTGCCCAGGCCCGGCCGAAACGCTCGCGCCAGAACAGCCAGGCCAGCAGCGCCGGCACGGCGGCATGCAGCAGAAGATGGAGGATCGCGCGGACACCCATGCAGGCAGGACGGTTCGACGGTGGCTGCACAGCTTAGACCCGCCCGCGACGCCGGTCATGGCGGCATCACGCGACGGCCGGCGCATGGAATGCGAAGCGTGGCCGTCACACGTCCCTGTCTCCCACTCCGCGAAACAGGGTGTTTCCGGCGCAGACGATGATGCGAAGGCGACACGGGTCGACTGACCTGCCCCACCATCATGCCGGCATGCCCTTCTATGTTCGGTATCGCACATGGGTGTTCACCGGATTTCCACCGTCAGGATGCGAGCGTCGCGAACCTGAATTCTGCAGTCTGGAGTTGTTCGATGACGCACCACAGTCCCGGGGGTCTCATTCTGCTCGTCGAGGACAACCGCAACATTTCCGAACCCGTAGGTGAGTTCCTCGAAAGTCGTGGCTTCGAGGTCGATTACGCAGCCGACGGACTCGATGCGGTGAACCTCGCGACCGAAATCGCATTCGATGTCATTGTGCTCGACCTGATGCTGCCGCGACTCGGTGGTCTGGAGGTCTGTCGCCGCCTGCGCACCGAACATCGGCAGACCACGCCGATCCTGATGCTGACCGCGCGCGATTCGCTGGAAGACAAGATCGAAGGTCTGGAGGCCGGCGCTGACGATTACCTGACCAAGCCGTTCGACATCAAGGAACTGGAGGCGCGCGTGCGCGCACTGATCCGTCGCGACCGTCGCGAGGTCGGCGCCAGCGTGTTGCAGATCGGGGACCTGGTGCTGGATCCGGCGTCACTGCGGGTGCAGCGCGGCGGCCGCGAACTCAACCTCGCACCGATTGCGCTGAAGATCCTGACCATCCTGATGCGCGAGGCACCACGGGTGGTGAGCCGCCGCGAGATCGAGCAGGAAATCTGGGGCCTGGCGCTGCCCGATTCAGACACGCTGCGCAGCCATCTCTACAACCTGCGCAAGGCCGTCGACCGCGACCAGGACGTGCAGTTGCTGCACACCATCACCGGCGCGGGCTATCGCGTCGCGGATCTGGACAAGGCCGTCGCCTGATCCTCGCCACGCGACGCTCCGGCGCAGGAGCGTCGCGCTATGTCATGCGTCGGGATGAGAGACGCCGTTTATTCCTCTTCTTCGCTGCCGCCGGGCGTCTGGCGCTGCGGCGACTGACGCGTCGCATCGTCCTGACGATCGTTGCCCTGCCGACCGGGCGACTGGCCGCCCTGCTGACCCGGGTTGTGCTGGGACTGCGCGTGCTGCTGCGGCTTCTGGTGCTGATGGCTCATGGGGAGGCTCCAACGGCGGGAATCGCCGTATGCGCACCCTCGCCCCGACATCGTGAGTCGCTCGAGACGAACGGGCATTCAGCGCGCACGGGCGCACCGGCTGTTGCCGTCGATACAGACAGCTGTCTGCGCACCGCGTCCACTTGCCACGTCCGCTTCACGACTGCAGGCGCGTGATCGCCATGGAGACATCGGAGACATCGGAGACATCGCCATGCTGCAGGACTTCCCGATCTACAGTTACCTGCCCGCGCGCGACGTTGCGCGTGCGCGCCGCTTCTACGAGGACACGCTGGGGCTGCGCGCCAGCGAAGAGAACGCAGGCGGCGCGACGTATCGCTTTGCAGGCGGTACCGCGTGCTTTCTCTACCCCACGCCGAACGCCGGTACGTCGAAGGCCAGCCAGGCGTTCTGGCAGGTGCACGACATCCACGCGGTCAAACGCGCGCTCGAGGCGCGCGGCGTCGTGTTCGAGCGCTACGAGCTCGACGATGACGACGGCGCATGGGAGGACGGGGTGTTCACCGGCGGCGGCGCGAAGGCCGCGTGGTTCCGGGACAGCGAGGGCAACATCCTCGCGCTGATCGAACCCGTCTGATCGTCGGACTGCGTGGCGATCAGTAGCGGCTGCGCCGCGCGCGCGTCCACCATGCGAACGCAGCGCCGGCGAGCAGGCTCCCCGTCGCCATCGCCAGCAAGCCGCCGATGCCGCGCGTCGCGTCGATCAACACCGGCATCGGCGCGACCGCATCGATCACGCGCACCGCTGGGATCAGGCCGATACCCGCAGCCAGCGCATACAACGGCACCCGCGCCTGCGGCCATGCGCGCACCAGCAGGGCGGCGACAAGAAACGCGGGCAGCCACGCCGCCAGCACGATGCCGGCATAGGCGGGGCCGAAGCCCACGAGATCCTGCAGCGTGGTCAGCGCGCGTACGCGCAGCGGAATGTCGACATCCAGCGCCACCAGTGCCTGCAGGTTGAACTGTGTCTGCACCACGCTGCCCCACGCGGTGGCGAGCAGCAGCGCGGCGAGGAGCGCGGCAATGCGTCGGCCCCATCCGATGGTGCGGGCCGTGCGGGAGATCGTCATCGGCAGATGTCATGCAGCATCATGTGACGCGATGATGCCGCAGCCGCGGCGCCGAATGTGGAGTGTGCATGTCGATCGCGTCCCCCCGCCTGCCGTTGCCGCGTGTGACACGCAGGCCGATCGCGCGCATCGGCATCGCATGCGTCGCGCTGTTGTCGATGCTGGTGGCAGGCGCCGCGATGGCCGACGCGCGCGGTTATCGCGTTGAAACCGTCGCCGGCGGACTGGACCATCCGTGGTCGCTCGCCTTCCTGCCCGACGGCCGCATGCTGGTGACCGAGCGCGCGGGCCGCCTGCGTGTCATCGAACGCGGCACTGACGGCGCATTCGCGCTGCGCACTGCACCGGTCGAAGGGGTGCCGCGGGTACTGGCAATGGGACAGGCCGGTCTATTCGACGTGATGGTCGATCCCGGCTTCGCGCAGACCAGCCTCGTGTACCTGTCGTTCGCGCACGGCACGCCGGATGCGAACCACCTGCGCATCGTGCGCGCACGCTTCGACGGCACACGTCTGCACGACGTCGTCCCGGTGTTCACCTCGCAACCGGCCAAGGGCGCCGGCCAGCACTTCGGCGGACGCATGGCGCTGCTCGCCGACGGCACGCTGGTGACCGCGGTTGGCGACGGCAATCTCGAACGCACCGACGCGCAGCGTCTGCGCACGCATCTGGGCAAGACGATCCGCGTGCACACCGACGGCCGCGTGCCGCGCGACAATCCTTTCGTCGGCCGTGACGGGGCCCTGCCCGAAATCTGGTCGACCGGCCACCGCAATCCGCAGGCGATGGTGCGCGTCGGCAACACGCTGTATTCGAACGAGCACGGTGCCAAGGGCGGCGACGAACTCAATGTGATCACGGCCGGCGCGAACTACGGCTGGCCGATCACCACGCACGGCGTCGACTACACCGGCGCGCGGGTCACCCCGTATCGCAGCTGGCCGGGCATCACCGGTCCGCTGACGTACTGGACGCCGTCGATCGCACCGTCCGGCATGACCTGGTACGACGCCGCGCTGTTCCCCGCGTGGCGCGGCAGCCTGTTCGTATCGGCACTGGCCGAGCGCAGCGTGCGGCGCGTGCCGATGAGCGGTGGCAAGCCGGGACCGCAGGAGGTGCTGTTCGCCGAACTCGGTGAGCGGATCCGCGATGTACGCGCGGGGCCCGATGGTGCGCTGTATCTGCTGACCGACCGTGCGGACGGGCGGGCGCTGCGGGTGGTGCCTGCGGACTGAGACCGGCCGGGTGGCAAGACACTTTCTGTGGGAGCGACCTCGATCGCGATTCCGGGACGCCCCGCAAACGGTCATGCCTGCTTCCTCGGCCCCGCATGACGTCATCTGATGCATCGGGAGAATCGCGCGCAAGCGCGCTCCCACAGAGGCTATTTCTGCGGCGGCGGCCCGACGTGGAACGGGATATTCGCGTAGGCCGCGTGGCCCTGCCCGTCGCGCACTTCGACGAACAGGCGGTAGGCGCCCGCTCGCGTCGGCGCGGAGAACCGCAGCCTGCCGCCGTCGGCGTCGGCCACGCGCAGCGCCACCTCCGGCGGCAGGGTTTCGGGATCGCCGCCGATCGACGTGGCGCGGCTTTCCTCGCGCACCGTCCAGCGCCAGGTCAGTGGATCACCGTCGGGATCCGACGCGTCCACCCGCGCGTGTTGTTCCGCATCGGGTGCCAGGACCACGCTGTCGTTCGCGAAGCGGTCGCCAAGCTGCAGCGGGCCGATCGCCGGCGCGCGGTTCGTGGGCCACGTGCCGGTCCATGCCTTCTGCATCGCGTCCACGCCCGGCGTCGATTCGCCACTCGGCAGGAACAGCCCGTACCAGGTCGGCGTGCGCTCCTGCTTCTGGCCCCACAGGAACACGTAGGAGCCGAGTGCCTGCTGCGCGTCGGCTTCGATGCCGGCATGGCGAGCGGCCAGCAGTTCTGCTTTGCGCGAGGCATGGTCCTCGACCGCAGCGCCCCATGTGGTCAGAGGGCTTTCCCAGTGGCCGGTCGGTCCCCATTCGGTCACGACATACGGCCCGGTCCAGCGCGCGGCTTCGAGTTTGCCCGGCAGCTCGCCGATGTCGCCGTACATCTGGATGCCGATCAGATCGAGCGAGGGCGCGCGTTCGCGCAGCTGCGCGGCGAGCGTCGTGTCGAAGCCGGCCAGCGGCGTCATCACCGGGTGGTTCGGGTCTTCGGCCTGGATTGCGCGGGTGATCGACTCGACCACGTCCCAGATCCGCGGATCGCGGGCGGACAGGTTCAGTTCGTTGCCGACCACCCACATCAACACTGCGGGATGGTCCCTGGACGCGCGCACCTGTTCGAGGATGCGTGCCTGCTGCGCGGCGATGGCCGCCGCGTCGTCGAGATCGAAGCCGTGCCGTTCCTTGCCGACGTGCAGACCCATCGCGACCATCAGGCCGTTGTGCTGCGCGCGGTCGAGCATCGCGCGCACCTTCGCCGGATCCGGATCGGTGCTCCATGTGCGGAACGAATTCGCACCGCGCGCCGCCAGCGCGTCCTGCTCGCCACCGTCCATGCCGGCCCCGCGGATGCGGAACGGCGTGCCGTCGACCTGCAGTTGGTGGCCGCCCGCCGTTGCGACGATGCGGACGACCGCGGGGCCATCCGCGGCGATCGCGGTCGCGGACAGGCCGCTCACGCACAGCACCAGCAATGCGATCACCCGCAAGGCATGGCAAAAGACAACTCGTTGCATCGAGGACTCCAGCGCGCGGACAGGCCGCGTCGATTCAATCGGCGAGGCCGAACAGCGTGCGTGCATTGCCGACGCGGATCATCGCTTTCTCTTCATCGGTCAGCGGCAGCCGTTCCAGCGCGTCGAGATTCTGCTGCAGCGTGAACTGCGGGAAGTCCGAGCCGAGCAGCAATCGATCGATGCCGACATTGCGCATCGTCCAGACGAACTCGTCTTCCAGCGGCGAACCTGGAATCAGGGTGACGATCGCCGACACATCGAAATGGATGTTGTCTGCGAGCAGACCGTCGGCAGTACGCGCCAGCGGCAGCAGGTTCCAGAAGCGGAATTCCAGCCCGCCCAGATGGGTGAACACGAAGCGCGTCTTCGGCGCCCGGATCGCCAGGTCGAACAGCTTCTGGTTCTCACCGGGCGTCACACTGGCATCGTCGAACAGCACCACGATGCCCGGTTCGCCGGCGCGCTGGCAGGCCGCGATCACGCGCGGATCGGCAGGGTCGAGCTTCTGCGTGTGCGCATGCAGCTTGATCGCGCGCATGCCCAGCCCTGCGATGCGTTCGAGTTCCGCGAGCGCCACATCACCATCGTAGGGATGCACCGAACCAATGGGCACGAAGTCCGCGTGCCGCTTCGCCAGCGCCAGCAGTTCGTCGTTTTTCTCGCGCGTGCGATCGAGCTGACCCTCATAGGCCATGAAGATGCCGCCGAACCCGGCGAGCGCGATGCCGGCCGCCTCGACCTGCGCGCGATACCCGGCGACTGACTGCTCGCCCTTCCAGATATGGACGTGCACATCGAACACGTCGTCGCCTGCGAACGCAGCGGCAGGCAGGACAAGCAGGCACAGCGCGATCGGCAGACACTTCATCCGCAGGCTCCTCCGGCAGTGGTGCCACTCTAACGGCAGGACCGCGCACGCCCCAGACGCAGCGCAGCACGTGCGCTCACGGCGGGTCGAACTGCGGCCGCCGTCGGCAGGTTGTGCTCGAGATCCAGCCATGGCGGGTTCTCGGCGTACATCTCCTGGATCAGCTGCTTGATGATGTCGATGTAGCGGGAGCCGTCGTTCATGCGGTAGTTGAGGATCACTGGCGAGGTCGCGCGCTCGCCTTCGATCAACCGGTAGTGCACGTCGGAACGCAGCAGACGCGCAGCGCTGGGCACCACGCACACGCCGCTCTCGGCGGCGACCAGGCCGAGCGCGGTCTGCAGTTCGCGCGCTTCGATGATTTCCGCCGGACGCACGTCGTGGTCCCGCAACAGGCCGAGCACCTGGTCGGCGAAGCCGGAAGCCGGTTATGCCGAACGCGCCAGCCTGCTGACGCTGTTCTCGTTGAACTTCGGCGGCATGATCGGCGCGATTCTCGGCGGCTGGCTCGGTGACCGGTTCGGTCTGCCGAAGGTCGTCGTCGCGTTCTTCGTCGGCGCCACGCTGTCGATCGCACTGATCGGCTACAACCTGCCGGTCGCCGCACTGTTCACCCTGGTGTTCATTGCCGGCGCCACGGTCATCGGCACGCAGATCCTGCTCTACGCCAGCGTCGCGCAGCTCTACGACCTGTCGGTGCGCTCGACCGGTCTGGGCTGGGCATCGGGCGTGGGCCGTATCGGCGCGATCGTCGGTCCGACCCTGGGCGGCGTGTTGCTCGCGAAGGAGCTGCCGCTGCAGCAGAACTTCCTGATCTTCGCGATTCCCGCGCTCGTGGCGACCATCGCGACGCTGGTCTACGCGATCTCGATGCGCGGGGCGGCCGGCACGCAGCCGGCCGTCGTGGCGACGGCGCAGCCCTGAGCCGTTGATGGACATGTTCCGCCAGTTCGCACGCGACCTGTCGATGTCGGCCATCCTGGCCGGCATCGTCTCCACCGTGATCGCCTACGCGGGACCGGCAGTGATCGTGTTCCAGGCAGCAGCATTCCTGCCGGCCGACATCGTCGCCTCGTGGGTCTGGGCGATCTCGATCGGCAGCGGCCTGCTGTGCGTGGGCCTGAGCCTGCGCTACCGCGTCCCCGTGGTGGTCGCCTGGTCGATTCCCGGTTCGGTGCTGCTGCTGGCGTTGTTGCGGACGGTGGAGTTCGACGTCGCGGTTGGCGCGTATCTCGTCGCGGCCATCGCGATCCTAGTCGTGGGCCTGTCGGGCATGTTCGACCGCATCGTCTCGAAACTGCCGGCTGCGATCACTGCGGCGATGCTCGCCGGCATCCTGTTCGGCTTCGCCACCGAACTCTTCGTCGGCATGGCCGGCCAGCCGCTGCTGGTGCTGGCGATGTTCTGCGCGTTCTTCATCGGCCGGCGCTGGTTCCCGCGCTACGCGGTGCTCGCGGTGCTGGTCACCGGCGTGGTGTTCGCGCTCGCGGCGGGACAGATCACCGGACCGGTACCGGCCCTGCAACTGACCACGCCGCTGTGGACTACGCCACGTTTCGAGTGGCAGGCCATCGTCAACATCTCGCTGCCGCTGGTGGTCGTCGCGCTGACCGGCCAGTTCGTACCCGGCCTGGCATTGATCCGCAACAGCGGTTACGACCAGCCGCCGGCGCGTGCACTGGTGACGTGGTCCGGCCTGGGGTCGGCGGTGCTGGCGCCGCTGGGCTGTCACGGCCTCACCCCGGCCGCGGTCACCGCTGCGATCTGCATGGGCATGGAAGCCAACGAGGATCCGCGTCGCCGCTATGTCGCCGGTGTCGTCGCCGGGCTCGTGTATGCGCTGTTCGGCTTCTTCGCCGGCACCGTGATCGCCCTGTTCGCGACCTTGCCGGCCGAACTGATCGCCACGCTCGCCGGACTCGCGCTGTTTCCCGCCATTGTCAATTCGCTCACCACAACACTGTCGCAACCCGATCATCGCGATGCCGCGCTGGTGACCTTCATCGTGTCGGCGTCGGGCATGTCCCTGCTCGGCCTGGGCGCCGCGTTCTGGGGCCTGGTGTTCGGCCTCGCCGTGCATGCGCTGCTGCAGTGGCGGCGCACGCGCAGCGCGCAACCGGTCACGCAGGTGTCCCGATGATGTCTTCCCCCCGTCGTACCCGAGAAAAGCAGACCCCCATGTCCCACTTCCACACCCATGCCGGTGTTCCGCACAGGAGCCGCCCGTGATCGACAAGACCCTCACCAGTTGCCGCGACGCGGTGGCCGACATCCCCGACGGCGCCACCGTGATGATCGGCGGCTTCGGCACCGCCGGCATGCCGGACGAACTGATCGATGCGCTGATCGCACACGGCGCGCACGAGCTGACCATCGTCAACAACAACGCCGGCAATGGCGACACGGGCCTGGCCGCATTGATCGCGAAGAAGCGCGTGCGCAAGGTCGTGTGCTCGTTCCCGCGCCAGACCGACTCGCA
This sequence comes from Luteimonas sp., assembly GCA_052108555.1. GTDB lineage: Bacteria > Pseudomonadota > Gammaproteobacteria > Xanthomonadales > Xanthomonadaceae > Luteimonas. Next base: position 34,912 of record JBQEAV010000002.1, read on the forward strand.
TCATTTCGATGCCGCATTCCACGCCGGTGAGATCGAACTGGAACTCGTGCCGCAGGGCAACCTCGCCGCGCGCATCCAGGCCGCAGGCGCGGGACTCGGCGCGATCTTCACACCGACCGGCTTCGGCACCGAGCTGGCGAAGGGCAAGGAAACCCGCGAGATCGACGGCCGCCAGTACGTGCTCGATTACCCGATCCGCGCCGACTTCGCACTGGTGAAAGCGTTCCAGGGTGACCGCTGGGGCAACCTCGTCTACCGCAAGACCGCGCGCAACTTCGGCCCGATCATGGCGATGGCCGCGGCGACGACCATCGTGCAGGTCGCGCAGATCGTCGAACTGGGCGCGCTCGATCCCGAACACGTGGTGACGCCCGGCATCTTCGTGCAACGCGTCGTCGCGGTCGGGGAGGTGCATTGATGGCCGCCCTGCTGACCCGCGACCAGATCGCGCGACGTGTCGCCCGTGACATCCCTGAAGGCGCCTACGTCAATCTCGGCATCGGTCTGCCGACCACCGTCGCCAACTATCTGCCGGCCGACAAGGAAATCTTCCTGCAGTCGGAGAACGGCCTGCTCGGCATGGGCCCGGCGCCAGCACCCGGCGACGAGGACCCCGAGCTGATCAATGCCGGCAAGCAGCCGGTGACGCTGCTGACCGGCGGCTGCTATTTCCATCACGCCGACTCCTTCGCGATGATGCGCGGCGGCCATCTCGACATCTGCGTGCTCGGCGCGTTCCAGGTGTCGGCCAACGGCGATCTCGCCAACTGGAGCACCGGTGCACCGGGCGCGATCCCCGCCGTTGGTGGCGCGATGGATCTCGCCATCGGCGCCAAGCAGGTCTTCGTGATGATGGAGCTGCTGACCAGGAAGGGTGAAAGCAAGCTCGTCGAGGCCTGCACCTATCCGTTGACCGGCATCGGTTGCGTCTCGCGCCTGTACACCGACCACGGCGTCCTCGACGTCGGCGCCCAGGGTGCACGCGCAATCGAACTCGTCGACGGCCTCTCCATCGAAGACCTGCGCGCGCTGACCGGCCTCGACATCACTGCCCCCACAGGAGCCTCCGCATGACCCGTGCCTTCATCTGCGACGCGGTACGCACGCCGATCGGCCGCTACGGCGGCATTCTGGCGAACGTGCGTGCCGACGACCTCGCCGCGCTGCCGCTGAAAGCCCTGCTGGCGCGCAACCCGGCCCTCGACCCGGCGCTGATCGATGAAGTCGTCCTCGGCTGCGCCAACCAGGCCGGCGAGGACAACCGCAACGTCGCGCGCATGAGCCTGCTGCTGGCCGGCCTGCCGGTTGACGTGCCCGGCGTCACGCTCAACCGTCTGTGCGCATCGGGCCTCGAAGCAGTCGGCAGCGCCGCGCGCGCGATCAACGCCGGCGAACAGTCGCTGGTGATCGCCGGCGGCGTCGAATCGATGAGCCGCGCGCCGCTCGTGATGGGCAAATCGGCGTCGGCCTTCGGTCGCGCGCAGACGCTCGAAGACACGACGATGGGCTGGCGCTTCATCAACCCGGCGCTCGAAGCGCTGTACGGCGTGGAGACCATGCCGCGCACCGGCGAGAACGTCGCGCAGGATTACGGCATCTCCCGTGACGACCAGGACGCGTTCGCGCTGCGCAGCCAGCAACGCGCGGCCGTCGCGCAGGCCAATGGATTCTTCGCCGAGGAAATCGTGCCGGTCGCGGCACCCTCGGGTCGCAAGGGGCAGACCACGGAGTTCGCGGTCGACGAACACCCGCGCAACGACACCACCGCCGAAGCGCTGGCCAAGCTGCGGCCGTTGTTCGAGAACGGCACGGTCACCGCCGGCAATGCGTCCGGCATCAACGACGGCGCAGCCGCGCTGGTCATCGCCGACGAAGCCGCGATCAAGCGCCATGGTCTGGTGCCGCGCGCGCGCATCCTCGGCATGGCCTCGGCCGGTGTCGAACCGCGGGTGATGGGCATCGGCCCGATCGCTGCGACACGCAAGCTGCTGCAGCGCCTCGACCTGTCGATCGAAGACTTCGATGCGATCGAACTCAACGAAGCCTTCGCCAGCCAGGGTCTGGCAACGATGCGCGCGCTCGGTCTCACCGACGATGCCGCGCACGTCAATCCGAACGGTGGTGCGATCGCACTCGGCCACCCGCTCGGCATGAGCGGCGCGCGCCTCGCGCTGACGCTGACCCATCAACTGCAGGCCGGCGGCGGTCGTCGCGGGCTGGCGACGCTCTGCATCGGCGTGGGCATGGGCCTCGCACTGGCGGTGGAACGAGTCTGATCGCCGGATGATCGTGCCTGCCGGCATGGAGCAGGTGCTGGAAAAAGTGGGTTATGCGCCTGCGGTGCAGGTGGGCAATACCGTCTACGTCTCCGGTCAGATCGGCCGCGATGCCGACATGCAACTGGTCGAAGGCCGCGAAGCGCAGATGGTGCAGGCCTTCGAGAACCTCAAGACCGTGCTGGCCGCGGCCGGCGCCACGATGGACGACATCGTCGACCTGACCACCTGGCATACCGATCTGCGCGACATGCCGCTGTACATGCAGGTGCGCGATCGCTACTTCGGCGACTTCCGCCCCACGTGGACTGCCATCGGCGCGCACATGCTGTGCGGGATTCCCGGCTACATCATCGAGATCAAGGCGGTCGCCGTGCTGCGTGATGGAGCGTCGGCATGAGTGCGACCTTCCTCGATCTGCCGACGCATCGCCTGCACTACCGCGTCGACGGTCCGGCCGATGCGCCGTGGCTGGTGTTCTGCAATTCGCTGGGCACCGACCTGTCGATGTGGGACGCGCAGGCGGACGCCTTCGCCGGCGACTTCCGCGTACTGCGCTATGACCGGCGCGGACACGGTGCATCGACTGCACCGGCCGGCGCGTACACGCTGGCCGATCTCGGTGGCGACGTGCTGGCACTGTTCGATGCACTCGGCATCGCGCGCGCGCATTACTGCGGCGTGTCAATCGGCGGCCTCGTCGCGCAATGGCTCGCATTGCATGCGCCGCAACGCATCGAACGTGTCGCGGTCTGCGCGACCGCATCGAAGATCGGCACCACCGAGGGCTGGACGACGCGCATCGCAGACGTCGAGGCCCAAGGCCTGGACTGGATGACCCCCGCCACCGCGGATCGCTGGTTCGGCGCGGACTTCCGCGCGCACCACGCGGACGAGGTGGCGCGCATCCTGGCCAGCTTCGTCGCGACCAAGGTCGCCGGCTACACGGGCTGCTGCGCCGCGCTCGCCGCCGCCGACCTGCGCGACGACATCGCGCGCATCGCGGCGCCGCTGCTCGCGATCTCGGGCGACGACGATCCGGTGTGCCCCCCCGCAGACCTGCAGGCCATCGCCGACGCCAGCGGCGGTCGTCATATCTCGCTGCCCGGCCGCCATCTCGTCAATGTGGAATCGCCCGACGCCTTCAACGCCGCCCTGCGCGCGTTCCTGTGCTGACACACGCGGCCTGATCCGATCCGGGCGCCGCCTTCGGGCGCCCGTCCAGGCGCCATCGCACCCGCGCCTGTCCTGGAGCACCGTCGACGCGCTGGCATCGATGAAGGCCGGGGGCTGGTCTCACGCTGCTCCGCGACCGGCCGCCATGACGCGGCAATCCGCGCACGCGGCGGCCCCTCCGCACCCCCACAGACCGGCGCCGTGCCCCGCCGGGCCGCTTTCCGCCAGCGCCACCGGCAAATTGGTGCATCCGGTTCACCGCCGATGTCCAAAAGTGCTGTAAGGTGCACGTACTGTTCAAAGCGGGATCACGGTACATCGTGGCTCCGATGCGGTAGATCACCGGTTCCAGGGTCGGCAACGACCTTTCCAGACGATCCGCTCCATCGCTTCGTGCTACCCCTTGCTCGATACAGTCCCGGCACCGCACCTGCGGGCCGTGCTTCCAATCACTGATCCAAGGAGTAACACCATGTCCGATCGTCAGACCGGTACCGTCAAGTGGTTCAACGACGCCAAGGGCTTCGGCTTCATCACCCCGCAGAGCGGCGACGACCTGTTCGTCCACTTCCGTTCGATCCAGGGCAGCGGCTTCAAGTCGCTCCAGGAAGGCCAGAAGGTCTCGTTCAAGGTCGCGCAGGGCCAGAAGGGCCTGCAGGCTGAAGAAGTCCAGGCCGAGTAAGTTCTACTCGACCTGTGCCGCGCAAGCGGTACCAGGAAACCCGGGCGGCAACGTCCGGGTTTTTTTGTGGCCGCCATCCATGGCAGCCACCCGTTGGGCCGTCGCTTCGCGACGTCAAGAATCGCTCCGGGCGATTTTTTGTGGCCGGCGTTCACCCTCGCCGCCCACTTCGGTGACCCCGCACGCTTGATCTGCCAGACTGCGTGCCCTTCGCGATCACCGGCACCGCACGCGCCCATGCGCCTGAACAAGCACATCAGCGACACCGGCGCCTGCTCGCGGCGCGAAGCCGACCGCCTCATCGGCGAAGGCCGGGTTACGGTCAACGGCATGCGCGCGCGCGTGGGCGCGGAAGTGGGCGAAGGCGACACCGTCATGATCGACGGGCAGGCGCTGCTGCAGCGAACCACCGCGCCCGGCAAGCGTCGCCACGTCTACATCGCACTGCACAAACCGGTGGGCATCACCTGCACCACCGAAGCCTCGGTGAAGGGCAACATCGTCGACTTCGTCGACCACCGCGAACGCATCTTCCCGATCGGACGGCTCGACAAGGATTCCGAAGGCCTGATCCTGCTGACCAGCAACGGCGACATCGTCAACGCGATCCTGCGCGCCGAGAACAAGCTGGAGAAGGAATATCTGGTCACCGTGAACCACGCGGTGAGCCAGGAGATCCTGCGCGGCATGTCGCGCGGCGTGCCGATCCACGGCCAGACCACCCTGCCCTGCCGCACCAGCCCGCTGGGCAAGTTCGGCTTCCGCATCATCCTGGTCCAGGGTCTCAACCGGCAAATCCGCCTGATGGCCGCGCACTTCAAGCTGCGCGTGAAGCAGCTGATCCGCGTGCGCATCGGCCCGGTCAAGCTGGCGCATCTCAAGCCCGGCCAGTGGCGCAACCTCACCGACGTCGAGCTGCGCGCCCTGCTGCCCGGCCAGGCGGACTTCTGATGCACGACGACCTGACCATCGCCGTCGGCGAGCTCCACCAGGCCATCCGCCACGCACACTGGCAGGGCAAGACCTACCGCCAGTTCTGGACGTGGTTCAACAACCGCTGCATCGAGATCGTCGGTATGGCCGAAACGGCCGATCTCGATGCACTCGGCGTTGCATTGCTCGAAGTGCGCGATGCGATCGAAGCCGGCGGCTACATGGTGGGCTCGGACCGGCTGGACGACACGATCGACGCGGAGGAGTGATCCCCGCCAGCGGCAACGGCATTACCCGCCGTGCGCCAGCAATACCGCCCAGACCGCCGTGAACATCACCGGCGTCATCAAATCGAGCTTGAGGCGCGTGTTGCGCCAGTTGGTGCGAATGCCGAAGACCGCATTGGCCGCGTCCCGCTTCGAACGGTCGTTGACGTAGGCGTCCTCGCTGCATATCTGCTGGCATTCTTCAGGCGCAAGCGCAGCACGGAACTTGAACGGCGCGCTCACGGAACGCGTCGCACGGACGCGATGAGCGTCGCGATTGCTGACGCCCGCGATTACGCGATAGAAGACGACCCGACCGGAGGGCGCGCGTCCGTCGATAGATCGACATCCCCGGCTGCGCCTTCACGCTTTTCGATGATCGCGCTGGCCAGTTTGTCCGCCGCCACACGGTGCTGCAGCGACTTGCACAGCGCGATCCCCGCATGCGTCAGTCGAACGCCATCCTCGTGCTCCTCGACGAGCGCACCTTCGAGCAGACGCCGCGTCATCTCGGCATCCACCGGCGCCGACTCGCTGGACTGGTTGATCTGCTGCAGGACATCGAGAAGCGCGAGGTCTTCCAACGGAATCGGATCGATCATGTGCGTGGCCGTCGTATCAAAGGTCGGGAGTATGCGCCCGCATACCGTGAAACGGACCTTGTCCGCCGGCGCCGGGAACGCAACCCCAACGTCAGCGAGCACCCTGTTCAGCGCCAGGGCCGGTACGAGCGCCCGTGTCCGGCCATGATCGGGGAGCGTACGTCCTAGGCGGCGCGGGCCCCGATCCAGGATTCCGGCTTCGGTACCCAGTCGCCTTCGCCCAGCATCGCTTCGATCAGGCGTTCGAGCGGATAGCCCAGCGCATCGAGTGCGGCGGCGCTGCCGGCGTCATCGCTGTCGGCGATTGCCGCAAATGCGCGGAACGCGGCTTCGTCTTCGCGCGCGGCGAGCGCGGTGATTTCGCGCGCGAGCTCGTAGGCCAGCTCGACGCCCTCGCCTGCGGTGTGGAACGCCGCGCCCGACCAGAACATCTGGATCGTGGTCGCGTTCCACCAGTCCGCATGGCGCGCGGTCATCTCGTCGGGGCGATACAGCGACAGACGCGGATCGGCGAGCCGCGGCAGCAACGTGCGCTCCACGTTCACCGCGAAGCCCTCGTGCAACCACTCCGGCATCGGCAGATGCGCCAGCAGCGCATGCGTGAGTTCGTGGACGACGACCTCCTCCAGTTCGTCCAGCCCGTCATGCCAGCTCGCGAAATGCCCGTAGCCGGCGTTGATGAAGACGCCGCTCGACATCGGCACCTCGTCGCCGTCGCGCGGGTACTGCGACAGGTAGGCGTAGTAGTCGTCCTGGCTGGCGAACACCAGCACCACGTGGCGTCCGCAACCGGTATCGCATGCGAGCGGGCCGAGGCTGCTACGGATCGCCCGTAAGGCCTGCGTGCAACTGCGCAGCAGAAGCGCGGATTTGCGGGCCGACTGCGCCGACAGCAACAGGAAATCCGTCGTGCCCGTCTGCTGATAGTCGCCGGGTAAGGCATCGGCGAGCACGTCCAGCCAGTGCGCAGCAGCGGCGTCGTAATAGCCGTGCAGCAGACGTTCGTTCGCATCGTCGGGAAGCGCGGCGTCCATCGCCTGCCAGTCCGGCACAGGCAATGTCATGTCGGTGCGCCAATGCATCTGCACCGGCATCCGCGCGTGCGCGGCGGGCGTATCCGGCGCCGCCTGCGCCTCAGGTGTCTTCTTTCCGAACAGCCAAGCGAGCATCCTGCTCCTCCCAGATTCCGTTGCGCATCGTCGCATGGCGCGAAGCTCAGCTACAGCCCTCGTCACGCATCGCGCATCGAATCGAACGAGCGCTTCATGAGCCCCGGCCGGCCCCATCAGCCAAGGGCGGAACGTGACCCTGGCAGCGTTGGTGATGTACGAAGCCCACGAAAAATGCCGCACACCCGAAGGTGCGCGGCATCCGTTTCCAGCCTTGAGCCCGCGATGCATTGCGAACCGGGCGGGTGGCCCGATCCGCAGAGGTCGGGACTTACTGGGTCGTCACGAGATTGGTGGTCACGACATCGGTCACGCCTTCGATCTCGCGCGCAATGCGCGTGGCCTCGGTCACCTGCGCGGCCTGCTCCACCTGGCCCGTCAGCGTCACGACGCCATTGACGGTCTCGACATCGATCTTGAGACCGGCCACGTCGGAATCGGCCAGCAGCGAGGACTTCACCTTGGTGGTGATCCACGTATCGGAGCCCGGCTGCTCGGAATCCATACCGGTGCCCGAAGCGTCCATCGGAGCGTCGGTCCGCGGAGCGCCCGTCGCGGTTGTGTTCGGCGTCGCCGCAGGCGGCGGGGTCTGCATCGCAGGATCGGTGGCAGGCGTCATGGCGGCCTGGTCGTCCGCAGTGCGGTCATTCGAACAACCGACCGCGAGTGCCAGCATCGAGGACATCGCAATGGCCAGCGGAATACGGGTGAGATTGGCCAACCGGAACCTGTAAAACTGTTTGAGCGAAGCCACAAAGAGCAACGCTACCGCCATCATCGTTTGCAGCAAACCGACAAACTGGCGAAATTTAACTTATGGCGCTGTCGCTAATAAAACTAAACGCGAGCAAGGCCGGAATAAAACTACTGATTAAAACCGTTAAAACCCGAAAGCCTGCTAACGCAAAGCACACGGGTGACGACCGCGTAGCGGTTGGCATCCCAGCGGCCGCAGGCCGCGAGTGATGCGCCTTGTTAGCAGCTTAAATTAAAACCCGCGCGGCACTGCCGCACTGGCGAAGCTGAACAAATGCACCACTGTGCAAATTTAAAAACTTAACCAGCCAACTGCGATACGGCGAGCCAATCGGAACCTGTAAAACTGTTGAGCGAAGCCACTAAGAACAACGCTACCGCCACCACCGTTTGCACTAAACCCACAAACTGGCGAACTTAACCTTTTGGCCCTGCAGCTAAGAAAACCAAACACGAGCAAGGCCGGAATAAAACTACTGACTAAAACCGTTAAAACCCGAACACCTGCTAACGCATTACTAATGGGCTGCCGCAGCGCAGCGTAGGCAGTCCCGTGGAGGCCACGCTGTTTGTGGCCGGAACGAAATTTAGTAACTTGTTAGGCATTTTTCTTACCGAAGATATACCGTTTAAAAACATAGCCCCAAGGCATTGCTAAAATTGGCAACACAACCAATGCAAATGCAAAAGCGGTTTCTTCAATGCCTGAACCTACAAGTTCATTAGATTGCCAGAGCGGATACACCACCAAAATTAGCCATAGCACTTTATAGAAAATTTCGAGCAAAAGAATCGGTATCATTTCAACTGTTCTAAATATCCCCAGCAGCGCTAAAGCCGAAAATGCAGCCCATACACTCCATGCTACAGCATCATTTTCTTCCCAGACGCCTGAATAAGACAATATGTAGCCCCATACGTCCTGACCAAGAACAAAAAACATCAAGATATAAATCAGACGCATAAAATAAATGTTGATCGGCCTGATGCCGTCAAATTTTGTACTCTTGGTGAATAAATTCTTAAACATTATCGGAATATCCATATCAATATGTTCACTGAGCAGAATTGCCTAACAGCTTATTCAAAGGATCTAAACCCGCGAGTTGCGTTGCTAAGATCCCGCAAGTTACAAAATTTTATCCAGTCTAGGGTGCTAGTAGGATGTAAATCAAGCATTTTATCTTGTATAAAATTATGTTGCGGCAAAATACGGGTTTTACACCCGCGAGTTGTTGATAAAAAACTCAAAGCAAACTACTGTTTATCTAAACAGTTAAATTGAGCATATTCTTATGGCTTCTATGTTTCTAAATTTTGTTCGTGAGTTTATGACTACACGGCGTTATGCGAGGCGTACGATTGACACTTACGAACATTGGATTCGATTTTATATCTTGTACCATGGTAAAAAACACCCGTCGCAAATGGCTGAACCTGAAGTCGGCAAAAAAATGGGGTCAGGTTCACTTCTGAACGACTGACCCCATTGCTGGTTCCACGTTATTACGAGCTAACTCACCCGCACTTGCTATAGCCACAGTTCAAACACGTCGCACACCCATCCATCAGCACCAGCGCCTTCGTGCTGCACTTGTGGCACATGGTCGCGGACGGTGGGAAGCTCGCGCCGTCGCCGGTGATTTCGATGTCTTCGGGGTGATCTTCGGAACTGCCGGGCGCCTTGGGCGCGCCGCTCACGTCACTGTTTTTTTTTGAGCCTTCGCGCTGGGCGATCTGCTTGCGCTTCTCGGCGATCAGGGCTTTCTGCGCGTCGGACATTTCCGGGTCGTGCATCATGCCGATGGACTTGAGATGGTCCTCGACGATCATGCCGAGCTCGGCGACCAGCGACGGCATGTACACGCCACCGGCCTTGAAGTAGCCGCCCTTGGGGTCGAACACGGCGCGCATTTCCTCGACCAGGAAGGTCACGTCGCCACCCTTGCGGAACACGGCGGACATGATGCGCGTCAGCGCGACGATCCACTGGAAGTGGTCCATCGACTTGGAGTTGATGAAGATCTCGAACGGGCGGCGCTGTTCGTGCTCGGAGCCGGCGTTGAGCACGATGTCGTTGATCGTCACGTACATGGCGTGTTCGACCAGCGGCGATTTGATCTTGTAGGTGCTGCCGATCAGCACTTCCGGGCGCTCGATGCGCTCGTGCATGTGGATCACATCGGCCGTGGGGAGTTCCGCCTCGACGGTCTCGCGCGGGACGGACGTGCCCTCGACGGGCTTGTCTTCCGGTTTGACGACGGCGTATCCGGTGATCTTGCGGTCGATCTTGACGGCCATGGCGGGTGTCCTGGGTGGGGCGGTGCTGGTGTTCTGGTGTGGGCGAACTGGGGATGCGGCGGCGTGCTGCCCTCACCCCAACCCCTCTCCCAGGGGGAGAGGGGCTCAAAGCAGCGCCTCTCTCCGTCAGGAGAGGGGCTCACACGTTGGATCAGGCTTTCTTGCTGGCGCGCTTGGCGGCACCTTTTTTGGCGGCGACAGAACGCGTGGCGGTCTTGGCCGTCTTCCTGGCGACGCCCTTGCGAGCGGCGACGCTGCGCTTGGCGGTCGCGGTCTTGGCCGCAGCCTTCTTGGCGACCTTCTTGACCGCCTTCTTGACGGTCTTCCTGGTCGCGTTGACCTTGGTGGTCGCGGCCTTCCTGGTAGCGGTCTTCTTCGCCGGTGCCTTCTTGGCGACAGCCTTCTTCGCGGTGGCCTTCTTCGCGGTCGCCTTCTTCGCGGTGGCCTTGCCGGCGCCCTTGCGCTTGAGCGCGGCGATCTCGGACGAGGCGGCAGTCTTGGCGGCGGCCAGCTTCTTCTTCACTGCGGACACGCGCTTGCTGACGGCCTTGCTCGCCGTTTCGGCGCGCTTGGTCGCAGCCTTGCGCACCTTGGTGACGCGCTTGGTGACGGTCTTTTCTGCATCCTGCGCGCTCTTCTTCGCGGATTTCGCGACAGCGCTGGCGCGCTTCCTGACCTCTGCGACGATGTCCTTCGCCTTTCCGGCGACGTCTTCGGCGGCGTGCGTCAGGGTGTCAGCAACCCCGTTTCCGTTACTCATTCTGGGTGTCCTCGTCAGTGAACTTCACGGAGCACTTCGTCCGCGGCGGAAATGTAGCGCGAAGCCTGTGCACAGGGGAGCAGCAATTGCGGATACGACGGTGATGCGACTGCGGCGTGCGTTGCCGTTTCCGCGCCGGCGTTGCGCCGACGCGTCGTGGCAGCTTCAGAACTTGCCGTAATACCCTTCCTTCAACGCATCGAACAGATTGGCGGCGGTGTGCAGTTCGCCGTCGTATTCGATCTGTTCGTTGCCCGCGACTTCCAGCACTTCGCCACCTTCCAGTTCGAAGCGGTAAGTGGTGCTGGCGAGATCCGCTTCCTTGACCAGCACGCCCTGGAAGGCGGCGGGGTTGAAGCGGAACGTGGTGCAGCCCTTGAGGCCCTGCTGGTGGGCGTAGCGGTAGATGTCCTTGAAATCCTCGTACGGGTAATCCGTCGGGACGTTCGCGGTCTTGGAGATCGAGCTGTCCACCCAGATCTGCGCCGCGGCCTGCACGTCGACATGCGCCTTGGGGGTGATGTCGTCGGCGGCGATGAAGTAGTCCGGCAGCTGCGCGCCGGGTTCTTCCGAGTACGGCATGGCCTTCGGGTTGACGAGTTCGCGGTAGGCCAGCAGTTCGAACGAGAAGACGTCCACCTTTTCCTTGGACTTCTTGCCTTCGCGGATCACGTTGCGGCTGTAGTGATGCGCGAAGGACGGCTCGATGCCGTTGGAGGCGTTGTTGGCCAGCGACAGCGAGATGGTGCCGGTCGGCGCGATCGAACTGTGGTGGGTGAAGCGCGCGCCGGACTCGGCCAACTGGTCGACGAGATCGGGCGCGACCTCGGCGATCTTCTGCATGTAGCGCGAATATCTGGCGTGCAGCACCTTACCGGGAATCTCCTGGCCGGGCTTCCAGCCGTCGCGCGCCATTTCCGGGCGCTTGCGCAGCATGGCGGCGGTGACTTCGAAGCGCTCCTCCATGATCGGCGCCGGGCCTTTTTCCTGCGCCAGCGTCAGGCCCATCTCCCAGCCGGCGACGGCCATCTCGCGCGCGATGCGCTCGGTGAACTCGCAGGAATCGGGCTCGCCGTACTTCATCTGCAGCATGGTCAGCGTGCTGCCGAGGCCGAGAAAGCCCATGCCGTGGCGGCGCTTGCGCATGATCTCGTCGCGCTGCTTCTGCAGTGGCAGGCCGTTGACCTCGACCACGTTGTCGAGCATGCGGGTGAACACGCGCACGACTTCCTTGTATTCCTCCCAGTCGAAACGCGCGCGCTCGGTAAAGGGCTCGCGCACGAACTTGGTGAGGTTGACCGAGCCGAGCAGGCAGGCACCGTAGGGCGGCAGCGGCTGCTCGCCGCAATTGTGCGCGTGCAGACCGTTCGCATCGAAGGTGTTGATGCCGGGCACCTGCACGTCGTAGACGTCCTCCATGCCATCGCTGGTCACAGACGCCACGGTGGCCACGAACCGCTCGCGATTCGGCGCGCGCACGTAGTCGCCGATCAAGCGCCACAAACGGGCCTCCTTGTCCGCGTCAGCAAATCCGATCGTCCCGGCGTAGGCCTCGACGTTGTCACCACTGATCACAAGCTCATGTTGCGCACGCACGGCGTAGTCGGCGTGCCCGCCGCGCCCATCGGGTAATGCGCGTAGGCCCGCCCCGCGCCGGTTGCAGTAGATCGTCGACGCGATACCCAGACGCAGCAACATCCGCTGCACCGCCTCCAGGCACGGAAGATCGCTTTGCGCCAGACGCACGCTGACACCCTTGAGCTGGCTGCCCTGCACCGAGCCATCGCTGTCGAACAGCCCTCGCAGAAAGCCGCGATGGCAGTCACTCGAACTACGCTCGAGCGCTGCCGAGATCACCTTGTTGCCGGGTGACATGCCGACTTGTTCTGCCAGACGCTTCAGCGCGGCCAGCGAGAGACGGAATTCGCTGCGGCCTGCCACGTTGTACCAGCCATCAAAATCGGCGCGATGCGGCAGCGCACGCGCGGCTTGCTCCGCCGCGTCCATCAATGCGTACGTGCCCGACGACAACCCTGCCGGCGCACCGTTGGCGACCTGGGCGGGCACGAAGACCGACAACACGGCCTTGTCGGCCTTCAGCACGCCATCGCCGAGCAGTAGCCCGAGCAAGAAGCCCTCGTCGTGGGTGTAGTCGCCCGCCCACGTCGCCCCGTCGCGATGATTGTTGAGCAGCACGCGGTCGCCCGGCTGCAGATCGCCAGCCGCGCACCATTCGGTATCGAGGGACCACCGTGTGACGCGGCTTGCGCGCCGCACGCGATGGTCGGCGGTCAGACGCAGCCCATACCCCTCGCGGGTGGCAAGCCGCACAACAGGCTTGGTGGCTGTCCGGAAGAATCCCTCGGCGCCGGTCAGGTGGTCGCCCCCATCCACGCGGACGACGAACTGCTGACCGATCAGATCGGAGACCTGCCGCGGCCCTTCGCCCGTCTGCACCCAGGTGTCGGCGGTGACGCACGGGTTGGTCGCGCGGATGGTCTCGCACCACCAGTTGTTGTTCATCTCGTTGACGCGGTCGATGAGGATGAAACCCGGCTCGGCGTAGTCGTAGGTCGAGACCATGATCATGTCCCACAGGTGCCGCGCGCGGACCTTGCCGTAGACCTTGCAGGCGACGAGGCCATCGTCGCGGGACACGTAGCCGTTCGTCTGCGGCCATTCGCGCCAGATCACCTGCTCGACATCGGCAAGATCAAAATCGCCGGTTTCCTTTTCGTTGATCGGAAACACCAGCGGCCAGTCGGCGTCGGTATCGACGGCTGCCATGAAACCGTCGGTGATCAGCAGCGAAAGATTGAACTGGCGCAGGCGGCCGTCTTCGCGCTTGGCGCGGATGAAGTCGCGCACGTCGGGATGACTGACATCGAAGGTGCCCATCTGCGCGCCGCGTCGACCACCGGCGGAACTGACGGTGAAACACATCTTGTCGTAGATATCCATGAAGGACATCGGGCCAGAGGTGTACGCACCCGCGCCGGCGACGAACGCGCCCCTGGGCCGCAGCGTGGAGAACTCGTAGCCGATACCGCAACCGGCCTTCAGCGTGAGGCCGGCCTCGTGGACCTTCTCGAGGATGCCGTCCATCGAATCGACGATGGTGCCGGACACGGTGCAGTTGATCGTGCTGGTCGCGGGCTTGTGTTCCAACGCGCCTGCGTTGGAGGTGATGCGGCCGGCGGGAATCGCACCGCGGCGCAGCGCCCACAGGAAGCGCTCGTGCCAGTGGCGCTGCGTCTCGACCGTGGTCTCGGCTTCGGCGAGCGCTTTCGCGACGCGCTGGTAGGTGCCGTCGATGTCGGCATCCACAGCCACGCCCTGCTTGGTCTTGAGGCGGTACTTCTTGTCCCAGATGTCGTCTGACGCGGGCTGCATCGGAATTTCGGGACCGTGGTCGGACTTCACCGCCGCGAGGCGAACCGTGCTCATGCTGCTGTGCGCTCCTGGAATCGCGCCGGTGTGGACCGGTCGCCTGTCGTGTGCGGGTTGCGGACGCAATCGGACCGTCAGCGCGTCAGGCGCCGTCGATCGGTGCGGGTTTCGAAAGGATGTTGCGCGTGCAGCTGCTGTGCCGGTTGCGGCCGTGAGCCGTCTTCTCCTTGGCGTTCGAACTCATCGCGTGCATCCCCTTTGCTACGAAGGGCGGCTGATCGTTGAAAGCCCCATTTGTTGGGATTTTCCAACGCCAACGCCCAATATGTAGTGGCGGCAACGGGAGTCCACGCTACGCCCGGACTCCGACCGGTGTCAACCGGAATTCCGCGCGATCGGCGATTGTCGGCAGGACCTATGACAGATGTCGCCGGCGGCTTTCCGGCGCATCATCTGAATGCGACTTTCAACACCGATTCAAACGTGGCGGGCCACACTGCTGATCCTCGACGGCGGCCGGCATCCAGCGCCGTCGACCCACCTTCCACGCTCCGGCATCGATCATCTCGACCCGCCGCCGACAGGGGACGTTCCATGCGCGCCAAGACCACGCTTCTCGCTCTGACCTGTGCCGCCGCGTTCGGTGGCTTCGCCGCGACCGCGATCCGCGACGTGGTGCAGCAACCGGCTGGTGCCACGCCCGCCGCTGTGGCCGCAGTGCCGACGATGGCCGCGTTGCCGGCAGCGGTCGACGGCGCGCCCTTGCCGTCACTGGCGCCGATGCTCAGGACGGTGACGCCGTCGGTGGTCTCGGTGCATGCCAAGCAACGCGTCCGCGTGAGTCCGTTCGGCAACGATCCGTTCTTCCGCCGCATGTTTCCCGAGTTGAACCAGGAGCGGATCAACGAGTCGCTGGGCTCGGGCGTGATCGTCGATGCGCAGCAGGGCTACGTGCTGACCAACCACCACGTGATCGAGGGCGCCGACGACGTGTCGGTGACGCTGGCCGACGGTCGCACGGTGGAGGCGGAGTTCATCGGTTCGGACGTCGACACCGACGTGGCGCTGATGCGGATCAAGGCCGACAACCTCAGCGCGATTCCGCTCGCGCAGGATGCGAACCTGCAGGTCGGCGATTTCGTCGTCGCGGTGGGCAATCCGTTCGGCTTCGGTCAGACGGTGACGTCGGGAATCATTTCCGCGGTGGGCCGCAGCAACGTGCCGGGCGTGGGTTTCCAGA
>JBQEAV010000002.1:50472-252980 GCA_052108555.1 Luteimonas sp.
AGCATGGCCGGCAACATCGGCCTGGGCTTCGCGATTCCGATCGGCCTGGCCCGCAACGTGATGACGCAGCTGGCGACGACCGGCAGCGTGCAGCGCGGCACGCTGGGCGTCGACACGCAGACCGTCGATGCACGCATCGCCCAGGGACTCGGCCTCGACACGCCGCGCGGCGCGGTGGTCACGCGCGTGTATGGCGGTTCGCCGGCAGCGCGCGCGGGCCTGCGCACCGGCGACGTGGTGGTGGCGGCGAACGGCGAGCGCATCGACAACAGCGAATCGCTGCGCAACTTCCAGGGCCTGCAGGCCATCGATACGCCGGTGACGCTGGAGGTGTTGCGCGATGGTCGCAGCATCCAGGTGGAGACGCGCCTGACCGCGCTGCCGCGCGATGGCGCGAGCGTCGATGCACGCCTCGCCGGTGCGATGTTCGCCGACCTGCCCGAAGCGCTGCGTCGCCAGAACCAGCGCGCCGGTGGCGTGCTGGTGGAAAAGGTGGAGCCCGGCAGCCGCGCATTCCAGAGCGGCCTGCGCGATGGTGATCTGATCCTCGCGGCGAACAGCGGCCAGTTCCGCGATCTGGCGGGCTTCCGCGACTCGATGGCCGACCGTCCATCCGATCTTGTACTGCGCATTTCACGTCGCGGACGCATCGCCGACGTGATCATGCGTTGATCCAATCCCCCCGTGTCGCGCCTGTCGCGCGGCACTGTCCAACTGACAGGAGCACGACCATGAGCCCCACTTCGACCGACGCGGTGAAGACCCATCTTGGCGAGGCAGGTTCGCACCTTGCCCAGGCCGCCCGCGATGCAGGCGCCGCGGTCAAGAACGCCGCGAACGTCGCCGGTGACGAGCTCAAGCTCGGCCGCGCAACCGTGAAGTCCGACCTCGCCGATTCCGCGATCGCCGGCGTCGCCGCGTTCGAGGAAGGCGGCACCGCCGCCAAGGAACAGTACGACGTGCTGCTCGACAAGGGCCGCGATCTGGTCGAGAGCGCCGCGGACCTGATCCGCGAGCGTCCGATCGCCGCGTTCGGCACCGCGTTCGCAGCCGGCTGGATCATCGCCAAGCTCGCGCGCAGCAAGTAAGCGCGGCGTTTCGTGACCGAGCGTGTGACCGGGGAAGACCCGCGCGAGGAAGCCGCCGGCAGCGCAGAGCGTGCGCCCGGCGAAGCACCGCATCTCGACGAAAGCATCCGCCGCATCCGTGCGGCGGCCACCGAAACATTCGGCTCCGGAGTCGACAGCGGCCGCGCCCTGCGCAAGCTGGTCTCGGCCGACTTCGCCTTGTCGCGCTCGGCCCTCGGGCGTGCACTGGCATGGTCGGCCGTGTCGGTGGTCTTCGGTGCGTCGGCCTGGCTGCTCGCGATGGGCGCCGCGATCGCATTGCTGCAGTCGTGGGGCCTGTCGTGGCTGGCATCGATCTCGATCGCCACCTTGATCAGCCTGGTCGTCACCGCGCTCGCCGCCTGGCGCGTCTCGGTGTTCTTCGACTACGCCGGCATGCATGCCACGCGTCGCCAGCTCGCGCGTCTGGGCCTGTTCTCCGAGGCAGGGCCCGACGACGACGACACCGCCCCGTCCGCGCGTGCAACCGGCAAGGCGGACAA
Organism: Luteimonas sp.; assembly: GCA_052108555.1. Taxonomy (GTDB): domain Bacteria; phylum Pseudomonadota; class Gammaproteobacteria; order Xanthomonadales; family Xanthomonadaceae; genus Luteimonas. The sequence continues at coordinate 52,082 of JBQEAV010000002.1, forward strand.
GGTGGAGGCGCCATGAACTTCGAAGGCCTCAAGAATCGCGTCGAACGCGCCGAATCTCTGGTGGATGGACGCGCGGTGCAGACCACGGATCGTTACCGCGCATTGCGTACGAGCTGGCGCGAAGCCTGGACACCGCCACGCATCCTGATTGCCGGCCTGGTGATGGGATTTGCGACCGGGCATCTGGAACCGCGTCGGGCGTTGACGCGCCTCGGCAAGCTGGGTGGGCCGAAGTCCATCCAGCTGATCAGCGCCCTGTCCGGATTGCTGACCTCGGTACAGGCGGCCGTCGCGGCCGCGACGGCGGAAAAAGCGGCCGAAACGGCGGACGACGCCGCGCAGACGGCAGATGCCGCTGCGGACAACGTGGCCGCCAGGACCGACGGCACTGTCGATACGCAAGCCGCAGCGGCTGCCGGCGCCGCTGCGGCGGTGCAGGTGGCGTCCGCTGACGCCACGCAGACGCAGAGCGCAACGCAGCCGGGCACCACGCCTGACGTCGACACATCGCTGCCGCGCACGGACCGTGGTCGACCCGACCCGGTGCTGTCCGAGCAGCCGCGTCCCGCAGAAGCGGCGACCGAGCTGTCGGAATCCGGGCGCTGAGCGCCCGATTCCCTGACCGCCAATGAGCACACCCATCAGTCCGCCGCCGGAGGGCGACGCGTCGCGGCCGGTGCCGACACCGGTCACGCCGCGCCCACGCGCATCGACCGCTCTCATCGTGCTGGTCACGCTCGCCGTACTGGCGACGCTATGGGCCGCACAGACGGTGATCCTGCCGATCCTGCTGGCAATGTTCTTCGCGTTGATCGGCAATCCTGTGTTGCGTGCGCTGCGCCGGTTGTGGATTCCACGTGTCGTGGGCGCCCTGCTGGTGCTGGGCCTCGGCATCGCCGGCACCGGGGCACTCGGCCTGCAACTCTACGGCCCCGCCAGCGAGTGGGTGCAGCAGGCACCCAAGACCCTGCGCTCGCTGGCGCCGCGCCTGAAGGCGATGACCCAGCCGGTGCACCAGGCCAGCCAGGCTGCCGAATCCTTCGCACGTGCCACCGAAGATCGCCCGCAGCGCCGCGTGCAACTGGTGCAGATCCAGGACAACAGCTCGTGGCGCACGATCGTCGCGACGCCGAAGATGCTGGCGTCCGTGCTCGCCGTGGTGCTGCTGACGTTCTTCTTCATGGTCTACGGCGAGAACCTGCAACGCAACGCGGTTGCGATGCTGCCCGATCGCCAACGTCGCAAGCTCACCGTCGACATCCTGCAGTCCATCGAACGCGAGATCTCGCGCTATGTGCTGACGATCTCGATCATCAACACCCTGCTCGGCGCGGTGTTCGCCGGCGTGCTGTTCTGGATGAATCTTCCACTGCAGGACGCCCTGCTGTGGGGCACCGTCGTCGCACTGCTGAACTTCGCGCCATATGTCGGCCCGCTGATCGGCGTGCTGCTGATGCTGCTGATGGGCTTCGTCAGCTACGAAGGCAGCTGGCCGAACGCGGCCTGGGCGCCGGTGATTCCGGCGGCGGTGTATCTGCTGCTGCACACGATCGAAGGCCAGTTCGTCACCCCGATCGTGCTCGGCCGCCGCATGGCGATCTCGCCGCTGATGCTGATCCTCGCGCTGATGCTGTTCGGCTGGATGTGGGGCATCGTCGGCCTGCTGCTGGCGGTGCCGCTGATCGTCTGCGTGAAGCTGGTGCTGGCGCGAGTGGAAGGCTTCGAAGGCTGGGCACGTCTGCTGGCCTGACCCATGCCGGCGGTGCCGGCATGGGTCGCGCCGGTTACCAGCTGAAACCCGCGCCTGCCGAGACGCTGCTCTCGCCGCCGGCGACCGCGCCGCCGAAGGACACGCTGGCGCGGTTGCCGATCGCGCGCTGGTAGCCGACCGCGATCGCCTGCTCACCGCCCTGCGCGCCGACACCCACGCCGACGCGGTTGCGCCCGGCCAGCCCGGCGGTATTGAGCGCCATGCCCGCGTAGGCGCCGCTCATCGCACCCATGCGGTCGATGCGGCGGTCCTGGTGGCGGAGACGGTCGTCGATCTCGCCGCGCAGTGACGAGAAGTTGTCCTCCCAGGCAGAGAAGCGGCTGTCGGTATAGGCATTGGCGTCCTGCAGCGTGCGCGCATCGCCCGCTTCGACCTGGGCGACATTGGCGGCATCGGTGTCGTGGATGCCCTCGGCGACATTGGTCACCCGGCGCTGGTGATCGGCATTGCCGACCGACACCGTATCGGCCTCGTCGGCGATCGATCCCTGGCCCAGCGCGACCGCACCCTCGGCGCTGACGCGCGCGCCCTGTCCCACCGCGGTGCCCGATGCGGCCTCGACGCTCGCATCGGCGCCGACCGCGACCGCATTCGATGCGTCGGCGGTGATCGTGGTGTTGCTGCCGAGGGCGGTACCACCCTCTGCTTCGACGACCGCGCCATTGCCGACTGCGGTGTCGTTGCCGTCGACCGCGACGCTGCCGTCGCCCACCGCCAGGCCGTCGCCGCGTCCCGAAGGCGGCGCGGTCACGCCACCACCGCCAACGCCGGTCTCCAGCGCGCCGATCCGTCCATCGAGTCCGGCGATGACGCCGTCGAGCGCACCCAGGGCATCGCCGACGTTGCCGTAGTGGCTGCCCTGGACCGTAAACACACTGCCGATCAGGCGGCCGCCGGCATCGACCACGGTGCCGCCACCGAACGCGGTCGCGACCGATTCCATCGCCGCATGCACCTGCGCGCCGTTGACCGCATCGCGGCTCGAGGCGTTGATCGCGCCGGCGGCGACGTTGCCCAGTCGCGTGCCGTCCTCGCCCGCCAGGGTGACGCTGTCGCGCAGATCGTCGTCGTAGGCCACCGCATTCGCGGCCACGCCTTCGATGTCGCCGATGCGGTCTTCGATACCGTCGACACGCCCTTCGACCACGCCGACGCGCTCGTTGGTCTCGAACAACTGGTTGCCGGTCACCGCATCGGAACTGTCCGCGGCGACTTCGCCGTCGGCGAGGTTGGTCAACAATGTGCCCTGCTCACCGGCGAACGTCACCCGGCCACGCGTCTCGTCGTCGTAGCCGATCGCGTTGTCGGCGACCTCGCCAACCTGATCGGCAACCGCGCTGAGCTGGTCGAAGTTGACCGCATCGGTGCCCTGCGTGCCGGCGGCGACGTTGACCAGTTGCCGTTCCGCACCCGCGGCACCGATCGACACCGTGTGCGCGCGGTCGGCGATGGCGTTCGCGCCCAGCGCGACACTGCCGACCGCAATCGAATGTGCATCGGCCCCGAGAGCCAGGCTGTCATCGCCATCGGTACGGCTGCGGATACCCATCGCCACGCTCTGCGCACCGTATGCGCGCGCCACCTGGCCGATTGCGGTGGCGCTGTCGGCATAGGCACCCGCACTGCCGCCGACGGCCAGCGTGCGCATCGCACCGGTGGTCGCGCTGTGGCCGATCGCGGTCGAATGATCCGCCGCCGCGGTCGCCATCACGCCAACCGCCGTCGTCGAATTCCCGCGCGCGCTGCCGGCGATCGACACCGACATCTCGCCGCCGGCGTACGCACCCGCGCCGATCGCCGTCGATGCGTATTCCATCGCACGTGCGCCGGCGCCAACGGCGGTGCTCTCGCGCCCCTCGGCGATGGTCGCGAATTCCTCCATCTCCCAGGTCTCGCCGTTCATCACGTAGTACTGGCCACCAATTGCGGTGGAACTGTCGGCCGAGGCCTGCGCGCCGGCGCCGAACGCACTGGCGTAGTCGGCCGAGGCCGCGCTGTTGAAGCCGACCGACGTCGTGTGCTTTTCGTACGCGAACGCGCCGCTGCCGAATGCCGATGCACCCAGTTCGCCGGCAAGCGCGCCCGAGCCGGCTGCGGTGCCGTAGTCGCCCAGTACCGTTGCCGGCTGCTGATTTCCCTCACCACCGGTCGCCTCGAAGAAATCGGCGTACCGGGTCACGTCGCGCAACTGCGCGACGTTCACCGCATCGGTGTCCTCGGTACCCGCCGCCACGTGGATGATCTGGCGGTCGATCGCCTCGACGTCTGTCGGAAAGGGGTTACCGCCAAAGTGCTGCCGCGCATGCGTGCCGACCGACACGGCGTTGTCGCGATCGACATACGAGCCCGCGCCCAGCGCCACCGCATTGTTGTAGCCATCGGCCACCATAGCATTGCGCCCCAGCGCCAGACCGCCGTCGCTGCCCGGATGCACGATGCTGTTGGACCCCATCGCCACACTTCCGGCGCCACCGGCGGCACTCCAGTTGCCCAGGGCCAGGCTGTTCTCGCCTGACGCATAGGACAACAGGCCGAACGCCGAACTCCGCTCACCGTGCGCCTCGGCGCTCGCGCCCACGGCGGTCGAGTTGTCGGCGTAGGCACGTGCCTGTCCACCGATCGCAGTGCTGTCGTATCCCCGGGCGGTACTGGCGCTGCCCACGGCGGTCGCACCGGTCCCACTGGCCTCGGATGCCGCACCTACCGCGGTGGTGTTGGCCTCGATCGCCTGGGCAGCCGCGCCGAGCGCGGTGCTTGCGTAGCCCGAGGCGACCGTTGAAACGTCCACCTCCACCCAGTCCCATTCGCCCGGCGAGCCGATCATCATTTTCAATTGCCCACCCACGGCCACCGCGCTCTCTCCGGTCGCCTCGCTGAAAGCGCCATAGCTCGTGCTCCACTGCTCGGAAGCCACGGCGTTGAAGCCACTGGCGGTGGCGAAGTCGCCGAAGGCGAACGCGCCGCTGCCGAAGGCCGATGCGCCCAGCTCGGCAGCCAGCGCACCGGAGCCGGCGGCGGTGCCGTACTCGCCCATCACCGTCGCCGGCTGCTGGTTGCCGGGACCGCCGGTCGCCTCGAAGAACTCGGCGGCGCGGGTCGCATCGCGCAGCTGGGAGAGGTTCACCGCATCGGTGTCCTCGGTGCCGGCGGCGACATTGACGATCTGTCGCTCGGCGCCGACGGCCCCGACTGAGACCGTGTCCGCGCGGTCGGCGACCGACCAGGCGCCGAGCGCGACGCTGTTGAGCGCCGTCGCGTCGCTGTGGGCGCCGAGCGCGGTGCTGCGTTCGACGCGGCCCTTCGCCTGGCGCCCGAACGCACTGGCGTAGGCGCCGGCGGTGCCGGAGAACTGGCCGACGGTCGTATTGGATTCGTCGTAGGCGACCGCGTTCGCACCGATCGCGACGCTGCGCGCGCCGACGGCCTGGGCGCTGGCACCGACCGAGGTCGCGAGCACGTCGTACGCGCGCGCCTGGTTGCCGATGGCGATGGCCCGGTCGGCGCGCGCGGTCGCCGCCGATCCCAGCGCGATCGCCTGGCGGCCACTGGCCTCGGACGTGGCGCCAACGGCAACCGCGTTGTAGTCGGTCGCATGCGCGGCCGTCCCGACCGCCGTCGCCTGCTTGCCGGAGGCGACCGTGCTCCAGATCTCCGTTTCCCAGGTTTCACCGTTGACGACTTCCATCTGTCCGCCAATCGCCGTCGCCCCCTCCTCGGCGGCCTGGCTGCCGGCGCCGTAGGCGGTGGTGTTGCTGCCCTGGGCGAGGCTGTGGATGCCGCCTGCAGTCGCGTGCAGGCCAGTGGCCGTCGCATGACCGCCGAATGCGGATGCGCCGCGGCCGGCCGCGGTCGCCGTGGCGCCGACCGCGGTGGCGAATTCGCCGTCGATCGCGGCCGCCTCGTCACTATCGGCCGCGCCGCTCGCGGCGAGATAGCGGGCACTGTCTGCGATCGCCTCCAACTGTGCGGGGTTCACCGCGTCGGCGGCCTGCGTGCCGGCGGCGACGGGGACAACAGTGGCGACGGCGGCGCGACCCTCGCGATCAGGTGCCTCCGCCGCGGCCACCTGTGCCGGATCCGCGGCAACAGGATCGAGTGTCCGGGCATGGGCCTGGGGAGCGGCGACGATGAGGGAAGCGATCGCGAGCGCAAGGTTCGTGCGGGTCATGGTGGTGTGTCTCCGGGAACGATAGGCGGCGGGCGGGGGCACGCGGCACAGGGGCAGCCCCGATCCTTGACGCAGTTCACCGGGGAACGCCATTCCCGACCTGTTACAACTCCATTACGACCCCATTTTTCTCTTTTACATCAATGACCTGCGCAGGCACCGGCGGTGTCTGCAGTGCGGCCGGGATGACCCGTTCACCGGCCAGGCGCTTCGCATCCTGCAGCGCGATCGACCAGGCATCGGTCTGTCCGAGCGCATGCAGCAGCCGGGTCTGCAGCAGCGCCAGGTCGAAATCCTGGCGCGCCCAGGGGGCGATGCGTCCGACCAGCGCTGTCGCTTCCGCGCGGTCGTCGTGCGCCAGCAGCCACGTCGTGCCGGCATAGACGGCTTGCGCGACTTCCTCCGGCACGCCGTCCTGTTCGGCGCGCGCCACCGCGATGCGATAGGCCTGGCCGGCCTCGGCATCACGGTCCTGCGCCTGCGCGGTCATCGCCACCAGCAGCCAGTCCCAGGCGTAGCCGGTGTCGTCCGACGCCGGCCGCGGCGCGTCGTCGGCACGCAATGGCAGACCCGCCTCGAGCGCGGCCTGGTGCCGCATCCAGCGCACCCGGAACAACCGCTCCGTGCGCGCTTCGGCATGCCACTGGTCCAGCACCCCGTCGGCGATGCGGACCGCCGCCGCGGGGTCACCGCGGCGCCACGCCATCTCGACCCGCAGCGCATCGGCGCGATGCAGGTCGCTGTTCAGCGTCGGACCGGCCGCATGCGACTGCAGCATCGACTCGGCGGCGGAGAACGCGCCCTGCCGGACCATCGCTTCGGCACGGCCCAGGGCGATATTCGTCAGCTGGCTGGGGTCGGAGATGCGTTCGCGCAGTGCCCATGCCTGCTCCATGCTGGCGCGCGCCTCGTCGGACTGCAGCAGCAACAGCCGGGTTTCCGCGAGCGCCACCGACATCGAGACCAGCTCGTAGATCGCGCCGAAGCGGCGGAACTCCCCGAGCGTGCGGGCGATGTATTCGGCCGCCTGCGCCGGCCGCCCACGGACCTTCTCCAGAAATCCCAGGCTGGCGTCGACCCGCGCAACGGCCAGCGGGTCGCCGGTACGTGCGGCCAGGATGCGCGCCTGGCCCAGATCCTCGAGCGCGCCGTCATAGTGGCCCAGCAGCGCGCGCGCCATGCCGCGACCGTTGAGCGCATCGCCCTGCAGGGCGATGTCGCCCCCGGGGCCGACCAGCGCGAGCACCTCGGTGTAGTCGCGTTCGGCCGACACGCGCTGGTCGAGTCGCCGGTCGATGCCGGCCCGCACCAACAGGACCTGGGCCCGGAACAGCGGCGCCTTCGCGGCGTCGATCCGCAGCAGCCGCTCGACCTCGTCACGGACCTTCGGGTACAGGCCGGCGCGGAAATCGACCTGTGCCAGGCGCAGCCGCAGATCCGGATCGTTGCGCTGCGCGGGCGGAGCCTCGGCCAGGATGCGCCTGGCGGCGTCCAGTTCGTTGCTCAGCAACGCGGCCTGCGCGCGCTGGAGCCTTTCGCTGAGTCCGGCATCGACGTTCGGCCCTGCCGCATTCCGGCCCAGCGCGGCCAACAGTCGGCCACACGCCTGATCGGCGGCGCGGACCAGGTCGGCATGCTCGCCGAACGCGTGCCGCGACGCGTCGTCGCGGCCCTGGGCGGTAATCTCCACCCGCCAACCCGCACCCCGCCGCACCGCCCGGCTGTGGACCACCCAGTCGCCGGCGACCTCGTCGCGCAGGCGCGCGGGCACGATGCGCTCACCATTGTGGGCATGCAGCAGCGACAGCACGCTTTCGCTGGCCGCGACCGGCAGACCGGCACGGCGCAGGCGATCGCCGATGAAATCCATCAGGCCCAGGCGCGCCCACGCGACGTCGGCGGCCTGCTCGAGTTCGGTGGGCAGCACGATGACCGCGCCTGCACCCGGCCGCGGCGGAGTCTCCGCGTCCGGCGTGCCGGCCGGCCGGGAGATCGCCCACCACCACAGCGCCGTCGCCAGCGCGACCAGCGCGACCAGCGCCGCGATACCGCGGAACAGGGGCCCGGACCGGGCCGCGCGGATCGGCAACGGCGGTGCTGCCGGTTCGGACTCTCCCGATTCCGGCATGGGAGATGGCGCCTGATCCGCGACTGCCGCCGGCTCGACCTCCGCCACCCAGCGGAACCCGAAGCTAGGTACCGTGCGGATGACCCGCTGCTCCTGGCCGTCGTCGCCGACCGCCCGGCGCGCACGCAGGATGATCTGGCTCAGCTGCGCATCGGAGACGTTGTCGCGCGCGAAGATCGCCATTACCAGTTCGTCGCGGGCCACCGCCCGCTCACGATGTTCGAGCAGATGCTGCAGGCACGCGAACACACGCGCCGGCACGACGACCACGACGCCGTCACGACGCAGTTCGCGTGCATCACAGTCGAGCAGGTAATCGGAGAATCGGTAGGCGTTCGGCATGGGTATCGGGAGTGGCGAGCCGCCCGCTGCCGCCGCGGCCAGCCGGCGACGGCTCCAGCGCGCCAAGTATGACCGAAGGTTGCACCCGCGCCCTGCGGGCGACGACCCCGCGGTGCGCGCGTCCAAGAGGCCGGCATGGGCACTCGTTACAATGTGGCGCATGACGTTCCCCATCCGCGCCATCACGCTCGATCTCGACGACACCCTCTGGCCGTTCGCGCCGATCGGGGCGCGGGTCGAGCAGACACTCGACGCGTTCCTGCGCACACACAGTCCGGCCACCGCGGACATGTATCCGATCGAGAAGATGCGCGATCTGCGCATGCGTGTGTTCGCCGAGAACGCGCATCTGATGCACGACCTGTCCGCGCTGCGGCAGCTGACCATCGAACACGCACTGCGCGACAGCGGCGGCGATCCCGGGCTGCTGGATGCGGCGTACGAGGTGTTCTACGCCGAGCGCAACAAGGTCGAGTACTACCCCGACAGCCTGGCCGCGCTCGAACGCATCGCTGCGCGCGTGCCGGTAGCGGCGGTGACCAACGGCAACGCGGATCTCGATCGCGTCGGCATCGGCCATCTGTTCGCGTTCACCTTGGGCTCGCGCGAGCACGGCGTCGCCAAGCCGGATGCGAGCATCTTCCACGCCGCCTGCGATCGACTCGGCTGCGCGCATGGCGACGTGCTGCACGTCGGCGACCACATCGAGATGGATGTCGCCGGCGCCGCACGCGCAGGCCTGCGCACCTGCTGGATCAATCGCGAGGACCGGCGCTGGGAACATCCGACGCTGACGCCCGATCTCGAATTCGACACGCTCACCGCGCTCGCCGACTGGCTCGACGCCGTACCGACCATCGCCGACCGCTCCTGACACTGGCTTTCCCATGACCGACACCACGACCGATCTCTTCGCCACCGCCTCGCAGGACGCACGTGCGCTGCACATCGTCGCGCGCGACGGCTACGCGGCCTGGCGCGACACGCAGCCGGCCATCGTGCAGGCCTGGCTCGATGCGCAGGCGTTCGACGCGGCGCCCGGCACGGTGGCGCTGCTGCCCGGTGACGGTGGCCTCGAAGGCGCGGTGATCGGCATCGGCGATGCGCTCGACCCGGACAGCTACGCACATGCGGCCTACGGTCTGCCGGAAGGCGGCTGGCGCGTGGCCGGTGCGCACGACGCGGCGACGCTGCAGCTCGGCTGGGGCCTCGGCGCGTACCGCTTCACCCGCTACAAGACGACGGCGCGCAAGCCCGCGCGGCTGGCGATCGATACGCCCGATGCGGAAGCCGTCGATGTCATCGCCGCGACCACGCGCGTGCGCGATCTGGTCAATACGCCGACCGAGCACATGGGTCCCGAGCAGATGGAAGCCGTGGTGCGCGAGATCGCGCAGGCGCACGGCGCGACCTTCGACAGCATCGTTGGCGACGCATTGCTCGACCGGAATTTCCCGGCGATCCACGCGGTCGGGCGCGCCTCGCATCGCGCCCCGCGGTTGCTGCACCTCACCTGGGGCGACGCGGCGCATCCACACGTGGCGATTGTCGGCAAGGGCGTGTGTTTCGACACCGGCGGCCTCGACATCAAGCCGGCCGACGGCATGCGCAACATGAAGAAGGACATGGGCGGCGCGGCGCATGCGATCGCGCTGGCCGAACTGGTGATGGCGCGCAAGCTGCCGCTGCGCATCACGCTGCTGGTGCCGGCGGTCGAGAACGCGGTCGGCCCGGATGCGTTCCGTCCCGGCGAAGTCATCGCCACGCGCCAGGGCATCAGCGTGGAGATCGACAACACCGACGCCGAAGGCCGTCTGGTGCTGTGCGATGCACTGACCTTCGCCGGCGAACAGTCGCCGGACGCGATCCTCGATTTCGCCACGCTGACCGGCGCGGCGCGCATCGCGCTGGGCCCGGACCTGCCGGCGCTGTTCTCCAATGACGATGCACTGGCGAATGCCTGGATCGCCGGCGGCGAAGCGACGCGTGACCCGGTGTGGCGCATGCCCCTGTGGCGCCCCTACCTGCGTTACCTCACCAGCGGCATCGCCGATCTCGCCAATGCCGGCTCACGCATGGCCGGTTCGGTCACCGCGGCGCTGTATCTCGAACGTTTCGTGCCGGCTGAAACGCCATGGGCGCATCTCGACACCTACGCTTGGAACGACAGCAGCCGCGCGGGCCATCCGCAGGGCGGCGAGGCGCTGGGTCTACGCGCGGCGTGGGCCTTGCTGAAGTCGCGCACCTGACGCTGCGTCAGCGCAGCCAGCCGCGGCGTGCGGCACCGCGCGCGAACAACCACACCGACGCGACGACCAGAATCAGCAACAGCGGCAGGCCGAGTCCGCGCATGCCGGTCAGCGCCCAGACCGGCGTCAGCGCGTAGCTTGCGATCATCTGCACGACGATCGCGACGAACGACACCAGCAGGGCCGGTTCGGCCCAGCGGCGCGCGAACAGCAGTGCGACCGAACCGGCCGAGCCGGCCAGCGTCGCCAGACCGAACACGCCGTAGATCCACAGCGGCATTGCCGCATTGATCTGCTGCTGGTCGAGCGGCAGCGCGGCACGCTGCTCGGGCGTCATCGACACCTGCAGCGCGAACACCAGCAGGCCGAACAGGTTCCACAGCAGCGCCGTCAGCGCGACCACGCGGGCGCCCAGTGGCATTCGGGTCTGCATCGGGATGTCCTCGGTGTGCGCGATGGCGGTGGCATAGCCTAGCAGCGGGGAAGACATCAGCCTGATGGCGTCCACCAGGCTGAAGCGCACACGACGCAACGGCGCGCGAGGTTCCCGCGACCGCCGCCGACAGGCGAAAATAGGTGCTTCGCCGGGAACACCCGGTCCTTCACCCTGGTTCCCGATGAACGCTTCGACGCACCTGCCGCCCGACGAAATCCGCAGCCTGTTCGCGCAGGCGATGTCCCGCATGTACCGCGACGAGGTGCCGCTGTACGGCACGCTGATGGAGCTGGTGTCGGAGGTGAATGTCGCGACCCTGGCGAACGATCCGCCGCTGGCCGCACGTCTTGAGCGTAGCGATGCGCTCGACCGCCTTGACGCCGAGCGCCATGGCGCGATCCGCGTCGGCACGCCGCGCGAACTCGCGACGCTGCGTCGGCTGTTCGCGGTGATGGGGATGCAACCGGTCGGCTATTACGACCTTGCCGTCGCCGGCGTGCCGGTGCATGCGACCGCGTTCCGCCCGGTGGATGCGGCAGCGCTCGCGCGCAATCCGTTCCGCGTCTTCACGTCCCTGTTGCGACTGGAGCTGATCGAAGACGCCGCGCTGCGCGACGAAGCCGCGGCGATTCTGGAAGCACGCGAAATCTTCACCCCACGCGCGCTCGCGTTGATCGACCGCTTCGAGCAGGCCGGCGGGCTGAGCGCCGACGAGGCCGCCGCGTTCGTCGCCGAGGCGCTGGAAACCTTTCGCTGGCACAGCGAAGCGACCGTGTCCCACGCGACTTACCAGGCGCTGCTGTCCGCGCATCGCCTGATCGCCGACGTGGTCTGCTTCCGCGGCCCGCACATCAACCATCTGACCCCGCGCACGCTCGACATCGACGCCGCGCAGAACGCAATGCAGGCGCGCGGCATCGACGCCAAGGCTGTGATCGAAGGGCCGCCGCGCCGTCGCTGTCCGATCCTGCTGCGCCAGACCAGCTTCAAGGCGCTGCAGGAGCCGGTGCGGTTTCCCGCCGGCGACAGCGCCGACGCGGGCACACACACCGCACGTTTCGGCGAGATCGAACAGCGCGGCCTCGCGCTGACGGCCAAGGGCCGCGCGCTCTACGATCAGCTGCTGGCACGTGCGCGCGATGCGGGCGGTGCCGGCAGCACCGGCGACTACGGCACGCGCCTGGCCGCCGCGTTCGAAGATTTTCCGGATGACGACGACACGCTGCGTCGCGAAGGGCTTGGCTACTACCGCTATGCGCTGACCGATGCGGGGCGTGCGGATCCGTCGGTGGTCGCGCGCGGCAGCGTCGATGATGCGATCGCCGCCGGCCTGGTGACGGCCGACCCGGTGGTCTACGAGGATTTTCTGCCGGTCAGCGCGGCCGGCATCTTCCAATCGAACCTCGGCGGCGGCGAACAGCGCGCCTTTGCGGCGCAATCGAACCGCGATGCATTCGAAGCGGCGCTGGGTGCGCGCGTGCATGACGAGTTCGAGATCTATGCGCGGATCGAGCGGGATTCGCTGGTGGCGGTGGGGCTGGCGCGGTAATTCTCAGCCGTCGTTCCGGCGAAAGCCGGAAGTGCTCTTGAACAGCCGGACGGCTGGTCACCCAGCGCCTCGAACTTTGAAAGGATCGGGAGGAAAAGCCCCTGGATTCCGGCCTCCGCCGGAATGACGGTACTGATGGGCAACGCTCGCGCTGCAGCTGCAGGCCTACAACCACCCCTTCTGCCGCGCCAACCGGTACGCCTCGATCCGGTTCCCGACGCCGAGCTTCCCGATCGCTTCCGACAGATAGTTCCGCACGGTCCCGTGCGAGAGCTTCAGCTGCGCGGCGATCTCGCTGGCGCTCATGCCCTGCCCGGCCAACCGCAAGGCTTGCCGCTCGCGTTCGCTCAGCGGGTCCGGCTCGCTCCAGGCTTCCAGCGCGAGTTGCGGGTCGATCGCGCGACCACCGTCGTGGACGCGGCGCAGTGCATCGGCGAGTTGTTCGGCAGGAGCATCCTTCAGCAGATAACCACCGACACCGGCATCCAACGCGCGTCGCAGAAAGCCGGCGCGCGCGAACGTGGTGACGATGACCACGCGCACCGGCAGCTCGTGGCGCTGGATGCGCTGGGCGAGTTCGAGGCCGGTCAGGCCCGGCATCTCGATATCAGTGACGAGGACATCGGGCAACACGCGTTGCACTTCGCGCCAGGCCGATTCGCCATCACCGACGCTGCCGACCACCGACAGATCGTCTTCGAGATTCAGCAGCGCGGTCAGCGCGCCGCGCAGCATCGCCTGGTCCTCGGCGATGAGAATGCGGAGCGGCTCTTCGGGCGTGGGCATGCGCGGCATGGCGATGACGGTAGCAGTGGACGGCGGTCGAAAGACGAACGATGGCGCGCGATGCGGATCAGTCGCTCTGCGGCGCGCCGAGCGGAATGCGCGCATCGACCCGCGTGCCGTCGACGCCACTGTCGATGCGCAACTGCCCGCCCAATGCTTCGATGCGTTCACGCATGCCCGACAGGCCATTGCCGGGCACGATCGCGCCGCCGCGGCCGTCGTCGCTGACCTGCAGCCGGATCGCGTCACCTTCGCGCGAGAACCGCGCCTGCGCGGTGTGCGCATGCGCGTGGCGTTGCAGATTGGTCACCGACTCGCGCAGCGTCATCGCCAATGCGGTTTCCACGGCGGGCGACAGGCCGGCACCGGCGACGCTCTCGTTGAGGCTGTAACCGAACGTCACACCATCGGTTTCCAGCAGCAGGCGCGCGGATGCGAGTTCCGCAGCAAGACCTGCAGCGCGGATGCCGCTGACCGCCTGCCGCACCTGCGCCAGCGCATCGCGGGCGATGCCGCCGACCTCGCCAATCTCGCGCTGCGCCCCGGCGGGATCACGCTCGACGAGCCGCGCGGCGAGATCGGCCTTCAATGCGACCATTGACAGTGTGTGCCCGAGCAGATCGTGCAGGTCGCGGCCGATGCGTTCGCGCTCGCCGACCGCTGCCAGCCTGCGCACCTCGTCGTGCGACAGCCGCAGCGCGGCGTCCTGCTTGTGCTTCATGCGATCCACCTGCACCAGCAGGCCGATCATCACCGTCGTCACCGGCATCCAGCCCAGCGCCATCCACGGATAACCGAGCATCCGCGCCCATGTGACCAGCAGCGCATTGAACACGACCAGCGCCAGCACGTAACCCCACACCGAGGTGCGCGACAACGCGCCGAGGAACACGCAACCGAACACGAAATAGCTCAGCCCCCCGACGTACCAGGGCAGCAGCGCGATGCACAGCACGATCATGCCCAGCGCGCACCACGGCGAGCGTCGCTCGGGCAGCATCAGCGCGCCGGCGAACAACGCGAGAAACAGCGGGTACGACAGCAGCGTCAGCCACGCCCACTGCAGGTCGTAACCGCGCGGCGCGAACATCGGCCCGATGAAGATCCAGATCGACCACAGCACGTGGATCGCTTCGATCCATACCGGCCGGCCCTGACGCAATGCCACGCCGATCACCGAATCCGGTGCCGGCCGCAGGCCTGCGATCGTGCGAGTGGATTCCATGCGTGGCATCTCCCCGTCTGCCGCGCGCAGCGTAACCGGTGCGCGTCGCATGCCCTAGCCCATCCGTGCCAGGCGCCGCAGCGCGATTACCGCGCACACGGCGCCGATCACGACGAGCGCGCCGGCGTGCAGCCACGGCGCGCCTCCACCGTCCTGTCCGACCACACGCAATGCCAGCTGCGCGTGGTGGTACGCAGGCCACACCGGCGCGATGCGCGTGAAGATGTCGGGCAGCATCGACAGCGGCAGCCACAGCCCGGACAGGAAGGCCATCGGCAGGAACAGGATGTTGACGATCGCCGGCGCCGCGTTGGCGCTGCAGGTCACGCCGATCAACAGACCGAGCGCGCCGAACGGAATCGCGCCGAGCACATTGATGCCCCACAGCGCCACCCATTGCGCGGGCGACAGCGACACGCCGCCGAACACACTGGCGAGCAGCGCGAGTTCCAGCGACACGACCAGCGAGAACAGCATCGCCTTCGTCAGCCGTGCGGTGATCCAGGACGACGGCGGCGCCGGCAGCGCGCGGCGCAAGGCGAACAGGCCACGTTCGCGGTCGTTCGCCACGGTGACGCCGAACCCGAACAGGGCCGCGCCCAGCGTGCCGAACACACCATAGGTGGCGAGCAGGTACTGGGCGGCACCGCTGCCATTGCGGCCGCCCATCACCAGACCGAACATTGCGTAGAACAACGCCGGGAACACCAGCGTCGGAATCACATACATCGGCTCACGCAGCATGCGCAGCAGTTCGCAGCGCAGCTCCTGCAGGTGACCGCGAACCGGGGATGCGCGTGGCGCGGGGGTGTCGTGGATCGCGGTGCGGCTCATGCGGCCTCCCGCTCCTGATCGGTGGTGGTCATCCGGACGAAGGCTTCGGCGAGGCCGGCGCGACGGACTTCGAGATTCGCGAGTGCGGCATCGGCCAGCAGCAGCCGGCGCACCAGGGCGTCGGCATCGCTTGCGACGATCGACAGACGCGGACCTTCGCGCGTGACCTGCTGCACGCCGGGCCAGTTCGCGATATCGGCCTCGGCCAAAGCGCTGTCGCAGGCGACGTGGCGTTGCACGACCTGCGCGCGCACGTCGGCAACGCTGCCGGACATGCGCACGCGCCCCCGGTCGAGGACCACAACCCGGTCGGCCAGCGCCTCGGCTTCCTCCAGGTAGTGGGTGGTCAACAGCACACCGGCGCCGCCGGCGACGAGTTCGCGGATCGCCCGCCAGACCTGCTGGCGTGCATCGATGTCGAGGCCGGTGGTGGGTTCATCGAGAAACAGCAGCCGCGGCCGGCCGCACAGCGCAAGCGCGAACTGCACGCGGCGCTGCTGGCCGCCCGACAACCGGCCGTAACGCCGGCAGAGCAGACCGTCGAGCCCCGCCAGGGCGACGCAGTCGGTCACGCTGCGTGGCGTCGCATACCAGCTGCGCACCAGCGCCAGCAGTTCGGCAACCGTCAACCGCTCCGGCAGCTGTGTCTGCTGCAGCATCGCGCCGACCAGCGCCTTGGCTTCGCGCTCGAACGGCGACCGGTCGAACAGCGTGGCCTGCCCGGCGTCAGCCGGTTGCAGACCCAGCAGCACTTCGATCGCGGTGGTCTTGCCGGCACCATTGATGCCCAGCAACGCGGTCACCTGACCGGCCGGAAGCTGGAGGTCGACGCCGTCGAGTGCCTGCACCGCGCCGCGTCGACGCCGCACCCCCTGCAGGCAGGCCAGCACAGGACCATCGTTCGTATTCATCTCGTACATCGACTGCATCCGGGTGGTGGGTGCGACCAGTCTTCCGGGCCCCCGGCCGCCCGCGGCAGTCGCGCATGTCACATCCGTCACATGACACTCGTCAGGTGTAGCGGGACACGGCACTGCGCACACTGGCGCCGCGTTCCAACAGGCCGACCGGCGTCACGTCCTGACTTCCGGCAGGTTGGAAACCCTTCGGGCCGCCGGTCACACTGGCTGCGGTCCAGCCGTCCAAGGTACTGATGAACACCAACGCCGATCTGCTGAAGGAACTCCGCATCGACCGCAGCGCGCCACCGCCGCCGTCGCGACGTGGCCTGTGGATCGGCCTCGCGGTCGCCGCACTGTTGCTGGTGTTGCTGGTGGTCGGCGTGCTCGTGCTGGGCAATCGCGCGATCGAAGTGGACACTACGGTCGTCGCTGCGCCCAGCGCGGCAGGTGCGGCTGGCGGCTCGGTGCTCGATGCGAGCGGCTACGTCGTCGCCCGACGCATGGCCACCGTGTCGGCCAAGATCACCGGCCGCGTGCGCGAGGTGCGCATCGAGGAAGGCCAGCGCGTCGAAGAAGGCGAGATCCTGGCCACGCTCGATCCGATCGACGCCGATGCGCGCCGCGATCTGTCCGCCGCCCAGCTCGACGCCGCGCGCAGCCAGGTCACCGGCGTGCAAGCGCAGCTGACCGAGGCGACTGCGAATGCAGCGCGCCTGCAGACGCTGGTCGGCCAGCAACTGGTGTCGAAGGCGCAGTTCGACCAGGCCATCGCCCAGCGCGACGCCCTGCGCGCGCAACTCTCCAGTGCGCAACGCAACGTGGACGTGGCCAGTGAGCAGTTGCGCATCTCCGCGATCGGCGTCGACGACACCTTCGTGCGCGCGCCGTTCGCCGGCGTGGTGATCGCCAAGGCCGCGCAGCCGGGCGAGATCGTCTCGCCGCTGTCGGCCGGTGGCGGCTTCACCCGTACCGGCATCGGCACACTGGTGGACATGGAGTCGCTTGAAGTCGAGGTGGACGTGGGCGAGTCCTACATCGGCCGGGTCCAGCCGGGCATGCCCGTCGAGACCACGCTCAACGCCTACCAGGACTGGAAGATTCCCGGCAGCGTGATCGCGATCGTGCCGACCGCCGACCGCGGCAAGGCGACGGTGAAAGTGCGCATCGCACTCGATGCCAAGGACGGGCGCATCGTGCCGGACATGGGCGCAACGGTGAGCTTCCTCGAGCAGGCGCGCCCGGCGCAGGACAGCGACACGCCACGCCTGCTGCGGGTGCCGGCAACGGTGCTCTCGGAGCGCGACGGGAAGCAGGTGGTGTTCGTGGTCGACGGTGACGTGGTGCACCAGCGCACAGTCGAACCCGGAGAGCGGGTTGGCGGCAATGTGGAGATCGCGACAGGCGTGAACGCCGGCGACGAGCTGGTGGTCGATGCGCCCGACACGCTCGAGGACGGCAGCCGCGTGCGGTTGAAGGAATAGCAGATTTCGGGGGAGCGCTTGCGCGCGATTCCGACAGTCCGGGCATCGCGCGCAAGCGCGCTCCCACAGGCGATGAACGATCACGAAGGGGAATGACGATGGCACTGGTGTCGATCCGCAACCTCACCAAGACCTACCAGCGCGGACCGGAGAAGGTCGAGGTGCTGCACGGGGTGAACCTCGATATCGCGCAGGGCGATTTCGTCGCGCTGATGGGCCCGTCGGGCTCGGGCAAGACGACGCTGCTCAACCTGATCGGTGGGCTCGACACGCCCAGCGGCGGCGAGATCGCCGTCAATGGCGAACGCATCGACAGCATGGGCGGCGGGCAGCTGTCGGGCTGGCGCAGCCGCAACGTCGGCTACGTGTTCCAGTTCTACAACCTGATGCCGGCGCTGACCGCGCAGAAGAACGTCGAACTGCCACTGCTGCTGACGAAGCTGTCCGGTGCGCAGCGCAAGCGCAATGCAGAGATCGCGCTGACCCTGGTCGGTCTGTCGGACCGCACGAAGCACAAGCCGAACGAGCTCTCCGGCGGCCAGCAGCAGCGCGTGGCGATCGCCCGCGCGATCGTGTCCGATCCGACGCTGCTGATCTGCGACGAACCGACCGGCGATCTCGACCGGCAGTCGGCCGAGGACATCCTCGGCCTGCTGCAGACGCTCAACCGCGAACACGGCAAGACCATCGTGATGGTCACCCACGATCCGAAGGCGGCGGAGTACGCGAGCCATACGCTGCATCTGGACAAGGGCACGCTGGTCGGCGAACACGAAGCGGCGGCTTGAGGCGAGTGGACCGTCAGTCCGCAAGAGCGTGAGGTCGTGAGCCCTCCCCCCGCAGGCGGGGGAAGAAGCCGATCCGGCCTGATTCACGATCACTTTCTGAAAGCACAACAGCAGGACATCCCATGAAATACCTGCATCTGATCTGGGCAGCGCTGATGCGCCGCAAGACCCGCACCGCATTGACGGTGATGTCGATCGTCGCCGCCTTCCTGCTGTTCGGTCTGCTCGACGGTATCCGCGTCGCGTTCGCGCAGATGGGCCAGAACGCCGACGGCGCACAACGCCTGCAGACGTCTTCGCGCCTGTCGTTCATCGAGACGTTGCCGCAGGCGCTGGGCAAGCGCATCGAGCTGGTCGACAACATCGAGGCGGTGACCTACGCCAACTGGTTCGGCGGCACCTACCAGGGGCCGCGCAACCAGCTTTTCAGCTTCGCGGTCGCGCCGAACTATCTCGACCTGTATCCCGAGATCGTCGTCGACAAGACCGAGCGCGATGCATTCGCACGCACGCGCACCGGCGTGCTGGTCGGCGAGAAGCTGATGCAGCGCTTCGACTGGAAAGTCGGCGACCGCATCCCGCTGCAGTCGTCGATCTTCCCCAACAGCGACGGATCGCTGAACTGGTCGTTCGACATCGTCGGCGTGATGCGCAACAAGGAGGCCAAGGGCGGTGGCTTCAACGACCAGCTGCTGCTGATGCACTGGGACTACTTCGCCGAGTCCACGCCCTACGTCGACGGTGACGTCGGCTGGTACATCAGCCGCGTCTCCGACGTGCGGCGCGCCGACCGTGCGGCCAAGGCGATCGATGCGCTGTCAGCGAACTCGCCCAACGAGACGCGCACCATGACCGAGGCCGCGGCATTCGCCTCGCAGCTCAAACAGATGGCCGACATCGGCCTGATCGTCGGCGCGATCATGGGCGCGGTGTTCTTCACCCTGTTGCTGCTGACCGGCAACACGATGGCGCAGGCGGTCCGCGAACGCACATCCGAACTCGCGGTGCTCAAGACTCTGGGCTTCTCCAGCACCGCGGTGCTGATGCTGGTGCTGGCCGAATCGATCGTGCTGGTGGTGGTCGGCGGCGTACTGGGACTGGGTCTGGCATCGGCGATCAGCTTCGCCGTGAACACCTTCGCCGGCGACATGCTGCGGCTGCAGGTGGGCTGGCAGAACTGGGTGTTGGGCCTGGGCCTGATGGTCGTCATCGGTATCGTCGTCGGCGCGCTGCCGGCGTTCCGCGCGATGCGCCTGAACATCGTCGACGCCCTCGCGGGCCGCTGAGGAGACCGCCATGCATCCGTTCCTGAAATCCGTGCTGCAGAACGCGGGCCTCGTGTTCGCGTTGATCCTCGCGCTGGTCGTCTGGATCCTCGCGCCCTGGTACGTGCTGCTCGCATTGGCGGTTGTCGCCGCATCGTGGATGCTGCTGAGCCACGGCGGCCGCCAGGCGGCGTCGGTCAGCCACGTCGGCATCAGTACCCTGGGCCAGCGCCTGGGCGCGTCGTCGGTGGTGGTGATCGGCATCGCGGGCGTGGTCGCCGTGCTGGTCGCCTTGCTGTCGATGGCCGAGGGCTACCGCCACACGGTCGGCAGCACCGGCGATGCGTCGACCGCGATCGTATTGCGTGGCGGCTCGGCGGCCGAAGTGATGTCGGTCATCGACCGCGCGCTGATCAATGTCGTGGTCCAGGCGCCCGAGATCGCACGCGATGCCGAAGGCCGCCCGATCGCCTCGCCCGAACTCGTCGTCGCCGCCAACCTGCCGCTGCGCGGCGGCGCACCCGACGACGACGGCAGCGTGCAGTTCCGCGGCGTCGGCGAGATGGCGTTCCAGGTGCGGCCGAACCTGCGCATCGTCGAAGGCCGCATGTTCGAGACCGGGCGCCGCGAACTGATCGTCGGCAAGGGCGCGCGCCGTCAGTTCGCGGGGCTCGATCCGGGCAGCACGGTGCGCCTGGGCAGCGACACCTGGGAGGTCGTCGGCGCGTTCGAATCGAACGATGCGACGGACTCGGAGATCTGGGCCGATGCCGAGGTGGTGTCGACCACCTATCGCCGCGGCTCCAGCCGCGCGTCGATCACCGCACGGCTGACCGATCCCGATGCGTTCAAGGCGTTCAAGGCGACGCTGGATGCCGATCCGCGCACCCAGGTCGAAGTCAGCACCACGTTCGACTACTTCGCCAAGCAATCCGAAGGCATGAGCAAGGTGCTGCGCATCATCGGCATCGTGGTCGGTTCGATCATGGCGGTGGGCGCGGTGTTCGGCGCGCTCAACACCATGTTCGCCACCGTCGCCGCGCGTGCACGCGAAATCGCCACCCTGCGCGCGATCGGGTTCCGCGGTCTGCCGGTCGTCGTCGCGGTGATGCTGGAGACGATGCTGCTGGCCCTGCTCGGCGGCGTGCTCGGCGGCTTCATCGCCTGGCTGGTGTTCGACGGCTATGGTGCGTCGACACTTGCCGGCGGCGTGGGACAGATGACCTTCGAATTCCTGGTGACACCCGCGCTGCTGTGGAGCGGACTGAAGTGGGCGCTGGCGATCGGCTTCGTCGGCGGCCTGTTCCCGGCGGTGCGCGCGGCGCAGCTTCCGGTCACCACGGCCCTGCGCGCGGCGTGAGCATGGCCGCACCGGATGCGCTGTCGAACGCCGACCTCGCACGCGAGATCGGCGCGCTGCAGAAGCGCGCGTTCGAACGCTACGAAGACGCCGCGCTGCGCGCCGAGGCCGATCCGGCACGTGCGGACATGATCTACGCCCAGGCCGAGCGCGACACTGCGCCATGGATCGCACGCGCGACCGCACTCAACGACGAACGCGTTGCGCGCTATCAGCGACGTGCGAAGCGCTGGCGCAATGCGGCGCTGGTGATCGGCGTCGTCGGTGCGTTGTTCGTGGTGTGGATGATGTCGCGCGCGGGTTGACGCCGAACTCTGCTGTGAAACGCCGTCCACTCCTGAGCAGTTGCGCGCAACAGTGCGCAACAGACGGATAGTTCGCAAGCAAGCTGCGCTCTAGCCCCTCTCCCGATGGGGTGAGGCGGCACGGTGGTGAGCCACTGGCTCGCGTGTCGACGAACGCCGTCGCGCCAGCGCGAGGGCCGGGGCGCGGAGCGGGGGTTGGGGTGAGGGCCGACGCTCGCGGCATATCCCAATGCAAAAGAATCCAGGAACCGATGGGTTTCGCTGCGCTCTACCCATCCTGCGTATCGGCGTGCGTCAGCCCCCGCGATCCAGCAACCCTTCCGCCAACGCCCGCGCCGCGTCATCGGATGTATCGATGTCCTGCGTCAACGACGGTGCCTGCAGCCGGAACAGTTTGTCTGCCGGCAACGCCGCCAGCAGCGAGCCGAATCCCCGATCGCCTTCCAGCGTGTCGACCTGCGCGAACAGCGTGTGCGACAGCACCGCGGGCGCGCCGGGGCGTTCGCCATGCATCACCGCCGCGCAGCCCGAGCGCACGGTGCGTGCGCCATCCAGCAGCGCACGCAGATGCAGGACATTGAGCGCGGGCTGGTCGATGCCGGTCACGAGCACCCGACCGCGATGCGCCTGCAACGCGCGCGATGCGGCGACGAGGCTGGCAGAAAGACCATCGCGCCAGTGCGGCACAGCGACCAGTTCGACGGTGTCGAGTGGGGACGGCGCGAGTTCGGCCTCGACCGCATCGTGATACGCACCGAGCATCACCACGAGCCGGCACGGATGCGTGTCCGCGACCAGCCGCACGACGCGCGCGACCAGACTCTCGCCCTCACGGCGCAGCAGTTGCTTGGGCCGGCCCAGGCGCGTGCTGCCGCCGGCAGCGAGCACGATCGCGGCATGCGCAGTGGTCATCGAGAACGTGCGGGGCGACAGATCGACATGGCCGCACTGTGCCAGAAGGCGGTACAGCGGCCGGCGCACGCCGATGAACGGCGACCGTCTGTCATGCAGTTGTCATCGCAGTGCGATAGCGGCACCTGGCGCCGCGTCGATAGTCTGCGCGGCCGCCCCGCTTCCGCCCACTGCCATGCTCCACCTTGTCGCCCTCCTCGCCGCCTGCCTGCTCGTCGCCGGATTCTCGTCATGGCCGGGCATGGCGAATTCGCTGGCGTCGAAGCTGGTCGCGCCGCCGGGCGCCTCGCCGCTGCTGCAGACCGATCGAGTCGAGGCCGCGTTCGCGCGGCTGCCGAACCGCAGCGGACACGTCACCACGTCCGCCGGCGTACCGGTGTTCTGGCGCGCGCTCGATCCGGGTGATTACGGCATGGACTACGCGTGGACGCGCCCGGCCGACGATGCGCACGGTGTCGACTTCTCGCTCGACTTCCACGCGCCGTCCGCGCCCGCAGCGACACCGCGCGGCACCGTCGTGCTGCTGCACGGCTGGATGATGGATGGCGGCTCGCTGCTGCCGTGGTCGATCGCGCTGGCGGAAGCCGGCTATCGCACGATCACCCTGGACCTGCGTAACCACGGCCGCTCCGGCCATGCGCCGTCGGGCTACGGCACGCGCGAGGCGGGCGATGTTGTCGACGCGGTCGCCGCATTACGTGAGCGGGGCGAAATCGCCGGCCCGCTGCACGTGTTCGGCGTGTCCTATGGCGCGGCGACCGCGCTGTTCGCGGCGACTGATCCGCGGCTGGAGGCCGAACGCATTGTCGCGCTTGAATCCTTCGACAACGCCGGCGCCGCGATCCGCGACATGGTGCCGCACATGCTCGACGAGGACGGCGGCAGCTGGCACGCGCAACTCACGCGCCACTGGCTGCGCTGGCGCATCGACGCCTCGGTGCTGGACTCGGCGATCACGCGCGCAGGCGACACGCTGTCGCTGCCGCTCGATGGCGTCGATGTCGGCGCCGCACTGGCCCAGGCGCCGGCTTGCGTGCTGCTGGTGCACGGCGACGCGGATCGCCACGTGCCGGTCGAACATGGCCGCGCACTCGCGGCAGCCGTGCCGGGTGCGCGTTATCTGGAACTCGCCGGCGAAGACCACCTCAGCCTGCCGATGCGGCTCGACCGTCTCGCGCCGACCGTCGTCGACTGGTTCAACGCACCGGCCTGTCCGCAGACCGCGCTCGCTGCACGCTAGAGCCGGATGCGAGATAGCGGCGCGGTTACGCCTGCTGTGCGACGATCCGCCGGCGCGATTGCAGATAGCCGTCGACCGCGAACACCACCAGCCCGATCCAGATGAAGCCGAAGCCGACCGCGCGGTCAATGCCGAAGGCTTCGCCGAAGAAGAACACGCCCAGCAGCAGTTGCAGTGTCGGACCGATGTACTGCAACAGCCCGACGATCGTCAGCGGCACGCGCCGCACCGCATAGGCGAAGCAGATCAGCGGGATCGCGGTCAGTGCGCCGCCGAGCACCAGCAGCACGTCGGTCCAGCCGCCCCAGCGCAGCGAGAAGAATCCGCCGCCGCCTTGGCTTTCGATCCATACCAGCGCGATCAGCGCCGGGCCGAACACGAACAGGTTTTCGACGCCGAGCCCCTGCACCGCTTCGACCGCGGCGAACTTGCGGATCAGCCCATACAGCGCGAACGAGGTCGCCAGGCACAACGCGATCCACGGGAAGCTGCCGTAGTTGAAGGTCAGCCACGCGACGCCGCCGCCGGCGAGCGCCACTGCGATCCACTGCGGCAGTGACAGCCGCTCGCGCAGGAACACCACGCCGATGACCACGTTGAGCAGCGGGTTGATGAAGTAGCCCAGGCTCGCCTCGACCACGTGGCCGCTGTTGACGGCCCACACGTACAGCGCCCAGTTCGCCGCGATCAGGCAGCCCGACAACGCGAGCATGCCGGCCAGTTTTGGTTGCGCGAGGATCTCGCGCAGCCAGCCGCGGCCCTGGCGGATGGTCAGGAACGCAGCGACGAGGATCGCGCACCAGATCGAGCGGTGCAGCACGATCTGCAGCGACGGCACGTGCCGCAGCAGATACCAGTACAGCGGCATCAGGCCCCAGATCACGAAGGCCGCGACCGCGATCCACAGCCCGCGGCGGCTCTGCGCAGCGTCGATCATGGATCCTCTCCGGCGATCGCCGCGGCCGGCGTCGGCACCGGCCTCCTGGCGCGCGAACGGCCCAGCGTGATCGCGACGACGGCAACCAGGATCACCGCCATCGCGCCGAGATCATTGACGTGGAAACGCTCCGACGCGAGCCACACACCGAGCAGCACCGCGATCGCCGGATTGGCGTAGGCATAGCTGCCGGCGAGTGTCGGGCGCACGTTGTGCAGCAGCCAGACGTAGGCGGTGAAGCCGATGATCGAACCGAACGAGGCGAGATAGGCGACCGACAGCGTGCCCCTGAGCGTCGGCAACTCATGGAAGCGTTCGCCGATCAGCAGACCCACGGCAAGGATGATCACGCCGCCGGCGAGCATCTGCGCCGCCGCCGCCATGAACGGCGACGGCAGATCGCGGCCCCGGCTCCACACCGAGCCGAACGCCCAGGCCAGTGGCGCGATCAGCAATGCGACCAGACCGGTCGGCGATGCGGTCAGCGAGCTGCCGGCGTTGAGCCACAGCACGCCGGCGAACCCGACTGCGAGGCCGGCCCACTCGACGCGCGAGGGGCGATCACCGCGGATCGCCGCGAACAGCGCGATCCAGATCGGCGCCGACGCGACCGCGACCGCGGCGAGACCCGACGACACGCTCTGTTCGGCGATGCAGACCATGCCGTTGCCCAGACCGAGCAGCAGCACACCCATCGCGAGCAGGGTTTTCCACTGGTTGCGCGTCGGCGCCGGCACACCACGCAGGCGCAGCGCCGCGTACATCAGGCCACCGGCGACGATGAAGCGCATGCCCGCCATCAGCAGCGGCGGATAGCCGCCTTCGAGGGCGAAACGGATCGCGAGATAGGTCGACCCCCAGACGAGATAGACGGCCGCCAGCGCCAGCGCGATGGCCAGGACCGAGGCGGGACGCGACACCGGCGCGACGCTCATGGAGGTTCCGAAGAAAAAGACGACCGCGGATGCGGGAGCGGAATTCTACGCCGGCGGCCTGTTGCACGGCTGGAACGGTGGTGTTTCAGTCCTGCGGCAGGAGCGTGCTTGCGCGCGATCAGGCATTACCGGGGAAACCCGCATCGCGCGCGAACGCGATCCTGCAGGTACGAAAAAGCCGCCGCGATCGCTCGCGGCGGCTTCGTCTTCGCACGTGTCAGCGGATCAGCGCGCCCAGCGGCCCGGCGCTGTCGACACCGGCAGCACCGTCGCCGACAGATCGCGATCGGCATTGAGCAGGCGCACCGCGTCGGCGAGGATCGCCGCCGATTCACGCAGCAGCGGATCCGGACGATCTTCGGCCGCCTTCTCGAGGCGGTTCTGCTGGGCGATCGCACGCTCGCTGGCCTGCAGGCCATCGTCATCGGAATCTTCGGCCAGCGGATCCAGTTCCAGACCCAACGCGCGCCGCTCTTCCTGACGCATCTGGCGCTTCTCGGTCTGGCGATCCCGTTCGACGCGGCGCTCCTCGAAATTCAGCGAGACGAACTTCTTCTCGCGTTCGGCGCGGAACTCGGCGATGTCCTCGGCCCACCAGACGAATTCTTTGTCCGTCGCGACGCGCGTGTCGTGCAGTTGCTCGAGGCGCGGCAGCAGCGGCGAGAAATCGCCGTACTGGGTGTGCGGCACGGCGGCGATGCGGGTCCACGGCAATGCATTGTCGTAGGTGCTCTCGCCGAACTCGGTCGCATCGACCGTCACCGGGAAATGGATGTCCGGCTCGACGCCCTTGTTCTGCGTGCTGCTGCCGCCGGGCAGGAAGAACTGCGCGATGGTCAGCTTGACCTGGCCGAAGCGCTTGGTCTCGTTCGCCGGCCAGCGGTCGAGGTCGACCAGGTTCTGCACCGTGCCCTTGCCGAAGGTGGTCTCGCCGATGATCAGGCCACGGCCGTAATCCTGGATGGCGCCCGCGACAATTTCCGACGCCGACGCCGAACCGCGATTGATCAGCACTGCCAGCGGACCGTCCCAGGCCACGCCGGGCTCACGATCACCCTGCACGCCGACGCGGCCACCGGATTCGCGCACCTGCACCACCGGGCCCTGGTCGATGAAGAGCCCGGTCAGTTCGACCGCCTCGTTGAGCGAACCGCCGCCGTTGTTGCGCAGGTCGAGTACGACGCCATCGACCTGCTTCGCCTTGAACTCTTCCAGCAGGCGCGCGACGTCGCGCGTCGCCGATGCGTACTCGCCATCGCGATTCCGGCGACCCTCGAAGTCCTGGTAGAACGCCGGCAGCTTGATCACGCCGATCTGCTTCTCGCGGCCGCCTTCGGTATCGGCCGGCAGGGTGAGCGTCTCGGCCTTGGCCGCCTGCTCTTCCAGACGCACCCGTGCACGGGTCAGCATGATGCGCACCGGCGCGCTGTCGAGCGTGGCCTCCGCCGGGATGACGTCCAGCCGCACCTGGGTGTCCTTCGGGCCCTTGATCTTGTCGACGACATCGTCGATGCGCCAGCCGATCACGTCTTCCATCGGCCCGTTGGTGCCCTGGCCGACGCCGACGATGCGATCGCCAGGCTTGAAGCGGTTGCTGATCGCGGCCGGACCGCCAGCGATGACCTCGCGGATCACCACCACGTCGTCCTGCTTCTGCAGCTGCGCGCCGATGCCTTCGAGCGACAGCGACATGCTCTGGTTGAACAGACGCGCGGCGCGCGGGTTGAAGTAATCGGTGTGCGGATCGATCGAGCCGGTGTAGGCGTTGAGGAAGCTGCTGAAGGCATCCTCGTCGTTGAGCGCGGCGACCGTGTTGGCGGTGTTGAGGTAGCGACGGTCGAGCGTCTTGCGGATCTCGTCGTCGGCCTTGCCGGCGAGCTTCAGGCGCAACCAGTCGTTGCGCACCGACTGTCGCCACAGGGCATCGAGTTCCGCCGCATCGGCGGCCCAGGGCGCGTCCTCGCGGTCGTACTCCCAGCGGTCGCTGCCGCTGAAATCGAAGATGTCCTGCTTCAGCAGTTCGCGCGCGCCGGTGATGCGCTCGTTGACGCGCTGCTTGTACAGCGCGAAGACCTCCAGCGCCGGGGCCACGTCGCCGTCGCGGACGGCCGCGCCCATGCCCGCACGCAGCGGTTCGAAGCGGGTGATGTCCTGCTGGGTGAAGAACAGCTTGCCGGCGTCGAGATTCTCGAAATACCGGTCGAAGATCTCGCCCGACAGGCTCGCGTCGAGCGCGCGCGGCCGGTAGGCGTAGCGGCTGTCAGACAGCAATCCGTAGACCAGCTTCGACGCGGCCACCTGGTCGGCGTTCGGCGTCATCGGCACATCGGCGATGGCGTCGGGCCTGGCCATCAGCGCGAGCGGCACCGCCAGCGCGAGGGCGATCAGGGAGCCGGAAACGACGCGGGAAGCTTTCATGCAGGGTCCTGGATTGCGGATACGGCCATCATGCGACATGCACTGCAGCCTGGAACGTGAACAGACGCTTCGACAGTGCAGGAAGTTGCACGTTGCATGCAATCGCCTGTACGGAAACCGGATGAATCGATGCTGCGTTCATCGCGGCGTCAGTCGCGAGGGGCGCGCAAGTTCCTCCAATCTTGAAGAGCTCAAGCGCCCTCCCCCGCATCGCGGGGGAGGGTTGGGTGGGGGCGAAGTGTCAGGCTTGGAAGATCATGACTCGATCAAGCAGCGCACGAGATCAGAAGTCTCCCCAGCCTGACCGTTCACCCCCATCCCAGCCTTCCCCCGCTTACGGGGCATTGCGCCCTTCATGGGTGGAAGGCGCAGATTCCGCTCGATCAGGCAGCGACGCCGGCGTCCATCGCCTGCTGGTCGGCGTGGTACGAGGAGCGCACCAGCGGGCCGGAGGCGACATGGCTGAAGCCCAGCGCCATGCCATAGTCCTCGAGCGCGCGGAACTCTTCCGGCGTCCAGTAACGCAGCACCGGATGGTGGTGCGCGCTGGGCTGCAGGTACTGGCCGATGGTGACCATCTCGACATCGTGCGCGCGCAGGTCGCGCAGCGTGCCCTGCACCTGCTCCATGGTCTCGCCGAGGCCGAGCATGATGCCGGACTTGGTCGGCACGTCCGGATGCTGGGCCTTGAACTTCTTCAGCAGGTCGAGCGACCACTGGTAGTCCGCGCCTGGGCGCACGTTGCGATAGAGGTCCGGCACCGTCTCGACGTTGTGGTTGAACACGTCCGGCGGATCGGTCTTGAGGATCTCCAGCGCGCGCTCCATGCGGCCCTTGCCGCGGAAGTCGGGCGTCAACACTTCGATGCGGATATGCGGCGACTGCGCGCGGACTTCGCGGATGCAGTCGACGAAATGCTGGGCACCACCGTCGCGCAGGTCGTCGCGATCGACCGAGGTGATCACCACGTACTTCAGACCCATGTCGGCGATCGTGTTCGCGAGGTTCAGCGGTTCGCTCGCATCCGGCGGCTTGGGCCGGCCGTGGGCGACGTCGCAGAACGAACAGCGGCGCGTGCAGACCTCGCCGAGAATCATGAAGGTCGCGGTGCCGTGGCCGAAGCATTCGTGGATGTTCGGGCAGCTGGCTTCCTCGCAGACCGTGACCAGGCGGTTCTCGCGCAGTTTCGATTTCAGCGCGGCGACCGCGCCGTTGGACGGAATGCGCACGCGGATCCAGGATGGCTTGCGCAGTACGGGGGCATCGGCGAACTGCACTGGCGAGCGCGCGATCTTGTCGCCCGCCACCTGCTTGACGCCGGTCTGCAGCGACGCCGGCGGCGGCGTGGAGACCACCTGCAGCGGGATCGATTTGTCGACGGAAGAGGACATGGCGGCCAGGACTGCGGTCGGAGGGTCATTGTAGGCCCCTGCCCCGGGGCTGTCTGCCGAGGGGCGAGGGATACAGCGTGTCATTCAGTCGTCTGGAGTGCCGGCGGCGGGCCTGCGGTCATCGACAGGCCGAACTGCGCGGCCAGATTTTCGAGCAGCATCGGCGCCACCGCGTCGGGTGAGGACGGCCCGCCGAGATCAGACAGCGACACCACCTGCAGGCCTTCGTAGCCGCAGGGATTGATGCGCTGGAAGGGTTCCAGATCCATCGCGACGTTGAACGCCAGACCGTGGAAGGTGCAGCCGCGGCGTACGCGGATGCCGAGCGCGGCGATCTTGGCGTCGTTGACGTAGACGCCCGGCGCGCCGTCGCGGCGTATGGCCTCGATGTTCCAGTCGCCCAGCGTGTCGATGATCGACTGCTCGATTTTGCAGACGTACTCGCGCACGCCGATCTTGAGCCGCGGCAGGTTCAGCAGCGGATAGACCACCAGCTGCCCGGGGCCGTGATAGGTCACCTGGCCGCCGCGATCGACCTGCACCACCGGAATATCGCCCGGCGCGAGCACGTGCTCGGGCTTGCCGGCCTGGCCGAGGGTGAACACCGGATCGTGTTCGACGACCCAGAGTTCATCGATGCCGTCCGCACCGCGCGCATCGGTGAAGCGCTGCATCGCACGCCAGACCGGCTCGTAGGGTTGCCGGCCGAGCTGGCGGACGGTCGCCGGGCTGCTCACAGCACCCGCTCCATCATCCGCGCACAACCCAGTCCACCGCTGGGCACCGGCGCGCCGTGCAGGAAATCGCGCATCGCCGCGGCGACGCGATCACTGCGCGCGCGTTCGAGCAGGGTCAGCGCCCGGGCGTCGCTTTCCAGGCCCTCGAACTCCGGCGCCTCGCCATCCAGCGGCGCCTCTCTCCAGGCCATGTGCGCGCCGGGCAACAGCGGCGCAGTGCGTTCGGCGCGGACCATCAGACGTACCTCGCAGTGACGTGGATCGGAGGCGATGCGCGCATACAGCGCATCGACCGCAACAGCCGGGCCTTCAAGCAATTGCATGAACAACCCGTCCTGCCACAGCAGCATGCCGCCGATGCCGTGACGCGCGTTGTAGGTGCGGGACTGCAGCAGCAGACGCACCATGTCGGCCGCGGTGAACTCGTACAGCTGGCCGCTGCGATAGAGCAGCTGGCGGATCATGCGCGGCGTCCCGTTGGATGCGTTACAGCGTCCACTTCACTTCGGGATGGTCACGCAGGGCCGCATGCGCGGCGTCGTACTGCTCGCGCGACTCGGCGCGGATGCTGAGCTTGATCGACACGTACTTGCCGCCGCTCGACTCGCGCGCGGTGACCGTCTCGTGGAGCACGGCGATACCGGCGGCGGTCAGCAGGCGCGGAATCTCGGCATCGAGCCCGGCAGCGGCCGGCCCCATCGCGGTGATCTCGAAGACGCCAGGAAACTGGAAGCCGTGTTCGGGGTTGTCGGAGGTGATATCCATCGCGGGATTATCGGGGCAGCGGCCGCCGAACCCAAGCGGTGGCGTACCGGATTTTCATGGCCGGTTGGGATTGCCGCGCTGGCGCCGTCGGACGCTTCGCAGCCAGCACCTCTCCCTCTGGGAGAGAGCCTGCCCCGGACTTGATCCGGGGTCGACGCGCGCAGCGCTTCGGGTGAGGGTTGAGGCTTTACAGCGACAGCCCCAAAAAGCACCCTCATCGCCCCCCGCCTGACCAGCCGTTCGGCTGTTGAAAGCCGCGGGGGCAGGCTCTTCGGGCACCCCGTATCAAGTACGGGGCTGGCTCTTCCCCCAGAGGGGGAAGGGTTCAAACATCCTGCTGCTCAGCTGGGTCGCGAAGCACCCGCCTCTTACGCGTTCCACCACATCAGGAACTCGTGCCACAGGCGCTTGAAGAAACCAGCTTCTTCCACCGCTTCCAGCGCGACCAGCGGACGCTCGGCGATGACCTTGCCGTCGAGTTCGACGCGCACGGTGCCGATGGCCTGGCCCTTTGCGATCGGGGCTTCCAGCGTCTGCGGGATGTCCATCGACGGCTTGAGTTGCGCGTACTTGCCGCGCGGCATCGAGACCAGCATCGGCTCGGCGACGCCCAGCTGCACTTCGTTGGTCTTGCCCTTCCAGACCTTCTGCGTGGCGACGGCCTTGCCGGCGTCGTAGACGGCGTGGGTTTCGAAGAAGCGGAAGCCCCAGTTGAGCAGCGCCAGCGAATCGGTGGCGCGCTGCGCCTCGCTGGACGAGCCCATCACCACCGAGATCAGGCGCTGCTCGCCGCGCAGGGCGGACGCCATCAGGCAATAGCCGGCGCCGCTGTGGTGACCGGTCTTGATGCCGTCGACGCTGTCGTCGCGCCACAACAGACGGTTACGGTTGTGCTGGGTGATCGGCCCGACGGTGAATTCCTTGATCTTGTTGTGCGCGTATTCCTCGGGGAAGTCGCGCACCATCGCGCGGCCGAGTATCGCCAGATCACGCGCGGTCGAGTAGTGCTCGGGGCCGGACAGGCCGGTCGCGTTCTCGAAGTGGCTGTTCTTCATGCCGATGCGCGCGGCATAGGCGTTCATCAACTGGGCGAAGGCTTCCTCGCTGCCGGCGACGTGCTCGGCCAGCGCGATCGCGGCATCGTTGCCGGACTGCACGACCATGCCGATTTCCATGTCCAGCAGCGGCGCGGTCTGGTTGACCGGGAAGCCGCTGTAGCTGCCGTCGGTGCCGGCGCCGCCCTTGCGCCAGGCGTTCTCGCTCATCAGCACCTGGTCGTCGGGCTTGATCTTGCCGGCGGCAAGTTCGGCGGCAATCACGTAGCTGGTCATCACCTTGGTGATGCTGGCCGGCTCGACGCGCTCGTCCGGATTGTCGCCTGCCAGCATCTGGCCGGTGGCGAAGTCCATGACGATCCAGGCGGTGCCGGTGATGGTCGGCGGGGGCGGCGTCGGCAGATCGTCGCTGAGCGCGGGCGCGGCGGCGGCAGGCGCGGCAGGCCGGGGCGCGGGCTGCGGCGTGGGCGCGGGATCCTGCGCGACGGCGATGCCCACCGTGGCGGTGGCCAGCGCGGCCAGCAACATGCGCGAAACGACTACGGACACTTTCATGTAATGCACAACTCCGGGGAACCGGCCGCGTCGACCGGCGGTTGATGGAAAGGATTCAATCGCGGACGACAGTGGGCGCGCCGAAGCCGAGGCCGGCGACGCGCGAGGACAGCTCGGCGACCTGCGTCGCTTCGACCGGGCCCACCCGCAGGCGCCAGACCGGCTTGCCGGCAGCGGTGCCGTCCTGCAG
Source organism: Luteimonas sp. (assembly GCA_052108555.1). Lineage (GTDB taxonomy): Bacteria > Pseudomonadota > Gammaproteobacteria > Xanthomonadales > Xanthomonadaceae > Luteimonas. The sequence continues at coordinate 84,806 of JBQEAV010000002.1, forward strand.
CTGGGCTGCGGCGATACCGGCGCCGCGCAGCATGGCCAGCGCGCGCTCGGCGTTGGCACGGGCGCCGAAGGCGGCGACCTGCAGGGTCACACCGCCCAGGGCCTGCGCCGCCGTGCGGACCGGTGCAGGTGTCGGCGCCGCGACGGCAGCCACTGCCGTCGGTGCTGCAACGGGCACAACAGCCGGCGTGGCTGCGGGCTGGGGGTGCAGCGGCACCTGACGGCCATTCTCGAGCTTGATCCCGCGCGAGGCGAGCCAGGCGTCGAAATCATCGGCGGTCACGACCCTGCCGTTCTGGTACATGTTGAAGCGGCCGTTCGACGCGTCGCCCTGCGGCGCGGGCGCGGGGCGCTCGTCGGCCTGGGCACTGGCGACCGGAAGGGCTTCGACGATGGCGTCCATCGCACTGCTGGCGGCCGAGGCCGTCGCTGGGGGTGTCACCGATGCGGTTGCGGTCGCCGGCACCGGCACCGGCGTCGCGCGCGGTGCCGGTGAAGGCGCAGCGGCCGGCGGCGCACTGGCGACGTCGTAACTGTTGCGGGCGTTCTCGCCCGGACTCAGCGCGCGCACTTCGACACGGCCGGTGCCGGCGGGATGGATACCGATCTTCACCGCGGCGGCGTAGCTCAGATCGACAACGCGGCCTTCGTGGAACGGGCCGCGATCATTGACCCGCACGACCACCGACTTGCCGGTATCGAGATTGGTCACCCGCGCGAAGCTCGGCAGCGGCAGCGACTTGTGCGCGGCGGTGAACGCGTACATGTCGTAGACCTCACGGTTCGAAGTCAGGCGGCCGTGGAACTTGGCGCCGTAGTAGGACGCGGTGCCGGTCTCGGTGAACTCGCTGTGGTCGTCGAGCACGCGGTAGCTCTTGCCCAGCACCTGGTAGGGGCTGCGGTTGCCGACCGGCGAACGCGGCAGGTCCACGACTTCCGGTTCCGGAATCGCGTCGACGTTGGGCAGGTAATCGGGAAGGCTGTCGGGCACGCCGGGGCGATACAGGCCGCCGGCCGTGTAATGTCCGCGGGTGTTCGGATCTTCCTGCGCGGGCGCGTACGGCGAGACGCCACGCTGCCCCGAAGCCGGTCGATGCGCACTGCCGCCATGCGCCGGTGCCGACCCGCTGCTGCCAGCCGCCGGTGCCTCGCCGCGCTTTGCGTTGCCCGCGCAGCCCGCCAACAGGGCCACCGCCGCCAACGGCAGCAGCCATCGGATCACGGACCGACCCCGGCCCGGATCGCCTGCGCGAGCTGGTGCACCGACAGCGAATACATCGGCGAGCGGTTGTAGCGGGTGATCACGTAGAAATTGCGGTACGCCAGCCAGTACTCCATGCCGGCCTCGCCATCGAGCGACAGCAGCGTCGCGCCTTCGCCGGTCGGCTGGCCGGGCGCCGGCGTGTAGCCGCGCTTCGCCAGATCAGAGAGCGGATACACCGGATCCCAGTTCTCGGGCTTGAAGTCGGCCGCCGAGGCATCGCGCTGGGCGCGAGCCACGACCGGGCCACCACGCTGCCAGCCGTGCACGACGAAGTAATTGGCGATCGACGCGAACACGTCGGGCTTGTGGGTCAGCAGGTCGCGGCGGCCGTCGCCGTCGCCGTCCTTCGCCCACAGGCGATAGCTCGACGGCATGAACTGGCCCATGCCCATCGCGCCGGCGTAACTGCCCTTGAGTTCGAGCACGTCGAGCTGCGGCTCGGCCTTCTCCAGCGCGAACAACTGCGCGAGCTCGCCGGCGAAGAACGGCGCGCGCGGCGCGTAGTCGAACGACAGCGTGTACAGCGCGTCGATCACCTTCCAGTTACCGGTGATGCGGCCGTAACTGGTTTCCACGCCGATGATCGCGACGATGTATTCGGCCGGCACGCCGGTCTCGGCGGCCACGCGATCGAGCGCTGCGCGGTTCTCGCGGTAGAACGCCACGCCGCCATTGATGCGCGCGTCGTTGATGAAGATCGGGCGGTAGTCGCGCCACGGGCGCACGGCTTCGGCCGGGCGGCTGATCGCGGTGAGGATCGCCTGCTGCACCTGCGCCCTCGCCAGCACGCTGCGCACGTGCGCCGGATCGGCGCCGTAGGTCTGCACGGTGTAGTCAACGAAGTTTTCGACACGCTGCGCGCGCGGGATCGCCGGATCGGTGACCGGGGTCGGCGCGACCGGGCGTTCGGGTGGCTGCGGCACCGGCGCCAGCAGGACGCCTTCAGCGCGCGCAGGCTCGGGCAGCGGCGTCACCGCACCGTAGTCCTCGGCATGGCCATCGGACGGGTTGACGGGGGTCGCACACGCTGCCAATGCGAACGGCAGCGCGGCCACGGCGAGTCGGAAAAAAGGGCGTCGGCTCATCGGCGGCGAGGTTAGCACGCACGTGCGCGCGGCACGCAGCGTTGCGCGGGCGCAGTCAGGGCCGGTAAGGCTAGCGACGCCGCGTTCCGCTGGCCTGCACGGCCATCACCACACCGAAGCCGGCCAGCAGCGACACCGCCGCGGTACCGCCAAAACTCAGCAGCGGCATCGGCACGCCGACCACCGGCAGCAGGCCGGAAATCATGCCGCCGTTGACGATGACGTAGACGAACAGCGCCAGGCCGAGGCTGCCGACCAGCAACCGCGAGAACCCGTCGCGCGCCTCGCTGGCGATCCACAGGCAGCGGCCGACAATGAACAGGTACAGGGCCAGCACCACGACCACGCCGAGCCAGCCGAATTCCTCGCTCAGCACCGCGAAGATGAAGTCGGTGGTGTGCTCGGGCACGTAGTTGAGGTGCGACTGCGAACCGTCGCCCCAGCCCTGCCCGGAGAAGCCGCCCGAGCCGATCGCGATCTTCGACTGGATGATGTTCCAGCCGGTGCCCAGCGGATCGGATTCGGGATCGAGGAAGGTCAGGATGCGGTCCTTCTGGTACTGCTGGAAGTACCAGAACCATGCCGCCGGCACCCCGACCGCCGCAGCCGCTGCGCCGCCGATGAACCACCACCACGACAGCCCGGCCAGATACAGCGCGAACACGCCACCCGACGCCACCAGCACGGCCGTGCCCAGGTCGGGCTGCAGCAGGATCAGGCCGGTCGGCAGTCCGATGATCACCGCGGTCATCGCGATCGTCCCCAGCCGCGGCGGCGTGGGCTGCTGGCCCAGCCACCAGGCCGCCATCATCGGCAGCGAGAGCTTCATCAGTTCGGCGGGTTGCACGTAGAACGCGCCGAGGTTGAGCCAGTGCTGGCCGCTGCGGCCGGTGCCCATGAACAGCACGGCGATCAGTGGCAGCAAGGACGCGACGTAGGCGGCCGGGGTGAAGCGACGCAGTTGTATCGCGGGAATCCGCGACAGCAGCCACATCGCACCGAGACCAATGACGAAGCGGCTGCCCTGCGAGGCGACCATCGCGACGTTCTGGTTGGTGGCGCTGTGCAGCACCGCGAGGCCGATGCACATCAGCGCGACCAGCGCGGCGAGCAGGGGCCAGTCGAGCGTGCGGGTGAAGCGCTGCAGCATCTCCAGCAACCAGCGCAGGATCACGTTCATGGCGTCGCCTCGGCCGGCGGCGCGGCATCGGTCGAAGGCGCGTCGGTCGCAGGCGACGCGGCCGGGGCCACGCCCGGGAACTTGCCGTTGGCATCGCGCGGCGCGGTGCGTACACCGGCGACGACGGTGTCGAAGGACGGCTCGGGCGTAAGGTTCGCCTGGGGCACGAGCGCCGCCACTGCGGCGGGCGCGCCGGTGGCGGCGTCGATCTCCATTTCGGGCATCTTGCCGAGCAGCCAGGCATCGAAGATGCGGCGCGCGATCGGCGCGGCCGTGCTGCCACCGTAGCCGCCGTGCTCGACGGTGATGGCGACGGCGATCGTCGGATTCTCGGCCGGCGCGTAACCGACGAACAGCGCCTGATGCCGCAGGTGATACGGCAGGCTGCGCGGATCCATGCTCGCGCTGCCGCGGCGGCTCACCCGCTGCGCGGTGCCGGTCTTGCCGGCCATGCGGTACTCCGCGCCGATCGCCATGCGCCTGCCACTTCCGTTCCCGTGGACCGTCTGCACCATCCCTTCCTGTACCGCCCGCAGGTGCGCGGGATTGTCGGTGATCGACGTCGCGACCGGGCGTGGCACGACGTGCCACTGCGCATCGAAGCCGTCGCGCCGCTCATTGGCCAGGTGCAGCGGATTGAGCTGGCCGCCGTTGGCGATCGCCGCGGTACCGCGTGCCAGCTGCAGCGCGGTCGCGATCCAGTAGCCCTGGCCGATGCCGGCGATCACCGTCTCACCCGCATACCAGGGCTCGCGCGAGCGCGTGGCCTTGAAGCGCGGCGACGGCACGATGCCGGCGTTCTCGCCGAGCAGGTCGATGCCGGTCGGCTGGCCGAAGCCGTAGCGCGTCATGTACTGGTCGAAGCGCTCGATGCCCATCTCATAGGCGAGCTGGTAGTAGTAGTAGTTCACCGAGCGCGCGATCGAATCGCGCAGGTCGGTCCAGCCGGCGCCGCGCGCGGCATCGCGATAGCCGCGGCGCTGTCCGGGAATGAAGAACTCACCGGTCGAGAACACGCGCGATTCCGGCGTGCGCAAGCCACTGTCGACGCCCGCCAACGCGACCATCGGCTTGATCGTCGACCCCGGCGGGCCACCACCGAGCACGTTGCGGTTGAACAGCGGACGCGCCGGATCGTCCATCAGGCTGCGGTAGTCGGTATGGGAGATGCCGTTGACGAACAGGTTGGGGTCGAAGCTCGGCAGGCTGACCATGCCGAGGATGTTGCCGGTGGCCGGCTCCACTGCCACCGCCGAGCCGTGCAGGCCGCCGAAAGCCAGCACCATCGCCTGTTGCAGATCGGCGTCGACGCTCAGGCGCAGATCCGCGCCGGCGGTCGCGGGCAGCAGCCCGAGCCGGCGCAACGCGCGCCCTTCCACATTCGTCTCGACCTGTTCGTAGCCGATCTTGCCGCGCAGCGCTTCGTCGTAGTAGCGCTCCAGGCCCGTGCGCCCGGTCTGCGGGTACAGCAGATGGGCCTGACCGTAGCGCGCGACGTCGCTTTCATCGGTACGCCCCACATAGCCGACCACGTGCGCGAACAGATCACCATAGGGGTAATGGCGATTGAGATACGGCACCACCTCCACGCCCGGGAAGCGCCAGCGGTCGAGCGCGAAGCGCGCCATTTCGTCCTCGCTGATACGCAGCTTCAGGGTGACCGCGTGGAAACTGCGCTGGGCCTTGCGCTCGCGGTCGAAGCGGGCGATGTCGTCAGGCGACAGCGCGATGATCCGCGACAGCTCGCTGACCAGCCGGCGCGTGTCGCCGGCTTCCTCGGGCGTGACTTCGAGGCGGTAGGCCTGCTCGTTCTCGGCGAGGATGCGGCCCTTGCGGTCGAGGATCAGCCCGCGCCCCGGCACCACCGGCCGCGGCTTGATGCGGTTGGCTTCCGAGCGCTTGGCGTAGATGTCGTGGTCGATGACCTGCAGCTTGAAATACCAGCCGGCCAGCACGCCGAGCGCGATCACCACCGCGCCGAATCCGATCAGCGCGCGCGTGCGGAACGCCGCGGCTTCGGTGGCGTTGTTGCGGATGTCGGGACGGCGACCGCGTCTGGCCATGCGTCAGCCCACGCCTAGGACTTGCGCCCGAAGCGCAGTGCGTCCATGACGAGATACAGCGGCGCCCACAGCAGCATGCCGATCAGCGGCGCCAGCCAGTAGGCCCACGGCAACTGCGGCACGCCGAGTGCGACGTGGATCGCCGCGCTGATGATGCGGTCGTTGAACAGCAGCCCACCGATGGCCAGCGCCTGTTGCGCCACGGGGAAGAAGCGCAGCTGCGATCGGAACCGCTGCAGGATGAAGGCCATCATCACCAGCCGCAGCGCCTGTTCGCCGAGCAGGCCGCCGAACGCGAGATCGGCGATCAGACCCATCGAGAACGCGAAGCCCAGACCCGCGCGGTCGGGATCTTCGATCACCCAGTAGGCGACAACCAGCGCCAGCCAGAACGGCCGAAACGGCTGCAGGCCAGGCGGCAGCGGCAACAGGCCGAGCAGCAGCGCGACGAACAGGCTGACCGGCAGCACCCAGGGATTGCGACGCCGGCTCATTGTTGCGGCGCCTGTGCGGGCGGGGTGGGCGTCGCCGGTGGCACGTCGACGGCCGGCGTGTCGCCGGCGCCGGACACCGCCGCAGCTGCGGCCTCGGCCTGCGCGCGGACAGCGGCTTCGCGTTCCGCGGCAGCGGCTTCGAGATCGGCGGTCGTCACCGGCACCACGACATCGCGCAGCAGCAGCACGTCGCGACCGCGATCGAGCTGGGCGGCCGGGGTCAGATCGCCGACCAGGAACGCGCGGCTGTCATCGGGCTGCAGTCCGGTAATCGTGCCGACCGGGAACCCCGGCGGGAACCGCCCGCCCAGGCCCGAGGTCACCAGCACGTCGCCGACTTCGACATCCGCCGACAGCGGCACGTTGCGCAGCGCCAGATGATCGGCGCGGCCGCTGCCGTAGACGACCAGGCGCACGCCGTTGCGGGCAATGATCACCGGCACCGCATGTTCGAGATCCGTCACCAGCAGCACGGTGGAGGTCAACGGCGTGACCGTGATGACCTGGCCCAGCAGGCCGCCGGCATCGATGACGCTCTGGCCCACGCGCACGCCGTTGCGGCTGCCGGCGTTGAGCAGCAGCCGCTGGCGTGTAGGGTCCTGGTCCACATCGAGGATCGGCGCCAGTTGCACGTCGAGGCTGCCCTGCTCCACCGCGCCCAGCAGCGCGCGAAGCCGCGCGTTCTCGACCGCTTCCACGCGCAGTCGCGCCTGGCCGGCGTTGAGCACCAGCAGTTCGTTGCGCAGGCGGCGGTTGTCGGCCGACAGCTGGGTCCGCGTGGCGGCATCGTTGCGCATGCTGTCGCCGAGTCGCGACGGCAGGCCCGCCAGCCACCACAGCGGCTGCATTGCCACGCTGGCCTGCTGGCGGAACTGCGACAGCCAGCCGCCCTGGTGATCACTGACCACCAGCGCGCACGACAGCGCGAGATAGGCGAGCAGACGCAGCGTGCCGGCGACATCGCCGGGCCGGGGCGCGGGAGAGCTGGCGTAGGAGGACATCAGGGGCGGTCGTTCCGTGTCATCTCGGACGTGGGCTCAAGTCGAAGGCCACATTGTCGTCGCCCCAGCGCAGGCTGGGGCCCATCGTGCTCGTGGGAACAGTCCCAGCCGGTCCGGACTTCCGTGTGTCGCGGGCCAGCGTAACGACGGCCAGCGCACAGCCGGAACATGTGTCCGGGCGGTGGAACCGCGGGACATCGACGACTGGATGGCGACCAGAACTTCGCTCCGATCGCCGATCCCGACGCCATCAGTCCGCGAAGAACTCGTTGCCGTGCAGGTCCAGCAGCTCGAGCGCACGACCACCACCGCGGGCGACGCAGGTCAGCGGATCTTCGGCGACCTGCACGTGCAGGCCGGTGGCCTCGCTGATCAGACGGTCGAGGTCGCGCAGCAGCGCGCCACCGCCGGTCAGCACGATGCCGCGCTCGGCGACGTCGGCGCACAGTTCCGGCGGCGTCTGCTCGAGCGCCTGCTTCACCGCTTCGACGATGCCCGACAGCGGTTCACGCAGCGCATCGAGCACTTCATTGGAGCTGATCGTGACGATCTTCGGCACGCCCTCGGCGAGGTGACGACCGGAGACTTCCATCTCCATCACCTCTTCCTGCGGATACGCACAGCCGATCGTGAGCTTGATGCGCTCGGCGGTGGATTCGCCGATCAGCATGCCGTGGTTGCGGCGCACGTAATTGATGATCGACTCGTCGAAGCGGTCGCCGCCGATGCGGGCCGACTGCGAGTAGACGATGCCGTTTAGCGCGATCACCGCGACTTCCGTGGTGCCGCCGCCGATGTCGACGACCATCGAACCGCGTGCCTCGGTGACCGGCAGGCCGGCGCCGATCGCAGCCGCCATCGGCTCTTCGATCAGTGACACGTCACGCGCACCGGCTTCGAGCGCCGAATCCTTGATGGCGCGCTTCTCCACCTGGGTGGAACCGGCCGGCACGCAGATCAGCACGCGCGGGCTTGGGCGCAGGAAACGCGACTTGTGCACCTTCTTGATGAAGTACTTCAGCATCTCCTCGGTGTAGGTGAAATCGGCGATGACGCCGTCTTTCATCGGACGATGCGTGGTGATGTTGCCGGGCGTGCGGCCGAGCATCTGCTTGGCCTCGGTGCCGACAGCGGCGACGACCTTCTGGCCGGCGCTCCGGTCCTGGCGCACGGCGACGACCGACGGCTCGTTGAGCACGATGCCCTGGCCGCGGACGAAGATGAGGGTGTTGGCGGTGCCCAGGTCGATGGACAGGTCATTGGAGAAGAGACCACGGAACTTCTTGAACATCGGGAGAGGGCGTCCGGCAGGGAGGCGAAACGAAGCGGATTAGCCTAGCAAAAAAGCGGCCTCCCCGCGGCCCCGGGACGCCCCCAGTTGCGCGCCCGGCAGGTCGCGGTTCCGGGCCCCTGCGCCGCCCCGCAGCGGCCTCTGCGCTGGCCTCGCGCCCCCTGCGCCGGTACCCTGTGCGGCCTTTACGCGCGAGCTTCCGCCCGATGTCTGCACTGATCTGCGGCTCCCTGGCCTACGACACCATCATGGTGTTCCCCGACCAGTTCAAGAACCACATCCTGCCGGACAAGGTGCACATCCTGAACGTCTCGTTCCTGGTGCCGCGGATGCGTCGCGAATTCGGCGGCTGCGCCGGCAACATCGCCTACAACCTGAAACTCCTCGGCGGCGACCCGATCCCGATGGGCACCGTGGGCCAGGACTTCGGCCCCTACCGCGAGTGGTTCGAAGAGCACGGCATCAACCTGTCGCAGGTCCGCGAGATCCCCGACCTGTTCACGCCGCAGGCCTTCATCACCACGGACCTCGACAACAACCAGATCACCGCCTTCCACCCGGGCGCGATGATGCGCAGCCACGAGAACCACGTGAAGGACGTCCCCGGCGTGACCATCGGCCTCGTGGGTCCGGACGGCCGCGAAGGCATGCTGCAGAACGCGCAGGAATTCCACGACGGCAAGATTCCCTTCATCTTCGACCCCGGCCAGGCCATGCCGCTGTTCAACGGTGAAGAGCTGCGCAACTTCATCGAGCTGGCCGACTACGTCGTCGTCAACGACTACGAGTCCAACCTGCTGCAGGAACGCACCGGCTGGGACGACAAGACCATCGCCGCCAAGGTGCGCGCCTACATTTGCACCCGTGGCCCGAAGGGCGTCGTCATCCACGCCGAAGGCCAGACCCACGACATCCCGCCCGCCCACGAGCGCCGCGTGACCGATCCCACCGGCTGCGGCGACGCCTTCCGGGCGGGACTGCTGTTCGGCATCGAAAAGGGCTGCGACTGGCTGACCATCGGCCGCATCGGCAATCTGATGGGCGCGCTCAAGGTCGAACACCCCGGCACCCAGAACCAGCGTTTCGATTACGCCGAGTTCTCGCTGCAGTTCCGGCAGCAGTTCGGGTATGCGCTGGAAAGCAAGACCAGCTGATCCCGATCCGCATTGCGATATCGACGAAAAGGGCGCCGTAAGGCGCCCTTTTCGTTGCTGAAGCCGATATCACACATCAACGCAGATTGACGAACCCGTCCGCGTCCACGTTGCCGTTCGCGATCCGGCTGCGCATGTCCGCGGTGCTCAGACCGGCGTCGAGCTGGAAGTGCGGGCGATCGACGAAGGTGGTCCAGTTGCCGCCCCACTCCAGCCCCATGTCGGTGCCGATCTGGCCGATGGCATCCCAGTCCGGGCTCCAGTTGATGCTGCCGTTCGGACGCACTTCGACGACGTCGAAGGCGGTGGCGAAGTTGTGGTTGCTGTAACCGCCACGGGCATTGGTGACGATGTCGCCCGGCGTGGTGCGGCCCTGGGCGTACAGGGCGTCCTGCTCGGCGTAGGTGCGGAAGCCCTGGGTCACGCGCAGGGTGATGCCCAGTTCCTGCTCGACGCGGTTGACGAACTCGGCCGCCTGGCCGCGCAGCTCGGGGTGCAGGCTGGCGATGCGGGCGTTGCTCGGGCCGTCGCTGACCTGGGCCACATCACCCGGTGCGACCGGTTCGGTTGCCGGTGGCTTCTCGACGGCGGGGGCGCCGTTGAGCTGCGCCCAGGTGTTCGGGCCGACGACGCCGTCGACCTCGATACCACGGCTCGACTGATAGCTGCGCACCGCACTCTCGGTGCGGGCGCCGAAGATGCCGTCGGCCGTGCCCGGGCTGAAGCCGGCGGCCGCCAGACGGGTCTGCAGGTCGCTGACGGCCGGGCCTCGGTCGTTGCGTTCCAGCGTCGGCGTGGACGATGCCGATGCGCTGTGCTGTACCGACGCCGGGCCATCGGCCACGGCCGCGTCGCCATCGAGCGGCCTTGCGCCGGCAGGCAATGTGAGGGTCTGGTCGGGATAGATCACGTCGGGATTGCGCACCTGCGGGTTCGCCGCCAGCAGGCCTTCGAGGCTGATGCCATGGGCCCTGGCGATCTCCGACAGGGTGTCTCCGCGCTGCGCGGTATAGGCCTGCGTGGTGTCGGACGGCGGGGGCAGGCCGCGCTGGGTGGAATCGGATGACGAGACGGGATTGAGGCTCACGGCTGGTTCCTGCGTTGTCTGGGAATCCCCCCCCCGGGATATGCGCGCCAGTCTCCCGGCCTGTGACCCGCGGCGACAGATGGGGGACGCCCCAGCGTGCAGGCGTCACAGCCTGGAGCGGGGCGGGTGCGAGGTGGCGCTCGGGTGAAAGCCCTCCGCCGCGTTCGAGATGGTCGACAGGCGGCTATCGCTCGAACAGACGAAGTGCCCCATCCCGGCCTTCCACCCGTGAAGATGCAATGCTCCGCGTGCGGGGGAAGGCGTGGATCATGCGTACGCGCGGGTGTGAGCCAGTCCTCACCGCACCCGCATCCCCGTCCCGTTTGAATGCGCCCATGCCAAGACGCCGACACGCCGACACCCCTGCCCGTCCACGCGATCTGACCCGCGGCGCCATTGCGCCGACACTGTTCGCGTTCGCGCTGCCGATCCTTGGCGGCAACGTCATGCAATCGCTCAATGGCTCGGTCAACGCGGTCTGGATCGGGCGCTTCCTCGGCGAGGGCGCGCTGGCGGCGATCGCCAATGCCAACAACATCCTGTTCCTGCTGCTGGGCGCGGTGTTCGGCGTGGGGATGGCCGCGACGATCCTGGTGGCGCAGGCGATCGGCCGTGACGACCTGCCCGGCGCCAAGCGCGTCATCGGCACCAGTGCGACGTTCTTTCTCACCGCGTCCGTGCTGGTCGCCCTGGCCGGCCTGCCGTTGTCGCGCCACGTGCTGGTGTGGATGGGCACGCCGGCCGACGCGCTGCCGCACGCGGACGCCTATCTGAAGCTGATCTTCCTCGCGGTGCCGTTCCTGTACGCGTTCGCGTTCCTGTCGGCGATCCTGCGCGGCGCCGGCGATGCGCGCACGCCATTCCTGTTCCTGCTGCTGGTGGTCGCGCTCGACATCGTGCTGGTGCCGATGCTGATGCTCGGTATCGGCCCGCTGCCGGAAATGGGCATGGCCGGCGCGGCGCTGGCCAGCCTGGTCGCGAATGCGCTGGGCCTGACCGCCCTGCTCGCCTGGCTGCGACATCGCAAGCACCGGTTGTGGATCCATCGCACCGAGCGGTATCTGTACCGGCCCGACTGGACCATCGTGCGCGCGCTGCTGGCCAAGGGCCTGCCGATGGGCCTGCAGATGGTGATGCTGTCGGCGGCGATGATCGCGATGATCTCGATGGTCAACGCCCACGGCGTCGACACCACCGCGGGTTACGGCGCGGCGCTGCAGCTGTGGACCTATGTGCAGATGCCGGCGATGGCGATCGGCGCGGCCGTTTCGACCATGGCGGCGCAGAACGTCGGCGCCGGTCACTGGGACCGCGTCTCGCGCATCGCCGCCACCGGCGTGGGCTTCAACGTCTTGATGACCGGTGCGCTGATCGCCGCATTGCTGTTGCTCGACCGTGCTGCGCTTTCGCTGTTCCTCGGCGATACGAGTGTCGCGCTGGAGACCGCGCGTCATCTCAACCGCATCGCGATCTGGTCGTTCCTGTTCTTCGGCGTGACCTTCGTGCTGTTCGGCGTCGTGCGCTCGACCGGCGCCGTCATGCCGCCGCTGGTGATTCTCGCGGTCACGCTGTGGGGCGTGCGCGTGCCGTTCGCGACGCTGCTGCAACCGGTGATCGGCGTGGATGCGATCTGGTGGAGTTTCCCGGCCAGCGCGCTGCTCGCGATGCTGTTGTCGATCGGCTACTACCGCTGGGGCGGCTGGCGCCGCGCGCGCATGCTCGATGGCGAGACCCGCGAGCCGGTTGCGATGCCGGCCGAAGTCCCGGCGCAACCGCCGGCGCCACTGGCGAGCATCGATCCGCACGACACGCAGGACGGTGGTCAGCGCGCGCTTTGATGGCGTGGCAGCCGGCCCACACCTGAACCCGTGGACCGCGCTGCATTGACCTGGCTGCAATGCGACGGCATCTAGGACATTCGAACGCGACGCCCTGCGTGCACCCGGACCATCCCATGCGCACTCCACTCCTGCTGACGTTGCTGATCGCCACCGCGGCTGCGCCCGCTTTCGCGCAGCAGCTGCGCAATCCGGCCGATCCGCCGCCGCGTGCGGCGCCGGCGTTGCGACAGGCGGAACCGTCGCCGCGCCTGCCCACGCATGTCGGTGCGAACGCCGCGCGCGATGCGGCGCAAGAGCGCTGCGTGCAGGCGGCATCGCGCACGATCCAGCCAACCAGCAATGCCCGCGTGGAGAGCGCACAACGGCGCGCCGCGGCGATCGAAACCCAACGCGCCGCACGTGGCGGCGATGCGCGCGACCCCACGGATCAGAGCGGCCTGCGCGCACAACGCGATGCGCAGCAGCGCGTGGCAACACGCGAGCGCAATGCAGCGAACCAGCGACTGGCCGTGGCGCAGGGCAACTGCCGCTGAGTCAGCGGCGCGGGAGTCCGCGCCACGCGAGCGTCAGCAGCGCGCCGTAAAGTATCGCCTCACCTGTGCGCTGCAGCAGTCCGCGCACCGGCTCGAGCGGCGGCAGCACCATCGCAAAGAACAGCAGCAGCCACAGCATCGCCACCACCAGCAGCGCAGCGCGCGTGCGCGATCGCAGCCCTGCGCCGCAGGCCAGCAGCGCGACCGCCGCGCACGTCCCGAGATAGGTCAGCAGGCCGAGCAGGTTGTGCAGCTGCTGGCTCAGTGAGCCTTCTGCAGGACAGCCGGCATCGCAGGGTGCGAACGCCGAGCCGATGTAGGCGACGGATTCGAGCAACAGCATCCAATAGCCCACGCGCGCGACGCCGCGGATCGGCAGCAGCGGCGCCGCGAGTGTCAGGACGATGGCCAGCAACAGCCCGAATGGCACGAAGCCGAGCAGCCCGATCTGCCAGTCGTACGGCGTCCCGCTAGCGTTGAGTTCGCTGATGTACTGCGAGACATGCGAGTACCCGGGTTTGAGGGCGCTGCTGCCGACGAGCATCAGCAGCCAGGCTGGCACGATGGAGAGGATGGCGATGCGGGTCAGGCCGATGCGGGTGGCGCTGTGCGTTGCGGGCAACGGTGACGTATGCATGCGGGTCTTCCGGGATGGCTTGGGCTGAGGCTAGGTGGCGTCAGGGCCCGCGGCGTGTGCCATTGGGCATGTGGTTCGTCGCGCGCCTGAGCTGTCAGCTCGACTGCTCATCATCGCGCCGCCTCTGCCCGTCATCCCGGCGAAAGCCGGGATCCAGTGCCTCTGCTTTATGTCGAAGGGCGCATCGAATCCGCTCATGCGGTAGTGCGCGAAGAACCAGGTCGCTGGATCCCGGCCTTCGCCGGGATGACGGATTCAAGGATGGCGGCGAACTTGAAGTAGCTACGACGCTCAGGGCGCCAAGTCACACAGCCCGTCATTCCAGCGGCTTTCAACAGCCGAATGGCTGGTCAAGCTGGAATCCATTTACGCGGGGAGGCGTACCACGCGAGGAGCGTGGAGCACGACGAAAACCAACATGGGTGACCAGCACCACGTGCTGTTCAATAGCGCTTCCAGCCTTCGCTGGAACGACGGCTGGGAAATTCAGCGAACGTGGAAGACGGCCACAGAAACAGAAGTGCGCCACTGCGCGGTCAGAGCCCCGCTCACCCCCACTTCGGCAACTTCCCCCGATCCAACCCCGCCACCTCGAACACTGCCGTCCGCGTACCACCGGCTTTCACCGGGAACTCGATCGACACCGTCTTCGCACCGTCGAGCAGACGCCACAGCGCGCGCTCGTCGTCGATGAACATGGCGATGGCTTCGTCGGTCTGCGGGCGGTTGGCCGCCATGCGACGCGGTTCGCCGTCGTCGACGCGGACGCTGACGCGACAGCTGGGATAGCAGTCGAAATCGCCGGTCTGCAGCACGAGGTAACTGCTGCGGCCCCAGGACGGATGATCGCGGAAGATCAGGCGCACCTGCTTCGCGCCGGTGCCGTCCACGTCGATGTTGTCGCGGGCGTAGATCGCCGCCGACAACTGTTCGCCGCCTTCGACGTTCGCGGTGTTGTAGATCCACAGCGCCTGCGTGCGCGCGGTTTCGCGCGCCGCTTCGCCCTTGGCCGCGACGTCGTCGAACTTCGCGCGTACGCGCTCCGCGGCAGCGGTGTCGGGATGGCGCGCGAGCAGCACGTCGGCCTGCGCCTTCGCCAGCGCCCAGTTCTCGATCGCGACAGCAGCTTCGAAATCGCGCTCGCCGGCTTCGGCCTGCTCTTCTGCGACGGCGGCCTGGGCCTGTGCCTGTGCGGCGGCCCGGGCTTCGCGGTCCTGGCAGGCGGTCAGCGGCAGCAGCGCGGCGAGCATTGCGGTGGCGAGCAGGTGTCGGGATGTCATGCGGGCGTTCCTCGTTCGATCAGCCAGTGCACCGCGTCGGCGACCTCGCGCGGTTGCTCCATCAGGGTCATGTGGCCGCTGCGGTCGAGCAGGACCTGACGCGCCTGCGGCATGCGCGCAGCGTACAGGGCCATCGCACTGGGATCGATCACCGCATCGTGCGCGCCCCAGATGAGCAAGGCAGGCTGATGGATGTCGCCTGCAGCATCGCCCGGCGCAAACCGTTCGTCACTGCGGCCGATACGGTCGAGCACCGATTGTTCGAACGCGGCCTCATTGCGGCGATGACGCACGAAGGCGATCGCGCCCGGCCACGGCAGCGGCGGTCGCGCACTGCGCTGATGGAACAGCACGGACATGTACTGCTCCATCGACGCGGTGTCCTCGATGCCGAATGGATTGCGACCGTCGAGCACGGCGAGACCGAAGGCGTTGTCCTCGAAGTGCACGCCAGCGGCGTCGAGCAGACCGACGCGCGCGACGAGATCGGGATATTTCGCCGCGACCAGCGCAGCGATGCCGCCGCCCATCGAATGCCCCAGCAGCACGACCGGGCCTGCATCGAGATGCCGCACGAACGCCGCGACGTGTGCGGCCTCTGCGACGAAGCCGTGGTCGGCATCTGCGATGCGTTCGCTGTCGCCCCAGCCCGGCAGATCCGGCATCACCAGGCGGAAGCGTGCGTCGAGTTCGGACACCAGCCGGTACCAGTTCTCCTTGCTGCCGGTGTAGCCGTGCAGCATCACCAGCGTGGGCGCGGCAGCGTCGGCACCCGGGCGCTCGGTCCAGCACCAGCGCCGGCCGTCGATGCGCGCGCGATGCACGGCCAGTCGCAGCCGTCGACGCTGGCGCCCGTATTCGGCGCGGATCAGTTGCCGAGGGTGGCGGAACAGCACCCACGCGAATGCGGCGATGCCGATGGCCGCAACGCACGCGGCCGCCACGAGGGCGGCCGCGAACGGATGGCTTAGTGCCTGCATCGTCTCAGTTGGCGGAGGCCGGCGCGGCCGGATCGGCCGCAGGCGCTTCAGCCGGTGCCGGTGCGGGTGCCGGCTTGGCCTCGTTGATCAGCTTCTCCACCGAACCGGTGGTGATCGGGTGGTAGCCCGGACGTGCGGTTTCGAAGATCTGCTTCGCGAGCGCGAGGCCCGGCTCGGTCTGCACCAGTGCGGTGTAGATCGGCATGATCAGCTTGCGACGGCCGACGCGCGCGGTGAACTCGGCCAGTGCCTCGTTCGCCTGCGTGTAGCCGCTGCGCACCGCCAGCGGATACCAGCGCATCGCGATCTCGCCGTTTTCGGTGCCGGTGAATGTGTAGGCCGCATCGAGCTGGTTCAGCTGTTCGACGGTCAGTGTCGGCGGCAGGCTCTCGAGGAAGTGCAGCCATTCCTGGGTCGACCACGCGTCGGTGATCTGGCGCGGCGGCAACTGCGCGCTGCCCAGCCACGCCAGACGCGCGGAATCGACGATGCCGAAGTTGCGCGACATCACCTGCGGCGCGTAGCCCGGAATGCCCGGCGCGTAGACCCACTCCTGGATCTCGGCGTCGGTCACGGTGTCGGGGAACTTGTCGAACAGGTTTTCCTTCGCGTAGGCGAGGAACTGCTCGGTGGTGATGCTCTGGAACGCGAAGTGGTCGAAGTAGCCACGCAGGAACGCGTCGAAGTTCTCGCGGCCGAAGCGCTGTTCGAGGAACTGCAGGAACCACGCGCCCTTGTCGTAGGACACCGCGCTCAGTGCGTCGTCGGCGTCGAGTTCGGTGCCCGGCTTGACCGCGAGCGCCTGCGTGGCCTCCGGCATGCCACCGATGCTCTCGCGCAGTGCATTGCGCGAGATCACGAACTCCATGTCGCTCACTTCCTTGCCATACACCCATTCGACGATGCGGTTCTCGACGTAGCTGGTGAAGCCCTCGTTGAGCCAGCCGTGCTTGGCGCTGGAGAAGGTCACCAGGTTGCCCGACCAGCTGTGGGCGAGCTCGTGGGCGATCAGCGAGACCAGCGACTTGTCGCCGACGATGACGGTCGGGGTGATGAACGACAGGCGCGGGTTCTCCATGCCGCCGTACGGGAACGACGGCGGCAGGATCAGCAGGTCGTAACGCTCCCAGCGGTAGGGACCATAGAGCTGCTCGGTGACCTCGATCATCTTTTCGGTGTCGATGAACTCGGCGACCGCACGGTCGACCATCGCAGGCTCGGCCCACACGCCGGCGCGGCCGGAGATTTCCTTGAACGCCAGGTCGCCGGCGGCGATCGCCATCAGGTACGACGGGATCTTCTGCGGCATCGAGAAGGTGTACTCGCCATCGCGCTGGGCGGCCGGATCGTTGTCCGCGCTCATCAGCACCATCACGTCAGCACGCGTGGTGACGCGGGCGGTGTAGGTGTAGCGGATCGCCGGCGTGTCCTGCAGCGGCACCCACGAACGCGCGTGGATCTGCTGCGACTGGCTGAACATGAAGGGCAGTTGCTTGCCTTCGGTCATCTCCGGCGTGAGCCACTGCAGACCCGACGCATCCGGCGAGGTCACGTAGGTCACGCGCACCTTGGCGTTGCGCTCGGGTGTTTCGATGGTGAGCTTGCTGCCCAGCGTGGCATCGGCATCGGCCAGCGCGTACTGCAGCGGCTGCCACTGGCCGGCGGCTTCGCCTTCGACCTTCTGGATGGTCAGGTCGCGCGTGTCGAGCACCAGCTGCGTCGCCGCCTGGTCCTTCCACTGCAGGGTGTAGGTCGCGGAACCGGCGATGGTCTTCGCATCGAAGTCCAGCGCGATGTCGAGCGCCAGGTCTTCGGTGACGACCTTGTCGGGCTCGGCATAGGAATGCTCGTCGCGGTCGGCGGCGGCAGCCTGGGCAGGCGGCGCGGCCGGCGTGGTGGCAGGCGTCGCATCACGGTTGCATGCGGTCAGCGCAAGGACGGCCAGTGCCAGCAGGCCGGCGGCGGAACGGAGTGGGCGCATCGGACAATCCACACAGGGGACAAGCCGGCGATTCTACCGTGCGCCCCGCCCTGCACCGGCGGGCAGCGCCGCATCCGCGGCGCTGCGTCTTGTTCAGGCCTTGTACCCGTCGTGGATCGCGACGATGCCGCCGCTGAGATTGCGGTACTTGCAGCGCGCGAAACCGGCCGTTTCCATCATCGTTTTCAGCACATCCTGCGGCGGATGCTTGCGGATCGATTCCGACAGGTACTGGTAGCTGTCGCTGTCACGCGCGAACAGCCTGCCCAGCCGCGGCATGACCTGGAAGGAATGGAAGTCGTAGATCGGCTTGAACCAGTCGGCCTTGACTTCCGAGAATTCCAGCACGCGCGCCTGGCCGCCGACTTTCAGCACGCGCAGCATTTCGCGCAGCGCGGCGTCCTTGTCGGTGACGTTGCGCAGGCCGAAGGCGATCGTCACCAGATCGAAGCTCGCGTCCGGGAACGGCAGCGTCTCGGCATTGCACTGCACGTACTCGAAGCCGCGCACGTTGCCGCGGTCGGTCATGCGGTCGCGGCCGACGCGCAGCATCGACGCGTTGATGTCGCCGAGCACCAGCTCGCCGGATTCGCCGACGCGCGATTTGAGCAGCGCGGCGATGTCGCCGGTACCGCCGGCCAGATCGAGCACGCGGTCGCCGGTGCGCACCTGCGCGGTCGCGGCGAAATAGCGCTTCCAGACCCGGTGGATGCCGAGGCTCATCAGGTCGTTCATCAGGTCGTAGCTGCCCGCGACCGAGGAGAACACCTCGCCGACGAGCTTCTGCTTCTCGCCGGTGGGGACGTCGCGGAAACCGAAATGGGTGGTGCCGGGCTTGCTGGATTCGTCGCTCATGGGCCGATTATCCCTCATCCGCGATGTTGACGACGGCATGGCCCGGCGGACATCCGCACGCGACGCTGCTCCGGTCGGCCGATTCGATTATCGTCGGACGCTCCCGGCACATCGCATGTCTTCCGGAACACGTTCGCCCATGCCCGACACCATGCCTCATGAACCGCCCCGCTGGCTCCGCGACCTGTTGCGGTTCCTGCCGCTGAAGAGCCAGTTCGTGCTGTCGGGCAATGTTCGCGATCTACAGGCAGCGGAGGTTGCGCCGGGCGTGATCGCACCGCAGGCACTGCCGCTGCTGCTGCGCGATGTTCTGCTCGCTGCCGGTTATGCACAAGTCGTGTACTGGGATCCGGTCTCGGGCTTACGGGTACTGTCGCGCGCTGACAACGCGACAGACACGGCAGACGAACTGCTGCGCGAACTCGGTCTCAATCCCGTGGACGGCGCCGCCGTGGCCGGTCTCGATCTGCTCGCCGCCACGCTGCAGCGCCTGCTCGCACGCGGCGGTGAACCGATTGCGCTGCTGGTCGATTTCGCCTCGCGCCTGGTCGTGCGCAGCGATGCACTCGCCGCCAGCGAGCATCAGTTGTTCACCCACGCCATGGTGCTCTCGCATCAGGTCAGGAGCCGACCGGCTGGTCCGCAGCGCGCACCGTTCTTCAACAGCGTGTTGTGGATCGTGGAGAAGGAAGGCGACCTGCCGGACTGGATGCTCGTCGACAATCCCCGCATCCGCCACATTCCGGTGTCCAGGCCGGACCAGCAGGCGCGGCGCGCCCTGGCGCCGGCTCTACTGCGTGGCCTGGCCGGCGCCCAGGATGCCGGTCCCGACGTGCACACGCAGGCCGTGCGTGGATTCGTCGAACAGACTGAAGGCCTGTTGCTGATGGATCTCAACGCCATCGCCCAGCTCGCCCGCATCGAAGGCGTGCCGATGCCGCGGATCACCGACGCCGTGCGTCGCTACAAGGTCGGGGTCACAGAGGATCCGTGGCTGAGGATCGACCGTCAGCGCATCCGCGAGGGCGACGCTTTCATCCGCCGACGCGTCAAGGGACAGGCCCACGCGGTCACCCACATGCTGGACATCGTCAAGCGTGCGATGACCGGTGTCGGTGCCAGCCGCAAGGGCAACCGGCCGCGCGGCGTGGCATTTCTGGCCGGCCCCACCGGCGTGGGCAAAACCGAACTGGCTAAGACCGTCACCAGCCTGCTGTTCGGTGACGAGGGCGCCTACATCCGCTTCGACATGTCCGAATTCTCCGCCGAACATGCCGATCAACGCCTGATCGGTGCGCCTCCAGGCTATGTGGGCTACGACGTCGGCGGCGAGCTCACCAATGCGATCCGCGAAAAGCCCTTCAGCGTGGTGCTGTTCGACGAGATCGAAAAAGCCCATCCGCGCATTCTCGACAAGTTCCTGCAGATCCTCGACGACGGCGTGCTGACTTCGGGTCGCGGCGACCGGGTCTACTTCTCCGAAGCCCTGATCGTGTTCACCTCCAATCTGGGCATCCATCGGGTCGACGACAGCGGGCAGCGCGTCACCCACGTGCATCCCGGCGAGGCCTTCGAGGCCGTGCAGGCCAAGGTCCAGGGTGAGATCGAACGCCATTTCAAACTGGTGCTCAACCGTCCGGAGATCCTCAACCGCATTGGCGAGAACGTCATCGTGTTCGACTTCATCCGCGAGAATGTCGCCTTGCAGATTTTCGACCAGATGGTCGACGCCACGTTCGCCGATCTGCGCGAACAGCAGTTGGACATCTCGCTGTCGGATCCGGCGCGCGAAGCTTTGCGCCAGCTGTGCCTGCGTGATCTATCGAACGGCGGGCGCGGCATCCGCAACCAGCTCGAAGCCCATCTGCTCAACCCCTTGGCACGCGCGCTGTTCGACCGCGACGTCCGTCCGGGCGCGCGCCTGCTGCTCGCCGCGATCGACGAAGACGGCCTGCAATTGGATACGCTGTGAGCGTGACGCTGGGCCTGTCTCGCGTGCATTTCCCGGTCACCACCCTGGGGCCGGGCCGACGGCTCGGCATCTGGTTCCAAGGGTGCAGCATCCGCTGCCCGGGTTGCATCTCCGCCGACACCTGGGGTCCCGGCCGGCAGCGCGTGTCACTGCCGCAGTTGATCGAAAGCATCACCCCGGCGCTGGACACCGCCGACGGTGTGACCATTTCCGGCGGCGAACCCTTCGACCAGCCGGAGGCCCTGATCGCGCTGCTGCAGGCACTGCGCGCGCGCCATGCCGGGGACATCCTGGTTTACAGCGGCCATCCGATGGAACGCCTGGCACCGCTGCTCGCGCGCGCCGAGAATCTCATCGACGCCCTGATCTGCGACCCCTACGACCAGGCCGCGCCCCAGTCACTGCCCTTGCGCGGCAGCGACAACCAGCGCCTGCATCTGCTGACGGCACGCGGGCACGCATGCTTTGCGGCCTTCGACGCCGCGCGCCCCGATGACCACAAGGTGCTCGATGTGATGTTCGATGATGACGGCACGGTCTGGATGGCCGGCATTCCGCGCCGCGGTGATCTGCAGCAGTTGCAGGCCCTGCTCCAGGCGCAGGGGCATCGTGTGCAGACCAGTGCGCATGACAGCGGCCGGAGACGCGCCCGATGATCCGCTTCTGCCCCAACTGCGAGAGCGAGCGGCCGCTGCAGGAGATCTTCTGCGAAGGCCGGCTGCAGGATCGCGAATGCGGCTGGGACCTGTCGTCCGAGCCGATCCATCCCGCCGGCTGGCGGCCGCAGCAACTGTTCACCCGCGAGACGAAGACACCACGGGCGGAGACACGCACCTGCACAAATGGCCATCCTCTCGACGATGGCGATCTGCTGTGCCTGGACTGCGGTGCAGGGCCCGACAGCCTGGACGCCGTCGACGACGGGCCAGCGAGCGACGACCCTGCGCCAACCGGCGAGACCGTCATCGACGGCTGGCATCTGTTGCGCGAGATCAGCCATACCGATGGCGTGCGCACGCGCTATCTCTCCCGCCGCGACGGCGACGATCGCCAGGCCGTGCTGACCCTGTACCGCAGCGGCGCCGAACCCGATCCGTCGATCTACGCAATGCTGCGCCGGCTGCCGCGTGCACATGTGCCGGAGATTCTTGCAACCGGCCGCTGGGACGAGCGCGCCTACGAAGTCGGCGAGGCGCTGACCGGCGGGACGCTGGCCGACCTGGGCATCGTCGTCGACGACCTGTCGGCGGTGCGGCACGTGGTGCGTGAACTGGGCCTGGCGCTGCATGCCTTTGCCGAAGTCGGCCTGCGCCATCGCGACCTGCGTCCGGACACGCTGCTGGTGCGCAGTCGCGAGCCGCTGGATCTGGTGATCAGCGGATTCGGCTCGGCGCGATTGTCCGAGTTCGATCTGGACATCGTGTCGCCGCTCGAGACCAGCCGCTACATGGCGCCGGAAGCGATTGCCGGCGGCGTGGCCGCTGCATCGGACTGGTGGAGCTTGGGGATGCTGCTGCTCGAGCAGCTCACCCGCGGCGCCTGTTTCGAGGGCGTCCATGCCAATGCGTTTCTGATCCACGTGCTGGCGAACGGTGTATCGCTGCCGCCGGATCTGTCTCCGGAGCTGTCGCTGCTGCTGCGCGGTCTGCTGGCGCGCGACCGCCACCAGCGCTGGCAATGGCCGCAGGTGCAAGCTTGGTTGAACGGCGAGGCGGTCGATGCACCGCCCGCCACCGTCGATGGGCAGCACCACGCTGAAGGCGCGACGATCGCGCTCGGCGAACGTCGTTTCCATGGCCCGGCGGCGTTCGCGCTGGCAGCGGCCGAACCGCAACACTGGCCCCAGGCGCTCGATCATCTGCTGCGCGGCGTGGTGGTCACTTGGGCCGAGCAGATCGGGGAAGCGCCGCGCCGACTGGCCGGACTCCGGCAGATCGCCCAGCATGCAGGTCTCGAGGACGACGCCCGGCTGATGCTGGCGCTGAAGGTGCTCAATCCCGACCTGCCGCTGGTCCAGCGGGGCGAGATCGTCACGCCGGGCTGGCTGCTCGAGCATCCGCTGGAGGGCTATGCGCTGATCAGCGGCCCGGTGCCGGACCTGCTCGAACAGCTCGAGCCCGGACACTGGCTGATCCGGCTCAAGACCCGGATCGCACTGGTCCGCCAGCGCGCGGCACACCAGCGGATCGATCTGGACGAGGACAGCTTGCGGATCTATCTGCTGGCGACCTCGCGCGCGCGGCTCGCGGCGCAATGGGCCGATCGCCAGCGCCTGCTGCCCGACAGCGACCATCCGGGTGTCCTGGCCCTGGCCGACCGGACGACGATCGCCGAAGAAGACTTGATCGTGCTGCTGAGCGCCGGCATCGACCAGTTTCGCGCCGTCGACACCATTCTCAACGAGGCCGCGGCACTGGCCCGCGAGCACGTCGTGCAGGTGTTCGAGCGGGATGCCGCACGCGCACTGCTGCTGCAACCGCGCACCTCGCTGTACCGGCATGTCGATACCCGCATCGAGGGATTCGCCCGCTGCAATATCACCGCCATCGATGCCTGGGCCGAGCGCTTCCGGCTCGAACGCCGCATGCCGCTGGCGCAGGCACTGGTGCTGCTGGCCCTGCCGCCGGAACACTGGATGGCCCCGCAGAAGCAGCAGTACGTGTCTCAGGTTCTCGACTTCTTCGAGAAGAAGGTTGCCAGCGCCGTGCTGCGCGGCCCACTGGTGCGAATGCGTCTGGGCAGGACGACGGCACGCATCGATCTGCGTGAACTCGACAGCGAACGCCGTCCGGCCGCCGCCTTGCTCGACCATTTGCTCCAGCGCGGCGCCCAGGATGTGACGATCGACCCAGAGGCGCTGACCACCGAGCCCACGCGGCTGTCCAGACTCAATGCCCTGCAGCGCCACAGCGCGCTCTATCAGCGCGACACCGGCATCGACGGCATGTACATGGGATTCCCGTTCCTGCTGACCCGCGACGGCCGCAGCAACACCCGCACACGCATCGCACCCGTGCTGCTGTGGCCGGTTCACGTGCGTCAGGAGGTCGGCAATCGCGGACACGCTGCGCTCGCCTTCGACAATGCGCGCGAGGAAGTCCGGCTCAATCCCGCGCTCGAAAGCCTGCTGGGCGTCGAGGCCTGCAACCGCTGGCGCAAAGTCGCCGACGAACTGCTGGGCCGCTCCGCGCTGAAGGCTGCCGATGTGATGGACGCCTTCGGGATGCTCGCCACCGCACGCACGCGGGTGCTCGCTTCCCTGCCGCCGCCGGACACCGAAGTCGAGGCCCACCAGGACCAGCTCGCCTGCGCGGCCGTGCTGTTCCACGTGACCTTCATGGGCCAGGCCATCGGCGAAGATCTGCGCCTTCTCAAGTCGCTGCCACCCGGCGGCACCGGTCTGGAGACCGCGTTGCGCCTGCGCACCGATACGCAGACGCCGGCCCCGACACCGGAAACCGAGCTGCAGCGTTTCCTTACCGTCGCCAGCGATCCATCGCAGGAAGCCGCCATCCTGCAGGCGCGTCAGGCACCGGGACTGCTGGTCGAGGGACCGCCGGGTACCGGCAAGAGCCAGACCATCGTCAACATGGTCGGCGACGCGATCGGCCACCAGCGCAGCCTGTTGATCGTCTGCCAGAAGCACGCCGCCCTCGAAGTCGTGCGCAAGCGCCTGGTTGCCGAAGGACTGGGCGATCGGCTGGTGATGATCGACGACGTCAACCGTGACCGCGAGCCGGTGATCCGCAGTGTGCGCGCACAGCTCGAATCGCTGTTCGCATCCGACCGCGATCCCAGGACGCTCGAACGTCAGCGCGAGCGCATTGCCGCACGTATCGGCATGCACGAGGGCGAACTCGACCGCCTGCATCAGGGTCTGCACCGCATCGACGCACAGACCGGGCTTAGTTACCGGCAGATCCTCGGTGAACTCATCGCGCTCGAAGGCGCCGGCGAGGTAATCGATGCACCGACCCTGCGGCAGCCGCTCGCGACGCTCGACCTCGACAGCCTGACCCGGTTCGAAGAAGCCTGCGCTCCGTTGATCAGGCTCTGGTTGCCGGCACGCTACGAGGGCAGCCCGCTGTCGCAGTTGCGCGTCTTCGCCAGCGACCCGGCCACGCTGCAGGCGTTCGAAGACGTGCTGCGCGACTTCTGCGAGCTGGAACGCGCACGCGACCTCGCCCTGCAGACGCATCCGGCCGGTTTCGAGATCGACGACCCCGCGCCCTACCGCGCCTGGCTGACGGCGCACGCCGCCACGGTGCTGGCACTGCCGCCGCTGCAACGCCAGTGGCTGGCACGCTGGCTGCCCCTGTTCCGCGGCGCTGCGCCCGAAGGCGCACGCGATGGAGATCTTCTGCTGCAGCAACTGGTCGACCTGGTCTCCGGCCTGCAGCAGTGCGATGCCGCGGCCTGTACGCCCACGCTGTCGCCGGCATTGGGACACGTCAGCGATACCGAGTTGCGTCGCATTGCCGACGATTCACGTCGGGTGACCACCGCCCGTGGCTGGTGGCGCCATCTCCATCCCGGTTACCGGATCGGCCGCCGCAGACTGCTGCGCTTCATCGACGCCCAGACCGGACAGGCCGACCCGGCGCAGTTGCCTGCACTGCTCGCCGCCGCGCGGCTGGAGCTGCAATGGCGGCCGTTGCGGCGCGCCCTTTCGCAGATGCACCAGACCCTCGGGCTCGCAGCCGTGGCCGCCGATGCAGGCCCGACGCTGGCAACACTGGCCTCGACCACGCTGGACGCGCTGCGCAACACCCAGTCGATCAGCCGTGCGCTCGAAGCAGGACCGCGCAGCGGCCCGATGGATGCCGCCGTCCTGACCGGCGAGCTCGCGGCATTCGAGGCCGTCCTCGTCGATGTCGACGCCGCCCTGCTGCGCCATGTCGCCAGGCAGGACAGCCTAACGGGCCTTCAGACGCTGGCGTCGTGGATCGACGACGCCTGCGAGGCAGGCCTGCGATCCGCGATCGCGGGCAACCACAGCCAGACCGCGGCACTCGCGCAACTACAAGCAGCCGTCCCGCATCTGTCGCACTACCAGCAGTTCCGGGCGCGCGCCGTCTCGTTGACGGCTAACGACTTCAAACTGCTGGCGCGGCTGCGTGCCTGCCAGTCCAGCCTCGACAACGTGCCCGCCCGCCGACTGGACACCGAGTTCCGCCGGCTGCTCAATCGCGAAGCGCGGCTGGGCTGGAAACAGCGCCTCGAACAGGAAAACCCGCAGTTGCTGTTCGAGCAGCAGGAGCTGCAACCGCGGATTGATGCACTCGCCGAAGCCGACGCACAGATGCGCCAGTGCAATCGCGAGCTGCTGGGCACGGGCATTGATGTCACGCGTCTGGGCACCCGCAAGCAATGGGAGGACGTGACCCGCCTGACCGGACGGCGCTCGCGTCGCCTGCGCGAGTTCGTCGAACTCGGCGCCCCGCTGGGCCTGATGCACCTGCGTCCGGTGTGGCTGATGAATCCCGATGTGGCCAGCCGCGTCCTGCCACTCGCGCCGGGCCTGTTCGATACGGTGATCTATGACGAGGCCTCGCAGATGCCGGTCGAGTTCGCACTGCCCACGCTGTATCGCGGCAGGGTCACCGTGGTCAGCGGCGACGAGAAGCAGATGCCGCCGACGGCCTTCTTCTCCAGCCGCGTCGAGAACGACGAGGCCGAGCTGTTCGATGGCCAGTCTCCCGATGAAGATGCCGACGAAGCCGTGCTCGACGCCCATGAGGACACCTGGAACCGGCGCGAGATCAAGGACTGCCCGGACCTGCTGCAACTCGCACGCAGCGTGTTGCCTGTGACCACGCTGCAGATCCACTACAGGTCTGCCTATCGCGAGCTGATCAACTTCTCCAATGCCGCGTTCTACCAGGATGATCTGAATGTCCCGGTCCGCCATCCGCAGTCGACGATCGCCGCGCGCAAGCCGCTTGAATTGCGTCAGATCGATGGCGTGTACAAGGACCAGTGCAATGCCGACGAGGCCGACCACGTCGTCGAGTATCTGGCGGCGCTGTGGCAGCAGCCGCACGCACTGCGTCCATCGGTGGGCGTGGTCACCTTCAACCGCAAGCAGGCGGACCTGATCGAGGAACGACTCGAGTTGCGCGCCGCGGATGACGACGACTTCCGCAGCGCCTACGGTCAGGAGCGCGAGCGCATCGAAGGCGGCGAAGACATGTCGGTGTTCGTCAAGAACGTGGAAAACGTACAGGGCGACGAACGCGACATCATCGTGTTCTCGTCGACGTTCGGCCGCAACGGACAGGGCAGCTTCCGGCGCAACTTCGGTGTCCTCGGCCAGACCGGTGGCGAACGCAGGCTCAACGTCGCGGTGACGCGGGCCCGCAGCAAGGTGGTGATGGTGACCTCGATGCCGATCGGCCAGGTATCCGACATGTTCGACACCCAGCGCGCGCCGCAGCGGCCGCGCGACTATCTGCAGGGGTATCTGGAGTACGCGCGAGCCCTGTCTTCCGGAGAGTTCGATACCGGCCGCGCATTGCTGAGGCGTGTGCGCAGCGGACAGGTCCGCACGCGATCGGTCGCCAGGACAGGCCCTGACGGCGTCGGCACGTCCGTTGCCGACTATCTGCAATCGATGGGCTGGGCAGCCGCTCCGGCCGACGCAGGCGACGCCTTCCATCTCGACTTCGCGATCGAAGATCCCGAGACCGGTCTGTACGCCATCGGCATCGAATGTGACACGCCCCGCCATGCGCTGCTCGAACGGGCACGGGCGCGCGAGATCTGGCGCCCCTCGGTGCTGCGCCGGGCGATTCCACATCTGCACCGCGTATCGTCGCTGGGGTGGTACCAAGACGGTGCGCGCGAACGGGCGCTGCTGCGCGCGGCGGTCGAACACGCGCTGACCGGCGCACACGCTCCGAATCAGGACTCATTGTCATGAGTGGTCCCAAGGTCGTCCGGGTCGTCACCGCCGACGAAGCACTCGCGCTGCGCGAACAGGCTTTGCGCCAGATGGCAAATGCGCTGGCGCACTGGACCGCGCAGGCACGCCGGCTCGGCACGCTCGATGACGCCGCACTGGAGGTGACGCGCGCCCGACACGCACGCATCGCCGCCGACGCGGCGTCCGGACGGATCGACACCATCGGCACCCAGAACCAGGCCAAGGCCGAAATCACATTCCTGGAGCAGGACATCGCAGCCCGGGAATCCGAGGCGATCAACCGCGCCGCCACGCAGCGACTGCGACAGCGGCGTCTGCGCGAAAATGCCGCGGCCCTACGCGCCGCCTTGCAGACAGCCGCGGCGCCGCACGCCGAGCTGCAGGACACACTCGCTGCAATCGCTGCGGGCCATACCGTGTTCGATGCCGAAGCCACCCTGGCGAAAGGCTTTGCGATGCTGTCGGCCGAGGCCGATGCAGGCCAGGCACACCTGAGCGATGACCAGCGCGCGATCGCGCGTGCCCTGCAACAGTCCGGCGATACGAAACGGGTGGCGGAAACGCTGGTCGATTATGTGCCGACCGATGCGGACGCCCGTCGCATCGCCGATATCGAGGCCCGTATCGCCGAACTGCAGACGCTCGAGAGCGATGCAGATGGATTCCTCGCGCGCCTGCAGCGGATCGAGACCATCGGCGATACCGCGCATCGCCAGCTGCTGCTCGACAGTCTGGTAATCGATCTGTCACACGCCACACGTACGCACCGGCAGTGGCGGACGCAGCGTGCCGGGCTCGACGCACTTGCCGCCGAGATCGCGGGCGCCGGAATCTCCGCACTGGCGCTACTCGAGCGGATCGCCGCGGTCGACACGACCACGACAGTCGAGACGATCGAAGCACTGAACGCCGAAGCCGCGGACACGATTGCCGACGATCTGCGACGGCGCGCCGCCGACAGCCGGCGTACGGCAATCCTCGACGGACTCGCCAGCCTTGGTTACGAGGTCCGCGAAGGCATGTCCACCACCTGGGCGGACACCGGCCGAGTGGTGCTGCGCCGACACGCATCCCCCGGCTACGGCGTCGAGGTCGGCGGCCACGCCGGTGGCGGACGCCTGCAGGTGCGCGCCGTCGCCCTGGACGCACGGCACACGCCCGACCGCGATCGGGACATCGAGACCATCTGGTGCGGCGAGTTCAGTCAGCTGCAGGCGCAGCTCGCCGCACGCGGCGACGCACTGGAAATCGAGCGTGCGCTGGGCATCGGCACGGTACCGCTCAAGATTGTCGACACCGGACTCTGGTCCGAGAGCACCGAGACTCGACATCGCACCCGCTGAGGCACGACACATCGTGTCGTGCACCGCCTTGCGGACTTACTGCGGGTCTTCCGACGCGGCGATCCGCAGCTTGCCCACGCGGCGCCGTTCCAGCGATTCGACCTGCAACTGCCAGGCGCCCACGGTCACGGTGTCGCCTTCGACCGGCATGCGGTCGAGCAGGTGCAGCACCAGGCCCGACAGGGTGACGTAGGTCGCCTCGCGCGGCAGCACGATGCCCGTCGTCTGCTCCAGATCCTGCAGCGACATCGAGCCGTCGACCAGCCAGATGCCGTCGTCGCCGCGGCTGGCGGCGTAGCCGGCGTCCTGGGTGTCGACCAGATCGCCGGCGATCGTCGCCAGCAGGTCGTTCGCGGTGACCATGCCCTCGAGGCTGCCGTATTCGTCGACGACCACCGCCAGCGGAATCGGATGCGCGCGGATCTGCTCCAGCACGCGCAGCGTCGAGGTGCCCTCGGGCACGACCAGCGGTTCGCGCACGAAATCGGTGACGTTCAGCGCGCGGCCCTGCAGCACGCTCGACAGCAGTTCACCGCTCTGCACGACGCCGAGCAACCGGTCCAGTTCGCCGTCGCAGACCAGCAAGCGGGTATGCGGCGATTCGATCAGGCGCGCGGTCGCGTGTTCGATGCCGCGCGTCGCGTCGATCCATTCGATGTCGCTGCGCACCGTCATCACGCTCGACACAGGCCGCTCGGCCAACATCAGCACGCTGCGGATCATGTCGTGCTCGGAGGCCTCGAGGCGGTCCTCATCGTTGTCGCGCGATGGCTCGGACATCGCGTCCTCGCCTTCGACGGTATCCGGGCGCTCGCCGAGCAGCCGCGACACGGCCTCGACCGTGCGCTGGCGGAACGGCAGCTTCTCGGCGTGGCGTTCACGATTGAAGCGCGACCACTGGTTGAAGGCCTCGATCAGGATCGAGAACACGATCGCCGCGTACAGGTAACCCTTCGGAATCTTGAAGCCCAGGCCCTCGGCGACGAGGCTGAAGCCGATCATCAACAGAAAGCCCAGGCACAGCACGACGACGGTCGGATGCTTGTTGACGAAAGTCGTCAGCGGCTTGCTGGCCAGCAGCATCACCGCCATCGCGATCGTCACCGCCGCATACATCACGCCGAGGTTGTCGACCATGCCGACCGCGGTGATCACCGAATCCAGCGAGAACACCGCGTCAAGCACCACGATCTGGGCGACGACGACGCCAAACGCCGCGTAGGCCTGCTTGCCACCGCTGTCGTGGGCGCGACCTTCCAGCCGCTCGTGCAGCTCCATCGTCGCCTTGAACAGCAGGAAGAGGCCGCCGACGAGCAATATCAGATCGCGCCCCGAAAACGCATGGCCCCACACCGCGAAAAGCGGCGCGGTCAGCTTCATGATCCATGCAAGCAGTGCCAGCAGCACCAGCCGCATCAGCAGCGCGAGCGACAGGCCGATGATGCGCGCCCTGTCACGCTGCTCGGGAGGCAGCTTGTCGGCAAGGATCGCGATGAACACCAGGTTGTCGATACCCAGAATGATCTCGAGGACCACCAGGGTCGCCAGACCCATCCAGATTGTCGGGTCGGCCAGCCATTCCATAGATGTTCTTGCATCGCGTCTTGGGAGGAGCGCGGATTCTGCCATGGCTTCGTTAAGAAAACGCCACGCCGTCGCGTCGGACGCGCGGGTCCTGTCATGCCGCGCAGGCCGAAGACGACCGTCACCAGACCGAAGTCCGCGTCCGGGAACGGCAGCGTCTCCTACACGTACTCGAAGCCGCGGACGTGGCCGCGGTCGGTCATGCGGTCGATGTCACCGGCGCCGGTCAGGTCGAGCACGCGGCCACCCTTCCCGGCCTGCGCGGCCTCGGCGATATGCCGCGTCCAGATCCGATGGATGCCCATGCGCATCAGGCCGTAATTGCCTGCGACCGGCGCGGACACCTCGTCGACCGCGTCTGCCGCGTGTCGCCCGCGGGCATGTCGCGGACGCCGAAGTGGGTGATACCGGGCCGCGCATCATCGTTCATGGCCGTCATTGCCCCACGACCGGCATCCAGACGCATGACCGGCGCCGCGACAATGCGACCGGAGCGGGGTTCTGTTGGCAAAATGACATCTGCATCTTCGGACAGGGACCGCCATGTCGTCTTCACGCACCACGCGACGCTTCGTCGCAAGCCTCCTGATCGCTGCGCTGGCCGCCACGCAGGCGCATGCCCAGTCTCGTGGACAGGCTTGCCCAGCGGAAGAGATCGCGATCAACAATCTGTGCGTGACGCCGGCGACCCGGCGCATCAGCCTGGAGACCCCCACTGCCGGGGACTTCGCGGCACTGGCCAGGCTTGAGCAGCTGGAAACACTGCGGCTGGTCTACGCAGACGACATCGACTGGACCGCACTGGCGCGCCTGCCCGCGTTGCGCAGCTTGTTCTTCCATGTCGGCAGCCCGCCGCCACTGGAGGAGATCGCGCGTCTGGAGCGGCTGGAAGAAGTCGGCTTCTACGGGATGCGACTGCCGTCACTCACGCCGCTGACGGCCCTGCCAGGACTGCACATCCTGCGGCTCGACACTGTCGCAGTGGACGACTATGCGCCACTGGCTGGAATGCCGGCATTGATGCACCTGGCCATCCGGAGCACCCGCTTCGACCAGCCGGAAGTGCTGCGAACACTCACATGCCTTCGGCGCCTGGACCTGTACGACACACCCGTCTCGTCGATTGCCGACCTAAGCGGATTGACGCAGTTCGAAGTGTTGCGGTTGTCCGAAACCCGGGTCGCGGACCTCTCGCCCCTGGCCGGCATGGCCGCGATGCGCGAACTGGAACTGGCCGACACGCCGGTCGAGGATGTGTCGGTGCTGGCCGGCATGCCACAACTGTCGATGCTGGTGCTGAGCAACACCCGCGTGCACGACCTTGCCCCACTGGCCGGCCTGGAATCGCTGACACTGGTGATGCTGGATGACACTGCGGTCACTGATATCGCCGCGCTACGCCGCCTGCAGCCACCAGGCCTGCTGTCGCTGTCCGGCGTCTCGCTTGCAGACCGGCGGCAGGTGCTGGACATCGATGGCCTTTCCGCCCTGGGCATCGGCGGATCGGGAATCGCGGCGGAGATTCTGGTGACGCCCGAGGATGTCCGCTCATGGGTCGAGGCGGCGAATGACCATGCCGACGCTGCCGATGCCGCGTCATCGCCACCCTGAGCCGATCCGCCACGTCGGGCTCGCCGCCAGGATCCTGCGCTGGCGAAACCGGCGCGCAGCGGTGACACTGCGGTCATGCAGACACCCGACTACACCTCGATGCTCGCCACCGCCCTCGACGAAGCCCGCACCGGGCTGGCCGAAGGCGGTATTCCGATCGGCGCCGCGCTGTTCCACCGCGACGGCACCCTGCTGGGTCGCGGCCACAACCGCCGCGTGCAGGAAAACGACCCCTCGGTCCATGGCGAAACCGACGCGTTCCGCAAGGCCGGCCGCCAGCGCTCCTATCGCGACACGATCATGGTCACGACGCTCGCGCCGTGCTGGTACTGCAGTGGCCTCGTGCGTCAGTTCGGCATCGGCACCGTCGTCGTCGGCGAGTCGCAGACCTTCCAGGGCGGCATCGACTGGCTGCGCGAGGCCGGCGTCGAGGTCATCGACATGCAGAGCCAGGAATGTGTGGACCTGCTCGGCGGCTTCATTGCCGCGCATCCGGAAGTCTGGAACGAGGACATCGGCGAGGACTGAGCGGCGTCGCGCGACACCGCTGCGAGCGCTGGACTACACTACGCACCTGCAGAACGCCGCGACACGCGCGGCCTGCGCATCCGAAGCACCCGCCCCGATGACGATCACGCCGCCATAGCACCCGACGCCTGCCGCTGACGCGGCGGTCTCCTGCTGGCTGCATTCCGATCTCATCCCCCCGGACTCCGCGTCCGGGCGTTACCAGGGCATTCCATTGAATTTCTCTCCCACGCTGCGCCAGGAATGGTTCGGCAACATCCGCGGCGACCTGCTCGCCGGACTCGTCGTCGCGCTCGCGCTGATTCCCGAAGCGATCGCGTTTTCCATCATTGCCGGCGTCGATCCGAGCGTCGGCCTGTACGCCTCGTTCTGCATCGCAGTCGTCATTGCGTTCACCGGTGGCCGGCCGGGCATGATCTCCGCTGCGACCGGCGCGATGGCCCTGGTCATGGTCACGCTGGTGCGCGACCACGGCCTGCAGTACCTGCTGGCCGCCACGCTGCTGACCGGCGTCCTGCAGATCGTCGCCGGCGCGCTGAAGCTCGGCGTGCTGATGCGCTTCGTCTCGCGCTCGGTGATCACCGGCTTCGTCAATGCGCTGGCGATCCTGATCTTCATGGCGCAGATCCCCGAGTTGATCGGCGTGCCGGCGCTGGTGTATCCGATGGTCGCGCTGGGCCTGGCGATCATCTACGGCCTGCCGTGGCTGGGCCGGCTGACGTTCCCGGGCGTGGGGCTGGTGTTCCTGGTCATCGGTCTGGCGCTGACCTTCGGCAGCATGGACCAGCGTCTGCTCTATCCGGTGGCCGTGATCGGCCTGGGCGCCGCGGCGGTGCTGTTCCGCTGGACCCGCAACCTGGTGATTCCCGCGCCGCTGGTCGCGATCGTGCTGCTGACCGGGCTGGCGCTGTACTTCGGCGCCGTGGTGCCGACCGTCGGCGACAAGGGCGCGCTGCCCGACAGCCTGCCGGTGTTCCTGTTCCCCGACGTGCCGCTGACCCTCGAGACGCTGTGGATCATCCTGCCGGTCTCGCTGACGCTGACCGTGGTCGGCCTGCTGGAATCGCTGCTGACGGCGCAGATCGTCGACGATCTCACCGACACGCCCAGCAACAAGAACCGCGAATGCGCGGGCCAGGGCGTGGCCAACATCGCCGCGGGCCTGCTCGGGGGCATGGGCGGCTGCGCGATGATCGGCCAGTCGGTGATCAACGTGAAGTCCGGCGGCCGCGGGCGCCTGTCCTGCCTGGTCGCCGGCGTGGTGCTGCTGATGCTGGTGGTGTTCGCCGGCCCGTGGGTGGCGACCATTCCGATGGCGGCGCTGGTCGCGGTGATGATCATGGTCTCGATCGGCACCTTCAGCTGGAGCTCGATCCAGCACCTGCGCACGCACCCCGGCACGTCGAGCATCGTGATGCTCGGCACCGTGATCGTCACCGTGGCCACCCATGACCTCGCCAAGGGCGTGCTGACCGGTGTGCTGCTATCGGCGCTGTTCTTCGCGCGCAAGGTCAGTCGGTTGCTGCACATCGGCTCCACCGCCGAAGCCGACGGCGCAGCGCGCACCTACACCGTGACCGGCCAGGTGTTCTTCGCGTCATCCGAGCGTTTCGTCTCGGCCTTCGATTTCCGCGAGGTGCTTGAGCGCGTGACCATCGATGTCTCCGCGGCCCACTTCTGGGATCTCAGCGCCGTCGGCGCACTGGACAAGGTGGTGCTGAAGTTCCGCCGCGAAGGCACCCACGTCGATATTGTCGGCCTCAACGAGGCCAGCGCCACCATCGTCGACCGCCTCGGCGTGCACGACAAACCCGACGCCGAACGCCTGATGGGCGGCCACTGAGGAGCGATGCAGATGACTGACGCACCCCTGATCCCCACCGGCGGCCGCGTGCTGGCCGCAATCGACGCCTCCACCCACGCACGCGATGTCGCCAACCTCGCTGCCTGGGCCGCGCAGCGTCTCGACGTGTCGCTCGATCTGCTGCATGCGATCGAGCGTGACCCGGCCTCGACCCCGCCGGCCGACTTCAGCGGCAGCCTGTCGCTGGGCAGCCAGGAAGCGCTGCTGGCCGAACTGGCCGCGCACGACGAACAGCGCGGCCAGTTGGCGCAGCGTCACGGCCGCGCGCTGCTCGACCAGATCCGCGCCCACCTGCGCGACACGACCGGGCTGGAGGCCGAACCGCGCCTGCGTCACGGCGCGCTGGTGGATGCACTCACCGATCTGGAAGGCGACGTGCGCCTGTTCGTGCTCGGGCGTCGCGGCGCCGATGCCGATGGCGCCAGCGGCCACCTCGGCCGCAACCTGGAGCGGGCGATCCGCGCAGTGCATCGCCCGGTGCTGGTCGCCACGCGCGCGATGCAGCCGATCACGCGCTTCGCGATCGCCTTCGACGGCAGTGCCACCGCGCGCCGCTGCGTGGCGATGGTCGCGGCGAGTCCGCTGCTGCACGGACTCGGCTGCCACCTGATCACCGCAGGTCGCGAGGATGCCTACGCCGCCGAACGCGCGGACGCGGTGGCGGAACTGGCCGCGGCCGGTTTCCAGGCGCAGACCTATTGCGTCGATGGCGACGCCGAGTCGGTGCTGCCCGCCTTTCTCGACAGCCACGCGATCGACCTGCTGGTCATGGGCGCCTACGGACACTCGCGCATCCGCAGCTTCATCGTCGGCAGCACCACGACGCGTGTGCTGCAGACGAGCGCAGTGCCGGTGCTGCTGCTGCGCTGACCGATTGTCGCCAGGCCGCTCAAGGGGCGGCCTGGCGATGCTGCGTGGATACTCGCGTCAGTCGCGCCTGACGCCGGTAGTAGCGTCCGTCGCGCCGAACACGTCGCGCCATGCGGCGTAGGCAACCAGCCCCAGCGGCAGCAACAGCGGCAGGATCCAGGGCTGATAGGCCAGGCCCAGCAGCAGGCCGACGTTGGCGGTCATCCAGCCCAGCAGCGGCGCCGGATTGCGCCGCAGCAGCCGCAGGTTCTCGCCGATGGCGGTGAACACCGGCACGCCGTCCAGCACGATCCGGCTGCCGGCGAAGAACAGCAAGGCCACGGCCGGTATCGCCCCGGATGCGATGCTGATCGCCCCGTCGAGTCGAGTCAGCGACGTGAGATTCGCCGGCTCGGGGGCGATGAGCGCCATCGCGCCGGCAGGCCCGGCGAGCAGAAGCAGCACCAGCCACTGGAATGCAAACACTGCCGCGCTCAGCAGGACGAGCCCCGGCAGCGACCGGCGGATCCGCCACAGCGCGCGTAGCGCGTCGGCTGCATCGGCACGTTGACGCGTGATCACCCCGTGCGCCATCAGCAAGGCCCATGCCGAGAACACCGGCACCACCAGCTTCGACAACACGACGCCTGCACGCGGCACGCCGACCTGCAAGACAATCTCGACCAGCATCGGCAGCACCGCCAGCGCATACAGACGGATCGGCGCCCCGCGGAACAGGCGCCAGGCGTCGGTCAGCCAGTCGCCCAGGCGGCGCAGCGGCCAATGGTGGGATCCGGCACTGGAAACAGGGGTGTACAACATTGGCGC
The DNA here is from genome assembly GCA_052108555.1 of Luteimonas sp. Lineage (GTDB taxonomy): Bacteria > Pseudomonadota > Gammaproteobacteria > Xanthomonadales > Xanthomonadaceae > Luteimonas. The sequence continues at coordinate 121,035 of JBQEAV010000002.1, forward strand.
GCTCCAGCTTGAAATGTATGGACAAGACGCGGGCAACGCGCGCGTTGTGACCGGCGTGGCGTCGTCCGTGCTGCCTGCCGACGTCATCGCTCCGTGAAATCCGCGGCCGGCGCCGCCACAACGGTGCATGCCGCGCGGCCGGCTTGCCCGCCTTCGAGGCCCCGCCCAGACTGGTGACATGTCGAGCCCGCCGCCCTCCATGCCGCCTTCCGCGGTTCCGGACCGGGCCGTCGTGCGCGCCGACCGCTATGCCCCCCGCGAGTGGGCGCCGCACGAGCGGCCGATGATGCCGGGCTCGCCATCGACGCCCCTGCACTCCACGCCGCGTCGCATCGCGTTCGGCGTCGTCGGTTTCATCGTCGCGATGACCGGTGGTCTCGGCAACGCACTGGTCACCGCGAATCTGGTCAACCTGCAGGGCGCGCTCGGCGCGTATGCATCGGAGATCGCGTGGCTGCCGGCGGCCTACGTGATGACCAATGTGTCGATGAACATCCTGCTGGTGAAGTTCCGCCAGCAGTTCGGCCTGCGGTTGTTCACCGAGGCGTTCCTGATTCTCTATGCGCTGATCACGCTGGCGCATCTGTTCGTCAACGATCTGGGTTCGGCGATCGCGGTGCGTGCCGGTCATGGCATCGCTGGCGCGGCGCTCAATACGCTCGGCCTGTATTACATGCTGCAGGCGTTTCCGCAGAAGCATCGTCTGCGCGGCCTGGTGATCGGCCTGGGCATCGCGCAGCTCGCGCTGCCGCTGGCGCGCGTGTTCTCGACCGATCTGCTCGAGTTCGGCGAATGGCGCGGGCTGTATCTGTTCGAACTCGGACTGGCGCTGGTCGCGCTCGGTGGCGTGCTGCTGCTGAAACTGCCGCCCGGTGATCGCCACAAGGCCTTCGAGCCGCTGGATTTCGTGACCTTCGGTCTGTTTGCGCCCGGCATCGCGCTGCTGACTGCCGTGCTCGCGCAGGGCCGCCTCGCGTGGTGGACGGAGACCGCGTGGCTGGGCTGGGCGCTGGCGGCATCGGTGGCGCTGGTGACGGCGGCGATCGCGATCGAACACTTCCGCGCGCGGCCACTGCTCAACACACGCTGGCTCGCGACCGGTTCGATGCTGCGGCTGGCGCTGGCGATCGTGCTGATCCGCATCGTGCTGTCGGAGCAGGCGACCGGCGCAGTCGGTTTCCTGCAGGCGCTGGGCCTGGGCAACGAGCAGATGCGCACGCTGTTCGTGATCGTGCTCATCGGCAGCGTCGCCGGGCTGGCGACGAGCGCGTTGACGATCGATCCGGCGAAGACCTGGCAACCGGTGCTGATCTCGCTGGCGCTGATGATGACCGGCGCGCTGATGGACGCGCAGGCCAGCAACGTCACCCGGCCCGAACAGATGTACGTGAGCCAGTTCCTGCTCGCGTTCGGCAGTACGTTCTTTCTTGGACCGATGCTGATCGCCGGTATCGGCCCGGTGATCAGCCAGCCGCGCAACCTGATCAGTTTCGTCGTGCTGTTCGGCATGACCCAGAACCTCGGCGGCCTGCTCGGCTCGGCGCTGCTGGGCACGTTCCAGACGATGCGCGAGAAGTTCCACTCCAGCGTGCTGACCGAACATCTGACCCTGCTCGATCCGCTGGTCGCCGCGCGCGTGCAGGCCACCGCAAACGGCTATGCCGCGACCATCGCCGATCCCGCGCAGCGCAACGCGCTGGCGGTGCGCGCGCTCGGCAGCGCAGCCACGCGAGAGGCCAATGTGCTGGCCTACAACGATGTCTTCCTGCTGATCGCCTTCATCGCGTTCTGCACGCTGGTGTGGATCATCGCGTCGCGGGTCTGGGCGCGTCTGCGCACCGCGCCGGCAGCGCCCGCATCGCCACCTTCTTCTGCCGCCACGGATTCCGCATGAGCGCACCCGCCCCGACACCACCACCCGAGCAACCGGCCGCCCCGTCGCGTCGCCGACGTGTGCTGCAGATCACCGCGTTCGCCGCGGTCGCGCTGACCGGCGTGCTGCTGGTGCTCTACGCCTGGCGCCTGCCGCCGTTCGGCAGCAGCGTGCAGAGCACCGAGAACGCGACCGTGCGCGGCCGCGTGACGCTGATCGCGCCGCAGGTCTCGGGCTATGTCACCGAAGTCGCGGTGCAGGATTTCGAGGCGGTAACGCGTGGCCAGCTGCTGGTGACCATCGACGACCGCATCTATCGCCAGCGTTTCGAACAGGCGCAAGCCAACCTGCGCGTGCAGCAGGCCGCGCTGGCCAACGCCACGCAGTCGCGCCGCAGCGCCGAAGCCGGCATCGCCCGCAGCGCCGCCGACATCGCCGCGACGCGTGCGCAATCGAATGTCGCCGCGATCGACCTGCGCCGCATCGAACAACTCGCTGCGCAGAAGCTCATTTCCGAACATGATCGCGATCTCGCCCGCGCCAGCAACGCGCAGGCGCGCGCGTCAGCGGCGCAGGCCCGCGCATCGCTCGACATTTCCGAACAGGACGCGCGCAGCGTCGACGTCAATCGCGAGAGTCTGGAAGCCGCCGTCGCCAGCGCCGAAGCCGCGGTGCGTCTGGCGAAGATCGATCTCGACAACACGCGAATCGTCGCGCCCGACGACGGCCTGCTCGGCCAGGTCACCGTGCGCCAGGGCGCACTGGTCAACGCCGGCACGCAGCTGATGGCGGTGGTGCCGGCCGATGTCTGGGTATTGGCGAACATGAAGGAAACGCAGATGGTCGACATGCGCGTCGGCCAGCCGGCGAGCTTCACCGTCGACGCCCTCGGTGGTGCGCGCTTGACCGGTCGCGTCGAACGCATTTCACCGGCGACCGGTTCGGAGTTCAGCGTGCTGCCCGCGGACAACGCGACCGGCAATTTCGTCAAGATCGCGCAGCGGATTCCGGTGCGGATTGCAGTGGATCGCGACCAACCGCTGGCGGAGCGGCTGCGGCCGGGTATGTCGGTGGAGGTGAGTGTGGATACGGGGGCGGCGGTGCGGGAAGAGCCTGGCGAGGCGCCGGCGTCGCGCGCGCCGTGAGTTCGCTGCCCTAGTTCGTCATTCCGGCGAAAGCCGGAGGCGCTTCTAAACAGCGCGATGCGCTGGTCATCCAGCGTCTTACTGGAACCGAAGCCAATATCGATGTCGTGTCGCGAATCGCGCCGAAGTCACTGGATTCCGGCCTTCGCCGGAATGACGGAATGAAAAAGACCCCGGGCGACGTAGTCCGCGTTGACTTCAGGAACCCAACGCCACCTCCAGCACCGCCTTCGCCCACTCCGGCGTCTTCGCCAGCGCCTCCAGATCATCCGCATCCGGCACCACCAGCGCGCCGTCGATCATCTCCAGCAACAGCACTGGATCCGGCACCGCCTTTCCGTGGGCCACGTCGACGCTGTTGTCGTAGACCTGCAGCTGCGCGAGCGCCGGCATCAGCGCGATCAGGTTCTCGCGGGCACGCGTCCAGCGCGCGCGGATGCTGGCTTCTGGAATGTCGTGGCCGCCGACCGCAACCCGCGACTGCACGCGCGCGACGTGCTGCGCGGCCGATGACAGGCCGCAGAACCACATCAGCACGTCATGGGTGCGCGCGGCCTCGGCGATGCGCGCCGGCACGGTGTTGCCGCCGAGCGTGGTTTCGAATGAATGGCTGTGACCGTTCGCTAGCGCGACATCGAGCCGGCGCATGCCCTCCTGCCAGGCTTCCGCATTCGCTTCGGGCATCGTGCAGCCGGTCGCGGCGGCCAGTTCGCGCGCGAAGGTGTCGGGGTTGAACCACGCCATGCCGGCGCGTTCGAGCAGGTGGCCGCCGACCGAACTCTTGCCCGCGCCGTTGACGCCCGCCAGCACGTAGAGGACCGGACGCGCCACGCTCAGCAGGTCGCGCCGGCCTTGACCTTGCCGCGCAGCCGCGCGGGGCCGCGCATCGCGTCACGCAGACGGGCGCCGGCGTCGTCGGCCTGCAGTGCGGCCAGGCGCGCGTCGAAACGCGTGCGCAGGGTGTCGAGCGCCGAGCACTGGGCCGCGCCGGCGGCATCGAGCGCCTGCAGGATCGCGCCGTATTCCTCGGCCGAAAGGATCACCGCCTCGGGTGTGTTGTGGTTGGTCACGACGACCTTGCCGCCGCGGGCGATGGTCTTCATCACGCCGCGCCAGCCGAGCTTCTTGACGTCGGAGGCCGGCGTGCGCGGCAGCGCATCGAGGGCGTCGAGCTTGAGGGACATCGTCATCGCGGTCGCTCCTGTGGCGGGCATGGGGAAATATACCCCAATTGGCCCATCTGGCCCTTCACGCGATGCCCGGCGTTGCGGCCCGGCTCAGCGACGGGAGAAGCGCAGCACCAGCCACAGAATGAGCGCGAGCAGGTTCACGCCCAGGGCCGCGGTCGAAGGTCCGGCCAGCGCGAGCCGGAACGCTTCCGACGGCACCGACCAGTCGAGATCGACCACGACACTGCGGCCGAAGCGGAACTGCAGCGGCACCGTGGCGCCGGCGTGCCAGGCGTAGCTCAGCCAGGGCGTGGCGATGACCGGAATCTGCAGCGCCAGCGCGATCCGCGACAGGCGTTCGCCGAGCGCGTCGCCTTCGAGCAGCAGCACGCCGGCGATCATTGCGAACGTCGACAACAGCAGGCCGATCACCAGCACCAGCACCGCGCCTCCGCCGGCCCCGCCGGACGCCAAACGCACCAGCGTGCTGGCGAGGCCGTAGAAACCACCGGCGATCTGCAGGATCGCGACGAATCGAAGCAACACGGACATGGGCGGCGCACCGGACAGGGTGGACGATTGTGGCAACGTCGCCCGGCGGGCTCAAGGCGCGTCGGCAGGCTCAGCCACGCGCCACAGCACCGGCCAGTCGTCGGCGGTCAGTCCACCGCACTGCTGCATTTCGGCGTAGTGCGACAGCTGGAACACTTCGCCGTCGAACTGCCAGGTCGCCTGGTAGCCGCAGTCGCCGATGCCGCGGCCCTTGGCGTACTGCGCCAGCGTGCCGGTGGCGGGGTCGAAATCCGGGCTGACCAGCAGATCGAAATCTTCGTGGGCATCTTCGCTGTCGTCAGAAAGCGCTGGCGCCGGCAGGGTCAGGCGCGTCACGTCGCTGCCGTCGCGCGCCGCGCGGAACACCAGGCTCGAGCCCTGATACGCGCCGCTGTAGCAGGCGACGAACACCAGCGCGTGATCCGCATCGAGCGGATAGGCCGCGTCCTGACGCGACACATCGAACTCGCCGCCAGCGGCGTTGCACTCCTGCGCACGCAGCGCGTCAGCTTGCGACCCGCGCACGCTGCGCGTCAGGCGCGTGGCATCGGCGTCTGCAAGCGCAGGCGGCGTCGAGGCGGGGCGCGCGAGGACGGGCAACGCCGGCGCTGGGGGCACGGCCGCGGCATCCCGCTCGCCACGTCGCGCCCAGGCACCTGGCGTGTCGAGTCGTTGCTGGTGTTCGTCGATGTAGAGCAGCGCCGCGTTGAGGCCCGACAGCGACACGCTGCGGTCCTGGTCGTCGCCCAGTCGCGTGCCATCGCGGACCAGATCGATGAAGCGCGCGATCGCCGCAGGATCCTCGATGCGCAAGGCAGCGGATTCGCCCGCATCGCGCTGCCAGGGCAAGCCGGCAATCGTCGGCTCAGCGACAGCGTCCAGTCGCAACGTGGACGCGTTGAGATCGCCCCCCGGTGCGCTCAACAGCAACGCCTGCGCGCCATCGGCGCCCGCATCGCGGGCCAGCGACAGCACCAGTCCCGGCGCACTGTCATTGACGGCGATCGCGGCGCAATGGCCGATGTTGTCGCAGGCCACCACGACATCGCGGAACGTGCGATAGACCGGCGCGACCGCGGTACCAGGCGGCGATGCTGGCACGTCGGAGGCGTCCACCGATGCCGCCGCATCGGTGTGTGGTGCGGTGGGCTCGGCGTTGGACGCGGGCGACGCCGCATCGCGCTGCGTGCATGCACCCAGTGATGCCAGCAGGCCTACGAAAAGAACCGTCTTGCGTGCAGCGTTCGACATCACGGCATTTCCAACGAAAGGGCCCGCAATGATGCGGGCCCCATGTTCGAACGTGGTGAACGCGGATGTGTCAGAGGATGTAGCGGCTCAGATCCTGGTCCTGCACCAGATCACCCAGCTGCTGGTCCACATACGCGCGGTCGATGACCACCGTGCCGCCCTTGTCGGGCGCCTCGAAGCTGAGTGAATCGAGCAGGCGTTCGAGCACCGTATGCAGGCGACGCGCGCCGATGTTCTCCTGGCGCTCATTGACGTGCGCGGCGATCTCCGCGAGCCGGTCCACCGCATCCGGCGCGAACGTCAGGCCGACGCCCTCGGTCTTGAGCAACTGCACGTACTGCGTGGTCAGCGCGGCCTTGGGTTCGGTGAGGATGCGGACGAAATCGTCCTTCGTCAGCGCGGTCAGTTCAACGCGGATCGGAAAGCGGCCCTGCATCTCGGGAATCAGATCGCTGGGCTTGGCGAGGTGGAACGCGCCCGACGCGATGAAGAGGATGTGGTCGGTCTTCACCGAGCCGTACTTGGTGCTGACCGTGCTGCCTTCGACAAGGGGGAGCAGATCGCGCTGCACGCCTTCGCGGCTGACGTCGGCACCACTGGCGCCACCCTCGCTGCGCTTGGCGACCTTGTCGATCTCGTCGATGAAGACGATCCCGTGCTGCTCGCAGGCTTCGATCGCGGCCTCGCGCACGTCGTCCTCGTTGACCAGCTTGCCGGCTTCTTCTTCGACCAGCTGCGGACGCGCGGCGCGGATCGTGAGCTTGCGCTTGTGGGTCTTGCCGCCGCCGAGGTTGGCGAACATCTGCCGCAGCTGCTGACCCATTTCTTCCATGCCCGGCGGCGTCATGATGTCCATGCCCTGCCCGGCGCTGAGTTCGAGTTCGATCTCGCGCTCGTCCAGATCACCGGCGCGCAGCTGGCGGCGCAGCTTCTGCCGCGTCTCCGATTCCTTCGACGAAGGCTCGGCGCCGATGTCGACGGTCGCGCTCTGCGCGCCGAAACCGAAGGCCGGCTGCGCGGCCTCGCGCTTGGGCAGCAAAGCATCGAGGATGCGGTCTTCGGCGCGGTCCTCGGCCTGCGTGCGCACGCGCACCTTGGCCTGCTCGCGGTAGAGCTTGACCGCCGTGTCGGCGAGGTCGCGGATGATCTGCTCGACATCCTTGCCGACGTAGCCGACCTCGGTGAAGCGCGTCGCCTCGACCTTGACGAACGGCGCATTGGCGAGCGTCGCCAGACGGCGCGCGATCTCGGTCTTGCCGACGCCGGTCGGGCCAATCATCAGGATGTTCTTGGGCATGACCTCGTTGCGCAGATCGTCATCGAGCTGCGCGCGGCGCCAGCGGTTGCGCAGCGCGATCGCGACCGCACGCTTGGCGGCGTTCTGGCCGACGATGTGGCGGTCGAGTTCCTGCACGATCTCGCGCGGGGTCATGGTCGAGGAATTGGCATTCGTCATGGGAATCGGGTGTCCGTAGAAGCGTGGGCGGGTGCGCGCGATCGGCAGGCGCGTGCGACCCGGCGGATCGCCACGCGCCGCCGCAGGTCGATCACAGTTCTTCGACCACCACGTTGCGGTTGGTGTAGATGCAGATGTCGCCGGCGATGTTGAGCGACTCGACGGCGACGGTGCGCGCATCGAGTTCGGTATGCGCGAGCAGCGCGCGCGCGGCCGACAATGCGTAAGAGCCACCCGAACCGATCGCGATGATGCCGTCGTCGGGTTCGATGATGTCGCCGTTGCCGCTGATGATCAGCGAGGTCTCGGCGTCGGCGACGGCGAGCAGTGCCTCGAGCTTTCCGTAGCGGCGATCGGTACGCCAGTCCTTGACCAGCTCCACCGCGGCACGCACCAGCTGGCCACCGTGCTGCTGCAACTTGCCTTCGAACAGCTCGAACAAGGTGAACGCATCGGCCGCGGCGCCGGCGAAACCGGCGAGCACCTTGCCGCCTTCCCCCAGGCGACGCACCTTGCGCGCGTTGCCTTTCATGATGGTGTGGCCGAGCGTGACCTGGCCGTCGCCGGCGACGACCACCTTGCCGCCCTTGCGGATCGACACGATCGTCGTAGCGTGGAATACGTTGGGATTCTGGCTGGGGTCCATGCGGCCTCCAAGGATCGAATCCACTGGATGGGGCCGCGCCCGCCCGGATCAAGGCATCTGGCGTTGCGTCATGGTGTCGCGTCGGCCGCAGGCCCGCGCACATGACGATCGAGACGCCGTCCCGCGCGCGCGCCCAGCACCGTCGCGATGCCCGAAATGACGATCGCCATCGCGTTCGCGCTCGCGGCATCGGCGAACGTGAACTGCCCGCCACCGAGGCGCTGCACCACCAGCACGCTCGACACCCAGCCCACCGCCCACAGCACTAGCGCCGCGCGCATGAACGGCTGCCGCGCGGCGAAGGCACCGCCGGTCGACGACAGCAGTGCGATCACGCCCGCCTGCACCGCGGTCGCCCCCGGCGACAGCATCGGCGGAAACAGGGAGGTGGCCAGCAGGCCGAGCAGCATCTGCAGGGAAACCGATACGGCCAGACCGATGACGATGCGCAGATTCATGGGATGGTTTTCGAGATGTAGAGGCGGCGTACCCTACGCCGGATCAGCCCTTGAGGGTGAGAGGCAGGCCTCGACTGGGCCGTCCGGCACGACTGCAAGGCCCAGGGACTGCCGGCCGTCGGGGTGCTCGCGCTCGATGCGATAGCGGCCGGGCGACAGCCACAGCGACGCAACGCGGGCATCCTTCGGGACGCGCACCTGATCGCGTGCGATCGCAAGCGCCGGATCGGTCGATGCGAAGGCGCGCAACAGGGTTTCACCTTCTATCGGCGCGATGCAGATCGACGTCTGCGCACCGAGGACCGACTTCGCGGCTTCGACCGCTGCCGGCGGATGCAGGACCATCAGATCGGCATCTCCCGAACCGCGTACAGGCGCGCCATCACGCCACGCGACCCGCGCCGATGCCGACTCCACCGGCCATTCCTCCGCGCTGCCCGGACACGCTGTCGCGGACTGCTGGATCGTCAGCGGCTCGATGCCGGTGTCCGCGATGAAACGCGCGGCCATCCAGCCATCCTCGACCACTTTGGAGATGTGCGAGCCCCCGGCATACACGAGCAGGCGGCGTCCGGGATTGTGTTCGAGCCAGTCGGCGAGATTGCGTGCCTGCCCGGATTCGCGCGCCGCGCGATCGTTGTCGCCCATCGCCTCGTAGTGCACGAAGTCCCAACCCAGGGCCCGTGCGCGACGCAATGCGGCAGCGAACACCGGATCCGCCGTATAGAAGCCGGTGTCGACATCCACCGGACCACTGCGGAGTTGCACGGGCGCCTTGCGATGCAAGGTTTCGGCAGCGAGCGCATCGAATCCCTGCGCATGCAGGCGTTCGATCACGCGCAGCAGGAACGCGCGATGCACCGAACGGAAGTGCGACTCGTTGAGCATCACCACCTGCCGTCCCGATGCTGCCTCCGCAATCGCATCAAGTGCGTCGCGATAGTCGGCATTCTCGGGAAACGTGCTGCGTCCGAACAGCGCGCAACCGGCAGACTCTTCGCCGACGAACACCCCGACCTGTGCCGCCACCTGGTCCATCCCCGGCATCTGCCGCACACCGTGCAACGCGGCGAGCGGACGATTCTCCTGCAGGCGCGTGTACCAGTCTGACGGCGGTTCGGCTGCCGTGATCGTGGTACTCAGCGCGATGCCCAGGCACACGAGCCATCGGAGCGATGCGGGGTGTGTCGGCATGACGGCTTCCTCCATGAAGTCGTGGAGCGATCAGGCCTTGCGCTGTTTCGCCCGCGGGTGCGCGGCGTCGTAGACCTTGGCCAGATGCTGGAAATCGAGATGGGTGTAGATCTGTGTGGTCGCGATGTCGGCGTGGCCCAGCAGTTCCTGCACGCCGCGCAGGTCGCCGGAGGATTCGAGCACGTGGCTCGCGAACGAGTGGCGCAGCAGATGCGGATGCACGCGCTTGAACAGGCCCTGGCGCTGCGCGAGCAGGCGCAGGCGCAACTGCACGGCGCGCGCGGAAATCGGTGCGCCACCGCGTCCGGGAAACACCGGTGTCGCCGACGTGCCGCCACTCTCGCTGCGCCACTCGGTCAATGCGCGCAAGGCATGACTGCCGACCGGCACGCTGCGCTGGCGGCTGCCCTTGCCGAGCACGGTCACCAGGCCGCCGTCGAAATCCAGATCGCGCCAGCGCAAGCCGACCAGTTCCGACAGGCGCAGGCCCGACGAGTAGAACAGCTCCAGCAGCGCGCGATCGCGCAGGCCGAGCGGCGCGTCGACCGGCACTTCGACCAGTTGCGTGGCCTCGTCCACATCGAGCACCTGCGGCAGCTTGCGCGGCGCTTTCGGGCCACGCACGCCGGCGGCAGGATTCGCGCTGATGTGGCCGTGCTTGAGCAGCCACTGGTAGAAGCTGCGACACGCGGACAGGCGACGCTGCAGGCTCTTGGGCGACAGGCCGCCGCGATGGCCGGCGGCGACGAAGGCGCGGATGTCCTCGCCATGCAGTTCGCGCAGATCACCGCGCGCCTGCGCCCCGGCCCAGTCGACCAGCGCGATCAGATCGCGACGGTAGGCGTCGAGCGTGTGCACCGACATCCGCCGTTCGATCTGCAGATGGTCGAGGAACGCGTCGACGTCGGCGTGCATGCGCGTGCGCTCAGGCGGCGGTATCGAACCGTCGCATCGCAGTCGCGAACGCCTCGCCCATCATGCGCAGGAACAGCGTGCCCATGCCGGGATAGAAGCGGTTGGCATCGCGGCTGCCGACCGCGACCAGGCCGATGCCGGCCAGCGGCAGCAACGCACTCGAATGCACATCGTCCACGCGCGGCCCGTACAGCAGCGACTGCTTGTCCGGATTCAGGCGGCCGCACAGCGGCTCCTCGTCCTTCAGACAATCGGCGAACGGCTGCAGCAGACGGTCATCGCGATCGACGACCTGCAACCAGTCCTCCTCCAGCCCCGGCACCGGCGCGAACAGCACGATGCGCACCAGATCGCCGTTGAAGTCTTCCGCCAGCGTCGCGGCAAGCGCGCGCACGGTGGACGCGGCATCGGACTGGCGCATCAACGCCAGCGTGAGCTGGTGCGTGCGCACCGCGAGACGCTCGTTCTCCTGCGAGATCGCGAAGAGATCGCGCAGGCGCTTGGACAGTTCGCGGTTCTTGTCGCGCAGCACTTCGAGCTGGTAGCTCGCCAGCGATGCGGCCGGGCCGTCCTCGCGCGGCACGACCAGGGTCAGCGCCAGATCCGGGAACTGCTGCAGGAACGTCGGGTGGCGACGCAGCCATGTGGCGACTTCGTGTGCGCCGAGTGTCTCGGTCGTCTCGCTCATCACAATTCCCCTTCGAAAACGAATGCAGCCGGTCCGGCCATCGACAAGGTGACGTTGTCGGCCGGCCAGTCGATATGCAGGGTGCCGCCGGGCAACGATACGGCGACGCTGCGGCCTGTGCGACCACGACGCGCGAGCACCGCGACCGCCGCGCAGGCGCCGCTGCCGCAGGCCAGCGTCTCGCCGACACCGCGCTCGAATACGCGCAGACGGATGCCGTCGTCCGCGATGACCTGGGCAAAGCCGACATTGACCGATTCGGGAAACCACGACGACGCCTGCAGCGCGCGGCCGATACGTTCGACCTGCGCGCCGTCGACATCGTCGACTTCGATCACCGCATGCGGATTGCCCATCGATGCCGCGCCAAACGCGAGCGCGCCGATGCCATCGACCGGCAACGTGTACAGCGGCTGCGACGCGTCGACGCCGGCCATCGGAATGCGCGCCGGCATGAACTCGGGCACGCCCATCGCGATGCGGTAGCCCGAACCTTCGCGCGTGACCGCGTGCAGGCCGGCCGGGCTTTCGAGCACGAAATCGTCACCGCCCACGCCGTCACGCACCAGCCACGCGGCCACGCAGCGCGCGCCGTTGCCGCATTGCTGGGAGGCAGAACCGTCAGCGTTCCAGATGCGGTAGCGCGCGAGCGCTCCGGCGACGCGCGAGGTCTCCACGGTGAGGATCTGGTCGCAGCCGACGCCGGTGTGGCGATCGGCCAGCGCGCGACACAGCGCGGCATCGGGCGGCGGCACGTCGCCGCGCAGGTCCAGCACGACGAAGTCGTTGCCGGCGCCATGCATCTTGGTGAAGTGCAGCGGGGAGGCGGTTCCGGACATCAGTAACGACAGCGGTGCGAACGGGTGTCGCGCAGGCTCACGGCGTTCCGGTGGTGGCCGGCGGCACATCAAGGATCAGCGGCACCGGCTGCGCGGCCGGCGTACCGGTCGCGTCGTCGGTCGTGTCGTCAGTGGCCTCTTCGTCGGCGTCGTCTTCCCACGCCGCTTCCTCTTCGGCGTCGAGCTGTTCCTGGGTCGGAATCGACGATTTGAAGATGTAGCGGCCGCGGTCTTCCGGCGGCACCTGGCGCGGCTGCAGGAGATCGGCCTTGTTGCCGCAGGCGGACAACAACAGCGTGGCGGCGAGGATCGGCAGGAAACGGGTGTGCATAGCCGAAGTGTAGCCCGCCGCGTGGCGAGCGACATCACCGGCGTTGCTGTTCAGATGACGGCACGATGACAGCGCACCAAGGGTCGGCCCCAGATTGTCCGGGCCCGCTGCCCCGCCCAGACTTTGCGGCATCCGCGCCGACAGGACCGCACGATGGGCATTCTCGATGGGCTGGGCAACGCTGCCTCGCAGGCTGGTGGGTTCTTCAAGGGCGCTGGCGAAGTGCTGTGGGAGACCGGCGAAGGCGTCGTCACCCTCGGCGGCAACGCGCTCAAGGCCAGTTACGACCTGAGCCCTGCGGGCCTCGCCGTCGACGGGGTGAGCGGGCTGTACGAACAGGCCACCGGCGACACACTCGACGCGCCGGACTGGTTGCCGTCTGCCGCGCGCGGCGGCGAGCGCATGGAGGCCGCCGCGGAGGTCGTCTCCACCCTCGCCCGCAATCCGGGCCTGCTGGTCGACGCGGTGGTCGATCCGATCAAGGCCGACTGGCAGGCCGGCAATTACGGTGAAGCCATCGGCCGCGGCGCAACCGAACTGGTGCTGGCCGTGGTCGGCACCAAGGGCGCCGACAAGGCGGCCAAGGGCGCGAAGGTGGCCGACGCCGCGGATACGACCGCCGACGCCGCGCGTGTCGCCGATCGGGCCGACAGTGCGGGTGATGCCGGCCGCACGACCGCCGCACGAGGAGCCGACGAGGCGGATCTGGGCGACATCCTCGCCGACGCCGATACCGGCCGCACCGTCGGCGGACGTCCGGTGCTGGCGTTCGAGTCGATGGACGACTTCAACCTCGCCGCCAATGCCGCGCGTCCCGACACCGTCTACGAGTTCGGCAACTACCGCTGGACCACCGACGACCAGGCGCGGGTGATCCGCGCCGAAGGCCGCGTCGATCTGGAACCGGTCGGCCGCAACGATGCCGGCCTGCAGCGCGACATCGGCAACGAGGGCCGGGACACCGACGTCGGCTTCCACATCATCGCGGACCGTCTCGCCGGCCCGACCAACCGGCTGAACGTCGTGCCGGGCAACGGCAAGCCGATCGGCGATGGCCTGCCGAATCTCAACAACGGCGAGTACAAGCGGTTCGAGAACGAACTGGCGCGCCTGGCCGGCGACGGGCACGAGGTGGATATGCGGGTATCGCCCCAATACAATCCGGGCAACACCAGCAACCGTCCCGACACCTTCGTAGCGGAATATCGCGTGGATGGTGGCGACTGGATCGACCGGACCTTCCCCAACAAGTGATGCGAACACGCCATGGATGATCTCAATGCCGCCTATGCCGACACCGTGCGTGCCGTCGCGGCGAGCGTCCGTGATGTGAACGACGGCGAATGGGGCGCGCGCGACTGGCTGCGCCTCGTGGTCGATTTCGAATCGCTTTCGGAAGACGGCGGTGCGCCGCGCACCAGCAGTATCTCGTTCGCGATCGCGCGCGCGGGCGACGGTCCGCTGGAGAAGGTCGCGTTCCGGCTGTCTCCGGAAGCCAAGGCCGGCTTCGCGCAGATCGGCCGGATCATGCACGCGCAGAAGGGTCAGGACTGGACCACGAGCACGCTGGTTGTCGAGCGCGACGGCCAGTACGACTTCCAGTTCGCCTACACCACGCCGTACCGCCTGTCGGGCAACCTCAACGACACGCGCTACCGCGATTATCTCGAGCGCTACAAGGCCGAGACCGGCGCGCCGTAGAACGCGCTTGCGCGCGATGGGCGTCGCCATGAAAGCCCGATCGCGCGCAAGCGCGCTCCCACAGGGTCAGACCCGCGGAGTCAGGCCGTTGGCGGTTCCGGCCGCAGCCACAGCCAGATCGCGACCGCGGCCATGCACGCGATCGGCAGCGCGGTCATCCACCAGCGATGCGCGGGAATCCACAGCATCAGTGCGAGCAGGATCGCCGCACACACCGTCATCGTGCCGGTCGCGAGCCATTTCGCGCGACGACTGACCGCGCCGTGCGCCTGCCAGTCGCGGATCGACGGGCCGAAACGCGGATGCGCCAGCAACCAGCGATGCAGACGATCCGACCCGCGCGCGGCGGCCCAGGCCGCGATCAGCACGAATACCGTCGTCGGGAGCCCTGGCACGAACACGCCCACGATGCCCATGCCCAGACTGGCGTAAGCCAGCAGCCACCAGGCCCAGCGGAGGCGCGTGCGTCGTTGCATGATGCGCATTCTATGCGCGCGATGCGCGGCACCCATGATCGCCAGGCACCGACTGCGGCATGCAGCGGATTCTCGCCGGGGTCAGCGCGCGTCGACCGCTTCGCGCGCGAGCGCGGGGTCGTCGGCGAACAGGCCGTCCACCCCCGCATCGAGGAACGCGCGCATCTCGGCGATGGCGCCGGCCTCGTTGCGCGCGTTGGCGTCGCCGCTGCGCAAGCTGCGCGGCAGATACGGATTTTCGGGGCGGAACGTATACGGCATGACCTGCAGGCCGGCGGCATGCGCATCGACGATCAATGTCGTGGCCTCGAAGCGGCCGCCGCGTCCGACCTCCCCGATCTGCGACTTGTGCGGTCCGAGCAGCGATGCGTATCCGGCGATTGCGCGCAGGCCGTCCGCGGTGAGCATGTCGCGATAGCGCAGGTCGCCGTCGGCGGCGTCGACATCCGCCGGCTTGCTGCGCGGGTTGCCGATCAGTTGCAGCAGGCGCAGATCGGGCAGGACCGGCGCAGCGATGTCACGCAGCGTGCGCAGGCTGGCCGGTTCGAAGGATTGCACGACCAGCGGCACGCGCATGGCGACCTCGTGCTTGGCGAGCACGTCGATCACCGCCTGCTCCATCGGCAGGCCGAGACTGCGGAAGTGGGTCGGATGCTTGATCTCTGGAATCAGCCCGACGCTGCGGCCGGAGTCACGCACCAGATCGTCGAGCAGCACCATGATCTCGTGCAGCGTGGGCACCGCGAACTGGCGGTCGTACCAGACGCCGCGCAACGCCGGTAGCGGTTCGCGCGCACGCAGCGTCTTCAACTCGCCCAGGGTGAAGTCCTCGGTGAACCAGCCGGTGACCTCGCTGCCGTCGATGCGCTGCGTGCGTTTGCGATCGGCGAACTGCGGATGCAGCGCGACATCGGTGGTGCCGCCGATCTCGTTCTCGTGGCGCGCGATCAACACGCCGTCGCGGGTCATCACCAGATCCGGCTCGATGAAGTCGGCACCATCCTCGACCGCGCGGCGATACGCCGCCAGCGTGTGCTCGGGCATGCGCGCGCTCGCGCCGCGATGGGCGATCACGCGCGGCGCGTCGGCCGCAGGCGCGTCGGCAACAGGTGTGGCGGCGGCGTGATCGGGGAGGGTCATGGCGGCAGTGGCGAGCAGCAGCGACAGGAGGCAGCGCAGTGGTGACATCGGGTATCGGCCGGAGCAAACAGGAACCGGCGATCGTGTCAGCCGCGCATGTCAGCACCGCGACGATTGCCGCGCGGGCGGTCACGCCCGAGAATGCGCGCATGGACATCTTCAAGGTTTTCACCCTCGAGGCCGCGCACCGGCTGCCGAACGTGCCGCCGGGCCACAAGTGCGCGCGGCTGCATGGCCATTCGTTCCAGGTCGAGGTGCACGTGTCTGGCGAGCCCGGCCCGGAAACCGGCTGGATCATGGACTTCGGCGATCTGAAGGCCGCGTTCGCCCCGCTCTACGTCCAGCTCGACCACCACTATCTCAACGACATCCCCGGGCTCGAGAATCCGACCAGTGAACGTCTGGCGATCTGGATCTGGGAGCGCCTCAAGCCCGCGCTGCCGGCGCTGAGCGCGATCGTGATCCGCGAAACCTGCACCTCTGGCTGCCGCTACACCGGCCCCTGAGCGGGCGGTCCTGCGGGCTGGAAACGGTTTCAAGTCACTGATTCGCATACGAAACTGAATACCTGACGACCGCTTGTCGGCTGTTTGTTGCAATGCAACATGGCTACGCTATGCTGCACCGCACAAACCCGGCAGTCCGCCGGCTTACGCAGGTAACCGCCATGTCCTACCAGCTCAACGAGCAGTTCACGGCCGCGTCGCGTCAGTTCGCCGATGCCGCCGCCCAGTTCAACCGTCTGACCCTCGAGAATGCCGAGACGCTGTTCGGTCTCCACATCTCGACGTTCAACGACAACACCAACGCCACGTTCGCCTTCGTCAACGAAGCGATCGAAGTGCGTGACCTCGACGGCCTCAAGGCCCTGTGGCCGAAGGGCGCGCAGGTTGCACGCGAGAACGTCGAGCGTCTCGTCAGCGCCGGCCAGGAAACCCTGGGCCGCACGGTGAAGACGCACGAAGCCATCGCCGGCCTCGCCAAGTCGCAGATCGAATCGGCCACCGCCGACGTCCGCGCCGAAGCCGAAAAGGTCGTCAAGGCCACCGCGAAGACCGCCAAGCGCTGAACCGCGCTGCGGAGCTCCGGCTCCGTGACCTGAACTCCGGGCGATCCCTCCCTCGCCCGTAGCCGACCCGGCAGCCCGCACGCTGCCGGGTTTTTTATGCGCCGCGTACCGGACCGGGCGGCAGCACCATGCGCGCCATCAGCCGCGCGCACAGACCTTCCGGATCATCGGTGCGACCGGTGTGCACCGGCGAGACCTGGATCATCGAACTGCGCCGCGCGGTGAGCCAGTGGAAGCGCGCACGCGCCGGCAGCGCCGCGATCGGGCCGCCGTCGGCATCGCCGCGGCAGATACGCACGATCGCGTCGAGATGCCGCTGCAATGTGTCGATATCGGCATGCGGATCGAGCGCATGCAGCCGCGCCGGGTCCAGCGCGACCGCCGCAGCGAGCGTGCGCGCGCCCTGGCAGGACACGATCACACCCGCGTTGATGAACTCCTCGCGTTCGACCCGGGGCACGACCCGGATCACCGCGTAGTCATAGACCCGCTGCATGCGCACGCTGCGCCTCCCCGACGAACGCCGACCGGTGCGCCAGGCGCGTGCAGAAGAAATCGACATAGGCCGCGCGATGCGCCTCGGCATTGGCGAAGCGGGGTTCGACGGCCAGCCAGCTGTCGGGCACCAGCGCCACGATGCGGCGGATGTCGGCCTCGGTGATGCGCGCGGACAGGGCCGCATCCGCGGCGTCGAGCGCAGTCGCGAACGGCAGCAGCACATGGTCGGCGATCCGCGCGAACGAGCCGGTCGCGATGCGCGTCGCGCTGTCCCAGTCGTGGTGAAAATACAGCGCCGCGCCGTGGTCGATCAGCGTCAGCCGGCGGTGCCACACCAGCAGATTGGTGTTGCGCGCGGTGCGGTCGACATTACAGATGAAGGCATCGAACCAGACGATCCGCGACGCGAGATCGGCATCGGGCGGATCGACCGCGGGATCGAAGTTGATCGCACCGGGCAGATAGTCCAGCGCGAGGTTGCAGCCCGCGCTGGCGCGGATCAGATGCTGGATCTCGGAATCCGGCTCGGTGGCGGCCATGTCCGGATCGAGACCGATGAAGACGATCTCCGGCACCGGCAGGCCCAGCAGGCGCGCGAACTCGCCACCGATCAGCTCGGCGACCAGCGCCTTCGCGCCCTGCCCCGCGCCGCGGAATTTCATGACGTACATGCCGTCGTCGTCGGCCTCCACGACCGCCGGCAGCGAGCCGCCTTCGCGCAGCGGCGTGACGTAACGCGTGGCCTCGACGCTGCGGATCATGCGTCGAGCTCCGAGCGCTTCGGCAGCGACCAGTCGATCTGGGGAATCCCACGCTTGCGCAGGAAGTTGTTGGTCTTGGAGAAATGCCCGCTACCGAGGAACCCGCGATAGGCCGACAGCGGCGACGGGTGCGTGGTGCGCAGCACGCAATGGCGGTTGCTGTCGATGACCTTGCCCTTGGCCTGCGCGTAGCTGCCCCACAGCAGGAACACCAGATCCTCGCGCTCGCGGTTGAGCACGTCGACGACGTGGTCGGTGAAGCCTTCCCAGCCCTTGCCCTGATGCGCGCCGGCCCTGCCCTCTTCCACCGTCAGCACCGCGTTGAGCAGCAGCACGCCGCGCTGGGCCCAAGGCATCAGCCAGCCGTGGTCGGGGCGCGGCAGACCCAGATCGCGTTCGATCTCCTTGTACATGTTGTCCAGAGACGGCGGCACGCGCTGATCGGGACGCACGGAGAAACAGAGGCCATGCGCCTGCCCGGGACCGTGATACGGGTCCTGGCCGAGGATCACGACCTTCACCGCATCGAACGGCGTCGCGTCGAAGGCCGCGAAGATCTCCGGCCCCGGCGGATAGATCCGTGCGCCCGCTGCTTTGCGCTGGCGCAGGAACGCCGCCAGCGCCTGCATGTCCTCGCGGCGCAGCCAGTCGCCGACGTGCGCTTTCCAGGAGGGTTCGAGTCTGATGTCGGACATGGGGGAACCGTGGATGGACACGCCTGCCAGCGTAGCGGCACGGCGTTGAGTGATGCTGTGGGAGCGCGCTTGCGCGCGATGCGGCATTGCCGATACAGCCATCGCGCGCAAGCGCGCTCCCACAGGTGGATTTGCTACTGCATCGCGGACAGGCGCAACTGGAACAGCGCCTTGGTCGCCAGCACGCGCTCTTCGGCCGGTTTGACGACGAGATCGTTGGCACCCGCGCGCAGCAGCGCGACCTGGTTGTCGTGGTTGCCGTCGCCGGTCATCACCAGCACCGGCAGGCGCCGCTTGCCGTAGCCGAAGTCGCGGCGCACTGCGCGCAGCAGGTCGTGGCCGCTGAGTTCGCCTTTGAGATACACATCGGTCAGCAGTAGATCGGCACCCGGTGCGGCCGGCCCGTCGCGATACGCATCCAGGTAGGCCAGTGCATCTTCCGCGCTGAGCACGTGGGTCACGCGCATCTGCTGCGCCTCGAGCATGCGCCGTGTGGCGAGCGCGACCGTGCGGCTGTCTTCGACGTAGAGCACGTGCGCATCGGGAATCGGTGCCGGCTGCACGTAGCCGCGGATGAACTCCGCCAGCGCGCGATGCCCCAGCGCCTTGTCGAAATGGTCGGTGACGTCTTCGGTGAAGCGGCGCGCCTCGAGATGCGACTGCGCATCGCCCGACACCACGATCACCGGCACGTAGCGCTGGCCGGTGGCTTCGCGCACGCGGCGTGCGAGCTGCAGGCCGTCGCCGTCGGGCAGCGACAGCGCGGTGCTGACCAGATCGACCGGCGCCGCGTCGAGTGCGACCACCGCGTCCGCCAGACCCGTGCACTCGATCACGTCGACATCTGCGAGCGCCTGCCGCAGCACGTCGCCGATCAGCCGGCGCACGAGCTTCGAGCCGTCGACGACCATCACCCGGGGCGCGTCGCCGGCCAAATGACGGAGATCGTGCATGGATCAGGTGTCGGTGGGTCGGGTCTGGCGCAGGAAGTGCCCGGTGACGATGCCGCCACCGCACCAGCCCAGCGCCGTCGCGCCGGCCAGCACCGCCACGACACCCATCGGGCCGAATCCGCGCAGCGCGAACGCCGCGCCGTAGCTCGCCGCAAGTTCCGCCAGCGGTGGTTGCAGCGCGAGCCCGGCGAGCGCGAGCAGGCCGAGCGCGACCGCGCCGGCAGCCAGGCCGTACCAGGCGCCGAGATACAGGAACGGCCGACGGATGAACCCGTCTGTCGCCCCCAGCAACTGCAGCACGCCGAGTTCGTCGCGGCGTGACTGGATGTCGAGCCGCACCGTATTGCCGACCACCAGCAGCGCGCCGATGCCGAGCAGCGCCGCCAGCACCCAGACCACGCGGCCGCCGAAGCGCAGCCAGCCATCGAGCCGTTCGCGCCATTGCGCGTCGTGCTGCACGAGTTCCGATTCCGGCAGCGTGCGCAGCGACTCGGCCAGCAGCATCTCGTCGCCGCCGGGCGTCACGATCAACACGTGCGGCAGCGGGTTTTCGCCGAGCACGTCGATCGCATCGCCGAACTCGCCACGCTCGCGCAGTTCCGCCAGGCCTTCATCGGGTGAGCGATGGACGACGCTGCCGACATCGTCGCGGCCGCGCAGTTCGCCGGCCAGCGCTTCGGCGCGCGGGCCGTCGACATCCTGCTTGAGGAACACGCTGATCTCGCGCGAGGCATCGATGCTGCCGCCGAGCCGGCCGACGTTGTCGAGCACCAGCCACAGGCCGAGCGGAAGCGCGAGCGCGACGGCCATGACGCCGATCGTCAGCGCCGCCGACCACGGCTTCTTGAACAGTCGGCCGAGGCTGGCGAGCACGCTGTAGACATGATGGTCGACCCAGGTGCCGACCGGAGAGGCGCCACTGCGCACGGGCTGGTTGCGGGGGGCCTCAGGCATCGGCGAGATCCTCCGGCGAAATGTCGTCGGCCAGCGTGCCGTGATCGAGCACCAGCGTGCGCTTCTTCATGCGCTTGACCAGACCGAGGTCGTGGCTGGCGATCAACACGCTGGTGCCGCGCTCGGGCAGCTCGGCGAACAGCGTCATGATTTCGGCCGACAGCGTGGGATCGAGATTGCCGGTGGGTTCGTCGGCGACCAGTAGCATCGGCTCACCGACGATCGCACGCGCGATGCCGATGCGCTGCTGCTCGCCGGCCGACAGCTGCGTGGGCAGCGCACGTTCGCGCGCGCCCAGCGCCAGGCGCTCCAGCACGCTGCGCACGCGTTTGCCGATCTCCGGCCGGCGCATGCCGCGCAGGATCAGCGGCAGGGCGATGTTGTCGAACACGGTGCGGTCAGGCAGCAGGCGGTGATCCTGGAACACGACACCGATGTCGCGGCGGTGCATCGCGACCTTGCGACCGCGCACCTTCAACAGGTTGCGCTCGCCGAACACCACCGCGCCGCGGCTCGGCCGCTCGGCCAGATGGATGAGTTTCAGCAGCGTGCTCTTGCCCGCGCCGGAGTGACCGGTGACGAACAGCATCTCGCCGACCGCCACATCGAAACTCACTTCCGACAGCGCCACGTGGCCGCCCGGATACTGCTTGCTGACGTTGTCGAATCGCAGAACGCTCATGCGTGCCAGTATCGCAGGGAATGTGGACAACAGCGTCACGTTCGACGCGCGCCGGGCTTTGATCTGCAAAGTGCGGCGGCTCTGCGTCGCGAGCGAACCGGCTCGAGGCAACAATCGACGCGACACCCGAGACGACCGACAGACGCCACCGCCACATGACGAGCCCCTCTCCTTTTTGGGGTAAGGCGGCAGGCCTGCGAGCGGGGGTTGAGGTGAGGGCGGACGCTCGCGCGGCGTTATGATCACGCGCCTTGATGATGGGTTCCGCTGCGCTCTACCCATCCTGGGAACGCACCCGACCGGCACCCACAAAAAAGCCCCGCCGAAGCGGGGCTTTTTCACTCACAAGAACCGAAACCTGCGATCAGCGCTTGTCGTCACCCGACACCAGGCGACGCAGGCCGCGACCGATGCGGCTCAGCAGCGACGGCGCCTTGTCGGACTTCGCCGCCGTCGGCGCCGGACGCTGGGTCGGACGCACTTCGCGCGGACCCTTGCCGCCGTTGCCTTTCTTCGCCGCATCGACTGCCTTCGTCTCGCCGATCGAAGGTGCCGCGCCCTCCGCACCTTCGATCTTCTTGCCACCACGACGGCGCCGACGCTTGCGCGGCGGACGCGATTCGTCCGGCATCGCCTGCGCGACCATGCCCGCGGCATCGATCACCGGCTGCGCCGCGGCGACGGCCGGCGCAGCCGCGGCTTCGTCGCCTTCGACACGCGGCGGACGCGGCTTGCGCGGTCCACGCTCGCCACGACCTTCACCACTGCCCGCCGAACGCGGACCACGCGAACCGGGCGCACCACGACCGCCGGCACCGGCGCCCGCACCGCGACCACCGCCACGCTTGGCGTCTTCGACGGCGCGCGCTTCGCGCACTTCCTTGAAGATCTCGCTGATGCTGTCGCCGTCCTCGTCGTCCGGCGCCACGCCTTCGCGCGGCGCGCGCGGCAGCGCGGTCAGCAGCTCGGAGGTCACCGGCTCGACCGGGATCTTCTGCTCGATGTAGGCCTCGATCTCCGGCAGGCTCTGCGCGTAACGCTCGCAGGCGAAGCTGATCGCATCACCCTCGGCGCCCAGGCGCGCGGTGCGACCGATGCGGTGGACGTAGTCCTCGGCATCGAACGGCAGATCGTAGTTGTAGACATGGCTGACGCCGTCGATGTGCAGACCGCGCGCGGCGACGTCGGTCGCCACCAGCAGTTCGAGCTGGCCGGCCTGGAACTTCTTCAGCAGGCTCTCGCGCTTCTTCTGCGGCACGTCGCCCGACAGCACGCCGACGCGGTAGCCGGCCTTCTCCAGCGCACGCGCCACCCGCTCGATGAATGCCTTGGTGTTGACGAAGACCATCGTGCGCGCGCCTTCGCTGCGCGACAGCAGGCCCAGCAGCAGCTGCAGCTTTTCGTCGTCAGCGGGGAAATACATCACCTGCCGGACCTTGGCGTTGGTGATGAACTCGCTTTCGACGACCAGCTTCTCCGGCTCGTTCATGTGCTCGTAGGCGAGCTCCAGCACGCGATGGCTCAGCGTCGCCGAGAACAGCAGCGTCTGGCGCTCGGTGCGGATCGGCATGCGCCGCAGCAGGAAGCGGATGTCCTTGATGAAGCCGAGGTCGAACATGCGGTCGGCTTCGTCGAGCACGCACATCTCGCAGGCGTGCAGGCTGACGACCTTGTGCTGCTTGACGTAGTCGATCAGGCGGCCGGGGGTCGCGATGATGACGTCGGCGCCTTCCTGCAGGATCTGGCGCTGCTTGTCGTAGTCGACGCCGCCGTAGACCAGGGCGAACTTCAGCCCGAGCTGGCTGCCGAACTTCACCGCATCCTTGTGGATCTGGATCGCGAGCTCGCGGGTCGGCGCGAGGATCAGCGCGCGCGGGTCTTCCGGCTTGCGGTCGGCCAGCGCCGGCTTCTGCAGCAGGCGGTTGATCACCGCGACCAGGAAGGCCAGGGTCTTGCCGGTGCCGGTCTGGGCCTGGCCGGCGACGTCGCGGCCGTTGAGGGCCAGCGGCAGCGTCAGTGCCTGGATCGGCGTGCAGCGGGTAAACCCGGCCTCTTCCAGTCCGGCGAGCAAAGCCGGATGCAGGTCGAAGGACGAGAAGGTGAGGTCGGTAAGAGGCTTGTCGCTCATGCGTAGGAATGTGTCCGGGCGTCGCCGACGGTGAGGGCGCCGCGTGCTTGCGTGGGAGACAGTCGCAACGGCAGACTGCCTGGGCGCAGGACACATGGGTCGTCCCGCAGGAGCGCCACCTTGATTCCGGTCGGCGATTCCCCATTTTACATCCATCCCGGCGCGGCTGCTTCCAGCCTGGCGCCCACCCACCGGAGATGCCCGTGAGCGATGCCGTCATCCATGCCAGCGATTCCGATTTCGAGGCCACCGTCCTGCAGTCCGACGTGCCGGTGCTGGTCGACTTCTGGGCGCCCTGGTGCGGCCCCTGCAAGATGATCGCCCCGGCGCTCGAAGAACTGGCAGGCGACTATGCCGGCCGCGCCAAGGTGGTCAAGGTCGATGTCGACCAGAACCAGGCCACCGCGCTGAAGTACCACGTCCGCTCAATCCCGATGCTGCTGGTGTTCAAGGACGGCCAGGTGCAGGGCACCCAGATCGGCGCCGTGGGCAAGCCGCAGCTGGCGCAACTGATCGACAAGACCCTCTGAGGCACGTTCCAGTGCAGCGACGGACCACCCGAGGGCGGGCCGTCGCCTGAACCGACTGCGCGGCCACGGCTTGCCGCCGGTCGGACACAGTGCTAGGTTTGCGCTGCTCCGGCGTGTGTATTGCGCGCCGCACCCATCTGGCGTCACTCCCGACTGTCCGTTTTCCTGCCACCGCCCGCCTCGGGCGCTCGCAACCGAGCGAGGATTTTCCGCTTGTCCGACCACACATCCGATCCCGGCACGCCCGAGGGCGACACCGCCGTGAAGCGCGTGCGCAAGCCGCGCGTGGCCAAGAAGGCCGCCGAGTCCGCTTCTCCCGATTCCCAGTCCCAGTTGCCGTTGGCGACCCAGGACGCCCCCGCACCCAAGGCACCGCCCGCGAGCGCACCGCCGCCGCAGGCTGCCGCACCGCAGCCCGAGACGCCGAGAGCATCCGGCGACGCCGGCCAGGGCGACGCCCAGCGCGGCAACCCGGGCAACAACGGCCAGCCGAACGGCAGCCAGCATCACGCCCAGCAGGGCGGCGAGCCGCGCCAGCACGGTGGCGGCCAGCAGCAGCACCAGAACCGCGGCAACAACGAGCAGGGCGGCGGCAACCGCCGCGACCGGTTCAAGAACCGCCGTGACCGTCCGCGTGGCGGTGGCCGCGACGACGGCCTGCCGCAGGACGGCGGCAACGACCACGTCCAGCGCCTGCCGCCTCCGAACATCCCGGAAGGTTTCCCGCAGTACACGCTGAGCGACCTCAAGCGCATGCCGGCGCACAAGCTGCTCGACATCGCCGACCAGCTGTCGATCGAAGGCGTGGCGCGTGCCCGCAAGCAGGACGTGATCTTCGGCCTGCTCAAAGTCCTGACCCGCCACGGTGAAGGCGTCGTCGCCGACGGCGTGCTCGAAATCCTGCCCGACGGCTACGGCTTCCTGCGCGCGGCCGAGGCGAGCTATCTCGCCGGCCCGGACGACGTCTACATCTCGCCCAGCCAGATCCGCCGCTTCAACCTGCGCACCGGCGACCATCTGCTCGGCCGCATCCGCTGGCCCAAGGATGGCGAGCGCTACTTCGCGCTGTCGGTCGTCGACACGATCAACGGCGAGCCGCCGGAAGCCAGCAAGGGCAAGGTGCTGTTCGAGAACCTGACCCCGCTGTTCCCGCGCAAGCGCTTCAAGCTCGAGCGTGGTGACGGGTCCAGCGAAGACATCGCCGGCCGCATCCTCGATCTGATGGCCCCGCAGGGCAAGGGTCAGCGCGCGCTGATCGTCTCACCGCCGAAGGCGGGCAAGACGATGATGATGCAGCAGATCGCCAGTGCGATTACCTACAATCATCCCGACGTGCACATGATCGTGCTGCTGATCGACGAGCGTCCGGAAGAAGTGACCGAAATGCAGCGCACCGTGCGCGGCGAAGTCATCTCGTCGACGTTCGACGAGCCGGCCGCGCGCCACGTGCAGGTGGCCGAAATGGTGATCGAGCGCGCCAAGCGCCTGGTCGAGCACAAGAAGGATGTCGTCATCCTGCTCGACTCGATCACCCGTCTCGCCCGCGCCTACAACAACGTCGTGCCGAGCTCGGGCAAGGTCTTGACCGGCGGCGTCGACGCGAACGCGATGCATCGCCCGAAGCGCTTCTTCGGCGCCGCGCGCAACGTCGAGGAAGGCGGCTCGCTGACCATCATCGCCACCGCTCTGGTCGACACCGGCAGCGCGATGGACAAGGTGATCTACGAGGAGTTCAAGGGCACCGGCAACTCGGAAGTGCACCTCGACCGTCGCATCACCGAGAAGCGCGTCTACCCGGCGATCAACGTCAACCAGTCGGGCACCCGCCGCGAGGATTACCTCATCGAGCCCGACCTGCTGCAGCGCATCTGGATCCTGCGCAAGCTGCTCCACCCGATGGACGAGATCGCCGCGATGGAATTCCTGCTCGACAAGATGAAGAGCACGAAGTCCAACGACGAGTTCTTCTCGTCGATGAAGCGCTGACCGGTCCACCGGTCACCGCAAAGAAAAGACCCCGCTCGCGCGGGGTCTTTCCGTTTGGGCTGTATTCGCGTTCGACGCGAAACAACTTGCCACGGACTCAGCCCGCGTCGCGGATGACGAACGCGGATTGGGCCGTGACGATCTGCCCGCCGGTCTGCGCCTGCTCGGCCGCGAGACACTCCGCCGAGCCGGTTCTCGACTCCTGCATGTTCTTCAGCATTTCCCGGGCTTTGCGCGAGCCCGCGGTCGCCACCTCGAGGGTCACAGGCGTACTGACACGGGTCGTGATGGCCTGACCATCGACCTGCTCCGGCAGCGCCCGCATGCCGCCCACCCACTCACGCGCCATGCGCTCGAAGGGCGCACGGCTGCGATCACGCGTGCCTTCAGCGAACTCGACGGAATCCAGACTCGCGCTGCCGTCAGGCTGCACGATGTAGTTCACCGTCATGTTCGCTGACAGTCCGCGACGCGCCGCTTCTAGCGGATAACGCGGCGGCGCAGGATGGGACGAACCGTCCGCCAAGCCCGGACCGTGACTCCGATATTCGGCTGCCAACTGCATCTGGTCACCGGCCGCCGGCACTGCGCAGACGCCGAAGACCACGTAGGTCACGCCACCACGCGGGCGTCCGTCGATCACTGCGGGCTCGAACGCGAGATCGCGCGCACGCGCTTCGACGAAATCGCGAAGCCCTTGAGACAGCTTCGGCGACGCTTCGATGCCGGTCGGCTGACCGCGCTCGTCGACCACGACTTTGACCGTAGTGGGAAACGCCACGACCTCCGCAGCGTCTCGCGCACTCGCCGAAGCCGCAATCGCGCCGGCGAGAAGACTGCCCATCAGCAGTGTCGGATGTCGCATGGAACCTCCTTGTTCACGCCATAGGCGTGCAAAAAACAGAATCGACAGATTCAGCCCTGAAACGGGGTCAACAGCTTGAAACGCGAAGTTTCGGGCGTCACGCCGCCCGCAGCAAGGGTATCGGGGCTGAAGCCTGGAGGCGTGGGGGCGGCCCAGGCGGGGCGCTGCTGCTGGCCGGGATGGTAGGCACTCCATTGCCCGTACGCGGTTTCCCTGTCGTCGTTGAGCGAGAACTGCACGGGTACGCGGACCACCCAGTAGTCACGGCTCGTGTCCTCACCCTGCTCGGGTAGCGCAAACGTCCAGTGCTTGAGCGCGTTGTCGATCGCGGTCTTCGACAATGTGTTGCGGATCATCTGCATCTGTCGCGCGTTGCCGAGCGCGGTCAGATTGACCTGTTCGGCGACCACATCTTCAGCCTTGCCATCGCGGCCCACCTTGACCAGCAGGTAGACCGTGCCCTTGCCGCCGATCTGCGCGATGTGCATCGGGTAGCGCGGCGGTCGCAGGTTGGTTCGACGCACACTGGTGCGATCGGCATCCGAGTATTCCTCGCCGAAATGCGCACTGGCGATGCGCACGTGCATATTGCCTTCGCTGTCGCCGACCGGTGTCGCGACGAGCCGCACGCTCATCTTCGCGCGCGCGAGCACGGGCGCGCCGTCGACGAGAACGGGTTCGAAACGCAGTGCGGGAATCGCACGTTCGATCAGCTCGACAGCGTGCGTGGGCAGTTTTTCCGGCTGGTCGAACACGTGGCCGCTGACCTTGCCCTCGCGATCGATGTCGACGTGGCCCGTCACCAGCATGGAGGCTTCGACTTCCTGGCGCGCCTGACGTGCGCTCTGGGCATCGGCGACGGTAACGACGCCGGCGAGCAACGCGAAGGCGAGCAACGCGGAGAGCGTGCGGTTCATGAATGCTTCCTGCAGAGGACCGGGCTCCGACTGTGCCGCCTCCGGACACACGGGACAAGCCCGGGCAACCCCGGATCGTCAGCGCTGCTCGCGCAGGAACCGGGCCATCGACACGCCGTCGCCGCTCCGGGCAGGGGCGAATTCGGCGGCGACATCGATGAAACCGCGCATCACCGCGATCTCGCGCGGGGTGCGGTTGAGGGTGTCGCGCAGGTCGGGATCGGCGCCGGCACGCAGCAGGCGGCGGGCGAGCCGCAGCTGGCCGTGCAGGCCTGACAGGTGCAGCGGGCCGAAGCCGCGCTGATCCTGCGATTCCAGCGAGACGCCTTCGTCGAGCAGGTGTTCCATCGCCGCCAGCACCACGTCCTCGTCGCAGGCGGTGCCGGGTTCGGCGCGGGCGCCGAGCAGCAACAGCAGCGGGGTGACGCCGCCAGCGGCGGGCGCGTCGACCTCGGCGCCGGCCAGCAGCAAGGTGTCGAACAGCGCAAGCAGGCGCGGGCGATCGCGCGACGTGAAACCGTACAGCGCGGCGCAGTGCAGCGGGGTCAGGCCCTGCGCATCGGTCGCGTTGATGTCGGCGCCGGCGGTCAACAGGCGTGCGGCGAGATCGGGCAGACCGAGCGCAGCGGCGAGCATCAGCACGCTGACTTCACCCGGCAGACGCTGGTCGAGCGAGACGCCGTGGCCCAGCAGGCGATCAACGATGCCCGCGTGACGCATGCTGACCGCCGCTGACAGCGGCGTCGCGCCGGACTGGGCGGCACGCGCAGCATCGGCGTCGCGCGCCAGCAGCAGATCAACGACTTCGCGATGCCCGCCACCCGCGGCGCGCAGCAGCGCGGTGCAGCCCTGCGCGTCCACGGTATCAACCGGGAAACCCAGATCCAGCAGACGGCGCACGGCTTCGGCATCGCCGGCATTCGCGGCGGCCGGCAGGTCGGTCGGTTCCAGCGCACGACGCGGCAGTTTCCAGCCGCGCCAGTCGAGCCAGTCGGCGAGATCGCGACGCCCGGCCGACAAGGCAACGCCCAGCGGGGTCTGGCCGTCGGCGGCACAGGCAGCCGGTGAAGCGCCGTGACGCACGAGGACCTTCAACGCGCCTTCGCGGCCGAGCGCAGCAGCGAGATGCAATGCGGTCATGCCGCGGGCATCGCGGGCGTCGAGATCGACACCGTGGCCGACCAGGCGTTCGATCAGCCGCAGCCAGCCCAGCCGCACGGCCAGCGACAGCGGCGGATCGCCGGCGGGCGACGGCGCGAACGGGTCGGCGCCACGCGCCAGCAGGTCCAGCGCGAACGTTTCGTACGCGCGCGCGGCCTGATCGTCATCGCTGCAGGCGGCGAGATACCGCGCGAGCGTGCCGGCGCCACCGGGCGAGGCACCGTGGCGCAGCAGCGCATGCAGGATCGGCAGGTGCTGCGGCGCCGATGACAGCAGCGCGCACAGCGGTGGCGCGCCGGTCGAGTCGGCCACTTCGACATCCGCGCCCTGCGCGAGCAGCCATTCGATACGGTCCAGCGACGGCGGTGCCTCGGGATCGAGCAGCAGACCGCCGAGATCGCGCGCACCGAGCAGGCGCAACAGCGGGCCCTGATCGTCGAAGCGGCCTTCGCGCAGGCTGGCGCGCAACAGCAGCACCGGTGTGCGGTCGCTGGCGACGGCGCTGTCTTCGTCATCGCCGATGCCGAGATTGGCCGGCAGCGGGTAGTCGGGATCGAGCAGGCGCACCAGCGTCCAGCGGCCGGTTTCGGCGGCGCGGTCGACCGGCTTGCGGCCATCGGCGTCGGCGATATCGGCCGGCACGCCGAGTTCGAGCAGGCGCTGCAGCAGCGCGGCCGACGGCAGTTCGGCAGTGCAGGCGAGCATCACCGCATTGCGGCCCGCGACATCGACCGCGGCGGCATCGGCATTTGCCGCCAGCAGCGCTTCGACCGCGGACAGGCGACCGCCGCGCGCGGCTTCGAGCAGGGGCGTGCGGCCGTCGTTGTCGCGGCCGCGCACGTCGGCGCCGGCACCGAGCAGCGCGGCGAGGATCTCGTCGTGGCCCTGGAATGCCGCGACATGCAGCGCGCTGCGACGCAGTGCGTCGCGCGCATCCACACGCGCCTTGTGCTTGAGCAGCAACTGCACGCCGGCGGCATCGTCCTCGTCGCCACCGGCCGCGGCCAGCAGCGCGGGCGTGCCGCCATCGACCTCGGCGCGCGCGCCGCGTTCGAGCAGGAATTTCGCCAACCGCCAGTTGCCGACCGCGCAGGCCATGCCCAGCGGCGTCAGGCCATCATGGTTGCGCGCTTCGAGTTCAGCCGCGGCATCGCGCAGCAGTGCGGCGACGCCCGGATCGGAACTGCGCGCGGCCAGGTGCAAAGGCGTATTGCCTTCGTGATCGGTGATCCGCGGATCGGCGCCGTTGGCCAGCAGAGTCATCACCGCATCGGGGCGGCCGTGCCAGCTGTCGCGGGTCGCGGCCAGCAGCGGGGTCATGCCAGCATGCGCGGCATTGACATCGACGCCGCGCGCGATCAGTTCGCGCAACAGGCGCAGGTCCGGCAGCACCGCGGCCAGCACCGGCAGACTTCGCTGGTCGCGATCCTCGCTCGCGGGCAGCACGCGCACGTCGGCACCGGTTTCGATCAGGGCCAGCGCGCGATCGACGCGGCCGGCGCGCGCGGCCGCATACAGCGCGACATCGGGCGCCGCATCGAGCGGCTCTTCCGACAGTGCGACTGCTGGATCGCCCTGCATCTCGATGATGTGGATCGGCAACGCCGCCGGTGGCGCGAGGCGCTGCAGGACGGCATGCAGACCGAGCGAGGCGAGCATGGTGATGATCGCCAGCCCCGCGCGCGGGCCGATGCCGCCGGCCGGCAGCCAGGCCGGCACCAGCACGAGGGCGACGATTGCCGCCACGCACAACGCCGCACCCACGCCGCGCCAATTGCCGGTTTCCCGCTCCGACAGCGCGCGCCAGTGCATGCGCAGATCGCCGCCATCACGCTCGATCGCGTGCCACAGCGGCCAGGTGCGCCAGAAACCGATAACCGCGAGGCCGGCCGCGACACTCAATGCGAGCGCCGCGCCGAGTTCACCGCCCTGCCGCAGCGCGGACAGCGGCCAGGCGACCAGTACGGCCGTCGCGACCGTGGCGGCGCCCCAGGCGCCGGCCAGCGACAGCAGATCGGTCCGCAGCGTGGCGCCCGCGGGCACGGCGCGCGTGCGCCAGCCGCGGATGACCAGCGCGAACGCAGGCTGTGCGAGCGCGCCCGCGGCGACGGCGAGCGACCCGCCGACGAGCGTCAGCGCAGCCAGCGCGACGCCGGTCAGAAGCACGAGGATCAGGGAACGGGCGAACGCGGACGACGGCCGCTGCGCGGACTCAGGCATCGGTGCCCCAGTCCTCCGTGAGTGGATCGTGGACCAGACGCGGCGGCATCTGCAGATGGAATTTCTGCGTGCGCAGTCGCTCGCGCACGAGCGCGGCATCCTCGCGGGCGAGCTTGCGCTCGGGCGTCAGCGCCACATCCAGCACGAAGGTCAGTTCACCCAACTGCGCGCGCACCGGATCGGGCAGGACGTCGAACGCGTCGCGCTCGGCGAGGTACACATAGGTATCCGCCTTGCGCTGGCTTTTGTAGACGTAGGCGTGCATGGCCGAAGAACCGCGGAAACACGCTGGATTGTGCGGCAAAAGCCCGGGCTTGGGTATCGCGACGCGCGGGGCGCACACCGCATCCGTCAACGCCGTGTTCAGTGATAGCCGGCGTCGGCGGCCACCTTGCCGCGGAACACACGGTACGACCAGGCGGTATAGCCCAGGATCAACGGCAACAGCACGACCAGCCCGGCCAGCACGAAACCCTGCGACGACGGCGGCGAGGCGGCCTCCCAGATGCTCAGCGACGGCGGCACGATGTTCGGCCACATGCCCAGCACCAGCCCGAGGAAACCGAGCCCGAAGAAGCTCAGCGTCAGCAGGAACGGGCGCGCATCGCGGCCCTCGCGCATCGCCGCGCGCCACAGCCACACCACGTTGAGCAGCGCGAGCACCGGCACCGGCGACAGCCACCAGAAGTTCCCGTCCTCGAACCAGCGCGCCATCAGCCGCGAATCGAGGAACGGCAGCCACGCGCTGACCAGGCCCATGAACGCGGCGACCACCAGCACCAGCGGCCGGGTCAGCGTGCGCGCGATCTGCTGCAGGCGGCCCTCGGTCTTGAGGATCAACCAGCCGCTGCCCAGCAGCGCGTAGCCGAACACCACAGCCGCGCCGGTCAACATCGAGAACGGGCTGAACCAGTCGAGCGCGCCGCCCGCGTACTTGCCCTCCTCCAGCGCCATGCCCTCGACCAGCGCCCCGAGGATCACGCCCTGCGCGAACGCGGCCAGCAGCGAGCCGAGCGCGAACGCCACGCCCCAGAAGCGCTTGCCGCGCTGCGCCTTGAAGCGGAACTCGAATGCGACGCCGCGGAACACCAGCGCGATCAGCATCAACAGCACCGGCAGGTACAGGGCCGACAGGATGATCGCGTAGGCGCGCGGGAATGCCGCCAGCAGGCCGGCGCCACCGAGCACCAGCCAGGTTTCGTTGCCGTCCCAGATCGGCGCGGCGGTATTCATCATGTGGTCGAGCTGGTCGCTGTCTTCGGCGAACGGCGCCAGCACGCCCAGGCCCAGCACGAAACCGTCGAGCAGCACGTACATCAGCACGCCGAAGCCGATGACGGCGAACCACGCCACCGGCAACACGGTCTGCAGATCGAGGTCCATCAATCGTCTCCCACCGGTCCGTCGGCCGCCGAGAGCGGGCGCATCGGCGTGCGTTCGCCCGCATCGTGGTCCGGGCCGTCATCGAAAGGCTGCGGGCCTTTCCGGATCATCTTGAGGATGTAGCCGCCGCCGGCGCCGAACACCACCGCGTAGGCGATGACGAAGGCGCTCAGCGAAATAATCACGCTGCTGCGGTCGATGTCGCTGACCGCGTCCGCAGTGCGCAACAGGCCCTGGATCGCCCAGGGCTGGCGCCCGATCTCGACGACGAACCAGCCCGCCAGCACCGCGATGAAGCCGCTCGGCGCCATCAGCCGCCACGTATCGAGCAGCCACTTCGATTCGAACAGCCAGCGCCTGCGCCACGCCCACAGCGAGACAACAGTGAGCAGCAGCATCGCCATACCGATGCCGACCATGATCCGGAACGCGTAGAACACCGGCGCCACCGGCGGCCGTTCGTCGCGCGGCACTGCAGTCAGCGGCGCGATCGTGCCGTCCCAGCTGTGGGTCAGGATCACGCTGCCGAGCCGCGGAATCGCGATCTCGAAATCGTTGCGTTCCTCGTCCACATTCGGCACCGCGAACAGCACCAGCGGCACGCCTTCGCCGGGTGCGCTGTCGTGCCAGTGCGCTTCCATCGCCGCGAGCTTGACCGGCTGCACCTCGCCGGTCTTCAGGCCATGCAGGTCGCCGACGAAGATCTGCAGCGGCACGGTGATCGCTGCGAACGCGACCGAGAGCTTGAGCATCCGCGTCGCCGCATCGACGTGCTCGCCGCGGCGCAGATACCACGCCGCCACGCCGCCGATGACGAAGCACGTGGTGATGAACGCCGCCAACGCCATGTGCGCCAGGCGGTACGGAAACGAGGGATTGAAGATGATCGCCATCCAGTCGGCCGGATGGAACACGCCGTCGATCAGTTCATAGCCTGCCGGCGTGTGTAGCCAGCTGTTGGCCGAGAGGATCCAGAACGTCGAGATCAGCGTGCCCACCGCGACCAGGCACGTCGACAGGAAGTGCAGCTTCTCCGACACCCGGCCCCAGCCGAACAGCATCACGCCGAGAAAGCTCGCCTCGAGGAAGAACGCCGTCAGCACTTCGTAGCTCAGCAACGGCCCGAGGATGTTGCCGGCCGCGATGCTCAGTGCCGACCAGTTGGTGCCGAACTGGAAGCTCATGACGATGCCCGACACCACGCCCATGCCGAACGACACGGCGAAGATCCGCATCCAGAAGAAATACAAATCGCGCCACACCGGATCACGTGTGCGCAGCCAGCGGAATTCCAGGAACGCCAGCCAGCTCGACAGGCCGATCGTGAAGGCGGGAAACAGCACATGGAATGAGATCACGAATCCGAACTGGATCCGCGACAGCAGCAGGGCGTCCAAAGGAGGCTCCATTGGGGTGGCGCGCACCGAGTCTGCGGGCGCGCGCGTGAAAGCGGGATGCGGCATGGCGTCGCGCGACACCGCGTCGCGGGCCGACCATGACCTTCGCCAGAGCGGCCGGGGCGGCGCTGGCCGTTACACTTCGGCTTCTTTTCGCTTCATGGAACCGTCGAATGCGTCGACTGCCGTTGAGCTGGGTGCTCGCCTGCGCCCTCGTGTCTCCCGCCGCCCTGGCGCAACCTGCGCAGCCGCTGACGATGGAGCGGATCATGGCCGATCCGCACTGGATCGGTGCCCCGGTCGAAGGCGCGTGGTGGCGCTGGGATGGCCAGGCGGCGTACTACACGCGCAAGCGCGAGGGCAGCACCGTCCGCGACACCTTCGTCCAGCCGCTCGCCGGCGGAGCGTCGACCCGCGTCGAAGACGGCGCCCGCGCCGATCTCGACGCGCAGAACCCGATTACCGATGCCACCGGCACGCGCATGGCGTTCCTGCGCAATGGCGATCTGTTCGTGCGCGATCTGCGCACCGGCGCGTTGACCCAGGTCACGCGCACCGATGCCCCGAAAGCGCAGCCGCAGTGGTCGACCACCGGCGGCCTGGTCTGGCGCGCGGGCAACGACTGGTTCGGCTGGGACCCGCAGCGCGGCACCACGCAGCTGGCCAGCCTCAAGGCCGAGGACGATCCGGCCAAGCCGCCGAAAGCCGATGACCTGCGCGATCGTCAGCTGCGCATGATCGAAACCCTGCGCGTCGAGCGCGAGCGCCGCGACGGGCTGCGCATGCAGAACGAGACCTGGCGCCGCAGCGATGCCACGCGCGCGCCCGGCCCGGTCTTCCTCGGCAAGGACGTCACGATCGCCGGCAGCGCGCTGTCGCCGGCCGGCGACCGCCTGATCGTCGTCACCGCCGCCAAGGGCGGCGACGAAGGACGCGAAGGCAAGATGCCGCGCTACGTCACCGAGTCTGGCTACGAGGAATTCGAGGACGTGCGCACGCGCGTCGGCCGTAACGATCCGCTGCCGCACACGTTGTGGCTGGTGGATGTCGCCAGCGGCCAGGCGCGTGAGCTCAAGACCGACACCCTGCCCGGCATCGGCACCGATCCGCTGGCGGATCTGCGCCGCGCCGCCGGCAAGGACGCGCTCAAGGGCAACCGCCCGGTGCGTCTGGAACTCGACGGCCGCGGCGGCGGCGGCGGGGCGATCCGCTGGAGCGACGACGGTCGCAGCGTCGCGCTGTCGATCCATTCGGTCGACAACAAGGACCGCTGGCTCGCGACGGTCGATCTGGCCGGCGCAACGCTGCACAACCGCGATCGTCTGACCGACAGCGCGTGGATCAACTGGGACTTCAACGAGTTCGGCTGGCTGCCCGACAACCGCACGCTGTGGTTCCTGTCGGAGACTTCCGGCTACTCGCATCTGTACCTCAACGATGGCGGCCGCTCACGCGCGCTGACCTCGGGCCAGTGGGAAGTGTCCTCGCCGGTGATGTCACGCGACGGCAACCGCTTCTTCTTCCTGTGCAACCAGCAGTGGCCGGGCCGGTACGAGGTCTGCAGCGCGAACGGCGGCACGGTCAGCGAACTCACGAAGACCGGCGGCATCGAGGACTTTGCGCTGTCGCCCGACGAGACCCGCCTGCTGCTGCGCACCTCCAGCAGCTACACGCCGCCGCAGCTCGCCGTCGCTGATGTCGCCGGCGGCGAAGTGCGCGTGCTCACCGATACCCGCACGCCCGAGTTCAAGGCGCACGACTGGCTGCAGCCCGAGTACGTGCAGATTCCGTCCAAGCACGGCGCCGGTACGGTCTGGGGCAAGTTCTACGCGCCGGAGAATTACGAGCCGGGCCACAAATATCCCGTCGTGCTGTTCGTGCACGGTGCCGGCTACCTGCAAAACGTCAGCGACCGCTATCCGAACTACTTCCGCGAGCAGATGTTCCACAACCTGCTGGTGCAGCAGGGCTACATCGTGCTGGATCTCGATTTCCGCGCGTCCGCCGGCTACGGCCGCGACTGGCGCACCGCGATCTACCGGCAGATGGGCCATCCGGAACTCGAGGATTACCTCGACGGCATCGACTGGCTGGTCGACAACCACCAGGCGGATCGCGACCGCGTCGGCATCTATGGCGGCAGCTACGGCGGCTTCATGACCTTCATGGCGCTGTTCCGCGAGCCCGGCGTGTTCAAGGCCGGCGCCGCCTTGCGCCCGGTCACCGACTGGTCGCAGTACAACCACGCCTACACCGCGAACATCCTCAACACGCCGGACATCGATCCCGAGGCGTATGCCAAGTCCTCGCCGATGGAGTACGCCGACCGCCTGCAGGACAACCTGCTGATCGCGCACGGCATGATCGACGACAACGTGTTCTACAAGGACTCGGTGATGATGTCGCAGCGCCTGATCGAGTTGCGCAAGGACAAGTGGGAACTGGCGAGCTATCCGCTCGAGCGTCACGCCTACCAGCACCCGGCCTCGTGGTACGACCAGTACCGCCGCATTTATGAGCTCTTCGAGCGCACGCTGAAATGACCGCGCCCGGCCCGTTGCCGGCGGTCGAGCTGCTGCGGCCTTCGCCGTGGAAGATGCTCGCGCTGCTGGCGATCTCGGCTGGGTTCGTGTGGATGGCGGTCGTCATCGGCGAGCGCCATCTGCTGATCGCGTTGCTGTGCGGTGGATTTTTCGGGCTGTGCGCGCTGGTCGCACTGGTGTCGCTGCTGCCCGGTGCAAACCATCTGCGGCTCGATGCCGACGGCATCGAATTGCGCTCGCTGTTCCGGGTCACCCGCTGGGGCTGGCGCGATGTCGTGCGTTTCGGCCCGACCCGCGTGGGCCTGCACACGATGGTCGGTATTGATTTTGCCGACCACGTGGACGCCGCCGCGCGCTTGCGCCGCGTCAATCGCGGCCTGACCGGCTTCGACGGCGCCCTGCCCGACACGTACCGGCACAAGGCGGCCGCACTCGCGGCGAAGCTGGAAATCTGGCGCCAGGCGCACGTCTGACTGCCGCGCGGCACTGACCACAATCAATGCCGCCACCCGGACGCCGCCTACAATGCGGGCCATGAATGATTTCGACACCGTCCGTGACTATCTGACCGGCCTGCAGGACCGGATCTGCCATGCAATCGAAGGCGCCGACGGCCGTGCCCGTTTCGTCGAAGACCTGTGGCAGCGCAATGAGGGCGGCGGTGGCCGCACCCGCGTGCTGCGCGACGGCGCGGTGTTCGAACAGGCCGGCATCGGCTTCTCCGATGTCTCCGGCACGGCCCTGCCGCCGTCGGCCAGCGCCAACCGCCCCGAACTCGCCGGCGCCTCGTGGCGCGCCTGTGGCGTGTCGCTGGTGTTCCATCCGCACAATCCGCACCTGCCGACCACCCACGCCAACGTGCGCCACTTCCGCGCGATGCGCAACGGCGAAACCGTGGCCTGGTGGTTCGGCGGCGGCTTCGACCTGACCCCGTTCTATCCGGTCGACGCAGACGTGCTGCACTGGCACCGCACCGCGCGCGACCTCTGCGAACCCTTCGGCGGGCAGGCGCGCTACGACGCGCACAAGCAGTGGTGCGACGACTACTTCTTCCTCAAGCACCGCAACGAGACGCGCGGTGTCGGCGGCCTGTTCTTCGACGACCTGCATGGCGATTTCGACAGCGACTTCGCCTACATGCGCGCGGTCGGCGACGGCTTCCTCGATGCCTACCTGCCGATCGTCGACCGTCGCAAGCACATGCCGTACAGCGAGGCCGAGCGCGAGTTCCAGCTGTATCGCCGTGGCCGCTATGTCGAGTTCAACCTGGTCTACGACCGCGGCACGCTGTTCGGCCTGCAGTCGGGCGGACGTGCCGAATCGATCCTGATGAGTCTGCCGCCGCGCGTGCGCTGGGAGTACGGCTTCACTCCGGAGACCGGCAGCGCCGAATCGCGCCTCGCCGATTACCTGCGCCCGCGCGACTGGCTCGCCGAGCTGGCCTGACGCACGGGTCTGAACCGGTGATCGGGTCCGACGAAGCCACGCATCCGGACGG
Organism: Luteimonas sp.; assembly: GCA_052108555.1. Lineage (GTDB taxonomy): Bacteria > Pseudomonadota > Gammaproteobacteria > Xanthomonadales > Xanthomonadaceae > Luteimonas. Next base: position 159,109 of record JBQEAV010000002.1, read on the forward strand.
CGCGCCGGACTGCCTGCGCTTGCTGCACGAAGACGCGCACCTGCTGGTCTTCGACAAGCCCAGCGGCCTGCTGTCGGTACCCGGTCGCGGCGCGGACAAACAGGACTGCCTCGCGACCCGTGCGCTGGCGCAGTGGCCGGACGCGCGCGTGGTCCATCGGCTGGATCAGCCGACCTCGGGCGTGATCGTGCTGGCGCGGAATGCGGAGATGCAGCGCGCGCTCGGCGACGCCTTCGCCGAACGCCGCGTCGACAAGCGCTATGTCGCCATCGTCGACGGCTGGCCCGACGCGGATGCCGGCACGATCGATCTGCCGCTGCAGGCCGACTGGCCGAACCGCCCGCGTCAGCAGGTCGACCGGATCAGCGGCAAACCCGCACTGACCCGCTGGCAGGTCCTGTCCCGCACGCAGGCTGCCGACGGCAGGCCATGCACCCGGCTGGCGCTGATCCCCGAGACCGGCCGCACGCACCAGCTCCGCGTGCACCTGCAGGCGATCGGCCATCCGATCCTCGGTGACGCGCTGTACGCCTCACCCGAAGCACATGCACGCGCGTCGCGTCTGCTGCTGCACGCCGAATCGCTGGCGCTCGATCACCCGGCCACTGGCGCACCGTTGCGGGTCACGTGTCCGATGCCGTTCTAGATGCCTGTGCAGGAGCGCGTTCGCGCGCGAAAGGCATGGCCGGTGAAGCCCCATCGCGCGCAAGCGCGCTCCCACACAGGCATGCGCTTCGCCAGATTCCGGACATAAAAAAGCCCCGCAGGCAGGGGGGGCCTACGGGGCTCGGGGAACCGGGCGCGGGGAGACGCCTGATGGTTCCGGTCGATCACTCCAGGGGAAGGAAGCGATCTGGCGACAGACCTTGCATCTGTCGAGGGACATCAGACCATTCTGCGGATGGATGGATCGTGAAGATTCCGGTTAATTTTCTGTTGGATTCAGGCCACATTTACCCGCATTCCGCGCAAGCCCCGACGCCGCCAGAAGCGGCACATTTTGCGGGCGACAACCGGGGTCAGTGCGCCTCGTCCCAGTTGTCACCAATGCCGCTGTCGACGACCAGCGGCACCCGCAGTTCGGCGGCGCGGGTCATCCGGGTCCCCACTTCGGCCAGCAGGGTGTCGACGAAATCCAGGTCCGCTTCGAACACCAGTTCATCGTGCACCTGCAGGATCATCTTCGCGCGGTCCGCGTGGTCGGCGATCCAGCCGTCGATCGTGATCATCGCGCGCTTGATGATGTCGGCCGCGGTGCCCTGCATCGGCGCGTTGATCGCGGCGCGCTCGGCGCCGGCGCGCTGGGACGGGTTGCCCTTCTGGATGAAGTCCAGCGTCAGCCGGCGGCCGAACACGGTTTCCACGTATCCCGACTCGCGTGCCTGCAGCCGGGTGCGGTCCATGAAGTCGCGCACGCCCGGATACCGCGAGAAGTACAACGCGATGTAGTCCTGCGCTTCGCCGCGGCTGATGCCGAGGTTGCGCGCCAGACCGAAGGCACTCATGCCGTACATCAGGCCGAAGTTGATCGCCTTGGCCGCGCGGCGCTCGTTGCCGGTGACCTCTTCCAGCGGGCGGCCGAAGACTTCTGCGGCGGTGGCGCGATGGATGTCGACACCCGATTCGAAGGCGCGCACCAGACCCGGATCCTCGGACAGGTGCGCCATGATCCGCAGTTCGATCTGCGAGTAGTCGCAGGCGATCAGCTTGCGGCCCGGCGGCGCGACGAAGGCGCGGCGGATGCGGCGGCCGTCGTCGGTGCGGATCGGAATGTTCTGCAGGTTCGGATCGGACGATGACAACCGCCCCGTCGCCGCGCCCGCCTGGTGGTAGCTGGTGTGCACGCGGCCGGTGTCGGTATTGATCATCTCCGGCAGCTTGTCGGTGTAGGTGCTGCGCAGCTTGTTCAGGCCGCGGTACTCGAGGATCACGCGCGGCAGCTCGTGCTGGTCGGCGATGGCCTCCAGCGCTTCTTCGTTGGTGCTGGGCTGGCCCTTGGGCGTCTTGACGAGCGCCGGCAACTTCAATTCGTCGAACAGCAACGCGCCCAATTGCTTGGGCGAATCGAGATTGAAGGTGCGTCCGGCGAGTTCGGTCGCCTTCTGCTGTGCGGCGAGCATGCGCTTGGACAGGTCCGCGCTCTGCCGGCGCAGTTCGTCCGCGTCGACGCGCACGCCGTTGGCCTCGATGCGCGCGAGCACAGGCACCAGCGGCATCTCGATGTCGGTGTACACGCGTGCCAGGCCCGCATCGGCCTCGATGCGCGGCTTCATGACACGGTGCAGCCGCAAGGTGATGTCGGCATCCTCGGCGGCGTACTTCGACGCATCGTCGATGGCGACCTGCGAGAACGAGATCTGCTTGGCGCCCTTGCCAGCCACGTCCTCGAACTTGACCGTATCCATGCCCAGATGCCGCTTGGCCAGCGAGTCGAGATCGTGGCGGGTGATGCCGGCGTCGAGCACGAAACTTTCCAGCAGCGTGTCGTCGGCGTAACCGTGCACGTCGACGCCATGCCGGCGCAGCACGTGGATGTCGTACTTGCCGTGCTGGCCGAGCTTGCGCTTGGCAGGGTCTTCCAGCACGCCGCGCAGCGCATCAAGCACCAGGGCGCGATCGAGCTGCGCCGGCGCGCCGGGATAGTCGTGGCCGACGGGAATGTAGGCGGCGCGGCCGGGCTCGATCGCGAAGCTCAGGCCAACCAGACCCGAGCGCATCGAATCCAGCGCATCGGTTTCGGTGTCGAACGCGAACTCGTCGGCGGCCTGCAGCTGCGCGACCCAGGCATCGAGCTGCTCGCGGGTCATCACCGTCTCGTACTCGCCGGGCACCGACAGCGCAGGATCGAGCGTCGACGGCGCTGCGGGAATCGCGATAGCGGGGGCGCCTGCCGGCGCAGCGCCCGTGTCGCCGGCGGCGTCGAGATCCTTCAGCGCCTGGCCGAAGCCGTAGCGCGCATACAGCACGCGCAGCGCGTCCACTGCACGCGGTCGCAGGATCAGCGTCTCCGGCCCGCCGTCGAGCACGACATCGGTCTTGATCGTCGCCAGGTCCCGGCTCAGCGGCAACTGGTGCAGCGCCTCGCGCAGGTTCTCGCCGATCTTGCCCTTGATGTTGCCGGCGTTCGCGATCACGCCGTCGAGCGATTCGTACTCGGCCAGCCACTTCGCCGCGGTCTTCGGCCCGCATTTCGGCACGCCCGGAATGTTGTCGATGCTGTCGCCCATCAGCGCCAGCATGTCGACGATCTGGTCGGCGCGCACGCCGAACTTGTCGCGCACGGCGTCGTCGCTGTCCATACGGCTGCCGCTCATCGTGTTGACCAGGGTCACGCGCGGGCGCACCAGCTGGGCGAAATCCTTGTCGCCGGTGGAGATGGTCACGTCGATTCCGGCCTCATTGGCCTGCAGCGCGAGCGTGCCGATGACGTCGTCGGCCTCGACGCCCGGGACACGCAGGATCGGAAAGCCCAGCGCCTCCACAATCGTGCACATCGGCTCGACCTGCGCACGCAATTCGTCGGGCATCGGCGGGCGATTGGCCTTGTACTGGTCGTAGAGATCGTCGCGGAAGGTCTTGCCGGGTGCATCGACGACGAACGCCGCGAAGTCAGGTGCTTCCTTCAACGTCGCGCGCAGCATGTTGACGATGCCGAACAGCGCACCGGTGGGTTCGCCGTCCGCATTGGTCAGCGGCGGCAGCGCGTGGAAGGCGCGATACAGGTACGAGGACCCGTCGATCAGGATGAGGCGTTTCATGCCGCCGATTCTACCGCCGCGCCCCACGCAGGCCGTGAGACGCATCACCCCGGTGCGATCCCCGGCACCGCATACTGACGACCTTCGTCCGCGCCGGAGTTCGCCATGCACAGGTTCCGCACTGCCCTGCTCGCCACTGCCCTGCTGGGGCTGTCCGCCTGTGCGACCAGTGGCGGTTCCGGTCTGCCCGAAGGCGTGCCTGCCGATGCCGAGCAGGTGACCCGCACCGAGTCCAACGGCGACCAGATCACCGAGTACCGCATCGCCGGCCAGCTGCGTGCGGTGCAGGTCGTGCCTTCGCGCGGTCCGGCGTACTTCCTGTATGACCGCGACGGCGACGGCAGCATCGATGGCGATCGCGACGACGTGCCGCAGACCTATTTCAAGCTGTTCGGCTGGTAAGTCCGTGGGCGAGGCCTTGCGGGTCGCGCTGGTGGGCTACGGCCTCGCCGGTCGCGTGTTCCATGCGCCGCTGATCCGGGCGACGCCCGGATTGGCGCTGCACATCGTGGTATCCAGCGATGCGGGCAAGGTCCATGCGGACCTGCCCGACGCGCGCGTCGTCGCGGATCCGCAGACTGCGTTCGACGATCCTGCAATCGATCTCGTCGTCATCGCCTCACCCAACGCGACCCATGCGCCGCTGGCCATTGCGGCGTTGCAGGCCGGCAAGCATGTCGTCGTCGACAAACCGTTCGCGATCGATCTTGCCGAAGCGCAAAGCGTCGCCACGGCAGCGCGCGCGAGTGGCCGGTTCCTCGGCGTGTTCCACAACCGTCGCTGGGATGCCGATTTCCTCGCGCTGCGTACGCTGGTCGAGGCCGGCACGCTCGGCGACATCGCCGAAGTCCATTCGCACTTCGACCGCTTCCGCCCGCTCGTGCCCGACCGCTGGCGCGAGCGCGCGGGTCCGGGCGCCGGGCTGTGGCTGGATCTCGGCCCGCATCTGGTCGATCAGGCTCTGCAGCTGTTCGGACTGCCGGATGCCGTGCAGGCGGATATCGCGATCCAGCGCGCCGGTGCGCAGGTCGATGATTTTTGCCATGTGGTGCTGCGCTATCCACGATTGCGCGTGGTGTTGCATGCCGGCGCGCTGGTACCCGGCGCCGGGCTGCGGTTCGCCGTGCACGGCACGGGCGGCAGCTGGTTCAAGCACGGGCTGGATCCACAGGAAGCCGCGTTGCGTGCCGGCGGTGTGCCGGGTGCTGCGGACTGGGGCGTCGATCCAGCGCCCGGGCAGCTGCTGCGCGTGGACGCGGACGGCACGCTGCGCGACGCGCCATCGCCGACGCCTGCGGGCGATTACCGCATGTTCTATGCCGGCATCCGCGATGCGATCCGTCACGGAGCGCCGCCACCGGTGAGCGTCGACGAGGCGCTCGATGTCATGCGTGTCTTGCAGGCCGGGATCGACAGCGCGGTAACTGGGTGCGTGGTGCCGCTGTCCGGTCCGTAGCCAGGTGATTGCCGCGAGCGTCGTCGCTTTCTATGGGTTCTCCCGCTTTGCATCTGATCCGGCACCTGTAGCGGCGTCCCGGGGCGCAAGCGGACGGATGTCGAACGAAGCACCCGGGCGGGCCTTGTTGTGGGAGCGCGCTTGCGCGCGATCTGGCGTTGCAAGGGAAAGCCACATCGCGCGCAAGCGCGCTCCCACAGCTTCGTCGGGCGGCAGATGCGCGGACGGCGCCCCCGATCCGGGACGCCGTCCGTGTGACGCGAGAACGGAACGCGTTACTTCTGTAGCAGCTCACTCACCAGCGCATCGGCGCCGTAGACCGACTTCAGCGATTCGATGATCGCCGCGCTGTGCACCGACACCGTGCGGTTGAGCTTGGGGTCGTACCAGAAGCTGCCGCCCAGCGAGTGGATGTTGCCGTCGAACGCGAGGCCGATGACCTGCGCGTCGCGGTTGATCACCGGGCTGCCGGAGTTGCCGCCGATGATGTCGTTGGTGCTGACGAAGTTGAAGCGCGTGTCCTTCGCGAGGCTGCCTTCCGCATCCAGCCAGCGCTTCGGCAGCGCGTACGGCTCGGCGCCGGTATTGCGCGCGAACACACCGCCCATCGTCGTGAACGGCTCGATCACCTTGCCGTTCTCGTCCCAGCCGGCAACATCGCCGTAGGACAGGCGCAGGGTGAACGTCGCATCCGGATAGACCGTGGTGCCGAGCTTGTCGAAGCGCACCTTGGCGATCTGCGTGGCAGCGCGCGATTCGACCGACGACACCTCCGACTCCTGCCGCTGCCGCACTGCACGCGCCGGTGCGTCGACTGCGCGGGCCAGACGGATGAAGGGATCGTCGGAGGCTTCGATCGCCGCGGCGCCGCCGTCCCACAGACGTTCGCGCTCGGCGACATCGGCGAGTTTCGAGCCTTCGACCAGCGTTTTCGCGACCTGCGCGGGCGACTGCGTGCCGAGCACGGATTTCACCAGCGGATCGTCGGTGCCCAGCAGTTCGCGGAACTTGGTCAGCGACCAGGTCAGCTTGGCGATCTCGAACTCCGGGTACACCGGCGCCGTGCTCAGCAGGGTCTGGCGCAGCCGGCCCTGACCGGCCTCCTGGAACTCGGGCAGCCGTGCATCGTTGGCCTTCGCACGCTCGGCGCCGCCGCGCACCAGCGTGCGGGCGATGCCGAACAGGCGCGAGTCGAAACCGCGGCCCTGCTCGAGCAGCATGTAGGGCACGGCGAGCTGACGCGCGACGACCTGCGCCGCTTCGACCTCGTTCCATGGCGCGGCGTCCACGCCGTCGCGCAGACGCGCTTCCTCGGCACGCTTGCCGGCGAACACCTGCGGGTCGAGCAGCGCCTGCAGCTGGCCGCGGAACACCTTGTAGCTGTTGTCGGTGAACGTGAGATCCGACTGCGCCTGACGCGTGGCTTCTTCATTGCTGCGGCCGTACTGGCCCAGCATGGCGCGGCGTTCGGCCAGCCACAGCAGGTTGTTGATCAGGCTGACGTCACGCACGGTTTCCAGCTGCGCAACGGTGAGCTGGCGCTGGGTGCGGCCCGGGTGGCCAGTGACCATGACCAGTTCGCCCGGCTCGGCGCCTTCGGGGTTGATCGTGAAGTGGTGTTCGACGTTCGCCGGCTTGCCGTCCTCGTAGGCGCGCAGCAGTGCGGCGTCGAGGTTGTAGCGCGGGAAATTGAAATTGTCGGGATCGCCGCCGAAGAAGCCGACCGAATACTCGGGCGTGAACACCAGACGCACGTCGGAATAGCGGTGGTAGCGGTAGAGATGCTGCTGGCCGCCGTTGTAGAGCTCGACCACGTCGCAGCGCGTCTTCGCCTCGTCGTCGCCGACGCATTCCGATTCGATGCGACTCTTCTCGGCGTTGCGCGCGTCCACGTAGGCCTGGCCCTGCTTGCCTTCGACCACACCGGCCAGACGCGTGCTGACGTCGGTGATCTCGCGCAGCACGTTGAGTTCCTCGGCCGGGCACTGCAGTTCCTCACCGCGCGCATCGGCGACGAAGCCGTCGTTCTGCAGATCGCGCTGCGGCGAAGACAGGCCCTGCACGCAACCGACAACGCAATGCGCGTTGGTCAGCACCAGGCCGTCAGGCGAGACGAACGAGCCCGAGCAGCCGCCGGCGAGACGCACCGAGGACTGCATCGCGTGGTCCACCCAGGCCTGGTCGGGCGAAAACTGGAACTGCGACTGCAGCGCGGCCTTGGGCAGATTGTCGAGCGTCCACATGCCTTCGGCGGCGAATGCGGCGGGCGCCAGTGACAGGGCAAGCAGGCCACCGACGGACGCGGCGAAGCGGGTGCGTGTCCGGGCGGAGGCCTGGACGGGCATGGAAGTGGCGGATGCCATGGAATCTCCAGTCGAAGCGGCCGCATCGCGGCCGGAGGCCGCCCAGCGTACGCTGGCCACGCCGTCGTCGGCGTGGCCGGAAGGTCATGGTCGATGCCGGTTTGGACTGCCCGTCCCATTCACGTACGATCGGTCCGCGCGCGACACAGCGAGGGCTGTGCCAGCCTTCCGAGGAGTCCGATGCAACGCCCCGACCGCCGCAAGCCGGATCATCCCGACGCCGCCACGCTCCGCGCCGGCCTCACGCCCGCGCAGACCCGCGCGATCGCCACCCTTGAACAATTGGGTTGGACGCTGCGCTTCGTGCGTCGCCCGCTGTTCCGCGACCCGGTACCGGTACTGCTGGAGAAGAGCGGCAGCCGATGGATCGCCGTGGATGGCGATGGCCGTCTCGACGAGAATCCCGGCTTCGAGATCCGCGACTGATCCCGCCGATACCGGGTCCCGCCCGGCAATCGCGGCGCATCGCTGCCCCGCCGACCTACCGGCAACGTGGCCCGTTTCATTGAGGCCGACCCGATTGCAATCCACAGCCTCGGTACGCGGCTGCTGATCAGCGAAGCCGCCAATGGCATGGCCCGCGGCGCGCGGGGGATGTCGGCCTGTCCGCGCATCGAGGACGGACACTCCTGCCCGCCCTGGCCGGTGATCCATGGCGTCATGGATGCGCGCGTGGACGAGCGGGAATCCAACAAGTCCGTCGCCCCGGATGCAAGCCGCCAGCGTGCCCGGTGATCTATCGCATCGACGACACCAGCGCGCACGGTGACGGTTCGACCGCCGGCGCGCGCAAGGACGGGATGGCGGACATCGCGGCATTCGTACTCGATGCAACGCGAGACCCGGGACGGACCGCGGCGCATGACGCGGCCTACGCGGGTTGCAGGTTCGCGTAGGCCAGCACGAGCCACTTGCTGCCGGCGTCGTCGAAGTTGACCTGGACGCGTGCATGCGCGCCGTCGCCTTCGATGTCGGTCACGGTGCCGCTGCCGAACTTCACGTGGGTCACGTTCTGGCCCAGACGCACGCCGACCGACGGCGCGAGACTCGCGTGGCCGAAATCACGCTGACGCTGCGGGAACGAGGCGCGCGAGGCCTGCGCCTTCGGCCGCACTTCGTGCAGCAGCACCGGCGGAATCTCGCGCAGGAAACGCGACGGCACGCCGAACATGTCCTGGCCGTGCAGGCGCCGCGCTTCGGCGTAGGTCAGCACCAGCTTCTGCCGCGCGCGGGTGATGCCCACGTACGCGAGCCGGCGCTCTTCCTCCAGGCGCCCGCTTTCCTCGGCGGTGCGCGCGCTCGGAAACAGGCCTTCTTCCAGGCCGACCAGAAACACCAGCGGGAATTCAAGACCCTTGGCGCTGTGCAGGGTCATCAACTGCACGCCGTCCTCCCCCGCCTGGGCCTGGCTTTCGCCAGCTTCCAGCGAGGCGTAGGCGAGGAAGGCGACCATCTCGGTCAGCTGTGCGCTCTCTTCGTCGTCGCCGCGCACGAAGCGCGAGGCCACCGACACCAGTTCATCGAGATTCTCGACCCGCGAATCGGCGCTGCCCTTCGATTCGTTGGCGTAATGCACGCGCAGGTTCGAGCGCGCCAGCACGTGGTCGATCTTGTCCTTCAAAGACAGTTCGGCCAGTTCGATCGACAGCTGATCGATCAGCTGCGCGAACCCGGCCAACGCATTGCGCGCGCGGCCGGCGAGCACGTTGCCCTGCGCGCTGCGCATCGCGGATTCCCACAACGGAATCCCGTGCGTGCGTGCCTGCTGGCGCACTTCATCGAGTGTGCGTTCGCCGATGCCGCGCGGCGGCGTGTTGACCGCGCGCTCGAACGCCGCGTCGTCGTCGCGATTGGCGACCAGACGCAGGTAGGCCAGCGTGTCCTTGATCTCGGCGCGTTCGAAGAAGCGCACGCCGCCGTAGACGCGGTACGGCACCTGTTCGGCGACGAGCTGTTCTTCCATCGCGCGCGACTGCGCATTGCTGCGGTAGAGGATCGCAATGTCGCCATGCGAGCCGCCATCGCGGACCCACTGCAGCGCGCGTTCGACGACGTAACGCGCTTCGTCGATCTCGTTGTAGGCCGAATACAGATCGATCGGATCGCCTTCGCCGCTGTCGGTCCACAGCTGCTTGCCCAACCGTTCGGGGTTGTGCGCGATCACTGCATTGGCCGCACCGAGGATGTTCGCCGTCGAACGGTAGTTCTGCTCGAGGCGGATCGTCTCCGCGCCCGGATAATCGCGCAGGAACCGCTGCACGTTCTCGACCTGGGCGCCGCGCCAGCCGTAGATCGCCTGGTCGTCGTCGCCGACGATGAAGACCTTGCCGGTGTCGCCGGCGAGCACGCGCACGAAGGCGTACTGGATCGCGTTGGTGTCCTGGAATTCGTCGACCAGCAGGTGGCCGAAACGCTGCCGGTAGTGCGCGAGCAGCGCGGGCGTGTCGCGCAGCAATTCGTGCGCGCGCAGCAGGATCTCGGCGAAATCGACCAGGCCCGCGCGGTCACAGCGTTCCTGGTACAGCGCATAGGCCTTGCGCATGACGTCCGACCATTCGTCGGCGCCGTCCTGGATGTGCTGCGGACGGCGGCCCTCGTCCTTCTGTGCGTTGATCCACCACGCGATCTGCCGCGGCGGGAAGCGCGCGTCATCGAGTTCGAGCTGCTGCACGACGCGCTTGACCAGACGCAGCTGGTCGTCGCTGTCGAGGATCTGGAAGCTCTCGGGCAGCTTCGCGTCCTGCCAGTGCAGGCGCAGCAGGCGATGGGCCAAGCCGTGGAAGGTGCCGATCCACATGCCGCGTGCGCCGCTGCGCAGCTGCGCGTCGACACGGTGACGCATCTCGGCAGCGGCCTTGTTGGTGAAGGTGACGGCGAAGATCCCGTGCGCGGGCACGCCGACGACCTCGTTCAGCCACGCGATCCGGTGGGTGAGCACGCGGGTCTTGCCGCTGCCGGCGCCTGCGAGGACGAGATAGTGGGCATCGGGCGCGGAGACAGCCTGACGCTGGGCGGCATTGAGGCCGTCGATAAGGTGTGACACATCCATCGCCGCATTCTACGCGGTCGCCGTCGCCGACCCTGCGACGGATCAGGCGCCGCCGGGGCGATCGAGCAGCGCCAGCACGTCGTCGAACTGCGCCGTGCGGGCGACCGGATGGTCCTGCACGTGCGCGGCCAGCCAGCTTCACCCGGTGCAGCGGCAGGCGCTTGAGGCGGGCGAGAAGCGCGGTTGCGTCAGCGACGTGCGCGCGCCGTCCTGTCGATCCTGTCCGCTGGCCTACCCCTCCTGCATCGCGACCCCACTCCCCTGTCACGGCATCATCGATGCCGCCACAGATGGCAGACCCGGCGCGGCGCTCAGTGCCCGACGTGCTCGCGCTTGGCGGTGCTGTTGGTCATCAGCCGGTCGGTATACGCAATGCCGATCGCCGACAGGATGAAACCGCCGTGGATGATCGTCTGCCACATCACACCGGCCTGGGTGACCTTGGTGCAGACCGGCGCAGCCAAGGTCAGACCCGCCGCCAGCGCCTGTGCATGCACGGTGGCGGCGGTGATGAAGTCGGCAGAACCGCAGACCGGCAGGCCGACTTCGCCGGCAGCGATGAAGGTCTTGAGCAGGTGGATCGAGGAGATGCCGATGATCGCCATCGCCAGCTTGACCTTGAGTACGCTGGCGTTGACGTGACTCAACCATTCCGGCTGGTCCGGGTGGTTCTGCAGGCCCAGGCGCGAGACGAAGGTCTCGTAGCCGCCGACGATCACCATCACCAGCAGATTGGAGATCATCACCACGTCGATCAGACCCAGCACCAGCAGCATGATCCCCTGCTCGGTCAGGGTGTTGGCGTCGGTCACCAGGTGGGTGAGTTCCTTGAGGAACAGGAACACGTAGACGCACTGCGCGACGATCAGGCCCAGGTACAGCGGAAGCTGTAGCCAACGCGAACCGAAGATGACGTAGGTGAGCGGGTTCATGCGCGTCGGCGCGGCGGGCTGGATCGACATGGCGGGCGTACGGCCGGTTGGGGGTGCGCGGAGCGTAGCGACCGCCCATGACTTTGCCAATCGCCGGATCTGGCGGCCCGGGTGACGACTGCCGGATGGCGAGGGCGTTCACCTGTCCCCGCCCGGTGGCGGACGATCCGCGCACGCGGGACGCCCCGCGCGACCGTCGCAGCGCCTCCACCCCGCCCGCCCGGCATTGACAGCGTTGTCAGTCGCGACGTACAACGCAACCGCGGCCCGCCCGGGGCCGCGTCCGAGATTTGGGAGGATCGCGGATGGTATCGACGCGCTTCGCGCGCCTGATGGAGCCGGCGATGGCCGCTCCGGTCCGGCTCTGCATCCAAGTGGCACTGCATGTCGTCCACGCACGCGCCCTCGAAACGGCCCGCGCAGTTGGCACACGCGTCATGCCTCCCGAAGAGACCCACGCACATCCAAATCCATCGCCCGCCGGGGCTCGAGGTAGTGCCGCATGAATCCGCAGATCCGCACGATGTCCAACCCCGCCGCGATCGCGGTGGTCAGCCTGATCTTTTTCACCTGGGGCGGCCTGACCAGTCTCAACGACGTGCTGATTCCGCATCTCAAAGCCGTGTTCTCGATGAACTACACGCAGACGATGCTGATCCAGTTCACGTTCTTCGGCGCGTACTTCCTGATGTCGATGCCGGCCGGCGCGGTGGTCGCGCGCGTGGGCTACAAGGCCGGCATCGTCATCGGCCTGGTGATCGCGGCGATCGGCGCGGCGCTGTTCTACCCGGCGGCGCGGCTGCCGTCGTATCCGGTGTTCCTGACGGCACTGTTCGTGCTTGCCAGTGGCATCACCCTGCTGCAGGTCGCCGCCAACCCGTACATCAGTCTGCTCGGACGACCGGAAACCTCGCACAGCCGCCTCAATCTCGCGCAGGCGCTGAACTCGCTGGGCACGACGGTCTTCCCGCTGCTGATCGGTCCGCTGATCCTGGTCGGCGCGGTGCTCGGCGCGGACGAGATCGCAGCGATGGGCGCGGCCGAACAGGTCGCCTATCGCGCCGCCGAAGCGCGCTCGGTCGAGATGCCCTACCTGCTGCTGTCCGGCGGCCTGCTGCTGATGGCGGTGTTCGTGCTGCTGATGCGCATTCCGTCGCTGCGTGATTCCACCGAAGCCAGTCCGGCCGTGCACCACACCTATCTCGAAGCGCTGCGCACGCCACATCTGCGCTGGGGCGTGCTGGGCATCTTCTGCTACGTGGGCGCGGAAGTCGCGATCGGCAGCTTCCTGATCAACTACATGGCCGAACCCGAGATCGGCGGACTGACCGAAGCCCGCGCTTCGCAGTTCCTCGCGTTCTACTGGGGCGGCGCGATGCTCGGCCGCTTCCTCGGCGCGGCCCTGATGACCTTCATCGACGCGCGCAAGCTGCTCGGCTTCGCCGCCGGCATGGTCTGCCTGCTGCTGGTGGTCACGATGAGCACCACAGGTCAGGTGGCGATGTGGAGCGCGCTGGCGATCGGCCTGTTCAACTCGATCATGTTCCCGACCATCTTCACCACCGCCATCGAGCGTCTCGGCACGTTGACCAGCAAGGCGTCCAGCCTGCTGGTCATGGCGATCGTCGGCGGCGCGCTGATCCCGCTCGCGCAGGGCGCGCTGGCCGACACCATCGGCATCCAGCACGCGTTCGTGGTGCCGCTGGTCTGCTACGTCTACATCATCTGGTACGGCCTGCAGGGGTCGCGACTGACCGGTGCGGCGCTGGCCGCGGCCGACACGTCGGCGCCACGCCCGGGGGCGATGCACTGATGGCATCGCGCGTGCCGTGAGCGCCTGCCTCCGGAGCGCATCCGCGCGGCCCAGTGACAGCGCGTCACATTCGCACGGCATTGCTGCGGCGCAGCAGAAATTCCGCGTTTTTCCGCGTTCCGGGGCACTTTCCGGCGGCCGCGCCTGCCGTCATTGACAACGCTGTCAACCTGACATCCAATCCGCCCTGATGCACACGGCCCGCGCCCTCGGATGCGCAGGCACACAATCAGACCGCATGCGAATCCTTGGGAGGGGAGATCCATGAAATATCTGCACGCCGCGCCGAAGAAGCGGCTTTTGACATCCGCCCTGCTGCTGGCTCTCTCGCCGCCACTGGCCGCCCAGGTCGCCGACCAGAACCAGGTCCAGACGCCCTACAGCGCATCCACCGACGAGGCGACCGAGCTGGACCGGGTGACCGTCACCGGCATCCGCGGCAGCCTGCTGTCGTCGATGAACCTCAAGCGTGATGCGCAGGGCGTCGTCGACGGCATCGTGGCCGAGGACATCGGCAAGTTCCCCGACACCAACCTTGCCGAATCGCTGCAGCGCATCTCCGGTGTGTCGATCGACCGTTCGCAGGGCGAAGGCTCGAAGGTCACGGTTCGCGGCGTCGGCCCCGACTTCAATCTCGTGCTCCTCAACGGTCGCCAGATGCCGGCCTCGAGCATCGAGGCGACCAATGCTTCGAACTCGCGTGCGTTCGATTTCGCCAACCTGGCCTCGGAATCGGTCTCCGGCGTCGAAGTCTTCAAGACTTCGCGCGCAGCCACCGCGACCGGCGGCATCGGCGCGACGATCAACATCAAGACCGCGCGCCCGCTCGAAAGCGAGCAGGTAGCGAACGTCGGCATGAAGGCCGTGCACGACAGTTCGGTCGACAACCTGCCCAAGTCGATGCAGGGCGACAAGTGGACCGGCGAGATGTCGGGCATCTTCAGCACCAAGACCGACGACGGCCGCTTCGGCATCGCGCTAAGCGGCAGCTACCAGGCACGCGACTTCGGTTACAACGATGCGGCAGTGGGCGGTGGCTGGTATGCCTTCCCCGGCAACGAGGGTCCGCTGGCCAACGCGGAACCGGCAGCCAATGCGACGAATCGACCTGGGCCGGATGACATCTATTCGATTCCGCAGAACCTGATCTACGGCATCAACGCGGTCAGCCGCCAGCGCACCAACGGCCAGGCCACCGTGCAATGGGCGCCGACCGACCGCATCACCGCAACGCTGGATTACACCTACGCCGAGAACCGCATCCAGCAGCGTCGCCACGAGCTGTCGACCTGGTTCAACCAGGCCGCCTCGCAAACCTCGTGGACCGACGGTCCGGTCGCCGCGCCGATCAGCTACACCGAGTACGCGGGCTGCTTCAACGAGAGCACCGAGCAGTGGGGCGCCAGCGACGCGGCCGGTGTGTGCCCGGCCGGGTTCGAACTGCGGCCAGGCGACCTGGCGATGGCGGGATCGCAGTTCGCCACCAGGAACGAGAACAAGTCGGTCGGCTTCAACGTCGCCTGGGCTGCGACCGATGCCCTCGACCTGGAATTCGACTTCCACCGTTCGAGCGCCGAATCCGGTGCCGACGGCCCCTTCGGATCGAACAACGTGATCGGCACCGCCGCGTTCGCGCGCGGCGTGACCAATGTCGATTTCAGCGGCGACTTCCCGGTCCTGTCGGTGATGCTGCCGCCAGGCCAGACCTCGGTCGGCCCCGACGAGATGATGGTCACCGGCTCCTCGTTCCGGAACAGCCACATGAAGTCCGAGGTCGACCAGGGCCAGGTACGCGGCACGTTCCGTTTCGCCGACTATTCGCAGCTGGACTTCGGCGTCGCCTACACCGAAGTGCAGAACCGCACCGCCTACAACTTCACCCAGCGCGACGACTGGGGCGGCTTCGGCAACGGCGCGGCGGACTACGCGGACAGTCTGTGGATCTCCGACGACATCAGCCGCTACTTCGACCAGTTCCCCGGCAGCGGCAATGCGTTCGGCCAGTTCTACACCTTCGACTTCGACAAGCTGCGCGCCGCGGCAATCGCGGCGCGTGGCGGCGATGAAGCGGCCTACCTGCCGCCTGACAACTTCACCACCGACCGTCGCACGACGGAGAAGTCGAAGAGCGCCTACGTGCAGTGGAGCAATACCTTCGACTTCTCCATGCCGCTGAACGTGGCGGCCGGCGTGCGCTACGAAGAGACCGACATCACCTCCAGCGCCCTGGTGCCGATCGCGACCGGGCTCACCTGGACGGGTGCCAACGAGTTCTCGGTGCAGTTCGGCGACCCTGACTTCACCACGCTGCGCGGCAAGTACGAGTACTGGCTGCCGAGCCTCGACACCAGCCTCAAGATCACCGAGGACATGGTGCTGCGCGCCAGTTACGGCCACAGCATCGGCCGTCCGCAGTGGAACCACATCCAGGGCGGGCAGACGCTCGATTCGTTCGCCGGCTACGAAGGCGGTACCGGTTCGCAGGGTGATCCCGGCCTCAAGCCGCTCGAATCGAAGAACCTCGACCTGTCGTTCGAGTGGTACTACGGCGAAGGCAGCTATCTGTCGGTGGGCTGGTTCCGCAAGGACATCGACAACTACATCGGCACCTCGGTGATCGAGACCTCGCCGTTCGACCTGACCACGCCGGTGGGCGGCGCCTACTTCAACGAGGCGGTCGCCAACGGCTGCGCGGTGGGTGGCACGGACTTCCGCAACTGTGTGCGCCAGTACATCTTCGCCAACCACGCCGGCGACCCGGGCGTCACCGTCACCGGCGTCGACCAGAACGGTCAGCCCACCGGCACCATCGCCGGCCTGCCGGGCGATCCCGCAGCGGTGTTCCGCGTCTCGGTGCCGGTCAACCGCAACTCGTCCCAGCTCGATGGCTGGGAGCTCAACGTCCAGCACATGTTCGGCGAATCGGGGCTCGGCCTGTCGGCCAACTACACCATCGTCGATTCGGACCTGACCTACGACGACTACAATCTCGGCGACCAGTTCGCGATGCTCGGCCTCAGCGATTCGGCCAATCTCGTCGCGTTCTACGACAAGGGACCTTGGCAGGTGCGTGCGGCCTACAACTGGCGCGACAAGTTCCTGTCGAGCACCTACGACAGCTGGCGTCCCAACCCGGTGTACGTCGAGTCCTATGGCCAGCTGGACATGAACGTCAGCTACCAGGTCAACGACAACTTCTCGGTCCACGCCGAAGCGATCAACCTGACCGACGAGACCACGCGTTCGCATGGTCGCAACGAACGGCAGGTGTTCTACGCCACCCAGACCGGCCCGCGCTACATGGTCGGGTTCCGCTACAAGTTCTGAGTGCGGCCGGGCCGCGCGCCCGGTGCCGAAGAACCGCCACGACGCCCGCATGATCGCGCATCATGCGGGCGTCGTTTCTACAGGAGTCCGCCATGCGCGCCCGCCTGCCCGAACCCGCCGCGATTCCCGACGCCCCGCCCGGCGTACCGCTCGACGGGCTGCTCGACAGTGCGTCGCCGCTCGTCATCCGCAACCTCGCGTCGGACTGGCCCGCGGTCACCGCCGCGAAACGCGGCGGGCGGACGGCGATCGACTACCTGCGTGGATTCGCGAACGATGCGGCCCCGGCGACCGCGACCGTCGCCCCGCCGGAAGCGGGTGGCCGCGTTTTCTACGACGCGACGCTGCGTGGCTTCACGTTCCGCCGCGAACAGGTGCCCGCCCGTGTCGCACTGGACACGCTGGCCCGGCATCTCGAGGACGATGCGGCGCCCATGATCTACCTCGGCGCGACCACGCTCGACACGTTTTTCCCCGGTTTCGCACAGGACAACCGCTTCGACTTCACCGGACGCGCGCCCCTTGCCAGCATCTGGATCGGCAACCGCACGCGTATCCCGCCGCATCATGACCTGCCCGACAATCTCGCCTGCGTGGTCGCGGGCCGACGGCGCTTCACGCTGTTTCCGCCAGACCAGATCGACAACCTCTACATCGGTCCGCTCGATGTCACGCCGGCAGGACAACCGGTCAGCCTGGTCGACCCCGATGCACCCGACCTCGCGCGCTACCCGAAGTTCGAGACCGCGTGGGCCCATGCGCAGGTCGCCGAACTCGGACCCGGCGATGCGGTCCTGATCCCCAGCATGTGGTGGCATGCCATCGACGCACTCGAAGGCTTCAACGTGCTCGTGAACTACTGGTGGCGACGCAGTCCGGACTGGATGGACGCGCCAGTGGGCGCGCTGATGGCCGGTCTGCTTGCGATCCGCCAGTTGCCCGCGCACGAGCGCGCGCACTGGAAACGCATGTTCGACCACTACGTTTTCGACGCGGACGATACGACCGCGGCGCACATTCCCGAGGCCGCACGCGGCGTGCTCGCGCCGTTCGATGAAGCCGGCGCATCGAACCTGCGACGCCATCTGCGCGACCGGCTCATGCGCTGAACGCAGCGACGGGCGTCAGCGCGGTACCGGCCCCGTCGACTTGCGCACCTGCAGCGCATACGGCAGTTCCAGCGTCTCGCCGGCGCTGCTGTCACGGATCGCCTTGAGCAGTTCAAGACCGGCCAGTCGGCCCATCTCGCGGCTGGGCTGACGCACGGTGGTCAGCGAGGGATAGATGTGGCGCGCGATCGGCATGTCGTCGAAACCGCAGACCGACACGTCCTTGGGCACCGACAGGCCGCGCTCGCAGATCGCACAGATCGCACCGGCCGCCATGTCGTCGTTGGCGGCGAAGACCGCGGTCGGCGGATCCGGCAGGTCGAGCAGCGTGTTGGTCGCGTCGAAACCGGATTCGTAGAAGAACTTGCCGGCGACGACCAGTGCGGCGTCATAAGCGAGACCCGCCCGCTTGAGGCCATCGCGATACCCCGCCAGGCGCCAGCGGCTGGCGCCGTGCGCGGGATGGCCCTTGATGTGGGCGATGCGGCGATGGCCGAGACCGGCCAGGTGCAGGACGACATCGCGCGCGGCGCTGCGTTCGTCGACGACCGCGCCGATGCGCCGGTTCTGTTCCTGCGCCGATACGCTCGCGAACGGAATGCCCATCTCGTCGAGCCGCGCGATCAGCTTGGAGTCGTCGGTGATCGGCGGCGTCAGCACCACGCCATCGAGCTGCGACTGCATGATCATCGACTCGACCTTGGCGACGATGTCCTTGGCGGTGTAATCGACCGGCGCGAGCATCAGGTTGTAGTGCTGCGACTGGCAGGCATCGAGCACGCCGAGCTCGACCTCCATGAGGTAGTTGCTCGACGGGTTGTCGTAGAGCATCGCGACCAGATACGAACGGCGCCCGGCGAGCAGGCGCGCCGAGGCGAGCGGCCGGTACTGCAGCTTCTCGACCGCGGCCTCAACGGCGACGCGTGTGCGTTCCGATACGTTCGGTTCGTTGTTGAGCACGCGCGAGACGGTCTTCATCGACACGCCCGCCGCTTCCGCGACATCCTCGATCCGCACACGCATGCTGTTCAATCCGGCCATCGTCTTCCCGCCCGCGATTCTGCCAGAGGCGACGGTGCACCGTATGCGATGGCGTCCGCCTCGATGACGCCCTGCAACAAGCATCGGTGGGCGCACGCCGGTATGCTAGCCGCAGTCTGACAACGCTGTCATCTGCTGCGCAGCATGGCATCCACCCCTTCCGCGGCCCCGGTCGCACTCTCCTGATCCGGAGCCCTTCGATGATCGAGTCGCATCGCCCCGCACACCGTTCCTTCCGTCGCGCATTGCTGCCCGCGATGCTCGCCGCGCTCGTCCTCGGCGCCTGCGCGCGCGACGACGCCTCCACTCCTGCCACGGCAAACGCCGCCGATGCCACCGAGGCCGGCGCGATCGATCCGGCCAACTGGCCCGAGACCGCGTGGCCGCTCGCCGAGGACGCGGCGATGGAGCAGAAGATCACCGACCTGATGACGACGATGACCGTCGAGGAGAAGGTCGGCCAGATCGTGCAGGGCGACATCGCCGACATCACACCGGAAGACCTGCGCAAGTACCGCCTGGGTTCGATCCTCGCTGGCGGCAACTCCGATCCGGGCGGCCGCTACGACGCGGCGCCGGCCGAGTGGCTGAAGCTGGCCGACGCGTTCTGGGAGGCGTCGATGGACACCGCCGGCGGCGGCAAGGCCATCCCGGTGATCTTCGGCATCGACGCCGTGCACGGCCAGAGCAACATCGTCGGCGCGACACTGTTCCCGCACAACATCGGCCTGGGCGCGACGCGCAACGCCGAACTGATGCGCGAGATCGGCCGCGTCACCGCGATCGAAACCCGCACCACCGGCATGGAATGGGCGTTCGCGCCGACCGTCGCCGTGCCGCAGGACGATCGCTGGGGCCGCACCTACGAGGGCTATTCCGAATCGCCCGACATCGTCGCCGCGTTCGCGCCGGCGGTCGTCGAAGGCATGCAGGGCAGGGTCGGTTCACCGGACTTCCTCGACGACCACCACGTGATGGTGTCGGTCAAGCACTACCTCGGCGACGGCGGCACTGCCGGCGGCAAGGACCAGGGTGAAACCGCGGTCACCGAAGCGCAGCTGCGCGACATCCACGGCGCGGGCTATCCGCCGGCGATCGCGGCCGGCGCCCAGGCGGTCATGGCCTCGTTCAACAGCGTCCACGGCCAGCGCATGCACGGACACAAGGCGTTGCTGACCGACGTGCTCAAGGACCGGATGAATTTCGGCGGCTTCGTCGTCGGCGACTGGAACGGCCACGGCCAGCTGCCGGGTTGCACCACCAACGACTGCGCGGCGACGTTCAACGCCGGTCTCGACATGGCGATGGCCCCCGACAGCTGGCGCGGCCTGTACGACAGCACCGTCAAGCACGTGCAGTCGGGCGAGTTGCCGATGGCGCGTCTCGACGATGCAGTGCGCCGCATCCTGCGTGTCAAATTCCGCATGGGCCTGTTCGATGCACCGCGTCCGTCGGAGCGCGCGCTCGGTGGCAAGTTCGAACTGCTCGGTGCGCCGGAACATCGCGAGGTCGCACGCCGCGCGGTGCGCGAGTCGCTGGTGCTGCTGAAGAACCAGGACGGCGTGCTGCCGCTCGCGGCGAACCAGAACGTGCTGGTGGCCGGCGACGGCGCCGACGATCTGGGCAAGCAGTCCGGCGGCTGGACGCTCAACTGGCAGGGCACCGGCACCAAGCGTGCCGACTATCCGAACGCCGACAGCATCTGGGACGGCATCCGCACCCAGGTCACCGCAGCCGGCGGCAACGCGCAGTACGCGGTCGACGGCAGCTACCGGCAGAAGCCGGACGTGGCGATCGTCGTGTTCGGCGAAGACCCGTACGCCGAGTTCCTCGGCGACCTGCCGAACCTGCTGTACAAGCCCGGCGACGATGCCGATCTCGAACTGGTCAAGCGCCTGCGCGCCGAGGGCATTCCGGTGGTGTCGGTGTTCCTCAGTGGCCGCCCGCTGTGGGTGAACCGCGAGATCAACGCCTCCAACGCCTTCGTCGCCGCATGGCTGCCGGGCTCGGAAGGCGCGGGTATCGCCGACGTGCTGCTGCGCGGCGCCGATGGCCAGCCGCAGCACGACTTCAAGGGCAAGCTCAGCTTCTCGTGGCCGCGTCGCGGTGACCAGTACATCAACAACGTCGGCATGGACGGCTACGACCCGCTGTTCGCGTTCGGGCACGGTCTGACCTACGCCGACGACGGCAACCTCGCCGCGCTGCCGGAAGACGCCGGCGTCAGTGCCGAGGACGGCAAGGACGCGGGCTACTTCGCCCGCGGCGTACCCGGCCCGGGCCTGCGCCTGGTCGTGACCGGCGCCGATGGTCGGGGCGCCGATGTGCTGCATCCGCGTGTCGCCACACCCGACGGCACGCTCACGCTCGCCGCCGTCGACTACCAGACCCAGGAAGGCGCACGCCTGCTGACCTGGACCGGCAACGCGACCGCCGAACTGCTGTCGCACTCGCCATTCGACATTGCCCGCGAAACCAATGGCGATTCACTGCTGTTGGCGACGCTGCGCATCGATGCGTTGCCGGCCGCGGGGGACACGGTGCTGTACGCGGACTGCGGCGAAGGCTGCAAGGCCGAACTGCCGATCGGTCCGTGGCTGGCCACACTGCCTCGCGGCGAGTGGGTCACCGCCGGCGTGCCGCTGAAGTGCCTGACCGTCGCCGGCCTCGATGCCACCCGCGTCAGCACGCCGTTTGCGATCCGCGCCCCGGCAGGCCTGACGCTGGGCCTGGCCGACATCCGCATCGGCACCGACGCAACGCACAGGCTCGACTGCAAGACGCAGTAAGCACAGCACGCTTCGCTTGCAGACCCTCTCCCCCAGGGAGAGGGGTTGGGGTGAGGGCCGACGCTCGCAGAGCACACGACCGACGCCGCCTCTCCGGGCGGCGTCGTCATTTCCGCACCCCAAGCCCCACCACCGCAACGCAGCGTGCGCTCCGTATCCACGCCGCCCTACAGGCGCGCGCCTAGACTCGATGCACCTGTCCCGCGGAGCGTCCTGCCCATGATCGACCTGCATTACTGGCCCACACCCAACGGCCACAAGGTCACCCTGTTCCTCGAAGAAGCCGGCCTCGATTACACGATCCATCCGGTCAATATCGGCAAGGGCGACCAGTTCAAGCCGGAATACCTGGCGTTCTCGCCGAACAACAAGATGCCGGCGATCATCGACCGCGCTCCGGCCGACGGCGGCGAGCCGCAGACCGTGTTCGAATCCGGCGCGATCCTGCTGTATCTGGCGGAAAAGTCCGGCCAGTTCCTGTCGACCGATCCGCGCGTGCGCATCGAGACACTGGAATGGCTGTTCTGGCAGATGGCCGGCCTCGGTCCGATGACCGGCCAGTACGGCCACTTCAACGTCTACGCGCCGGAGAAGATCCCGTACGCGATCGACCGCTATACCAACGAAGCCAACCGCCTGCTGCAGGTGCTCGACACGCATCTGAAGGGTCGCGACTTCATCGCCGGCGATGCGTATTCGATCGCCGACATGGCGACGTATCCGTGGATCGGTGTCTACGACAAGGCACCGATCGACATGACGCCCTACCCCGAGGTCCTGCGCTGGCACGCGGCGATCAAGGCGCGCCCGGCCACGGCGCGCGCATACGCGAAGGCGGAAGAAGTGAATCCCGACGCCGGCAAGGCGATGAGCGACGCGGAAAAGAAGCTGCTGTTCGGGCAGGGGCGTCGCTGAGGCATCAACGCGCGTGGCGGTCTGCGCCGCCACGCGCAGTTGCGTAGGATCGGGTGCCTTCCCGGATCAAGGACGACCACCGATGCGATCGATCGCCCTGTCGACTGCCGCCTGCCTGCTCGCTGCCTGCGCGTCGACTCCAACAGTCGCGACCACCGACCCGGCACGCTGCGATGCGCTCACCGGTGATGAATGGCAACGCACGGCGGCGCCCGCCGTGGCGGCTGAGTTGCTCACGCTCGCCCACGTCACGACGACGCCCGATCGCGCGGCCTGGTACATCGCCGCCGATGGCGCACGGGCCGCGTGCCTGCCGCCGGCAACGGCCGGCAGTTGCGGCCACGTGCTGCATACCTTCCAGCCGCAGGTGCATCGCATGTGGGCCTGGTCGGACAGTACGACGCGCCGCGAAGCCTGCGGCGACTGAGGCGCCGCCCGAGCGCGGTCTGCGCACCCGATACACTGCCCGCCTCGCTCCAATGGACCCGCCATGCGCTCCGTACTTGCCGCTGCCGCCCTGATGATCGCCACTTCCTCCGCCCTCGCCGCCACGCCTACCGCCTCCGGCGGTCTCACGCTCGAAGCCATCACCGGTGATGCACCGCTGTCGGGGCCGACGCTGATGAAGCCGCAGGTCGCGCCGGACGGTTCGCGCGTGACCTTCCTGCGCGGCAAGGACGAGAACCGCAACCAGCTGGACCTGTGGGAATACGACATCGCCAGCGGGCAGACGCGGATGCTGGTCGATTCGAAGGTCGTACTGCCGGGCGAGGAAACGCTCAGCGACGCCGAGAAGGCACGCCGCGAGCGTCAACGCATCGCAGGGCAGTCCGGCATCGTGGATTACCAGTGGGCACCGGACGCGCAGCGGCTGCTGTTTCCGCTCGGCGGCGAGCTGTATCTCTACGACCTGTCGAAATCCGGTAGTGATGCGGTGCGTCAGCTCACCGACGGCGGCGGCTTCGCGACGGATCCGAAGGTGTCGCCGCGCGGTGGCTTCGTCAGTTTCGTGCGCGCGCGCAATCTGTGGGTCATCGATCTCTACAGCGGCGCCGAGCGCCAGCTGACGAGCGACGGTAGCGAAGTGATCGGCAACGGTGTCGCCGAGTTCGTCGCCGACGAGGAAATGAACCGCCACACCGGTTACTGGTGGGCGCCCGACGACAGCGGCATCGCCTATGCGCGCATCGACGAATCGCCGGTGCCGGTGCAGAAGCGCTACGAGGTCTATCCCGACCGCACCGAAGTGGTCGAGCAGCGCTACCCGGCCGCCGGCGACGACAACGTGCGTGTGACGTTGCATGTCGTCGCGCCGCAGGGCGGCACGGTGACGGACGTCGATCTCGGAAAAAACCTCGACATCTACCTCGCCCGCGTGCAGTGGCGCGATGCGCAGCGTTTGACCTTCCAGCGACAGTCGCGCGACCAGCAGACGCTCGAACTGATCGAGACCACGCTCGCCACCGGTGCGCAGCGCACACTGGTCACCGAACGCGGCCACACCTGGGTGCCGCTGCACGACAGCCTGCGCTTCCTCGATGACGGCCGCTTCGTGTGGTCCTCCGAGCGCGACGGCTTCCAGCATCTTTATCTCGCGTCCGAAGACGGACGCCGCATGACCCAGCTCACGCAAGGCGACTGGCCGGTCGACGAACTGCTGGCGGTCGATGCCACGGCGGGCCTCGCCTACTTCCGCGCCGGCATGGCGCTTGAGGAAGGCAAGGCACTGCCGCGCGCGACGGAGTCGCGGATCTACAGCGTGGGCCTCGACGGCAAGCGCGCCTACACCGCGCTGTCACGTGAGCCCGGCATGCATGGCGCCAGCTTCGCGCGCAATGCGTCGGTCTACGTCGACAGCTGGTCGAACACGACCACGCCGCCGCAGATCGCGCTGCATCGCGCCGACGGTACGCAGCTCGCGACGCTGGTCGAGAACGATCTCGCCGACGCCGATCATCCCTACGCGCCGTTCCTGGCCGCGCACCGTCCGACCGAGTTCGGCACCCTGACCGCCGCCGACGGCCGCACGCCGTTGCACTACTCGCTGATCAAGCCGGCGGATTTCGATGAAGCCAAGCCGCACCCGGTCGTCGTGTTCGTCTACGGTGGCCCCGCCGCGCAGACCGTGCTCGATACCTGGCCTGGACGCGCCGACGCGAGCTTCCACCAGTATCTGGCGCAGCAGGGCTATGTGGTGTTTTCGCTCGACAACCGCGGCACGCCGCGTCGCGGCCGTGATTTCGTCGGCGCGCTGTACGAGCGCCAGGGGACGGTCGAGGTCGAAGACCAGCTGCGCGGCGTCGAATGGCTGAAGTCGCAGCCGTGGGTCGACGGTGACCGCATCGCTGTCAACGGCTGGTCGAACGGCGGCTACATGACGCTGATGCTGCTGGCAAAAGCGCCCGACGCCTACGCCTGTGGCATTGCCGGCGCACCCGTCGCCGACTGGGCGCTCTACGACACGCACTACACCGAGCGCTACATGAATCTGCCGAAGGCCAACGTCGACGGCTACCGCGAGGCCAGCGTGTTCACCCACGCCGACCACATCAAGCCCAACGCGCTGCTGCTGATCCACGGCATGGCCGACGACAACGTGCTGTTCACCAACGCGACGCAGCTGATGAGCCAGCTGCAGCAGGCCGGCACGCCGTTCGAGCTGATGACCTATCCCGGCGCCAAGCACGGCCTGCGCGGACGTGACGCGTTGCACCGCTATCGCACCAGCGAGGCGTTCCTCGCGCGTTGCCTGGCGCCCTGACGCCACGCACTGACGGAACAACACACATGTCCACGATCCCGCCACCGCTGCCGCCGCGTCCCGCACCCATGCCGCCACCGCCGCGTGGCTGGTGGAAACGCAACTGGAAGTGGGCGCTGCCGGTCACCGTGCTGACGTTCGTCGCGGCGGTCGTGACGTTCGTCGTGATCGTGCTGTTCGCGATCCGCGGTTCGATGATGCGCTCGGACGTCTACGCCGATGCCCTGGCACGCGCCCGCGCGCACCCGGAACTCGTCGCCGCCATCGGTGCGCCGATCACACCCGGCTTCATGCCGATGGGCGCGATCAGCACATCGAGCGAGGACGGCGGCTCCGGCCGGGCGGACCTGATGATCCCGATCGAAGGTCCGCGCGGTACCGGCCATCTGGCCGCCATCGCCGAGCGTCGGCTGGGGGCATGGGCCTGGGAATCGCTGCTGTTCGTACCAGGCAACCACGACCCCGAACACATCCTCACCATCACCGAGGCCGGGACGCCGGTCGAACATCACGCATTGCCGGCGCCGTGACGTCCAGCCATTGCCGGCACGCACGCGAGCGCCTACGGTCGGCACTCGCCCTGCCACCGGTGCTGCCATGAAACTGCTCGTCCTCGCGATCGCGCTGTCGCTCGCCACGCCCTTCGCCACACGCGCCCACACCGACGACGCCCAGGCCGCCGTCGCCGCTTCACAGACCGCAGCGCCCGCGTGGGTTACCCGCAGCAACGCGCTCGCGCAGATCCTGATCGACGCGCAGGCACCGTTCCAGCCGGAATCCGCCGGTTTCTTCGGCATTCCCGGCTACGACGACCAGGTTGCCGACTTCGGCCCCGACAACGCCCGGCGCTATCGCGAAGCGATGGCCGGCGCGCGCGCGACGCTGCAGACCCAGCTCGAACTCGAGCGCGACGCCAACGTGCGCCAGGACCTGCAGATCCTGCTCAAGAGCATCGACGACAGCGTGCAGGGCAGCACGCTCAACGAGCAGTATCTGCTGCCGTGGACCGACGCACCGCAGCTGGTCTTTGGTGGCATCAACGGCCTGCTCTCGACACAGACGCCGCCGGAACGCCGAGCGCATGCCCTCGCCCGCCTCCAGCGCTACGCCGGTCTGACCGAAGGCAGCACGCCGATCACCACGCTCGCGCGCCAGCGCTACGAGGAGCGGCTCTCGAATCCGGAACTGCTGCAGCCCACCAGGCTGGAGGTCGAACGCGCACTCGACAGTGCCGACACCTACATCGCCGGCATCCGCAAGCTGTTCGAGGAATACGGGGTCGAGGGTGCCGGACCTGCGCTCGACGCCATCGCGCAGGAGATCACTGCCTACGCCGACTGGACCCGCACCACCGTGCTGCCAAACGCGCGCGAGGACACGCGCCTGCCGCCCGAACTGTACGCATTCGGCCTCAAGCAATACGGCACCGACATCGACCCGCAGCTGCTGATGCAGCGCGCGCAGCTGGCCTTCATGGAGATCCGCGCGCAGATGCAGCAGCTTGCGCCGCTGGTCGCCAGGGAAAAGGGCATCGATGCGACGGACTATCGCGAAGTCATCGCCACGCTCAAGCGCGACACGATTCCGAACGACAGGCTCGAAGCCAGCTACCGCGACGTCATCGACGCGATCGACCCGATCATCGAGCGCGAGCACATCGTCGACGTGCCGCAGCGACAGATGCAGATGCGCCTCGGCTCGGAAGCCGAATCGGCCGCATCACCCGCGCCGCACTTCCGTCCGGCGCCGCTGGTCGGCAACACCGGTCAGCAAGGCGCCTTCGTACTGCCGCTGGGCAATCCGGGTGGCGACGGTACAGGCGATGCCTACGACGACTTCAATTTCGATGCGGTGCGCTGGACGCTGTCGGCGCACGAAGGCCGGCCCGGCCACGAACTGCAGTTCACCGCGATGGTCGAGCGCGGCGTGTCGCTGGCGCGGTCGATGTTCGCGTTCAACTCGGTCAACGTCGAAGGCTGGGCGTTGTATGCCGAAGCGGAACTGGTGCCCTACGAGCCGCTCGACGGCCAGCTGATCGCGCTGCAGTTCCGCCTGCTGCGTGCTGCCCGCGCGATGCTCGACCCCATGCTCAATCTCGGCACGATCGACCGCGAACGCGCCGGTCGCGTGCTGACCGAAGAAGTGATGCTCTCACCGGCGATGGCGCGCCAGGAGCTGGACCGCTACACCTTCAACGCGCCGGGCCAGGCGACGAGCTACTTCTACGGCTACACCCGCATCCTCGAACTGCGCATGCGCACCGAGCTGGCACTGGGTGAGAAGTTCGACCGTCGCGCGTTCAACAACTTCCTGCTCGACCAGGGCCTGCTGCCGCCGGACCAACTGGCAGAGGCGGTGGAGACTGTGTTCATCCCGGCGCAGCAGCGCCGTTGATGTCGCGGGACGCGGGGCTCAAGGCCCCGCGTCCACGACCACGCGCTGCGCGGCCGTGCGTGCATTGCCGGCACCGCCGTACATCAGTTCGGCGGTGGCCGGTGCGGCGAGATAATCGCCGCCGTTGCCGGCGCGCAGGAAGTAGTGGAGCGCGTGCGTACCCGCCGGCAAGCGCTCGGCATAGAAGCGCGGCGACCGCGGATCGAGGCGACGCGTCGCGAACCAGCCGCTGCCTGCATCGGACACCTGCTGGAGGTCGAGTCCCGCGATCGCGCCCAGCGCCAGATCGGTCGGTCGCAGACCGCCCGGCACCGCATCGGTGACCGCGACGAACCAGCGCGTCGCACTCGTGCGCACGATGAGCGTGACGCGCAACCAGTCGCCTTCGCGCACCTTCGCCCCGTCGATCGGCGTCCATGCACCGTCGCGCAACACCGCGTACTGACGCTCGATCGAAAAGCCGACCGCCGAAGCGCGCGCCTCACGGGCATCTTCGTCGAACGCGATCTCGGCGATGTAGCCGGCCGGCGCGTCGCCCGAGGAGCGGTTGGCGATCGCAAGCCGTCCATCCGCGGGCAACGCGCCCTGCGTTTCCGCCTGCACGTCACCGGGGGCGACGGTCAGCATGCGCTCGGCCGGCGTGCCGGGCTGCAGCGCAGCGGACACCGTGCCGCCGCCGGGACGCGCGACATCGCGCAGGGCCAGCAGACACATCGCACCGCTTTGGGTGTCGACCGACGGCGTGCCGCCGGCATACAGATCACCGAGGCCTGCAATCAAGGCGCGACGTTCGTGGGCATGCGTCACGTCGCCGCGCAGCAGATCGATCAGTGCGCACTGCTCGCGCAGCGGCGAGCCCATCCAGCGGGTGGCATCGCCGGCGCCACGCAGCGTGCGCACCGCCCCCTGTGCGGGCGCCTGCTGCAGCAGACGCGCGAGTGCGTCATCGGCCGACGCGTGGTGTGCATGCCGCAGCCCCGAGGCCAGGGCGATACGTGCGGGCATCGCAAGCAGTTCCCAGCGCGCGAACGCGTCGTCGAGCAGGTTCACCGGCACGTCGTGGAACGTGCCGAGCGCGAACGCGCGTTCGTTCGCCGCGGCCGCGTCGGCAGCCGTCGGCAGCGGTTCGCGTGCGCGGCCGGCGAGGAAATCACGGGCACGCTGGTCGATGCCGGCATCGACCGGATGGCCCAGCCGACGTAGTTCGTCGAACGCGCGGACCGTCCACGCGGTCAGCGCGAACTGCGCGCGTGCGCCGGCGTACATCGCGTCTTCGCCGTCGGCGAAGAACCGGAAGTCACCGCCGCGGTTCTGGAACACCGCGGCGTTGTCGAGCGCTTCGCGCACCGCAGCCCCGGCGTCGGGCCAAGCCGCGGTGTCTCCACGTTCAATCGCGAGTGCGGCGGCAACGGCGCGGCTGAGGATCTGCTCCCAGCAGCGATGGTGGTAGTCGCGCATGTCCCCGGTCCAGCGCGAGACCAGCCCGGCGACGCCGTGCTGCAGAGTGACATTCAGATGCGCGTTGCTCGCGCTGTCCGGCAGTTGCGGCAAGGCCAGCGAGACGGGCGCATCACCGAGCCAACCGGCCTGCAGACGGCGGCCGCGGATCGTC
Organism: Luteimonas sp.; assembly: GCA_052108555.1. Classification (GTDB taxonomy): domain Bacteria; phylum Pseudomonadota; class Gammaproteobacteria; order Xanthomonadales; family Xanthomonadaceae; genus Luteimonas. Next base: position 188,428 of record JBQEAV010000002.1, read on the forward strand.
GGTGGCGCGACCTCGATCGTTGCGGCGATGGCGTCGCGTCCGGCGTCCGCTTCGGCCATCGCGAGTACCTGCAGCATGCCGGGCGCTGCAGGTGCGATGGCCGTCGCAATGCTGGCCTGCCCGCGCGGTGCCAGCGTCACCGCCTGCGCGTCGCGCACCGGCGGATCGAGGCCATCGATCTGCAACGTTCCCTGCACGTCAGCCGGCGCGTCGCCCGACTGGCGCAGGTTCGCGGCCAGGCGCGCGCGATCGCCGGGATACAGGCGCATCGGCGTCTGCAGGCGCACTTCGATCGGCAGTCCAGTTTCCAGCGTCGCTTCCGCGATATGGAAGTCGTCGTCTGCATCATTGCTCCACGCGATCGCGCGCCAGCGGGTCAGGTTGTCGGGCAGCGTCAGCGGCACCTCGCGGGTTTCGCCGGGCGCCAGGCGGATGCGCGGCAGCCACAGCGCGGCCTCGGCGAAATGCGTGCGCACGCGCGCGCTTGCCTGCAACGCACGGTCCATGTCGCTGCCGCGCGGATCGTCGAGCTCGAGATCGCGTCGCCCGCTGCCGGCCTCGGCGACGGCGTCGGCGAATCGGCTGCCGGTGACCTCGACCCGGTCCAGGGTCGTTGAGTAGGGATCAGCCCTGGCACCGATGTCGGCAGCCGGGGCTGGCGCAGGCGGCGATGGAGGTGCGGGTGGTGGCGCGGGCGCATCCATCGGACTTGGATGGTCGAACACGACCGGCGGCGCCTCCGGTGGTGGCGGCAAGAGCACGCCTGCGTCGGTCGTCGCGGCGCCGTCTCCAGATCGAGTCCACGGCAGACGCACCTCCCAGGGCCCGGCGCGCTGCCACTGCGAGAAAGCGGCCGTGGCCGGCATCGCGTGATACTGCGGCGCGCCCAGCCATGTGTGTCCCGCCGGGTCCGAATAGGCGAGGAACGGTGCCGCGAGCGCGCGCAGTGCATCGTCGACAACGGTCAGCGTGACCTCGCGCGCCTGGCGGCTGGCGTTGTGCAGGCGCACCACGTGCTGCCCACCCGGCGCAGCCTGGCTGGCGTCGAATGCGACCGTCACCGGTGCGTCCGAACCGGACGCCGAAGGCATCGGCACGTCGACACGTAGCGAGGTCACGCCCCGCGCCTCGCGAAGCCCGTTGACGACCTGTGCTGGCGACGCTTCGCGCACGAAGGCGTGCAGCACCGGCGTGCCACGCCAGTCGCGCGACGTCGGCAACGTGAGTTGCGCAATGGTGCCGTCGAGGGTTTCGACCCGATGCGCCAGCAGGGTGTCATTGCCGGCCGTGAACACCAGCAGCGCGCGCGCCCGCGCATGCGGTTGCTGCAGCGTGAAGCGGGCCGCATCGCCGGCGCTCTCTATCCGCCCCAGCAGCTCCAGCATGGAACGCTGGCGCGTTGTCGGCGCCGTCCAGCCCTCCCAGACATGGCGCACGAGCGTGGCCGGCGCCGCGTCGCCACTGCGCGCGGTGAAGCGGTAGCGACCCGCGGCCTTGCGCGGCACATCGCAGGTCGTCGCCTCGCGCGTCGGCACGCTGCAGCGCGCGACCACGTTGGATGCCGCGTCCGCCGCGGCGTCGTGCGGCTGGTAGTCGACCACGACCTCGACCGGTGCATCGACGACCGCACCTTCGGCATCGATGACCAGTCCCTGCAGCGTCACCGGTGTGTGGCCATCCAGCACGCGCGGCTCGACCTGCAGACCCGCGAAGCGGGCGTAGCGGCTGTAGCGCGCAGTCGCCGCATTGCTCGCAGTCGCCTCACGGTCTCCGGGGCGCAGTTCGGCGACGACCCGCAGATCGCCGAACGGCACCGGCGTCGCCTCGGGCGCACGCATCGCCACCGGCTGGGCGATGCGCGCGCGGCCATCGGGACCGGTCACCGGCGCAGGATCGACCGCATCGACCAGCCGGACCGGTCCATGGCCGGCGAAGGATTCGATGAAGCTGTAGGCCGCGTGCTGCGGATACGCCGATCCGATCCCGCGCGGCGTCACCGTCGCGGTCACGCGCGACAGCGCAATGCCGGCTGCCGGTCCGCCCGAGTAGTAGCCGGCCGAGACATCGACATCGAACCGTTCACCGTCGCGCAACACGCGCGGCGCCTCGCCCTTGGCCTCGACCCACAGATCCTGCGCGCGGTGCGTGCCGACGAAGAAGCAGGTGCCACGCACGTCGTGGGACGCGCCGATGCCGACACAGTAAGTGCCGTCGGTGAGATGGACCGGCAGCGCGAGTTCACCATCGATGCCGCCATCGGCATCAGGCGTTGCGTCCCAGCGCAGGATCGTCCGCCGCCGGTCGCGGTCGAACAGCTGCAGCGCATACGCGGGCGGCGTCTCGATGCGCAGCAACCGGCCGCCGCTGCGCTGACGCTGCCACAGCCGGTAGCGCACGGTGTCGCCGCTGCGGTACATCGGCCGGTCGGACACGCCCCAGGCCTGCAGCGGTGCGGCCTGGGCGAGACTCACGTTGTGCGCGGCCGGCTGCCACGCCGGCAGCACGGCCCGCAGCGCACGGTCACCGCGTCCCTGGCTGGCGCGCAGCAGCCACATCGGAAAGCCATTCGCGGCTTGCGCGTCGTCGGCGATAGCATCGGGTACCCGCAGGCGTGCGACGCCATCGCGTCCGGTTTTCGCAGTGGCGATCACGCGGGGCGCCGCGTCGGCGCGGTCCATCCACAGCAGTTCGACCTGCGCGCCGGTGACGGGCGCATCCACGTCCCAGGCGTTCGCCCAGGCCAGCACCTCGCGACGCCCGGCGACCGCGAACAGGTCGAAGTCCGGCGCAGCGAATTCCAGCGTCGAGGGATTCGCGCCCACGTCCGGACGCCAGCGCGCCCAACCGCCCTCGCCCAGCACGCGCGTGGTGACATCCGATTCGATTGGCTGCGCCTGGGCGAGCGCAGGCGCTTGCGCGACGGCGCGGCCGGTGTGCAGCGTGCGACCAACACCGACCACGTCGATGTCGACGCGCGCAGTGTTGACCGCTTCGGCGAGCACGGCCGGCATCCGGTCGGATCCGGCGACCAGGCGGCGCTGCTCGCGCGCCCGCAACGCGGGGCGGAACGGTCCGATGCGCAGGTCGATCCGCGCCGGCTCGATCAGTGTCGATGTGTCCGACGCATGGAGATCCGCGCGCACGTCGATCGTCGCGTCGACGCCGGGCGTGTCGAAGACGATGCGCGCGGACCGGCCCGGCGCCCCTGCGATCGACCGGTCATCGTCGGCATACACGCCGGCCTGGTTGGACCAGCCGAGGAACCGCGCACCCGCGGGCAACGCCGCCACCCAGCGGGCTTCATCCGCGGGATCGAGCGACCGCGAGAACCAGAGCTCTACCGGCTCGCCGGCGACACACGCCAGCGCGACCACGCCCTCCCGATTCCGCGCATACGTGGTCCCGTTCGGCGCCGTGCACTGCCCGCCGCGGATACGGAAGGATTCGCGCGTGAGCACGCGCACCAGCGATGCGTCCTGGGTGCCGGGCAGCGGGCCGGCCGTGCTGCGCAGACCGGGCCGGACCGAAAGTTCGACGATCCGGTCGCGCACCTGGGACAGGCCCAGCGCGTCCGCCGCAAGGTCGAAGCTCACCGCGTGGTGCCAGCCCGAGCCGGGCACCGGCGTCAGCGCCGATGCCGGCACGCCTGCCGGTTTGCCGTCGACCGTCAGCCGCAGTGCGGCAGCGACCGCCTCACGCGTGGCCGGCAGCACGGATGCAATGCGGATCGTCGGCAGACCATCGCGCCAGCGAGCGGCGAACGCGGAGAGCGTGGGGCGTTCCGTCTCCGCTTCCAGCATGCGCGGTGCAACCGCCACGCCCTGCTGCGTGGTCAGGCCTGCGGCAACCTGGATGCGATAGCGCGTCGCCGGCGTCGGGCTGGCATCGCCGAAGTCGCATTCGAGCGACAGGTCGCTGCTCCAGCTGCAGGTCGTCGGCAGTTCGGGTTGCAGGCGCACGAGACCGTCGCTGCGCGGGTTGTCCCAGACGCGCATCGGTTCGGAGAACCGCAACTGCAGACCGCCATGTTCGAAGCTGGCATCGATCCGCGCCGCATGCGCGGCACATGATGCAAAGCCGCAGACCAGTGCAACCGCCAGTCCCACCGAACGGCGCGTCCACGCGCCTGCCATGTCCGCTGCCCGCATCGTCCTGCCGCTCCCTGCCGAAGACGGGACCAGCCTACACGGCGTGTGCGCTCAGAGTTTGAGAGGCAGTCGAACGCTGCTACGGGCGCTTGGCGGCGGCCACAGCAGGCGGGCGATTGTGTCTCTGCCTCTCAGCTGATCCGGTCGATCATCCGCCGGTGACCGATCAACTGCGCCCAGCGCACGCCGATGTCGAGCCAGCACACATAAGCCGCCTCGCCGGCGATGCGCCACATCGTCGTCGGCCGCCAGGAGAACACCGGCTCAGCCGCGCACAGCTCCCAGTGCAGGCCCAGGCCGCGGGCGAACAACGCGCAGCGTGCGAGGTGGTAGCGGTTGCTGAGCAGGGTGACCCTGCGCATCGCCGCATCGTGACCGGGCGCGGCGACGGTCAGCAGGCTGCGCGCGTTGCGCAGGTTCTGCAGCGTGTCGCGCGAGGTGTCCTCGAGCACCAGCCGTGCGTCGTCGGGCACGCCCAGCGCATGCAGGGCCGCGCGCGCCAGTGCGGCTTCGGTCGGTTCGCCGGCCGGCCCGCCGCCGAGCAGCAGCACGCGGCCGGGCGCATGCGAGGTCCACAACGTGGCCGCGCGCGACAGGCGCGCCTGGAAGTCCGCATCGACGCGGCCCTGCGGCGAGTGTTTGCCGAACACCAGCACGCATTCGCCACTGACCGGCACGCAGGGCGCGCTGCGCGCGACCCGCAGCACATGCACCAGATAGCCCACGTAGACCAGTCCGAAACTCAGCACGCAGGCTGCCGCCGCGACGGCGAGCGTATGCAGCGCGTCACGGTCACGGAGGCGTTCGAGGCGATGCAGCAGGCGGGTAGGGGCCATCTTGAAACAGCTTTCCGGGCGGCTTGGAACTGGGGCTCACCCGGAAGTCTAGCCTCACGATGCTGTGGCTATACTCGGCCGCTCGATCGCCCCCGGATCCGCTGCGTGCCTGAACCGCTGTCCCCGTCGCCGATGCCGGCACTCGCCATCCGTGCGTTCACCGCGACCACCGCCCTGGGACGTGGCAATGCCGCACAGGTCGCAGCCTTGCGTGAACGGCGCGGTGGATTGCGTCGCAATGATTTCGGCCCGGCCCCGCTGCCGACCTGGATCGGCCGCGTCGAAGGCGTGGAAGACGCACCGCTGCCGTCCGCGCTGTCGCGATGGGAATGCCGCAACAACCGCCTCGCGTGGCTGGCCCTGCAGCAGGACGGCGTGCTGGTCGCGCTCGACACGCTGGTCGCGGCGCACGGCGCGGATCGCGTCGCCCTGGTCGTGGGCACGTCGACGTCGAGCATCGGCGCAAGCGAGGAAGGCTACGCGCGTGCGGAGACCGACGCCGATGGCCTGCGTCATTTCCCCGACGATCTCGCCCGCCCGATCGTGCACACGCCGCACTCGCTGGGCGATTTCCTGCAACACGCCACCGGCCTGCGCGGCCCCTGCATCACCGTCGCCACCGCCTGCTCCTCGAGCGCGAAAGTGTTCGCGCAGGCGGCGCGGATGATCCAGGCCGGTCTGGTCGATGCGGCGCTCGTCGGTGGCGTCGATACGCTATGCGGCAGCGTGCTGTTCGGCTTCAACGCGCTGGGTCTGGTGTCGAGCGAACGCTGCCGTCCGTTCGACGCCACGCGCGACGGCCTGTCGCTGGGCGAAGCCGGCGGATTCGCGGTGCTCGAACGCGCAGCCACCGGCGATTCCGGCCTGCAGCTGCGCGGCTATGGTGAATCCAGTGATGCGCACCACATGTCGGCGCCGCATCCCGACGGCCTCGGCGCGACACTGGCAATGCGCGGTGCGCTCGATCGCGCCGGGATCGATTCGGCGGACGTCGGCTATCTGAATCTGCACGGCACCTCGACACCGGCCAACGATTCGGTGGAGGCGCGCGCGGTCGATGCGCTGTTCCCGGCCACGCTGCACGCCAGTTCGACCAAGGGCTGGACCGGCCACACGCTGGGCGCGGCCGGCATCGTCGAATCGGTGTTCGCATTGCTCGCGCTGGAGAACGGTCTGCTGCCGGGCATCCTCGACAGTGCGGTGCGCGATCCCGCGTGCGGCCCGCAGATCCGTTTCGAGAATGCGCAGGCCGACATCCGCTTCGCGATGAACAACTCCTTCGGCTTCGGCGGCAACAACTGTTCGCTGGTGTTCGGCAAGGTGGCCGCGTGAGCGCGCTGACTGCGACGATCGCCGGCATCGGGTTCTGGACCGACGGCCTGCCCGACTGGGATGCCGCGCGTGCATTCGCGCTCGATGGCACGCGTCCGGAATCCGCACCCGCGCGTCCATCGCCGCAGCTGCTCGCGCCGAACGAACGCCGGCGTGCGCCGGGCTCGGTCGCGGTCGCGCTCGAGGTTGCGATGGCCGCCTGCCGCGATGCCGGTATCGCCCCCGAGACGCTGCCGTCGGTGTTCGCATCAACGCACGGCGATCTGGGCATCACCGACTACATGTGCGACACACTGGCGACCGATCCCACCGCAATCTCGCCGACGAAGTTCCACAACTCCGTACACAACGCCGCCGCGGGTTACTGGACCATCGGCGCCAATTGCACCGAAGCGACGACCGCGCTCAGCGCCTTTGATGCCACGTTCGCCCAGGGGCTGCTGGAAGCGATGATGCAGCTCGCCACCGGCACACCGGCCGTACTGCTGGTCACCTACGACACCGCATCGGCGGGTCTGCTCGGCACGATGACCCACAGCGAAGGCCTGCTCGGCGCCGCGCTCGTGCTGGTGCGTGACGGCGAGGGTGCGCGCATCAGTGCAACCGTGCGCGACGGTGCCGATCCCGATGCTCCCGGTCCGCTCGGCACATACGCCGGGCGCAACGCGATGGCGCAGATGCTGCCGCTGTTCGACGCGCTGGCCACCGGCGAAACCCGCGTGGCGCTCCGCGCCGGCCCGCACCGTTCGCTGTCGCTGGGGATCGCTTACCCGGAGAAGACCTGATGGCCGAACGGTTGCAGCTGCATCGCGGCAACGTCGCGGTGGTGATCCCGGCACTCAACGAAGCGCTGCGCATCGACGAGGTCGTCAACGAGGCGCTGACCTGGAGCGAGCATGTGATCGTCGTCGATGACGGTTCCGACGACGCCACACCCGACATCGTCGCCGCATTGCCGGTCACCCTGCTGCGCCACCCGCAGCGCATGGGCAAGGGCCAGGCATTACGCGACGGGTTCGCCGAAGCGCGGCGACGCGGCTTTGCCGCCGTGGTCACGATGGACGGCGACGGCCAGCACCGCGCGAGCGACATCCCGCGGATGATCGAAGCCGCGAACCGCCACCCCAACTGCATCGTCAATGGCGCGCGCCTGAAGAAGCGCGGCACCCAGCCCTGGTACCGGCGGATCGGCAACGATTTCGGCGACTGGGGCATCGCCTGGGGTTGCGGCTACCGCATGTTCGACACGCAGAGCGGACAGCGCCTGTACCCGGCCCCGGTACTCGCGCTCGATGACGTGCCGGGCGAAGGTTTCGTGTTCGAGGCGCAGATCCTGATCAGCGCCGCGCGCCGGCTCGGCTTCGGTGTCGTGTCGGTACCGGTGGAAACGCGCTACCGCTGCGCGGAGTCCGACGAAGTGTTCCGCAGGAGCCATTTCAGGCTGGGGCGCGATCTCTTCCTCATCACCTCGCACGTGGTGGGGCAGGTCGTGGCGCACGGGTCCCTGCTCCGCGCGTATCGCGATGCGCGGGCACGGCCACCGGTCATCTTCGATCCCGATGCGGCAGCGGACGCATCAGCGGCCCGCGACCCCGTCCAGGGTGCAGGTTGATGCGCGACGCAGCGCCGCGGGGACACGATGACCGCGCCGATACCGCGATTCCCGGCGGCGGCCTGAAAGGCGTCGCGGATACGCGGCGCCCATACCGACATCGACGATTTCGACCTGACCGCGCACAGGAACGCGGACACGACTCGCGCAGCCTGCGCGCCACACTCCAACACTTTCCATTTCCACGAGGCACCGTCATCGCATGAACCCAGGTACTGCGCACACTTCCGGCGGCGATGCCCGCACCGATGTCGTGATCCTCGGCGGTGGTCTCGCCGGCCTCACGCTCGCCCTGCAGCTGCGCCAGCGCGATCCATCGCTCGCGGTCACGGTCATCGAGCGGCGCGCGCATCCGGTGCGCGAAGCGGCGCACAAGGTCGGCGAGTCGACGGTCGAGATCGGCGCGCACTATTTCGCCGATGTGCTGGGTCTGCGCGAACATCTGGAAACCGAGCAGGTGCGCAAGTACGGCCTGCGCTACTTCTTCACCGATCGCGAATACGACGTGCAGGCCTGTAGCGAAATGGGCGTCAGCCAGCTGCTGCCGACGCCGTCGTGGCAACTCGACCGCGGCCGCTTCGAGAATTTCCTCGGTGACCGCGCGCGCGAGATGGGCGTCGATTTTCGCGATGAAGCGGTCGTCCGCACGCTGGACCTGTCGGAAACCGATGCGCCGCATACCGTGGCCTTCGACCACGCCGGTGAGCGCCGGACGCTGGAAGCGCGCTGGGTCGTCGATGCATCGGGGCGCGCCGGCCTGATCAAGCGCAAGCTCGGCCTGGCGATGGCCAACGACCACGACTGCAACGCGGTGTGGTGGCGCATCGACGGCCAGTCGGATCTCGACCAGTGGTCGGACGATCCGCAGTGGCGCGACCGTTTCACGCCCGCGCGCCGGGTGAACTCCACCAACCACATGTGCGGGCCAGGCTACTGGTTCTGGCTGATTCCGCTGGCCTCGGGTTCGCACTCGCTGGGCATCGTCTGCGACGCGAAGATGCATCCGCTCGAGACCATGAACACCTTCGAGAAAGCGATGGACTGGCTGCGCACGCACCAGCCGCGCGTGCACGAAGCACTCGACAGGCCGGAATACACGCTGCAGGACTTCCTGTTCCTTCGCCACTTCTCGCACGGCTGCAAACAGGTCTATTCGAAGCACCGCTGGGCGCTGACCGGCGAGGCCGGCCTGTTCCTCGACCCGTTCTATTCGCCGGGCAGCGACTTCATCGCGATCAGCAACACCTACGTGTGCGAACTGATCGGCAAGGACCGCGCCGGCGAATCGATCGCGCCCTATGCCGACATCTACCAGCAGTTGTACGTCTCGTTCTACGAGAACACGCTGACGCTCTACCAGGACCAGTACCCGATCTTCGGCCACCCGCAGGTCATGCCGATCAAGGTGCTGTGGGATTACGTGTACTACTGGGCGTTGCTGGCACCGCTGTTCTTCAGCCGTCGCCAGGCCGATCTGTCGATCCTTGCCAGGCTCAAGCCCGCCTTCGCCGAAGGCCGTGCACTGAACCTGGCGATGCAGGCGCTGATGCGCGAATGGGGCACCCGCGATGCGACGCCGGATCTGCGCCAGGCGCGCGCCTACGACCAGTACGAGGTGGAGTGGTGTCGTGACATGAACGGTGGACTGACCGACGTGCTCGACGACGCCGCCTATCTCGCGCGGACCCAGCGTTCGATGGCTGCGATGCGCCAGCTGGCGTCCGAGGTGCTGGCCCTGGCGCGCGCCGCGATTCCGGATATCGGCGACCACGGTCTCGATGCGCTGCTGGCGACACACGACAGTGACGCACATGCGCCGATGCTGCCGGTGCACTGGTTCGCCCCGGTTGCCGAAGTCGCCTGAGCCCCCGATGATGCGCGCCCCTGTGGCGTCAGCGCCGCACTGAACCCGGACGCCGTGCGCGATGACGACCCTCCTGCTCCTCCAGTTGGCCGTGATCCTCATCGCCGCGCGCGCGTGCGGTTGGGCCCTCAAGTACTTCGGCCAGCCGCCGGTGATCGGCGAGATGACCGCCGGCCTGCTGCTCGGGCCGGTCGTGTTCGGCGCATTCCTGCCCGGGATGCATGCGGCCCTGTTTCCGGCCGCGTCCCTGCCCCCGCTGTCGGCGCTGGCAACCGTGGGCCTCGTGCTCTTCATGTTCATCATCGGCGCCGAACTGCGCGCCGTCGAAGGCACGCGGTCGCAGGTGCGCGCCGCGAGCCTGGTCGGCGTGCTCGGCATCTCGCTGCCGCTGGCGCTGGGCCTGGCGATCTCGCCGTGGCTGTACCCGCGTTTCGCGCCCGAGGGCCTGGGCTTCTGGCCGTTCGCACTGTTCATGGCGGCGGCGATGTCGGTCACCGCGTTTCCGGTGCTCGCGCGCATCCTCAAGGACCGCAACCTCACCCAGACCCGCGCCGGGCGGCTGGCGTTGAGCGCGGCGATCATCGATGACGGCTTCGTCTGGATCTTCCTCGCACTGGTGCTGACCATCGGGGGCGCGCATCGCGGCCCGGGCGTGGGCATGGTGGCCGCGGGCGCGGTGGTGCTGGTCGCGGTGGCGTTCCTCGTGCTCAAGCCGCTGTATGCGTGGCTGCTGAAACGCGGTTGCGATGCCGACGGCGCGCCGACCCGCGGCACGCTGGTGGCGATCCTGATCGGGCTGGTCTGCTGCGCGGCGTTCGCCGAGGCGATCAGTCTGCACGCGGTGTTCGGCGCATTCGTGTTCGGCGTCTGCCTGCCGCGCGATAACCGCCTGCTGCATCACCTGGCGAAGGCGTTCGAGCCGGTGTCGATGCTGCTGTTGATGCCGATCGTGTTCGCACTCGCCGGCCTCAACACCACATCCGAAGCCTTTGTCGGCGCAGGCCTCGGCGCGTTCGGCCTGATCCTGCTGGTGGCGATCGCCGGCAAGATGATCGGCGGCACGCTGGGCGCGCGGCTGTCGGGTTACGGCTGGCGCGACAGCCTGTCGGTCGGCTCGCTGATCAACGCGCGCGGGCTGATGGAACTGGTGGTGCTGAAGATCGGTCTCGATGCCGGCCTGATCGGGCAGGAACTGTTCACGCTGATGTTCGGCATGACCCTGGTCACGACGGTCATGACATCGCCCCTGCTGTCGCTGTGGAACCGGCGCACCGCGAACGCCGATGCGGTCGAACACAAGCGCACGCACTGACCGCACCATCGATCTGCGCACTGCAGAGATCGCAGATGAAAACGCCGGCCGCGGATGCGGCCTGCATCGTCTGACCAGTGCGTGCCTCAGCGCGCCGGTGGCACCACAGGGGCTGGCGCCGGCATGGCCTCGACCGGCGGTGGATTCGCCACCCAGATCGCGACGCCGCTGGCGTACTTCTGCTGCGGGCTGATGTCCACGCCGACACCTGCCGACGAGAACGTCCGGCCGCCCCCGCGTCCCAGACCGCCGCCGATGCTGACGCCGCCGTTGCGGTAACCGTCCGCGGTGCCCTGGAACAGGACCCCGTTGGCGCCCAGCTTCGCCGCCTCGTTGCGCAGCTTCTGCAGCACCGAATCGACCTTGTTCTGCTCACCGTAGGTCAGCGCGCCACTGCTGGTGTTGAGGATCGCGATCTCCTCGTACTCGCCCGGCGGCGGGCCGTGGTAGATGCGCACCTGCGCCGGGTCGATCGGCGCACGCGGTGTGCCTGTCAGGACATGGGAACTCGCGCAGCCGGCCAGCAGGCCGACGCCGAGCAACAACGGAAGCAGACGGGAGACGCGCATCGGAGAATCCTCGTGGCGGGTACAGGAATGATGCGACGGCCGGTGTGAATCCGGGCTCATGGCGCTGAAGCGCAGCTTGCCGCCGCGAACTGCGATCAGCCCATGCCGCCGTTGATGCCGATGACCTGACCGTTGATGTAGCCGGCCGCCTCCGAACACAGGAACGCGACCAGCGTCGCGACCTCGTCCGGTGTACCCGCGCGCGCGGCCGGCACGATCTGCCTGATCATCTCGTCGGGGAACGCGTCCTGCGCCATGCTGCCGGCGATCACGCCGGGCGCGACCACGTTGACGCTGATGCCGCGGCTCGCCATCTCGCGCGCCAGCGACTTCGATGCGCCGTGCAGCGCAGCCTTTGCCGCCGCGTAGTTGGTCTGGCCGCGGTTGCCGGTCACCGCCGCGACCGACGACACACTGACGATACGACCCCAGCGCTTGCGCGCCATCGGCAGCAGCAGCGGCTGGGTCACATGGAAGAAGCCATGCAGCGACACGTCGATGACTCGCTTCCACTGCGCCTCGGACATGCCGGCCATCGGCGCGTCGTCGTGGATGCCGGCGTTGTTGACGATGACCTGGATCGGCCCGGCCTCGAGCAGTGCATCGAGCGCGCGGCGCGTGACCGCACCGTCGGCGACATCGAATGCGATCGCCTCGGCGTTGCCGCCATTGGCCACGATGTCGGCGACCACGGCTTCGGCACGCGCGAGGTTGCCGTTGGCGTGGACGATCACATGCAGCCCGTCGGCCGCGAGACGACGACAGATCGCGCCACCGATATCGCCGCTGCCGCCGGTGACGAGGGCGCGCCGCGCGGGTGTGCTGGGTGCTGTACTGGTCATGCGGGGATTGTAGCGGGCGACCCGCAACGGTCGCTTTGCATGCGGGCCCTGGATAGAGCGTCAGCGAAACCCATTCCGACAGAACGCCTCAGCTCACGCGTCGCGCGCCGGCCCCAGCATCACCGCCGCGCGCCCCTCGGCGAGCAGGATGCCCTCGCAATGGATGCGGAACGCGTACTGCTGGCTGTCTTCGGATTCGACCAGCACTTCGGCGACGCATTCGAGATCCCCGGCGAGATCGTCGATACGCGCGGCATGCAGCTGCACGCCGCGTAGCGCGACCAGCATGCCGGGGCGCACCGGCGCGCCGCTGTCGCGTGCACGCAGGCCGCCGTGCACCGCCATTGCCTGCGCACCGTACTCGCACAGGTGCAGCGCGCGCAGCTGGTCGTCGCTGCGCAGCGGGTTCGCCGCATTGCGATGGCTGCCACTGCGCAGGGTCACGCTCGCGTCGTCCCATGCGGTGACCGCATCCCACAGGCACATCGCGCCCTGGTGCGGAATCATCGACAGGATCGTGTCGCGATCGACATGGCTCATGCCACCGGCTCCGGTTCGGCGCGAGCAGCGATGATCGCCGCGCGTTGGCGCGCGACCAGCAGCGACAGCACGAAGTTGAAGACCACGCCGAGCGCGACCGTGCTGCCGATCGCGCGCAGTACCGGAATCGACGACAGCGCGAGCAGGCTGAAGACCAGTAGCGTCATCAGGCTGCAGACGAGGATCGCGTGCAGGGTGCGGATCTGATCCTGACGGTCGTCGCCGGCATGCTCGAAGAACAGCGCGTAGTCGAGGCCGAGACCGGCGGCGAGGATCAGCGCGACGAGATGGAACAGGGTCAGTTCGACGCCCGTCAGACGCAGCACCGCGACGACCACCAGCAACGTCAGCAGCGTCGGCAGCAGCACGCGCCAGACGCGACGCGGGCTGCGCAACGCGATCCACACCGTGGCGACCAGCAGCACCAGCGCAACCGCCATCGCCGCGAGCACGCGGCCGCGGTACTCGATGACCAGCGATTCGGATGCGTCCTTCATGTCGAGCAGGCGCACGTCGACGCCGGGTGCGCTGGCCTGCGACGCGAGCGCGATGACATCGGCCGGATCGTCGAGACCACTGAGCGAGACCAGCGCGGTCGAACGGTCCTCGTGTTCCAGCAGCAGACCCGACACCGCGGTCGCCAGCGGCGAGCCTTCGAGGTCGGCGCGCGTCAACGGCGCGGCGGCCTTGGCGCGGGCGATGTCTTCGACGAAGGGTTCGAACGCGTCGTCGTTGAACGCGGAATCCGTCAACGCCTCGGTGAGCATCGCGCGCAAGGCGTCGCTGTCCGGCAGCGCCGCCTGGCGCGCGCGTTGCGTGTCGGCGCCGGGGAGATACCGCGCCGCCATGTCGTAGCCGTCGAGATGGCCATCGGCGACCAGCGCATCGAGCGCGGGCTGCAGCGCGGCGGTGGCGCCTAGCGCAGCGTCGCTGTCGGCGGCCTGCGCGACCAGCACGTAGCGCACGTCAGGTGCGCCGAGTTCGGCACGCAGTTCGGTGTCGCGCTGCATCGAGTCGGGATCGACCGGCGTCAGCTTCGACAGATCGTTCTGCCAGAACGCGCCAGGGCTGAAAGCGATTGCGACAAACGCCGCGAGTGCCAGCACCGCCAGCGACCACTTCGGACGCGGCAGTGCTTCGATCCAGTGCCACAGACGCTGCAGACGCGGTGAATCGGCGAGATCCGGCGGCGAGGGATCGACCAGACCCGGCAGCAGATAGCGCGTGGTCAGCGCCGCGACGCCGAGTGCTGCGATCGTGAACACCGCGAGCTGGCGCAGACCGTCGACGCCCGAGAACAGGAAGGTCGCGTAGGCGATGCAGGTCGCGACGACGCCGGTCGACAGCGCCGGCCACAAGCCGCGCACGTTCTTCCACGGCGACAGGCCGGCGCGCTGGTGACTGAAGAAGTGGATCGGATAGTCCTGCACCACGCCGATCAGGGTGAAGCCGAACGCGATCGTGATGCCGTGCACGCCGCCGGGAAACAGCAGTGCCACTGCCGTGAGTCCCGCGATGCCCGCACTCGCGAGCGGCAGCACGCCGAGCAGCGGCATCTTCCAGCTGCGGTAGGCGACGAGCAGCAACAGGATCAGGCCGATGGTGTCGACCATGCCGATGCGCTGCGCCTCGGCCTGGGTGCGGCCGCCGATGTCGACCGAGAACGCGCCCGGGCCGACCACTTCCAGCGTCGCACCGCCCGCGCCGGCCTGCTGCGCGAAGGTGTCGCGGATCGTGCCGACGGCGTCGAGCTGTCCGGTCGGATCGAAACCCGCCGCGCGCGTCTCGACCAGCAGCAATGCCTGTGTGCCGGCCTGGTCGAACCACACGTCGTGCAGTCGCTGCGGCGCGCCGGCGGGTTGCCAGGCTTCTGCGAGCGCGAGCACTTCCAGCGTCGGATCGGACGGAATCAACGGCTCGACCAGTCCGGCGGCAGGCGAGCCGAGATCCTGCAGACGTGCGTCGAGTGCATCGCGCAGGGTGTCGGCATCGAGCGGCGCGGCGTCGAAGGACGAGGTCAGCAGATAGCGGTACGGCAGCAGGTCCTGCGGAAACACATCGAGCCCGGCCTCGCCGCCGTTGGTGACCAGGGTGAAGCGCGGATCGCCGACCAGCGCGTCGTGCAGATCACGCGAACGCTCGGCGAGGGCTTCGGGCGTGCCGCCGGAAATCGCCAGCATCAGTAGGCGCGAACCGGGACCGTCGCCGAGTTCCTCCATCAGCAGGCGCTGCTCGGGCGTGCGCGCGTCCGGCAGGAAGCGGCGCAGGTCGCCGCTGAATTCCAGTTTCGCCGCGGCGAGCCAGCCCAGCGCCAGCAGTGCCAGCAACCACGCGACCGCCAGCGTCAGCCGCAGGCCGGGGCGCTGCAGCAGTGTGTCGCGAAATCCGCGGCGCCGGCTCAACGCGGGACGTCGTGGCACAGCCGCTGCGCGGATTCGAGCGAATCCACGCTGGCCGCGGCGGTGGCGGCGCTGCCGAGCAGGGTCGGCTGCGCGTCGCCCTGCTTCGGTCGCGTCTCGATGCAGCGCAGTTCCGCGTCACGGCCGCGCAGCACGATGCCGGTCACGCGTCCCGCAATGCGCGGGTCGCGCGGCGTCAGAGTCAGCGTCCAGTCGGCCGGCACACCGTCGGCTTCGAGCGCGTACACCGTTTCCAGCGCCTTGCGGTCACCGGCGAGCAGCGCGCCGAAACTGCCCTGCAGCGCGGCGAGTTCGGGCGCGCGCGACAGCGAGAACGTGCGCGAGTTGCGGCCTTCGCGGGCGATGGTTGCCTCACCGGCGCGGATCGTCGTGGTCTCGGCGTAGGGCACGCGCACTTCGCGCACCAGCGTGCCCGCATCGGGGCGGCGGTACTCGCCCGACAGCAGCAGCGGCCGCTTGAGCATCGAGGACGTGCGCAGTTCGACGAACGGCGTCGCGGTGGCGCCGTGCCGGGTCAGCCGCTGCAGGATCCAGTCGGCGTCGACGCTGCGGCCGGTCGCGGTGACCGGCGCGGGCACGCGGTCGCGCGACTGGTTCGCGCGCGGCACCTCAGCGGTCTGCGCCGCCGCCCACGTCGGCGCTGCGAGCAACGCCGCCAGCAGCAGGCAAACCAGCGGCCGCGGGCGGGGGAACATCGCGCGTGTCATCGGCGCCTTTCCAGAAGTCATAGAAATTGAACCAGTTGTAGGGAGCGCTGCGTGCGTGATGTTCCAGCCGCGCGGCGTAACGATGGATGAGCGCGGTCACGCCAGCCTGACGTTCGCGGCGCGGCAGGTCGATGCCGTCGCTGAAAGGCTCGAACACCAGGTCGTAGCGGTTGCCGCCACGGTACAGGCCGAACGCCAGCATCACCGGCACCTTGAGCACCGCAGCCAACAGCCAGGGCGCGACAGGAAACTGCGCCGGCGCGCCGAGGAACGGCACCGGCAGCGTGGCGCCGCCTTCCTGACTGCGGTCGACCAGCAGCGCGACCATCGCGCCCTGCGCCAGGCCTTCCTGGATCGCCAGGGCAACCGCCGGGCCGCCTTCGCCGGCATCGATCACCGTCGCGGCGACTTCGGGGTTCAACGCTTCCAGCAGTTCGGTCATCGCCTTGCCGTGTGCGCGGTCCAGCACGACCCGGATCGCGTACTCGGGGCGCTGGCTGGCGAGCACGCGCAGCACCTCGAAGCTGCCCAGGTGGGAGCCGAACAGCAACACACCGCGGCCGGCATCCAGATGCCCGTGCAGGACCTCGAGTCCCTGCGCGCGCACGTCGAAGCGGCGCGTGTTCTCGCTGAGCAGGAACAGTCGATCGAGAATCGTGGCGGCGAAGGTCCGGAAGTGCCGCGCGACCTCGACCAGCGTCGCCGGCCGGCCGAACATGCGCGCCAGATACGTCCGTGAATCGCGACGTTCCTCGCCGCGGCGGAGCATGAAATACAGCGCGATCGGATGCAGCAGCGCGCGCGCCGGCGCACGTCCGCAGTTCGATGCGAAGAGCAGCAACGTGCGCAACGCGAGCCGCCCGCCGCCCTCGCGGCGCGCCTTCCACGCACTGCTCATGCCAGCGCGGGACCGTCGGCGACGAGTTCGCCACTGGCCAGCAGCACGCCGGCGCGTTCCACCCGGAAACGCCAGCGCGGGACGCCGTCGCGGCTGGCATCGTCGAGTGCGATCACCGCCGACTCTCCCGGCAACAACGGCTGCACGAACTTCACCTGCGGCAGCCGCAACGCGCTCTGCGGACCGTGCGCAGCTTCGATCGCCGCGACCACCCGGTCGAGGATCACCACCCCCGGCACCAGCGGCTGGCCGGGAAAGTGGCCCGGCAGGCAGGGGTGCGCGGCATCGATGACGAATGTGTGCGACGCCATCGCTCAGCGCCTGCCGAGCATCGCCGCCACGGCATCCTGCGCTTCACGGGCAACCATCTGGCGGCCGGTGGCGCCGACGCGCCCTTCAACGCGGATCGGCGTGCCCACAGTGGCCCGCATCGGGCCGCGACAGGTACGGAAGAAGCCGGTCGGCGGCAACACTTTGCCGGTGCCGTGCAGCGCGATGGGCAACACGTCAACGCCTGCATCGATCGCGGCCTGGAACGAGCCCGACTTGAATTCGCCCATTCGGCCATCGCGCGAGCGCGTGCCTTCCGGAAACAGGCACAGGGACTGGCCGGCGCCCAGCAGGCCGGCAACCTGGCGCCGCAGCAGAGGCCCGGCACGGCGGTCTTCGCGGCTGATGAAGAGCATTCCGGTGGCGCGCGCGTAACCGGCCAGGCACGGCACGCGGCGCATCTCCTGCTTCAACAGGAAACGCAGCGGCACCGGCACGGCCATGAACAGCACACAGATATCGAGCAGCGATTCGTGATTGGCCACGACCATGTAGGGGCGGTTCCAGTCGATCGCGTCCGCGCCCTCGACACTCAGTCCACCGGCCGGTCCCACGAGACCCGGGGCCCAGTGCGTGCGCGCCATGTCCAGCGCCAGATCGCGCCGCCCGGTCACCGCTTGGCGGATCAGCGACACGCTGATCCAGCCTGCCGTCCATAGCAGGGTGTACAGGCACTCCAGGACGTTGATCGCGCGTGCGGACAGTGCCGCGAACGCCGCGGCCCCGGGTGCGGCACGGGTCTGTCGGTATTCCATGAGCGCATAGGATATCGCGTGTGACAGCCCCGCACCGCGCGAAATGCGTTCAGACAGGCGCGTTCAGCGCAGCAGGTCGCGCCAGAATGCCGGGCCGAGGGCGGCCAGCTTGCGCAGGAAATCCCCGAAGCCGTGGTAGCGACCCGGGAAGCGCCGCTTGCGGAAGGCGAATTCGACCACGAAGAAGCCGCCGATGACGCCGTAATTGAGCAGGTTGGCCCAGAGCGACCATTGCTCTTGCGTGATCGGCAAGGGCGACGGCACGCCCACGCTTTCCAGCAGGCCCGACGGGCTGGCGATCAGCGCCAGCGTCAGGTTCGCACCCGCCATGCCCAGCAGCACGCCGGCCCAGGCGGCGGTGAGGTGGCGGGTGTAGCGGTACAGCTCGGGCGTCAGCGCGGTCGGATCGCCGTCACCCTCGATGCCGATGACGATGCGCGTGATCAGGGGCGTCGTTCCGGGCCGCAGGGTGCGCGCGAAGATCCACGCGATGCCGACCACGAATACCACCGGCACCAGCAGCAACGGCAGCGCGGCGTGCCCGGCGGTGTACAGCGCCCACGCGCCCCACCCGAGCAGCGGCGTGGCGACGAACGCCCACGGGCGGCGCGCCAGCAACGGTTCGATGACCAGCATGGCGATCAACAGCACCAGCGCGCCCAGCGCGAGGCCGTCGTGGTGCCAGAGGCTGGCGAGATGCGCCAGAACCGTGTAACCCAGCCCCAGCAGCAATTGCAGCAGCAGGATCAAGTGGTGCGGTGCTGCTCGATGTGCGCCGACAGCGCGCGCAGCGAAGCGAAGATCTGCCGGTTCTCGTCGTTGTCCGAACGCAGCTGGAAGCCGTAGCGCTTGCTGACGGCCAGTGCGAGTTCCAGCGCATCGATCGAATCCAGGCCCAGACCGGCGTTGAACAGCGGCGCCTCGGGATCGATGTCGGCCGCCTGCACGTCCTCCAGGTTCAGGCTCTCGACCAGCAGGTCGGCGAGCGCGCGTTCGGCTTCGGTTTGGGCGGACATCGGGCGTTCCGTGGAATGACAGGGGTGCCACGATCCGGCATCGGACCCGCCTGCGCAAGCGCCCGGAGTGACGCCTGGGGCTTCCGCTATGATGCGCGCCTGTCCGAACCACCCTCTGATTCAGGATGAGCCCGATCGCGACCGCCGATGCCACTTCAGAGTCCGCCCGGCTCGACGTCGACGTGCTGGTCATCGGCGGGGGTCCGGCGGGCACGACGGCGGCCACGACGCTTGCGCGGCGCGGCTGGAAAGTCCTGCTGCTGGAGAAGGACGTGCATCCGCGCTTCCACATCGGCGAGTCGCTGCTGCCGATGAACCTGCCGATCCTCGAACGCCTGGGCGTGCTGGAGCAGGTCCGCGCGATCGGCACGCTCAAACTCGGCGCCGATTTCCCGGTGCACGATGCCGACGACACCACCCACGTGTTCCGCTTCGATCGCGCGCTCGATCCGAAGTTCGGCTATGCGTTCCAGGTGCGCCGCTCGGAGTTCGACGCGCTGCTGTTCGACAATGCGCGCGCCAATGGCGTCGATGCGCGCATGCGGGTCAAGGTCGAATCGCTGGTCCACGATGCCGGGGCGCGCCCGACCGGCGCGGTTGCGCGCGATGCGCAGGGCGGGCGGCTCGACGTCAGAATGCGCTACCTCGTCGACGCCAGCGGCCGCGACACGTTCCTGGGCAACAGACTCAAGCTCAAGCGCAAGAGCGCACACCATCAGTCCGCGGCCCTCTTCAGCCACTTCCGCGGCGTGCAGCGCCGCGACGGCGACGACGCCGGCAACATCACCGTCGACCGGTTCGAATACGGCTGGTACTGGCTGATCCCGCTGGGCGATGACGTCATGAGCGTGGGCGCGGTGTGTTTCCCCGAATACCTCAAGCAGCGCCAGGGCCTCGACAACGAGGCGTTCCTGATGCGCACGCTGATGCGCACGCCGTCGGTGGCGACGCGCATGACCGGCGCCGAGCGCGTCGCGCCGGTGCACGCCACCGGCAACTATTCCTACGCCTGTGCACGCATGACCGGACCGGGCTGGGTGATGGCCGGGGATGCGTACGCGTTCATCGATCCGGTGTTCTCGTCGGGCGTGTATCTGGGCATGAACAGCGCCGAGCATGCCGCCGATGTCGTCGACGGCACGTTGCGTGATCCGTCTTCCGAGCGCGCACTGCAGCGCGCGATGGAACGACGCCTGCGCCGCGGCCTGCGCCATTTCAGCTGGTTCATCCACCGCTTCACCACGCCGGTGATGCAACGTCTGTTCGCCTCGCCACGCAATGACTGGCAGCTCGAGCAGGCGGTGATCTCGATGCTCGCCGGCGACGTGTTCGACAATCCCCCGGTGTTGCGCCGCCTGCGTCTGTTCCGACTGGTCTATGCGGTGAACGCGATCGCGATCGCACCGGCTGCGCTCCGCGGCTGGTTCGCGCGCCGCCGCCAGGTCCGCGAACAGTTCCGCGGCGACACCCTGCACGAGGGCAATCCATGAGCCGACCGGCACCGCTGCACCCCGAACCGCTTCCGCGCCTGCGCGTCGACTACGTCGACGGCACCGCGCCGGCCGATCTGCTCGCGCAATCGGATGTGCTCGCCGTACTCGGCTTCGGCGACGCCGCGCCCGTGCTCGACGATCCGCGCTGGCTGCGCGTGCCGCTGCAGCCCTATGGCGCAGCGCCGGTGGAAGTCTGGCGTGGCCGCGCGCCCGTGCACTCGGGCCGCGATGGCGAGATCGCCTGGTCGACCGACGGACATCTGATGTTCGGCGCGATCGAAGTCGACGAGCCCGAAGGCCACACCGGCGAAGGCGACCACAGCGGCATCCTGCTCGCCGCCGAACACGCCTACCGCGAACTGACCCGCTTCATCGGCAACAGCGAGTTCCCGCACCTGCTGCGGATCTGGAACTACCTCGACGCGATCACCCACGGCGACGGCGACACCGAACGCTATCGCCAGTTCTGCGTGGGCCGCGCGCGTGGGCTCGGCACCTTCGATCCCTCGCAGCTGCCGGCCGCCACCGCGATCGGCCGTTGCGACGATGCGCGCACGATCCAGATCTACTGGCTGGCCGCGCGCGTGCCGGGCACTCCGGTCGAGAACCCGCGCCAGGTCAGCGCCTACCGGTACCCACGGCAGTACGGCCCGCAGGCACCGAGCTTCGCCCGCGCGATGCTGCCCCCGGCCGGCAGCACGATGCCGCTGATGCTCTCGGGCACGGCCAGCGTCGTCGGCCACGCCTCGCAACATGAAGGCGAACTGCTGGCCCAGCTCGACGAGACTTTCGCGAATTTCGATGCGTTGATCGCATCGGCACGCAAGCACCGGCCCGACCTGCCGGCAGACTTCGGTCCCGGCTCGCGCCTGAAGGTCTACGTGCGCGACGCGGCCGATCTGCCCGCCGTGTCCGACGCCTTCGATGCGCGTTTCGGCGACC
The DNA here is from genome assembly GCA_052108555.1 of Luteimonas sp. GTDB lineage: Bacteria > Pseudomonadota > Gammaproteobacteria > Xanthomonadales > Xanthomonadaceae > Luteimonas. The sequence goes on from JBQEAV010000002.1 coordinate 210,044, forward strand.
GTCTGCCGCGCGTGGTCCTGCATGCGGCGATCTGCCGTCGCGAGCTGGCGCTGGAAATCGACGGCGTCCACGACGCAGGTTGACGCCTGCCCGCGGGTTTGCCGTGGGAGCGCGCTTGCGCGCGATGTGTCGTGGCGTGTCCAACCGATCGATCCTGCCGGCGTGGATGCCGCTCCCGGAATCGCGTCCGCGGAGGCCACCCCGGCCCGCCTGCGTCCCGGCGTCGCAGGCCGTGTGCCGGGCGCACGCGTAGAATCCGCGCCATGACCCGACCCGATACCCGCATGCGGCGGATGCGCCGCGACGATTTCTCGCGCCGGCTGATGCGCGAATCCACGCTGACTGTCGACGACCTGATCTATCCGGTGTTCGTGCACGGGGCCGAGGGCCGCGTCGCGATTCCGTCGATGCCCGGCGTCGAGCGCCTGTCGATCGACGATCTGTTACGCGTTGCCGAGACCGCGAGTGAACTGCGGATTCCGGCGCTCGCGCTGTTCCCGGTCACCGCGCCCGAGGCCAAATCACTCGACGCAGTCGCGGCCTGGGACGACGACGGCCTGTGCCAGCGCGCGATCCGCGCACTCAAGTCGCGTTTCCCGGACCTGGGCGTCATCACCGACGTCGCGCTCGATCCCTACACCTCGCACGGCCAGGACGGCATCACCGACGCCAGCGGCTACGTGGTCAACGACATCACGGTCGACGCGCTGGTGCAGCAGGCGCTGAGCCACGCGCGCGCCGGTGCCGACGTGGTCGCGCCGAGCGACATGATGGACGGGCGCGTCAAGGCGATCCGCGACGCGCTCGAAGCCGACGGCCATGTGCACACGCGCATCCTCGCCTACGCCGCCAAGTACGCCAGCGCGTTCTACGGCCCGTTCCGCGACGCGGTGGGTTCGTCCGGCGCACTCGGCAAGGCCGACAAGTCGACCTACCAGATGGACCCGGGCAACTCGGACGAAGCGATGCGCGAGATCGCGCAGGATCTCGACGAAGGCGCCGACATGGTGATGGTCAAGCCGGGCATGCCGTATCTCGACATCGTGCGCCGCGCGAAGGACGAGTTCGGCGTGCCGGTGTTCGCCTACCAGGTCAGCGGTGAGTACGCGATGCTCAAGGCCGCCGCCGCCAACGGCTGGCTCGACGAGCGCAAGTGCGCACTCGAAGCCCTGCTCGGCTTCAAGCGCGCCGGCGCCGACGGCGTGCTGACCTACTTCGCACTCGACGCTGCACGCTGGCTGCGCGGGGACTGAGCCGGCTGTAGCGCCTGGCGTTCCGGTCGAACCATGTGCCTGGACGCCACGACCGCGCGTTCAACCCCTCCGCGCCCGCTGCCGGCGAACCGCTAGACTGCGCCGACGCCAGCCCGGCGTGCCGCATCCAGAGGCTTCCATGTCGCCTGCCCGCCTTGCCGTGTTCGGTCACCCGGTCGCGCATTCGCTGTCGCCCCGCATCCACGCCGCATTCGGCACGCAGACCGGGATCGACATCGCCTACGACGCCATCGATGCGGCGCCCGACACCTTTGCCGACGCGCTGACGGCATTCGCTGCCGCAGGCGGGACCGGTGCGAACGTGACGCTGCCGCTCAAGGAACTCGCCCATGGTCTGGCATCGACGCGCAGCGAGCGCGCGGAACGCGCGGGCGCAGTCAACACACTGGTGCGCCAGGGAGACGCCTGGCATGGCGACAACACCGATGGCGCGGGCCTTGTCCGCGATCTGACCGAGCGGCATGGGCTCGATCTGCGCGGTCGCCGCACCCTGCTGGTCGGTGCGGGTGGCGCGGCGCGTGGTGTCGCACCGGCGCTGCTCGATGCCGGCATCACGGAACTCTATGTGGTCAACCGCACGTCCGCCCGGACCGACGCGCTGGCCGATGCGCTCGGTGAACCCGGCCGCGTGCATCCGCGTTATGTCGAGCAGCTCGGCGAATTGGGCGAGTTCGAACTGATCGTCAATGCGACCTCGGCCGGCCGCGGTGGCGCAGTGCTGTCCTTGCCGCGGTCACTGGTCGGGGTGCGCACCGCGGCGGTGGATCTCAGCTACGCCGAAGCCTCGGTGCCGTTCCTGGCCTGGGCACGCGCACACGGCTGTCGCGACATGATCGACGGGCTCGGCATGCTGGTGGAACAGGCCGCCGAAAGCTTCGCGCTGTGGCACGGGGTGCGCCCCGATACCGCAGCGGTGTTCGAGTTGCTGCGGTCGCGCAATGCGCTGCTGGTCAACGCGGACTGAGTGACGACGAGGGCCATGCGCGACGTTCTGCCGGTGCCGATCTCGCTGACCCTCGGTCTGGTGCTGGTGGCGCCGTGCGCCCCTGCTGGAACGCCCAGCTCGATCAGAGGATCGGCGCGCCGCCGGTGACCGCGTATCGCCCGCCGCTCATGTAGCTCGCTTCGTCCGATGCCAGCAGCACGTAGATCGGCGCGCACTCGGCGGGCTGGCCGGGCCGCTTGAGTGGCACCTGCGAACCGAACGACGCCACTTCGTCCGGCGGCATCGTAGACGGAATCAGCGGCGTCCAGATCGGCCCCGGCGCCACCGAGTTCACGCGGATGCCCGTGTCTGCGAGCAACTGCGCCAGCCCGGCGCTGAAATTCGCGATCGCACCCTTCGTCGCCGCGTACGGCAGCAGCGTCGCCCTGGGCTTGTCGGAATTGATCGAACTGGTGTTGATGATCGACGCGCCGCGCTGCATGTGCGGCACGGCCGCCTTGCACAGGTGGAACATCGCGCTCACGTTGACCTGGAAGGTGTAGTCCCACATGTCGTCGGGTATCTCGTCGAGCGAGTTGTAGCTCATCTGATAGGCGGCGTTGTTGACCAGGATGTCGATGCGGCCGAATTCGTCGACAGTCCTCCGTACGATCGCGCGGCAATGCGCGGGATCGGCGATGTCGCCGGGCACGAGGACGCAGCGCTGTCCGGCAGCTTCGACGAGGCGCTGCGTTTCGCGCGCATCCTCGTCTTCGTTGAGATAGCTGACCAGCACGTCGGCGCCTTCGCGCGCATAGGCCAGCGCAACCGCGCGACCGATGCCGCTGTCGCCGCCGGTGATGATCGCGACCTTGCCAGCGAGTCGGCCGCTGCCGCGGTAACTGTCTTCGCCGTGGTCGGCAGGTGGATCGAGCTTCTTCTCCACGCCGGGGACGTCCTGCTGCTGTGCGGGCTGATTCACGACGGCGGCTCCTGAAAGACGGGGCTTGCGATGCTCACGCCCGCAACGTCGAACGAACGTGAATCTGGGCGCCTGCTCACGCCTTGCAGCGTGCCGAAGCACGCGCCGTTGGCCCGGTGGATCGACACCGGTGATCGGCGAACGTCGGATACTGGCGCGTGACCGCACACGACCGGCCCGCAGCAACGCCGGCTACACGCAGCGTCCCGCAAGCTGCGTCTTTCCTCTTCCGGAACGCCCGATGCGCCTGCTGGCCGGTTGCGAACTCGTCGTCGAAGCGGAGGTGGACTGCGCCGTCGTCGCCATGCTCCGTCCCCGCAGCGGCGAGGCCCAGTGGCTGGTCAGCGAGCACTACGCGTTCGATCCCGACGTGCGTCCGACCGAGTTCGTCGATCCGTTCGGCAACCTGTGCCAGCGTTTCGTGGTGCACAGCGGACGCATGCGCATCCGCACCGAACTGGAAGTGGAGACCGAACGCGACATCGCGGTGGCGCCGTGGACATCTCCGATGCCGCCTGCATCCCTGCCCGATCACGCACTGCAGTACCTGCTGCCGAGCCGCTATTGCCCGAGCGACCGCACCTTCGAGCGCGCCCAGGAGATCGTCGATGCGGCCGGACCGCGAGCCGGCCAGGTCGGCGCGATCGTCGCGTGGATCCGTCGTCATATCGAATACCGCTACGGCGTCAGCGATGCCACGACCGATGCGCTCGACACGATGGGACACGGCGCCGGCGTGTGCCGCGATTACGCGCATGTCGGCATCACCCTGTGCCGCAGCCTGCGCATTCCCGCGCGCATGGTGGTCGGGTATCTGCATGGCCTGGAACCGATGGACCTGCACGCCTGGTTCGAGGCCTATCTCGACGGCCGCTGGTACACCTTCGATGCGACGCAGTCGGCGCCGCGCGGCGGCCGCATCGTCGTCGCCTATGGCCGCGACGCAGCCGACGTGGCCTTCCTGACCAACTACGGTCTACTGCAGACGGTCGAGATGCAGGTCTGGGTCGGCGAGAAGCCCTGACCCCACACGGCCGGATCGCGCCCCTGCTGATCGGCAACACGGCGCTGCAGGTGAATCGGATCCTGTCGCGCATTGCCTGCGTGCGACGCGGCATGCGCTGCGTCGCACGCATCACGACAGTCCGAGAAACACCCGCATGCGCTCGAGTTCGGCATCGAGTCCGTCGCGGAATGCCTCGTCGCGCGGCGCCTTGCCGTCGACATAGCCGAAGCTTGCGTTCAATGCGCCAACAACCACCGACACGTTGCCCCAGCCGATCACGCGGTCGCGCCACAGCAGCGGCAGTGCGTAATAGCCGAGCTGGCGTTTCGGCGCCGGCGTGTACGCCTCGAAGCGGTAGCGCCAGCCCCAGAACAGTTCGAAGCGACGCCGGTCCCAGACCACGGGATCGAACGGCGTCAGCAACCGGACGTCGGCATCGGGACGCCAGCGGCGACTCTGCGGCGATTCGTCGGCGGGCCAGACCCAGTCGACACCATCGACACGCGCGCCACCCAGGCCACTGCGTGCGCGTGCGAACGTGGCGGCCCGCGCGGCATCCCACTGCGGCACGCCGCGTCCGAGATAGGACATCAGCTGGCGCAGGCTGGCCGCCGGCAGCGGCGCGTACTTGTGCACCAGCAGATCGAGCATCCGGTCCAGGCGCCGGTCGATCTCGCCCGCATCCGGCATCGCCGCGTCGGGCTCACGCAGCGCATACACCCGCGTGCCGCCATCGCGTCGCGCGACGCGCAACAGGCCGCGGTAATGCATGCCGTCGAGCAACTGGGTACTGGCATTCGACGAGCCGCCGAACCAGTTGGTGACCTTGCCGTGGGCAAAGTGCGCGTCGACCTCGCGCGGATGCACGGCGCCGCGTTCGGCGATGAATTCGCGTAACGCCTGCGCCTGTCGCCAGCGCGCCGGCGTCCAGGTTTCGCGCGCGGTGCGCGGATGCATCAGCGCCTGCGTGGCCCGCGGCAGAAAGCCGTAGTTGACGAAGAAATCCTCTTCCAGCGCCAGCCGCGGATAGCGCCGTTCGAGGTCGCCGGCGTGGTAGCCGGTCACCCGATGCCGCAGCGTCAGGTCCTGCGCGCGCGCAGGGGCGCGGATCGGATCAGCCTGCACGAAGCCCAGCTTCGTGACCGCGCGCATCAGCGTGGTCGGCTTGAACAGCGAGCGCGCGACCGCGTGGCGGCGCAGATGGTCGAGGGTCAGCGGCGGCATCCACGCATGATGCCAGCTGGGACCACGCGGGGCTGCGACATCGACGCATGCGATCCCTCGATGCGCGGGGCGCCGCGTACCGCGCTGGTCAGCATCCACGATGTGTTCTCATCCGACGTGACACGACCGCAGGACGCGGTACATCGAAGAAAAACGGACGCCCTTGGGCGCCCGTTTCGTTGAAGTAGATCAGTCACGATGGATCAGAACGTGTACTCGCCCTGCAAACCCAGCAATGCGGTCGAGCGCTTCGGTCCCTCGAAGCGTGCGCCGGACACGGGATCGCGCACGTCGCCGGACTTCGCGCGGTAGTAGTCGTAATGCACACCGACGCTGAAGTTCTCGGTCGCGTTCCAGCCGGTGCCGACACCCGCATACCAGCTGTTGCGGCCATCGCTGCCACCGCTCTCGAGGCCGAGATCCTGGCCGACCGAGTTGTAGTAGTCGACGTTGTTGTCGGATGCGCGGAAGAAACCACCGCGGCCGCTGACGTACCACGCCGGCGTGATGTTCAGGCGTGCGTTGCCGCCCACCTGCCAGCCACGCAGCGCATTGCGGTCGGCGCGCTGGTTCACGTCGTCGCCGTTGTTGATGTTGCGCACTTCGATGTTGCCCAGGTCGGCGTAGCCGCCTTCGACACCGAGGCCGAAGTTCTGCGACAGCTTCCAGCGGTAGCCGCCGACCAGACCGTAACCGGTCTTGCGACCGTCGCGGCTCTCGAACACGTTGAAATCACCTGTGCCGAAGCGGCCGGCGGTGCCGCCGTCGGTGCGGCCCACGTTGCCGGCGACGAAGGCATTGCCCTGGCCGACCTGCAGGTCGGGACGGTAGGTGTCGCCACCCATGCTCTGGGCGAAGGCAGTCGGTGCACACAGCGCGGCCGTGATCGCGGCGGGAATCAGGAGCTTCTTCATCGGGGCCATCCTTTCTTGGTCTTGGACGCGCTGGATCGGATGCTCTCGATCACGCGCCTGCGGGGGAAATTTCCGCAACGCCAACGGGCGTCGCGGGCCGCAGTAAAGACCTTCAAGCCTGAAGCGCACACAAACCTTCACGCCTGCTGCACGGATTCGCGCCCTTGGCGTTCAAGCTGCGTTTACGGCGATGAGGAACGCGCGTGCGCCCGAACGGTCGCGAGCCTGGGCTCGCGTGCCGCGTGGATCGCCACGCTGCGGAGCTCAGGGTGCGGTCACGGCGTCCACTGCCGGCGCATCCACGCCCTCGATGCGGGCTTCCACTTCGAACATGCCCGAACCGCCGCCCAGACTTTCGACGCGCACCGTGTAGCGGCCGGCGGCGAGCTGCGTGGACAGACGCGAGTTGGTCCCCGAACCGCCATCGTCGTCCTCGAACCTACCGCCCGGACCGTCGACGTGGAGCACGGTGTCGAACTCGTTGGAACGTGCTTCGAACGTCACCTGCGCTGCGTTCGGCACATCGAGGACGAAGCGGCGCCCGCTGCTGCCCTCGACACGGGCGACGGTAACCTGACCCGAGACCAGCGCCGTGCCGTCGCGCGTGACCATGCCGCCGGGCAGCGGTGCATAACGCACGGCAAGATTGAAATCACCACGGCCGTCGCCTTCGAGCGCTGCGGCGTTCAAGGTATAGCTGCCCGGTTCGAGGAACAGGCGCAGCTGCGAGTCGGTGCCGCCGCCGCTGTCGTCGTTCTCCGCCTCGACGTTCGGGCCGCGCACGCGCAGCACCGGATCGAACGCGGTCGACGCCAGCGTGATCGTGTACAGACCCGGACGCTCGACCTGCAGCGTGTAGTCCTGTGCGCTGCCGGTCAGCCAGTCCATGATCTCGCCCTCGCCCGCCAGCGGCTTGCCGTCGTAGGCCGCGATGGTCTTCGCGCCGAGACGGAACGGGCCGAAGGCTTCGGCGCCGCGACCGCTGACCGCGACCAGATACTCGCCCGCCGACTTCGCGCGGAATGCGAGACCCGGACCCTCACCGCGCGCGATCAGCTGATTGCCGTTGAACACCGCCAGCGTGCCAGCCAGCGCGCCTTCCAGCGTCAGCGATACCGCCTGGCCTTCGGTCAGCGACACCGAGAAGCGCTGGTAGCGGCTGCCGTCGCTGTAGTTGATGCCGCTCGACGACGTGATCTCGCCGGCCACCTCGCCATCGAGCGCCAGCGCGGTCGTCCCCGCGTCCGTCTTCGCCGTCGTCGCGGCGCCATCGCCGCCGCCGGTCTCCGACACGTTCAATCCGCACCCCGACAGCAACAATCCGGCCGAGACGGCCAGGCCCAACGTGGCAACGCGCATGCGACGACTTCCGATGAGGGGACGGGATCCGTCCGGAGTCGCGATTCTCGTCTAAGCGCGGGCAATCGGACAGGGGCGCCACACGGACCGGTTACGATGCCCGCCCGATCCGTGACCCGACCGCGCGATGTCCCACGCCACCGGCCCCCTGCTGACCCGCGATATCGCCGAGGTACTGCTGGCCGCGCACCGCGCCGGCGCAGGGACGTGGACGGGCTCGCTCGACCTGGGCCGCAGCGTCGACACCGTGACCTGCGCAGACACGCACTGGTCGTGGCGCGGGACCTCGTATCCATGGCCGGACACACTGAAAGACCGCACGATCTACGCCTACGACGGCGAGACGTGGACTGCGGTGTCGCGGTACGGGCGCTCGCTGATCAAGCTCGTGCCGACCGCTTGGGGCCCGCCGACGTTCGAGATCGACGGCATCAAGATGCTGGTGTCGGCGCGCATCTCGCCGACCGAGGACGCGCGCCAGAAGGTCGCGCTGGTCGCGCCGCGCGGCAAGACCGTGCTCGACACCTGCGGCGGCCTGGGCTACTTCGCCGCGTGCTGCCTGGAATCGGGCGTCGCGCAGATCCGCTCGTTCGAGAAGAACGAGGACGTGCTGTGGCTGCGCACGCTCAATCCATGGTCGCCCGATCCCGATGCAGCGGACACCGGCGGTCGCCTGCAGCTCACGCACGGCGACATCTCGCAGGCGATTGTCGATATCGCCGACGCCAGCGTCGACGCGGTGCTGCATGACCCGCCGCGCTTCGGCATCGCCGGCGAACTGTATTCGCAGGTCTTCTACGACCATCTCGCACGCGTACTGCGTCGCGGCGGCAGCCTGTTCCACTACACCGGCGCGCCGAACCGCCTGACCAGCGGCCGCGACGTGCCACGCGAAGTCGCACGGCGGCTGGAGAAGGCCGGACTGAAGACGGAACTCGCGCTCGACGGCGTGCTGGCGGTCAGGCGCTGAGGCGATCGCGACACCGATCGCCCGCGCGGCGCAGCGCACGCATTACCTGACGAAAAAGACCACCGGATGCGCTGGGCATCCGGTGGTCCGATGGCGCTGCGTGTCCCGACGCTCGGGATCCCACCCTTTCGATCAGAACTGGTAGCGCACGCGCATGCCGTAGGCGCGCGCATCGTTGAGGAAGCGGATGTTGAGCCGAGATCCCACCAGCGCCTTCTGCGAGACGTCGTTGTCGAGCAGGTTGCTGCCGTACAACTCGTAGCGCCAGCGACCGTCGAGCGAGGTGATGCCGATGCCCGCGTTGAGCGTGACCTCGCCACGCTGGCGATCCGGGAAACCCGCCTCTTCCGCACTTTCTTCCCGCACGAAATCGCCGGCCTGGTCGACGTAGACCACGTCTCGATTGTTGTATTGGGTCAGATAGTAGGCCGAGCGGTAGGACGCCAGCAGTTGCCAGTCGAGCGTGCCGAACGGCAGTTCGCTCATCTGCTGCACGCGCACGTTGCCGGTGAAGCGCGACGCCAGCGGCAGCTCGTTGCCGGTCAGGTCGATCAACGAGGTCACGCCACCGAAATCGTAGTTCTGGCTGCGTGCATCGCCGACGGTGCCCTGCTTGATCTCGCTGTCGAGTGCCAGCGCGTTGATGTGCAGCATGAAACCGGCGCCGAAGCGGGTCACGCTCTCGGCCTCGATGCCGTAGATCGCGGAGCGGCCGATGTTGCGGTTGACCAGCGAATAGCCGGCCGGCTCGCCATCCGGATTGAGCGAGATCACCGCCAGGTCCTGGAACACCTGATCGGTGTAGTCGTAGTAGAACGCGCTGACGTTGAAGTTGCCCGGCCGGCCGAACCAGCGGTGGCTCATCTTGCTGCCGATCTCGTAGGCCTTGATCGATTCGGGACTGAAGGTCTCGGGGATTTCGTTGACGTCGAAGGTGTCGTTGAAACCGCCCGCCTTGTGCCCGGTCGAGACCGTGGCGTAGAGCATGTGATCGTCGGTCAGATCGAACTCGACGCCGGTGCGCCAGTCGGTGAACTGGAAGCGGCTCTCACCGAACTGCTGCGACGGAATCGAGTTCACCTGCACCCAGGACTGGTACGGGCAGTCGATGGTGTCGCCACCGATGTCGGGACGGTCGACGCAACCGAAATCGCCACCATCCGGCACGGCGCCGATCTGGTCGGCGATGGTGTCGCGCTGGCCGTGCTGCAGGATGCCCTGCAACAGGAAGCGCGCCATGTCCGCCTGTGACGTCAGGCCGGTCACGTCGAAGTTCGGGCGCTTCATGAAGGCCGGCTCGAAACCCTCGGTCCCCAGGCGCGTGGCGAAGTCGCCGCCCACGCCCGGCAGCCCCAGTGCCCAGTTGCCACCGATGCCGTAACGCGACTTGGCTTCACGGGTGCGGCGCACACCGGCTTTGAGGCGGGTACGGTCATTGACGTCGAAGGTCCCGTCGGCGAACAGCGCGGTCGAACGGCCGTTGACCTTCGGCATCGTGAACTCGGTGCCCGAGAACCACGTGCCCTTGTCCGACAGCGACAGGTAGCCGACCTGCTGGTCCTCGTTGAAGTGAAATGCGCCACCGGTCCAGTTGAAGCGGCCTTCGCCCGACGACGACAGACGCAGTTCGTGGGTGGTCGACTGCGACAGCGTCTCCCAGTACTGGGTGGAGAAGTTGTCGTAGTCGAAACCGTCGGGGTTGCCCGGGCCACGCGGGCTCACGTCGCGACCCGGCCACAGGATGCCTTCACTGGCGGCATTGGTCTGGCGGTAGTCCACGTCGCGGTAGCTGGTGTTGTACTCGGCCACGACGGGGCCGAAATCGTAGCTCACGTTCGCCAGCGCGCCCCAGTTGGTGCTGTCGAGGGTGCCCTGGCGACCGCGATAGACGACGTCTCGCAGATTCAGGTCGTCCGGGCTGAAGCCGGCCTCGGCCGCAGTGAAGATGTTGGCGCCCGGATAGCCGGTGCCGCCTTCCTTGCCCATGTCCGCCATCGCGAAGACGCTGAGCTTGTCATCGGGCTGGTACAGGAACGACACGCGGCCGCCCTTCTCGTTCTGGATGCCGGCCGGATCGAGACTCTGGTCGGCGCCCGCATTGCGGAACGAGCTGTCCTTCTCGACCTTGTAGCCGGCGAAGCGCAGCGCCGCCCAGCCGCCCAGCGGCAGATTGATCGCGAACTCGCCGGCCTGGTGGTCGCGATTGCCCGCTTCCAGCTGGACGAAGCCGCCGAACTGCTCGAGATCCGGTCGCTTGGTCACGATATTCAGCGAACCGGCGAGCGCGTTGCGGCCACGCAGGGTGCCCTGCGGGCCCTTGTTGATCTCGACGCGTTCGATGTCGTAGAACATGCCGCCCAGGCCGCGCGGACGCGCGATATAGGCACCGTTGATGTGCGGTGCCGCACCCGGATCGCCCAGTTCGGTGTTGTTGGCCGAGCCCACGCCGCGGATGAAGATCTCCAGGTTGCCTTCCTGGTTGGACATGCTCAGGCCCGGCACCACGGCCTGGATGTTGCGCAGCTCGTTGTTGATGCCCAGTGCACGGGCGTCGTCACCCGAAATCACCTGCGCGGTACCCGCGTACTTCTGCAGATCCTGCTCGCGCCGCTCGACGGTGACGATCACCGCATCGAGCGTCGCCGCATCGTCATTCGCAGGCGGCGCGGTCTGAGTGGCGGTGTCCTGCGCAGCGGCACTGAAGGCCATCGTGGCAAAGGCAAGCGGCGTCAGCGCAAGGCGCAGCCGCGACCGGCGAAGTTGGTCCATGTGTTCCCTCCCGAGGAAGTCTCGAAGCGTTTGGATGCGTGCGAGCACACGCGAAAGGCGCGACTTTCAGCCCCGATGACAACGCTGTCAAGTTGCAGGGCAGCAGGGATTCCGGTGATCGAGACGAAAGTCGAACACGCTGTCCAGACAGATTCCGGGGCGGGATACGCGCGGGCAGATGGCCTCGCGCAGGCAGTGCTCAGTCGCGGGACGCCGACAGCAGCCCGCGCCGCCGGAACCACATCTCCACCGGGATCGTCGTCAACGGTGGAATCGCTGCGAGCAATGCGACCAGTACCGCCCACAGTGGCCAGCGCAGACGGATCCATGCGAACAGGCTCACCACGATGTAGAGCAGAAACGCGAAGCCATGCAGGCGTCCGAAGAACCACACGCCCAGTTCGGTCGTCTGCGTGCCGTACTTGAGCCCCATACCCACCAGCAGGCCGGCCCAGGTGAAGGCTTCGAAGAACGCGACCGCGGCAAATACGCGACCGGTAGCGGACAGTGGACGTGGGGACATGCGCGTTCCATCGTGGGGCGCATTACAGTCTAACGGCGCGACGGCGGCGCACCGTTTCGAAGCCCTGTGTCGATGCGGGCGCGCATTCCGATCGCCCGCAACCGCCGAGCCCGCCACCCCTGCCACGCCCACTCCGCCTTTCGGCAAAGCCCCGCGCCACCAAGTACGTCGCGGTGCTGCACCGAGCGACGCCAGCGATCACACCGGCCTGGCATTGCTGCGCGCGGAAGCCGGTCTGCTCGACCGTCGGGCGGCCGGCGTCGCGCACTGGAGCCGGCGACCGGGTCACGTGCAACTCACCGGCCGGCCGGCACCCTGCGCGTCTCCACTGATCACAGGAACCGACATGAAGATGCTGAGGATCGTCGCCGCGGGTGCATTGAGCTATTTCGCGTACCGCGCCTGGAAGCGCAACCGCGACGAACAGGATGCCGAGCCGCGGGTGGCCGAACCCCTGACCGATGACGGTGCCCGGACCGCCCCGCATGGCGACCCACTTCTCGATGTCGACGACACCGGGCAAGCCGGGGCACCGCGCGCGGCCGCGCATTCCAGCCAGGGATTCGGCGCACCCTGAAATCCCAGCCGTGACTCGGCATGGTGTGCACGGGGCGCTGTCCCGCGCACTCAAACGCGCGGCAACCCTCTGCGCAGGTCGTGCCATCTCGCGTGCGATGCAGGAGCTGCGCTGAACGTCCTTCCCGATGCGCCAGCGGGCGCTTTGCGGATCGCACATCGCATATCCGCTTGATCGATACTGCTTGCATTGCACTTGCCAGGGACCGGCCATGCCACGTATCCGCCTGCACGGCGCATTCGCGCTCCGTCTGCGCAGCCTTGCCACGCTCGCCGGCGTATCGACGCATGTGTTGATGCGCCGCCTGACCGGTCGCTCACCGGTCGGCGACTGGCCGCTGCTGCTGGAGAATCGGCACGGGGTTCTACCGACGCCAGTTCGCGCGTGCTTTCGCGCTGGGCATGCCGCAAGGCCGCGCCTGCTTCGACAGCCTGCAGATGGCGACCGGCCCGCGACCGCATGTGGTCGTGCGGCCGGCTGCTCCGGACGCACCACCGGGCGAGTGGCTGCACCCGCGCGACGCGCGCGACTCGGCTGCGATGCTGTACCTGCATGGCGGCGGCTACGCCTTCGATCCCGCAGTCACGCGCCGCTTCGCCGCCGGGCTTGCCGAACGCCTGCAACTGCCGGCCTTCTACCTGCACTACCGTCTGGCGCCCGAGCATCCGCACCCTGCGCAACTCGAAGATGCGCTGCGTGCATGGCGCCACCTGCTCGACAGCGGCCATGCGCCCGAGCGGCTGGTGATCTGCGGTGATTCGGCCGGCGGTCACCTCGCCCTGATGCTGATCGCCGCGTTGCGCGACGTCGGCCTGCCGCAGCCGGCGATCACGCTTGCGCTGTGCCCGTGGACCGATGTCGGACGTCGCGGTGACAGCCAGTTCGCACACGACGTCTTCGACATGCTGCAGGGCGACTACACCTTGCAGTTCGGCCGCTGGTTCCGGGGTGCGACGCCGCAGGAACCGCCTGCGGATTCGCCGATGACGCAGGCATTCCATGACGTTTCACCGGTCTACCTGCAGGCAGGCGGTCGGGAAATCCTGGTGGACATGATCCGCGACTTCGCCCGTCACGCGGGCGCGCACGGGGCCGCTGTGCGGCTCGACACCTGGCCGGCGATGCCGCACGATTTCCAGGCCTACGAAGACGCCCTGCCCGAAAGCCGCGACGCATTGGGGCGAATCGCCGATGCGGTGACGTGGGCGTTGCAGGGCGCAACCATGCCGCCATCGAACGCGCGGACCGAGTTCGACACGTGGCAACGCACGCGCGCCGCCACCTGAAGCGAACTACTCGACGCGCATCCCACGCCACCATGCACTGCCCGGCTGCGGCGCGCGCATGTCGATCCGCTCGCCCATCCGCGGCGTGGTGAGGCTGACGCCGCGCTCGGCAGCGACGGCCGTGACGCGTTCGAACGGGTCGTCCCAGGCGTGCATCGCAAGATCGAACGTGCCGTTGTGGATCGGCAACAGCACGCGCGCGTCGAGATCGAGATGCGCCTGCACGGTCTGCTCGGGCAACATGTGCACGAAGGCCCAGCGCCGGTCGTAGGCACCGGTTTCCACCGCAGCCACGTCGAACGGTCCGAAGCGTCGACCGATCTCGGCGAAGCCGTCGAAGTAGCCGGTATCGCCGCTGAAGAACAGCTTCAGGCCCGCGTCGCCATCGGATGCCGCCGGATCCTCGATCACCCACGACGCCCACAGCGTGCGATCGCCATCGAACAGCCCGCGACCGGAGAAATGCTGCGCCGGCGTGGCGGTGAAGCGCAGGCCATCGATTTCCACCGACTGCCACCAGTCGAACTGCCGCACCTTCTCCTGCGGCACGCCCCAGGCGACGAGACGATCGCCGACGCCCAGCGGCGCGAGGAACACGGCAGCACGTTCGCCCAGCGCGCGCACCGTGGCGTGATCGAGATGGTCGTAGTGGTCGTGCGACAGCACCACGCCGCGCAACGGCGGCAGGTCCTCGAGTGCGATCGGCGAGGCGTGCCAACGCCTGGGGCCGGCGAACGACACCGGCGACGCGCGCTCGGCGAACACCGGATCGGTGATCCAGAAACCGCCGCGCAGCTTGAGCAACAGCGTCGAATGGCCAAGCCGCCAGAGACTGTGGTCCGGCGCGGTGGCGAGGTCATCCGCGGTGAGCGGCAGCACCGGCGTCGGCAACGGCGGAGTGGTGCCGCCGGGCTTGTTGAACATGAAATCCCACCACAGCTTCATGCCGTTGGCGAAGCCCATCGGCGGGCGCGGCTGCGGATTGCGGAAGCGTCCCTCGCCGGCCTGCGGGGACGCGGCATAGTCGGCAACGGGCTGGCTGGTGCGGACGAACGACAGGGTGCAGGCACTCACGGCGAGGACTCCAAGGACGAGGACGGTCGACAGGACCAGGCGGCGCAGGATCCGCACACGCGGGCGGGCAACGGGAGAAGACGCGGGCATCGGGACGGATCCATGCAGGAACTACACCGTGCAGTGTAGGTATCGGAATCGAAAAGTAAACCCACCGGTGTAAACTTGTGCGATGCCGTCCGCCGCCCCCCCGACCCGCCTCACCGACCGCAAGCACGCGGCCATCCTCGATGCGGCCGTGGCCGAATTCCGCGCCACCGGCTACGAGGCCACGTCGATGGACCGCATCGCCAGTGCGGCCGGGGTGTCCAAGCGCACGGTCTACAACCACTTCCCGAGCAAGGACGCGCTGTTCCTGCGCATCCTCGAGGAGATGTTCGCGCGCGGTGTCGGCGGCCCCGACCTCGCCTATCGCGCCGACACGCCACTGCGTGCGCAGCTGATGGAACTGGTCGAACAGAAACTGCGGCTGCTCGACGACCCGCATTTCGTCGATCTCGCCCGCGTCGCGATCGCCGCCGGCCTGCATTCGCCCGAACTCGCCCGGCAGATGATCGAGCGTCTCGGCGATCGCGAAGAAGGCATCACCACCTGGGTACGCGCCGCCGCGGCCGATGGCCGGCTGAAGACCGACGACGTGGTGTTCGCGTCGATGCAACTGCAGTCACTGGTCAAGGGCTTCGCGTTCTGGCCGCAGATGTCGATGGGCCAGCCCGCGCTGGATGCCGCGCAGCAGCGGCAGGTCGCCGACGGCGCGGTCGACATGTTCCTCGCGCGTTACGGCTGACGCCGCGTCAGGCGTCCGGCGGTCCGTAGCGCAGCCACAGGCTGGCCATGCGTGCGTCCTCGAACACGCGCGCATCGAGTCCCGCGCCCATCGCCGACAGCACGCAGTACTCGACCGTGTCCAGGCCATGCGGTTTGACGTGTGCGATGCGCAGCTGACCCAGCCCGGGACCGACCTCGGCCACCAGCTGCTTCCACTGCGCCTCGGTCATCGGCGCACCGGCCAGTTCATCGACCAACAGCAGCATCTGCGCCGGACGTTCCGCGATCGCCGTGGCGATCGCCTCCCAGTACGCCATCGCATTGGCGAACGTGGCCGCGCCTGTGACGTGCACATGGAGCAGATCGCCCGATTGCCGGCGCACCTCGATCTTCAGGTCATCGTCCTGCATCCGTGCCTCCGGCTACTGCAGCAGCGGGGAAACCGTGTCGTCCCGAACAACGCGCCCACCGGGCCGCGACGGACACCGAGTATGCGCCTGCCGCGTGAGCCGCGTTCAGCGGCGGACGATCACGGCCCGCACTGCCATTGCCCCTCGAACACACGGCTGGCACCGTCGGCGCGCTGGTAGGTCAGCGTGGCCGGGCGCGCCGGAGATTCACCGCCGCCGATCGCCGCGCCGGTTTCTTCGATCCGGATCGTCTTGCCCTGCCCGGTGAACGTCGGGTTCTTCGTCAATCCGTCGAAACCACCGGGGCTGCGGATCTGCTCGACATAACGGGCGACCTTCACGATGCCCTGCGCCGCCTCGTTCGACGCCACGTCACCCCTGGCGAACAGCAGTGGTGCCTGCCCGGAGACGGAAAAACTGCAGGCGAGTTCGCCGGCGGGTTGCGCGCCGGCCAGGTCGTTCTCGTCCAGTGCATCGAGCTGGATCTGCGAGCCGTCGCCGCCCACCGTCTCACCCGCAACAGGCGCCGGTGCGGACGTGTCCGGCCCGGGAACCGGCGGCTGCGTGGCCGGCGGCGCCGCATCGGGCCCGGGCGTCTGCGCCGGAGCTGACGCGTTGTCTTCGGGTGGCGCGCACGCCACCAGCAATACGCCGACGACGCACGCAGCGACGAGCGCCCGGGTGCGGGCGGCGGGTAGGGATGCAGCTGCCTGGCTTCGGAACATCGGGACTCCCGTGTATCGCGGCCGCAATCTGGAACCGCGGCCCGGCCCCCGAGCCTGACGGTGCAGACCTTGCGGCGCGGTGAAAGTCCCCGCTGGCCTCGTGTGCACATCGCGCACGCGCCGCAGACCATCCTGCACGGCGCGCACGCACGGATCACTGCTCCAGACGACTCGCGATACAGGCCACCGGGCCAGCGGCAGAGGGGTTGACGCGTTCGATACCATCGAAAACGCCCCCACTTTCGAGAACCGCCATGCAGCCCGACGAACTCGTCAGCCTGTTCGACCAGCAAGCGCCCGGCTACGACCGGCAGTGGGCGAAGACCGCCGCAATCCGCGACTGCATGTACCTGGTGCTCGACCCCCTTCTGGACGGGCTGCCGGCCGACGCGCGCGTGCTGTGCGTCGGCGTGGGCACCGGGCAGGAGATGGCGCACCTGGCACAGGCCTTTCCACGTTGGCACTTCACCGCGGTCGACCCGTCCGGCGCAATGATCGACGCCTGCCGTGACCGCGCACAGGCCGACGGCTTCGCCGGGCGATGCCACTTCCACCACGGGTTTCTCGACACGCTGCCTGCTGACGCGCCCTACGACGTCGCCACCTGTTTCCTCGTCTCGCAGTTCCTCGTCGACCGCAGCGCACGCACGCAGTTCTTCGCCGACATCGCCGCCAGCCTGTCTCCGAATGGACTGCTGGCGAGTTCCGACCTCGCATCCGACACCGCGTCGCCGTCATACGATGTCCTGCTGCCGGCCTGGATGCAGATGATGTCGATGGCCGGCGTCTCGCCCGATGCACTGCAACGCATGCGCACTGTGTACAACCGGGACGTCGGCGTGCTGCCCCCGGCGGAGATCGCGTCGATCATCGCGGCGGGTGGTTTCGACACCCCGGTGCAGTTCTTCCAGGCGGGGCTGATCCACGCGTGGGTGAGCCGGAAGGCGGGCTGAACCCACTGGCGGTGCAGATGCCCCGAGATGTCAGGGCAACGCGCGATCCATCTGGGCCGGGCAATCAAGACGTGTCGACGGTCGCCATGTGTCACAGACACGCGGCGCGCAGATCAACCCGGCTTGAAAACGGTCCGCTGCCCGATCGAACGCTTGTTCGCGGTCGGGCGGGCCAGGCCGGGCACGAGGAAGTCCGCTGCGCGCTTGCCGCGCTTGGTCTTGTCGACCAGCCAGCGCGGCATGCGCCCGCGGCCGGACCAGGTATTGCGCCTGTTGTCCGGGTCGCGGTACTTCACCGCCACCTTGCCGGGCTTGCGTTTCCTGGCCGGCTTCGCGGCGACGGTCGCGGTCGGCTGGATGTCGATGAGTTCCTCGATCGCATAGCCCTGTGACATCGCGAAGGCGGTCAGATCCTTGCGGACCACGGCGATCGGTCGGCGCGTGGCGAGCAGCGTCTTGCGTGCCTCGGCGGCAACGATGAGCTGATCGAGCTCACGCAGGCTGAGCGCTTCGATATCGAATTTCATGGGGGTGAGCGTCGGGCCGGGCTTCGTGGCTGTCAAGCAATACCGCGCTGTTCCCAAGCGGCTGGTCATCTCCGACAGAAAACCTCACAGGTTCGGCGTAGAGCCTGCGAAATGGGCCGTTTTCGAGTCCGCCGCAGATGCCGCGCCGTGGCAGCAATGCATGGGGTCGGAAGTGCGCATTGCGGACACGCGCGGAATCAAAGCGAAGTCAGACTATCCTGCTGACCGTTCGCCCGGGACGCGCCTGCACAGCGCGCCCTGCGATCGCACATCGCCGAACGCGGGACTTCCGGATGCCTCGACCATGTTGAGCCAACACTTCCTGTTCTTCTTCGCCATGCTCGGCGCCTTCAACGGCATCGGTATGGCGTCGTTCCTGTGGTGGCGGGCGAAGGGCCAGCCCACGCAGCGATGGCTGGCGCTGTTGATCCTGATGGTCGGCGTGCGCACCGGTAAATCCGTGGCCTTCCATTTCTGGCCGGACATTCCGCTGGTCGTGCTGCAGATCGGCCTGACCGCCTGCTTCCTGATCGGCCCCTGCCTGTTCTTCCTGGTGCGATCGAGCCAGCGCGACACGCCCGGCCCCGGTATCGCAGACCGATGGCATATCGGCGCGCTGCTGGTCATTGCCGCGGCCGTGAACCTGCTGTTCCCCTATGCCGGCAACGTCGCGCTGTGGCGCGGCGTGATCACGCCGGGCATCAACTACGCTTGGCTGGGCTATCTCCTGCTCACGACCGCCCAGCTGTACGTCCATCGCACGCGGCTTCGCGGCACGCCATCGGGCACGCTGCTGCTGGGCGCGCTGGCGGGCATCTGGGTCATCTGGACCGCGTACTACACCGCGGGCTACACCTCCTACATCGTCGGCGCGCTCTCCTTCACCTTCGTGCTCGCGGCGAGCGTGCTGATC
The DNA here is from genome assembly GCA_052108555.1 of Luteimonas sp. Classification (GTDB taxonomy): domain Bacteria; phylum Pseudomonadota; class Gammaproteobacteria; order Xanthomonadales; family Xanthomonadaceae; genus Luteimonas. The sequence continues at coordinate 229,223 of JBQEAV010000002.1, forward strand.
TGGTTTCGCATGCGCGCCGGTCACGCGGCAATCGAGCCCTACCAGGACCGCCGGATTCCCGAGTCGGAGGCCGGTACACAACTGGAGGCACTGGCCAAACTGATGTCGCGCGAGCGCCTGCATCTGGACCCGGCGCTGACCCTGCCCCGCCTCGCGCGCCGGCTCGGCATGCCCGCCACCCGGCTGTCGCAGTTGTTGAACAACAACAACAAGACGTCGTTCAAGCAGTACCTCGCGCAGCTGCGCGTGATCGAGGCCAAGGCGCTGCTGCGACAGACGCCCGCCAAGCCGCTGGAGATCGTCGCCGAGGAAGCCGGCTTCCAGTCGATGTCGACCTTCTACAGCGCCTTCAAGAAGCAGGAAGGCGCCACCCCGGCGGCATTCCGCGCGGCCCATTCCGACTCCTAGAATCGATTCCAGAACTCCTGGAAAAGATTGCAATGCATTGATCTGAAAGCGATCGCATAGCGTACCGGCTCCTTCCCGCGAGCCCGCCGCATGCCTGCCTTCCGATTTCTCCTCGCCCTCCTGCTCTTCGTCCTGTCGCCTTGGCCATGCGGCACATCCAAGGCCCATGCGGCTGAAACGGTCGCTGCGCGCACCAGCGTCGACAGCGCCCTGACGACTGCGTCCACGACGTCGGCCCACACGGTCCCGTCCACCGCGCACACCGACATCAACGCGCCCGCCCGCCGCGATCAGAGCCGCATCCTCTTCATCCTCGCCAGCGCCAGGGCCCATGGCACGTCGACGATCCCGGCCAGCATCAGCTTCGGCGAAGTGGTGCACGCCTGGGACACGTTCCACGCCGCGGGCTACGCAGTGGACTTCGTCACGCCCGACGGCGGCGACGTGCCGATCCTCGACGCGTACGTCGATGACGACCTGGCGCCGCGTCTCGAAGACGCTCGCATCATGCGCGGTCTGCGCAACACCGCGACGCCCGCGCAGATCGATCCCGATCTCTACCGCGCCGTGTATTACGTCGGCGGCAGCAATGCGATGTACGGCGTGCCGGAGCATCCCGTCCTGCAGCGCATCGCCACGCATGTGTACGAGCGCAATGGCGGCGTGATCTCGGCCGTGTGCCACGGCACCGCGGGCATCGCGCACATCCGGCTCGCCAACGGCCGGTACCTCGTCGCAGGCAAGCGCATCAGCGGCTATCCCGAAGAACACGAAGACCAGGACGCGGACTACTTCAAACAGTTCCCGTTCCTGATCCGGCAGACGGTCGAAGCCCGCGGCGGCAGCTTCCACATGGTGGACAGCCCAGCGCCATACCTCGAAGTCGATGGCCGCGTCGTGACCGGGCAGAACTACGCCTCTGCAGCGCCGGTGGCCGAAGCCGTCGTCGAGGTGCTGCGCGGCCTTGCCACGCAATCGCCCCGCGCCGACACAGCGCAACGCTGAAGCCCCTATCGGCGCCACCGCCGGGCGGCGCTGCTACACACCACCCAACCAACACCAGGACAGACCCATGCACACCTCACACCGCACCACCGCCTTCGCAGCCGCCCTCTTCTTCCTGCTGCCCACCGCCGCCATAGCCCAAAGCAGCGACCGCGACGCGGTGGATCGCGTCATGCAGACCTTCATGCGCGCGTATACCACCGCCGACAACGTGCTGGCGAAAGAAGTCTTCCGAAGCGACGGCGTGATGATCGGTACCTCGGAAAACCGTGGCCCCGTGCTCCTGCAGCGCACCGGCGCGCAGTTCGCCGAAGGCTTCGACGGCAAGCCCGCCGCCAACGAAGACCAGCGCAAACGCAGCTACGAGATCGTCGACGTGGCCCGCGACCTCGCAGCCGTACGCGTGGATCTGGACTACCCCGGCTGGCGCGGCGTGGACTATGTCGTGCTGATCAAGGTCGAAGGCCAGTGGATGATCGCCAGCAAGACGTGGACCGGGTATCTGACGCAACAGGCGCCGTAAGACAGCTCAGTTCGCTACCTTTCCTGCAGAAACAGGCGCGCCCGTCATGATGTGGCGGGCGCGCTCCATCTTCTCAGCACACAAACCGCCTGTAGTCGCGCAGCTTCTGAACACATGCCTGACCTGCAGCATCAGTGTTCCAGCGCGCCATTCGACGCCGGCGGCGGCGACAGATGGAAATGCAGCCGTGTCAGCAGACGATCGCAGACCGGCGGATCGCGGTTGCTGAGGCACACCATGGTCATGTCGTTGGACGGATAGATCGACAGCGCGGCGCTGTTGCCGGGCGCGCCGCCACCGTGGCCCCAATGCGGGAATTCGTCCGGGCCCGAGGAGATGAAGCCGTAGCCGTACCAGTCGGTCTGCTGCTTGATCGCCTCTTCCAGCAGCGGCAGCGGAATGAGCTTGCCGGCCTTGAGCGCCTCGACGAATCGCACTTCGTCATCGGCGGTGGTGACGCCGCCGCCGGCAGGCGTGCCGCGCCACGGGAGTTGATCGGCGCTCGGCACCAGCGTGCCGTCGTCGGTCTGCGTGTAGCCGCGCGCGACATCGGCCATCTGTTCCAGTGTCGGGAAGTGCGTTGCCGTCATCCCGGCCGGCGCAAAAATGTGTTCGGCCACGTAGTCGTAATAGCTCTGACCGCTGACCGCCTCGATCACCGCGCCAAGCAGCAGGAAACCGTAGTTCGAGTACTCGAACGCCGATCCCGGTGGAAACGCCGGTGCACGGTCGCCGTTGAGCTTGATCAGATCGGCGATGGAGCGCACCCATGTCCGGTTCGCGCCTTCGTCCGGCTGCAGCACGCCGATGTCGCCAGTGCCGCCCTGATGCGAGAGCAACTGCCGGATGGTGGCGGTTGCCATATCCTGGTTCGGGTATCCGGTCAGAAACTTGCCGACGGGGTCATCCAGACCCAGCTTCCCGGCCTCGACCAGCTGCAGCACCGCCACGGCGGTGAACATCTTGCCCTGCGATGCGAACAGGAACGGTGTGTCGAGCTGCACCGGCGTGTCGTCTTCGCGATTGGCGAGCCCGAACGGCTTTGCGTAGAGACGCTGTCCGTTCTGCTCGATCACCAGCACACCCGAGAAGCGATCCGCCGCCGCCAACTGCGTGGCGAATGCGTCGAACGCTTCCAGCGCTTTCGCCTGTGGAATCGGCAGCGGATCCTGCGTGATGTGCGCGAGGCGATGGGATCCTGTTTCTTCGAGCTTCACTGTAATGCGTCGATCGACGGGAAAGCTGCGCTCGCGCGTCAGCGCAACGAACTCCAACGGCTCGCTGCGTTCGACCTGGATCACCTCCAGACCGCCGGTCTCTTCGCGACTGTCGAGCAGATATTCGATGTTGTGATCGGGATCGCCGAACCGGTGCAGATTGAACGCGGCCAGGGCAGCGCGGTCGTTGCGATTGAACGCGTCCAGCCATTCGTCGAAGGCGGCCTGGGCAGGCGGCCCGGCATTGACCGTAGCCGTGAGAAACAGCAGTCCCGCCATTGCGGAGATACGCACGAGCATCTCGACTCCTTTTCCATGCGCCCTCCGCGCCGATGCAGTCTGGTGCAAACCGGGGCACTTCGCGACATCGGTCGAAACGCTGGCAAGCTGTACACAGGTGCAGCCCATCCGCGCGCCCGACCCGCCGACAACGCGCATCCGGGCCACCCACCCCCTCGCATTCGAACCGCCATCTCCGTCATTCCATCAACCGGGACACCCAGATGATCCGATCACCGTATGTGCGGCCTCTTCTCCTCTGCACCGTCGCAGCGGCGACATTCCCCCACGCAGTGTCCGCCCAGACCGCGCCCGAGCGGCCATCGATGCAGACGCTCGAGCGGATCATCGAAACCCGGACGCCCGAGACCCGGATCGAGGCGCCCGACCATGACCGCATCAGTGCGCGCCGCATCGATATCGTCGATGCCGACGGCACCATCCGCATGACGCTGGCAGGCGCCACGCCACCGCCGATCATCGACGGCATCCAGTACAAGCGCGCCTTCAACGTCGCCGGCCTGATCCTCTACGACGACACGGGCAGCGAGCGTGGCGGTTTCGGTACGGCCGATGTCGAAGGCGGCATGGCGGTGCTGGCGCTGGACCACCCCGCGATGGACGCCGTGGGCTGGCGCGTCTCGCCCGACGGCTCGGTCAGCTTCGTCATCAACCAGGCGCCGCCGCTCGTCCGGGAACCCGAGCTCGGGAACGCACTGGTGCCGGGCGTGCGCACGCCGACGCGCATGCGCCTGTCGGTCGCCGCCGACGGCACCCCTGCGGTCGCACTGTCCGACAAGCACGATCGCCCGCGGCTACGCATGACGGTCACCGATGAGGGCTTCGGTGCGATCGAGTTCCTCAACGCTGCAGGCGAAGTCGTCCACACCATCGCACCGGAAGCGGAGGCCGCGAACCGATAGGGAGGCGGCCATCCCGGCAGGCGTGCTGCGCCATTGCCCGGATTGCGACGCCATCAACGTGGAACGGGGTCGATTCCCGTGTGCGCAGTTGCCGGTGGCATGGGCGAACGCACGGGTTCACGTCGGTTTTTCAGGCGCGTGACCATCATGCTGCGATGACTCGATCATCGGAAGTCACGCCGCCCCTCGCCAGCGCAGCGCAGGCCCCGCCACCTGCGCTGCCCCCCGATTCCGCCCTGTTCCTCGATGTCGACGGCTGCCTGCTGCCGTTCGCGCCGCGCCCAGACGCGGTCGAGGTCCCGGCCGCCCTCCTCGCGCGACTGGAGGGCCTGCAGCGGTCGCTGGACGGTGCGCTGGCGCTGGTCAGCGGGCGCAATCTCGCCACGCTCGACCAGTTGTTCGCACCGGTCGTGTTCGCTGCGGCCGGACTGCATGGCGTCGAGCGTCGACACGCTGGCCAGGCGGGCGGCGGCGGCGTGGTGCCGCCGGCGTTGCTGCGTGCACGCGATGCGGCGATCGCGCTGATCGACGCGCACCCCGGTGCGCTGGTCGAGGACAAGGGCACGGCGCTCGGTCTGCACTGGCGGATGGTCGCCCCCGAACGCAAGGCTGCCGCCGAACTCGCGCTGCATGCCTTCGCCGTCGGTGCGCTGGCCGGCTTGCCCGACTACCAGTTGCAGCCCGGCGACCACGTGATCGAACTGCGCCCGCGCCACGCCGACAAGGGCAGCGCGATTCTCGCGTTTCTCGCAGAAGCGCCGTTCGCCGGTCGCGTGCCGGTGTTCGCCGGCGACGATCTCACCGACGAGCCGGGCTTTCGCGCCGTCAACGCCCACGGCGGCATCAGCGTGCTGGTCGGGAACCGCGCCGGCAGCGCTGCCCGCTTCCGCCTGCCCGACCCCGCTGCGATCCACGCGTGGCTTGGTGTGCCTGCAGGCGACCCGAATCCGGAGATGTCCAGATGACACAACCGTGTCCCCCCAGCCTCGATCTCGGTCTCGTCGGCAATGGCAGTTTCGGCGCGTTGTTCGACCGCAACGCGCGTCTGGTGTGGTCGTGCCTGCCGGCGTTCGACGGCGATCCCGCGTTCTGCGCGCTGCTATCGCCGAAGGAAGGCCATGGCGACTGGTCGATCGAACTCGACGATTTCGAGCGCAGCGAGCAGAGCTACGTCGAGAACACCGCGATCCTGCGCACCGTGCTGCACGACCGCCATGGCGCGTCGCTCGAGATCACCGATTTCGCCCCGCGCTGGCGCCAGCACGGCCGCTTCTATCGTCCGGTGATGCTGATGCGGCGCGTGCGCCTGCTGTCGGGCAGCCCGCGCATCCGGGTGTTGCTGCGCCCGCTGGCCGACTGGGGCGCGCGCCTGCCCGACAGCACCTGGGGCAGCAACCACATCCGTTACGTGCTGCCAGGTTTCACGCTGCGCGCGACGACTGATCTGCCGATCCGCCTGCTGCGCGACGGTCTGCCCTTCGTGCTCGATCGCGACCTGCATTTCCTGCTCGGGCCCGACGAAACACTGACCCAGCCGCTGCCGGAATTCGTGCGCGACGGCCTCCATCGCACCACGAACTACTGGCGCGAGTGGGTGCGCTACCTGTCGATCCCGCTCGACTTCCAGGAGGCGGTAATCCGCAGCGCGATCACGCTGAAGCTGTGCCAGTACGAGGACAGCGGCGGCATCATCGCGGCGATGACGACCTCGATCCCCGAGGCCGCCGACACCGAGCGCAACTGGGACTACCGCTATTGCTGGATGCGCGATTCTGCCTTCGTCGTGCGCACGCTCAACCGTCTCGGCGCGACGCGCACGATGGAGGAGTACATCCGCTACATCTTCAACCTCACCGTCAGCGACGACGGCGACATGCAACCGCTGTACGGCATCGGCTTCGAACACACACTCACCGAGGAGACGATGCCCGCGCTGGAGGGCTACCGCGGCATGGGCCCGGTGCGCCGTGGCAATCTCGCCTACGTGCAGCGCCAGCACGACACCTACGGCAGCGTGGTGCTCGCGTCCACGCAACTGTTCTTCGATCGCCGGCTGGAACACCGCGGCGACGAGGCGACGTTCCGCAAGCTCGAACCGCTGGGCGAACTCGCGTTCAAGCTCTTTGATCAGCCCGACGCCGGCCTGTGGGAATTCCGCGGCAAGGCGCACGTGCACACCTATTCGGCGGTGATGTGCTGGGCTGCATGCGACCGGCTCGCGCGCATCGCGGGACAGCTCGGCATCGAGGATCGCATCGGCTACTGGCGCGAACGCGCCGACGGCATGCGTGCGCGGATCCTGCGCGAAGCCTGGAATGCGGAACTCGGCCATTTCGCCGATGCCTTCGGCGGCGACCGCCTCGACGCCTCGCTGCTGCTGCTCGCCGATCTCGGCTTCGTGACGCCGGAAGATCCGCGCTTCATCGGCACGGTCGATGCGGTCGGCCAGTCGCTGCGTCATGGCGACGGCCTGTTCCGCTACGTCACGCCCGACGATTTCGGTGCGCCGGAGACCAGTTTCACCATCTGCACGTTCTGGTACATCGATGCGCTGGCATCCATCGGCCGCACGCACGAGGCGCGGCAGCTGTTCGAAACCCTGCTGTCGCGCCGCAATCATCTGGGCCTGCTGTCGGAAGATCTCTCGTTCGAAACCGGCGAGGCCTGGGGCAATTTTCCGCAGACCTATTCGCACGTCGGCCTGATCATGGCGGCGATGCGCCTGTCGCGGTCCTGGCAGGAGGCCGCATGAGCCGCCTGGTCGTCGTCTCCAACCGCGTCGCACTGCCGGGCAACAGCCAGAGCGGCGGGCTTGCGACCGCGCTCGACGCGGCGCTCCAGGAGACCGGCGGCCTGTGGTTCGGCTGGAGCGGCAAGATTGCGCGCGCGCACTCGGGTGAACTGCATCGCCAGCAGGGCGACGGCATCGAATACCTCACCGTCGACCTGTCGCGCGAGGACTACGAGGGCTACTACAACGGCTTCGCCAACCGCACGCTGTGGCCGCTGCTGCATTTCCGCCTCGACCTCGTCGAGTACAACGCGACGACCCAGGCCGCCTATCGCGGCGTCAACGCGCTGTTTGCCGAAAAACTGTCGAAGGAACTGCGCGACGACGACATTGTCTGGGTGCACGACTACCACCTGTTTCCGCTGGCACAGGAACTGCGCAAGCGCGGCATCCGCGCACGCATCGGCTTCTTCCTGCATGTGCCGTTTCCCTCGGCCGACATCGTTGCCGGCCTGCCACATCACGACAAAACCTTCGGCGCGCTGTCGTCCTATGACCTCGTCGGCTTCCAGACCGAACGCGACCTCGAACGTTTCCAGGACTACATCCGCCTGTTCCGCGGCGGCCAGGTTGCCGGACAGGGGAGTCTGCGCGACCACGACGGCCGCCATTTCACCGCGGGCGTATTTCCGATCGGCATCGACGCCGGCGTGATCGAATCGCTCGCCGCCACCGCTTCACGCAGCGCGACGACCCGACGCATGCAGGCCAGCCTCAACGGCCGTGCACTGGCGATCGGTGTCGACCGGCTGGATTACTCGAAAGGCCTGCCGGAACGCTTCCGCTCGATCGAGCGCTTCTTCGAACGCCATGCCGACCAGCGCGGCAAGCTGACCTACCTGCAGATCGCCCCCGTCTCGCGCGGCGGCGTCGCCAGCTACCGCGCGCTGCGCCGTGAGCTGGAGCAGTACGCCGGCCACATCAACGGCGCCCTTTCCGATCCCGACTGGACACCGGTGCGTTACGTCAACCGCACCTATCCGCACCCCGCGCTGACCGGCTTCTACCGCATGTCGCGCATGGCACTGGTGACCCCCCTGCGCGACGGCATGAACCTGGTCGCAAAGGAATACGTGGCCGCGCAGGACAGCGACGACCCCGGCGCACTCGTGCTGTCGATCTTTGCGGGCGCCGCGCGTGAACTCGATGGCGCGCTGCTGGTGAACCCCTTCGACAGCGACGGCGTCGCCGATGCGATCGCCGCTGCCATGGCGATGCCACTCGAAGCGCGCCGCGAGCGCTGGCAATCGATGATCACGCGGATCCGCGAGTACGACATCCATGCGTGGCGAAAGGATTTTCTGGGAACGCTGGCGGCAATGCCGCCACGGTGAGCCCGGATTCCAAGCAGAGCCGCTAGTGAAAGCGGGGGGACGTCGGGTGAAGAAGGAGCGGGATTTTTTAAGAGAAGCGGCAACGTTCTTTGCCAAGGGATCGTCCTGAGGTATCAGCGATCGAACGTTGCCGCGATGCGTTCCCAGTTCGGCTGATGTGCCGCTGTCAGTGCGCGTCCGCCAGCGGCTATTACGACTGGAGCAAACGCCTGCCAAGCCCCCGTCAACTCGACGACGAGCGCTTGCTCGGCCGCATCCGTGAGCTGCACGAAGCTAGCCGGGCCACGCTGGGCGCAGGCCGGATACAAGAGGATCTGGCCGACGAAGGCGAGGCGGTGAGTCTGAACCGGGTCGCCCGGCTGATGTCGGCGGACGGCCTGCAGGGCTGGCCGCGGCCGAAGCGGCGTGGCCAGCGCGGTCAGCCTGCGCTGACGCCACCGGGCGTGCGTAACTGGCTGGAACGGGACTTTGCCGCGCTGGAGCCGGAGACCAAGTGGGTCTTGTCGGCGAACGCGCGAACGTAGTCCGTTGCGGCGATGACCGTCAAGCAGGCTGAACGTCGGGACCAGGGACCAGGGACCAGCTTCTGGTGCAGGGGGCTCGACGCTTTTGCGTTTTTCGTTCCGAGTTCGTGCGCTTGCGGAGCGGTTCCTGACCGATCGTTCCAGTCGCCTACTACGTAATCGCGGCAAAATCGCGCCAGTTCTCATTGAATCGCGCCACTTACTGGCTTTGCGCGCCGGAATTCGTTTTAATCGCGCCACTATCCGGCGCATTCTGGAATGACCGTGGCGCGTAAGTCTTCCCTCGACCCCACCAGAGTGCTCGATGCGATCGCCGTCGATCCGGATGGCATGGGCATCGAAGCGCTGGAGGTCGCGTTTGCCTCGGTGCCTCGCCGCAATCTCCAGCGCCATGTCGCCGCACTGGTGGCACAGGGACGCCTGCGAGCCGAGGGGAACGGGCGCGCCCGCAAGTACCACGCCGTTGTCCCGACTCCGCTTCCGGCCAATGAAGCCAGGACAACCGATCCCGAGATCGCCCTCACCGCCGAAGCTGTGCAGGTTCGCGATCTTGTTCGTCGCCCGTCGGCACAGCGCACGCCAGTCGGATACCGCCGGGAGTTCCTGGAGCATTACCGGCCGAACGAGACGGCCTGGCTCGCGCCACCATTGCGCGCGCACCTGCATCAACTGGGCCGCTCCCCGGTGGACGGCCGGCCCGCCGGCACCTATGCAAGGCAGGTGCTTGACCGGCTGCTGATCGACCTGTCCTGGTCCTCCAGCCGACTGGAGGGCAACACCTACAGCCGGCTGGATACCCAGAACCTGATCCAGTTTGGCTTGGCTGCGGCGGGCAAGGATCAGCTGGAGGCCCAGATGATCCTCAATCACAAGGCCGCCATCGAGATGCTGGTGGAGCAGGCGCAGGACATCGGCTTCAACCGCTACACGCTGCAGAACCTGCATGCGTTGCTGTCGGACAACCTGTTGCCGGACCCCGGCGCCGGTGGACGCCTGCGGCAGATGGACGTGGCCATTTCCGGATCGGTCTATCAGCCACTGGCGATACCCCAGCGGCTCTCCGAGCACTTCGACACATTGCTGGCCAAGGCGAGCGCCATCGCCGATCCGTTCGAGCAGGCGTTCTTCGCGATGGTCCAACTGCCTTATCTGCAGCCTTTCGACGACGTCAACAAGCGCACCTCGCGTCTGGCCGCGAACGTCCCACTGATCCGCCAGAACCTGGCACCGCTGTCGTTCGTCGATGTGCCCGAGGCGCTCTACATCGAGGGCACGCTGGGCGTCTACGAGCTCAATCGCGTGGAGCTGCTGCGCGACGTTTTCGTGTGGGCGTACGAACGCTCGTGTCAGCGCTACACGGTCCTGCGCGATGCACTGCCGGCACCGGACCCGCTGCGGTTGCAGCATCGCGAACTGCTGCATGTGCTGGTCGCCGACATCATCCGGGATGGCGTTCGTCGCGATGACGTACCGGGTATTCAAACGCGGGTCGCGGCGCTCGTCGATCCGGAGGACATCGGAGACGTGCTGGCACTGGCCGTGAACGAATTGAACCAGTTGCACGAAGGCAATATCGCGCGCTATCGGGTCAGACCTTCCCAATTCCGTGATTGGCTGGCCCTGCAGGGCGACACGCAATAGCAAAGGGCGGCCCATGGCCGCGCTTTGTTCTTACTGGCCGTTCGTGGCATCCACGTCCGTAGAATAGGCGTCTCAAACCCATGCCTTGTGCTGTCGATCCGACATCCCCCCGCTTTCAGTAGCGGGACCATTTGGAGTCCGGGTTTACTGTAGCTGAGCTTCTGCCAGTTGTTTTGCGTGGGCGGCGGGCGTCAGTCCGCCGAGTGATTTCTTTGGTCGTTCCTCGTTGTATTCACGCCGCCAGCGCTCGATCTCGCTTCGGGCATGCAGCAGCGTCGGGAACCAGTGTTCGTTGAGGCATTCGTCGCGCAGGCGCCCGTTGAAGGACTCGACGTAAGCGTTCTGATTCGGCTTACCCGGCTGTATCAAGCACAGCATCACGCCCTGCTCGTGCGCCCAGGTGACCATCGCCTTGCCGCAGAACTCCTTGCCGTTGTCGGTCCGAATCACCTTCGGCAAGCCACGGTTGAGCGCCAAGCGGTCGAGCACACGACTGACCCCGTGACCGGAAACGGCGCGTTCGACTTCGATCGCTACAGCTTCGTGGCTCGCGTCGTCCACGATCACCAGGCACTTGATGACGCGGCCGTCGGCCGTGCGGTCGAAGATGAAGTCCATCGACCACACTTCGTTGGCCACAATCGGACGGATCAGCGGTTGCCGCTCGCCCACCGGTACCTTCTTGCGCTTGCGCCGCCGTACCTGCAGCTTCGCCTGCTGATATAGCCGCTCCACGCGTTTGTAATTCACCGCATGGCCGCTTTGCCGCAGCTTTAGATAGATCATGCCCACGCCGTAGCGCTTGTGCCGATGCGCTAGAGCCTGAATCTGCTCTCGCAGTTCGACATTGCGATCCGGACGAGGTGTGTAGCGAAACGCACTGGCACTCATGCCCACCACGCGCAAAGCGTGACGCTCGCTGAGCCCTTTGCTTGCCATGTAGCGCACCTGCTCACGACGGGCCGGTGCGCTCACCATTTTTTTCGCAGCACGTCCTTGATCACCTCGTTCTCGAGGACTTGCTCGGCCAGCAGCTTCTTCAGACGCGCGTTCTCGATCTCGAGTTCCTTGAGCCGCTTGGCCTCGGAGACATTCATCCCGCCGAACTTGCTGCGCCACAGGTAGTACGACGCCTCGCTGAAGCCATGCCGGCGGCAAAGCTCCTTGACCGGCAGGCCGGCCTCGGCCTCACGCAGAAAGCCGATGATCTGCTCTTCGCTGAAACGCTTCTTCAAGTCCAATCTCCTTCTCGTTGGGGATTGGACTCCAAAGCAGCCCGCTACTCAATTGCGGGGGGACGTCGCGCTTGCACATCCCCACGCGAGCCAAGCGTTGAGTGATCTGTCCGAAATTTGGGCATTTCTCAGCTACGACGCTGACACGCAGACGGTCAGCTGGCAGTACTCAATACATCGCAACCAGACCACCCGAGGGCTTCTACGCTACTGGCCGCTCATTCGATATTTCTTGCTCGCCTTCAGTGGTGCCGGCGCCGCGTACTACGCGGCGCACATCAGCGGCCTCACCCAGTGGGTCATTTCGATCTTTGCCGCCGTCATGATTTCGTGCGCCTTTATCAGCCTGTGGCACGGAGAGGCTGAGAAGGCGGCGGCCAAGGTTGGCGAAGCGTGGATCAAAAGGATCAACGGCGTCTGCGACATCACCCAGCCTGCCGGCGCGGCCAACAAGTGACGCTGGCCCCGGTTAGCGGCGCAAGGCGCCACCTAGGAACCCGGAAAGTGAACCTGACCCCGTTACTGCCAACCTGACCTCTTTTTCTCGCAGCTATGAACTCGATGCTACGAAGCCAGACTTATCTTCAATGCAGGCATTGCGAAGTCATAGGACTCAACAATAACGCCCCGATTCAATTTTTTCTTCGAGAAGCTTGCCCTGTCTCGCCACATTTTCCTCACGGAGCGAAGCCCTCGCTCTAACTGCAAATCCACTTCCTCGGAAATCGGAAATCCGACTACAACACCTCGAGTCACGTGAAATCCGTCCCCAAGTGATAACCAGTACTCAAAAAAAGCCCGCGATGTTACAAGACCCAAGGCACGATAAAAGTCTCTAGCGGATGCAAACTTGAGCGAAATAACGCCTGACGCCCAAACCTCTCTTATTCCTATGTAATTACGAGCGACTCCAGATATCAATAATTCGAAGTCGCCATCAGAGTCCAGCAGATCGCCGATTGTTCTAGTCCCCTTCGCCGCTTCGTGAGTACAAAGATAGCGGACCATCTCCGCGGACGAAGCACGGGGAAACTGATCGTCAAAAGCGTAAAGACTAGCGTCAATATAATCTGGCGCCCTGGAAAGTAATTCAGTTCTGTCTGCCGACCTCCACCTAATGAGGCGGGTCACCCAAACATGGCGCGCCCCTCCGATGGCAACATTCGCAAAAGTGCACCTTTGACTATTTGCCTTATTTGTATTAGCACTCAAAGGCTTGCCTGACTTGAATATCGTGTCGGGTATGTTGTCAAAATTTACAAGATGACTATCAGAATTAGAATTTCTAATTACTCGACGCAGATCGCTATAATTTTTACTGAAACAAAGAGACATAGGCATAATCAGGCTGACAACGCCGCCTGGCCTTGAAAGGGCTAGACATCTGACCATGAATTTAGAGGCGAGATTTTCTCTTGACCCTGCCTCGGAAACGAATGGAGGATTTCCAAAGAACACAAAATTCCTTACAGAATTCTCACGAGGCGCCCAAACCATGAAGTCTTGCCGATGAACCCTAACGCCAGAAAGAAATCTTTCACCAAAGATCTTACGAAGTTCTTGAAGGCAACCCCCCACAAAATCCACAGCCTTAGGATTCACGTCAACCAGATCAACGCTGATTGCCGCGACGTCGGAATCTTCAAGACCAAGATTCGAAAAAGCCTCAAGCAACGCAAAAAAAAGAATTCCGGACCCAACCGATGGTTCTATAAATTCTCGCTGAGCGATGAAGGACCGGGCGGATTCCGCATCCGAAATTTCATTTATGTAGAAGAAATTGATCCAGAAAAAACGAGCCGCATCTGCCGGAGTGTAGTAACTCCCTGACAACTTGCGACTAGCCTCATCAGCGCCATCATATGAAAGCGCTAATTCTTCAAACTCACAGCGACTTACAACGGCTGAAATAGCCTCAGCCCAGCCTGACCGCCACTCCTTTTTCAAGGTATGCCTCGCTCGGGTATTGATCTTGTCTCCGAGGCTTCCTAATACTCAAGCCATGAAAAGCTCGAACACCATCTAAGCCCGCGTCACGACCGGTGTCGGAAAGATACTTTGCTCTTGCTTCGTTAACACGAAGAACTCCTCCCGAGTGCGGCAGAAGAAGCCCGTCGTCGTAAAGCCGATGATGATTCGAGCAAAGAGCAAGGCCATTAATAACCTCGTCAGTGCACTCCGGAAGTGCGTGAGGAATAATATGTGCAGCCTGCACCAGCGCAAGCTGTATGCCGCACACGCAACAGCGGTGCTCGTAAGCCTCAAGCACTTGAGTTCTAAATCTAGGATTTCGCTTATAAGCAACTCGCAAGAGTTCGAATTTATCTCGCACTCGCCCGTGCGGCACCCCCACTTGATCCTCTACATTTCTATCCGACGCCAGCAGCCCGCCTTCGACCGCTTCAAGCACGCCTACTATTTGCGCCTCCGAATCAAGGTCGTGGAACCGCTCGATGTTCTCCAAGTAGAAACCAAGAGCAGATTTCTGCAATGCGATTGCTCTGGAAGCCCGACCCAAATAGCGCGACTGGAAATCATGCGTCGCTGCATTGAAGTCTTGAACTGCCTTATGCATCGACTGACGTGCATATATCGACACGACAGTCTTCGCGTTCAAGGAGAAAACATGCCTAGGGTCCCAACCTACAAAAACCTCGCCATCGCTGAAAAATCCAACAAACGCAACTCGCTCACCTGCCCCATGACGCGCTCTCTGAATTTCAATCTGCGATCGTGAGATCTGAATTCTCGTTTCATCGTCGTTATCTCTCGACGCCCCCGAATCATGGACGAAAGAGATGTGGACCGAGTATTTTCGCCCGTTCAAAGAGAATCTAAATGGATTATCCCCCAACCCCGGATAGAAACTCTCACTAAACGATCGAAGCGAGTCTCGCACGAAAAAATGAAGAAGGCTTTTATCAAATCCAGACATGCGACCCCCAAGTCAAAGATGCTTCAACAAGTCACAGATGCTTCAAGAGGTGTCCCACCATTCTCTCTCCTAGAAGGCAGGGCACGGCATTTCCAATCTGCTTTTGAATTGAACGTCGGCTGCCAAAGAATTTGAAATTCTTTGGAAAAGTCTGAATAGCGGCGACTTCCGGAACTCGAAGACGACGGTTTTCCCAGTGAAATGGGCCCACCCAAGGACCAGGCTGCGCGGCGATTGTTATCGATGGGTCATCCGGATGAAGTTTATGGAGAAAGTTCCAGAACCGCCCACCCGAACGGAAGGTCCGCCCCTGGTAACCGACGAGCTTTGACAACGCTATGTAGTTACGCCCGGCGGGCACGTGGACTAATTCGTTGTAGTATGTGCCGCTAGACGCGACTTCCTGAGGCTCAAAAAACTCGGGCCCCGCATAATCCTTGATGAAATCACCGACTCCGCGGTGCGGCTTCAACTTCGCGGATTGGTCGCCGTATATTGTTTCCGGCTCAGGGATTGCGCCCTTGTCGCGTGGCACTCCGAAGACGAAAATCCGCTTTCTCTTCTGAGGCACACCGAAGTCCGCAGCGTTAGCTTTATAAACCGTACAAGAATAGCCGATGCTCTCGACTGAACTCACAAAGCTAAAGAAAGCCTCTCTGTTCGTGGGATGAAGAATGCTCTCGACATTCTCAAACAAGAATCCTTCTGGGCGAACCTCTTTAACAGCGCGGGCAAACTGACCGAGCATATTTCTAGGGTCGTCCTCAATCAGCCTATTATCATTCTTGACCCAGTACCCGTTCTTTGAAAACGGCTGGCAAGGAGGGCCGCCAATGATGATTGTGCGCTCGGTGCTCTTTAGAGCACGAAACTTAACTTCACGCACATCTTGCTCGCGAACAGAAGTTTCCCGCCCAAAATTCAGTCTCAAAGTTTGCGCGGCATCGGGATCATTCTCCACACAAACGTCCACAGATGCGCCCGCCCGCTCGGCACCGACATCGAGCCCACCGGCGCCGGAAAATAGGCTAATGCATCTCGTCACACAGACACCTCTCTAGATTATATTCTTATTATTATAAAAGCCCGCGTCGCACAGAGTGCGACGCGGGCTGGAGACTAAGAGCGCTAACTGCAATCAAACCCCGACCGGATTCACCTTCTCCACATCGATCTTGTACAGCTTGATCGCCCGCGCGACATCCTTGCCGGTCATCTTGCCGTCCTTCATCAGGCCTTCGATCGCAGCCTGGGCGATGTAGTACCGGTCCACTTCGAAGTGACGACGCAGGTTGGCACGCGTATCCGAGCGACCAAAGCCGTCGGTGCCCAGCACGGTGTACGTGGCCGGCACGAACGCGCGGATCTGGTCGGCAAACGCGCGCACGTAGTCCGTCGCGGCGATGACCGGGCCCTGGCGGCCTTCCAGCAGCTGGGTGACGTAGGCCTTGCGCGGGCTCTTGGCTTCGGGGTTGAAACGGTTCCAGCGCTCGGCATCCCAGCCGTCGCGGCGCAGCTCGGTGAAGCTGGGGCAGGACCAGATGTCGGCGGTGACGCCGAAGTCCTTGTCCAGCAGCTCGGCAGCGGCGATGGCTTCGCGCAGGATGGTGCCCGAGCCCAGCAGCTGCACGCGCAGCTCGCCCTTCTTGGCCTTGCCGGCGTCCTTGAGCAGGTACATGCCCTTGATGACGCCCTCGGCCGCGCCGTCGGGCAGCGCCGGGTGGCTGTAGTTCTCGTTCATCAGGGTGAGATAGAAGAACTCGTCCTGCTGCTGGTCGAGCATGCGCTGCATGCCGTAGTGCAGGATCACGGCCACTTCGCCGGCGAAGGTGGGGTCGTAGGCGCGGCAGTTCGGGATGGCGCCGGCCAGCAGGTGGCTGTGGCCGTCTTCGTGCTGCAGGCCTTCGCCGTTGAGCGTGGTGCGCCCCGCTGTGGCGCCGAGCAGAAAACCTCTGGCGCGCATGTCGGCGGCCTGCCAGGCAGAGTCGCCGATGCGCTGGAAGCCGAACATCGAGTAGTAGATGTAGAACGGCAGCATCGGCACGTCGTTGGTGCTGTAGCTCGTGGCCGCGGCCATCCAGCTGGAGAACGCGCCGGCCTCGGTGATGCCTTCTTCCAGCACCTGGCCGGCCGCGTCTTCGCGGTAGTACGAGAGCTGGTCACGGTCGACCGGCTTGTACTTCTGGCCCTGCGGAGCGTAGATGCCCAGCTGGCGGAACAGGCCTTCCATGCCGAAGGTGCGGGCCTCGTCGGCGACGATCGGCACCACGCGCGGGCCCACCTGCTTGTCGCGCAGGATGATCGACAGCGATTGCACGAACGCCATGGTGGTGCTGATCGAACGCTCGCCGGTGTCCTGCATCAGGCGGTCGAACACCTTGAGCTCGGGCGCCTTGAGCGTCTCGGTGCTCTTGCGGCGACGCTGCGGCAGGAAGCCGCCCAGCGCCTGGCGGCGCTCGAGCATGTACTGCACTTCCTCGGAATCTTTGCCGGGGTGATAGAACGGGATTTCGCCGTCCGCGAGCGCGGCATCGGACACCGGAATCTTGAAGCGGTCGCGGAAGGTGCGCACGGCTTCGTCGTCGAGCTTCTTGGTGTTGTGGGTCGGGTTGAGCGCCTCGCCGGCGCTGCCCAGGCCGTAGCCCTTGACCGTCTTGGCGAGGATGACCGTGGGCTGGCCCTTGGTGTCCATCGCGTTCTGGTAGGCGGCGAAGACCTTGTGCGGATCGTGGCCGCCGCGGTTGAGGCGCCAGATGTCGTCGTCGCTGAGGTTGGCGACGAGGTTCGCGGTTTCCGGGTACTTGCCGAAGAAGTTCTCGCGCGTGTACGCGCCGCCGAACGCCTTGCAGTTCTGGTACTCGCCGTCGACGGTCTCCATCATCAGCTTCTTGAGCATGCCGTCCTTGTCTTTCGCCAGCAGCGGATCCCAGTAGCTGCCCCAGACGGTCTTGACCACGTTCCAGCCGGCGCCGCGGAAGCCGCCTTCCAGTTCCTGGATGATCTTGCCGTTGCCGCGCACCGGGCCGTCGAGGCGCTGCAGGTTGCAGTTGATGACGAAGACCAGGTTGTCGAGGCCTTCGCGGCCCGCGACCGAGATCGCGCCCAGGCTTTCCGGCTCGTCGGTCTCGCCGTCGCCCATGAAGCACCACACCTTGCGGTCGGACTTGGGCATCAGGCCGCGGGCTTCGAGGTACTTCCAGTAACGCGCCTGGTAGATGGCGGCGATCGGGCCCAGGCCCATCGAGACCGTGGGCACCTGCCAGTAATCGGGCATCAGCCAGGGATGCGGATAGGACGAGATGCCCTGGCCGTCGACTTCCATGCGGAAGTGGTCGAGCTGGTCGGCGGTGAAGCGGCCTTCGAGGAACGAGCGCGCGTAGATGCCCGGCGAGCTGTGGCCCTGCGTTGCGATGACGTCGCCCGGGTGATCGGCCGACGGCGCGCGGAAGAAGTGGTTGAAGCCCACGTCATACAGCGTGGCCGACGAGGCAAAGCTGGCGATGTGGCCGCCCAGATCCCCGGGCTTGCGGTTCGCACGCACCACCATCGCCATCGCGTTCCAGCGGATGATGGAGCGGATGCGCCATTCCAGCTCGGAATTACCCGGCATCTTCGGCTCGAGATGCGTGGGAATGGTGTTGACGTATTCGGTGGTCGGCGCGAACGGCAGATGCGCACCGGCGCGGCGCGTCAGCTCGACCATGTTCTCGAGCAACTGGTGGGCACGTTCCGGACCGCCGACGTCGATGACCGCTTTGAGCGACTCGACCCATTCGCGGGTCTCGGTCGGATCGGGGTCGTTCTGCAGGACGTCGTTCAGCCAGTTCATTCTGTGCTCCAGCGCGGTGCGCATGCCCGCGTCTCATGGGGGTCGTTCGGACCCTGAATTCTAACAGGCGGCCGCGATTGACACCGGACGCCAGCGGACGGTCCGCGTTGCCACGCGCGCGGGCCTCGGCGATGATCCCGTGTTCAGGGGTGGGTGCGGCATCATGCGCGACCGCTCCGTCCGCGCCCGGGTCTTTCGATGCTCCATTCCAAGCCTTCTTCGCAGCGCTGGCGTCCGCCTGCCTTCGGCTTGGCGGTCGTGTTGATCGTGGTGGGCCCGTTCTGGATCATCCGCGCGGCAATGAACCAGGCGGAAGAGGCGACGACCAGGGTCGTGTATACCCGCGAGGTGGAAACCCTGGTGCACTGGGTCGCCGCCGACGCACGCAGCCTGGAAGGCGCGGCGGTCGCGCGGTCCCGCGGCATCGATTCACCGATCCTGCACGAGCGCATCAGCGATGCACGCGAACGGATCATGCCGAACCTCGACAAGGTGCTCGCACTGACCCGCGACAACCCCCAGCAGCAGGCGCGGCTGGGGGCGCTGCGCAACACGCTGCAACTGCGCCTGGAGCGCGTGGACGTCGTGATCCGCGAAGCGGAGGACGCCACGATGCGGCAGATCGACGACATGATCGTGCTGTATCCCATCCAGCGCCTCGTGCAGGACATCCTGGCCGAGGAAGAGCGGCTGCTGGCCGATCGCAAGGCATACGCGGCGCGCAGCAACCGTCGCGCCGACATGGCGAGCTGGACGGCGATGGTCGTGCAGTTGCTGCTGCTGGCCGGCGCCATGTACTTCGCGCTGCGGCAACAGAGCGGTCGACAGGTCGCCGAACGTCAGGCGTCGCAGGCCAGCGCCCGCGCGCTGGTGGTCATGGACAGCGTGCGCGAGCCGATCGTGCTCGTCGACCGGGACCTGCGCGTGGTGATGCACAACGCCGCATTCGCCGAACTCTACAACGTGGGTGATGTCGAAAACCGCGGCAAGCGCCTGGCGGAGATCGGCGACGGCGCGTGGGACCATGCGGACACGCTGCGCCGCCTGCATGACGTGCTGGCACGCGACCGGGAACTGTGGGACCACCGGCTCGACCAGAGCACGGCCGATGGAATCGAACGCACCATGCTGCTCAATGCGCAGCGCATGCCGCTGCCCGACCGCGACGACATGGTCGCCCTGATCACCGCCTCCGATGTCACCGCGCAGACGATCAGCGAGCGCCAGATCCGCGAGCTCAACCAGCAGCTCGAAGGCAAGGTGGAGCAGGTCTCGGACGTCAACCGCGAACTGGAAGCCTTCAGCTACTCGGTGTCCCACGACCTGCGCGCGCCGCTGCGCCACATCGCCGGCTTCGCCGACAAGCTGGGCCGGCACCTGGGCACCGAGGTCGACGAGAAGACCTCGCATTACCTGGGTGTCATCGGCGGTTCGGCGCGGCGCATGTCGGCGCTGATCGACGATCTGCTGGTGTATTCGCGCCTGGGTCGCAGCGCGCTGCGCCTGCAGAGCGTGGACCTGCAGTCGATGGTGGCCGATACCCGCGCGATGCTCGATTCCAACGCCGCGGCCGAGCATCCCGGTCACCGCATCGAATGGACGATCGCGCCGCTGCCGATCATCGTCGGCGACGAGAACATGCTGCGGCAGGTGTGGCTCAACCTGCTGGGCAACGCGGTCAAGTACAGCACCGGCAGCACGCCGGCACGGATCGAGGTCGGCTGCCGGCGCGGTGCCGATGGCGGCTACGAGTTCAGCGTGCGCGACAACGGCGCCGGCTTCGACATGCAGTATGCGGGCAAGTTGTTCGGCGTGTTCCAGCGCCTGCATTCGGCCACGGAGTTCCCGGGCACCGGCGTGGGCCTCGCCAGCGTGCGGCGTGTGCTGGGTCGTCACGGCGGCCGCATCTGGGCCGAGGCCGAACCCGGCAAGGGCGCCACCTTCTACTTCACCCTGCCCGCCTCTGCTGCCGAGCCGGGTCCGTCTACTTCCCCAGGACATACCCCGACATGAGCGAAATCCGCACGATCCTCCTCGCCGAGGACAGCCCGCATGACGCGGAAATGGCGATCGACGCGCTGCGCGACGCCCACCTTGCCAATCCCATCGTGCACGTGGAAGACGGCGTCGAAGCGCTCGACTACCTGCTGCAGCGTGGCAAGTACGTCGACCGCACCCCGGGCGATCCGGCGGTGTTGCTGCTCGACATCAAGATGCCGCGCATGGACGGTCTGGAAGTGCTCAAGCAGCTGCGCGAGCACGAAACGCTCAAGCGCATGCCGGTGGTGATCCTGTCGTCGTCGCGCGAGGAAAGCGATCTGGCGCGCAGCTGGGACCTGGGCGTGAATGCCTACGTCGTCAAGCCGGTGGACGTGGACCAGTTCTTCGAAGCGGTGCGCACACTCGGCAAGTTCTGGGCCGTGCTCAACGAAACCCCCGACGAAGAGTGATGTCAGACGCCGCGCCGCTGCGCGTGCTGATCGTTGACGATTCGCGCGACGACGCCGAACTCACCGAACTCGCACTGCGCGATGCCGGCATCGCGGTGGAGGTCCGTCGCGCCTGCGGCGAGGCGGACCTGACCGGCCTGCTGCGCGATTTCCATCCCCAGCTCGTGCTGTCGGACGTCAACCTGCCGGGCTTCTCGGGTGTCGAGGCGATGCGACTGACGCGGGCGCTGCTGCCCGGTGTGCCGGTGGTGTTTCTGACCGGTTCGTCCATCGGCGCGCCCGGCGAAGAACTGCCTGTCGGCGATGCGCTGGTGTTCAAGGACGAGCTGGAACTGTTGCCGGACGTGGTGCGGCGGCTGATGGCGGCTTGATTGACGGTTTCCCCCGGGTTGCGGGGGAAAGATCTGTTCGCCGCGGCTGTGGTGCTGCGATGGGGTTTGCTGCGACCGGCCTGCCCTCACGCCAACCCTCTCCCGGAGGGAGAGGGGCTCGGGTCCCGGGCGATGCGGGGCTCCGCGGCCTGACGCAGTGGAAGGCTCGGCGCGCGACTTGAAGCTTCGGTTGGAGTAGTGCGAGCGTCTGCCCTCACCCCAACCCCTCTCCCGGAGGGAGAGGGGCTTCAAAGCGCAACGCTCGCATGACCGAGCCCCTCTCCCTCTGGGAGAGGGCTTGGGGTGAGGGCCGCCGGAGACCCGATCCCTCGATCGAAGCCCGGCGCATCGAACGCCGCGCCTTCAGACCTGACGCGTCACCGCCGAAGCAGTCACGCGCGCCCGGAAGACTCACCCCTCCGCCAGCTGCGCCTTGCGGATCTGCGCGTCCACCGAGGCGATCGCGGTCATGTTGATGACGCGGCGCGGGGTGGCGGACGGGGTGAGGATGTGGGCGGGCTTGTTGACGCCCATCAGGATCGGACCGAGTGCGGCGCCGCCGGTCATCACGCGGATCATGTTGTAGGTGATGTTGGCGGCGTCCATGTTCGGGAACACGAACAGGTTCGCGCGACCGCTCAGCGTGGTGTCGGGCAGCATGCGGCGACGCAGGGTTTCGTCCCATGCGGTGTCGCCCATCATCTCGCCGTCGAACTCCAGCTTCGGCGCGCGGCGCACGAGGATCTCGCGGACTTCGCGCATCTTGCGGGCGCTCGGATCGTCGTGGCTGCCGAAATTGGAGTGCGACAGCAGCGCGATCTTCGGTTCGATGCCGAACAGCTTCAGGCGGTACGCGGCCTGGATGGTGCTCTCGGCGATCTGCTCGGCGGTCGGGTCGGGTTGCACGTGGGTGTCGACGAAGAACCACAGGCCCTGGTCGTTGACCACGCCGGTCATCGCCGAGGTGCTCTGCAGGCCCGGGTCGAGACCCAGCACGCTGCGCACGTAGCCGAGCTTCTTGTGGAAGCGGCCGACGATGCCGGTGATCATCGCGTCGGCTTCGCCGCGGTCGACCATGATCGCGGCGATCAGCGTGGGGCGCGAACGCAGCAGGTTCTTCGCCGAATCCGGCGTCACGCCACGACGCGAGGTCAGCGCGTGGTAGTGCTGCCAGTACTCGTTGAAGCGGGGATCGTCGTTGATGTTGGTCAGTTCGAAATCGCGACCGGCGACCAGGCGCAGGCCCAGACGCTTGATGCGCATGTCGATGACGTCGGGACGGCCGATCAGGATCGGGAACGCGAGGCCTTCATCGACCACGGTCTGCACCGCGCGCAACACCACTTCCTCTTCGCCCTCGGTATAGACGATGCGCTGGCGATCACCGCGCGCACGGTCGTAGACGGGCTTCATGACCAGGCCGGTGCGGTGGATGAACTGGCCTAGCTTCTCGCGGTAGGCGCGCATGTCCTCCATCGGACGCAGCGCGATGCCCGAGGCCATCGCGGCTTGCGCGACGGCCGGGGCAACGATGGTCAGCAGGCGCGGGTCGAACGGGCGCGGGATGATGTACTCGCGGCCGAAGCTCGGGATCTCTTCGCCGTAGGCGCTGCCCAGATCGCTGGCTTCTTCCTTCGCCAGCTGCGCGATCGCATGCACGCAGGCGAGCTTCATCGCCTCGTTGATACCGGTCGCGCCGACATCGAGTGCGCCGCGGAAGATGTACGGGAAGCAGACCGCGTTGTTGACCTGGTTCGGGTAATCGCTGCGGCCGGTGGCGATGATCGCGTCCGGGCGTACGCGCTTGGCGTCCTCGGGCATGATTTCCGGATACGGGTTGGCCAGCGCCAGGATCACCGGATTCGGGGCCATCGCCTCGACCATTTCCGGCTTCAGGATGCCGCCGGCCGACAGGCCGAGGAACACGTCGGCGCCCACGAGGATCTCGGCCAGCGTGCGCTTGTCGGTGTCGCGCGCGTAACGCGCCTTGTCCGGGTCGAGATTGTCGCGGCCGGTGTGGATCACGCCGTCGCGGTCGAAAGCCAGGATGTTCTCGGGCTTGAGACCCAGCGCGACCAGCATGTCCAGGCACGCGATGCCCGCGGCGCCCGCGCCGGTGGTGGCGAACTTGACGTCCTCGATGCGCTTGCCGGCGATCTCGAGCGCGTTGACGATCGCCGCGCCGACGATGATCGCGGTGCCGTGCTGGTCGTCGTGGAACACCGGGATCTTCATCCGCTCGCGCAGCTTGCGCTCGACGATGAAGCACTCCGGCGCCTTGATGTCTTCTAGG
>JBQEAV010000002.1:252990-286580 GCA_052108555.1 Luteimonas sp.
GAACACGTCGATGCCGGCGAACTTCTTGAACAGCACGCCCTTGCCTTCCATGACCGGCTTGCCGGCCAGCGCGCCGATGTTGCCCAGGCCCAGCACCGCGGTGCCGTTGGAGATCACCGCGACCAGATTGCCGCGCGCGGTGAGCTCGCTGGCGGCGTTGGGATCCTTGACGATCTCCTCGCAGGCGTAGGCCACGCCCGGCGAATACGCCAGCGCGAGATCGCGCTGGGTCAGCATCGGCTTGGTCGCGCTGACCGTGATCTTGCCCGGCGGCGACGCGCGGTGATAGTCGAGGGCGGCCTGGCGGAATTCGTCGTTGGACATCGTCGGGGGATCTGCTCTGGGAAAAAATGACGCGGGACAGGATTCTAACCCCGCCCCGCGCAAACCCCTGGACGGGGGCGTGTGGTCCGCTTCAGACGCCGTGCTGACGGCCCGGCCGGGAGCACCCGGCCGGGCCGTCCGGTCAGAACACCACCTGGGTACGGATGTTGAAGGTGTTGCCCGAATCCTGACCCGCGTAGGCGCCGACCTGGTTGTCGGTGTTCCAGCGCACGTAGTTGAACATCACCCGCGACCAGTTGTTGAGGTACCAGTTCAGGCCCAGCGTCCACGCATCGCCCTCGCCGCCGCGGCGCGCGTCGGTGAAGTCGTACTTGTCGTAGCGCGTCGCCAGTTCCCAGGCACCGATACCGCCATCGGTGACCGGACGCGCGACGCGGGTCGTACCCCAGACGCCCGAGCGGGCGCTGAAGCCGGGCTTCTCGCCGGTGATCAGCCAGCCGGCGTAGGCCGAATGCGCCTTCTGGTCGACTTCGCCGACCGAGGTGGAGCGCAGTGTGGTCTCGCTGGTCTCGGCGAAGGCCCAGAAGTTGCGCCAGGTGCCGCCCAGCTCCGCGCCCCAGACCTTTTCGCCGGTGACGTCGTTGATGGCGCTGGCCGACACGCGCACGTTGTCGTTGAAGCGCGAGGCCACGCGCGGCGTGCGGTTGATGCGGTTGGTGTCGACGCCGTAGTCCTCATGCACGTACCAGCCACCGACATGCAGGAAGCCGGACGGTCGCTTGATCGGGTTCACGTGGCCGCGGAACGAGTAGGTCAGCGAATCACTGTTGTCGCCGGTGTTGCCGACGTCGTCGCCGGTGATGCCGAAGGTGGTGTGCCAGTTCTGGCCGATCATCTTCATCTGCACGCCGAGGCCGAAGTAGCCGCTGGCGGGCATGCCGACGCTGGCCACCGCATTGCGCTCCATGAAGGGCGTGCGGGTGAGCGTGGTGCTGGAATCGATGGCGCGGTCTTTCAGCTTGTTGCCGACGTAGAACTCGGTCGGAATGCTGCCCAGCTGGGTGTTCCAGCGCAGGTAGGCATCCGACAGGCTGACGGTGTTGTCCGAGAGTTCGGCGTCGATCTTGTAGCCCAGCGCACCGATGTTGCCCTGCGCGCCCAGACGCGCCTGGCGCAGGTTGGTGCCGGTGATGTTGCGGTCGTCGAAGTCGGAGCCGTGCGTGGACGAGAAGTCCACCAGCACGCGACCGCGCGGATTGAAGGTGAAGCTGCGGTCGCTGCTGCGGAACTCGGGACCGCCGCGGCGCCAGCTGACGTTGCCGCCACCACCGCCACCGCCGCCGGCGGCGAGCTGTGCGACCTGGGCCTGGAGGATGGCCATGTCGTCTTGACGGGTGTCGGCGACGGCGGCGTCGATCTGCGCCTGCACGCCATCGACCGGTGCTGCGTCGGGGCCTGCGGCGACGGCCGGCGCGCCCATCGCATCGAGACGCTGGTTGAGCGCCTGCAGCTGCGCGGATTGCTGGCGGATCTGTTCGGCCTGCAGGCGGATCAGTTCACGCAGTTCGGTTTCGGTGGCGGTGTCGGCAGCGAGGGCGGGCAGCGCGGCCAGGCCCAGCAGGGCGCCGGCGGCCAGTGCGCGGGTGTGCTTGCGATTCATTCTGTGTTCTCTCCCGGAGTGCAGTGCGTGGACGGCTCAGTCGCCGTCTTCTTCGAAATCGGCGTCGTCGTCTTCGACCGGCGGCGGCAGCGTCGCGGCCTGGCCCGTGAGGGGCTGCAGGCTGACCGGCGGTGCGGCCATGAAGCCGTTCGCACGCGCCCACGTGGTGAACAGACGCGGCCACTGCGCGACCTGCGTGCCGGGCTTGCCCAGCCCCCAGCTATGGCCACCGCGATCGAAGACGTGCAGTTCCGCCGGCACGTTCTGCGCGCGCGCGGCCTGGAACATCAGCAGGCTGTGATTGACGTCGGCGATGCGGTCATCGGCGGCGTGGGCCAGGAATACCGGCGGCATGTCGCTGCGCACGTGGTCTTCGACCGAATAGGCCTCGACGGCGTCGGGCTGCGTGGCGAGTTCGCGGCGGCTGCGCGTGGTGTCGTACGGCGGCTTCAGCGTGACCACCGGATACAGCATCGCCAGGAAGTCCGGGCGCGACGGCAGGCGGTCGCTGGCATCGAGCGCGGGATAGAAGTCGTGGTCGAAGCGCGTGGCGAGGATGCCGCCCAGATTCGCGCCGGCCGACGAGCCCATGACGCCGATCTTGGTCGGGTCGATGCCCAGCTCGCTGGCATTCGCACGCAGCAGGCGCATCGCGCGCTGGCCGTCTGCGAACGGCGCGGACGCCGGCCAGCCGTCGACGGGCAGGCGGTAGTACAGCACCGCCGTGGTCACGCCGATCGAGGCCAGCCATTGCGCCATCGGACGCGCGGCGGTGCCGATCTGGATGCGGAAGTAACCGCCGCCGCCGAGGATCAGCACCGCAGTGCCGTTCGGATTCGCCGGACGGTGGATTTCCATGCGCGGCTGCGAGACGCGGGTGATCGCGCCCATCGCACTGCCTTCGTTGCCGATCTGTTCGGGGCCCTGCACCACGCGGGGCAGATGGCCTTCTGGCCACAGGTCCAGCATCTGCACGCTGCCGGTCTGGGCGGATGCGGGCAGTGCCAGACAGGCAGCCAGCAGGACCAGCACAATGCCGGCGTATCGTGTTGTCGATTTCATTTCGTGCCCTCCCGCACGGCGCTTTCGTTCTGTGCCGGGCCGCTGAAGGGATTGCACGTACAGCGGACCGGCGCGATGTCCCCGGGGTTCGAACGAACCGGCGGGAAACGGGCCCACGCAGCAGACATGCGCGCGAACCGCGTCACGTTTTACCGTGCGCGCGCCGGATCACCGATAGCGCATTGGTACTACGCGCCCGTACCTGGCGCTTTCGGACTGGCCCACACGCCTGCATCACGGCCCTGCAATAGAATCGGACCGTTCGTTCGCGCGCGAACAGCCTCCCCCACCGCGACGGGTCGCCCCCGCGACACGCCGCCGCCTCTCCCCCGAGGATTCCATGCGTCTTTTCCTGTTTCCGTTCGTGGCGCTATGCGCCTGCGCCGCCGTGCCCGCGCTCGCCGCCGAAGCCCAGGCCTGGCCTCCGAAGATCACCTTCGGCAATGACATCACCCTCAACGCCACCGGCAATTTCGCCTGGGACCACGCCCACTTCAGTGGCACGCCGCAGCTGGGCAGCGAGAACGGCATGCGCCGCCGCGAGTTCGGCGCGACGATGAAGCAGGACGGCGTGTGGGACGCGATGGTGTACTTCGATTTCGAATCGAAGAGCTGGCTGGACGTGTACGTGCGCTTCGAGAGCGAGGCGTTCTTCGGCCGTGATCTCGGCAAGCTGCGCGTCGGCTACATGAAGGTGCCGGTGGGCCTGGAAGGTGTGACCAGCTCGCGCGCGGGCACGTTCATGGAACTGGCGGCGCCGATCCAGGCCATCTACCAGGGCCGCCGCACCGGCGTGGAATGGACGCTGGAGCGCGATCAGGCGCTGTTCCAGCTCGGCGGCTACGGCGGCACTGACCTGCAGGGTGACAACCCCGGCCAGACGTACGCCGCGCGCGCCGCGTGGACACCGCGCAAGTCCGCCGGCGACGTGCTGCATCTCGGCATCGCCGCCTCGCGCGAGAACCCGCAGGGCTGGACCGACGGCCGCGGCGTGCAGTTCGATGCGAACGCGCGTCTGCGGGCACGTCCGGGTTCGGGCCTGACCGACGTGCGTCTGGTCGATTCCGGCAGCCTCGCGCCGGTCGGCCACATCCGCCGCACGGGTCTGGAAGGCATCTGGATCCACGGCCCGGTGTCGCTGCAGGCGGAACTGCTGCGCGCCGACATCGCCCGCGACGACGGCCTGACCGACTACCGCGCCGATGGCGGCTATGTTGCCGCAAGCTGGATGCTGACCGGCGAGAGCCGTCCGTATTCGGCCGGCAACGTCGCCAACCCGAAGCCGGCGAACGGCTACGGCGCGGTCGAACTCGCCGCGCGCTACAGCGCGCTCGATCTCGACGACGGCCCGGTCGGCGGCGGTCGCCAGCATGACTGGACCTTCGGCGCGAACTGGTACATCACCCCGTACGTGAAGCTGCAGGCCAACTACGTGCGCCTCAACGCCACCCGCAACGGCGTGACCACCAACCCCGACGCGGTGGAAGTGCGCGCACAGGTGCACTTCTGAGTCCGCCGCGAAGCGGGGCGCGCGGTCGCCCCCTACACTGACCGCAATGCGCTCCGCTCCGCGTTTCCGCCGCCTGCTGCTGACCCTGCTGCTTGCCGGCGGCGGACTGGTGCTGGTCGCGTGGGTCGGATACCACGCGGGCGAACGGCGCGCGCTGGCCACGCAGTCGACACAGGCCGCCCAGCAGCTCGACCTGCTCGCACAGACGCTCGACCAGCGGATCGAGCGTTACCGCGCGTTGCCGCAATTGCTGGCACTGGATCCCGAACTGCGGGCGAGTCTGGCCCGACCGGTCGACCCCGACACACGCGCGCGGCTCAACCGCCGGCTCGAAGAGGCCAACCGCACCACGCGCGCCTCGACCCTGACGCTGATCGATGCGCAGGGGGTGGCGGTCGCCGCGAGCAACTGGCGGGTGGCCGGCAGCAACGTCGGCGAGGACTACGCGTTCCGCCCCTACGTGCAGCAGGCATTCCGCGACGGACGCGGCCGCTTCTACGGCATCGGCGTGACTACCGGGGTGCCGGGCTACTTTCTGTCTGAGGCGCTGCGCGACGACACCGGGCGAGCGCTCGGGGTGATCGTGATCAAGATCGAACTGGCCGCCATCGAACGCACCTGGCCGCACGACGGCGACCTGGTGCTGGCCAGCGATGCGCATGACGTGGTGTTCCTCGCCAGCCGGCCCGCGTGGCGCTACCGCATGCTCACGCCGCTGGACGCGGATGCACGCAGCGAACTGTCCGCGACCCGCCAGTACGAGGGCCAGCGCCTGCGCGGCTATTCGGGCGAACGCCTGCGCGCCAGCGGCACCGGCGGTGCACTGGTGCGTGTCGACGCGCCGGCACTGCCCGGCCAGTGGCTGTGGCAGCGCACGCGCGTGGCCGACACCGACTGGACCCTGCACCTGCTGCGCGACGCGACGCCAGTCGCCGCCGTCGCGCGTGGCTGGGCGACGATCGCGGGCGTGTCGTGGGCGGCGCTGGTGTTCCTGGTCCTGTTCCTGCAACAGCGCGTGCGCCTGGGTGCCTTGCGACGGCGCAGCCGCGACGAACTGGAAACGCTGGTCCGCCACCACGCCGAGGAACTGCGCAGCGCACACGACGGCCTGGTGGCGGCCGCGCAGGAAGCCGACACCGGGTTGAGCCGGCGGCTGGCGCACCTGCCGCAGGGCGTCGTGATCATCGATGCCGACCTGCGCATCGTCGCCTGGAACGCGCGCTACATGGATCTGTTCCGGTTCCCGCCCGACCTGGTCCGCGTGGGCACGCCGGTCGAGGACGTGTTCCGTTTCAACGCCCGCCGCGGCCTGCTCGGCCCCGGCCCGGTCGAGGACGCGATCGCCCGCCGGCTCGAGCATCTGCGCAGCGGCAAACCGCATATGCGCGAGAGCGAGAAGGACGACGGCACGGTGCTGGAGATCCGCGGCAATCCCCTGCCCGACGGCGGTTTCGTCACCAGCTATGCCGACATCACCACGTACAAGACCACCGCGCGCGAACTGCGTACGCTCGCCGATTCGCTGGAACGCCGCATTGCCGAGCGCACCGCCGATCTCGAACAGGCCCGCGCCGAGGCCGAGGCCGCCAACCGCTACAAGGGCCGCTTCGCCGCCGCGGCGGTGCACGATCTGCTGCAGCCGCTCAACGCCGCCCGCATGTTCGCCGCCGGCCTGCGCACCCGCCTGCGCGACGACGAGACGCGTCGCATCGCCGACAACATCGATGGCGCGTTGTCGGCACAGGACGGCATTCTCGCCAGCCTGCTCGACATCTCGCGGCTGGAGACCGGCACGCTGCGCACCGATATCCGCGAAGTCGCACTGGGCCCGCTGCTCGAAGGTCTGGCGCGCGAAACCGGCGTACTCGCGCAGGCGCGCGGTCTGCGCTTCGATCACGTGCCCACGCGCGTCTGGGTGCGCAGCGATGTCACGCTGCTGCGGCGGCTGGTGCAGAACTTCCTGTCGAACGCGGTGCGCTACACCGCGCGCGGCCGCATCGTGCTGGGCGTGCGCCGTGACGGGGATCGTCTGTGGATCGAAGTGCACGACACCGGTCCGGGCATTCCCCCGAACCGGCAACGCGAGATCTTCGAGGAATTCCGCCGTCTCGACGACGGCAATACCGGCGACCGCGGCGCCGGGCTGGGCCTGGCGATCGTCGACCGCATCGCACGGCTGCTCGGCCATCGCGTCGACCTGCGCTCGCGTCCCGGCACCGGCAGCGTCTTCCGGGTATCAGTGCCACGGGCCGAAGCGCGGACGGAAGCGGCACGGCCGCCGCTGGCACCGGCCGTGATCGCCGAGGACGATGCCCCGCTGCGCGGCTGCCGCGTGTGGGTGATCGACGACGACCCGCAGGCCTGCGCTGCAACCCGGCAGTTGCTGGACCGCTGGGATTGCGAAGTCCCGCTCGCCGACGGCCCGCACGCCGCCCTCGCTGCCGCCGTACGCGGCGAAGCGCCCGACATCGTGCTGCTCGACGTGCGCATGGGCGAACACCACGGCCCGACGCTGTTCGAAATCCTGTGCGACCGCTGGAGCGCAGTACCGCTGGTGATCCTGGTCACCGGCGAATCCGACCCGACCTTGCGCGCGCAGGCGCGCGATGCGGGTCAGGGGTTTCTGCCGAAGCCGGTACGGCCGCCGGCGTTGCGCGCGCTGATGATGCAGATGCGGTTGCGGGGGTATTGAGGCGGAAATACTCCCTCCCCCGCGTGCGGGGGAGGGCTGGGGTGGGGGCGAACCTTCCACTCGCGAAATGTCAGAACTCTCACGGTTGCTTGCGCGCGCGAATCGTCATGCATGCGCACTGACTGATTGCCCCCTCCCAACCCTCCCCCGCGTGCGGGGGAGGGCTTAAAAACTACGCCTCATCCTCCCGCTCCAGCGCCTTCACCAGCACCGCCGCCTGCGTGCGACTGTGGCATTCGAGCTTCTTGAGGATCGCGGTCACGTGCACCTTGACCGTGTTCTCCGCCAGGCCCAGCTGATAGGCGATCTGCTTGTTCAACAGGCCGTCGGCGATACCCAGCAGCACGCGGAACTGCTGCGGCGTGAGCTGCGCCAGACGCGTGGCGAGTTGCGCGTCATCCTCCGAACGTTCGGCGGTCAGCGGCGGAAACCAGCTGCCGCCGTCGAGCACGTTCGACACCGCCTGGCCAATGGATTCGGCCGGCGCCGACTTCGAGATGAAGCCCGCGGCGCCGAACTGCTGCACACGGCGCACGGTACGCGGGTGGTCGTTGGACGAGATCACCACGACCGGCAGTTCCGGGCGTTCGCCGCGCAGCCACACCAGTGACGACAGGCCCCGTGCGCCGGGCATCGTCAGGTCCAGCAGCACCAGTTCGATATCCGGATGCGCGTCGAGCGCGGGCTCGAGCGCCGATGAGGTGGCAGCTTCGACCACGCGGATCGGGCCGAGGCTGTCGCGCAAGGCATGCAGCACGGCGGCGCGCAGCAGCGGGTGATCATCGGCGACGAGGATGACGGGCTGGTTGACCATGCCGGCAAGTCTGGCATGGACGGCACCCTCGCACGCAGACACCGGCCGGGGGCGCGTATCCGCCGCACGACAGCGCGCGCGCCACGCACGTTGCACCGCTACAACTGGTCGATCCGGATCCGGTTCGCGAACAGCGAGAACGCCAGCATGCCGGCCAGTCCGCCGGTGCGTTCAATCCACGGCGGCAGCCATCGCGGCGGTGCGAGCGTGCCGTCGTCGAACAGCGGCGACAGGCGATGCACGTCCTCGAGTGTCATCTTGCCGGCGAACAGCTGCCTGCACAGCGGCAATTGCCGGCGCGCGAGCGACTGCCGGAAGAAGGTGTGCACATCGATCAGGCCGCGCAGATACACCGCGTCCTTGGTGAACGCATGGCCGCCGCTCAAGGGCACGCCGCGGAACACGCGCTGCGCGGACGCGAAGCTTTCCGCGGCCGGCTGGCCGGCGTCATGGAAGTAGTCGAACACCTGCAGGAAATCCGCGCCGCCCTGCGCGCGCGCGATCGCCTCGATGCGCAGACTCACGCGCTTCATCCGGCCGATGTCGATGCTGCCGGTGATCTGTTCGGCGAACACCGCCAGCCCTTCCTGCGTGCAGGTGGTGCGCGGCGACGACATCGCGAGGCTCGGCAGCACGGGTTGCTCGCGGCCGTTGAGCGCGGTCAGTGAATGCACGAACGCCTCGTGCTGCAGCAACTGCTCGCGGTCGTGGATCGAATAGCGCGCATCGCTGCGCAGACGCAACCGATACGCACCGGCCGCGGCCTTTGCGATCATGCCCGGATCGAGTTCGACCGCGACCACGCGCGTGCCGAAGTAGGCGTCGAGATCGGCCTGCAACTGCGCCTGCAGCGTCGCCGCATCGATCGTCGGATGTTCGACGTCGGCGAGCAGGCCTGGATCGAGCTCGTCGGCGATCTGGATGAAGTGCCGCGCGGCATCGCAGGTGGTCAGCGCGCCGCCGGGCAGCGCTGCATCCGGACGACCGTAGAGCGCGATGGCGTGGTCGCTGGCGGCTGCGGTGCCGAGCGATTCCAGCAGTTGCGCCGCCGCGTCCCACGCGCGCGTCGACTCGACGATGTAGATGCCGAGCGGATGATCCGGATCGGCGACGGCCGCAATCGAGGCGAGTTCACGGCGGGTGTCGGTGAAGTCCAGAACGGGATAATCGATCTTCGGCATCTCGCGGCGACCGGATGCGAATGCCGCGAGGAAGCGCTGCTGCGCCTCGGGCGGCCAGCTCGCCAGGCTCAACACGCGGATCCCGCGCGCGGCCGCAACCATGCGCGCATCGAGCACGGCGTGGTGGGCGATGGCGTCGGGCATCGAGAACTCCGGCGGGCGGTGCGGTCACGCTAGCGGATTGGTGCGGGGGACTCAAAGTGGTCGACGAGTGACGCGCCGCTGCGCTGCGGATCGTGCGGACTTCCGGCGTGTTTCCCGTGACCGACCGCCCTCACCCCAACCCCTCTCCCGGAGGGAGAGGGGCTCAAAAAGCAGGCGCTCGCCCGGAACGAGCCCCTCTCCCCCCGGGAGAGGGGTTGGGGTGAGGGCCGACGCCTCGCGATACTTCAGAACGAAGGAGAACGGCCCGCTGGAAGAAGAGACCTACTCCTCCTTCGTCCAGTCCGACCCACGCTTCGCCGGTTTCACCCCCGGACGCCCACCCGTCTTCGCCCCCGGCTTTTTTCCGGACGGCCGACTCTCCACCTTCTGCGCCATGCGCGTCGCGAGCTGCCCCGCCGCACCGGCCAGTTCGTCGCGCAGTTTCAGATAGCTGCCCAGGCGCCCCGGATCCAGCGTGCCCGCATCGACCGCATCCCACACCGCGCAGCCCGGTTCGTCGCCATGGGTACAGTCGCGGAAGCGGCACTGCGCCGCGACCGCTTCGACATCGGCGAACCCGCCCTCCGACAGGTCTTCCTCGCCGGTCGGCTTGAGCTCGCGCATACCGGGTGTATCGATCAGGCAGGCGCCCGACGGCAGCGGAATCAACGCGCGATGCGTGGTGGTGTGGCGGCCGCGATCGTCGGTCTCGCGCACCGCGGCGGTCTTCATGCGTTCGACGCCGAGCAGGCTGTTGGTCAGCGTCGATTTGCCGGCGCCCGAACTGCCGACCAGCACCGCGGTCATGCCCGGGCCGAGCCAGCGGTGCAGCACTGCGGCGCTGCCCGGGTCGCGCGCGTTGACCGGCACGACGGCGACACCGAGCCCGGCGATCTCGGTCAGCGCGGCCACCGCGGCGGCGATGTCGGCCTCGGGTTTGTCGGCCTTGGTCAGCACGATCACCGGCGTGCCGCCGCCCTGCACCAGCAGCAGGTAGCGTTCGATGCGGCGCGGATTGAAGTCGGCATCCAGGCCGCAAACCACCAGCACGGTGTCGATGTTCGCGGCGATCAGCTGCTGTTTGTAGTGCTCGCCGGCCGCGGCACGCTTGATCGCGCTGCGCCGGGGCAGCATCGCGACGATGCGTTTGCCAGCCTCGACCAGCACCCAGTCGCCGACCGCAGCGCGGTCTTCCGGCGCGATCGTGCCCTTGCGGTAGCCGCTGCGGCGCAGCCATTCGGGCAGCGATTCGACCGCGATCGCCTCGCCCGGCGCACCGGCGACCAGATAGCCGGAGCGGTGCTGCTCGACCACGCGCATCGGCAGGGCCTGCGGGTGGGCGGCCATCATCTCGCCCCAGGTGCCCGACGGGGTGCCGTCGAACGGCCAGCCGATCGCGCGCAGCGCGGTGAGATCGGGATTCAAACGGAGAGGGATGCGGTCGTCATGCGCGGATTCTATGCGTTCGAGGGCATGCAGCGGCGACAGCACATGACACGACGACAACACGACAGAGCCTGCACGCGGGTGATGGGCGTGCGCCGCATCTTCGAAATGCCGCGATCCGTTTGTCGACGTGCGGTCCCGCCCATCCTGCATGGCGCCGGCGAACCACGCATAGCCTCCGGTTATGCGTGACCGGTGTCTTTTCAATGGTGGAAACGCAGGCGACTACCTAATGTGATCGGGCGTCTCGACCCCACCCAGACCCCAGACAAGGACGGCACCGACCGATGTCCCGACCCGAAGACCAGCTCGCCCGCAATGCCGTGACGGCGCGATGGCCACCACCGTATCTGCTGTATCTGGGGAACGCGCCCGACGATCTTGCCGGCAAGACAGCGCGTGGGCTGGCCCACTGGCGCCCGGAGTGGTGCGTGGGACAGTTCCGCGACGACGCGTGTCGGACCACACTTGGCCTGACCGACATGGATTTCGCGCAGGCGCGCGCGGCCGGCGCCAATACCATGATCGTCGGGGTGGCCAACGCCGGCGGGCGCATGGACGTGCGGCTGGTGGATCACGTGGTCGCCGCGCTGGAGGCCGGGATGAACGTCGCCTCGGGCCTGCACGAGCGACTGGATGCACAGCCCAGGATCGTCGCGGCAGCGCAGCGCACCGGTCGTCACCTGTTCGACGCACGCAACCCACCGGTCACGCCGGTCGGCAACGGTCTCCGGCGCGCAGGCCGGCGCCTGCTGACGGTCGGCACCGACTGCTCGACCGGCAAGATGTACACCACGCTCGCGCTCGAACGGGAGCTCCGGCAGCGCGGCCTGACTGCGGATTTCCGCGCCACCGGCCAGACCGGCATCTTCATCGCCGGACACGGAATTCCGATCGACGCGGTGGTCGCCGACTTCATTTCCGGCGGAATCGAGTGGCTCTCGCCCGCGCGTGACGACGGCGGTTGGGATCTGATCGAGGGCCAGGGCTCGCTGTTCCATCCCTCGTATGCGGGCGTTTCGATGGGTCTGCTGCACGGCGCACAACCCGATGCGCTGGTGCTGTGCCACGAACCCGGACGACCGCACATGCGCGGGCTTGGCCACTATCGGGTTCCCGACCTGCGCGTGACGCTCGAGGCCAACCTCGCCGCGGCGCGCCTGACCAACCCCGATGCGATCGCGGTCGGGATCGCGCTGAACACCGCCCGCTTGTCCGAGGCCGACGCCCATCGTGCGTGCCGCGAGGCGGAAGACCTGCTCGACCTGCCTGCGGAGGATCCCGTGCGCAATGGTGTATCGCGGATCGTCGACAACGTGCTGACATGCTTCCCCGGCTGACCGCGGCGCACCGCAGCTGGCCGCTGACCGCACCGTTCCGGATCTCGCGCGGGGTCAAGACGTCGGCCGACGTGGTGACCGTGACGATTCGCGACGGTGAACATACCGGCCACGGTGAAGCCGTGCCCTACGCCCGCTACGGTGAGACCGTCGCCTCGGTGATCGCGCAGGTCGAATCGACGGGCGCCGCGATCGCGGCGCGGATCAGCCGCAGGCAACTGCAGGATCTGCTGCCGCCGGGCGCCGCGCGCAACGCGATCGACTGCGCGCTGTGGGACCTTGAAGCGCAACGCGGCCGGGTATCGGTGGCGCGTTTACTCGGGCGCACGCCGCTGCACCCGCTCTGCAGTGCACAGACCATCAGCCTGGACTCACCCGAGCGGATGGCCCGGGCCGCAGCCGAGGTCGCACACCTCGAACTGCTCAAGATCAAGGTGGCCGCCGACGATCCGGCGTCGTTGATCCGCGCGGTGCGCGCCAGTGCCCCCCAGGCGCGGCTGATCGTCGATCCGAACGAGAGCTGGACGCTGGATCTTCTGCAGGCGATGCAGCCGGTGCTGGCCGAGGCGCGGGTGGACCTGGTCGAGCAACCGTTGCCGGCAGGCGAAGACGAAGCGCTGCAGGACTTCCACTCGGCGACGCGGCTGTGCGCCGACGAGTCCTGCCACACGATAGACGACCTGCCGCGACTGCGTGGCCGCTACCAGGTGGTCAACATCAAGCTCGACAAGACCGGCGGGCTTACCGCCGCGCTCGACCTGCTGGATGCGGCGCGAACGCAGGACTTCGGCGTCATGGTCGGTTGCATGATCTGTTCGTCACTCGGCATCGCTCCGGCGCTGCAGGTGGCACGCGATGCCGAATTCGTCGATCTCGATGGTCCGCTGTGGCTGCAGGACGACCACCCGGGCGGCGCCGTGTTGCGACAGGGTCTGCTGCAGCCGCCGGCGCCAGCGCTCTGGGGTGGCGGTCTTGCGCCAACTCCGGGAATAGGAGGCGCCGTCGCCGGTGCCGTTCGCACAGGAAACGCCCCATGAGATGCCGACTGCGCCGATGCCTGCTTCCATCGGCCTGTCTACTGGCTGCGCTGGCCGCCACGGCCTGTGTGCGGCCGCTGCCGTCCGGACTGGCGCAGGCGGACGTGCTGATCACCGGTGGTACCGTGTATGACGGCAGCGACACGCCGGGCCGGCAGCTCGATGTCGTGATCGATGGTGACCGCATCGTGCACATCGGCAACGACGCCTCCCGTCGCTACCGCCCGCGCCACACACTGTCGGTTGAAGGCATGGTGGTCGCGCCCGGATTCATCGATCCGCATACGCATCCCGATACGTATATCCGCGCGGACGATGCGCAGGCCCGCCGCAACGCACCGTGGCTCTTCCAGGGCGTGACCACGATTTTCATCGGCATCGACGGCGGCGGCACGCCGGACATCGCCGCCGAACGGCAGTGGTTCGAGCAACGCGGCGTCGGCACGAACATCGCCCAGTACGTCGGCTTCGGCCCGGTCCGCACGCGCGTGCTGGGCCAGGCGGCGCGTGCGCCCGATGCCGATGAACTCGACACGATGCGCGGCCTGGTCGCACAGGCGATGTGCGAAGGGGCGTTCGGTCTTTCGACCGGCCTGTTCTATGCCCCGCAGAGCTTTGCCGCCACCGACGAAGTCGTCGCGCTGGCCCGCGAAGCCGCGATGCGCGGTGGTCGCTACGACACGCACCAGCGCGACGAATCCTCGTACTCGTTGGGATTGATGGGCTCGATCGAGGAAGCACTGGACATCGGTTATCGCGCCGGCCTGCCGGTCCATTTCGCGCATATCAAGGCACTGGGGGCGGACGTGCACGGGCAGGCGCCGGAGATCGTGGCGCGGATCGAGCAGGCGCGCGCCGCCGGCCAGCAGGTCACCGCCGACCAGTATCCGTGGCTGGCGTCGGGCACCAGCCTTGGCGCGGCGCTGCTGCCGCGCTGGGCAGTGGATGGCGGCCGTGCGGCGCTGTTCGGACATCTCGACGATCCCGAAAGCGCAGCCAGAATCCGCGCCGAAATGCAGGAGAACCTGCATCGCCGCGGTGGCGCCGAAGCGCTGCTGTTGACCGGCAGCGGGTGGCCATGGAGTGGCCGCACGCTCGAGGCGATGGCGGACGCTTGGCACATCGGACCCGTCGAGGCCGCCTTGCGGATCATCCGCGAAGGCGGTATCGACAATCGCGGCACTGCCGGCGCCTACCGGATCGCATCATTCAACATGGACAAGGCCGACGTGGACCTGCTGATGCGGCAGCCCTGGGTGATGACCGCGTCCGACGGCAGCAATGGACATCCTCGCCAGTACGGCACGTTTCCCGAGAAGTACGCGCGTTTCGTTCGCGACGAGGGCGTCATTTCGCTGCAGGACTTCGTGCATCGGTCGACCGGGCTGACCGCGACCACGATGGGTCTCGACGATCGCGGGTTCCTGCGCGCAGGCATGCTTGCGGATATCGTCGTGTTCGACCCGGCTCGATTTGCAGCCAGGGCCGACTACGTCGATCCACGACAGCTTTCGGAGGGCGTCGTCCATCTGTTCGTCAATGGCACGCAGATGATCGATGACGGCCGTCTGACAGACGCACTGCCTGGACGCGTGTTGCAGCATGTACCCACTGCGGGAAGCTGCCCCTGACACCAGGCGACCCGGCGGTCTTTCCGTCATCCACAGGACCCTTCGATACCATGCTGCAGCTCGATGCGGTACAGACCCTCGCCTTCGCCGGCCTTGCACTTTTCCTCGGATACGCGCTATGCCGGGCGATTCCGTTTCTCGGCCGCTACAACCTGCCGCCACCGGTCATCGGCGGGCTGGTCGTCGCGCTGGTCGCGTGGGCCGCGCATGCGCGTGACACGACCCTGTTCACCCTGGACACCAGCCTGCAGTCGCCGTTGATGATCGCGTTCTTCACCACGATCGGGGTCAACGCCAGCCTGTCGTTGCTGCGGATCAGCGGCCGACAGGTGCTGGTGTTTCTCGGGCTGGCCAGTGCGTTTGCGGTGGCGCAGAACCTGGTGGGCATCGCGGTTGCGGTCGGCTTCGACCTGCATCCACTGTTCGGCGTGCTTGCCGGCTCGACCACGCTGACCGGCGGCCCGGCAACGGGCCTGGCCTTCGCGCCGCTGTTCGAGGAAGCCGGCGTGGTCGGTGCCGAGTCGGTAGCCGTGGCGTCGGCCATGGCCGGCATCGTGTGCGGCGGACTTGTAGGCGGCCCCGTCATCACCGTCCTGATCCGTCGCTTCAATCTGCGTTCCTCCGCCCCACCCGGCACCCCAGTGCTGGCGCCAGACAGCGGCGATCCCGTGCTCTCCGAAGCCGCGCGCGAGTACGGCGCATTGAAGAGCATCGTCGTGATCCTGATCGCGATGTGGCTGGGATCATGGGTCAGCATCTGGATCTCGGCGACCGGGCTGACCCTGCCGGCCTACGTCGGCGCGATGCTGGTTGGCGCGGTCATCCGCAACATCGATGACC
Source organism: Luteimonas sp. (assembly GCA_052108555.1). Taxonomy (GTDB): domain Bacteria; phylum Pseudomonadota; class Gammaproteobacteria; order Xanthomonadales; family Xanthomonadaceae; genus Luteimonas. Next base: position 268,633 of record JBQEAV010000002.1, read on the forward strand.
GCACCGGATGGATCGGCATGTCGATCCCGACCACCGACCTGATCGGCAACGTCTGTCTTGCGTTGTTCCTGTCGGTGGCGTTGATGAACCTCAAACTCTGGGAACTCGCCGGCCTCGCCCTGCCGCTGCTGGTCAACCTTGGCCTGCAGGTGGTGATGGTGGCGCTGTTCTGCGGTGTCGTGTTCCGGATCATGGGCCGCGACTACGACGCCGCGATCATGGGCGGCGGCTTCATCGGCTTCATGCTCGGCACCACCGCCAACGCGATGGCGGTGATGCGCACGCTGGTGGAACGCTACGGCATCGCCCCGCGCGCGTTCCTGGTCGCGCCGCTGGTCGGCGCATTCTTCATCGATTTCACCAACGCACTGATCATCACCGGCTTCCTCAACCTGATGTCCTGATCCCAAGTTGGGGGTGGCGTTCTGTCTGCAGAGGCGAGACACGGTCGGATGCATCCAGCGGACGCGTCGGCGAACCAATACCGAACCGGCTGTATGGCAGTGCCGACGTCCGGGTGGGACCGGCCACCATGCCTGGAAACCATCCTGCGTGCCCGGACGGCGCCACACACCACAACGCGAGTTCGCGACATGATCTGCCGGGCAACCTGTAAGTCGCGGGAGCGCGATCTCCGTGCCTGCCCTGTGCCGACCATGACCATCCTCGATGACGCGAATGGCCTGCCGCCTGTGGTCAGCTCACGATCCTTGCAATCGGAACGGCGACCTCGACCAGTCGAAGGAAACGCGCCGGCCAGCGATCACGCGCGAAGGCCCCCCGCACATCGACCTGACCTGAAGTGGCGATCGGCTATTCGCGTACCGGGGCCTGTTCCCCGGTGCCAGTGACGAAGTGGTCGTAGAGCAACCTGTTCACGTCGCCGCGGACTTCCATGTTCCGGGTGCCGTTGGTGATCACCACGAACCCGTACCCGTCCTGCGCATTGAAATACATGGAGCTGTACAGCCCGTAGGCCGAGCCGGTGTGGCCGGTCAGCGTCACCCCCGGCACCAGCGTCGTATCGGTCTGCAGGGCCAGGCCGTAGCCCGCCGTTCCGTCGATCTCGATGGTCGGCGTCTGCATCATGTCCGCATACCGCGCATCGAGGATCCGCACGCCATTCCACTCGCCCCGATGCATGTGCATCAGCATGTAGGTCGCCAGATCAACAGCCGATATCTTCATGCCACCCGTCGGCGAGAACACCGGCGTGCTGTAACCCATCCTGTAATCGTGCAGGCGCTCGGCAAGCGGCGCATACGCATCCTCCGAGCGCACGAGGCTCCCACCCTCGCCCTCCCGATAACGATAGATCTGCGCGATGCGGTCCTGGTCCAACGCATCGACCAGATAGCCGCCGTACAACTTCAGCGGATCCAGGACGTGCGTGCGGACATACGCGTCGAACCGCTGCCCGGACACCCGCTCCAGGATCGTTCCGGCCATGTTGTAGCCGAGATTGGAGTATTCGTAGCGCGTACCCGGCGCACGGTTCGCGTAGCTGTCCCGCCATGCCTCGCCCGCGCCGGGGTTGATGACGTCCAGGCTGCTGTATCGCGGCCCATCGATGATCGACGAGCTGTGGTTCAGCAACATTTCCAACGTGATCACCCGGTCCGGGAAGCCGGGGTTGCGCACCGGAAACCCGATCAGATCACCGACATCGTCGTCGAGCGACAGCCGGTTCTGCGCCACCAACTGCAGGAGGGACGTCGCCACGAACGATTTGGAGATCGACGCGATGCGGAACACGTCCTCCTCGCGCAGCGGAATCTTCCGCTCGCTGTCTCTCCAGCCCAGGTGGTTGCGGTAGACGATGGCATTGTCTTTCACCACAACGACGGCCAGGCCCACGGTCCCGTGCTGCGTCATCAGCTCGCCCATCTTCTCGCCCACGTCCTTGGAGAACGCCGGCTGCAGGCCCGCCAATGCCAGCAGAAGTACCGTGCCGCATGTATGGGCACCGCGTGCCCTGTTCGTCTTTTGCATGATCGTTGTCTGCCTTCTGTCCTGTCGGGAGATCGGACACGTCGAGCGCAGCAGCGTCGCACAGGGCGCCGTCATCGATTCAATGCCGCGACCGCCTACACGTCCGCTCCGGGGAGTCGCGATGCCGGCGCACCCACCCTGGCCCAGGGCGGCATACCTGCAATCGACCAGGATCACTCGAACGATTTGGTCAGCGTCATGTAGTAGCCCCGCCCCAGTACGTTGTGCACACCCGAGTAGAAGCCGATCGCCGTGGTCGACAGCGGTGGTTCCCGATCGGCAACGTTGCGCACGGTGAAGCGGATACTGCTGTTGTCGAGGAAGTTGCCGACGTCGCGGAAGCGACGCTCGAGGTAGACATCGGCCGTGGTCCAGCTGGGAATCTGGAACCGGGTGCCATCGGCGAGCAGCGCGCCGGTGGACTCGAACGGACCCACGTAGCGCACATGGGTGCCGGTCAGCCAGTCATCGTAGCGCCAGGATGCGTTGAACGTCGCGCGCCACGCGGGCGATCCGTTGATGCCCAGCAGGTTGCCGGCGCTGCTCAGACGGAAGCCGTCGTTGATGATGCCCGCCTGCTGGGCCGCCAGGATGATCGCCTCGTCGGCGACGGGTTCCTGCGTGCGCTCGATCAGCTTGGAGACGTTCGCGCTGATGTTGAACGTCCCGCTGTTCGCGGTGCGCAGGCGATGGGTCAGGCCGAAGTCGATGCCGCGGGTCGTGCGCGGCAGGCGATTGATGTAGCGGTCCTGCACCAGCGTGACGTTGCCGACCGGATCCAGGCCTGTACCTGCGAAGTCTCCGGTCCGGGTCTCGTCGGGATCGGCGCGGGTGACGTTCGGGTTGGAGGAGCCTTGCATCCGCGCCAGATAGTCGAGCGCCAGCTGGGTCTGCTCGCCGAGGATGCCGATCACCTCGTCCTGCTCGATCACCCAGTAGTCGGCGGTCAACGTCAACCGGCCCGCGCGATCGGGTAGAAAGGTCGGTGAGAACACGAAGCCGACCGCGTAGGCGTCCGATGTCTCGGGCTGCAGGTCACGATTGCCGCTGCGCTCGGCCTGGGTGCTGAAGGAGCGGCCACAGTTGGCGAAGCTCGTGATGCGGCCCGCGCGCAGGTCGGCCTCGCACAGGTAGTAGTCGGTACGGGTGTTGCTGACCGTGGAGCCTTCCGCGTTGAGCTGCAGGATGTTCGGCGCCAGGAAGCTCTGCGCCCAGTTGGCGCGCAGCATCAGCCCGTCGGTGACCGACCAGGCCAGTGCGACCTTGGGATTGGCCACCCAGCCGAAGTCCGAATAGCGCTCCCAGCGTCCGGCCAACTGCAGATCCAGGCTGCGCACCAGCGGCACGCCCATGTCCGGCGCCACCAGCGGTACCGCGAACTCGGTGTAGAACGAGGCGACGTTGCGATCGCCGGCGTTGTTGCCCGCAGGGCTGGCACCGAGCACGTCGCTGGTGATCGCTCCGGTCATCGGGTTGGTATAGGTGATCTCGCCATTGAAACGGGGATCACGGATATCGGACAGCGACTCGCGCCGCCACTCGGCGCCGAACGCCAGGCCGACATCCCCTGCGGGCAGGCTGAAGAGGCTGTCGCGCAGGAAGCGCGTATCCACCTGGAACAGGCTGGCGGTGCTGTGACGGCGCACCGGCACGGTGAAGCCGGCGATGGTGGCGGCATCGCTGGGCGTCCCGTCCTTCGCCGACCAGTTGTCCAGATCGCCGCCGCTGAACGGGTTGTAGGCGCCGGCATCGGAGCGCGCGAGTGCCTCTGCAAACAGGGTGTTGCTGATCGACCCGTACTGGATATCCTCGGTGGTTGCCCGCGAATACAGCACCGCGCTCTCCCAGTCGAATCCGAGCAGGTCGCCGCGCATGCCCGCCATCACCCGGTAGGAGTCGTCGAGGACTTCGTAGGGACGCGAGGTGTCGGTTGCGCGATAGCTGGTGATACGGACATCCATCCCTTCTTCGGGTGCGTCGATGCCCGAAAGCCGGTTCGGATTGAGCGAACCATCGGGCAGATACATCGCGCCGAACGGGTTGTAGTAGTTCGAGGCCGGCACGATCATCGGCGCGGAGCCGAGCGAGGCCGCCTGCTCGCGCATGCCGTTGAACTTGGCCTGGTAGTAGCTGACTTCGCCGAATGCCACGAAGTTGTCGCCGATGTCCTGCTCGATGGTGCTGAAGACATTGGTGCGCCCGACCCGGCCCAGAATGTTGCGCTGCTCCATCGCGTTGAATCGCAGCGGCCGGTCGAGGGTGCTGTTCAACGCACCCGACTGGATGCACACGTTCGCATCGATCGCGCTGGTACAGCGGTTCTCGACCGGCTGGATGTTGAAGTAACCGCTGGCGCTGGTGATGGGGTTTCCGTCCCGACCCACCGGCACGCCCCCCACGGTCTGGAACACGCCCCAGGAGCTCGTGGTGAAGCGGTCGTCGAACGAGAGGTGCCCGTCGAAAGGCGTGCCCTCGAGCGACGCGCGGCGATCCATGTCGGCGGTGATCGGATGCTCGGTCGCCGGGACATCGGAACGGTATGTGTGGCCACCCATCACGGTGACGCGCGTTCTCCCGTCGTTGAACCACTTGCCCGCCTTGAAGTTGAAATTCCCCTGGCGCAGATCGATGTTCTCGGAGCCGCCGTATTGCGTCTGCATCTGCAGGCCCTGGAACGTCGTGTCCATCACGACGTTGAGCACGCCGGCCACCGCGTCCGATCCGTACAGTGCCGACGCGCCGCCGAGCAGCACTTCCATCTGCCTGACGCCGTAAAGCGGCACGGCGTTCATGTTGGCGGTCTGCCGGGGCACCAGGCCCTCGGTCTGGGTGCCGGGGTGCGGCACCACGCGCCGTCCATTGACCAGCAGCAGCGTGTTGCCGGTGCCCAGGTTGCGCAGGTTGATCGACCCGACGTCGCCGCGCGCAGCGTTGAGGTTGGCGGCGACATCGGTGTTGTCGAACATCATGTCGCCGACCTGCGGCAGGCTGCGCAACAGTTCGTCGCCCGAGACCGCGCCGGTGGCGGCGATCTCTTCCTGCCCGAGCACCACGACGGGCGACATCCCCGCCTCGCTGTTGCCCGCGAAACGACTGCCCACGACGACCACGCCATCGAGTTCGGTGACACGTTTTTCCGTCGATTGTCCGTCCTCGACCTGCGCGTCGGCGGCGACCTCGGGCGTCGGGGGAGATGGCGCTTCCGTCGGTGTCTGTGCAAACAGGGGATCGCCGGCCGCGATCGTTCCCAGCACTACCGCGAGCACGGTTTTACGGTGTCCCCTCATGATCTTTCACTCCCCCGAGTGGTTGATTGATGTCGATGTCACGCCAGATGCATGACCGAACTTAGCAGCCATCGCGACCGCGCGACCTTAGCGATTTGGGGGCCGCCCATAGCTGCAAGCTATGCCCATGACCTCGCGCGTTTCGCGTGCGGCTGCCACATGTCCGCGAGCGAACGGGCCCCGAGACAGGCAGGAATCCAGCGGCAGGCGATCGCATTCCACGCACGTGCAGTGCTGCGCCTACGACATCGATATCGACAGCGCAGCGCGGGCAAGCCCGTCATGTCATTCCGCGACTGCGGCCGCTCCCGGCCTGCGTGGATCCGCGGCACCCTCCACGTGATCGGCGTCGATCAGCAGCGTCTGGGTGCTGCCGATCGTCTCTCCGGACGCCATGCCGTGCCCGCGCCCGACGAGCAGCTTCAACGTATCCGGGCTGATGCCGCGCTCATGGCGCAGCACGCCCTCGCCGCCCATTTCCTGATGCAGGCGCGGCGCGCTCGCCACTTCGGCGATGCCCATGCCGAAGTCGACCACGCCCACGATCGTCTGCACGACGGTGCCGGGAATCGTGTTGCCCCCCGGGCTCCCCGTCACCAGCCATGGCCGGCCATCGCGGAGCAGCATCGTGGGCGCCATGCTGGACACCGGCCGCCGTCCGGGTTCGAGCTGATTGGCCGAGCGTGCCTGTCCGTCGGCACGCGCTGCGGCCTGCGCGGCCAGCGAGAAGTTGCCGATCAGGTTGCCCAGCAGGAAGCCCGTGCCTTCGATCATCACGCCGGACCCGAAATCCGATCCGATCGTGTAGGTGTTGCTGACCGCATTGCCGTCGGCGTCGACGACCGAGAAATGCGTGGTGTCCGGGCTTTCGAATGCGAACGGATCGCCGGCCTCGACCGATTCGACCGGCGCGGCACGATCGGCCGCGATCAGGCTGGCACGCTTCGCTGCGTAGTCCTTCGACGTCATGCCCGCCAAGGGGACTTCGACGTATCCAGGGTCACCCGCATACCGTGCGCGATCGCGCCAGGCGAGCTTCATCGCCTCCGCCAGGTGGTGCAACGCATCGGCGGAGCCGGCGCCGAATCCGGCCATGTCGACATGCTCGAGCAGATTGAGCATCGCGACGATGCCGGCGCCGCCGCCACTGACCGGCGGTGTGGTGACCACCTGGACGCCGCGGTAGCTGCCGACCAGCGGTTCGCGCTCGATGGCGCGATAGTTCGCCAGATCCTCGTATCGCAGCAGACCGCCATGGCGGCGCATGCCGGCGTCCAGCCGCTGCGCGATCTCGCCGCGATAGAACGCATCGGCGCCATCTGTCGCGATCTGCTGCAGCGTCCACGCCAGGTCCGGCTGCACGAGCCGCTCGCCGGCGCGCAATGCGCTGCCGTCGGGATGAAGAAAGACGGCCGCGCCCGCCGCACTGCGCGCCAACCGTTCCTTGCCCCAGTCCAGGGCGAACGCCTCGTCCGCGCTCAGCACCACGCCATCCGCGGCAAGCCGGATCGCGGGCTCCACCAGCGTCGCCCAGGGCAGTCGCCCATAGCGCTGGTGCGCGAGCGCCAGACCCGCAACAGTGCCCGGCACGCCCGGCGCCCGGTAGCCGGCGGTCGCACCATCCACCTTGCCGTCTGCATCGAGGTAGGCGTCCAGCACCGCCGCCGCCGGGGCCGTGGAGCGGTAGTCGATCGCGACGGTGCGCCCCTCCTCCGCCAGGTGCACCAGCATGAAACCGTCGCCGCCGATGTTGCCGGCGCGCGGCAAGGTCACCGCAAGCGCCAGGGCGGTCGCTACCGCCGCATCCACCGCATTGCCACCCTGGCGCAGGATCTCCGCGCCGGTCTCGCTGGCAGCGGTGTTCTGGCTGACCACCATGCCGCGCTCGCCGGCCACCGGCTTGTGGATCTCCTGATAGTTCAGCAGCTGGCGCGTCTGTGCCCCGGCGGTCGTCAACGTGCACGTGATCAGCAGCAGCAGCGGGACCAGCACGCGGGCGCAGCGTTGTGGAGGAGGTAGATGGACAGACATGGGCGGCTTCCCGGTCGGCGGATGGACCCGGCCCCGTCGCGCCGGTGCAGCGAGGATGCTCGCGGCGTATACCGGACCGCGTGGCCGGAACAGGCGCGGAGATCCGCGCGGATGTCCTGCAGGTTGACCCACGCGCACGCGCTTGTCCCGAACGATTGAAGGCCACGGGTATAACCCGAGGCTATCGACCTGCCATAACCGGGGGCTATCCGTCTCCGACGCAAAGTGATGGCGCACGCGGCATCAGCCCCCGTAGGCTGGCGGGCATGGACTCACGCACCACATGCACGTCGCCGCGCATCGCGACGGTGCCCGAACAGATCGCCCGATGGCTCTGCGCGGCGCTCATCTGCGTGAGCGCAAGCGCGTGCACGACGACCAGGCAACCGGCTCCCGATGCCGGCTCTCCCGGTTCCGCGATGGTGGCCGCGGCCCATCCGCTGGCGGTCGATGCGGGCCTCGCGGTCCTGCGTCGCGGTGGCAGTGCCGCGGATGCCGCGATCGCCGTACAGGCGATGCTCGGTCTGGTGGAACCGCAGAGTTCCGGCCTCGGCGGTGGCGCGATCGTGATGACCTACGACGCCGCAAGCGGCGAAGTCGCGGCCCATATCGGCCGCGAAACGGCGCCAGCCACGGCCTCGCCTGCGATGCTGCGCGACGAACAGGGCAACGCATTGCCGCGGGCGGTGGCGATGTTGAGTGGGCGCGCGACCGGCGTGCCTGGCGCGATGATCGCACTGGAAACCGTCCATCGCGCGCAGGGCCAACTGCCGTGGGACACGCTGTTCGCCGAGTCCATCGAGCGCGCCGAGCGTGGGTTCGCGGTGTCGCCGCGCCTTGCCGCGCACATCCATGGCACGTTCCCGCAGGCGTCCGCACCCGACGTGGTCGCGTACTTCTCGCGCGACGACGGCAGCCGGATGCAGGCCGGCGACCTGCTGCGCAACCCCGACTACGCCCGCACCTTGCAACGTCTCGCGCGCGGCGGGGCGAGCGCGCTGCATGCGGGCCCGATCGGCGACGCCATCGTCGCGAAGACCCGCGAAGCGCCACTTGCTGGTGGCATGACGGCGGCGGACCTTGCGGACTACCGTGCCGAAACGACCGCACCGCTATGCCGCCCGCTGCGTGCATACGTGCTGTGCGTACCGCCGCCGCCCGCCAGTGGCGTCGGCCTGCTGCAGTTGATGCTGCTGCTTGATGGCACCGACATCGCCACGCGCGGCCCTGACGATCCGCAGGCCTGGTTCCTGTTCGCCGAAGCCAGCCGGATCATGTACGCCGACCGCGACCGCTACGTCGGCGACCCGGCCTTCACCAGTGTCCCGATCGATGGGCTGCTGGATCCGGCCTATCTCGCCGCGCGTCGGCGTCTGATTGGCGACGAGGCTGCGTCGACGCACGTTGCGGGCATGCCACCGGGCGCAGTGGCGACCGCCGGGGACGCGACCGCCGAGCCCGCCGGCACGAGCCATTTCGTGGTGGTCGACGCGCAGGGCAACGTGGTGTCGGCGACGACGACGATCGAATCCTTCTTCGGCTCGGGCCGGATGGTCGAGGGCTTCTTCCTCAACAACCAGCTCACCGATTTTTCCTGGAGCGATGCCGGTGCACCACTTGCGCCTGTGAACGCGATCGCCGCCGGCAAACGTCCGCGCTCGTCGATGACGCCGTTGATCGTGCTCGATCGCGACGGCGGGTTCGTCGGCGCGCTCGGCTCGCCAGGTGGCAACGCCATCCCCGCCTACATCGGCAAGACGCTGCTGGGCCTGCTGTACTGGGATCTGTCGCTGGAGCAGGCGATCGCGCTGCCCAATCTGGTCGCGCGCGGTGCGCGCTTCGATGGTGAGGCGGCAGCGTTCCCGCCCGCACTACGTGGTGCGCTGGAAGCACGCGGTGTCCGTATCAAGCCCGGTGCCGGCGAAGACTCGGGCCTGCATGGCATTTTCATGCGTGACGGCGCGCTCGAGGGCGCGGCCGATCCGCGGCGTGAAGGCGCCGCGCTATATCCGTGACCGCGGCGCACACAGCGCCGTGCCTGGCTCGCGCCACGCCCTGCCCTTGAGATCGGACCATGCGCTTTCGCCAGATTGAAGTGTTCTACGCGGTCTACACGACCGGCTCCATCAGCGCCGCTGCTCGGTCCCTGCACGTGTCCCAGCCCTCGGTCAGCAAGGTGCTGCACCACACGCAGTACCAGCTTGGACTCGAACTGTTCACCCTGGTCCGCGGCCGTCTGGTGGCGACCGACGAGGCGCATGCGCTGTTCATCGAGGTGGCCGAGATCGTCAAGCGGCTGACCTCGCTGCAGAAGACCGTCAGCAACATCAAGAATCTGGGTGGCAGCCATATCCGCCTCGCGGTAGTGCCCTCGCTCGGCCTGCACGTGGCCCCGCTTGCAATCGAGCAGTTCCGCCGCCGTCATCCCGAAGTGACCTTCGACGTGCAGACGCTGCACCACGACAACCTGTTCGAGGCCCTGTACGAGCGGACCTGTGACATCGCCGTGGCCTACGATCCACCGAGCCATCCGCGCCTGCAGCGGCGCGAACTGGCGATCGGGGAACTGATGCTGCTGTTCCAGACGCACAGCCTGCCCGAGGTCGGCGAATCGGTGCCGCTGACGCTGCTCGACGGTCAGGACATGGTCGGCCTGACCACCAGCGGACCGGTCGGCGACCTGTTCTCGGCCGAGGTCCAGCGCCAGAACGTCTCGATCCGCGAGGTGGTGTCCAACCAGACCTTCTACATCGCCGCGGCGCTGACCCGCTGCGGTGCTGGCATGGCCGTCGTCGACGAGTTCACCGCCCGCGCCAGCATCGACGATGCGACCGCATTCCGTCCGTTCGATCCCGCGATCCGCTTCAAGGTCGAGTGCGTGCATCTGGAAGATCGCCCACCGTCGAACGCGGCCGAGCAGTTCATCGACATGCTGTCATCGACGATGCGGGAACTGCGCGCACCGGCGTGACGCACCCGGATCGCGACGCGGGTATCCGCCACCCGGAAGGCCTTACTTCTACCGGCAACACCACCAGGACACGCTCTCGATGGTCGATCTCCCCACCCGATCAAGCACGCTGATACGCATCTGCATACCGGCGTTGCTGCCGCTGTGCCTGCTGTCGGCGTGCGCGTCCATCACGCCGCCGCCGGAGCGCCCGGAAACGGACACGACCGCGGTCGTACTGCAGGAGCGGCGCGAGTGGGCATTCATCGAGGACGGCATGCGTTTTGACAACAGGCTGCCAGGCGCGCGCCTGACCGATGTGATGCGCAAGGGGCCGCGCCACTACGCCGTGGTCATCACCCCCGAAACCCGGCCGATCAACCCCAGTCCCTGGTACGGCTTCCGTGTCGCAGCCGACAGACCCGGGCCACTGCGCATCGATTTCCACTATCCGGATTACCAGCATCGCTATCACCCCAAGCTGGATGTCGGCGACGGGCGCTGGCGCGAGGCGACGGCGGCCGAGTTCTCGCCGGAACAGGGCGACCAGCCCGCCCGGCTGCAGGTGGAAATCGGGCCGCGGCCACTGCGGGTCTTCGCGCAGCCACCGCTGCTTCCCGACGACTTCGACACATGGATCGAGACGATCGGGACCAGGTTGCCGATCGAGCGCAGCGTATTCGGCCATTCGGTCCAGGGTCAGCCGCTGCAGCTGTTCGAGTTCGGCGGCAATGAAGATGCGCCGCTGCTGATCGTGATCGGGCGCCAGCACCCGCCGGAGAACACCGGATCACAGGCGTTGTTCGGTTTCGTCGAGACGCTTGCCGGCAATACACCGCAAGCGCGCGCGTTCCGCGATCGGGTGCGGACGGTGGTGGTGCCGCTGGTCAATCCCGACGGCATTGTCGAGGGTCATTGGCGCACCAATCTGCACGGCAAGGATCTCAACCGTGACTGGGGTCCATTCGAAGAGCCTGAGACGCGGGCCCTGGCGCATGCCCTGCTGGCGCGCAGCGAAGACGCCGGGAGACCGGTCGTTTTCGCGCTCGATTTCCACTCGACCTTCCGTGACGTCATGTACACGGTGGAGGAGGACCCGGCGCGGCAACCAGACGGCGCCCTGGGGCGCTGGATATCCGCGCTGCGCGCGCACTCTCCGGAACTGGCGGAGCGGCCGTCCGCCGCGACCAGCACGGTCTTCAAGAACTGGGCCTACTGCCGCTTCGGTGCGCCGACGGTGACCTACGAGGTCGGGGATACCACGCCGGAGGCCACGCTCGACACCCTATCCCGCCTTGCCGCCGTGGCCCTGATGACGGTACTCGACGAGACCGTTGTGAATACGCCGGTCCGGATACCGCCGTGCGCGGCGGCGCACCCGGGTTGATCCGTTCCCGGGTCGCAAGCGCCGGGCACCGGCGAACGCTGCGGGTTTCCGCTAGGCTTTGCCGCTGCAGCTCACCCCCGAACCTCGGTCACCCCGAACCCCAACTCTTACCCCCATGGCCAACCTCAAGACCCGTGAACGCCTGACCGAAGTCCGTTACGAAATCCGTGGCGAGCTCGCGCGGCGAGCGCGGGAGCTCGAAGGTCAGGGCCGCACGCTGATCAAGCTCAACATCGGCAACCCCGGCGCGTTCGGGTTCCGCGCACCGGATCATCTGCAGCGCGCGATCGCCGAACGCATCCACGACACCGATCCGTACACGCATCAGCAGGGCCTGCCGGCTGCGCGCGAGACGATCGCCGCTTTCCATGCCGCGCGCGGCACCCAGGACGTGTCGGCCGAGCGCGTGTTCGTCGGCAACGGCGTCAGCGAACTGATCGATATCTCACTGCGTGCGCTGCTCAATCCCGGCGACGAAGTGCTGGTGCCCTCGCCCGACTATCCGCTGTGGTCGGCGGCGACGATCCTCAACGACGGTCGGCCGGTGTTCTACCAGTGCAAGGCAGGCAACGGCTTCCTGCCCGATCCCGATGCACTCGAAGCGCTGGTGTCGCCCCGTACGCGCGCGATCGTGCTGATCAATCCGAACAATCCGACCGGCGCGGTGTACCCGCGTGCGCTGCTCGAGCGCATCGTCGCGATTGCCACCAAACACGACCTGCTGCTGCTGTGCGACGAAATCTACGACGGCATCACCTACGACGACGCGCCGTTCGAGCCGATCGCGCCGATCGCCGGCGACGTACCCTGCGTGTCGTTCGGCGGGCTGTCGAAGGTGCACCGCGCCTGCGGCTGGCGCGTGGGCTGGGCGGTACTGTCGGGCAACGAGGCGCGCAGCCGCGACTTCCGCAACGCGATGGACCTGCTCGGTGCGCTGCGCCTGTGCGCCAACGTGCCCGGCCAGTTCGCGATCGAAGCCGCGCTGACCGGCATCGACACGATCAGCGCGCTGTGTGCGCCCGGTGGCCGTCTGCACGAAGCGCGCCGCGCGGTGGTCGAGGCCTGTGACGCGAGCCCGTATCTGCGACTCGTCGCGCCGGCCGGTGCGCTGTACGCCTTCCCCGGCATCGCCGAGGAATTCAGCGAGGGCTTCGACGACCACGCATTCGCACTGGAACTGATGGAAGCCGAGGGCGTGCTGGTGGTGCCGGGCAACAGCTTCAACGTGCCCTACCGCAACCATTTCCGAGTCACGCTGCTACCCGAACCCGCACAGCTGCGCGAGGTCTTCGCGCGCATCCATCGCGTGCTGGAACGGCAGATCACCGACGCCCGCAAGGTCGTGCCGCTGGCCAAGCGCCAGGCCCGCGTCGCCGGATGACCGCGCCGCGCCGCTATCTCGCGCTCGGCGACAGCTACACGATCGGTGAGGGCATCGCCGCGCAGGACCGCTGGCCGCTGCAGTTGGCCGATACTCTGCGCAGCGAAGGCATCGCGCTCGACGCGCCCGAGGTCATCGCCACCACCGGCTGGACGACCGACGAACTCGACACGGCGATCGATGCCGCGGCACCAGTCGGCCCCTTCGATCTGGTGAGCCTGCTGATCGGGGTCAACGACCAGTACCGCGGCCGCGATGTGGCGTCGTACGGACCGGCGTTCTCGGCGCTGCTCGAGCGCGCGATCGGCTTTGCCGGTGGCGATGCAGCGCGCGTCTTCGTGCTCGCGATTCCGGACTGGGGCGTGACCCCGTTCGGCGCGCATTCGGGGCGCGACGTCGCCGCAATCGCGCGCGAACTCGACGCCTACAACGCGACCGCTGCAGCGATCTGCGCCGCGCGCGGCGTCACCTTCGTCGACATCGCGCCGATCAGTCGTGCACAGGGCGGCGAGGCGGAGATGCTCGCCGACGACGGGCTGCATCCTTCAGCCGCACTGCATACCCAGTGGATGCGGCTGGCCTTGCCGGTCGCGCGCGGATTATTGTCGCGGGCATGACTGCGACCACTTCCGACACCACGCCGCTCGCCGACGCACCGCTTTCGACGGAACCGTTCCCGCGCGAGGACGCCCGCAACATCGCGCGCGCATTCCTGCCGAAGCACGCGCTGGGTAACCGCTACGACTACTACTACACGCTGACCAAGCTGCGCACCGATCCGCTGTATCCGGGCGTGTTGCAGGCACTGCGTCCGACGACCGCGCCGGTGCTCGACCTGGGCTGCGGACTCGGCCTGCTCGCGCATGCGCTGCGCGCCGATGGTCAGGCGCTGCCGTTTACCGGCGTCGACATCGACGCGGCGAAGATCCGTCGCGGCCGCGAAGTCGCCGCGCGTGCCGGGCTCGCCGACGTGCAGCTCGACGTGCTCGATCTCGGCATCGGCCTGCCGGCGCACCAGGGCAGCGTGACGATCCTCGACGTGCTGCAGTACCTGTCGCCCGAACGCCAGCGCGAACTGCTGGGCAACGTCATCGCGATGCTGGTGCCGGGCGCGCGCCTGGTGATCCGCAGCGGCCTCGCGGATGAGACCTCGCGCAGCCGCACCTCGCGCATCACCGACCGCCTCGCCAACTTCGCCGGCTGGATGCAGGAGCGCGCGAAGAGCTATCCGACCGCCGACGGCCTGCGCAGCCAACTCGAAGGCGCCGGCCTGCAAACGACGCTGCGCCCGCTCTATGGCGATACGCCGTTCAACAACTGGTTGATCGTCGGCACGCGCGCGTAACCGAGCAAGGCGGCCTGCTGCACGCGGTAAGAAAACGCCCCGGCACCTGATCGATGGGTACCGCACTTCGCTGTCGCGATTGATGATGCGCGGCGGCCCGTCGCGCACCAGCTCGCGTGCATTGATGTGCAGCGCTGCTTTCCCGTGGGAGCGCGCTTGCGCGCGATTGGCTGCACATGGACAGCCTCGTCGCGCGCAAGCGCGCTCCCACGAGGTTTCAAGGGAGGGTGGGCATCCGGCGTTCGCAGGATGGCCGAGCGCCAAAGCGCGTCGCCCGTGGCAGGTGACGTCAGCGGACCGTCAGGCCGGCTGGTCCGGCAACACCGCCCGCAATCCCTTCGCCCGCATCCGCGCGAGCACGCCTTCGACCATCGCGATATTGCGGCCGTGCGCCGCGCCTTCGTGCAGCAGCACGATCGCGCCGGGCGCGAGGTCGGCATCGATCCGCGCGACCACGCTCTCCACATCCGTTTTCACCGCATCGAATCCACGCGCACTCCAGCCGACACGCGCTAGGCCTGCATCGCGCAGCGACGCATGCACGAACGGATTGGTGTGACCGACCACCGAGCGGAACCGCATCGGCGCTTGTCCGCTGATACCGGTCAACGTGCGCTGGCATTCCAGAATCTCGCGCCGCATCCGCGCCGGTCCCAGCGCCCAGAACATCGCCTGCGGATGGGTCTGGCTGTGGTTGCCGATGCCATGGCCGCGCGCGGCGATCTCGCGGACGAGGTCCGGCCGCGCGGCAGCGCGATCGCCGACGAGGAAGAATGTCGCCTTCGCATCGTGCGCATCGAGCAGATCGAGCAGCGCGCGGGTGTCGTCGGAAGGACCGTCGTCGATCGTCAGCCAGACGCCCTCGCCCGGCAACCGGGTCAGCACCGGGCCGTACAGCCGCGACGCCGGCGCGAGCACGCCCCACAGGCAGACTGCGTGGCTGAACAGCAGCAGCGGCAGTCCGATCACCCAGCCCAACTGCCACCAGACCAGCGCGATCAGCAACTGGGAGGCGATCAGCAGCGGCAGCCACAGCTGCGGACGACGGGGCGGGCGGTGCACGGACATGGCGCGCATGATGCCATCGGCACCGCCGCGCAACGCGGCGTTCCGGGCGCGAGGCCGGCCATTGCGGGCTTGCATCAAGGCCCCCGCGGTACCATGTGGATCGTTCACGCACACCGGATCCATGCCATGTCCCTCGACCCCGCTCTCCGCACCCGCATCGAAACCCTGCTGCAGGGCAACCGTGCCGTGCTGTTCATGAAGGGCTCGCCGACGACCCCGCAATGCGGCTTCTCCGCCAAGGCGATCTCCGCACTGGAAGCGGTGGGCATCGACTACGCGACCGTC
This sequence comes from Luteimonas sp., assembly GCA_052108555.1. Classification (GTDB taxonomy): domain Bacteria; phylum Pseudomonadota; class Gammaproteobacteria; order Xanthomonadales; family Xanthomonadaceae; genus Luteimonas. Next base: position 284,359 of record JBQEAV010000002.1, read on the forward strand.
AACGTGCTCGAGGACGGCGAGATCCGCGAAGGCATCAAGGCCTACGGCGACTGGCCGACGATTCCGCAGCTCTACGTCGACGGCGAGCTCGTCGGCGGCAGCGACATCATCGAGCAGATGGTCGGCAGCGGTGAGTTGCACGGCCTGTTCGGCGTGGCCCCGCCGGACCGCACGCCGCCGTCGATCTCGATCACCCCGGCCGCGCGCGAGATGATCGCCAAGGCGGTCGGCGATGCCGGTGGCGATTACGTGCTGCAGGTCGACATCGACGGCAACTTCCGCACCCGCCTGCAGCTCGCGCCGCGCAGCGCCTCGGCGATCATCGCCCAGGCCGACGGCATCGACGTGCAGTTCGACCTCGCCGGCGCACGCCGCGCCGAGGGCATGACGATCGACTTCGCCGATGACATCCGCGGCCGTGGTCTGGTCATCGACAACCCGAACGCGCCCAAGCCAGTGCAGGACATCAGCCCGGCCGACGCCAACGACCGGCTCGCCGCCGGCACGCTGACGCTCGTCGATGTGCGCCCGCCGGACGAACGCGCCACCGCCAGCGTCGCGCGTCCGTTCGAGGTGCTCGACGGCGACGCGATCACCCGCCTGCAGCAGTTGCCCAAGGACACCCCGCTCGCGTTCCTGTGCCACCACGGCGGTCGCAGCCAGCAGGCGGCCGAGCATTTCCGCAACCAGGGGTTCACGCACGTCTACAACGTCGCCGGCGGCATCGATGCCTGGAGCGACAGCGTGGATGGCGGCGTACCGAAGTACTGACGGCGCGACCCCGGACGGACGGAAAAAGGAGACCACCCGGTCTCCTTTTTTCATCGTCGAAACGCACGCCGGCACGGTCGGGTGCGGGTCGCTCCACTCCGATTTCCAGTGCGTCTGTCCCCGAGGATAGGACCATGTCCACCGCATACCGGCAGCTGCCGCTGATCGACCTGTCGCAACTCGAAGCCGGCAACCCCGGCGACCGCGCGGCCGCCCTGCAGGCACTCCGCCAGGGCGCACGCGAGGTCGGGTTCTTCTACGTCGGGCACCACGGCGTGCCGCCCGAGCTCGATGCCGCACTGCTGCAGCAGGCGCGGGCCCTGTTCGCGCTGCCCGACGCGGACAAGCAGGCGATTGCAATGGTCCAGTCCCCGCACTTCCGCGGCTACAACCAGGTCGGCGCCGAGCTGACACGCGGCAAGGCCGACTGGCGCGAGCAGATCGATCTCGGCGCCGAACGCGAAGCGGTTCCGCAGGGGCCCGACGTCCCCGCGTGGACCCGCCTGCAGGGCCCCAACCAGTGGCCCGCGGCGCTGCCCGAATTCCGTCCGGTGGTGCTGGCCTGGCAGGATGCGGTGACCGATGTGCTGCTGCGCCTGCTGCAGGCCTGCGCCGAAGCCCTTGGCCAGCCACGCGACGTGTTCGCCCCGATCTATCGCGACCATCCCTACCAGTTGATGAAGCTGATCCGCTATCCCGGCCGGGATCGGGTGGACCGCGAACAGGGCGTGGGCGCGCACAAGGACAGCGAACTGCTGACGCTGATCCTGCAGGACGGCATCGGCGGCCTGCAGGTCGAGCTCGACGACGGCCAGGTCATCGATGCCACACCGCGGTCCGGTACCTACATCGTCAACATCGGCGAACTGCTGGAGCTGGCGTCGGACGGCTATCTGAAAGCCGCCGTGCATCGCGTCAGCAGCCCGCCGCCCGGCGTCGAACGCCTCTCCGCCGCATTCTTCCTCGGCGCGCGCCTCGATGCGACCGTGCCTGCGCTGACGCTGCCGCCCGACCTCGCCCGCGAAGCCAGCGGCTACACCCGCGACCCGCAGAATCCGCTGTTCCATCAGGTCGGCCAGAACACGCTCAAAGGACGCTTGCGCTCGCATCCCGACGTGGCTGCGCGGCATTACGCGGACCTGCTGGCGCCGGCGAAGCTCTGACGCTCGCTCCTGCTTTTCAACTTCGGCTTTGGTTTCGGCTTTGTCTTTGGCCGTGGCCGTGGCTTTCGCCTTGGCTTTACGCCTTTGATCTGAGTCGAGCCGTAGAGCGAGCCGAGCATCGCAGGGCGGCGGGGTCGAAGAGCAGCCCATGTCTGAGCGCAGCGAGTTTGGGCTGCGTGCCCCGTCGACCGAGAAGCGCAGGGGACCGCCGCGGCTGTATCGCGGCGGATCGCGTCCGGCGAAGGGACCTTTTGGTTCCTTTTGGGTCCATCCAAAAGGGACTCGCAC
>JBQEAV010000003.1:0-238817 GCA_052108555.1 Luteimonas sp.
GCGCTCAGACATGGGCTGCTCTTCGACCCCGCCGCCCTGCGATGCTCGGCTCGCTTTACGGCTCGATTGAAGTCAACGGCGAAAGCAAGAGCGGAGCAACGGCAACGGCCAACAGCAACAGCAGAGCAGCAACAGCAGAGCAGCAACACCTCAGAGCCAAAGCAGACCATCGTCCATGGACTACCGGACATGCGTCCGTTGAAAGCCCCGCCTGCGCGGGCATGACGGAACCGGAAGAATCAGTCGCGCGACAGCGCGCCCGCCAACCTCACGAATCGCTGCAACACCGCCCGCGCCTCGGGCGCTGCCCGCACGCCCGCGACCAGCGCGACGGGGTCGAGGCCTTCCTGGTACAGCGGCCCCGAGCGCGCGCGGATGTAGCCGCGCATGTGGGTGGCGCTGAACTCCGGGTGGAACTGCACGCCCCACACGCGCTCGCCCCAGCGGAAGGCGTGGTGCGGTTCGAGCGCGGAATGGGCGAGCAGGGTCGCGCCTTCGGGCAGGCGCAGGACACTTTGCAGGTGCGTGGTCTGGGCGAGGAACCGCGGGCCGGCGGCGGCGAACAGCGGATCGTCGGATGCAGCGCCGTCCGTTTCGATGTCGAACGTGCCCATCTCGCGACCGCGTGGGTTGGGGCCGACTTCGCCGCCAAGCGCATGCGCGATCAACTGGTGGCCGTAGCAGATGCCGAAGACCGGGACGCCGGCGTGCGCGGCGTCGCGCAGCCATGCAGCGCTGCGTTCGCTCCAGTCGGCGCGGTCGGTGACCATCGCGCCGGAGCCGGTGACGATGACGCCGGAGAAATCGTCCGCGCCGGGCAGCTCGGCGCCGTGTTCGACATCGACCACCACCGCGTCGCGCTCCGACAGACCGGCCGCGACGCGGATCCAGTGCGAAAAACCGCCATAGCGGCGCATCGACGGCACGGGCTGGCCGGTTTCGACGATCAGGAAGCGGCAGTCGGACGACATCGAGGGGCAGCCGGAACGGGAAGACGGCGCAGCGTAGCGGATCGGGACGGGTGGGCGCTTGTGTGGAATCGCGCCTCGACCACCCTCTGCCCTCACCCGACGCGCTTTGCGCGTCGACCTCTCCCGAAGGGAGAGGTGCCCTGTACGTCGCGTACCGCGCTCGCACCGACGCACGCCTCACAAGTCAGGAGGCACGAACCCCCTACTCCCGCGGCGGCAGCACCGCCATCACCTCTTCCACCGTGGTCACGCCCTGGGCGATCTTTTCGGCGCCGGCCATGCGCAGCGTGCGCAGGCCTTCGCCGATGGCGGTCTGGCTGAAGCCGGACAAGGCCATGTCCGGCTGGATCTTCGCGCGCAGCGCAGAGGTCACCGGCATCAGTTCGTAGATGCCGACGCGGCCGAAGTAACCGGTGTTGCGACATTCCAGACACCCGACCGGTCCGCAGGCGGTCTCCGGCGGCGGCACGTCGCTGCCCGGGCCGAGCAGCGCGCGCCAGCCTTCGGGGTCGACCGGTTGCGACTGCTTGCAGTGCCGGCACAGCGTGCGCACCAGTCGCTGGGCGAGCACGCCGTTGAGCGTGGAGGCGATCAGGTAATGCGGCAGGCCGAGATCGAGCAGGCGCGTGATCGCCGACGGCGCGTCGTTGGTGTGCAGCGTCGACAGCACCAGGTGACCGGTCAGCGAGGCCTGCACCGCCATCTGCGCGGTGTCGAGGTCGCGGATCTCGCCGATCATGATGATGTCGGGGTCCTGGCGCAGCAGCGTGCGCACGCCCTGCGCAAACGTCAGGTCGATCGCGTTGTGCACCTGCATCTGGTTGAGCTCGACCGAGACCATTTCGATCGGGTCCTCGACGGTGCAGACGTTGACGTCGTCGGACGCCAGCTTCTTCAGCGTCGAATACAGCGTCGTCGTCTTGCCGGAGCCGGTCGGGCCGGTGACCAGCACGATGCCGTGCGGACGCGCCACGAGATCATTCCACACTGCCGCCTCGCCGGCATCGAAGCCGAGGTGTTCGATCGGCTTGAACGCGGTGTCGGGGTCGAAGATGCGCATGACGACCTTCTCGCCGAACGCGGTCGGCATCGTCGACAGACGCATCTCCACCTCGCGCCCGCCGGGTGAGCGTGTCTTGATGCGGCCGTCCTGCGGACGCCGGCGCTCGGCGAGATCCATGCGGCCCAGCACCTTGATGCGGCTGACCGCGGCCGTCATCACCGGCGGTGGCATCTCGAAGACCTTGTGCAGCACGCCGTCGATGCGGAAACGCACACGGCCCACGTCGCGGCGCGGTTCGAGGTGGATATCGGAGGCGCGCTGCTCGTAGGCGTACTGCAGCAGCCAGTCGACGATGTGGACGATGTGATGGTCGTCGGCGTTGACGTCGCCCGAGCGGCCCAGCTCGACCAGTTGTTCGAATGTCGGCGCATTGCTGCCGGTCTCGCGTCCGTCCTTGGCGCCACGGATCGAGCGCGTGACGCCGAAGAACTCCATCGTGTAGCGGTGCAGGTCCAGCGGATTGGCGATGACCAGATCGATCTCGCGCCGCAGCAGGCGCTGGATGTCGGTCAGCCAGTCCAGCGCCAACGGCTCGCTGGTGGCGATGCGCGCACGATCGGGTGTGACCTCGACCGGCAGGATGCGGTGGCGCCTGGCGTAGGCGTGCGAGAACAGATCGGTGACGTCGCCGACGGCGATCTTCGTCGGATCGATGCGCAGATAGGTGTGGCCGGTGGCCTGCGCCAGCCATTCGGTCAGCGCTTCGAGACCCAGTTCAGTGCCGGGCCGGCGCGCCGACGACAGCTTGAGATTGGCCAGCAGCACCAGCGGGTGCACGGTGTCGAGCGCACGCGTATTGCGACCGCCCACGCGTGCGCGGTCGGCGTCGGCCGGCGTCAGCAGGCCATCGGCCAGCAGCGCGTCGATCACGGGTTCGAGGGTCAGGCGACCCGGCGGCAGACGGCCACCGAAGACGGCGGGCGCACGGGTGCCGGTCGAATGCTGCGGCGGGCGCGGATCGTTCAAGCCGGGTCCTCCAGGGCGCACGGTGCGTCGGGCGCTTCGATGCGGCCCGCTATACTAGCGCGCCGCCGCAGACGCGATTTTCGTAATGACCGGACCGACGTTCCAGGAGCTGATCCTCACGCTCAACGCCTACTGGGCCAGACAGGGCTGTGTGCTGATCCAGCCGCTGGACCTCGAGGTCGGCGCGGGCACCTTCCATCCGGCGACGTTCCTGCGCGCGCTCGGCCCCGAGCCGTGGAACGCGGCCTACGTGCAGCCGAGCCGCCGCCCCACCGACGGCCGCTACGGCGATAACCCGAACCGTCTGCAGCGCTACTACCAGTACCAGGTGGCGATGAAGCCGAACCCGGACAACATCGTCGAGCTGTATTTCGACTCGTTGAAGGCGCTCGGCATCGATCCGCAGGTGCACGACCTGCGCCTGGTCGAGGACAACTGGGAATCGCCGACGCTCGGCGCCTGGGGTCTGGGCTGGGAAGTCTGGCTCAACGGGATGGAAGTCACGCAGTTCACCTATTTCCAGCAGGCCGGCGGCATCGAGTGCAAGCCGGTGCTCGGCGAGATCACCTATGGTCTCGAGCGCCTGTGCATGTATCTGCAGAACTGCGACAACGTCTACGACCTGGTGTGGACGCACGGCCCCGATGGCACGCCGGTGACCTACGGCGACGTCTACCACCAGAACGAAGTCGAGCAGAGCGCCTACAACTTCGAGCACGCCAATGTCGAAGTCCTGTTCCGCCGCTTCGACGAATGCGAGGCCGAGGCGTTGAAGCTGGTCGAGCTGGGCCTGCCGCTGCCTGCCTACGAGCAGGTCACCAAGGCCAGCCACAGCTTCAACCTGCTCGATGCGCGCCGCGCGATCAGCGTGACCGAACGCCAGCGCTACATCCTGCGCGTGCGCACGCTGGCGCAGGGCGTCGCCAGGGCCTATTACGCGCAGCGCGAAGCGATGGGATTTCCGGGGCTGAAGCGCCTCGCTGAATCTGCTTGAGCCCCTCGCCCGCGTGCGGGAGAGGGGTTGGGGTGAGGGCGCTTCTGGCGCATTGCCCTCGAAAGCCCCGCCCTCATCCGGCGCTGCGCGCCACCTTCTCCCAGAAGGAGAAGGGAATTTCTTCTGGATCGAATCGCCATGACTGACATGCACCCCCTCCTCATCGAACTCGGCACCGAAGAACTCCCGGTCAAGGCGCTGCCCGGCCTGGCGCAGGCGTTCTTCGACGGCGTGATCGCGGCGCTGGACAAGCGCGGCGTCGCCGTGACGCGCGCAGGCGCGAAGCCGCTGTACACACCGCGTCGTCTCGCGGTGCTGCTGCCGGGTGTCGCGAGCGAGCAACCCGAGCAGCGTTCGGAAGTGCTGGGGCCTTATCTCAGCATCGCGCTGGATGCCGACGGCCAGCCGACGAAGGCGTTGCAGGGCTTCGCGGCGAAGGCCGGTATCGACTGGACTCAACTTGCGAAGACCAGCGATGCCAAGGGCGAGCGTTTCGTACATCGCGCAGTGACACCGGGCGCGGCGACGGCGGCGCTGATGCCGGACGTGCTGCGCGAAGCGATCGCGGCGATGCCGATTCCCAAGCCGATGCGCTGGGGCGCCCACACCTACGCATTCGCGCGGCCGGTGCATTGGCTGGTGATGCTGCACGGCACGACGGTCGTCGATGCCGAACTGTTCGGCGTGCGCAGCGGTCGCACCAGTCGCGGCCATCGCTTCATGCACGACGCCGCGGTCGAGATCGGAGCGCCGGGCGATTACGTCGAGGCGATGCGCGATGCGAAGGTCATCGTCGATGCCGATGCGCGCCGCGCCGAGATCGTGCGTGAAGTCGAAGAGGCTGCACACGCAGTCGGTGGCGATGCACGCATCGAGGCCGACAATCTCGAACAGGTCGTATGCCTGGTCGAATGGCCCAAGGCGGTGCCCTGCGCCTTCGAGGCCGAGTTCCTCGCCGTGCCGCAGGAAGCGCTGATCGCGACGATGGAAGCGAACCAGAAGTTCTTCCCGGTGCTGCGTGATGGCAGGCTCACCGAGCACTTCATCGGCATCGCCAACGTCGTGTCCAAGAACGAAGCCGAGGTCTCCAAGGGCTACGAGCGCGTGATCCGTCCGCGCTTCGCCGACGCCAAGTTCTTCTTCGACGAGGATCTCAAGCAGGGCCTGTCGGCAATGAACGACGGTCTGAAGACCGTGACCTACCAGGCCAAGCTCGGCAGCGTTGCCGACAAGACCGTGCGCGTCGCTGCGCTGGCCGAAGTGATCGCGCCGCAGGTCGGTGTGGATGCCGCACTCGCGAAGCAGGCAGCGCTGCTGTCGAAGGCCGATCTGCAGTCACGCATGGTCAACGAGTTCCCGGAACTGCAGGGCATCGCCGGCCGCTATTACGCGAAGCAGGATTCGGCACTGGCCGGCCTGTCCGACGACGATCGCGCGTCACTGGCGAACGCACTCGACGAAGCCTGGCAGCCGCGTTTCGCCGGCGACGACATCGCCCTGTCACCGCTGGGCAAGGTGCTGGCGATCGCCGAACGTCTCGATACCCTCGCGGGTGGATTCGCTGCGGGCCTGAAGCCGACCGGCAACAAGGATGCGTTCGCGCTGCGGCGGAATGCGCTGGGCCTGGCGCGGACGTTGATCGAGAGTGGGTTCGACCTCGATCTAACGAAGCTGATCGACAAAGCAGTCGTTGAACTTCCGGCTGCCGTCCAGCCGCATGCGGATCGCAACACTGAGACACTCCGGCTCGATCTCTACGACTTCATCCTCGACCGCCTGAAGGGCTACTACGCCGACAAGGGCGTGACGGTGCAGCAGTTCAACGCCGTCGCCGCGCTGCAACCGAAGTCGCTCTACGACCTCGACCGCCGCATCGATGCCATCGGCACCTTCGCCGCATTGCCCGAAGCCGACGCACTGGCCGCCGCCGACAAGCGCATCCGCAACATCCTGCGCAAGGCGGACATCGCGATTCCGGGCGAAGTCGATCCCGCGCTGCTGCGCGAGCCGGCCGAAGCCGCGCTGGCGGAAGCCGTGGAAGCGGTTCACGGCGAGACGGGGCACGCGCTCGCGCATGGCGATTACGTCTCGGTGCTGACGCATCTGGCGCGCCTTCGGCCGCAGGTCGATGCGTTCTTCGACAGCGTGATGGTCAATGCCGACGATGCCGCGCTGCGCGCCAACCGTCTTGCACTGCTCAAGCGCCTGTCCGGACACCTGGGCAGCGTGGCTGCGATCGAGCATCTGTCGAACTGACAGGGCCCGTCGTGGGAGCGCGCTTGCGCGCGATGGGGCTTTTGCACCGTGTCAATCGCGCGCAAGCGCGCTCCCACGGGATATTCGCGGCTTGCCCGTTAATCGTCTCTTGACGCCCCTCCGGTATCCTCGCGCGATGCCTCGCGTTCATGTGTGTCTTGCCGCCGCCCTCCTCTTCGTCTCGTCGGCCGCGGCGCACGCTGCGCGTGTCGAACGCGTCGAGATCGTCGGTCTCGACGAGGAGATGACCGAGAACGTCCGCGTCTCGCTCGGATTGCAGGACGCCATCGGTCGCGACATCTCCGGCCGGCGCATGGGCTATCTGCTGCGCGAGGCCGAGCGCGAGACCCGCAAGGCGCTCGAACCGTTCGGCTACTACTCCCCCACGATCGATGTGCAGCGCAGCCGCGAGGACGGTGCGCTCTCGGTGCGTCTGGTCGTCGATCCCGGCCAGCCGGTGCGCGTGCGCAACAGCGACATCGCGATCATCGGCGAAGGTGGCCAGGACCGGTATCTGGCCCGCGATATCGCCGGTTTCGTGCCGAGCGAAGGTGCGGTATTCAGCCATCCGGATTACGAGGCGAGCCGCACGCGCCTGAGCCGGCGCCTGGCCGAGCGCGGCTATTTCGACGCCGAGTTCGCATCGCGCCGGGTGGAAGTGACGCGTGCCGATCTCGCGGCCGACATCGACCTGGTCTGGAACAGCGGCGACCGATTCAACATGGGCCCGACGACATTCGAGCAGACGCCCGAGCAGATCATCAACGACTCGCTGATCGAGGGCCTGGTCTACTGGGACGAAGGCAGCTACTACCACCAGGGCCGCATCGACCGGCTGCGTTCGTCGCTGGGACGGCTCGACTATTTCTCCAACATCGACATCGAACCGCAGGTCGACCAGGCCAACGAGAACCGCGAGGTGCCGCTCAAGGTCACGCTGACCCCCGCCAAGCGCAGCATCTACACCTCGGGCCTGAGCTACGGCACCGACAGCGGCGCCGGCATCCGGCTCGGCGTCGAGCGACGCTACGTCAACATGCGCGGCCACAAGGCGCTGGCGCAGATCGATTACGCGCAGCGTCGCAAGACTGCGACCGTGCAGTACCGCATCCCGGCATTCGCCTGGTTCGACGGCTGGTACACCGCCAGCCTGCAGTTCGCCGACGAACAGACCGACTACATCGACAGCCGGCGCGTGGAACTGGTCGGCAGCCGCAACGGCCAATACAACGAGTTCCTCAACCTCATCGCCTCGTTCCACGTGCTGCGCGAACGCTGGGGATACGCGCCGGAGGAAGACCCGGATACTCCGAACGGCGAGACCGACTTCAGCGGCGTCCAGTACCGCTACGCCACGTTCGCCTATCCCTCGCTGCGTGCCGAGTACATCGACGTGGACGACCGCCTGTTCCCCACCGAGGGGATCGGCGGATCGGTGATGCTGCGTGGTGGCGTCGAGGGTGCCGGTTCGGATGCGACGTTCTCGCAGATCCATGCGCGCGCGAGCTGGTTCCGCGGTATCGGCGAATCCAACCGCCTGATCGTGCGCGGCGAACTCGGCCATACCTTCACCAACACACTGGTGGGCATGCCGCCGAGCCTGCGCTTCTACGCCGGCGGCGACCGCAGCATCCGCGGTTATGACTGGCGCGAAGTCGGCCCGCGCCTGCCGGCCACCGACGACCGCCGCGCCTACGCACTGGGCGCCAAGAACGTGGTCACGGCAAGTGTCGAGTTCGAGCGCTACTTCACCGATACCATCGGCGCGGCGGTGTTCGTCGACAGCGGCGACGCCTTCGACGGCACGTCGCCGGAATGGCGCACGGGTGTGGGCATCGGGGTGCGCTACAAGTCGCCGGTGGGTCCGCTGAAGTTCGACATCGCACGCGGTCTCGACAATCCCGATTCGTCCTTCACGATCGGCCTCTCGATCGGCGCGGAGTTCTGAGATGGTGTTCGGTCGTCACCGCCTGCCCAACGATCTGACCCCCGAAGAGCGCGAGGCGCGCATCGCCGAACTGCGCGCGCGCCGCCGCGCCCGGGCGCGCAAGCTCGCGCTCCGCAGTGCGATCGGTATTGCCGCGCTGATCGTGTTGCTGATCATCGTCGTGTGGTGGCTGCTGACGACGTTCGGCGGCCGCGATTTCCTGCTCAACCAGGTCGCCTCGCGTCTGCCCGCGGGCACCGAACTGACCTGGCGCGCGGCCGAAGGCCCGGCCTCCGGCCCGTTGACGATGGTCGACGTGCGCTACGTGCAGCGCAGCTGCCCGGATGTCGAAGAACAGCCGGTGCCCTACGGCGAATGCGACGAACCGCGGGTGCTGGTGTTCGAGGCCGAGCGCGTGACGGTGGATCCGGCGGTAATGCCGCTGATCGGCCGTCGCCTGCGTCTGGACGTGCTCGACATCGACAACGCCGTGCTGTCGATGCCGCCGTCGGTCGATACGCCGTTCGAACTGCCGCGCTGGCCCGATTCACTGCCCCGCATCGACCTGCCGCTGTCGCTGCAGGCCGACGCGATCCGTATCGACGGGTTCCGCGTCGAACAGGCGGGTGAGTCGCTGATCGACATCCGCAGCGTGCGCGGTGGCCTGGACGCGCAGCAGGGCGAACTCAATCTCGTCAACGTCGTCATCGACAGCGACCGCGGCCTGTTCACCGCACACGGTGTCTACGCACCCGACGACGACTACCGCATGGACGTCACCGCCAGCGCGCTGATGCCCGCGCCGCCGGCGCGCACGCGTCCGCGCATCGGTCTGGTCGCACGTGGCGACCTGTCGCGTCTGGACATCGCCGTGATCGGTCATGCGCCCGAACCCCTGAAGGCCGTGCTGACCCTGCGCGGCCGCGAGAATCCGGGCTGGGCACTGCGCGCCGACACCACGCGGCTCGATCCCGCGCTGCTGATGGGCAGCGGCGAACCCGGCACGCCGCTGGCGTTCGACATCCGCGCCGATGGCCAGGGCGGCGCCGCGGAGCTGCAGGGCAACGCGACGTACGGCGAATCCGATGCGGATCCGGTCCGCGTCGTGCTGCAGCCCTCGAAGGTCAAGCTGGAAGACCAGAGGCTGGATCTCGACCCGTTGGTCGTCGACATCTTCGAAGGCCGGGTCACGCTGCGCGGCTTTGCCGATGTCACCGAGCCGGGCGACGTGCGTTTCCGCTTCGCGACGAACGCGCGTGGCCTGCAGTTCGGCGCCGATCCGCAAAGCCCCGAGCCCGCGCCGCCGATCACCGCGGATGCCGATCTCGGCATCGCCGGCAGCACCACTGCGTGGGCGGCGATCGGCAAGGTCACCGTGGAGCGCGACGGGCTGCGCGCGGACCTGGACTTCGACGGCCGTGGCGATGCGGAGCGCATGCGCCTGCAGACCGCGCGCGTGACGATGCCGACCGGCACGCTCGACGCCAGCGGCGAAGTCGCGTGGGCGCCGGCGCTGCAGTGGGATCTCGACGCAAAACTGGCCGGTTTCGATCCCGGCTATTTCGCCCGCGACTGGAAGGGTGCGGTCAATGGCACGTTCGCCACGACCGGCAACACCCGTGACGACGGTGGCCTGGAAGTCGCGGTCGACGCCAGCGATCTCAGCGGCACGCTGCGCGGTCGCCGGCTTGATGGCCGCGCGACGTTCGCGATGCATGGCCCGGCCACCGCTGCCGGCGAGACCGGCCGCACCGATTTCGAAGGCAAAGTCGCGCTGTCGCTCGGCGACAGCCGTGTCGACGCGACCGCGACCGTGACCGATCGCCTCGATATCGACGCGACGCTAGCGCCGTTGCAGCTCGCCGATTTCCTGCCCGACACCGGCGGCGTCATGCGCGGCACCGTGCGCGTGACCGGCGCGCGCACCGCGCCCGACATCGCCGCCGATCTCACCGGCAGTGCGTTGCGTTACGGCGATTACGCGGCCGCCAGCGCGCGCATCCAGGGCACGCTGCCGTGGCGCGGCGATACCGGTTCGCTCGACGTCATCGCCACCGGCGTCGAGGCCGGCATCGCGCTCGACGAAGTGCGTCTCGCGGCGCGTGGTGCAATCGAGAAACTCCAGCTCGAGGCCGGCGCGCGTGGCGAAATCGGCACGGTCGATCTGTCCGGCAACGCGGAAAGCCGCAACGGCAACTGGCAGGGCACGCTCGCAACCCTGCGCCTCGCGCCGGCCACCGGCGCGAGCTGGGCGCTGCAGTCGCCGGCGCAGTTCCAGCAGATCGGCACGCGCTACACGCTGACCGAGAGCTGCTTCGCCTCCAGCGGCGGCGGATCGCTGTGCGCGAGCGCCGACTGGCCACGCCAGGGCGTGTCGATCACCGGCACGGGCCTGCCGCTCGCATTGGCCACGCCGTATCTGCCCGAGCAGGACGGCGGCCGTCCGTTCGTGCTGCGTGGCGAAATCGCGCTCGAAGGCAGTGCGCGCCCGGTGGGCAACGGCTTCGCCGGCAGTGCGAACATCCGCTCGGCCAGCGGCGGCGTGCGCACCTCCGAGCGCGCGCGCAACGACGTGGTGACCTACGACAACTTCGTGCTCGACGCCGAGTTCGACGCCAACCGGCTCAGCGCGACGCTGTCGACGACGCTCAATGAGGTGGGCCGGGTGCAGGCGCAGGTGACCAACGGCTGGGATGCGTATGCGCCGCTGTCGGGTTCGCTGGTCGCTAACGTCGAGGACCTGACCTTCGTCGAACTGTTCTCGCCCGACATCGTCGAGCCGAGCGGCCGCCTCACCGCCGACGTCACGATCGGTGGCACGCGTGCGCAGCCGACGATCGGTGGCCAGGCGCGCCTGGCGGATTTCTCGACCGAGATTCCGTCGCTGGCGATCGCACTCGAAGACGGCAACATCAACCTCGACGCGCTGCCCGACGGCACCGCACGCATCGCCGGCAGCGTGCGCTCGGGCACCGGCACGCTGGACATCGGCGGCGGCATCGGCTGGCAGGGCGAAGGCACGCCGGTCGTGCTGACCGTCAGCGGCACCGACGTGCTGGTGGCCGACACCAGCGACATGCACATCATCGCGTCCCCGGACATCACCGTGCGCTACACCGCGCTGCAACCGCTCAACGTCACCGGCAAGGTGTTCGTCGATGTCGCGTTGCTCGATCTCGAACGCCTGAGCGAAGGCGTGTCGGTGTCGCCCGACGTGGTCGTGCTCGATCCGGTCGACCCTGAGGAGAACAGCAGCGCGTCGGCGCTGGAACTCGATCTGACCCTCACCGTCGGCGACAACGTCGGCCTGCGCGGCTTCGGCTTCGACGGCCGCATGAAAGGCGAGCTGCGCGTGCGCGCGGTGCCGGGTCGCGAGATGACCGGCAACGGCCGCCTCGCGGTCGACGGCCGCTACAAGGCTTACGGGCAGGAGCTGCGGGTCACGCGCGGCAACCTGATCTTCAACAACGGCCCGGTGTCGGACCCGATGCTCGACGTGCGCGCCGAGCGCCGCATCGACGCCGAGGACATCACCGCCGGCATCGACGTCAGCGGCCGTGCGTCGGCACCCCAGGTCAACGTGTGGACGGATCCCTCAAGCGACCCGTCGCAGGCGCTGTCGTATCTCGCGCTGGGCCGTTCGGCTTCGAGCCTGACCAGCGACGAAGGCCAGCAGATCGACGCCGCCGCGGCGGCGCTCAACGCAGGCGGCAATCTGGTGGCCGGCCAGCTCGGCAGCAAGATCGGCCTCGACAATGCCGGCATCAGCCAGTCGCGCGCACTCGGCGGCAGCGTGCTCGGTTTCGGCAAGCAGCTCTCGCCGAAACTCTATGTCGGCTTCGGCGTGTCGCTGCTCGGCACCGGCCAGGTGCTGACGCTGAAGTACCTGCTGCGCGCAGGCTTCGACCTGGAGATCGAGTCGAGCACGCTGGAGAACCGTGGTTCGGTGAACTGGCGGCACGAGCGGTAAGGACGTCGCTGATCAGCAGCGTGCTTCCGTCGAAGATGCTTGTGATGCGCGCTTGAAGCCCTCCCCCGTATGTCGGGGGAGGGTTGGGTGGGGGCGAACCCTCGGATGCACGCGAACGCTGATCAGGCGCGTGTCATCGCACGAGATTCGTTGCGATCACAGGCGGGCCGTTCGCCCCCATCCCAGCCTTCCCCCGCAGGCGGGGGAAGGGGCAGATCGCTCAGCCCGATTGATCAACGCCCGTCCGGCAACGCGATCTCATCCTCGCGGAACACTGCGACATGCGGCACGCCGTCGATGCCGATCCAGCCGCGAAACATGCCCGGCGTGTTGAACGGAAACGCGACACGCCCGTTCACGTCGAGCGCGATTGCGCCACCATCGCCGCCGGCGGCCGGAATCTCGGTGTCGATCACCGCGTCGGCCGCGACCCGGATGTCGTCGCCGCGCAAGCGCACACGCGCGCAGATCTCGTGCGCCGCCGCGCTGCGGATGTAGTACTCGCCCCAGCCGGTGCCCGATACCGCGCAGCGCACGTCGGCCCAGGTCCCCGCGCCGATGATCGGCGCATCGCCGACACGGCCGTAGCGCTTGTTGGTCATGCCGCCGGTCGACGTGCCCGCTGCCAGCTTGCCCGCTGCATCGAGCGCGACCGCACCGACGGTGCCGAAGTACGGGCGCGCATCGCCGGTCAGCACAGACACCTGCGGGTCCACACTGCGCTCTGCGTCGAGCACGCGTTGCAGGCGCTGCCGGCGCCGCTCGGTCGCGCTGCGCTCCACGTCGAGCGCGTGTTGCAGCTGCTGCCAACGCCGCTCGGTGCGAAAGTAGTCCGGATCGACGAGCGCGATGTCCTGCGTCTTTGCGAATGCCTCGGCGCCCTCGCCGACCAGCATCACGTGCGGCGAGGCGGTCATCACCGCCTGCGCCAGCAGGATCGGATTGCGCACACGGGTGACGCCGGCAATCGCACCGGCTTGGCCGGTCGCGCCATCCATCACCGACGCATCGAGTTCGTTGCGGCCGTCGTGGGTGAACACCGCGCCGCGGCCGGCGTTGAAGCTCGGTGCATCTTCCAGCACGGTGATCGCAGCCGTGACCGCATCGAGCGCCGGCGCCCCTGCCTGCAGGCGTGCATGGCCGGCACGCAATGCGGCTTCCAGCGCCGCACGCGCCTCGGCGAGAGCCGCAGCATCCAGATCACCGGGGCCGATGCCGGCACCGCCGTGGATCGCCAGTACCGGTGCATGCGCAGACGCCCGTGGCGCTGTACCGACAGCATCCGGCGTCGCCGCCTGTGTCGTCGCGAACGCGGTCATCAAGAACACTGCGAGCCCATATCGTCGCATCCGCACCCATCCCGTCATCGTCATTCTCCCGCCGCATCTGCGGCGCGCTCACGCTAGCGCAGAGTCCCACGTCTGTCGCGCCTGCGGTGTTCTCCATGCGCGCGGGCCATCCGGGGACAATGCCGGATCCCTGCCTGTGGGAGCGCACTTGCGCGCGATGGGGCTTTTGATGGAGCCCAATGTCGCGCGCAAGCGCGCTCCCACAGAGATGCATCGATCAGGCGCTGCCGAGCGCCTGCGCGAGAAACGGCGCCGTCCGACTCTGCTTCGACTTCGCCACATCCGACGGCACACCTGCAGCCACGACGTGCCCACCGGCATCGCCCGCGCCCGGTCCCATGTCGATCAGCCAGTCGCTGGCCGCAGCCACGCGCATGTCGTGTTCGACGACGACCACGGTGCTGCCCGCATCCACCAGCCCACTCAACTGCCGCATCAACGTGTCGACATCCTTGGGATGCAGGCCGGTCGTCGGTTCGTCGAGCACATAGACCGTGCCGCGGCGCTGCGCGCGTTGCAGTTCGCTGGCGAGCTTGATGCGCTGTGCTTCACCGCCCGACAGTTCGGTCGCCGGCTGGCCGAGCCGCAGATAGCCGAGTCCGACTTCCAGCAGCACCTGCAGCGGACGCACGATCGCCGCGTCGTCGGCGAAGAAGTCGGCGGCCTCGGCCACGGTCATCGCCAGCACGTCGGCGATATGCTTGCCGCGCAGCGTGACCTCAAGCGTCTTCGCGTCGTAGCGGCTGCCGTGGCAGGTCGGGCACGGCGCGTAGACGCTGGGCATGAACAGCAGTTCCACGCTGACGAAGCCTTCGCCATCGCAGGTCGCGCAGCGGCCCTTGGCGACGTTGAAGGAGAAACGCCCGGCATCGAAGCGACGACGCTTCGCGGCCGGCGTATCGGCGAAGCGTTTGCGCACGTGGTCGAACAGGCCGGTGTAGGTCGCGAGATTCGAACGCGGCGTGCGGCCGATCGGTTTCTGGTCGACGCGCACCAGGCGCTTCACCGCATCTGCGCCGCCTGCGATGCGCCCGTCCAGCGGCACCTCGACGCCACGTTCCAGCGGATCGAGTGGTATGTCCGCGTCATCGCGGCCCTGGCCCAGATGCGCGCCCAGCAGTTCGACCAGCGCCTGGCTGACCAGCGAAGATTTGCCCGATCCGCTGACGCCTGTGACGGTGGTGAACACGCCGAGCGGGATGTCGACGTCGAGATCGCGCACGTTGTGGCGACGGATGCCGCGCAGCTGCAGCCAGCCGTCCGGCGTGCGCGTGGTGTGCGCGATCGATGCGGCATCGTCGTCGAGATAACGCCGCGTCGATGACGCCTCGACCGTCGACAGCCCGGCGAGCGGTCCGCTGTAGAGCACCTGCCCGCCGTGTTCGCCAGCCGCCGGTCCGACATCGACAATCCAGTCCGCATGCCGGATCACTTCGATCTCGTGCTCGACGACGAACAGCGAGTTGCCGGCGGCGCGCAACTGGTCGAGCGCGCGCAGCAGCGCCTGCGTGTCGGCCGGGTGCAGGCCGGCGGACGGTTCGTCCATGACGTAGACCACGCCGAACAGCTGCGAGCGGATCTGCGTGCCCAGGCGCAGGCGCTGCAGTTCGCCGGGCGACAGCGTCGGCGTCGCGCGGGCGAGCGTCAGATAGCCGAGGCCGAGATCCTGCAGCACCTTGATCCGCGCGAGCAGATCCTGCGCGATGCGCTGCGCGGCCAGCGCCTGTTCGGGATGCGCTTCCGCGTAGGTCTTCCCGGCCGCAGCCGGCGCCAGCAGGTCGGCGAGTTCGTCGAGCGGCCGCTGCGAGAACGCGGCGATGTCGAGACCGGCGAAGGTCACCGACAGTGCTTCGCGTCGCAGCCGCTTGCCATCGCATTCCGGGCACGCGGCGCTGACCAGATACTGCGCCGCGCGCTTCTTCTGCTGCGGGCTCTGGGTGTTGGCGAAGGTGTGCAGCACATGCCGGCGCGCACTGGTGAACGTACCCATGTAGGCCGGTTCGGTCTTTCGCTTCAGGGCGTCCTTGACCTCGTCCAGATCGAAACCGGGATACACCGGCTCCACCGGCTGCTCGTCGGTGAACAGGATCCAGTCGCGGGTCTTCTTCGGCAGTTTCGACCAAGGCACGTCAACATCGATGCCGCGCGTGGTCAGGATGTCGCGCTGGTTCTGGCCGTGCCACGCACCCGGCCACGCGGCGACGGCGCGCTCGCGGATGGTCAGCGAGCGGTCGGGGACCATCGAGGCTTCGGTCGCATCGTAGATGCGGCCGAGGCCATGGCAGGTCGGACACGCGCCAGCCGGCGTGTTCGGCGAAAAGCCGTCGGCATAGATGATGGCCTGCCCGCGCGGATAGTCGCCGGCGCGCGAGTACAGCATGCGCAAGGAATTGGAGATCGTGGTCAGGCTGCCGACCGAAGAGCGCGCGGTCGGCGTGCCGCGCGCCTGCTGCAGCGCGACGGCCGGCGGCAGACCCTCGATCGAGTCGACCTGCGGCACGCCAGCCTGGTCGATCAGACGCCGCGCGTAGGGCGAGATCGAGTCCAGATAGCGCCGCTGCGCCTCGGCGAACAGCGTGCCGAAGGCCAGCGAGGATTTGCCCGAACCGGACACGCCGGTGAACACCACCAGCGCATCGCGGGGGATGTCGACATCGACGTCTTTGAGATTGTGTTCGCGCGCCCCGCGCACACGCACGCAATCGGCGATGGCGTGTACGACGGGATCCGGAGTCTTGGCAGTCATGGCGACGATTATCCGCGACGCGCGTTGCGTGCCCGTCGTCGATTCCGAATGGGCGCAATGCACGGTGCGCTCACGACAGCGCGCCCACGCTCGCATTCCATCGCCCGAAGCCCGCCCCATGGCCAGCAAGACGCCAGCCCCCACCTCGTCCCGCAAACCACCATCCAGCACCAGAATTCCCGCGCGCGCGGCCGCCGATCTGCGCGGCGAAGGCGACGAACTGCAGCAGCAGGCCAAGGGCACGCATCCGCAACTGACGACGAACCAGGGCATCCCGGTCGCCGACAACCAGAACTCGCTCAAGGCTGGCGGCCCGCGAGGCCCGGCGCTGCTGGAGGATTTCATCCTCCGCGAGAAGATCACCCACTTCGATCACGAGCGCATTCCCGAGCGCATCGTGCATGCCCGCGGCAGCGCTGCCCACGGCACGTTCGAGCTGACGAAGTCGCTGTCGCGCTACACCACCGCGCGCATCCTCACCGAGGTCGGCACGAAGACGCCGGTGTTCACGCGCTTCTCGACCGTCGCCGGCGGCGCCGGCTCGGTCGACACGCCGCGCGACGTGCGCGGTTTCGCGGTGAAGTTCTACACCCGGGAGGGCAACTGGGATCTGGTGGGCAACAACATCCCGGTGTTCTTCATCCAGGACGCGATGAAGTTCCCGGACGTGGTGCACTCGGTGAAGATGGAACCCGACCGCGCGTTCCCACAGGCCGCCAGCGCGCATGACACGTTCTGGGATTTCATCTCGCTGACCCCCGAATCGATGCACATGATCATGTGGACGATGAGCGACCGCACGATCCCGCGTTCGCTGCGCACGATCGAAGGCTTCGGCGTGCATTCCTTCCGTCTGCTCGACAAGGACGGCAACAGCACCTTCGTGAAATTCCACTGGCGCCCGACGCTGGGCATCCAGTCGACGGTGTGGGACGAGGCGCTCAAACTTCAGGCCGCCGACAACGATTTCCACCGCCGCGATCTGTTCGAGGCGATCCAGGCCGGTGATTTCCCCGCCTGGAATCTCGCGGTGCAGCTGTTCACCGGGGAAGAGGCCGACGCGTTCCCGTTCGACCATCTCGACGCGACCAAGCTGATTCCCGAGGAACTGGTGCCGCTGCAGGTCATCGGCCGCATGACCCTCGACCGCTGGCCGGACAACTTCTTCGCCGAGACCGAACAGGTGGCGTACTGCCCGGCCAACATCGTGCCCGGCATCGACTTCAGCAACGATCCGCTGCTGCAGGGCCGTCTGTTCTCGTATCTCGACACGCAGCTCTCGCGTCTGGGCGGGCCGAATTTCCACCAGATTCCGGTCAATGCGCCCAAGTGTCCGTTCGCCAACCACCAGCGCGACGGCCACATGCAGATGCAGGTGCCGAAGGGGCGTGTGAACTACGAGCCCAGCTCGCTGCAGACCGACAGCCCGCGTGCATCGCGCGAGGCCGGCTATCGCCACCACGCGACGGTCGATGACGGCGTCAAGGGGCGCGTACGGCCGGACAGCTTCGCCGATCACTACAGCCAGGCGCGGTTGTTCTTCCGCAGCCAGAGCGCGATCGAGCAGGCGCATCTGGCGAGCGCACTGGTATTCGAGCTGTCGAAGGTCGAGACCGCGCACGTGCGCGAGGCCATCGTCGGCCATCTGCGTCATGTCGATCCGACGCTCGCACAGCGCGTGGCCGATGGTCTCGGCATGGATGCGCTGCCGCCGGCGCCCGAGGCGCGGGTGCAGCCGCAGGACATGGCCGTCTCGCCCGCGCTGCGGATCATCGATCGCATGCGCGACACGCTGCAGGGCCGCTGCGTCGGCATCCTGGTCCATGACGGCTCGGATGCCGCCACGGTCAAGGCCCTGCGCAGGGCCGCGGAAGGCGCAGGCGCGATGGTCAAGATCGTCGCGCCCAGACTCGGCGG
The DNA here is from genome assembly GCA_052108555.1 of Luteimonas sp. GTDB lineage: Bacteria > Pseudomonadota > Gammaproteobacteria > Xanthomonadales > Xanthomonadaceae > Luteimonas. Next base: position 18,160 of record JBQEAV010000003.1, read on the forward strand.
CGCCAAGCTATCGGACGGCAAGCGTCTGCCTGCCGACGGCCAGCTCGCCGGCACACCGTCGACGGTGTTCGATGCGGTCGCACTGGTGCTGTCGGCCGAGGCTGGCAAGCAGCTGTCACGCGAGGCGGCCGCGGTCGATTGGGCACGCGATGCGTTCGGACATCTGAAGGCGATCGCCGCCGATGCCGGCGCGCAGGCCGTGCTCAAGGCCGGTGGCATCGCCAGGGACGCGGGCGTGCTCGACGCGGCCGACACCAAGGGCTTCATCACCCAGGCGAAGACACGTCAGTGGGATCGCGAAAAGAAGGTGCGCATGCTGGCCTGAGTCGGCATATCGAGTGGAGCGTGGCCGCGTGCCGCGCCCCGCATCTCATGACCTGACATCAAAGGGTGCCATCGCGGCACCCTGTTTCCTTGCGCACTGTTGCCGCGTGATCAAGCCGCCGCAGCGCCTTTCGCCAACCTTGGCCCTGTCATGGCCGCAACCGCCCCGGATGCGGGCGTTGCCGGCGAATCGACCGATGCATAGCTGCCATCCGCATTGCGGATACGCAGCACACAGCCGCGCTCGATCACACCACGCACCACTTCGTCGCGCAATGCGGCCGCCCGGCTCAGGTACGTGGCCAGCGTCTGGTCCTGCGGGTCGGTGAGTACCCAGAAGCGCAGACCCCTGTCGTACTGCAGCGTGTAGGGACGCATCCGCGTGTGTCTCCGCGGTGATCAGCCTCGATCTTCGGATGCGCGGGATCGCTCACGCGTGAATCCAGCGGAGTCATCTACAGCGGAACCGACATGCGCCGCTCGATGCACGCATCATTCATCGACAGGCCTTTCGCAATGTGCGCCACCGGCCACAGCTCGCGTGCCTTCGATCGCACGAGCGCCGCGCGTGATGCGTTGCCCGTCAGCGCACCACGCGCACACCGCGCAGTGTCGGCGCGCCGTCGACAACATCGGTCCAGACCACATAGGCCTGTCCGCCGACCGCCTGCAACTGCGGGAAACCCGTGCCGCGACCGCGACCCTGCGGACGCGCGACTTCGATGCGTTCGTACTCGGTCGCCAGATCCGGACTGCGGCGCGACAGCCACAGCGACTGGGCACCGGCGGCGTCTTCTCGCAGCCACAGCGCCCAGGCCTGCTGACCATCGAGTGCGACGGCGACGCGGCCCTGTACGTCCGCATCGCTGTCGAGCACGACCGGCGCCGCGAACGTCGAGCCGGCATCGTCGCTGCGTGCGATCTGTACCTGCGGGGTACCGGTCTGCGCGCTGTACCAGCCCACGACCACATCGGTGTCCACGGCCGCCACATCCGGGCCGTTGACCGGACACGCCGGCATCACCCAGTTGTCTGCGTGCACGGCCGTCGGCGTCGTCCAGACATCGCCCTCGCGGCGCGTGACCATGATGTCGCGCACCTCGCCGTCGCTGCGTCCGCGATAGACCAGCACCGGCCCCTGCGTGGTGACCGCGGCGGCGGTCTGGCAGCAGTCGCAGACACTGGCGTCGATTTCCGACTCGCCGGTCTTGCGCAACGTCGCGTCGAAGTTCGCGGCGCGCAGCGTCATCGGCCGGCCCTCGCCGGGCGATGCATGCCCTTCCGGCGAATCGTGGCCTGCATGGCTCGCACCGACAGTGTTGCGACCATCGAGCCAGGCGATGCCGATGCCGTCGCCCTGCGGCCACATCGACACGAAGCCGTGCTCGGTCTGCGTGCCGTCGTCGTGCGGCACGGTGTAGGCGCCCCAGTTCGCGCCGCCGTCGCGCGAACGCACCAGCGCGATGTCGTAGGCATACGGCGCGTCGCCGTTCTTCTGCAGCCAGTGCGCCCACAGCGCGCCGTCGGCGGTGGCCTGCACATGCGGCGTGTCGGCCCAGTTGACGAACATGCGGTTGCCGATCGCGATCGTCGTCGGCGCATTGCGCCAGCGCTGCTGCGCGGGATCGAAGCGCGAGAACTGGAACACGTGACGGCGGCCTTCGCGAGAATTCACCCAGCCCAGCATCAGCACGCCATCCGGGCCGGCGACGAGATCGGGGGACGCGGAACCGGCGCCGGTCTCCGGCAATGCCCAGTCGATGATCTGGCTGGGCGCAGTCACATCGGTGGTCGCAGTGCGCGCGGCCGCCTGCTCGGGTGCATCACTGCCGCAGGCCGCGAGCAGCAGTGAAGCGGTCAACACCGCGAGTGTGGTGCGCAGGGTCGAGGGGCGTGCGGGACGATCGAAGGCAGACATGCGCCAGGCTCCACGTGAGCATCGGATTCAGTGCGCAAGCGTACCCTCACACGCATGTATGCGCGTCCACACACCTGCCCATGAGCGTCATCGTCGCCCGCTATGCAGACCCGATCGAAGCGCAGATCGCCTGCGGCCTGCTGCAGGCCGAGGGCATCGATGTGCACCTGGGCGACGCCAACATGGCGCTGGCGAACTGGGAATGGCGGCTGGCGATCGGCGGCGTGAAGCTGCACGTGCATGACGACCAGTTCGAACAGGCGCAGGACATCATCCGGCGCCTCGATGCGGGCGAATTCCAGCTCGGCGCCGAAGACGATCCCGAAGCGGACGCGCCGCTGCCGGACACGCGCGAGAGCGGCTCCAGTCGCCTGGCGTGGATCGCGCTGATGCTGTTCCAGATTCCGCTGCCCTGGCGCCGACGCCGCGACTGAAACGCACGCGGACTGGACCCGCTTGTCAACGGGTACCGCCGACAGGACCGGGTTGCCACAATCGCCGCGCGGCGCTGCTGCCGCGACCCGATGTGGAACCGATGTCCAAGCCTGATGCCGCCCTCGCCCGTCGAATCGCCGACACCATCGCCGCCGAGATCGGCGCCCAGCCCGCGCAGGCGATCGCCGCGATCGCGCTGCTCGACGAAGGCGCGACCGTGCCGTTCATCGCGCGCTATCGCAAGGAAGTCACCGGCGGGCTCGACGACACCCAGCTGCGCGATCTCGAAACGCGTCTGTCCTACCTGCGCGAACTCGAAGACCGCCGCGCGGCGATCCTCTCCAGCATCGACGAACAGGGCAAGTTGACGCCGGAACTGCGCGCCGACATCGAAGCCGCCGACAGCAAGGCGCGCCTCGAAGATCTGTACCTCCCTTACAAGCAGAAGCGCCGCACGCGCGCGCAGATCGCCCGCGAGGCCGGACTGGAGCCGCTGGCCGACGGCCTGCTGGCCGATCCCACGCGGGTGCCCGAGACCTTCGCTGCCGGCTTCGTCGATGCCGACAAGGGCGTCGCCGATGCCAAGGCTGCGCTGGAAGGCGCGCGCGCGATCCTGATGGAGCGCTGGGGCGAGGATGCGACGCTGCTCGGTGAACTGCGCAACTGGCTGGACGCCAATGGCGTGATCCGTGCCAGGGTTGCGACCGGCAAGGAAGCCGCGGGCGAAAAATTCCGCGACTACTTCGACCACGCCGAACCGCTGGCGAAGATTCCCTCGCACCGCCTGCTCGCGTTGTTCCGCGGCCGGCGCGAAGAGTTCCTGACCCTCGAACTCGAACCCGGCAACGATCCCGAACAGGGCAACGCCTACGCCGAAGGCCGCATTGCGCTGCACGCCGGCATCGCCGCGCAGTCGCGCGCCGCCGATACCTGGCTGCTCAACGCCTGCCGCCTCGCGTGGCGCGCGAAGATCCATCTGCATCTGATGATCGATCTGTTCGGCAAGGCGCGCGAGAAGGCCGAAGCCGAAGCGATCAACGTCTTCGGCGACAACCTCAAGGACCTGCTGCTCGCGGCGCCTGCGGGGCCGAAGACCGTGCTCGGTCTCGATCCCGGCATCCGCACCGGCTGCAAGATCGCGGTGGTCGATGCGACCGGCAAGCTGGTCGCGACCGACACGATCTATCCACACGAGCCGCGCAAGCAGTGGGACCAGTCGGTGCACACGCTGCGCAAGCTGTGCGCCGAACATGGCGTGCAGCTGATCGCGATCGGCAACGGCACGGCCTCGCGCGAGACCGATCGTCTCGCCGCCGATGTCATGAAGGTCGCGCCGGAACTCAAGCTGCAGAAGATCGTGGTCAGCGAAGCGGGCGCGTCGGTGTATTCGGCGTCGGAAACCGCGGCGAAGGAGTTTCCGAACCTCGACGTGTCGATCCGCGGCGCGGTGTCGATCGCGCGGCGTCTGCAGGATCCGCTTGCCGAGCTGGTCAAGATCGAGCCGAAGGCGATCGGCGTCGGTCAGTACCAGCACGATGTCGACCAGTACCGTCTGGCGCGTGCACTGGATGCGCGCGTCGAGGACTGCGTCAACGCAGTCGGCGTGCACGTCAATACCGCGTCCGGCGCGCTGCTCGCGCGCGTCGCCGGCCTCTCGAGCGGCGTGGCCGAGAACATCGTCATGCACCGCGATGCGAACGGACCGTTCAAGCGCCGCAAGGATCTGCTCAAAGTGCCGCGCCTGGGCGAGAAGACCTTCGAGCAGTGCGCGGGCTTCCTGCGCATCGCCGACGGCGACGAGCCGCTGGATGCGTCCTCGGTGCACCCGGAAGCGTATCCGGTGGTCGAGCGCATCGCCGGCAGCAGCGGCCGCGACGTGAAGCAGATCATTGGCGATGGCGCGTTCGTGCGCGGGCTCAAGGCGGAGCAGTTCACCGACGAGAAGTTCGGCGTGCCGACGGTGCGCGACATCCTGAAAGAGTTGGAGAAGCCGGGCCGCGATCCGCGCCCGGAGTTCAAGGCCGCGCAGTTCGCCGAGGGCGTCGAGGACATCAAGGACCTGCAGGTCGGCATGATCCTCGAAGGCGTGGTCAGCAATGTCGCCGCGTTCGGTGCGTTCGTCGACATCGGCGTGCACCAGGATGGCCTGGTGCACATCTCGGCGTTGTCGGACACCTTCGTCAAGGATCCGCGCGACGTGGTCAAGGCCGGCGACATCGTCAAGGTGAAGGTGCTGGAGGTCGATGTCGCGCGCAAGCGCATCGCGCTGACGCGCCGCCTCGATGATGTGCCGGGCGAGAAGCCGGCACGCGATGCGCGCGAGGATCGCAACGCGTCGCGTGGTCCGGGCGCTCAGCGGGGTGGACGTCCCGGTGGCGGCAAGCCCGCAACGTCGGCCGCCCCGGCGAACAACGCGCTGGCCGACGCCTTCGCACGCGCGCGCAAGCCTTGATGTCTCGGCGGGGCCCCGCTTCCGGCGGGTCGCCGTCCTGCGTGACAATGCATGCATGACGTCCACCCGCCTGCGCGCGCTCCACTCCCCTCACCGCCTTCGACCGCGGCGCGCGGGCGCCGTGCGCTGATGCCGACGCACCGATCATTCGGGCGTCGCCTGCTGCGGGGGCTGCTGGGCCTGGGAATAGCGCTGTTCGCGCTGTGGGGCGCGGGCGCGCTGTGGTACCAGGCGCCGCTGCGCTGGTTGTGGCTGTGCCTGTGGAGCGTGCTGGGCATCGCAACGCTGCTGGCATTGGCGGGTCGAATGGCGCAGCCGCGCCGCAGGCGTGTGCTCGGTGCAGGCCTGCTCGCCGCGCTCGTCCTGCTGGGCTGGTGGCAGACCGTGCTGCCGATGCACGACCGCGACTGGGCCGACGATGTCACGCGCCTGCTCGATGCCGAAGTCGACGGCAGCCACGTGACCCTGCGCAACGTGCGCAATTTCGACTGGACCCGCGACGGCGCACCGGTGCCGCGCTGGGAAACCCGCAGCTACGATCTCGACCGGCTGGCCTCCGCCGATCTCGTGCTGTCGTACTGGATGGGTCCGGCGATCGCACACACGCTGGTCTCGTTCGGCTTCGACGACGGCAGCCGCGTGGTGTTCTCGCTGGAGATCCGCAAGGAGCGCCATGAGTCGTTCTCGGCGATCGGCGGCTTCTTCAAGCAGTTCGAAGCGGTGCTGATCGCGGCTGACGAGCGCGACATCGTGCGGGTGCGCAGTAACGTGCGCGACGAGGACGTCTATCTGTACCCGCTGGCGATTCCGCGCGAACAGCTGCGCACGCTGTTCCTCGCCTACGTGGACGAGGCCGGCACGCTGCAGCGCTCGCCGCGCTTCTACAACACGGTGACCAGCAACTGCACGACGATCGTCTTCGACATCGCCCGGCACATCGCACCGGGCCTGCCGCTCGACATCCGCCTGCTGCTGTCGGGTTACTTCGCGCAGTACGCGCATGCGCACGGCGGGCTCGCCGGCCAGGGCACGTTCGCGCAGCTGGAAGCGGCGGGTCGCATCACCGGCCGCGCCCGCGGCGCGGATCGCGACCCCGATTTTTCCCGTGCCATCCGCCGCGGCGTGCCCGGCATTCCGGACGCCGAAACCCGATGACCATCCACAGAATTCCGCGATGGCTCCGCAGCGCCATGATGCTGCTGCTCGCGCTTTCGCTGGCCGGCTGTTCGCTGGCGATGGTCGATGTGAAGTCGATTCCGCCGGGCGAGTACATCGCGATCAAGCGCGGTGACATCCTCACCACCGGCGAACTCAGCGCCGCGACACGCGAGATGCTGCGCGTGGCCGGCCTCGACGATCGTGCCTGCGCCCGCCCGCAGGCCGACTGCCTGCAGGCACTGACCGCCCTCCATGACATCGACAACGAACGCCGTATGGCGGCATTGACCGAACTGTGGCTGCAGCGGGCGCTGTCGCTCGCACCCGCGCGCGGCGAAGTGCCAGCGGACGCACAGCTCGATGCCTGGTTCGAAGTCGCGCGCCACGCCTACGCCTACCTGTTCTTCAGCGCGCGCACGCCCGGCGAGCGTGCCTTCGAAGACCGGCAGACGCAGGTGCGCGACTACTACAACCTCGCCACGCAGGAAGCGGCGACCACCTTGTTCGCCCGCTACGCCGGCGCGCCCGGCGCGGAGGGCGAAGCGTTGCAGCAGGCCGGCTGGACGATCCGCACCACGCTCGACGGTGTGCGCCTGCCCGATGGCGTGGACCTGCCGGAGGAACTCATTCCGGCCTCGTCGCTGCAGTTCGCCGGCCTGCGCAGCGTGTACCGGCGCGACGGTTTCGGTGCCGAACTCGTCGCGGTGATGCAGCCCGATCCGGTGACGACGATCGTCGTGCCCGACGCCGATGACACAGCGGACCATCCACGTCGCCGCCAGCGTCCGCAACGTCGCAACTACAGCGAGATGCCCTCGCCCGCGCTGACCGTGTTGCTGCGTTTTCCCGCGGATGATCTGGCGCAGCTGATGGCGACGCGCGAGGTCGCGCTGAGCGTGCACGACCCCTACGTCGACAGCGTCGCGCAGATGCACGGCCAGCAGGTGCCGCTGGCGGCGAACTTCACCGCCGGCTACGGGCTGTGGCTGGCGCGCTCCGGCTTTGCGACGCAGTCACTGCGCACCTTGTTCGGGCGCGACCACGGCATCGACCGGCCGCATCTGTACATGATGCAGCCCTATGACCCCGACCGCCGCATCCTGCTGATGCTGCACGGGTTGGCGAGCAGCCCGGAAGCCTGGGTCAACGTCGCCAACGAGGTACTGGGCGACGAGACGCTGCGGCAGAATTTCCAGATCTGGCAGGTCTATTACCCGACCAACATGCCGATCGCGCTCAACCACGCGCAGATCCGCCGCACGGTCGACGACGCGCTCACGCGTTTCGATCCCGACCGCCGCGCACGCGCCTCGCAGGACATGGTCGTCGTCGGCCACAGCATGGGCGGCGTGATCGCGCGGCTGATGGTGTCGTCGTCGGGCGATGCACTGTGGGACGCGGTGATGGCGAATCGCGAGATCGCGCCCGGCGATCTGCGCCGCGTGCAGCGGCGGCTGTCACCGTTCCTGCGCTTCGAACCGATGCCGCAGATCGAACGCGCGGTCTTCATCGCAGCGCCGCATCGCGGCACCAACATCGCCGGCACGCGCGCGGGTCGCTGGATCTCACGCCTCGTGCGCCTGCCGCTGACGTTCCTGGAGAACTTCGACGACGTACTGCAGGCACTGGCCGGCAGCGAGAAGGCGCCGGACGGCAGCACGGGGCGTATCCCCAACAGCATCGACAACCTCAGCGCCAGCGATCCCTTCGTCCGCGCCGCCGCCGATCTGCCACGTGCGCCGGGCGTCACGCTGCACTCGATCATCGCCCAGCGCGATCCCGCGGTGCCGCTGGCGCAGTCCAACGACGGCCTCGTGCCCTACACCAGCGCGCATCTCGACGACGCGGTGTCGGAGAAGGTCATCGTGTCTGGCCACAGCGTGCAGGAGACCGCGCCGGCCATCCTCGAACTGCGCCGCATCCTGCACGAGGATGTCGCGGCGCAAGCAGTCGACTGAGCCCGTCTACCCGGCCGTCGCCACGCGCAGCGATTCGCGGTATCGCCGGCTGCAGGGCACCGCGGTGCCGTCCTCGAGATGCACGCGGGCATCGCCGCTGTCGGACGGTTCGATCGAGGCGATCCGCGCCACGTTGACCAGATGGCTGCGATGCACGCGCAGGAACCGTCCGGGATCGAGCCGCGTCTCCAGTTCGGCCAGGGTGATCCGCAGCGGATAGACCTTGCCGCGTACGTGCAGGTTGGCGTAATTGCCGGCGGCCTGGACCCATTCGATGTCGTCGGCGGCGACGAGGAAGTCGCGACCGAGCTTGCGGACCAGGAAGCGGGCAGGTCGCTCGACCGGCTCCACCGGTGCGCTGTCGTCATCCGGCGCGACCAGCAGCGAAGCTTCGCCCTGCAGGCGACGCACGAGACCGCGGTAGACATGCAGCAGCACGACGATGCCGAGGAAGGTGCGGGCGTCCTTCATGTATTCGTAGCCGAACGCCCAGTCGAATACGTAGACCTCGCCCTGCCAGGCGTAGACGAGCTTGCGCATCGCCAGCATCAGGCCGACGTGCGCGACCGACCAGGCCACGCTCGCCGCCAGGTAGACCGGCAACCGCCGGATCCAGTTGTCCAGGTGCACCGGCCAGCGCGCGGTGAACCAGACCACCAGTGGCGCGAGTGCCAGTACCGACAGGGCACTGCTGACTTCCCAGCTCGCGACCTGCCACGGCGCGTAATCCAGACCGGCGCGCGCGACATCGATCTGCGCGGTGGCGGTGTTGCCGATCGCGGCCAGCAGGCAGCTGACAAGCCAGTAGCCGACCTCGACCGGGCGGCGGACGCTCAGGTATCGCTCTGCACCGGTGCGCGGCGCCATGGGACGTTCGGACATGCCCGCATTCTAGGCAGCGGGCGCAGGCCTGCCTGTCCCATTCGTCCCTGACGACCCCCGGTTCGTCCCCGAAACCGCGCCACGAAGCCCGGGACGACTGCGCGGGGCCAATGCTTCGTACACCGTGACGGCATCTTCCCGATCACTGGCCCCATGAAACGACGCCATGACATCGACACGCTGCGCGTGATCGCCTTCGCCTTGTTGATCCTCTATCACGCGGGCATGGTCTACGTGGTCGACTGGGGGTTCCACATCAAGAGCCCGACGCTGCTCGGCTGGGTCGAATGGCCGATGGTGCTGGTCAACCGCTGGCGGATGTCACTGCTGTTCCTGCTGTCGGGCATCGCGCTCGGCCTGGTGCTGGCGCGGCGGTCGCCCGCGCGTCTGCTGGGCAACCGCAGCTGGCGCCTGCTGCTGCCGCTGGCGTTCGGCATCGTCGCCATCGTGCCGGTGCAAGCCTGGTGCGAGGCGCGGATGCTCGGCACCTACGAGGCCGGCTTCGGCAGCTTCCTGCTGCGTTACCTGCAGCTGCGGCCCTGGCCGGCCGGCACCTTCACCGGCGGTGAGTACGGCTTCACCTGGAACCACCTCTGGTATCTGCCGTACCTGTGGGTCTACACGCTGCTCGCGCTGCTGGCCCTGCCGGTGCTGCGCGCGATCGGCGGCGGGCGCGTCGCCGGATGGCTGACCACGCGTGGCCGCTGGCTGCTGTGGACGGTACCGCCGCTGTGGTACCTGTTCGCGCTGATCGTACTGGCGCCGCGTTTTCCGACGACGCATGCCCTGGCCGGCGACTGGTTCAGCCATGCCAAGTACGTTCCGGTCTTCGCGTTCGGCGTCCTGATCGCATCGCGCGCGCCGATGTGGGCAGCGCTCGACGCACGTCGCTGGGTGCTGACCGCGTGCGCGCTGACTGGCGCGTTCGTCTACATGGCACTGCGCGTGATCGGACGCCTGCTCGACAGCGGCGTCCTGTCGCCCGACAGCTTCGACGCACTGATGCCGCTGTCGGCATGGAAGCTCGTCTCGGTGTGCGCGCACGCACTGTACGCGTGGACGGCGTTGCTCGCGCTGCTGGCCTGGAGCGCCCGCCTGTTGAACCGACCGTGGCCGGGTCTGCGCTACGCCAGCGAAGCCGTGTATCCCTGGTACATCCTGCACCAGAGCCTGATCGTGCTCGCTGCGTACTGGCTGATTCCGCTGGGCCTCGGGCCGCTGTGGGAACCGCTGCTTGTGCTTGCGATCACCATCGCTGGATGCCTGCTGATCCACGAACTGCTGATCCGACGCCTCAACTGGCTGCGTCCGTTGTTCGGACTGCCAATGCGCGCGCGCTGGCCTGCCACGGCCGGAGATGTCGACCGGCCCGCAGCCGGTGCATCGCAGAAGTCCTGAGACACGCCCTCAACGCCCGGCGCGACGTCTGGCCCGGCCCGCCAGCCACGACACCAGCGTCGCAGGGATCGACAGCACCAATGCGTACAGCAGGCCGGCCACGAGCAATGGCCCCACACCGGAGACCAGCATCACCACCGGCACCTGCGCCAGCAGGACCACCGCTCCCCACAGCCACGCGCGCAGCGGGAATGCCCAGCCCAGCACTGCTGCCAGCAGCAGCGCGCCGGGATAGAACACCGTCCAGAACATCGGCGCATCCCAGGGCTCGCCGCCGTGCGACCAGACCGATACCGCGGCCCAATAGGCGAGGCCGGACAGAGCAGCCCATGTGCCTGCAACGTGTGTGGATCGGATTTCCATGTGCGCGTCCTGCAGCGGATCGAGCGTGGAGAGGAGCACGCGTGGCTGGAATACGGAGTGACCGTTGGCCCACCGCTGCGACCCGACACGTCGGCGACCTGCAACGGAATCCCGTCCGGAATCGTTTCATAATTTGCGCATTCAAATCGATTGAGTTGCAATCAATCCTTATAAATCAGCGATTTATCTTATTATCCGTGATACATTTCGTTTCATAAAACGTTTCATGGAACGGCAATGGCCAATTCCGAACCGATGGATGCCCTGCTGGGCCATCTCCGGCGCCATGGGCGGCAGCCGGCCGGTGCGCTGCCCGACGCCCTCGGCATCAGTCGCGCCACGCTGGCGCGTGCGGTGGCGGCGGCCCCGGGCGTCGTCCGCCTGGGCAGGACACGCGCGACCCAATACGCGCTCGCCCGCGACATCCGCGGGGCCTCGCGCTGGCCGCTGTACAGGCTCGATCCACAGGCACAGGTGATTCCGCTCGGTGACCTGCTGGCACTGGACCGGGGCGAGTTCGCCTTCGTGGCGGCGCAGCCGAGCGACAGCCTGCTGCACCCACCGTTCGAGCACGGCATTTTTCCGGACCTGCCCTGGTTTCTGGACGACCTGCGACCCGGCGGATTTCTCGGCCGCACCTTCGCCCATCGCATGGGCGAGCACCTGCAGCTGCCTGTCGATCTGAAGCTGTGGGATGCGGCGCACGTGGTCACCGCGCTACTGCACCGCGGCTCGGCGCAATCGGGTGACCTGATACTCGGGGACGCGGCACTGGCGCGCGCATTGCACGAGCGCGACAGCCCGTCCGACCTCGTTCCGCTGGCCGACCGGTCGACGCGATACCCGCAGATGGCGCTGGATGTCCTGCAGGGCGAGCAACCGGGGTCTTCACCGGGCGGCGAACAGGCGAAGTTCACCGCCACCCTCGAGCACGACGCCGGCCGCCGTGCGGCCATCGTCAAGTTCAGCGTCGCCGAAGACAGCGCCGCCGCGCGGCGCTGGGCCGATCTGCTGCGTTGCGAGGCACTGGCAGGCCGTGTTCTGGACCTGCATGGTCTGGCCGCCGCCCAGGCGACGCTGGTCGAGACGCCCGGCCAGGTCTTCCTCGAATCCCGACGCTTCGACCGCAGCGCCGATGTGCTCGGCCGCCACGGGTTCGTATCGTTGCTGGCGATTGCGACCACCTTCCATGGCGAGGCCTCGATGCCATGGTGGCGTCTGGCCGGCCTGCTGCATGCGGACGGCTGGCTGGATACCGAAAGTGCCCAGCGCCTGTGCCGGCTGTACTGGTTCGGCGCCCTGATCGCCAACAGCGATATGCACCTCGGCAACGCAGGCCTGCTGTTGACCGACACGTTGCCGCTGCAGCTCGCACCCGCCTACGACATGCTGCCGATGTGGCTGCGCCCCGGCTCGCAGGGACAGGTCACGATCCGCGACTACGCGGTGCCGATCCCGAGCGCCGGGCAGATCAACGCTTGGCAGTGGGCCGCGACTGCGGCGCTGGATTTCTGGGAGCAGGCGCAGGGCCTCGACGTCACCCCAGACGTCCGGCGTTTCGCCGCGACCATGCAGTCCGGAATCGGCCGCATTCTCGAACGTTTCCCACGCACACCCGCTCGACTCCCATCCTAGGCAGCCCCTGCCGACTCGAGGTGGCCACAGGCCGAGTCCGTCGTGCATTCCCGCCGCCACCGTGGTTGAACGCGCCGACAGCTGTTGTGCGCCGCACTCAGGCCGCGCGCGTGCGCCGTGCGCGTTCCAGATGCACCAGCAGCAGCGAAATCGCCGCGGGCGTCATGCCAGGGATGCGCTGCGCTTGGCCGACGGTGAGCGGGCGCGCCTGGATCAGTTTCTGCGCGAGTTCGGCCGACAGACCCCGCACCTGCGCGTAGTCGAAGCTCTCGCCGATCGCCGTGGTTTCCTGGCGCTGCTGGCGTTCGATCTCGACGCGCTGCCGCTCGAGATAGCCGGAATACTTGGCTTCGATCTCGACCTGCTCGGCGACATCCGGTGCTTCGACGCCCGGGCCGATCGTTCCCACGCGCATCAGGTCCGCGTAGCCCAGTTCAGGGCGACGCAGCAGGTCGATGCCGTTGCTCTCGCGGCGCAGTTCGATGCCCAGCGTCGCGACCGCATCGCGTCCGATCGCGTTCTGCGGTGACGCCCACAGGCCGCGCAGGCGTGTGGTCTCGCGTTCGACCGCTTCGCGCTTGGCCTCGAAGCGCGCCCAGCGTACGTCGTCGACGAGACCGAGACTGCGACCCGCTTCGGTCAGGCGCAGGTCCGCATTGTCCTCTCGCAACTGCAGCCGGTATTCGGCGCGGCTGGTGAACATGCGGTACGGCTCTTTGGTGCCATGGGTGATCAGATCGTCGACCAGCACGCCGATGTAGGCCTGGTCGCGGCGCGGGCTCCAGGCATCGAGACCGCGCACCTGGCGCGCGGCGTTGACGCCGGCAAGCAGGCCCTGCGCGGCAGCTTCCTCGTAGCCGGTGGTGCCGTTGATCTGGCCGGCGAAATACAGCCCGGCGACGGCGCGCGTCTCCAGTGTGCTTGTAAGCCCACGCGGATCGAAGAAGTCGTATTCGATCGCGTAGCCGGCGCGGGTGATGTGCGCGTGCTCGAAGCCGACGATGCTGCGCACGAGCGCGAGCTGCACGTCGAACGGCAACGATGTCGAGATGCCGTTGGGATAGATCTCGGCGACATCGAGGCCTTCGGGCTCGACGAATATCTGGTGGCTGTCCTTGTCGGCGAAGCGCACGACCTTGTCCTCGATCGACGGACAGTAGCGCGGGCCGATGCCTTCGATCTGCCCCGAGTACATCGGCGAGCGGTGCAGCGCGCCGCGGATGATCGCGTGGGTGCGTTCGGTGGTGCGGGTGATCCAGCACGGCACCTGACGCGGGTGGTCATCGTGCGTGCCCATGAACGAGAACACCGGACGCGGATCGTCGCCCGGCTGGATGGTCATCGCGGCGTAGTCGAGCGTGCGGCCATCGATGCGTGGCGGCGTGCCGGTCTTCAACCGGTCGACGACGAACGGACGCTCACGCAGACGCGCAGCGAGGGTCGCGGCGGGCGGATCACCCGCGCGGCCACCGGCCGATTGCGCTTCGCCGATGTGGATGCGTCCGGCGAGAAATGTACCGGCGGTCAGCACCACCGCCGGCGCGTCAAAGCGCAGGCCGGTCTGGGTGATCGCGCCGCGCACGGCGTCGCCTTCGATGACGAGATCATCGACGGCCGACTGGAAGATCGTCAGGTTCGGCTGCGCTTCGACGGCGCGGCGCACGAACGCGCGATAGAGGTTGCGGTCGGCCTGGCAGCGCGTCGCGCGCACCGCCGGGCCCTTCGAGGCATTGAGCCGACGCCACTGGATGCCCGCCGCGTCGGCCGCGCGCGCCATCACACCGCCGAGCGCATCGATCTCGCGCACCAGATGGCCCTTGCCGATGCCGCCGATCGCCGGATTGCAGCTCATCACGCCGATGGTCTCGACGTTGTGGGTCAGCAGCAGCGTGCGGGCGCCGGCGCGCGCGGACGCGAGCGCAGCCTCGGTGCCGGCATGGCCGCCGCCGACAACGATGACGTCGTAGCTGTGGAAGTCGTTGGACATGGGGCGATTATCCGCGAGTTCGGCGGCGCACGTCAGACACCGCGCCAGTGTTGGCACAGTTTCTGCGTGGTTATCAGGGCACCCGCAGCGGCGAGCGTCGAGAAGGGGGGCGCGGCCGGAATTGGAACAGGGCTGGCCAAGTACGCTGCGGGGAAGCACGGGGCCGGATGTCGGGGGACATCCGGCCCCATCTTTTTGGGCGCGTGACCGGAGCCGCGGATCAAGAGCCGACGCCCGGCGAAGGCGGAACAGGGGGGATCCGGTATTCCCCCGCCGGGCGTCGACAACTGGTGTGACCATTTCGTCGGAAACCGACGCAACCGGTCACTCGGGGCAAAGCTTCCCCCGCCACTCCGGACAGCGCAAGCGTTAAATCGGCTCGACTTGCCGGGGTGTGACCGTGGTCCGCCTTTCGACGCGCGGGCTCGGACGCGACTCGTTGCGGGTCGGCGGCGGACGGCTCACGGGCGCGGCCTGCGGCGGACGCTGGACGTTCGGACGCGGCCGACCTTCGGGTCGCCCAGGACGCTGGCCATCGGGGCGCGTGTAAGGACGCCCCTGTCCTTCGCCTCGTGGCGGACGACCACCCCAGCCACCGCCAGGACGACCGGGACGATCCGCATCCCCACGATGCGGCGGGCGCCCGTCGGCACCGGGACGTGGACGATCCGGACGCGTCACGCCGGGACGGTCTGGCCGATCGGGACGTCCGATGCCGGGACGATCGGGGCGGCCTGGCCTGCCATCGCCCCACCCCGGACGGTCGGGACGGGAATGCCCATGCGGTGGGCGTGCCGGCGGGCGGTGGCCACCCGGCCGGCCCGGATACACCGGACGCACGATCACGGGTGGCGGCCGGTAATAGCCGCCGCCGTAGCCATAGGGATAGCGGTTCCACGCGTCGTAGCGACCATAGGGCACGCCATAACCCGCGCCGCCGTACCAGCCGTAGCCGCGGCCATACCCGAGACTGCCGTAGGGCGCGCCGTAGTGACGGTATGTGGTGCCGGGCGAGCCGTAGTAGTAATCGCCACTGCCGCCGCGGTAGCCGTAGGTCGCACAGCCGGCCAGCGTCATGCAGGCAACGAGCAGAAAAGCCTTGCGGATCATGTCGGTCCACCCTGTCGATCAGAGGTCCAGAATCCGCCCGCGGCATTGAATCCGCCCTTAAGCGTTTCGACCGCGTGCGGGTCGCTTCATCCCGCGTCCGGCCTGTGAATCCCGGGGGTCGCTCGTTTACGCTTGCGCCATGACGGACTCGATTTCCCTGCCGACACCGGACGACGTGCTGGCCGCGGCCGCGCGCATCGCCGGCCACGCGCATCTCACGCCGGTGCTGCGCGCCCGCACGCTGGACGATGCGAGCGGCTGCACGCTGCATTTCAAGGCCGAACATCTGCAGCGCGCGGGTGCATTCAAGTTCCGCGGCGCCACCAATGCGGTGTGGTCGCTTGACCCCGAAGCGGCCGCGCACGGCGTGGTGACTCACTCCTCGGGCAATCACGGCGCGGCCCTGGCGCTGGCGTCCGCGTCGCGCGGTCTGGTCTGCCATGTCGTGGTGCCCGAGGGCGCGGTCGCAGCGAAGCTCGCGGCGATCGCCGGCTATGGCGCCGTGCTGCACCACTGCGCGCCCACACTCGCCGCACGCGAGGCCGCGTGTGAACGGCTGCGCGTGCAGACCGGCGCGACGCTGATCCATCCGTACACGCATCACGACGTCATCGCCGGCCAGGGCACCGCGGCGCTGGAACTGCTGCACGCGGCCGGCGCACTCGACGTGCTGGTGGTGCCGGTGGGCGGTGGCGGGCTGGCAGCGGGCACGGCGCTGGCGCTGCAGCACGCATCGCCATCCACCCATCTGGTGCTGGCCGAGCCACGCGGCGCCGATGACACGCGGCGCGCGTTGCAGGCCGGTGCGCGCGTCGACGATCTCGTGCCGGACACCGTCTGCGACGGACTGCGCGGCCTGCTGGGCGCGCCGAACTTCGAGATCCTGCGCGCGCATCGCAGCAGCGACGGCACGCCGGTCGAGGTGATCGCGGTGGACGATGCCGACACCGTCGCGGCGATGCGCCGGATCGCGGTGCACACCAAGCAGCTGGTCGAGCCATCGTCGGCCATCGCGCTGGCCGCCGTGCTCGCCAACCGTTCGCGCTTCGCCGGCCTGCGCGTGGGCCTGGTGCTCAGCGGCGGCAATGTCGATCCCGATCGCCTGCCGTGGCTGTCATGACCGGCGCACGCATTCCATGAAGCGCAAGCGCGGCCCCATGCGCCGCTTTCTCCGTCTCCTTGTCTGGCTGGTGCTGCTGCTGGCCATCTGGCTGCTGGGCGTGGCCGCGTGGATCGTCCACGTGGGCAATCGCGACGAGGCCGGCCCGGCGGATGCCATCGTCGTGCTCGGCGCGGCCGCCTACGACGCACAACCGTCGCCGGTGTTCGAAGCCCGCATCGATCACGGCCTCGATCTCTATCGCGCCGGCCACGCGAAGACGCTGATCTTCACCGGCGGCTATGGCGGGGCGAAGGCGCGCTTCTCCGAATCCCAGGTCGCGCGGCGCTACGCGTTGCGCCGGGATATTCCCGAGTCGGCGATCCTGATCGAATCACGTTCGCGCACGACGCACGAGAACCTCGTCGAGACCCGGCGCCTGCTGCAGGACCACGGCCTGCACCGGGTGATCATCGTCAGCGATCCGCTGCACATGGCGCGCGCCTTGCGTGCCAGCGAGCGGCTGGGCATCGACGCACTGGGGTCGCCGACACCCTCCACCCGCTTCCGCACCTTCCGCACCCAGCGCGAGTTCCTGCTGCGCGAGGTGTACTTCTTCCATCGCGACCTGTGGGACGCGGCCCAGGAGACGCTGTCACGATGACCGAAACCGCGCAGACCGCCACGCTGCAACTGGTGCACGCCTACTACGCCGCGTTCAATGCCGGCGACCGCGCCGCGATGCTCGCGGTGCTGGCCGACGACGTCGCCCACGACCTCAACCAGGGGCCGCGCGAAACCGGAACCGAGGCCTTCGCCGCCTTCATGCAGCGCATGGATGCGAGCTATCGCGAGCAGCTGGATGACATCGTGGTGATGGTCTCGGTCGACGGCGCGCATGCCGCCGCCGAATACGTGGTGCATGGCGCCTACATCGCCGACGATGCCGGCCTCCCGGCGGCGCGCGGCCAGCGCTACGTGTTGCCCGGCGGCGCGTTTTTCGACATCCGCGACGGCCGCATCGCGCGCGTCACCAACTATTACAACCTCGAAGACTGGATCGCGCAGGTCGGTTGAGCGGCGCCCCGCTCAACGCGCTGTCGGCTGCGCGTCGGCCACGAGCGTCAACCCCTCGTTGAGCAGCCAGCGCGTCGCCAGCACGCGCTGCGGCTGCGGCTGGTCCTTGAGCACATCCACCATCTGCCGGAACGAACGACAGCGCGCCTGACGGCTCGCATCATCGGTGCCGGTCGAGGTCATGCCCAGCATGAAACCGTCGTGCAGCAACGTGGCGGTGATCGCAGCGGACCGCAGCACCTGTTGCGCGACCGCAGGATCGTAGGCCTGCGGCGCGCCCTGCAGGCCACTCATCGCGACATTGGTGAAGGCGTTGGCGAAGCGGTTGCGACTCGCCGGGCCGAGCGTGTCGACGGTGCGCTGGAACGCGGCAAGATCGCGACGCGCATCGGGTTCGAACAACGCACACAGCGCGCGCGATTCATTGGGCTCGCCCGAGGACTGCAGCACAGCCTGGAACAATTCGTCGATCGACTGCGCCGACGCGCGTCGCAGCACGTCGCCACCGGTCGACAGCACCGCGGCCGGGTCGAGGCGCGACAGGTCAATCTCGTATTGCTGCGCGGATGCGATGCCCGGCGCGGCGAGTGCGAGACACAGCAGAGGTGCGAGGACGATCCGGCGCATCGAAGACTTCCCATGGGCCCGACAGGCCGATGGGCCCGAGTCTATGCAGAGCAGGCTGAATATCCGACGTGACCGCGCAGCCGACCGAACAGGTGCCGCTCACGCGCCCATGTAGCGCCCGGGCCGGTGGTTGAACAGCAGCACGAGGTTGAGGACCAGCACGCCGAGCGCGGAGTAGAGCACCTGCGCGGGCGGCACGATCGTCAGCGCCACCAGCATCAATACGCTGTCGAATCCCATCTGCAGCTTGCCGGCGCTCCAGCCGCGGCTGCGCTGCAGCCAGACGACCACGACGCCTACGCCGCCGAGGCTGGCGCGATGGCGGATGAAGGACAGGATGCCCATGCCGACCAGCGCACCGCCGAAGATCGCCGAGAACGCCGGCGTCATCGATTCGAATAGCGCCCAGCGCGGGATCGCATCGGCGACGAAGCCGGTCACGCCGACCGCGAGGAAGGTCTTGAGCGTGAACTCCCACCCCATGCGCCGCACCGCGATCCAGTAGAACGGCAGGTTGATCAGCACGAACAGCAGGCCGAAATTCCAGCCGCTGGTGTAGTGCACCAGCAGCGACACGCCGGCGATGCCGCCGACCAGCAGTCCGCCCGTCGCCAGGATCGACATGCCCAGTGCGCCGACCAGGCTGGCCAGCACCAGGCCCTGCACGTCTTCGACCAGCGTGTGCCGCTGTGGCGAGGCCGCGGGTGCGGCGACGGCCACCGCTGCAGCAGTTTCGGCATCGGTAGCGGGGTCGTGTCGAGCGGGTGCGGCAACGGGTGGCACAGGATGTCCGGATGATTGTTGCGTTGCAGCATAGCGCAGTGATCCGCAACGGCCGCCAACGCGATGCCGCTAAAATGTAATGTTATTACATGATAGAGTGCGCGCCCTGTCCGTTCCGAGGGCTCGCCTTGGCGCCTCCGCACCCCGTCGTCGACATCCGCAACCTGTCCGTCGCCTTCTCCGACCGTCCCGTGCTCACCGGCCTCGATCTCCGCATCGACGCCGGCGGCATCTACGCCTTGCTGGGCGGCAACGGCGCCGGCAAGTCGACGACCCTGTCGGTTCTGCTCGGCTTCCTGCGACCGGACGCCGGCGAGGTGCGCGTCGCCGGCATCACGCCCTGGCAGGCGCCGGACCAGGCACGGGCGCAACTGGCGTATCTGCCGGAAAACGTCGCACTGTACGAGCACCTGTCCGCGCTCGAGAACGCCGACTACCTGCTGTCGCTGGCCGGCCGCCACCATGATCGTGCGGCGATCGCCGATGCGCTGCGCGCCGCCGGTCTGCAGGAGGCGGCATGGACGCAGCGGCTGGCGGGATTCTCCAAGGGCATGCGCCAGAAGGTCGCGATCGCCATCGCGCTGATGCGCGAAGTGCCGCTGCTGCTGCTCGACGAGCCGACATCCGGCCTCGATCCGGGCGCCAGCGCCGACTTCCACGCGCTGCTCGAATCGGTGCGCGCACGCGGCACCACGGTGTTGATGGTCACGCACGACCTGATGGGCGCGGTGGACGTGGCCGACCGCATCGGCGTACTCGATCACGGCCGCATCGTGCACGCGGTCGAACGCGCGGATTTCGACCTCAAGGCCCTGCACGCGCACTTCTCCGGCCAGGCCCGCGCGGCATGAGCGTCACCGCTTCGATCCTGCGCAACGAGCTGCGCGCGATGGCGCGCAACCGCACCGTGCTGACAGGCATCTTGCTGCTGGCGATGCTGGCCGTTGTCGCCACCGTCGTGTCGCTGCACCACATGGCGGGCGCGAGCGAATACCGCACGCGGCAGCAGGCCGCGGCGCAGGCGGCATTCGATGCCCAGCCCGACCGCCACCCGCATCGCGTCGTGCACTACGGCCATTTCGTCTACCGGCTGCCGTCGGCGCTGGCCGCGTTCGATGCCGGCGTCGATCCGTTCACCGGCAGCAGCATGTTCCTCGAGGGCCATCGCCAGAACACGGCCAACTTCGGCGACGTGATGCAGGGCTCGGTGCTCACACGCTTCGGCCAGCTCACGCCGGCGTTCGTGCTGCAGATCCTCGCGCCGCTGGTGCTGGTGTTCCTCGGCCACGGCGTACTGGCGCAGGAGCGTGAACGCGGCACCTTGCGCCAGTTGCTGCTGCAGGGTGCGCCGTTGCGCGCGATCGTCGCCGGCAAGCTGTCGGCGCTGTTCGTGGTGGCGCTGGTGTTCATGCTGCCCGCGTTCGCAGGACTGGGGATGATGGCCGTCGCACCCGGCGCGTCGGTCGGTGTCGCCGTCTCCCTGATGCTCGCCTACGCGTTGTACCTCGGCGTGTGGTGCGCGTTGATCGCGGCCGTCTCGGCGCTGACCACGCGTCGCCGCGATGCACTGCTCGCGCTCGTCGGCCTGTGGGCCGTGGTCGCGCTGCTGGTGCCACGCATCGCACCCGACGTGGCCTATGCCGCATTCCCGCTGCCCGACCGGTTGCAGACCGATGTCGGCATCGCGGCCGATCTGCGCGACATTGGCGACAGCCACGATCCGGATGACCCCTACTTCGCGGGCTTCAAGCGTGACGTCCTCGCGCGCTACGACGTCGAGCGGATCGAAGACCTGCCGGTGAATTATCGCGGCCTGGTCGCGGTGGAGGGCGAACGGCTGACCTCCGGCCTGTTCGACACCTACGCCACCCGCAGCGCCGACATCCAGCATCGCCAGAACGCGCTGGTCGCCGGGTTCGCTGCGCTGAGCCCGGCGATCGCGCTGCGTCAGGTGTCGATGATCGCCGCCGCGACCGACCTGTCTGCGCACCTGCATTTCCTCGAACAGGCCGAGGCGCACCGATACCGCATGGTGCAGACGCTCAACCAGTTGCAGGCCGACGGCGTGCACTACGCCGACGACACCGCACGCGACGCGGGCGCCGATGTGCGCAAGCGCGTCGACAGCGCGCATTTCCAGGCCATTCCCGAATTCGCGTTCGCGCCAGCTGCGGCCGGCGATCTGATGCGGGCGATGCTGCCGCACGCGCTGGTGCTGCTGGGCTGGCTGCTGGCCGCAGGTGCACTGCTCGCCTTTGCCGCGCGGCGGCTCGGAGTCGCCCGATGAGGCTGTGGCGCTTCGAGACCCTGTTGTTGCTGCGCGCACGCGCGGCGATGGCCGCGCTCGCGCTGCTGCTGGTGCTCGCGATCGCGAGCCTCGCCTCCGGCGTGCAACGCATCGACAGCCAGCGCGCGGCGATCGACCGCATCCCGGCCCTGCAGCAGACCGACCTGGCCGCGGTCGTGGCCGCACACGGCGATTCCACCGATGCCGGCCATGCCGCGTATTACACCTTCCATCCGACCTGGAACGCGCCTTCGCCACTGGCCTTCATCGCGGTGGGCATGCGCGATGTCGCGCCCACCATCCTGCGCGTGCGGGCGCTGGGACTGGAAGCGCAGATCCACGACGGCGATACCTTCAATCCCGAACTCGCGCTCGCCGGGCGTTTCGATTTCGCGTTCCTGCTGACCTTCCTGCTGCCGGTGTTCGTGATCGCGCTGTTCCACGACCTGCGCTCGGGTGAAGCGGAGTCCGGTCGCGAACGCATGCTGCGCGCGCTGCCGCATCCGTTGATGCGGATCCATCTGCGTCGCGCCGTGGTGCGCGGGCTGGCGCTGTTGGCCTGCGTGGTCGCGCCGCTGCTCGGCTTCGCGCTCCAACAGCAGGTGCCGCCCTCCGCGATGCTGGCGGTGATCTTGCTGATCACCGCGTACATCGCATTCTGGATCGCGCTCGCGCTGCTGGTCGGGCGCCTGCGCTGGTCGTCGTCGACCAATGCCGCGGCGCTGGTCACCGCGTGGGCGGCGATCGCGCTGGTCCTGCCCGCGCTGTCGCACGTGGCGATCGAACGGACCATCCGCGTCGAGCAGGGCGCGGAAATCGCGCGCGCACAACGTGAAGCGGTGAACCACGCCTGGGACATTCCGCGCGACGTCACCATGCAGGCGTTTTACGCGAAGTATCCGCAGTGGCAGGACTCGGCGCCGCTGGGCACGGACTTCCACTACAAGTGGTATCTCGCCTTCCACCAGAACGGCGACGACAGCGTGGCCACGATGGCGGCCGCCTACCGCGACGGTATCGAGCGTCGCTCGGCGGCGGCAACGCGCTTGGGCTGGGTGCTGCCGCCGGTCGGTATGCAGGCGGTGCTGTCGCGCTGGGCCGGCACCGACATGGCCGCGCACCTCGCCTACCAGGACCGCGTGCGCGCCTACCACGCGCAGTTGCGCCACTTCTATTACGGCTACCTGTTCGGCGACCGCCCGTTCACGGCGGACGACTATCCGCGCGCTCCGCAATTCCAGCCCACACCCTGACGCGAACCGTCCGTTTCCGGTTCCCCGGCCATCTCCCTGCATGCATCCGAGTTCCCCCGCAATGAAGATCTGCGTCATCAGCGCCGCCGTCATCGCCGCACTCTCCACCGGCACCGTCCACGCGCAATCGGACGCCACCACCACGATGGGCGCCGTGCACGCGCATCAGGCGCGCGGCCAATTGACCGCGCACGAAGTGCTGACCTCGGTCGACGTGCTCGGCGCCGAACAGATCGAAGACAGGCAGGTCACCCAGAGCTGGGAACTGCTCGGGCAGATGCCGGGCATGCAGTTGACCGAGACACGCCAGGGCGCCGAGTCGGGCAAGGTGAGCTTCCGCGCGTTCAACGGCGAGGGCTATCTCAACGCCATCAAGACGCTGATCGACGGCATCCCGAGCAACGTCAACAGCGGCAACCAGCGCTTCATCGACATGCTGTTTCCGCTGGAGATCGACTACATCGAAGTCGTGCGCGGCACCAACGATCCGCGCTACGGCCTGCACAACATCGGCGGCAACATCAACTTCGGCACGCGCCAGGGCGGCGACTACACCGATGCCCGACTGACCTTCGGCAGCTTCGACACGCGCGAAGCGCAGATCGCGGTGGGTCGCGAGCATGGCGGCTTCGCGCAGAACTATTTCATCGGCGTGCAGGCATCGGACGGCTATCGCGACCACGACGCGTCCGAGAAGTATTCGCTGGGCGGCAAGTGGTTCTACGGCAGCCTCGACGACGGCATGCGCATCGGCCTGACCGCGCGCGCCTATCGTCAGGAAGCCGAGGAACCCGGCTTCATGACCGCCGAAGAACTGGCCACCGACCGGCGCCGGTCCGACCGCCGCAACGCCAATGACGGTGACGACCGCGACATGCGCCAGATCGGCGTGCACATGGACCTCAAGCTCGCCGAGAACCTGGTGCTCGGCAGCAAGCTCTACTACAACCGCTACGAGGACGATCGTCGTGTCACCTTCAGCGATCTGCCCACCGGCAACGCGCCGCGGCAACGCCGCATCTGGGACGAGAAGCAGACCGGCATGCTCGCCACGCTGACCTGGGTCGCCAGTGACACGCTCACCCTCGAAAGTGGCGCCAACTACGAGCAGCAGCGCAACGGCTACACGCGACAGCGCTTCAACTACGCCGAGCCGACCGATTTCGACGTGCCGCCGGCGCGCGTGCAGAACGACGACTTCCACAGCTTCGACAACACCGGCGCCTACGTGCAGGCGATCTGGGAACCCGTCGATGCGCTGAAGATCGTGCCCGCCTACCGTGTCGACCGCTTCGCCGGGGCCACGCAACTGCCCGGTGGCGTGCGCGCGCCGCTGCAGGACTACGGCACCATCGGCCAGCCCAAACTCAGCGTGGTCTATGCGCTGTCGCCGGTCACCCATCTCTACGCGAACTGGGGCCGCACCTTCCAGGTCCTGACCGGCTCCACGCCACCCGCGTATCTGACGCCGGGCCAGATGGCGATGCAGCCCTCGACCAACACCGGCATGGAAGCCGGCCTGCGTTTCGCCCCGTTCGCCGGCAGCCAGGCGCGCATCGCGGTGTGGCAGCAGGATGCGGAGAACGAAGTCTCCAACATGCCGGCCACCGGTACGACCGTGGTGCTGGGCAAGACCCGCCGCCGCGGCGTGGATGCGCAGATCGACGCGCAGCTGGGCGAGCGGTGGACGCTACGCGCCTCGCACGCCTACCAGGAAGCGAAGATCGAACGCGACGGCCGCGCCGCCGGCGTGTCGATCGAAGGCAATGAGGTCGCTGCGACGCCGCGCACGATCAGCAACCTCGGCGTGGACTACCGCGCGAGCGACGCACTCGCCTTCGGACTGCAGGCACGCGCGCAAGGCGACTACTACCTCGAAGAGCGCAACGTGACGGAGAAATTCGGCAAGTTCGCCGTGCTCGACCTGAGCGCGAAGTACCAGATCAATCCACGCCTGAGCGTCGACTTCCAGGTCAAGAATCTGACCGACCGCGAATACGTCTACGCCTGGTACGACAGCTTCTTCCAGGACACCGCGCAGCCGATGTTCTCGCCGGGACTGGGGCGCGCCGCGTTCGTGTCGTTCAACCTGCGGATGTAGGCGCCCAGCCAGCACGCTGCGCCGGGTGCGTCGTACATCACCACGATGTACGACGCACTGCAGACAGCGTCAGAAGCTGTACTTGACGTGGGTGTGCACACGCTGCAGATCGCCTTCGAGACCGTTCTCCAGACGGCGGTCGGCCCAGCTGATCTCGCCGCCGATGTCGAGCTTCGGCGCGGGCGAATAGATCATGTTCACGCGGAACGACTGCGCGCGCTCGGTGACGAAGCCACCGGTGAGCAGTGCGTCGTTGTCGAGCGAGGCGATCGAGTAGACGACGTTGCCGCGCAGTTTCGCGTTGAACGCATGCCGCCATGCAGCAAATCCGCCGTAACCGCTCTGGCTGTGCAGTCCGCCGTCGGCGTCGAGCACGGTGTCGCTGCCGAGGGCGAAACCGAGATAGCGGCCGATGCCGTCGCCGCCGCTGACCATGTAGCGGATGTCGTCGCTGGCGCCGAGATTGAAGCGGCCCGAGACGCTGAGCGCGGCGCCCGATGCGGTCGCATCGCCGTTGCGGAAACTGCGCGCGAGGCCGGCGACGGTGAAGTGTCCCCAGTCGCCGCGGGTGATCCAGCGCGCGGTCACGTCGGGTGCGCGGTTGTCGCCACTGTTGAACCGCGCGGCCTGCGACAGGTACGGCGTGACCGTCGTCTGCGGATTCTCGATCGAGACCGACCAGGGCCCACGGGTGTAGCGCACCTGCGCCTGGCGGCTGAACACCGTGCCTTCCGACGGACCGGTGAAGTCGACCGTGTCGGGCAGCGCGGCGACATCCTGGAAGTTCGACCAGGTCTGGCCCGCGAGCCAGCCGTTGTAACTGACGTAGGCCTGCCGCAGTGTCAGCGCATAGGTGTTGGTGATGGTCTCGTTGCCGGCGAATGCATTGCTGCCGCCGCCGTACATGTCGGCCTCGATATAGGCCTTGATGGTGTTGCCGTTGTCGGTCAGCGTGTCGGCGCCGAACGAGAAGCGCGAGAACTGCGCGTGCAGATCGCTGTAGGTGCTGCGCTCGCCCTGCCCGTCCGCCGCGACCGGCGTCGCGCCCGGGAAGTAGAACAGGCGGCCGGCCGAGCCGTCGGCGATCTTGCCGTCACTGGTGCTCGTGGTCATCGCATCGAGCTTGATGAAGCCACCGAACGAGAACGTGGTGCCGGGCGCAGCGCCTGGCATCGACACGGACTTCTGCGCGGGCGCCGCAACTGTGGACGCGGACGCGGCGGCGGATGTCGATGCGGCGGGCGCCGCTGATTGCGCGACGGATGGCGACACGGCGGTTCCGCCGTGCGCTGCGAGCATCGCGCGCAACTCGCGCATCTCCTGCTCCATCTGGCCCAGACGCGCTTCGACCGCGGCGACGTCGATGTCCTGCGCAGCGGCCGGCGCAGCGCAGGCGGCCGCGAGGGCCAGGGCGAGCGACAGGCGCGCGCCCTTCCGGTTCGATCTCAACATGAAGTTCCCCTCCCAGGGCGACAGCCGGCGCCGGAATGGCGCCGGGCAGAATGTGTGTCGTGGACTCAGACGAAGCGCAGGCCGGTCGAGCCGAGGCCATCGATGCGGACCTGGACGTTGTCCCCGGCCTCGACCGCGACCGCGGCCGTGATCGCACCCGACAACACCACGCTGCCGGCGGGCAGCGACTGCCCACGCGCATGCAGCATGTCGACCAGCATCGCGACCGCGCGCGCAGGATTGCCGAGCACCGCAGCGCCCGCGCCGACCTCGACCACCTGGCCGTTCTTCTCGAGCACGACGCCGATCGATTCCAGATCGCGGCCTTCGACGGTCGCTGCCTTCGAGCCGATCACGTACCGGGACGCGGAGGTGTTGTCGGCGATGACGCTCGGCAGGTCGAAGCGGAAATTCTCGTAGCGCGAATCGATGACCTCGATGGCCGGCAGCAGGCAGGCCGTTGCCGCCAGCACCTGCTCGACGGTGCAGTCCGGACCCTGCAAGGCGTCGCGCATGACGAAGGCGATCTCGGCTTCGACCTTGGGATGGATCAGCGCCGCGGTCTCGACCGCCGCGCCGTCGTCGGCTGCGTTGTCGCTGCCGAGGAAACCGTAGATCGGCGTGTCGACGCCCATCTGTTCCATCTTGGCGTAGGAGGTCAGGCCCATCTTCATGCCGACCACGCGCACGCCTTGCGCGCGCTTGAGTGCGCGCAAGGCGTCCTGCACGCGGTAGGCCGCTTCGGTGTCGAGATCCGGCTGCGCGTCGGTGACCTTGACCACGTCGCGCACGTCGCGCTCGGCGTCGTGCAGCAGCGTGGCGATCTGCTCGATGGTGGCGGGCGACAGGCTCATGCCGTCACCTCCGATTGCGCCGCCGTCGTGCCGCGTGCGCGCGCCACGTCCAGGGCCACGTCGACGATCATGTCCTCCTGACCGCCCACCATGCGTCGTTTGCCGAGCTCGACGAGGATGTCGACGGCGCTGATGCCGAAGCGCTGCGCCGCGGCTTCCGCGTGGCGCAGGAAACTCGAATAGACGCCGGCGTAGCCGAGCGCCAGGGTTTCGCGATCGACACGCACCGGGCGTTCCTGCAATGGCCGCACGATGTCGTCCGCCGCGTCCATCAGCGCATACAGATCGCAGCCGTGCTGCCAGCCGAGCTTCGAGGCGGCGGCGATGAACACTTCCAGCGGTGCATTGCCCGCGCCCGCGCCCATGCCGGCGAGGCTGGCGTCGATGCGGTCGCAGCCTTCCTCGACGGCGACGATCGAGTTCGCCACGCCCAGCGACAGGTTGTGATGCGCGTGCATGCCGGTCTGCGTGGCACTGTCCAGCACGTCCTTGAACGCACGGAAACGCTCACGGATCTCGGTCATGCCCATCGCGCCGCCGGAGTCGACCACGTACACGCACGAGGCGCCGTAGGACTCCATCTTCTTCGCCTGTGCGGCGAGCGCGGCCGGCTCGGCCATGTGGCTCATCATCAGAAAGCCCACCGCATCCATGCCCAATGCATTCGCCGCCTCGATGTGCTGGCGGGCGACATCGGCCTCGGTGCAATGCGTGGCCACGCGCACCACGCGTGCGCCGGCGCTGTAGGCGTCCTTCAGATCGTGCACGGTGCCGATGCCCGGCAGCAGCAATGTTGCGACCCTGGCGCGCTGCACGGTTTCGGCGACCGCTTCGATCCACTCCAGATCCGAGTGCGCGCCGAAGCCGTAGTTGAACGAGGCGCCCTGCAGGCCATCGCCGTGCGCGACCTCGATGGAATCCACACCGGCCTTGTCCAAAGCAGCGGCGATCTGCCGCATCTGCGCGACGCTGTACTGGTGGCGCACGGCGTGCGAACCATCGCGCAGCGTGACGTCCGAGATGTAGAGCTTGCGGTCGCTCATGCCTGCGTCTCCTGCGATGCGACCTGCAGCTTCGCGGCGATGCGTTCGCCGGTGGCGAGCGCGGCCGAGGTCATGATGTCGAGGTTGCCGGCGTAGGCCGGCAGGTAATGCGCGGCACCTTCGACTTCGAGGAACACCGAAGTCTTGAGGCCCGTCACCGGCCCCAGTCCCGGCACGTTGACCGGCTGCTCGATGCGCTCGAACTGCACCGTCTGCTTGAGCCGATAGCCGGGCACGTCGCGTGCGACGCGCGCCACCATCGCCTCGATCGCCGCTTCGACACGCGCGGTGTCCACGTCGTCCGACAGCACGTAGACCGTGTCGCGCATCAGCAGCGGCGGCTCGGCCGGATTGAGCACGATGATCGCCTTGCCCTTGCGCGCGCCGCCGACCGCTTCGATCGCGCGCGAGGTGGTTTCGGTGAACTCGTCGATGTTCGCGCGCGTACCCGGTCCGGCCGAGCGGCTCGAAATCGACGCGACGATCTCCGCGTAATGCACGGTGGCGACGCTCGCGACCGCGGCGACGATCGGAATCGTCGCCTGGCCGCCGCAGGTCACCATGTTGACGTTGCCGGCATCGAGGTGCGCGTCGAGATTGACCGACGGCACGCAGTAGGGACCGATCGCGGCGGGGGTCAGATCGACGACACGGATGCCCGGCCGCGATGCGCGCAGCACCGCGTCGTTGTTGACGTGCGCCGCGGCGGAGGTCGCATCGAACACGATCTGGACGTCGTCGAACGCGGGCGACGTCAC
Organism: Luteimonas sp.; assembly: GCA_052108555.1. Classification (GTDB taxonomy): domain Bacteria; phylum Pseudomonadota; class Gammaproteobacteria; order Xanthomonadales; family Xanthomonadaceae; genus Luteimonas. The sequence goes on from JBQEAV010000003.1 coordinate 47,114, forward strand.
CAGTCCGTGGACACCGGCGTCGCAGGTCTCGACGCCCATCGCGCGTGCACGCGCCAGACCGTCGGATTCCGGATCGATGCCCACCATCGGGCCCATGGACAGTGCCTGGCCGTGGCGCAGGATCTTGATCATCAGGTCGGTGCCGATATTGCCGGAACCGATGACGGCAGCCTTGACGGGCATGTGTGACTCCTCGAAACGATGAAGGGTCCGGACGCGCGGCGGCGCCCGGAGAAGCGGGATCGACGCGCGATCAGACGAAGTGCAGATCCACCGCGCCGATGCCGCCGACGCGCAGGCGCAGGTGGTCGCCGCGGACAACCGGCGTCAGCGGCACGAGTGCGCCCGAGAGGATCGTGTCGCCGGCTTTCAGGCCGCTGCCGAGCTGGCCCAGCTGGTTCGCCAGCCACACCACACAGTTCAGCGGCGAGCCGAGCGCAGCGGCGCCTGCGCCGGTGGAGAGCAGCGCGCCGTTCTTTTCCAGCGCCATGCCGCAGGTGCCCAGATCGAGTCCGATCGGCGACACGCGTGCTTCGCCGGTGACGAAGGCCGCGGCGGAGGCGTTGTCGGCGACGGTGTCGAGGATGCCGATCTTCCAGTCGCGGATCCGCGAGTCGACGATCTCGAAACACGCCGACACCGACTCGGTCGCCAGCAGTACGTCGTGCAGGGTGATGCCCGGACCGGCGAGGTCGCGCTTGAGATGGAACGCGATTTCGCCTTCCGCGCGCGGCGCGATCATGCCGTCGACGGGAATGGCGCCGCTGCGCGAGTGATCCATGCGATCGGTCAGCACGCCGAAGTCGGGCTGGTCGACGCCGAGCATCCGCTGCACGGCCACGCTGGTCAGACCGATCTTGCGTCCGACGACCGTCTCGCCCTCAGCGAGCCGAAGGGCGATCCCGGCCTGCGCGATCGCGTAGGCGCCGGCGAGATCGAGACCGTCGACGCGACCGGTCAGCGGATCGATCGGCTGGCTGCTGCGCAGCGCCGCATGCAGCGCATCGGCGTGCGCTTGAATCGCCACACTCATGCGGCACCTTCCGGCGCGGGATCGCTCTTGAGCCGCGTGCCGACGGCAAACCGGTTCGCCGGCACTTCGTGGACCATCACGCGGATCGACGACAGTGGCGCGCCCAGGGTCTCGCTGGCGACGCGCGCGACCTCGCGGATGCAGGCTTCGATGCGTTCGGAATCGCGGCCTTCGACCACGGTGATCTGGATGACGGGCATGGGGTTCTCCAATCGGTGTCGGTCAGGCGAGCTCTTGGCCCTTGGTCTCGGGCAGGCACACCCAGACGATCAGGCCGGCCAGCGCGAAGAACGCGGCCGTCGTCACCAGTCCGCTGGTGACGCCGTAGCGCGTGGAAATGAAGCCGATGAGGAACGGCGCGATGGCAGCGATCGCGCGGCCGCCGTTGTAGACGAAGCCCTGCGCGGTGGCGCGGATGGTCGTCGGGAACAGCTCGGCGAACGTCGGTGCGAAACCGCTGTAGAAACCGGTGCCGAAATAGGCGACGACCACGCCGAACACCATCAGCATGTCGGGCGAGCGGAGCGTCGCGAAGATCGGCACGACGACGGCCGATGCGAGGAAGAACAGCAGGAACGCCTTCTTGCGGCCGATGCGGTCGGCGATGTAGCCGAAGGTGATGTAACCCGCGGCCGCGCCGACCTGCATGATCACGATCCAGATCGTCGACTTGACCAGATCCAGCCCGGGTCCGCCTTCGGCGACCGGCGTGGCCAGATACGTCGGGATCCACGTGAACAGTCCCCAGTAGCCGCACATCGCCGCCGTGGTGAATGCCAGACCGATCCAGGTATTGCGCGCATACGGTCCGCCGAACAGCTCACGCACCGTTTCGCCGAAGCCCAGTCGCCTGGTCTGGTTAAGCCAGATGTCCGGCTCCTTGACGTGGCGGCGCACGTAAAACGCCAGCAGCGCGGGCAGCAGACCGACCGCGAATACCCAGCGCCAGCCGGCGACCGGAATCACCAGCGCCGCGACGACCGCCGCTGCCGCGTAGCCGGCTGCGAATGCGCTCTGCACCCAGGCCATGACCTTTCCGCGATGCTTCGCCGGCCAGGTTTCGCTGACCAGCGCCGAGCCCGCCGACCATTCGCCACCCACACCGAGGCCGACGATGATCCGGAACAGCATCAGCTGTCCGAGCGTGTCGGCCAGACCGCACAGCGCGGTGCCGACCGAGTAACAGATGATGCTCAGCATCATCGAACGTGCACGTCCGAGACGGTCGGCAAGGAAGCCGAACACCAGGCCGCCCGCGGCCGTCGCCATCAACGTGGCCGACATCACCAGGCCTGCCGAGGACTTGTCCATGCCCAGGTCGACGATCACGTACTTGATGACCATCGCGAACAACATCAGATCCATGATGTCGAGCATCCAGCCGAGATAGGCCGAATTGAACGCGCGCCACTGCTGTTTGCTGGCGCCCTTCCACCAACGCTCACCGTGGGCGTTGCTTCCCATCTCCGCACTGTTGTCTTGAGACATCGCACGCCCTCCCGAGCGAGTTGGCAGCAGGCCTGCGCCTGCATGACTGGTCTGTCGCGTTTGTATCGTTGATCGATACTCGTGTATCAATATACAATAAGTCTCGATCAATGATCCACATCATTCTTTTTGTATCGACCACCGATACAAATGAATCTCACGAGGAGCTCCTGCATGCGCGCGCTGACCCTGCGTCTCTACGAAGACCTGTTGCCTGCGGGTTGCCCGCCCGTCTTTCTGCCGGCGACCCCGCGTGCGCTGTACATCGTGGACGGCGGCCTGACGCTGGAAGGCCCGGACGACGGCCAGTGGCTGACCGCCGGGACCGCGCGCGTCTCGCAGGACAGCACCACACTCATCGGCGATCAGACCGACACGCGGATCTGGCGGTGGGAACTGGTTGCGGCATCGACGCCCGCAGCACACACGCTGCCCTCGGCGCCGGCGACGTCGACCACGCTGAAACTGGAAGCGGACATCGAGCTCGATCCGCGCTTCGACTGGCTGATGCGTTGCGACGAGGTCGGCTTCCCGCCCGGCGGCATCGCCTTGACCCACGTGCATCAGGGCCCGGGCATCCGTATCTGCGCGAGCGGCGAAATCTCGATCGAGACCCAGGGCAAGCGACACACCCATGCACCGGGCGAGGCCTGGTTCGAACTCGGGCCTGCGCCGGTGCTCGCGCCGACCACGGAAGACAGCTCGACGCGTTTCGTGCGCTGCTTCCTGTTGCCGCGCGCAGTGAAGAGCCGCAGCTCGATCCGCTACGTGCGCCCCGAAGATGCGAACGCGCCGAAGGTGCAGACGTATCGCGTGTTCGCCGAGCGCGACATCGACCTCCCCGCATAAAGGCGCGCGGGTTACCCTCCGACGGCGCACGTCGCGCGATCGATCCCCAGAGACACGTCACCGACTCATGCAGAACGCAGATCCATCTTCCGAGCTCGGCGATGCCGCACTGCCGACCGCCGTCGTGTCGCTGAAAGTCATCGAAGCGCTGGCCAATGCGCCGCAGGGCATGGGCGTGACCCAGCTCTCGAATCTGCTCGGCATGCCGAAGGCGCGCGCGCACCGGCACCTGAGCGCGCTGCGCGAACACGGCTACGTGACCCAGGATGCGGCCAGCAACCACTACCGCGTCGGCTGGCAGCTGTATCTGCTGGGCCGCGCGTGCGTGGGCCGCTTCGATCTGATGACGCTGGCCAAGCCCGCGCTGCAGCGCCTGCGCGACGAGGTCGGACAGACCATCGTCATCGCGTCCTATGCGGACGACGAGGTGATCGTCATCGATTTTCTGCGCGGCACTTCGCCGATCGAGATCACACTGCGGCCGGGCAGTCGCTTTCCGCACAACACCAGCGCGCAAGGAAAAGTGGTGCTCGCATTCGGTCCCGATGATGTGCGCGACAGTTTCCTGTCGTCTTCCTTGCCGCAAAGCACGTCGCTGTCGATCACCGATGCCGGGCGCCTGCGCTCGGAGATCGCCACCGTCCGCGCGCGGGGCTGGGCAGACGCACCCGAACAGCTGTTCACCGGCATCAATGCACTCGCCGCGCCGCTGCTGCAGGCCGACGGTTCGCTGTTCGGCACGCTGGCGATCGTCGGTTCGATCCACTACCTGCCCGCCGTGCCCGATCCCCGACACGTCGAATCCCTGCTGGACACCTCGCGCGAGATCTCGGGGATGCTGGGGTTCCGGGCGGACTGACCGCAGCCGGTCAGGTGTTTCGCGGCCTCAATCGGCCTTGCGTCGACGGACCGGAATCGCGCTCGCGTCGAAGCGTGCGAGTTCTTCGTCGCCCTCGCGGATCGGCGCGCCGTGCGGCGGCGACCAGGCCATCGCGGTGATCCACTCCCAGCTCGCGGGCAGACCCTGCGCGGTGCGGAACTGTTCGTAGTGGGCGGCGGCGGCGGCGAAGCGCGCCCGACCGGTCAGTGCGCGACGACGCTCGGCAAGGGCGTTGGTCGCACCGATCGCGCGCTGCTCACGCATCAGTGCGGTCATGTCCGGATGCCAGTGCACGGCGACATCGCGGTCGAGCACCGGGTTCTTGAAACCGGCGCGCATCAGTGCGTCGCCGAACTCGGCGATCGAGGCGAAGGGACTGACGTGCGGCCGGGCATCGGCGACGCCGAAGGATTCGCGCAGTTCGATCAGCGACTGCGGGCCGAATGTCGACACCAGCAGCAGGCCGCCCGGCTTGAGCACGCGCCGGAAACCGGCAAATGCCGCCGGCAGGTCCTCCACCCACTGCAGGCACAGGTTGGAGAACAGCACGTCGACGCTGTTGTCGGCGAACGGCAGCAGGCGCAGGTCGGCGCAGACGCGGTCGACGGGCTTCTGCAGTCCCAGACGATCGCGCCAACCGGTGCGCACCGGCGCCTGCTGCAGCATCGCCAGTGACAGGTCCACCGCCACCAGGCGGGATTTCGGCCAGCGCTGCCGCATTGCCAGCGCCGCGTGCGCCGGACCGCTGCCGACGTCGAGCACGACACCCGGCACACGGTCGTCCAGATACTCGAGCGATTCGAGCAGTTGCGCCTCGATCTCGCGTTGCAGGGCTGCGGCGCCGGCATAACTCGCCGACGCGCGCGAGAACGCACGACGGACCTGGCGGGGATCGAAAGTCGGACTCATGGGGCGGTGGTGAACTCGAGCAGCCGCGCGGCAACCGCGTCGGCGTGGGTGAGGAACGGCGCATGGCCGGCATGCGCCACGGTGTCGGCGACGGCGTGCGGCGCCTGTGCGGCGGCGGCTTGCATCGCGCGCGGATCGACCAGACGGTCGCGACGGCCGGACAACCACAGACTGGGTACCGCCAGCGTCGGCAGGAGCGCGCGCAGATCCGATGTTTCCAGCAGGCCGAGGCCATCTGCAAGCACGCTTGCGGCCGGCTCGCCGCGGGCGAACACCTCGGCCCGCAGTGCGCGCAGTTCGCCACGCGCATCGCCCGAGCCGAAGGCTTCCAGCGCGATGAACCGGTCCAGGGTCCCGTGGTAATCGCTGCGCAGGCCCGCCTCGAACTCTCTGAAGATCTCCGGCGACATGCCATGCGGCCAGTCGTGGCCGCGCACGAAACGCGGGCTGGCGCACAGCATGACCAGGGCGGGCACGCGGTGCGGGTGCGATGCCGCCGCCTGCAATGCGAACAGGCCGCCGAGCGACCATCCCGCCCACGGCGCGACCGGCAGGATCTCCACCAGTGCCTCCACGACCGGCGGGATCGCCAATGGCAAGGTGCTGTCGCGACTCGATCCGTGGCCCGGCAGGTCGACGAGATACAACCTGCACTGCGATTCAAGGCGCGCGCGCAGGGTCGCGAACACGCCGCCGTGCATGGCCCAGCCGTGCAGCAGCACCAGCGGCGGGCCGCTGCCATCGACCTCGATGTGCAGACCGTACGGATTGTCCAACGTGCTCATGCGCCCTTGTCTCCGCGCAGTGCCTTCGTACGCCGCGTGCTGCCTGCAGCCGGACGCGCGACGACGATCGCGAACGCGACGATGCCCAGTGTCACCACGACCGCCCCGATCAGGGCGCGCCCCTGCGGCCAGGCTTCATGCAGGAACAGCGCACCGAGCGTCGCGGCGAACAACAGTTCGGCCGCCTGCATCGCCTCGGCGGCGCCCAGCGCGACCGGGTTGTTGCGGACCATGCCGGTGGCCTGGAAGAACAGGATCGTCGCGACGACGCCGGCGCTCAGTGCGACGCCCGCGGCCAGCCACACCTGCGACATCGACGGCGTGCCGGCCTCATGCCAGGCGAAGGCCGCGACCAGCAGCCACAGCGGCTGGCTGGCGAGGGTCAGCCCGAACACGCGCTGCGTCGCATTGAGGTCTTCGCCGGTGCGCTCGAGATGCAGCAGCAACAGGCGATTGCCGAGCGGATAGGCGACCGCCGCGGTGAGCACGCAGAACAGCGCGATCCAGCCTGCGCGATCCAGCCCCGGGCCACCCTGACCGAACTGCATCAGCAGCACGCCGACGAGAATCGCCGCAGCGATGCCCAGCGCGGCCGGCGGCACCTTTCGACGCGCATCGCGGTACAGCAGCGGGGCGCACAACATGCCGGCGATCACGGTGAACTGGAAACTGCCGGCGATCAGCCACGCCGGTCCGCTGGATGCGGCGAACGACAGGGCGCAATAGAACAGCAGGAAGCCGATCGCACTGCAGCGCAGCCACGCCCAGGGATGCGCGGCGATCGCACGCAGCACCGGCGCCGCACCGCCCTGCATCGGCATCAGCGGCAGCAGCAGCGGCAGGGTGATGAAGTAGCGCAGGCAGGCCGTCCACGCCCAGTGGCCGCCGCCGCTCGCACTGGCGCGGTTGAGCACGTAGGTGAGGGTGAAGAACAGCGCGGAGGCGAGTGCGATCCCGACCGCGAGCAGGGCGCGGCGGGACTCGTGTTGCGGGTCGGTCATGGTGCGGGGACTGCGGGGGAATCTGTGGCCGGTGCGTGGACATCGCGCGCGGCGGCGATCGCATCGACGAGTGCATCGACATCGGCATCGGCATGCGCGGCGCTCAGGGTCACGCGCAAACGCGCCTGGCCTTCGGGCACGGTCGGCGGGCGGATCGCGGCGACCCAGAAGCCGGCGACATCGAGCGCGCGCGACATCGCCAGCGCGCGCGCATTGTCGCCGCAGCGCAGCGGCTGGATCGGTGTGTCGGACGGCATCAGGTCCAGCCCGCGCTTCAACGCGCGTACGCGGAAGCGCTGGACCAGCGCGGCCACGCGTTCGCGACGCCAATGTTCGTGGCGCGCGATACGCACTGCGGCGAGCGCGGCGCCGGCCACCGCGGGCGGCAACGCGGTCGTGTAGATGTAAGGCCGCGCGGTCTCGGCAAGATGGCCGATCAGGTCCGCATCGCCAGCGAGTACCGCACCGCAGCCGCCGAGCGCCTTGCCCAGCGTGACCAGCTGCAACGGCGCCGCATCGATGTCGAGTCGTGCGTCGGCCACGCTGCCGCGGCCATCGGGGCCAAGCACGCCCACGCCGTGCGCATCGTCGACGTACAGCAACGCCTGCTGCACGCGCGCGACGATCGCCAGTTCGCGCAGCGGCGCGATGTCGCCATCCATGCTGAAGACGCCGTCGGTCGCGAGCATCGCGGCGCCCTCGGGCAGGGTGCGCAGCTGACGCAACGCACCCTGCGCATCGGCATGCGGATACCGGCGCAGGCGACAGCCGGCAAGCCGCGCGGCATCGATCAGGCTGGCGTGGTTCAAGCGGTCCTGCACGCAGGCATCGCCGTCGCCGAGCAGGCCCTGCAACACGGCGAGATTCGCGCTGAAACCGCTGCCGAACAACAGCGTCGCAGGCACCTGCAGCCAGTCGGCGATCTCGCGTTCCAGCGCCTCGTGCAGGGCGTGGTGGCCGCTGACCAGGTGCGAGCCGCCGCTGCCGGCACCGTGCAGCGCGGCGGCATCCTGCAGTGCGCCGGAGACCTGGTAATGCGAGGCGAGACCGAGGTAATCGTTGCCGCAGAAATTCAGCAGCCAGCGCGCGCGCCCGTCGCCGTCCTGGACTTCGCAGCGCATGCCGTCGCGACGCAGCACGGTGCGGCGTACGCGACGCGCCTGCGCCTGTGTGCGCACCTCGCGCGCATCACGCGCACGCGTGCGCAGATCGGGCCGCTCAGGCGCCACGACCGGCCCAGATCGCCAGTGCGCCCATCGCGATCGCAGGCAGCACGACAAGGCCATTGATGGACACGCCGACGCGGGCCGAACGGTCGAGCTTCATGCGCGTGGCGTCCTGTGCATCGGACACGCTCTTGTGCGCGAGCAGCAGCACCGCGACGAACAGCGCGCCAGCGAACGCGACGTGCGCGCCTGCATCGCGGAAGTACAGCACCACGCCCCACGCCAGCACGCAGATGGCGACCAGACGCGCGATCGCCAGCAACTTCGACTGGCCATCGCGCACGGTCAGCGCGAATCCGCTCAGCCCCACCAGCGCCAGCAGCACCAGGTAGGCCCAGGCGAACCACGGGATCATGCGGCGAAGCTCCGCGGGTGCTGCGGCAGCTCGATGATGTCGACGTGGGCGGTGCCGGGGTGATCGTGGTGCTCGGCATCCACGTGCACCTGCATCGGCTTGAGGCCCAGACGCGCGAATAGCGCCATGTCGCGTTCGGTATCCGGGTTGCCGGTGGTCAGCAGCTGCTCGCCGTAGAAGATCGAGTTGGCGCCGGCGAGGAAACACATCGCCTGCAGCTCGTCGCTCATGTCCTGACGACCGGCCGACAGCCGCACCATCGAGCGCGGCATCAGGATGCGCGCGACCGCGATCGTGCGGACGAAATCGAACGGGTCGATCTCCTCGGTGCCGTGCAGCGGCGTGCCCTCGACCTGCACCAGACGGTTGATCGGCACCGAGTCCGGATGCGATGGCAGATTCGCCAGCGTGCGCAGCAGGCCGGCGCGCTGGCGGCCGGTCTCGCCCATGCCGACGATGCCGCCGCAGCAGGTCTTGAGGCCCGCATCGCGCACGTGTTCGAGCGTAGTCAGACGGTCCTGGATCTCGCGGGTCTGGATGATCGAGTCGTAGAACTCGGGATCGGTATCGAGGTTGTGGTTGTAGTAGTCGAGGCCGGCGTCCTTGAGCGCGCGGGCCTGGTCGCCGGTCAGCATGCCGAGCGTGGCGCAGGTTTCCATGCCCAGCGCCTTGACCTCGCGGATCATCGCCGCGACCTTCGGCACATCCCGGTCCTTCGGCGAGCGCCAGGCCGCGCCCATGCAGAAGCGCGTGGCGCCCGCGGCCTTGGCCTGGCGCGCCTTCTCCAGCACCGCGTCGGTCTCCATCAGCTTCGTCGCCTGCACGCCGGTGTGATAGCGCTGCGCCTGCGGGCAGTAGCTGCAGTCTTCCGGGCAACCACCGGTCTTGACCGACAGCAATGTGCTGACCTGGACTTCGGCCGGATCGAAATGCTGGCGGTGCACGCTGGCGGCGCGGAACAGCAGCTCGGGCAGCGGCAGCGCGAACAGCGCTTCGATCTCGCTGCGCGACCAGTCGTGGCGGACGGGAGCGGGCTGGCCGGCGGCTTCGCGGGCGTGGCTGACGACGGACATGGCGGTTCACCGACTACGACGACTGGATGAGCCCGGCAGTCTGGAAAGCATGTCCGGACCTGTCAACCAGAACCCACCCCGGCCGGTTGACGGCGGGTGGCGTCGCTGGCTCCGCACGCTGCTGCACGACACGCTGCCCGGCCGTTGCCTGGTCTGCAGGGAACCGGGCGCCGTGGGCCGCGACCTCTGCCCGGCCTGCACCGCCGCGTTGCCCTGGATGCCCCACGCCTGCACGCGCTGCGCGCTGCCACTGCCGACGGACGATCCGGTCTGCGGCGCCTGTTTGCGTCGGCCACCGCCGCTGGATCGCGTGATCGCCGCGTTCGATTACGGGTTCCCGGTGGACCGGCTGCTGCCACGCTTCAAGTTCCATCGCGATCTCGCTGCCGGCGCTTTGCTCGGCGACTGTCTGGCGCATGCGACTGCGTCTGCTGCGAGGCCGGACGTACTGGTGCCGATTCCGTTGCACACCGCGCGCCTGCGCGAGCGCGGCTACGACCAGGCGCTGGAATTCGCGCGCGTGCTCGCACGTCGCCACGACCTGCCACTGCGCACGGGTCTGCTCCGGCGCGTACGCGCCACGGCTCCGCAGTCCCGGCTCGACGCCCGCGCCCGGCGCCGCAACCTGCGTGGCGCCTTCACCACCGACGCCGACGCAGGCATGCCGGTGCACGTTGTCCTGATCGACGACGTCATGACCACCGGCGCCACGCTGCACGCCGCCGTGCAGGCACTCCGGCGCGCGGGCGTCGAACGCGTCGACGCGTGGGTGTGCGCACGGGTGAGGTGAGGGGACTTTCGGCGCGCGGCAACGCCCGTCCCCCACCCGACGCACTGCGGGCGTCGACCTCTCCTGGCGGGACCTGATTCGCGCCGTGTCTCAGCCGGGGGAGGCCCATCCGAAGACCCGAACAAGTTATTGATAAATATGGAGAATTTACCAAGTATCCCGCACAGGCGACTGCTGTCCGGGGAACTCTGAAGAGGGCAATCCACTTCCTCGTCATTCCGGCGAAGCCGGAATGACGAAGAGCAACGGAAATTCAAGTCGACGTGACCGCCGGCACCTGGGAACACCTCGTTTCGAGCCATTTCAGCCCGTATGGACAAGCCCGGACAGCAGTGCGCCTGCACGGGAATGACGGCGCCCATCTCAGTCGCCAGCTGAGACACAACGCGAATCAGACCCCTGTGAGAGGTGTTGGGTGAGGAGGCTTTGCGCGACCTTTTTTGCGTAACCGGTTCCATCCGCGTGACACCGTCGTTTCGGTATGCCCCGGAAGTTCCCGACACCCCCCGGATCGAGCCTCGCCGTTCATTTTGCGTAAAAGTTGCCGGATACGCATAGGGCATGATGCGGGCCGCCTGGACGGGGCCTGGACATTCCATCAGGGGCCGATCGGGCATCGCAGTGCGGTCCCCGCCAGCGATGTCCTCCGCTTCCGGGCGCCGGTTCACAGTCCGCCGGCATGCGCATCCTGTTTGGCGCACCCCTTAGAACCCGCCGCGGCCCTGGTCCGGCGGGATGTAGCCCTTCGTCGGGCGGCATTGGCCCGCCCCTGGAGAACATCGACACATGCTCAATCGCACTCTGCGCCTCGACAAGGCGATCGCCCTGGCATTGATCGCGAGCGCTGGCGCCACCGCGCTGCCTGTTCTCGCCCAGAACAGCGGCGACGAAGACGCCACCAATCTGCAGGCGGTCGAAGTCACCGGATCCCGGATCAAGAGCACCGATGCCGAGACCTCGCAGCCGGTGGTGACCCTGAGCCGCGAAGAGATCCAGGCCCAGGGCCGGACCACCATCGGCGAGGTGATCCAGTCGATCACCGCCTCCGGCGCGGTGATGAACAGCAACATCAATTCCGGCGGCAGCGGCCAGAGCCGGGTCAGCCTGCGCAACATCGGCAGCAACCGCACGCTGGTGCTGGTCAACGGCCGGCGCTGGGTCGGCGGCACCGGCCTGAGCGGCGATGTCGATCTCAACTCCATTCCCACTGCGGCGGTCGAGCGCGTGGAAGTGCTCAAGGACGGCGCGTCGGCGATCTACGGCTCCGACGCCATCGGCGGCGTCGTCAACATCATCCTGATCGACGAACTCGACGGCGCCGAGCTGAACGCCTACTACGGCCAGTACGACGCCGGCGACGGCGGGCGCGAGAGCCTGGACTTCACCATCGGCACCTCGCGCGAGCGTTTCGGCGCCCTGCTGGGCATCGCGCGCGTGGTCGAGAAGCCGGTCGGCGCAGGCGACCGCGCGATCTCGGCGGTACCGGTGTTCGGCGCCACTCCGGGCTTCCGCGGCGTCGCCGACACCCCCGACGGGCGCTTCAGCCTCTCACCCGACGGCAGCAACCCGTTCACCAACGACGGGCCCGGCACCCCGTATCGCCCCTACGCGACCTCCGACAACTACAACACCGCGCCCGACCGCTACCTGGCGGTCGGCCAGGAGATGAATTCCCTGTTCGGCAACGCGCACGCGGATCTGACCGACACCACCCGCCTGCGCCTGACCACGCAGTACGTGGAACGGCAGACCGAGCAGCGGCTGCCGGTCAATCCGGTGATCTTCGGATCGCGCACCGGCGGCTACAGCAGCGACCTGGCGATCAGCGCCGACAGCATCTACAACCCGTTCGGGCAGGACGTGACCTGGGGCGGCCGGATGTTGAGCGAGGCGGGCAACCGCATCGTCACCCGCAACGTGGACACCACCGCGGTCAACCTGGTCATGGAAGGCGCCTTCACCGTGGCCTCGCGCGGCTGGGACTGGGACCTGGGCTACTTCTACGGCCGCACCCGCAGCCACGACACCGGCGAGAACCAGCAGGACTACCGGCGCATGCGCGAGGCGCTGGGTCCGTCGATGCGCGACGCGTCCGGAACGCCGGTCTGCGTGGGCGCGGCCGGCGACCTGTCCACCGCCATCGCCGGCTGCGTGCCGCTGGACCTGCTCGGCGGCGCCGGCAGCGTCACCCCGGAGATGCTGGAGTACATCGGCTTCCTCGAGAACAGTTACCTGGGCTTCGAACAGCGCAGCGTCTACGCCAACCTGACCGGCGAACTGTTCGACCTGCCGGCCGGTGCGCTGGCCTTCGCCGCCGGCGTCGAGCATCGCCGCGAGAGCGGCTTCGACCGCCCCGACGAGCTGATCGGCACCGGCGTGACCAACGGCTTCACCCGCGAACCGACCGAAGGCGGCTACGAGGTCGACGAGGCCTACCTGGAACTGGCGGTACCGCTGCTCCAGGACGTGCCCGGCGCACAGCTGCTCGACCTGAGCGTGGCCAGCCGCTACTCCGACTACAGCAACTTCGGCGACACCCTCAACAGCAAGTTCGGCTTCCGCTGGAAGCCGATCGGCAGCCTGATGGTCCGCGGCAACTGGAGCGAGGGCTTCCGGGCGCCGAACATCAGCGAGCTGTTCCAGGGCCAGACCGGCAACAGCTTCTCCAACGTCACCGATCCGTGCGCGGTCAGCCTGCAGGGCAGCCCCCTGCCCGACCCGGTGGCCTGCGCCGGCGTGCCCGCCAACCTGGACCAGGGCACGCCGTCGATCAACACCGTCGGCGGCGGCAACCCCGACGTCGGCCCGGAGACCGCGGTCTCGCGCACGCTGGGCCTGGTGTACAGCCCCGACTGGCTGGCTGGCTTGAACCTGTCGCTGGACTGGTGGCGGATCGAGCTCGACGACACCATCTCCACGCTCGGCGCGCAGAGTGTGGTCAACCAGTGCTACCGCGTCGGCAACCCCGACATGTGCGGGCTGGTCAGCCGCAACGAGTTCGGCCAGATCACCACGATCCGCAACGTGCGCACCAACCTGGGCACGGTCGAGGTCGAGGGCTACGACTTCTCGGCCGGCTACGCCACTGCCGGGCACGACTGGGGCCGGCTGCGGATGCGCCTCGATGGCACCTACCTCACGCGCAACCAGTCCAACACCGGGATCGACCTCACCGGCGCCGGTCAGCCGACCGCCGGCGGCAACGTCGTCGGCACCGGCAGCAACTGGCGCCTGCGGACCAATCTGCAGCTGGGCTGGGAGCGGGACTCGGTCGGCATCAACTGGCTGATGCGCTATTTCTCGCGGCTGCACGAGTCCTGCTCCGCGCTCGGCACCGAGGCCGACATCGTGTGCTCGGACCCGGACCGCTACGTGGACGGCCTGGTCGCGGGGCCGGATGGCGAGTGGGGCATGGCACCGGTCTGGCAACCGCGCAACCGGATCGGCAGCATGCTCTACCACGACGTCAGCGGCTACGTGGACCTGCCCTGGAACAGTCGCGTGACCATCGGCGTGAACAACCTGTTCGATCGCGACCCGCCTGTGTCGGTCACCGCGACCAACAGCTTCAAGCCCGAGTACCAGATCCCGGGCCGGTTCCTGTACATGCGTTACCACCAGACGTTCTGACGCCCTGCCGTAGGCGTGCGCGCCTGCAAAGGCAGCCCGACGCAGCTGTCGGCGACACGCGCCTTCATCACTACTGCGAACGCGCCTACAGGGGGGGCGCGTGCAGGGCGTAGTCGGCGGCGATGCCGATGAAGATCGTCATGCCGACCCAGTGGTTGTGCAGGAATGCACGGAAGCAGGCGTCGCGTTCGCGGTGACGGGCAACGATGAACTCCCAGGCGACCAGCAGCATCGCGACGCCCAGGCCCGACCAGTAGTACGGCCCCAGCCCCGCTTCGCGTCCGACCAGCGCGAGCGCCGCGAACGCCAGCGTGTACAGCACGCCCTGCGCGACGAGATCGAGATCCCCGAACAGGATCGCCGTCGATTTCGACCCGGCGCGGATGTCGTCCTCGCGATCGACCATCGCGTACCAGGTGTCGTAACCCGTGGTCCAGAAAATGTTGGCGACGAACAGGACCCAGCCGATCGGCGGCACCGTGCCCTGCACGGCCGCGAACGCCATCGGAATCGCCCAGCCGAACGAGATGCCCAGATACACCTGCGGCAGGTAGGTGTGACGCTTGAGATAGGGATAACTCGCTGCGAGGAAGATGCCGACGACGCTCATCGCGGCCGTCAACCAGTTCATCGTCAGCACCAGCCCGAACGCGACCAGCATCAGCACTGCGAACAGCAGCAAGGCCTCACGCCCACGCACCGCACCACTGGCAAGCGGCCGGTCCTTGGTCCGTTCGACCTGCGGATCGAGCCAACGATCCGCGTAATCGTTGATCACGCAACCGGCCGAGCGCGTCAGCCAGACACCGGCGCTGAACACGAACAGGGTCCACAGCGGCGGCATGCCCTCCGCCGCGATCCACAGCGCCCACCACGTCGGCCAGAGCAGCAGCAACCACCCGATCGGCCGATCCCCCCGCACCAGCGCCCAGTACTGCCGCAGGCGCTCGCGCCAGCGTGGGACATAAGGTTGGGCGAAGCGTTCGTAGTCGTGCATGGCGGTGGGAGGATATCAGCGGCGCTGATAGGTCGAGGTGCGTTGCGCCCGTAAGCGCGGCGCGTGAAGCAGGTCGGCCGCGAACGAATCCCCTCACCCCCAACCCCTCTCCCGGGGGAGAGGCGCTCAGTTCCAGCGAGCTTCGGCTTCTAGCCCCTCTCCCCCCGGGAGAGGGGTTGGGGTGAGGGTCGCATCAACGCGCGCCCTGTCTCACGCCTTCGCGTCCGCCTTGTACTCGTAGTAGCCGTAGCTGTAGTAGCCGGTCGCGCGCTTCTCGACGGCGTTGAAGATCGCGCCCTTCACCGTCACGCCGTTCTGCTCGAAACGCTTCTTCGTCAACAGGATTTCCTTCGGCTGGTTAACGCCGAAACGGGTGACCAGCAGATTGGAACCGGCATGACGGGCAACGATCGCGGCGTCGGTCACGGCGAGGATGGGCGGGGTGTCGACGATGACCATGTCGTAGCGCGCGGCGAGCGTCGTCAGCAGTTCGCCGAAGCGCGGGTGCATCAGCAGCTCGGACGGGTTCGGCGGGATGTCGCCACGCACGAGGTAATCCATGCCTTCGACGCCGGGCGCCTGCCTGATCGCGTCGTCCACCTGCACCTTGCCGGCAAGCACATCGGACAGGCCGTCGGTATGCGTCGTACCCAGCACTTTATGCAGCGTGCCCTTGCGCATGTCGGCGTCGATCACCAGCACCTTCTGGCCGGCCTGTGCGATCACGGCCGCCAGATTCGCAGACACGAAAGTCTTGCCGACCGCCGGGCAGGGGCCCGAGATCGTCAGGATGTTGTTCTTCGCCTCGAGCATCGCGAAGTGCAGGCTCGTGCGCAGGCTGCGGATTGCCTCGACAGCGAGATCGGCTGGCGCGTTGACTGCGAGCAGATGCTGGCGCTTGTCGAAACCCGCATCGCGGCGCACGCGTCCACTCCGGTTGCGGCGTTTGTCGGTGACCAGCAGATCCTTGGATGTACTCAGCGGAATCGCGGCATAGACCGGCAAGCCGAGTTCTTCGATCTGCGCCGGGTCTTCGATACCGGGATTCATGATCCGCTGCAGGAACACCAGGCCAACCGCGAGGAAGCCGCCGAGCAGCGTGCCGACCAGCACGATCAGCGACTTGCGCGGCTTGACCGGCCTGGCGGTGTCGACGACAGCCGGATCGACGATGCGGACGTTGCCCACCGTGCCTGCGCGGGCGACGTCAAGCTGCTGGGCCTGGTTGAGCAGGCCGGTGTAGAGCTCGTTGCTGACCTGCAGATCGCGGGTCAGGCGCAGCAGTTCCTGCTGGGTGTCGGGCAGATTGCTGACCTGGCGGCGGAAGCCGGCCTTGCGGGCTTCGAGTTCGCCGAGCTGGCTCATCAGCGCGCGGTAGGCCGGATGCTCGCGGGTGAAGCTGCGGTCCATCTCGGCCTGCTTCATCTTGAGCTGCTGGATGCTGGTCTCGACCGCGACTTCCTGCTGCAGCAGACCCTGGGTCTGCATGGTGATGTCGACCGAGTTCGCCGTCGTCTGGTACTGGCTCATCGCGGACTGCGCGGCTTCCACCTGCATGCGGATCGTCGGCAACTGCTCGCGCACGAAGGCCAGCTGCGAGGACGCCTCGGCCGAATTTCGCTCGACGTTCTGGCGCACGTAGGCGGCGGCGACCTGTTGCAGGAACGCTTCGGCGAAGACCGGATCCTTGTCTTCGAAGTTCAACCGCAGGATGCCCGAATCCTTGCCCTGCTCCGATGCCTTGACGGCCTGCTGGTATCCCGCGACGACATCGAGACGGCGCAGGCGCGTGACCTCGAAACGCGTGCCCGGGTTCGCTCGCAGTGCGGCGACCTGCAACTTCACACCGCTCCCTTCGGCCTCTGTGCCGACCGCGCCCTCGAGCAGCGTTTCGTCATCCGGCCCCAGCAGCATGAAGCGAGAGACCTCGTCACCAGCGACAAGCGTCAGCGTCTGGCCGATCAGATGCGCCGGTACTTCCAGCCCCACCACTTCAAGCGATTCGCCACCCCAGCCGTAGCTTGACGCGCCGAACTTTGCCGGTGCTACGGCGTCCTCAGCATCAGCGCGGAAACGACGTGCGAAAAAGTCTCCGATCAGCGGGAAGCGTTTCGGCTCCACCGAAACGTCGGCCCGCAGCGCATCGACGGCATCACCGATGACCGCGCGGGACGTGATCAGCGCGACCTCCGTCGTGGCCGCGGAGCTCGTACCGCCCATGCCCAGCGACGACAGATCCGACAGGCCGGGAATCGAGGGCATCTGCGATTCCACCTGCACCATCGACTGCGCCTGGTAGATCGGCGTCGCCAACAGCGCATACGCCACGCTGACCACCAGGAACAGGCCCGTGATCCCTGCGATCCACCATTTGCGGTCGATCAAGATGCCCGCCAGCTCGCGCAGGTCGATTTCGTCCTCGTCCCTGGACGGGTTCTGCGAATCCTTGTTCATTTCATTTCCGGTCGTATCAAGCGGCGCGAAGCGCCAGTGAAAAAGTCAGCGAAGGTACGGCCGCCAGCCGGCCACGCTCTCGTCGATCAGGCGCAGCACGTGTTCGAACGCAGGTCGCTGCTGACGGTAAGGATCCGGAATTTCCAGATCGCCACGCCATTTGCCCAGCAGCAGGGTCTTGCCGCTGGCCTGCGGCGCGTCGCGGACGATGCGCGCCTGTTGCGCACGTTCCATCACCAGCACCAGATCCACGCTGCCGAGCAGATCGGGCGTGACCTGGCGGGCCCGATGCGCATCCGGATCCAGTCCACGTCCGCGCAACAACTCCGCCGCCGTCGGATCGACGGGGCGATCAACCAGCGCTTGCAACCCGGCCGAAGACACCTCGATGTCCGGTCGGTCCAAAGCGTGGCGCAGCACGATTTCAGCAGTTGGACTGCGGCAGATGTTGCCGATGCAGACGATCAGGATCTTGCGAAACACCCAGGTATGCCTTTGTTCCCCAGCCGCGCATCCAGCGCGCGGCGCACAGGATACCCGTGCCCGGTCCGCAAAACCGGACGCAGTCCGGGTTTTTTCGCACTGCAGCATTCTTTTCCTTGACAGTGCTCCTGCCGCCTCATAGCGTTCTCTGTTGTAGGACGCGAACCAGATCGCGTTTCCAGGACCGGAGACCCCCATGCGCCAGACCGCTCGCCTCATTGGCACCCTCGCCCTCGCCGGCATGACTGGCGTTGCATTCGCTGCGCCGCAGGCCCAGAACGCCACCGCGGTGGGCGCGCAGTCCGCCGATACCGCTTCACAAGCCGCCGTCGAAGCGTCTGAGCAAACCGCTGTGGAAGTCGGCACGGACAGTGCTACGGCTGAGACTGCAGCGGCGACCACTGAGGCCGGTACGGCCGCCGGGACGGCCGCGGCGACGGGCGCAGGTCTCAGCGCTGCCGCGACCATCGGTATCGTTGTCGCAGGCGCCGCGCTTGCCGCAACCGCCCTCAGCTCGGGCAGTGACAGCGCTGGCAATGATGCTGGCGGCGGCGGTGACGGTGGTGGCGGTACGGGTGGCACCGGCGGCACGGGTGGTACCGGCGGCTAAGTCGACATCTGTGAATTCCAGCCCGCCGGGCCCTGCCCGGCGGGTTTTTCATGGGCGGATATAAAGCCGCCCTGTTCGAATCGAGGGAAGTGGGGCATGAAGTCGTTGCGTCCGTTTGCTGCCGCCATTGCGGTGGCCGGCCTGCTGTCCGGTTGTCTGTGGGCACCGGGCCAACACATGGGCGGAAGCTCGAAGGGTGCCGAAGGCATCCGCACGATCGGCAACGACCAGCTCGATCTGGTGCCGATCACGCCCAAGCTCATCGCGATGGATCGCGCCGCACGGGCCGATTCCGGTACGCTGCCGAGCGCGTTGGCCGACTACCAGCCCGAGGCGTACACGATCGGCGCGGGTGACGTGCTCTACATCACCGTCTGGGACCATCCCGAACTGACGGTGCCGGCCGGCGCCCAGCAGCAACTCAATGCCGCGGGTCGTCTCGTACAAGCCGACGGCACGCTGTTCTACCCCTACATCGGCACGCTCGACGCGGCAGGACTGACGCCCGGCGCACTTCGCTCGCTGATCACGACGAAACTGGCGCGCTACATCGAAGCGCCGCAGGTCGACGTCTCGATCCTGACCTATGCCAGTCAGCGCGTCTGGGTGACCGGCGCCGCCGCCAATGCGACGGCGGTACCGCTGACCGTGGTGTCGATGACACTCAACGACGCCATCAGCCAGGCCGGCCTCAATCCGACAGTCGCCGATCTGTCCGGCATCCGCCTGACCCGTGACGGTGTGACCTGGACGCTCGATCTCGATGCACAGGCGCGCGGTGCCGTGTACCTCAGGGCGAACGACCACATCTACATCCCGTACCTCGATACCAAGGAAGTCTTCGTCGTGGGCGAAGTGACCCTGCCCGGCGCGCAGAGCTTCCGGACCGGCACCATCAGCCTGAGCCAGGCGCTCGGACGCGCACGCGGACTGGCCCAGACCACGTCCAACGGCAATGCGGTGTACGTGATCCGTGGCAACAAGGGCCTGGACGAGATGCCGTCGACGGTCTACCAGCTCGAAGCGAAGTCGCCGGCCGCGTTTGCCGTCGCCAGCCAGTTCGAACTGCTGCCGGGCGATGTGGTGTTCGTCGGCGCTGCAGGCATCACGCGCTGGAGCCGCTTCGTCGGCCAGCTGCTGCCGTTCGCGGGAATCATCACCAACGCTGCCAGCGTCGGCAACGACTTGCGCTGAGTCGAATCCGTGTCGGGTACTCGCGCTATTCGGGGGACGCGCGCGACAGCGTGGTCGTTCCTGATCGCCGGCCTGCTCGCCATGACCGGCTGCACCGGCCTGCCGCGCGGCAGCCTGGACGCCGCGCGACTCGCGATCACCGGCAGCTCGGTCGATGTCACGGCCGAACAGGTGGCTGCCAACCCGTTTGCGCAGATCCTCGTCGACGCTCCGGATGGCCAGGCCCTGATGGTGCTCGGCAACGACGATGCCGGCCTGACCTCGTGGTACAGCCCGGATCGCCGCATCGTCTTCCTGCGTGATGGCGTGCTCGCAGGCACGTCGGGGCTGGCCGCCGACGCTGTCGACATCCGCATCGTGGGCGACAACCCGTTCGAGCGGCTTGCATCGATCACGTCCGCCACCACCGTGCGCCGCTACGACTGGATGCCCGGCCATCGCTACGGCGTGGAACTGCGGGGCAGCTTGCAGCGCGGCAGCATCGAGTCCATCGAGATTCTCGGCACGACGCGCCGTCTGCAGCGCTTCGACGAAGCGCTGGAAGGCGCGGGCATGCATGCCCACAACCGGTACTGGGCCGACCCGGCCACCGGCGCCATCGTACGCAGCCGCGAGTTCGTGGCGCCCGGCGTGGAACTCGAGATCACCGTGCTCAAGCCCTACGTCGCAGGCCCGGCGCGATGAGGCGGATGATGCTTGCGATCGCAGCCCTGCTGCTGTCGGCGGCCACTGCCAAGGCGCAGACCGTGCAGATCCGCATCGATGGCGAAGTCGAGAAGCCCGGCGTGCAGACCCACGCCGCGGATGCGCGCCTCGCCGAGGCGGTGGTTGCAGCCGTGCCAACCGCCACCGCATATCCCATCGCCGCAATGCTGATGCGCCGGCCTGCGGAGCAGGCGCAACTGCGCCTCAAAGCCGGCGTGCTGCACGATCTCGGCGTGCTGGAGGCGTCGGACGATCGCGAAGTCGCCGCAGTCGCGCGTGACCTTGCGGACTGGATCGATCGATTGCCGGTGACCGGCCGCGTCCGCACGGAGCTGTCGCCCAGACGACTGGAGAGCATGCCCGCCGCAAACCTGCCGCTGATCGATGGCGACCGGGTGCATTACCCACCACGCCCCAACCATGTTCGCGTAGTGGGCGCCGTTGTCGAACCCTGCACGACATCGCATGTCGCCTTGCAGGATGCGCTGGCCTACGCGGCGGGTTGCACGCTGCGCGCAGCCAGCCGCGACTGGCTGTTCGTCGTTCAACCCGACGGCGCCGTCCAGCGACTGGGCATTGCGCTGTGGAACCGCAGCGAACCGCAGGCGCTCGCGCCAGGCGCTGTGGTCTACGTTCCATTGCCCGATCGCGCAACGCGCAGCCTCGATGGCGACTTCAATGCCGAGCTTGCGGCGTTCCTCGCGACACAGCCCGTCGACGAGCACACAACGGCATCGACCGACGGGGCGCTCCGATGAAGCGCCGGTCGGTTCTGGCTGTCGGCGCGCTTGCGCTGGCCGTCTCCTCGGCATTGCAGGCGCAGGACCGCGTGACCCAGGGCGACTGGGGCGGCGCGGGCCTCATGCAGACGCCGATCGCGCGTATGGAAGACGAAGGGCAGATCAGCCTGACGGCCAGCTATACCTCGCCATACGCGCGCTACAACCTGTCGATGCAGCCGTTTCCATGGCTGGAGGGCACGTTTCGCTATATGTCGATCAACAGCATCAGATACGGATCGCCCGGCCTGAGCGGCGATCAGCATTACAAAGACAAGTCGATTGACATTAAAGCCCGGCTGATGACCGAGGGTCATTGGCTTCCTGAAGTGTCGTTTGGCCTGAAAGACATCGGCGGCACGGGCTTTTTCTCTAGCGAGTATCTGGTTGCGAACAAGCGTTTTGGAAATTTTGACGCAAGCCTCGGGCTCGCGACTGGTTATCTTGGTAATCGGGGCGATTTTGATAACCCTCTTGGTATTATTGATGATCGATTCGAGGAACGGCCGGGATTTCGCGGTGGTGGTCAGCTCAACACCACTGCCATGTTCAGAGGACCAATTGGGGTCTTCGGAGGCGTCTCATGGCAGACACCAATCGATTCACTTCTTGTCAAAGTGGAACTTGATGGGAACGATTACGAGTCCGAGCCCCAACGTGTCCGCGAGGACACGGTCGACCTAGGACAGCGGTCGCCGATTAATCTCGGGCTCGTTTACTCCCCACGCCCTGGACTTCAGATCACTGCAGGGTTTCAACGCGGGCGCGAAGCAATGGTTGGAGTCGCGTTCACAGGAAATCTGAAAAACGCACGCAGTTTGGCGCCACTTCTGGACCGCCCCGCCCTGCCCATGCCTCAGCGCTCTGCAATTCACGTTTCGGAGACTCCGGAGGGTGGCGCTGCGACCTGGGCTGAAGTGGCGAGTGATCTGAATCGAGAGGCAGGACTCAAAGTGTCCACGATCTCCCGTCGCGGTACCGAGCTGATCGTCAGCGGTCAGCAGCAGCGTTACTTCTATGGCGCGCAGGGCGTGGGACGCAGTGCACGGGTGCTCGATCATGTGGCGCCTGCCGATGTCGACTGGTTCACGATCGCGCATGAGCGCGTGGACATGCCGATTGCCGAGACCAGTGTGTCGCGCAGTGCATTCGCCGATTACGTGGACCGCCGCATCGATCTGCAGACCCTGGCGCGCAGCGTCGAGGTGGCACCGCCGGCATCGCAACGTCGTGAGGTGCTGTACCAGGCGCCCTTCGATCGTTTCCAGGCAGGTATGGGGCCCGGCTACAAGCAGGTGCTGGGCGGTCCGGACGGCTTCATCCTGTACCAGCTGTCCGCCGATACCAACGCGACCTACTGGTTCGGTCGGCATACCTGGCTGACCGGCACCGTCAGCGTCGATCTGCTCAACAACTTCGACAAGTTCCGCTACGACGCGCCGAGCCGCATGCCACGCGTGCGCACATGGCAGCGTCAGTTCCTGACCACGTCGACGGTCACTGTGCCGAACCTGCAACTGACGACCGCCCACCACCTCGGCGGTGATCTCTACGGCATGGCCTACGCCGGCTACCTGGAATCGATGTACGGCGGCGCGGGCGGCGAACTGCTGTACCGGCCGGTCGGTGAACGCTGGGCGCTGGGTGTGGATCTCAACCAGGTGCGTCAACGCAACTTCGACCAGCACGCCGGCTTCCGCGACTACGAGGTCACCACCGGCCATGTGACCGCCTACATCGGGCTCGGCGATGCACATCGCGTGCAGGCCAACATCAGCGTCGGCCGCTATCTCGCCGGCGATACTGGTGCGACCGTCAACGTGGCGCGCCGCTTCGACAACGGTGTGACCATGGGCGCGTGGGCGACCAAGACCAACGTGTCTTCGCGCACATTCGGCGAAGGCAGTTTCGACAAGGGCATCTACTTCTCGATCCCGATGGATTTCCTGCTGCCCCGCCCCACGCGCGCACGCGCCAACATCATCTGGCAACCGCTCACACGTGACGGCGGCGCCCGCCTGATCCGTCGTTACGGTCTCTACAGCCTGACCGGCGAACGTGACGGGGAATTCCTGCTCGACAACCTCGACTGGATCGATCGCTAGGGCGTGTGGCGAGGTCTCAGTTTCGGCGTGACTCGCCGTAGCAGATCCACACATCTGCGTTGCAGTGCAGCAGTGCATCTGTCACAGTTCGTGATGTTGGTGTGACGAACTGAAACAACAGCTCGGCGCAGGGGACACCGAATGGAATCAATGGGTTAGTGCGCATTGGCGTGCGCGGCACCGGTCTGGCTGCCGTGACGCCGTGCTCGAGCGCGAGGATCGGGGCATGTTGTTTTCACCGATTCGGCAACAAGCCGAAGCCGACTGGCGTATGGCCAGCAAATTCACCGCGTTCTTCGCGTGGGGACTGCGACTGTCCGACCTGGCGATCGTCGTCGGCGCCGGTCTGCTGGCGTACCGGTTGCGCTTCGACACCTTCGAGATGCCGATCGACTACGTCCGCAGTCTCGCCCGCAGTGTGTTGTTCGCTTTGCTCGCGCTCAACGGCTCCTCGCTCTATCGCAGCTGGCGCGGCAGCAGTGTCACCAAAGAAGCCTTCAAGCTCGTCACCCTGTGGTCGATGGTCTTCGCGGCGGGCATCGTCTACACCGTCGCGCTGCAACTGGCTGAAGATTTTTCGCGCCTGTGGTGGCTGACCTGGTTCGCGCTGACGCTGGCAGGCACGATCGCCGCGCGAGTGGTCTTGCGCAGCGTGGCGGATCATCTGCGCACCCGCGGCATGGACCAGCGGACGGCCGTCATCGTGGGTGGTGGCCGCGATGCGCGACGCATCGCGCAGGGTTTCGCGGCCCAACCCTGGACCGGCATCGAGATCAAAGGCTGGTTCAGCACGCCCGCCTCACACATGTATCTCGACGACGCGCCGCTGCTCGGTGCACTCGACAAGCTCGCGGAATACGTGGAGTCGAACCGGATCGATCAGGTCTGGATCGCCCTACCGATGAGTGCGGAAACCGAAATCCAGAATGTCCTCCGCCGGCTGTCCCATTCGACGGCAGACATCAAGCTGGTGCCTGACCTGTTCGGACTGCAACTGCTCAACCACTCCGTCGAGCAGATGGCCGGGGTGCCTGTGATCAGCCTGCGGAGCGGCCCGCTGCACAGCGGCGCGCGCGTCGCCAAAGCGATCGAGGACAAGGTGCTCGCGACATTGATCCTGATGCTCATCGCGCCACTGATGCTTCTGATCGCATTGGGCGTGAAGCTGACCTCGCCCGGCCCGGTGCTGTTCCGGCAGAAGCGTCACGGCATCAATGGCCGCGAAATCGAGGTCCTCAAGTTCCGCAGCATGCGCATGCATGCCGAACACGGCACGGTGACGCAGGCCACCAAGGGCGATGCCCGCGTCACACCGTTCGGTGCATTTCTGCGGCGCACCAGCCTCGATGAACTGCCGCAGTTCTTCAATGTGCTGACCGGCGAAATGTCGGTGGTCGGACCGCGCCCCCACGCGATTGCACACAATCACCTGTATCGCGATCAGGTGGACGAATACATGCAGCGGCACCGGGTAAAGCCGGGTATTACCGGCTGGGCGCAGGTCAACGGCTTCCGCGGGGAAACCGACACCCTCGACAAGATGGTGAGTCGCGTGGAGTACGACCTGTACTACCTGCAGCACTGGTCGCTGGCTTTCGACCTGCGGATCGTGTTCCTGACGATCTTCAAGGGCTTCATCAATCGCAATGCGTACTGAAAACACCTCTCCTTCCGGGAGAGGTCGCCCCAACGGGGCGGGTGAGGGCTGTAGCAGTCCAAAGCCATCATCCCTGTTGCCAACCCTCTGACGAACTCATCCATGAAAATCGCCATCGCCGGCACCGGCTACGTCGGCCTGTCCAATGCCTTGTTGCTCGCACAAAACCACACAGTAGTGGCGCTCGATATCGACGCGCCCAAGGTGGAGATGCTCAACCGCCGTGAATCGCCGCTAGACGACGTGGAGATCAGCGAGTATCTCGCGAAGCCGGAACTCGATTTCAGGGCCACCCTGATCCCCTTCGAGGCGTTCGCCGGCGCCGATTATGTGGTCATCGCCACGCCGACCAACTACGACACCACCACCAACACCTTCAATACGAGGTCAGTGGAGGCGGTGATCGCAAATGTGCTCGCGATCAATCCCGACGCAGTAATGATCATCAAGTCCACGGTTCCGGTGGGCTATACGGCATCCGTTCGCGAGAAGTTTGCAACCGAGAACATCATCTTTTCGCCGGAGTTCCTGCGCGAAGGCAGGGCACTGTACGACAATCTGCATCCCAGTCGCATCGTCGTTGGCGAACGCTCCGACAGAGCGAAGGTCTTCGCAGACCTGCTTCAGGAAGGTGCGATCAAGAATGATGTGCCTATGCTGTTCACCGAGTCCACCGAGGCCGAAGCCGTTAAGTTGTTCGCGAATACCTATCTCGCGATGCGCGTCGCCTACTTCAACGAACTCGATACCTACGCAGCGACACACGGCCTGGACACGCGACAGATCATCGAAGGTGTGAGTCTCGACCCCCGTATCGGTGGTCACTACAACAATCCATCCTTCGGCTACGGCGGCTACTGCCTGCCCAAGGACACCAAGCAGCTGCTGGCCAACTACGATGCCGTACCGCAGAACATGATCCACGCAATCGTGGAAGCCAATCGCACGCGAAAGGACTTCATTGCGGATGACATCCTGCGGCGCCAGCCAAAGGTCGTCGGGATCTACCGTCTCGTCATGAAGGCCGGTTCGGACAACTTCCGAGCATCTGCAATCCAAGGCGTCATGAAGCGGATCAAAGCCAAAGGCGTCGAAGTTGTCGTTTACGAGCCCGTTCTCGACACACCGGAGTTCTTCAACTCCCGCGTCATCAACGATCTGGCGCTCTTCAAGCAGCAGGCGGATGTCATTCTGGCCAATCGGATCACCAGCGACCTTCAGGACGTGATCGACAAGACCTATAGCCGCGATCTGTTCGGCGCGGACTGATAAACAAAGAGAGTTCAGATGAAGATTCTAGTGACAGGTGCGGCCGGTTTTATTGGGTTTCACAGTTCGAAACGCCTGCTGGACGATGGTCACGAGGTCGTCGGCATCGATAACCTCAACGACTACTACGATGTCGCTCTGAAGATGGCGCGGCTCTCGCAGCTCGAGCCAATGCGAAACTTCTCGTTCCAGAAACTTGACCTTTCCGACCGCCAGGCGACGGCCGATCTATTCGCTCAGCAAGCTTTCGACGTTGTCCTACACCTCGGGGCACAGGCTGGCGTGCGCTACTCGATCGACAATCCGTTCGCTTACCTTGACAGCAACCTGACCGGCACGTTGACCGTACTTGAAGGCTGCCGCCACAACGGTGTGCAGCACCTTGTGTACGCCTCATCGTCATCTGTCTATGGTGCCAATACCAAACAACCGTTTTCGATCAGCGACAGAGTCGAGAAGCCCATCTCACTTTATGCGGCTACAAAAAAATCCAATGAGTTGATGTGCGAAACATACTCGCACCTATACGGCATAAAGTGCACCGGATTACGTTTCTTCACGGTTTACGGGCCTTGGGGCCGTCCCGACATGGCCTACTTCAAGTTTGCGGAGTCTGTACTCGATGGACGGCCAATATCGGTATACAACAATGGGGACATGAAGAGAGATTTCACTCATGTTGACGATATTGTATCTGGAATACATAAGATTATTAAATCTGACTATATTCTAGAATCAGGGCCTGCGCACCGCATCTACAATCTAGGGAACAACAGGCCCGAGCAGCTCGGACACATGATTGAGTTAATCGAGAAGGCGACTGGCAGGAATGCAGTAAAAAACCTGATGCCCATGCAGCCCGGAGATGTCAACTCCACCTACGCAGACATCAGCGAGTCCACACGTGACTTCGGCTATCAGCCATCAGTTACGCTGGATGAAGGCATACCTTCATTCGTTAATTGGCTCACATCCTACCGCAACAGCCGATAGTGTTTAACGCAATCAAATCCGGAAAAGGAATAAGCGCCAACGCTGGCTGGATGCTTACTGGAAATGGGCTATACGCCCTTTCTCAGCTCTTGGTTATTCTATGTTTAGGCCGCCTTCTCGGCGCAGAGGCAGTGGGGATCTACAGCTTTGCGCTCGCTGTTGTCACGCCTATCCTCATAGTTTTTAATCTTGGACTTAGGGTTCAGCTACTCACAGACTCGAAGGGTGACATCCCTCTTGTCACCTATGAAAGGGTAAGGTCGGTATCGAGCACTGTCGCAATGTTGGCATTGGCGGCATCCTTTGTTCTTTTTCCCGGAAAATCTACGATCTATCTTGCGATAATTCTTGTGGGGGCAATCAAGACATTCGAGTATCAATCTGAACTGTTCTATGGGGCGTTTCAGAAAACAAACCGATATCGAATAGTAGCCGCTTCGCTAGCTCTTAAAGGGCTAGTTAGCCTCGCAAGCATGGCGCTGTTTGTTTATACAAGCAACAGTCTACTGACAGGATTAGTAGCAGCCACGATTGCATCTGCACTTTGCTGCTTTCTATATGACAAAAGAAAGCAGAAATTCCTCTTGCCTGATAATGGATCAGGTATAACCTGGGCAGATGCACGGAGCATCATTATAACGGGGGTTCCTCTTGGCTCTGCGGCTCTTTTAATAAGCCTCAATGTGAACACCCCCAGATTAACTCTCGGTTCATTTGGCGGCCCTGCTGCGCTTGGCCAGTTCGCCAGCGCGGCCGCCTTTGTTCAAATTGGCAGTCTCGTCGTCAATTCGTTAGGACAAGCGCTAGCGCCAAAAATGTCTGCGGCATTTCAGTGCAACATTCTATCGACATATAAGAAAATTGCAGTGACAGCAGTTCTATTTTCATGCGGATTTGGCGCCGTATCAGCGGCCGCCGCATACATTATTGGTCCGGCCGCGATTGAATTTGTACTTGGATCGAAGTTTACATCTGGGGAGAACATATTGTTTTTCGTTTTCCTGGCCGCTCCATTCCAGTACGCAATGAGCATGTTTGGATACGTGATCAGCTCAACAAGGAAAAACTCCGGACTTGTATATGTAAATGCGATATCCGCCCTGGTAACTCTATGCGCTTCGCTGGCTTTTGTGCCGCAGTTCGGAATTTATGGAGCAGCTTACGCACTGATCTCTGGATCCCTCTGCGGGTGTATCGTATATGCCATTTTGTTACGAGTGATATTCAGCAGGCACGGCTCAAACGCATGACATCTCTCGGCATATCAGGCCTCTTGTGCTCGCTAATATCAGTAGCGCTCCTCCTAGCTGGCGCCGCACCCAACCCTATATTCTTTCTTCTAACATTCGCGTCCGGAGTGCTGATACTTGAAGATGGTGTGGATTATCTGCGCGGTCGACTCGGATCTTTCGACCCTGCGGGAATTATCGGGCTTGTAGGAGTCGTAATATTCTTCATCAGCCCGATACTCCAAAGCCACTGGGACTACTGGCCTTTCTTGCCAGATCTTTCCAACGAGACAGGGTGGATGGCCCTTTGGGCGTTGCTGAACCTTTTGGGCATCCTCCTCTACAAAGCGATACTATCAAAGTCAGTTTCGCAAAGGCCGTCCGCATATGGCTACAGCTTTAACAAAAGTCGACTGAAATTATTAATGCCGCTTGTATTGGCATTTAGCTTTGCGATGCAGGTCTATGTTTATCAGCGCTTTGGAGGCTTATCAGGATTTATATCCACCTTCACACAGAGGCAGTCCGAGGGCCTTGTTAGCGCGTCCGAAGATCCTTTTGAAGGCATGGGCTTGCCAATGCTGTTCGCTGAAAGCTTCAAGCTTCTCATAGCGATCTACGCCATTTACTGGTTGAAGAGGAAAGAATGGGCAGCCAAGCCAGCGGTGTTGCTGCTGATCATGGCTCTTTTTGGCGCTGTGTTCTTGGCATTCGGCGGGCTGCGTGGAAGTCGAAGCTCAACTCTTTTCTCTTTATTCATTGCCGCTGGAATGTATAGTTACTGGATCAAACCTATAAGTATCAAATTTATCCTTGTAGGCCTTCTCTCTGCATCCGCATTTATGACCACTTACTACTGGTACAAGATTGCTGGAACAGAGGGAATCGCAGCAATTTTTGACAGTAGCTATCGGCAGTCTTTCAGCGGTGCTCGACAGGATGCCACTAAGTATGTTGTTTCTCGAGACATGGGCCGCATGGATGTACAGGTACTTGCGCTGAAGCGCCACTTGGAGGATGGGTATCCTTACTCATTCGGCCGTACTTTCGTCACAGCACCATTCTCTGTCATTCCAAAATCCATTCTCCCCTTGAAGCCCGATCAAATAACCAAGGAAAAAACTGAGCTCCTTTATGGACCAGGCACCTATGACCCCAACGCTCCGAGACAGACAACGCTTGTTCTCGGTCAGTTCGGTGAGTTTTTTATTAACTTCGGAGTGGTAGGGGTATTAGTTTTCTTTGCGATACTGGGCTTGATTACGAGGAAGCTTCGTGCCTGGAGCCGATGCTGGCCTGAATGGGACGTCCGTAGATTTCTTCTACCTGCGTTCTCGCTGGTACCCATTCTGATGATCATAACTGACATGAATGTCATCATCTTAAACATGACGCGGTATTTGCTTCTCCCTGTGATAGTTATTCTCATCTGCGCCAAACGCATCAGGGTTACCAAGCCAAGTTAATCAAGAGCTGCATGAAATCCATCCTAGTCAGGGTTCGCTAATTTGATACACATAATTTCAAAAGATCTCAAGGCAAACGGAGCCGAATGTAGTTTGCTAGGTTTTCTTTATGCGCTCGTGTTCAATCCGGGGTTTTATACAATTCTGGGCTACCGCCTTTACTCCCCACTCTACAGAACTAATTTTCTTGGGAAGATCGTCTCAAAAATCCTGTGGCGAATGCATATTGCGACTACCAGTTGTTATCTAAGCCCGCTCGCTTCGATCGCTGGAGGTTTAAAACTGCCGCACCCAGCCGGCATTGTTATCGGTGAGGGAGTGACAATTGGTTCCGACGTTACGCTCTATCAAGGAGTGACTTTGGGTCAAGACAGGCGAGGCTCCTACCCAACTTTGCACAACGACGTCTGTTGCTTTGCAAACAGCGTAGTGATAGGGCCTATTTATGTCGGAGCGTCAAGTACCATTGGAGCACTTTCGCTTGTTAAAGACTCCGTCCCTCCCGGCACAACAGTTGTTGGCTCGCCAGCCCGACCCATCTGTTCTAGCGAAAGGGATTCTCGCCGTGCCTGTCAGTAATAATAATCTAGTGATCTGTACTCTTCGCTACAGCGACAATCTCGGCGACGGAGTAATTGGTGATTGCCTGGAGTATTTAATTAAGGAGGTGATGCCTGATGCGAACATCTCGCACCTCGATATGGCAGGAAGATCTGGCTATAGCCAACTAGCATCTAAATCCAAAGGAGCTAGAAAGAAATCATTGCTCTATCTGTGTCCTAGATTTCTACGCAGACCGGCGTTCTGGTTAATATTCCACTTGTTTATTCGAAATAGATTAATAAAGCTTTGTTCAAAGCACATCAACGGCCACACGAGCTTGCTGATCTTCGGCGGTGGTCAAGTACTTAATGACGTCGCACTAAATTTTCCCCTTAAGTTCCAGGAGGTTTGTCGATTCACACATTCCCGAGGGGTCCCAACTGCCGTAAACGCAGCCGGAGTCTCTGAGAACTGGTCTTGGCTAGGCCGACGCGAATTTGCGAAGGCATTTAAATCGTCAATGGATTTCGTATCTGTCAGGGATAATGAATCGAAAGCAACGCTTGATTCGTACATCGCCACTAGAAACCAAGTGCAGGTTACTTTCGATCCTGCAATCTGGGCTAAGGAGACTTATAAAGTTGACAGTGAAACAAGTTACTCGCCTAGGTTCAGACTTGGCCTTGGAATTGCCAACCCGAAGGAGCTCGCTACTCAAGCTTCTGGAAATGAGTTCCACGAACCGGCGTTCCAATCCTTCTGGTTAGATTTAGTAGACGGCGTGGATACGTCGAAATACGATGTCGTCTTATTCACCAATGGGTCGAGCGAAGATGACGCCTACCTTTCGAAGTTTTCTGATCGCTTTCGATCTTTGCGCCCTCATATAAACTTTAGCGTTGAGCCCCGCCCACTTTGCCCAGAGGAGCTTGTTAGCTCTATTGCTTCGATGGATGTGATCGTAGCGCATCGGCTCCATGCCAACATCGTCGCTTACTCCCTTGGAATCCCCACTCTATCTCTTGTATGGGATAGAAAAGTTTCATCATTTAACGAGATGGTCGGAAGGAGCCATTGGTGCTATGCCGGGCTTGATGTCGGGACTCTGGTTTCTCAACAGATTGATTCGGCCAGGGAGGCAGGTGTCGATCTTGCTTCGCAGGGGCGGTTTAAGAGGGCCTGCCTGCAACAGGTTCAAACAATGCTAGAAAGGGCAAGAAATTGAAAGTTTATGTGATTAGAGACGGTGTGTTTACTCTCAGAGACGGCAGGCCGTCTTCAAACCTCCTTCATTACGATGCTTTCCCAAAGCGATACCTCAGTTCTTTCAGCCAGGTCTTGATGATAGGGCGTCTCTTTAGGAAGGAGGATTCCACCGCTAAGCCAGTGACGGGGCCAGATGTAAATTTCATCCCCCTGCCCGGCTACCATGGGCCACTTGGATTCCTTAAGAAATTTCCCGAGATTGTAAGAGTGATCTGGGGATCTATAGATAAGAATTCTGCGTATATTCTTAGGGTGCCCACCACAGTCCCAAGTCTCTACTCCATTATTTTATATGCCCGGCGGATACCCTTTGCAGTTGAGGTCGCGGCGGATCCTTACGATGGTTACAGCGCTGAATCGCTTGGCAATCACCCTTTAAGTCCGTTTTTTCAATGGGCTTTTACTAGATTGATGCGCTGGCAATGCCGCTCAGCGGTAGCTGTTGCATACGTTACTCGGTCTGCGCTGCAGAAGCGCTATCCTGCAAGGAGCGCTCAGGCTTCATTCTCATTTACATCCATTGACTTGATCCCGCGCGCATTCGCAAGCCAACCCAGGGTCTATAACCACAAGGGTGACAGCGCTTTTAAGCTCGTTATTATCGGTAACATGCAGAAAACGCTTAAAGGACATGACATTCTCCTCAAGAGCCTAGCGAAATTACGGGAGGAAGGCCGAAATGTTTTTCTGACTATTATTGGGTATGGAGAGAATCTCGAATTTTACAAATCGATGGCGTCGAGCCTCGGCCTCACCGAGTCGGTCAACTTCACCGGAAAACTTGAGAACGGCGATCCGATCCGTGATGTTCTGGACAAATCAGATCTATTTGTTCTTCCTTCACGCCAAGAAGGTTTGCCTCGCGCTTTGCTAGAGGCTATGGCAAGAGGGTTGCCTGCAGTGGCTAGCCGAGTGGGCGGAACTCCGGAACTCCTAGAAGATTACGCGCTGGTCGAAGCCAACGATACGAACGGTCTAACGGAACGAATAAGATACTTTATGGATTGTCCTGAACGGATGTCCAAGGAGTCGATAAGAAATTTAGGTGTCGCGAGGACTTACAGCTCCGACAAGGTTAAAGCGCAAAGAGATCTTTTTTTCGACTATGTAAAAGAGCATAGCGGCGCCGCATGAACAATAAAATCTTACACGCCGCTGAAACTATTAAGGGTGGCGTTGCTACAGTTGTGGAACTGCTTGTTAAAAGTCAAACCGAATTAGGTAGCGAAGTTAGTTTTCTTGTCCCTAAAGATCAAGTGCGCGAGCTATCTAGCCTCTCGACATCTCGCGCTATCGCCTTCAAGAGGTCTGGGCGCAGTCTCAGAAGCTGTGCTTATTTTGCGTGGGCCTTAGCATTTGAGCTATTGAAGAACAAGCCGCATATTGTCCACCTGCATAGCAGTTTTGCAGGAATTATCGGCAGGTTAGTTGTATTGCTTCTAAGGCCTATTTATAGGCCGGCAGTTATCTACACTCCGCATGCTTGGTCTTTTATTATGGACGTTTCCGAGACAAAGAAGTCGTTCTTCGCTTGGATTGAGCGGTTACTTCTGCCAGCCTGCGACGCCGTGATTTGCGGGAGTAATTTTGAGAAGAACGAGGCAATTCGTTACGGCCTAAACGCCAGCAGAATCGCGGTTATATATAATGGCGTTTCCGCGCCCGTGAAGAACAATCGATTGCTCAATGAATCCGGGCCCGTGAGGCTGCTTTTCGTCGGCCGCTTGGATTATCAGAAGGGATTTGACGTATTACTTCGAGCAATGCAATTGCTTGATCCCGACGAATTTAAGCTCACCGTTGTCGGCGGCGCAGTGCACGATCGGAGCGAGGCCAGCAGTACCGTCTCGAATATCAATTATTCCGGATGGGTGGATCGTGCAGATTTGTGTCATTTTTTCTTAGAGGCGGACATCCTCGTGATGCCGAGCCGGTGGGAGTCCTTTGGTCTAGTTGCAGCCGAGGCTCACAGCTATGGTCTCGGAGTCCTAGCTTCCAGAACCTGTTCAATACCCGAGATTGTATCTGAGAATGAAAGCGGATTGCTTTTCGAGAAGGATTCGGCGGATGACATGGTCAGGAATCTAGTTCAAACACCGATTGAGCGGTGGCGAAAGTTCGGAGCGGAGGGTTACCGCCGTTACGAGCGTTTATTTCGTGCTGAAGATATGTGCGAGGCGGTCAATAAGATTTATAAAGAAGTTAGCGCTCCGTCGCATTAGGCGGTTATCCGTTGCGCCTGATCCTGGCCGGGCAGATATCCTGACCAACTAGATGGTCGTAAATCACGTCTCGGGCGGGAGCCTTATTGCAACAACTGTAGACACGCTGGTTGATTCGCGGAATCCCAATGTTCTTGCATTCGACTAGGCCGTTACTCTACCCCCGGCACAACTGCGTTAGGCGTACTCCACAATATCTTTATCGTCGGCGTTACCCTACAGCTGTTGAAGCTGTCCTCGCTAATCTGATCCGCAGGGCGCCGAGCTCTGTTGCGACCAGATCCTTCATTGCTGCGTTGTCGAGTGCCAGATCGACGTTTATCCGCCTGAGCTTCGGGTCCTCGGCACCGAGTTCCTTGATGCGGCGCACTACGGAGGACTCCAGGCCACCGCAATTGCGTAAGCTCCCCCGCGCCTCATACACCGCATAAGTAGATTTTTCTGGCATCGCTTCTCAGCCAGGAGGTTCAATGCGCCTGTTCAAGTTAACCGAGACGCAGATCATCGCGACGCTCAAGCAGGCCGACGCGGGCGTGCGGGTTAAAGACATCTGTCTCCTAGTCGGCATCAGCACGGCGACCTACTACCAGTGGAATAGCAAGTAGGGTGGCTTGGCGGCGTCCGAACTTCGACGGGTCAAGGAGCTTGAGTCTGAGAACGCCGAGCTCAACCGGGTGTGTGCCGAGCTGCCACTCGACAACGCGGCGATGAAGGATCTGATCGCAAGAAAACTCTAGGGCCGGCGCACAAGCGCGAGGCGGTGCGGTTCCTTGTCGAGGTCCGCGCACGGCCGCTGCGCCAGTCCTATGCATGCGTCGGCCCGTCGCGGGCGGCCTGTTACGCACCGTCTGTGGACTGGTCGGTGCGCGATGCCGAGCTGATCGCCGAGATCACGCGATTCGTTGAAGCGCACGCCCTGTCGCGACTTCTGGAAGTGCAGCGACTACCTTCGAAAGCAGCAACCGGCCTGGAACCCTAAACGGATCTATCGCGTGTACAAGGCCATGAAGCTCAACCTGCGTCGCGCTGCCAAGCGGCGCCTCCCCGAGCGCGCGCGGTTACCGCTCTACGTACCGAGGTTGCCAGAGACGGTATGGTCAGTCGACTTCATGAGCGACGCGCTGGCCTGCGGCCGCAGATTCCGCACATTCAACGTTGTAGATGACTCCAACCGTGCGGTACTCCACATCGAGGTGGATACCTCGCTCAACTCGCAACGGCTTGTGCGTGTGTTTTGACCAGATCAAACGCGACCATGGCCTGCCGCACGTGGTGCGCTCGGACAACGGTCCTGAATTTCTGGGCGAGGCGTTCACCAACTGGCTGATGGCCAATGGCGTCGCACTGCAGGACATCCGGCCAGGAAAAACCGAATCAGAATGCCTTCATCGAGCGCTTCAATCGCACCTTCCGCGAGGAAGTGCTCGACCGACATCTCTTCGCCCGTCTTGACGACGTCCGCGAGACCATCCACTGGTGGATGATCGACTACAACGAAGAACGATCCCACGATTCGCTTGGCAGAATGACCGCCGTCAAATACCGCCACCAACACGTCGAAAGCTCTAATTTTGAAGGGCCTGCTTGACGGGGCAGCTTACGCGTATTCGTGGGATGCAGCTCCATCGAGCGCTTCTGCTGCTCGGCTGCGTCCTACGGATCCCGGTGCCATCTCGAGCGATCCACCGGGCGGTCGGTACCTGAAAATGCGGTGCCAACTTCCTGAAACCAGCGCTCCGTGTGCGGGGGCTTCAGCGCGGTGTGCGTGAGCAAGACCAATGCGAGTAGGAGCGCGCCCAGTATGGCGACCCCCCGTTTATCGAGCGCGTGACTCCACAGCATGCGGACGATCCACCCGGCGGCAACTACACCCAGCAAGGTGCCGGCAATGACTTCGCTGATCGGATGCGCGCCGATAGGGACACGTGACCAGCTCACCAGCATAGCAACGCCGATTCCTGTGGCGAGCAGAGTCATGCGCAGCGCGCGCATCCGCACCGGTGCCAGCAGCATCAGCAGGGCCGGCCATGCGAGCCACGCGGTCACGGTGTGGCCACTGAAGCACGTCAGGTTCCAGCGACGGATGCCGGTGCCCCAGCCGTAGAAGGCGATCTTGCTGGCAGCGACGAGCATGAGGCTGGTCGTGATGATCAACGCCCACTGGAACGCGGCGCGGCGTTGGGTAGGGCCTTGGATGGCCAATCCGACGATGGCCGCGACGAGTAGCGGCAGCACGAGGGCGGCGTCGCCGAGGTGGGTGATGCGGGACCAGTTCACGTGGGGATGTGGCTCGGGGCGTTGGGTCGGGTGATGGCGATTCTGGTGTGCGGGTGCGATGGGTTTCGCTTTGCTCTACCCATCCTACGGATGTGTTCTGGCGGAAATGAGCGGGCTGTCTGCGGGTGCACGGTTTCGATACAATGCGCGACCGCCCCGCCTGTTGTTCCGGCTCGGCGTGGACGACGCGCCTGTAGCTCAGCCGGATAGAGTAGTGGCTTCCGAAGCCATTGGTCGGGGGTTCGAATCCCTCCAGGCGCACCATTTCTGCGATGTTCCGTGCGGTGGGTTTCCCGCAGTCGAGGACGCGATGCGGCAGATGCTTCCGGTTTCTTCTGGTTTGACGGCGCGCTGCGTCGCCGGCCTTTGCGTGCGCGCATATCTCGCGGCGCGCGGCCGATGAACCGGTTGGTGTTGATCGCGCTGGGCGGTGCGTTCGGGTCGGTATGCCGGTATCAGCTGTCGGTGTGGACGCTGCAGTTCGCGGGCGCGACGGCGGAGGCGCCGTCGCGGTTTCCGGTGGGGACGTTCGTGGTGAATCTGCTGGGGTGCCTGGTCGCGGGCCTGCTGGCGGGTGGGATCGCGCGGCATGGCTGGTTCACGCCGGATGTGCGGGCGATGTTGATCGTCGGCGTCATGGGCGGATTCACCACGTTCTCGGCGTTCGGGTTGGAGACGCTGGCGTTGCTGCGCCGTGGGGATGTGGCGATGGCGGCAGTGTATGTGATCGCGAGTGTGGTGCTTGGGATGTTGCTGGCGGGGTTGGGGTGGTGGGTGGTGGCGCGGGGGAGTTAGCTGGCGCACTCGTTGCGCTGAGCGCAGGGGCGACGGGCTCGAGCGGCCGCGCTGTCTGTGGATTTCTTTTGCGAAACACACTACGAGCCAAGTCGCTGGGCCCCGGCCTCCGCCGGGGCGACGGTGGCTTGGCGGCGCTGGGCGCTGCGCTGTTGGCGGTTCTTGATGTGTGTCAGGCGGCTGAAGCGGCTGACGCTTCGAGCAACGTCAAAATGGGCCCCAGCGTGCGCTGGGGCGACGGCCTCAAAGAGTCGCGCCTGTCTTTGATTCCTTGTGTGGAACGCGTTGCGAGCGAAGTCGCTGGGCGCCGGTCTGCGCCGGGGCGACGAGTTCGTCTGGCGGCGAGCGCCGGTGGACTGTCGCCAGCTGCCGATCAGGGTGTTGGCTGTGCGGGCTCGGAGGTCTCGGGCGTTGCGTCGGAATCCGTCGGGTTCTCGGACGTCGACGGGTCCGTTGAGGTCTCAGGTGTCTCAGCCGGCCTTGCTGCAGGAACGGGTTCGGATGTCGGAGCCGGCGTGGTTTCCGGCGTTGTATCCGTTGCAGGCGTCGGCCCGCTCGCAGGTGCAGGCGTTGCGGTCGCCGGGGCAACGGCGGGGGGCGTGTCTTCGGCGTGCACCTGGGCGGTCGGCACCCAAGGCTTCTTCAGTTCGGCGAGCGCCGCGTTGATCGGGCCGTCGCCGGGCAGGGCTTCGCCGCCGGTGGAGCCGTCTTCTTCGTCGCCCTGCAGGTGACCCGGCAGGTTGGCTTCGGTGTAGACGGTGGCGGCGCGCGGGGCGTTGGGGTCGGCGGTTTCCGCGCCTTCCGGGCGCAGGGTGGTGTCGGGGTCGATGCCGCGGGCCTGGATGGAGCGGCCGCTTGGGGTGTAGTAGCGCGCAGTGGTGAGCTTCACCGAATCGCCGTTGTCGAGCGGCAACACGGTCTGCACCGAGCCCTTGCCGAAGGTGCGGCTGCCGATGACGCGGGCGCGGTTGTTGTCGCGCAGGGCGCCGGCCAGCACTTCGGAGGCGCTGGCCGAGCCGACGTCGACGAGCACGATCACCGGTGCGCCGTCGAGCAGATCGCCTGGCGTGGCGCTGAACTCGGCATCACTGATCGGGATGCGACCGCGGGTGCTGACGATCTTGCCGCTGTCGAGCAGGTCGTCGGCGATCTGCACCGCGGAGGTCAGCAGGCCGCCCGGATTGCTGCGCAGGTCGATGAGCAGGCCACGCAGCGTGCCCCCGGACTGCTGCTTGAGTTCGCCGACGATGCGGCTGAAGTCGGCGGCGGTGTCGACCTGGAACTGGCTGAGGCGGATGTAGCCGTAACCGGGCTCGAGCATGCGCCCGCGCACGCTGACGACGCGGATGGTTTCGCGGTCGACGCGGATTTCCAGCGGCGCGGTTTCGCCATCGCGCAGCACGCCGAGCGTCACCGATGTGCCGGGCGCGCCACGCAGTGGGCCGGGGCCGTCGTTGTCGGCGGGGGTAAGCGTGCGGCCGTCGACGCTCACGATGACGTCGCCCGCGCGGATGCCGGCTTTCTCGGCGGGCGTGCCGTCGATCGGCGCGATGACGCGCATGCTGCCGTCGCCCAGATACATCACTTCGACGCCGATGCCGTCGTACGCGCCCTCGGTGCCTTCATCGAAGGCCGTGGCGGTTTCCTTTTCCATGTAGACGCTATGCGGATCGAGATCGAGCAGCAGGCCGCGTATCGCCGAAGACATCAGCTTGCGGTCTTCTATTGGCTCGACGTAGGCCTCGCGTACCGCATTGAAGACGCCGACATAGCGGCGGATTTCCTGCAGCGGCACCCGGTTGGAGGCCTGCTCCATCGCGCCGGGATCATCGCTGGCAGCGACGGGAATTTCGGCGTCGTCCGCCGCCGATGGCGCTTCGCTCGGCGTGGTTGCGGGCGGCGTGGGCGGCGTGGGTTCCGACGCCTCGCCGGGTGCCTGCGCTGGCGTTTCGGCCGGGGACGGGGTCTGCGCGAACGCGGCTGGCGATAACAGCAGGGACAGGGCCAGCGTCAGTGAACTCACGCGCATGCAGAACTCCGGAGAAAGGCGGGCGACACGCGCGGTCGCGCGTCGATCGATTATGCGGGCAGGGTGTGTGAATGCGTTAAAGGCGGGCGGGGATGTTCAGTTCTGTGGGTGGGGTGGGTAAGGGTGCGTGGGCGAGCAGTTCTGTTGTCGCCCGCTGTGGGAGGACTGCGGTCGGCGACCCTCACCCCAACCCCTCTCCCTGAGGGAGAGGGGCTCGATCTCGCGCATAGTCCGCTGTTGCGCGTCCGCTGATGGATCGCTCAAAGCAGTTTGAGCTTGTACTCGTACCCCTCTCCCTCAGGGAGAGGGGTTGGGGTGAGGGTCGACGTTCGCGAGGATCACTTCGAGCACCGATTCCGTACGCACCAAAACATCGTGATTCCAGAAGCGCAGTACGCGATAGCCGCGACGTTCCAGGAAGCGTGTGCGGCCTGCATCGACCGCTTCCTGATGCTGGGAGCCGTCAACTTCGACGATCACTGCGGCTTCGACACTCAAAAAGTCGACGATGAAAGGGCCGACGGGTTGCTGCCGTCTGAACTTCACGCCGAGACGCCGGTCGCGCACGTGGAACCAGAGCAGGCGTTCGGCGTCGGTCAATTCTCGGCGGAGTTGGCGCACGAAATGAAGCTTGGCGGATGTGCACTGCATGCGCCGGACTCCGGGGGATCCGAGGGATCCGAGGGCAGTGTTGCGGTGCGTGGGTGGTGGGTTCGCTCGGGAGAGGCGGAATGCGGGCGTGGGGGATTGCCGCGGTGTTTCCGCGTACTCCCAAGAGACGGTGCATCTTGAGCGACTGCCCTCACCCCAACTCCCCGCTCCGCGCCCCAGCCCTCGCGCTGACGCGAGGGCGTTCGTCGACGCGCGAGCCAATGGCTCGCCAGCGCGCCGCCTCACCCCAAAGGGAGAGGGGCTCGGACAGTGCGAGCGTCACGCTTTCAGCCCCTCTCCCCCCCGGGAGAGGGGTTGGGGTGAGGGCGCTTTTCTAACGCGATCAACCGCCCCGAGTCACCGCCGCTGCAACCACGTCGTCGGATTCACCGGCGTGCCGTTCTGGCGCAGTTCGAAGTACAGGCCGCTGCGGCCCTGGCCGCCGGAGCTGCCGACGCTGGAGACGGTGTCGCCGCGGCGCACGGCGTTGCCGACGCTCTTGAGCAGGCCGTCGTTGTGCGCATAGAGGCTCATGTAGCCGTTGCCGTGGTCGACGATCAGCAGCATGCCGTAGCCGGTCATCCATTCGGCGAAGACCACGGTGCCGTCGGCGACGGCTTTCACGGCGGTGCCGGCGGGGGCGCCGATCAGGATGCCCGTGCTACTTCGTCCGTCGGGCAGTTTGCCGCCGTAGGCGGTGAGCAGGCTGCCGCTGACTGGCCAGCCGAGGCCACCGACCTGCGGTGCGGTCGTGCGGGCGACCTGGGTCGGCGGACGCGGTGGTGGACGCGGACGTCCTGCCGCGGCCGCTTCACGGGCTTCGCGCGCTTCGCGTTCGCGCGCGGCTGCGGCGGCAGCGCGGCGTTCGGCTTCGGCCCTGCGTGCGGCTTCGCGCAGCTGGGTGAGCACGCGTTCGAGCGAACGCGCATCGCGGCCGAGCGCTTTTTCGCGGGCGCTGCGATCGCTAAAGCGCGATTCGATGCCCTTCACCGCTTCGGCGCGCTGGCTGCGATCGGATTCAACCCTGGCCAGTTGCGCGCGTTGCTCGACCTGCGCGGCTTCG
This sequence comes from Luteimonas sp., assembly GCA_052108555.1. Lineage (GTDB taxonomy): Bacteria > Pseudomonadota > Gammaproteobacteria > Xanthomonadales > Xanthomonadaceae > Luteimonas. The sequence continues at coordinate 87,920 of JBQEAV010000003.1, forward strand.
AGCGCGGCGCGGCGGTCCTGGATCGCGGCTTCGATGCCGTCGAGCTCGTCCATTTCCGCGCGCAGTTCGGAGATGCGCGTGCTGCGCTGTTGCTGCAGATAGCGGTGATAGGTCAGCAGCCGACCGGCATCGGCGACGCGGTCCTGCGCCAGCATCAGCTTGAGCGCGGCTTCGTCGCCGACGGTGTAGGCGGCGCGGACCAGCGCGGCGAGTTCTTCGCGGCGGGTTTCGACCGTGGATTCGAGTACGACCCGGCGCGCCTGCAGTTTCTCCAGCGCGATCTGTTCCTCGGCCAGCTTGATGCGCGTCTCGCGCAGTGCGCGTGCGGAGGTCGACACCTGTTCGTCGGCCGCGCGCAGATCGCGCGCTGCTTCGCCGCGCTGTCCTTCGAGACGGCGGCGCTCGGCGGCGACATCGCGCAGTTCCTTGCGCACGCGCTCGAGCCGGCGCTCGGTCTCGCGGCTGTTCTGGGCCGCGGCGTCGAGCGCGGGCAGCGCCGCGACGAGCAGCGCGACCAGCAGCAGCGCAGCGCCGCGAGCCATGATCAGCCGGCTGCCTGCAGCAGGCTGCGACCGGTCATCTCGGCCGGCTGCTCGACACCGATCAGATCGAGGATCGTGGGTGCAAGGTCGCGCAGCGCGCCACCGCCGCGCAGCGGTACGTCACGACTGCCGACATAGATCAGATCCACCGGGCCGACGGTGTGCGAGGTGTGCGGTTCACCGGTTTCCGGGTCGCGCATCATTTCGACGTTGCCGTGGTCGGCGGTGACCAGCAGTTCACCCCCCTGTGCGCGTACCGCATCGACGATCTCGCCGACCGCCTTGTCCACCGTTTCCACGGCCTTGATCGCCGCTGCCAGCACGCCGGTGTGGCCCACCATGTCCGGATTGGCGAAGTTGCAGATCACCACGTCGAAACGCCGGTCGCGCACGGCCTGCACGAGCTGCGCGCAGACTTCGGGCGCGCTCATTTCCGGCTGCAGGTCGTAGGTGGCGACCTTGGGGCTGGGCACCAGGATGCGGTCTTCGCCGGGATACGGATCCTCGCGGCCGCCGCTCATGAAGAACGTCACGTGCGCGTACTTCTCGGTTTCGGCGATACGCAGCTGGGTCAGACCGTTCGCACCGAGCACTTCGCCCAGCGTATTGGGCAGGTTGTCGGGCGCGAACGCGAGCGGCGCCGGCAGGCGCGCGTCGTACTCGGTGAGACAGACGAAACGCGCGAGCTGCGGGCGGCGTGCCTGGAAGCCGGCGAACGCGGGATCCACGAACGCGGCCGTCAGCTGGCGCGCGCGGTCGGCGCGGAAATTCATGAAGACGACGGCGTCGCCATCGGCCATCGGCGTGGCGCCGTCGATGACGGTCGGCAGCACGAACTCGTCGTTCTCGTCGCGCGTATACGCCGCCTGCAGCGCGGCGACCGCGTCGGGGGCGTGGTGCGGCGATGTCGCATCGACGATCGCATCCCAGGCCAGGCGCACGCGCTCCCAGCGATTGTCGCGGTCCATCGCGTAGTACCGGCCGGACACGCTGGCGACATGCGCATTGCCGAGCGCGGCGCAATGATTCTGCAGCGCGCGCAGGCTGGGTTCGGCCGAACGCGGCGGCATGTCGCGGCCGTCGGTGAACGCATGCACGGCGACGCGGGTGACGCCGCGTTTCGCGGCGAGGTCGAGCATCGCGGCCAGATGCGCTTCGTGGCTGTGCACGCCGCCGGGCGACAGCAACCCCATGACGTGCAGCGTGCCGCCGTTGCCACGTACGGCGTCGCAGGCAGCCAGCAACTCGGCGTTGTCGAAGAAGCTGCCGTCCTCGATCGCCGCATCGATGCGGGTCAGGTCCTGGTAGACGATGCGGCCGGCGCCGATGTTCATGTGGCCGACTTCGGAGTTGCCCATCTGTCCGTCCGGCAGCCCGACGTGGCGGCCCTCGGTGTGGATCAGCGTGCTCGGGTGTTCGGCCAGCAGGCGGCGCCAGTTGGGGATGTCGGCGAGCGCCAGGGCGTTGTCGCGCGGATCGTCGCGGTGGCCCCAGCCATCGAGGATCAGCAGGACGACGGGGCGCGGACGGGGAGAGCTGGCGGCGTGCGGCACGACGATCGACCCAGTGACCAAAGACAGATGCGATTGTAGCGAAGCGGGGGCAAGCTACCTGTCGACGGGTTCCGGCCCGCCCTTCCATTCACGAGGTCACGGTCATGTCCACTTCCCACGCGCGCTTGCGTTCCGCTCCCCTGCTGCTCGCCGTCACCCTCGTGCTGGCGACCGGCGCCGTTTGTGCACAGGAGGACATCTCCAAGGTCAATGGCGGCGTGGAAGCCGAGGCCGGCCAGACCTATCGCGACCTGAGCACGGTCAATGGTGGCGTCCGCATCGGCGATGGCGTCCGGGCGCGCGACGTGGAGACCGTCAACGGCGGCATCCGCGGCGGTGACGGCATCCAGGTCGAGGACGTGGAAACGGTCAACGGCGGTATCACCCTCGGCGCACGGACGCAGGCCAGGTCGCTGACCACGGTCAACGGCGGCATCCGCGTCGGGACCGACGCCAACATCGGCGGCAACGTCGAAAGCGTCAGCGGCGGCGTGTTCGTCGACCGCGGTGGCCGCATCGACGGCAAGGTCTCGACAGTCAACGGCGCGATCGGCCTGGTCGGCACCGAGATCACCGGCGACGTGAAGACGGTCAACGGCGACGTCACCATCGGCACCGGCTCGCACGTGCGCGGCAAGCTGGTGATCGACAAGCCGTCGTCGAACTGGTTTCCGGTCACGATCAACCGTCGCAACCCGCGCGTGATCATCGGTCCGGATGCGATCGTCGACGGGCCGATGGAGTTCAAGCGCGAGGTCACGCTGTACGTGCACACGAGCGCGAAGACCGGTGCGATCAGCGGCGCGACGGCGGTGCCGTACGACAGTGCGCGGGCACCGCAGGAATAAGGCTTTTCAGCACATCTCCCTTTGGGAGAAAGCCCGCCTTGGACGTGATCCGGGTCGAAGCGCGCAGCGCTTTCGTGATTGCTGAGAACCTTGTAATTCCCGGTCGCTGCAAGGCAACTGGAGATCCAAGCACATCTCCCTTCGGGTAAGGGCTGAACTGCTGCAGATTCGTTTGCTGCAGAGCAGTCTGGGATCAAGCACCTCTCCCTCCGGGAGAGGTCGAAGCGCGTAGCGCTTCGGGTGAGGGCTGAGACTCTGCAGATTCTTCTGCTGCAAACCCACTCTGAGATCAAACACCTCTCCCTCCGGGAGAGAGCCTGCCCCGGACTTGATCCGGGGTCGAAGCGCGCAGCGCTTCGGGTGAGGTTGAGTTCTACGCGTGGAACCCGAAAAGCACCCTCACCCCAACCCCCGCTCCGCGCCCCGGCCCTCGCGCTGACGCGAGAGCGTTCGTCGACACGCGAACCAATGGCTCGCAAGCGTGCCGCCTCACCCCAAAGGGAGAGGGGCTCGAAACCAACAGCAGGAGCCCTCAAAAAAGCATCACCCCCTGAACGCACGTATAGTGCGGCCTCCACGATTTTCCGGAGGTTCCAGGATGCGCAAACCCCTTCTGCTGCTGGCGCTGCCGGCCGCGCTGGTGCTCGCCGCGTGCGGCGACAAGACCGCCGCGCCGGATGCTGCCACGCCGCCCGATGCCCAGGCCGCCCATACGTTCTCACCCGACATCACCGCCGGCGATTTCGGCGAAATGGTGCGCGTGCTGGCGTCCGACGAGTTCGAGGGACGCGCGCCCGGTACTGCCGGCGAAGACAGGACGGTCGAGTACATCAAGGCCCAGTTCGAACGTATCGGCCTGCAGCCGGGCGGCGACAACAACGACTGGTACCAGACGGTGCCGATGGTCGAGACCACCGCCGATCCGTCGACCATGCTGCGCCTGCGCAACAGCGCCGGCGAGCGTGCGCTGAAGTTCGGCGACGAGATGGTGATCGGCACGCGCACTGGCCAAGCTGAGATCACCGTCGCCGACAGCGAGCTGGTGTTCGTCGGTTACGGCGTCGATGCGCCGGAGCAGAACTGGAACGATTACGCCGGTCTCGACCTCAAGGGCAAGACCGTCGTCATGCTGGTCAACGACCCGGGCTTCCACGCCAACGACGCAACGCTGTTCGACGGCGAAAAAATGACCTACTACGGTCGCTGGACCTACAAGTTCGAAGAAGCCGCGCGCAAGGGCGCGGTGGCCGCGCTGATCATCCACGACACACCCGGCGCCTCGTACGGCTGGGACGTGGTGAAGAATTCCTGGTCGGGCGCGCAGTTCGACTTGCGTGCCGAGGACGATCCGGAACCGCGCCTGCCGGCGCAGGGCTGGATCACCGGCGATGTCGCCAAGCAGCTGTTCGCCGAGGCCGGTCTCGATCTCGACGAGCAGATCAAAGCCGCCAATACGCGCGGCTTCAAGCCGGTACCGCTCAACGCGACGGTCGGCTTCGATCTCAAGAGCACGATCGCCGAGAAGAGCTCGCGCAACGTGGTCGGCATCCTGCCGGGCACCGAGACACCGGACGAAGCGATCCTGTATCTCGCGCACTGGGATCACCTCGGCAAGCACGAGGGTGAGGGCGACACGATCTACAACGGCGCGATCGACAACGCCACCGGCGTGGCCGGCATCATCGAGATCGCCGAGAAGTTCGCCACCACCGAACCGAAACCGAAGCGCTCGCTGGTGTTCCTGGCGGTCACGCTCGAGGAATCGGGTCTGCTGGGCAGCAAGTACTACGTGGCGCAGCCGAGCATCGGCCTGGCGCAGACGGTGGGCGTGATCAACCTCGATGCGATGAGCGTTGCCGGTCCGTCGCGTGACTTCGTCGTCACCGGCAAGGGCAACTCGGAACTCGAGGACATCCTCAAGACCTACGCCGACCGGCAGAACCGCACCCTGGTGGAGGAAGGCAACACGGCCGGCGGTTTCTACTTCCGCTCCGATCACTTCAACTTCGCCAAGGCCGGCGTGCCGGCGCTGTATGCGAAGGGCGGCAACGATCTCGTCGACGGTGGCACCGCAGGTGGCAAGGCCGCGACCGACGACTACGCCAAGCGCTATCACCAGCCCAGCGACGAGTACAACCCGGACTGGAACCTCGACGGCGTGGTGCAGGATCTCGAAGCGCTGTACGGCGTGGGCCGCACGCTGGCCGACGACGGCCAGTGGCCGAACTGGTACGAGGGCAACCCCTTCAAGGCCGCACGTGACCAGATGCGCAGCGAAGCGGGTGGCGCGCCGTAAGGCATCGCCTGCAAGCACGTGATACGAGGGCGGCGACAGCGATGTCGCCGCTTTTTTTTGTTTCAAGCCCTCCCCCGCCTCTGCGGGGGAGGGCTTCAAGCATTAACAGCGGCGACACGGTGCACACCGCTATGCGATAAGCCACCAATCGCAATCCACGGAACCATCCGATGACACTCTCCACCGCCTACTGGTGCGTCCTGATCGCCGCGTTGCTGCCCTACTGCTGGGTCGCACTCGCGAAGGCATCGGCACCGCGCTACGACAATCGCGATCCGCGCGGCTGGATCGCACGTCAGGAGCATCCGCGACTGAAGCGCGCGTACAACGCGCATCTCAATGCACTGGAAGCCTTCGCGCCGTTCGCCGCAGGCGTCGTGCTGGCGCAGCTCGCCCACGTGGCGCATGACCGCATCGCGGTGCTCGCACTCGCATTTGTCGTACTGCGACTGCTGCACGGCATCGCCTACGTCGCGGATGTCGCCTGGCTGCGCAGCCTCGCGTGGTTCGCGGCGCTCGGCTGCGTGATCGCGCTGATCGCGCAGGCGGCGCTGTCGATCGCATGAGCGTGCGCAACACGCACGACCCGCGTCCGGTGCTGGCGTTGTTCGATTTCGACGGCACCATCACCACGCGCGAGACGCTGCCGGATTTCCTGCGTTTCGCCACGCCGGCTCGACGCCTGTACGTCGGCAAGCTGCTGTTCGTGCTGCCGGTGCTGGCCTACAAGCTCAAGCTGCTGCCGGTGCATGCACTGCGCGCCCTACTCGTCCGCTATGCGTTCGGCGGTCTGCCGCGCGCCGCCGTTGAAGACGCCGGTCGATGCTTTGCGACCACGGTGCTGCCGCCGCTGGTACGACCGGAGATGCAGGCGCGCATTGACGCCCATCGCGCGCAAGGCGACACGATCGTCGTCGTGTCCGGCGGTTTCGATGTCTATCTCGCACCGTGGTGCGAAGCGCAGGGTGTCGAATTCGTCTGCTCGTCGCTCGAATCCGAAGGGGATCGGTTGACAGGTCGCTACGCCAGCGCGCAATGCGTCGCGGCCGAGAAAGTCAGACGGGTCCGCGCGCGCTACGATCTCGCCGCGTATCGCGAAGTGCATGCGCATGGCGACACACATGAGGATCACGCGCTGCTCGCACTTGCGCAGGTGGCGACCTATCGCGGCGCTACATGGCCGGCGCCAGCATCCATCTGATCGAATACACGTCGCGCCTCACGCGGCGCAACGGATCTGGACGCCCAGAAGAAAAAGCCGCCCGCCCCGGGGGAGGGGCGGACGGCAACTGAAACCGGTTGGAGAGAGAGTTGCGCCGGGGGGCGCTGACGTCAGCGACGTCAAACCGGTCTCACGGGGACTGCATGTTGTGTCAGTCGCGCGCGTCGATCAGGTACCGGTGCCCGTGGCGCCGTCACCCTCGACCGGCGGCGTTGCCGGCGGTGTCGTGGTCGGATCGGTCGGCGGCTGCGTCATCGGATCCGTCGGCGGTGGCATGGTCGGGTCGGTCGGCGTCGGCGACGTGGGATCGGTCGGCGGCGGGTTCATCGGATCCGTTGCCGGATCCACTGGCGGTGTCGCCGGATCATTCATCGGGGCCGGATCCATCGGCGGGACATCCGGCGGCGGCGGATCGTTGCTGCAGGCGGTGAACGCGAAGGCCATCGCGGCCACCAACGGAAGCGTCATGCGTCGCATCAGAGAACTCCTGTGTGGATGTTGATCCGCAGTGTCGGCGCCTGTCTGTGGTACCGGTGTCGTTCACTCCGTAGAAATTCCGTTATTCGCGGACTGCCGTTCAAGGACTTGGCGCGCGCATGAATCGCGGCAGCAGTCCGGGAGCGCTTCGACGACAGCATCGTCACGTCACGACACGAAAACTTACTGGATGTCGCTGCATGATCCTGTCCCGCCGGCCGCCGGTGCCGGTGATGTCGACGCGCGATGCCGCTGGCTCGCGCAGCGGTTCGATGCCGTGCGCAGCCGCAGCGCCGCCCTCGCCGCACCGATCGGCGCCGAGGACGCGATGGTGCAGAGCATGGCGGATGCCAGTCCCAGCAAATGGCATCTCGCGCATACCACCTGGTTTTTCGAGCGCTTCGTGCTCGCCGACGGCGGCCCGTACACGCCCTTCGATCCCGCATGGGATTACCTGTTCAACAGCTACTACCAGAGCGCCGGCCCGATGCATGCGCGGCCGCAACGCGGCGTGCTGTCGCGGCCGACGCTCGCCCAGGTCTCGGATTACCGCGGCGCGATCGAGGCGCGCATGCGCGCGCGACTGCAGGGCGGCGATCTCGATGCGCGGCTGCTGGACATCGTCGAACTCGGCCTGCAGCACGAACAGCAGCACCAGGAACTGCTGCTGACCGATATCAAGCATGCGTTCTTCAGCAATCCGCTCCATCCTGCGTACCGCGACGATCTGCCGCAAGCCGTCGGGAGCGCTGCCGCGCTCAACTGGATCGCGCGCCAGGAATCGATTGTCGAAGCCGGCCATGCCGCGTGGCCCGGTGACGCCGGTTTTGCCTACGACAACGAATCGCCACGCCACCGCGTGCTGGTGCCCGCGCATGCGCTGGCGAGCCGGCCGGTCAGCAATGCCGAGTTCCGGGCCTTCATCGAAGACGGCGGCTACCGCACTGCAGGCGCGTGGCTCAGCGCGGGCTGGGACACCGTGCGTGCGCGCGGCTGGACGCGACCGCTGTACTGGAACGACGCCTGCGAGGCCGAGTTCACGCTCGGTGGCTGGCGCGCGCTCGATCCCGAAGCGCCGGTGTGCCATCTGAGCTACTACGAGGCGGACGCGTTCGCGCGCTGGGCCGGTGCGCGTCTGCCGACCGAGTTCGAGTGGGAACAGGCGGCGGCCTCTTTGCCGGTGGATGGCAATTTCGTCGACAGCGGCCGGCTGCATCCCAGCGCGCCGGCGACCGCATCGACCGGCCTGCAGCAGATGTTCGGCGATGTCTGGGAATGGACGTCCAGTGCCTACACCGCCTATCCCGGTTACCGGCCGTGGCCCGGCACGCTGGGCGAGTACAACGGCAAGTTCATGGATGCGCAGTGGGTACTGCGCGGTGGCAGCTGCGCGAGCTGTGCCGATCATGTGCGCGCCAGCTATCGCAACTTCTTTCCCTCCGATGCGCGATGGCAGTTCGCCGGTCTGCGCCTGGCCAAGGACTCCGCATGAATGCCGCCATCGCCCGCGCCCGTGCGCAGGCCGCGCTGACCGATCTGCGTCCGCAGCCCGACGATATCGCCGCCGACGCGATCTCCGGCTTGTCGCGCATGCCGAAGACATTGCCGTCCAAATACTTCTACGACGCGGAAGGCTCGCGCCTGTTCGAGGCGATCACGCGCCAGCCCGAGTACTACCTCACCCGCGTCGAACTGGCGCTGATGGAAGCGCGGATGCCGTCGATCGCGCAGGCGATCGGCGACGGCGTGCATGTGGTCGAGTTCGGCAGCGGCAGCGGGCGCAAGACCGAACTGCTGCTCGAAGGTCTTGCGGCGCCTGTCGCCTACACGCCGATCGAAATCTCGCGCACCGCCTTGATGGACAGCGTGACCCGCCTCGGCCAGAGCTTCCCCGACGTGCAGATGCTCCCGGTGTGCGCGGACTTCACCCGCCCGGTACCGCTGCCGCGCGCCGGGCGACGGGCGCACCGCACGCTGGTGTTCTTTCCGGGTTCGACGCTCGGCAACTTCTCCGATGAGGAAGCCGTGCGTCTGCTGCGTTCGATGCGCGGCACGATGGGCGACAGCGGCTGCGCACTGATCGGCATCGATCTCGACAAGGATCCCGCGGTCATCGAAGCCGCCTACAACGATCTGGCCGGCGTCACCGCAGCATTCACGGTGAACCTGCTGACGCGGCTCAATCGCGAGATCGACAGCGATTTCGATATCGACGGCTTCCGCCATCGTGCGATCTACGCGCGCGACCGCATGCGGATCGAAACGATGCTGGTCAGCGAACGCGCGCAGACCGTGCGGATCGGCGATCACGCATTCGATTTCGCCGAGGACGAGGTCATGCACGTCGAGATCAGCCAGAAGTACACCGACGCGTCGTTCTCGGCGCTGGCCGCGCAGGCCGGCCTGGACGTCACCCACGGCTGGAACGACGACGGCGACCGCTTCGGTTTGCGACTGCTGCAACCGGCCTGAACCGGTGATACCCGACGACACGCGGACGCGACGCCGTCCCGTATCGTGTCGCACATGACGACACCGCAGACCTCATTCGACAGATCCTTCTCGCCCGCGTGCGAGCGCAATCGTGCGCCCATTCTCGAGGTCCTGCGCACGCAGTTCGAACAGCGTCGCCAGGTGCTTGAGATCGGCAGCGGCACCGGCCAGCACGCGGTGCATTTCGCTGCAGCGATGCCCTGGCTGCGCTGGCAGACCTCGGAACGCCCGGCGCATCTGTCGGGCATTGCGGCGTGGCTCGACGAGGCCGCGCTGCCGAACACACCCGCGCCCCTGGCGCTCGATGTCACGCAGGCCGCCTGGCCCGCCTCGACGGCGGCCGATGGCCGCTTCGATGCGGCCTTCACCGCGAACACGCTGCACATCATGGGCTGGCCGGAGGTCGAGGCCTGTTTCGCCGGCCTCGACCGCGTGCTGGCCGATGACGCGACACTCGTCGTCTACGGACCGTTCAATGTCGACGGGGCCCATACCAGCGACAGCAACCGCGACTTCGATGACTGGTTGAAGGCGCGCGACCCGCGCTCGGGTCTCCGCGATCTCGAGGCAGTCGATGCGCTCGCGTCACGCATCGGCCTGCGTCTGCAGGACGACGTCGCAATGCCGTCGAACAACCGCTGTCTGGTGTGGCGGCGCTGAGCCGCTGACGATTCCCGGGGATGTGATCGCCACAGCGCAGCGCATCCGCCGATGACCTGCGCCGCGGATGCTCCGGTGATTCGGGTCTGCTCGCCTGGCGTCCCGCCCGCGCGATGTCGTCGTCGCCGCGGCATCCGTGAACCCGGTCGCGGCGACTGCCCGCGCATCGTGGCTACAATCGGACCGGGGATGTCGTGGTCATTCGCACGACATGGAACAGACATACGGGGGAGATGGAAATGGGATATCTGCGTGCCGGCCTGTGCGGCCTGGGACTGCTGTTCGCGTCGACGGTCGGCGCACAGACGTTGCCGGCGCCGGACGAGTTCTACTTCGACGACGACACGCGGACAGCGTCTCCAGTCGTCGCGATCGCCGGCGACGACGACCAGACCCATGCACGGCTGATGCAGCTGATCGACCGCAATGCCCGCAATGCCGACCAGGCGCGCGCGCAACTGGCGCAGGCGCTGATGCGCAGCGGTCGCGAAGACACCGGGCGCGCGCTGTACGCGCAGGCGCTCGCATCGCTGTCGCCGCGCTCGCCTCAGCGCGGCGCGGTGCACTGGAACTACGGCTGGGATCTGTATCGCGCCGGCCATCACGAGGAAGCCTTGGACCAGTGGCGGCAGGCGCTGGAAGGCCGCTTGCTGCGTCCGTCGTGGGCGCCGCCGACGCTGGCACTCGGACTGTGGTCGACCGACCGCCGCGACGAGGCCGTGCGCTGGTACGCCGCCGCGGTGCGCACCGAACCGACGTTGTGGCGCGATCCGGCGCGCTATCCGGCCTTGCTGCCCGACTGGACGGCCGCAGAGCGTGCGACGTTGGCGGACGTGTTTGCGGCGTGGCAGGCGGCGCCGCCGGCCTGGCCGTAACCCGGGCAGCGACCGGGCCGTTCGGCCGGGCGACCGGTCGTGCCGACACGACCTGGCTGCTCCGGGCGCCCCGCAAGTCGCCCGTTCAGATGCTCAGTACGACGCCTGGACGTTCGATTCCAGTGGCACGCCGTTGGCCTTGAGCCAGGCAACGACCTCGCGTCGCTCGGCGCGGGCGCGGTCGTTGAGCAGGTTCGAGGGAAAGCCGAAGTACTCGTGCTGGAAGGTCACGCCGCGCGAGTTCTCCGTCTGCGGCCGGGCGCCTTTGCGCAGCAACGCGAGGATCGCCGCGCCGCCGTTGGTGCGACCGGCGACATGCAGCGGCGTGTCGCCGTTGCGATCGGCGAGGTTGGGATCGGCGCCCGCATCGAGCAGCACCTCGGCCTGGCCGGCGGTGGGCGACAGCAATGCCTGCACCAGCGGCGTCGCCCCGGTATGCGGATTGGCCGTGTCGACATCGCCGCCCCTGGCGATCACCGCGCGCAGGATCGCAGGATCGCCGGAGAACGCGGCCGCATGCACCGGCGTATCGCCGCGCGTATTGACGCGGTTGGGATCGGCGCCGCCTTCGAGCAGCGCATCCACGCTGGTCGCGCGGCGTTGGCGGATCGCTTCCATCAGCAGCGTCTCGCCGTCGCTGCCCGGGGTGTCGGGCGCAACATGTTCGAGCTGTCGGCGGATCTCGGCGGCATCGCCGCGGCGGACGGCATCGGCCAGTTGCGCCGTGGTCGGCGTATTGAATGCGTCGTTGCTCATGGACGGCTGTGCACACCCTGCGGCGCAGAGGAGAAGGACGGTCGAAGACAGGGCGCGGATGCGGGTCATGTCAGCGCCCGATCATACGCATGCCCCATGCGCGGACCGTGAGTCTCAGCGGCCGAACAGGCCACCGACGAAGTTCGTCGCGCCCTGGGCCACCCAGCCCACGCCGTCGGCCAGGGTCTCGGTCACCTCGCCGGCCACGTCGGTGGTGAACTCGGCCACATCGCCGGCCCCGTCGATCACGGTCGACAGTGCGCTGCCGCCCCAGCCACCGACGTTGCGGTCGACCACGCCGGCCAACTGGTCGGCATAGCCGTCAATGGTGTCGCCGGCGGAATTGAACGCGCCTTCTGCGAAGTCACCGACCAGGCTGACGCCGCCCTGCACGTACTGGCCATTGGCGAATTCGTTGGCGACCACGCTGTCGATGTCGGTGGCGAAGTCGTGCACATTGCGCGCGTAGTCGTCCTTGGTCGCATCGGGCAGCAGGTTCTGCAGATCGCGGCCAAGCGAGGACGGATTCTGGTAGCCCGCCTGCCACGGCTGCGCTTCGATCATGCCGGCGGTCAGCGCGTTGGGGCTGTGGCTGATGCCGGCGTAGGCGACGTTGCCGATCAGACCCGCCAGCGGCAGCACCGCGCCGGTCAGCGGATGCCGGGCGATTTCGACACCGGTATTGATTGCATCGCTCTGCGACTGCGAGAAGCCCTCGATCGGCCCGTAGTTGGAGAACATGCTGTTCGCGTCGGCCGCTGCCGGATCGACGACGATCTGCGTGCCCAGCGCATCCGGCGCGAAGATGCCGGTCACCCAGCTGTCTTGCGCGTTGGTCAGCGCATCGCTGGACAACGAATAGGCGCGGATCTGGCCGCCTTCGGCGCTGTCGCGCGCGGCCTGTGGATCGATGCCCATGCGGTCGAGCGTATTGGGATGGATGCCCGATGCGTCGAACGTGACCGCCGGAATGCCACTGGCCAGCGAACCGACGCTGGCCAGACCACCGCCCTGCGAATGGCCGGTGATCGCGAGATTCGATGAATTGGCACCGTTGTCGCCGAACACGTTCGCGAACTCGCGCGCCGTGTTGACCGCGGTGACGCTGAACTTGTCGCCATCGTTGGTCTCGTAACCGAGCCCCTGGCGGAAATTGTTCTCCCAGTCCGGCCCCCCCTCGGCGGTGCCGCGATAGGACAGCGCGTAGTTGCCGGCGCCGTCGGTATAGACCTCGGCGCGGAATTCCTGGTCGTTGCTCGGCACCGCGTCATTGGCGCCGAGGTACTGCAGGCGCCAGGCCTGCGGATCGGCAACCCCCTGGTCCAGCAATTGCTGGTCGCTGACCGCCTCCCAGCCCGGCGGCGGCGCGCCTCGGGTCTCGTACACGGCGGTCGCGAGCTGCGACAGGGTGACGTCGAACGGCTGCGCCTGGGTGCCGCTGGCGACCTGGTCGAGCGTGCTGCCTTCTGGAATCGCGTACGGACTGGTGCCGCCCTGCCCCTGACCTTGCGCGGGCGCGGTGCCCGGCGCCTGGACCTGCGGGTGGTAGCTGGTGTCGGGCCGGTAGGCACCACCCTGCGGTGGGAGCGGGGGCGGGCTGCAGGACGGGAGCGGCGTGTGTTGCGGACGCCAGGTGTCCTGGACGCCGCCGATGCCATCACCAATGGTCAGGGACATGACCGTGCTCCATCCGGGCTTTTCGAGGACTCCACGCTAGCGCGGCTGGCGACGGCTGCCATCTAGGGCAGGGCCTAGGGCGGCGGGGTGGTCTGTGACGGCCGCCCGGATGAGGGTGACCGCCCGCCCCGGATTGGATCGCCCTGTGTGGATCGATAGCGTTCGGACCGGGCCGGGGCACGTTGGGGTGGCAGTGCTGCGGTCAGGCCGCCTGCTCTGACCTCTCGTCTGGCGCGCGACGCGGCCCGATGCACTCAGTCGGCGCTCGCTTCCAGCGGCACCTGGTGCGCCTGCAGCCAGGCAATCACTTCCTCGCGCCTGGCGCGGGCGGTGTCGTTGAGGCGGTTGCCGGGCGTCTTGAAGAAGAAGCGCTGGAACGTGGTGCCCTGGACGTTCTTCGCCAGCGGATCTGCGCCCGCCTCGAGCAGTGCGAGGACGTGGTCGCCCGCGTTGATCATCGCGGCCTTGTGCAGCGGTGTGTTGCCGGTGCGGTCGGCGGCGCCCGGATCGGCGCCAGCGGCAAGCAGCATGCGGAACTGCGCATCGGTACGCGGACCGGTCGCGCCGGCCAGTGGCGTGGCGTCCGTTTCGCCGTGTCGGGCATCGGGATCACCGCGACGGTCGAGCACGATCTGCAGATACTCGGGATCGTCGGCGATCGCGGCGCCGTGCACCGCCGTTGCGCCGCCGAGGCCGGGCGCATTGGGATCGGCGCCCGTATCGAGCAGCGCCCGCAGTGCATTCTCGGCCTGCGCCAGCATCGCGATCTGCAGCAGGTTCACACCCTTGTCGCCACGCGCGTTGGGATCGGCGCCGGCCTGCACCTGCGTGCGCACGGCAGCGGCATCGTCGGCGGCGACGGCATCGGCCAGCGCAGCCGCGCTGGCATCGGTGAAAGCGGCTCGAGCGTCCATCGCGTCTCCACTGCAGGCGGCGCCGGACAACATCAGCAACAGGCTCAGGACTGCGGCGCGCATGGCCGCATTCTCACACAGCTGCCGCGAGGCGCCGTTCGACATGGATCAGGTCAGTTCGCCCACGGCTGCTGCTGCGACAGCGCTTCGATCACCACGTCCTGCATGTGCTTGGCGATGCTGTGGGAGACGATCGAAACCGGATTGAAGCGGTCGAAGCCGGTCAGCGGCGATGGATCGTCGAGCACGATCTCGTGGCCGGGCGCATCGGGCATGTTGTTCACCACCCAGATGTCCTGCTGGGCCTTGGTCAGCGCTTCGCCGTCGACGTTGTAACGACGGATCTGACCGTCGGCGGCGTCCGCCTTGGCGATTCCGGGATCGAGGCCCAGACCTTCGATGGTGCGGTCGTGCACCCCGGAGGCATTGAACGTCACCGCAGCGCCATCGACGGCCATCGCGGCGGTCGCGGCCAGTCCGCCGCCGAGCGAATGTCCGGTGATCGCCAGATCGTCGCCGTAGGCGGCGGAGGCGAGCTGCGCCAGCTGCACAGCTTCGTCGTACTGCTCGGAATCCCAGCCCACGCCCTGACGGAAGTTCGCCCCGGTCCAGTCCTTCAGATCGTTGGAACCCGCGAAGGCCAGCACGTGGTTGCCGTCGCCGTCGGTGTAGATGCCGGCGCGGAACCCACTCTGCGGATTCTCCAGCAGGGCGGGGTCGATACCCGCGGCCATCAGGTCCGCATCGCTGACCCGGTTCCAGTCGCCGACCTGCTGCACGGCCGGATCGTAGACCGCAGCCGAAATCTGCATCAGTTCCAGATCGATCGCCTTGGCATCCTGACCGCGCACCTGCGCATCGAACGAGGCCGCATTGGCGGCATTGCCGCCCGCCGCGAACAACGCACCGAGCTGCGGGTGATAGCCAGGTTCGAGCTGATAGCTGCCGGTCGGCAATGGAGCACCCGCTCCCGTCGAGAGCGCTCGCAATGCCTCAGGGGGCGAGAAAGCCTGGAAATTCGATTGCGAAACGCTTGCCGACTGCACGTTGGAGTTCATGACCCATCTCCGCGACACCGATGCGTCGACGGTAGGCACATCCGGCACGGGTCAACAGCTGGGGCGAACCCGAGCGTGGGGCGACCTCGCATTCAGTGCATGGCCTGGGATTCAGCGCTCGGGACCACACTGCGATTGGATGTCGACTTGCGCGTTACGTTCCAGCTCCTGCGAGGCCAGATCCCTCGCCTGCTGGAACATCTGTCCGAAGCGGGTCGCGGTCAGATCATCGAGCGCCGTTTGCAATGTCGCCGTGTCTCCGCTGCGCGCTGCCGACAGCAAACTCTCAATGGGGGATTTCGAGACGCCACCGGGATTGCGCAGCGCTTGGTCTTGCGACTGCCGCGCCCGATCAAGCGCCTCGTGCGTTTCAGGTCCTACGATGCCATCCGCCTGCAGCCCGTACGACTGCTGGAATGCCCGCACAGCTTCCCCGGTCCGCGGGCCGAACCTTCCATCTGTCTGCAGCGGCGCATCACGCGCGTCTCTGAAGCCGAGTCCTGCCAAGGTGGTTTGCAGGTCGGTTACGCCGTGTCCGCGCTGTCCCTCGCGCAGCAGCTCGCCGAACGCTGGCGATTCCAATCCGACGCGCGGGACACCCTCTTTCAACTCCGGACTGATTCCGTTCGCACGCTCAAAGCCGAACCGTTCCTCCACGAACCGGGTGTAGCTTTCGATCAGGGGCAGCACCTTGGCGCGGGACAACGCGAGACCTCCGTAATCCAGCGCCGGTCCATCGTGGTGGTACTTGTAGATGTAGGCCTCGTCTTGTCCGCGTCGTTCCGCCAAGGCCCGGTTGTCGATGAAGTGCGCCACCAACGCGCTGGCCTGCGCATCGACGTCGAAGCGGTTGTTCCCGTTGAGGCCATAGGACAGACCGGTCTTGTCGACGAACTGACCCAGTCCGGAAGCAGACGTGGTGCCAGCGGCGGCGTCGGGATTGAAGCCGGATTCGATTCGCGCTATGGCAAGCACATGCGCCGTGTTCCGCGCATCGAGTCCTGCCTCGCGCGACGCTTCGACAAGCGAATCGATCACCCGCGATTGCACTTCCGGGGTTGCGTCGCCCCATATCCGCGAATTGCCGGACAGTCGTGCCGGATCATCGATGATCGGCTCAAGGTAGTGACTCCATCCCTTGAGCTGGGATGCCCGATACGCGGCGCCTTTAGGCTGAATCAGGTCTTCGTAGACAGGTGCGGTCATCCGTGTAGCTCCTTCCTTGGCGAGTCGATTCACTGTCAGTTTCGGCAGCGTGGGACCGGGTTCCGTGACCTTCCTGGTCGGACCCGGCATGGACTGAGATCATCTGGTACTGAGTTCGGGGTACTCGATCTTCGGGTGGCGCAGGCCGAGGTCGGACAGAAGACGGTCGTACCCGTCGTTGTTGGCTTCAAGTGTTTCGCCGTATCCACGTGTTGGCGGAATGGCGTCGTTCATCGGGACACCCTGTGCGTCGTAGATGAAAAACCATTCGCACACCTTGCATCCGAATGGCGTCTCGCCGTACTGCACGACCAGATGATGCTCGCCGCTCGCGGATGTCGCGCATCCCATGCCCACCGGGACGAAACCCTGCATCCCGCCCGGCGCCGTCAACGTCGTGGATCCCGTTCCCGACGCCTCGACACGAGCGTTCTCACCGCTGCCGAGAAGAACAAAACTGGCGGCACCGCATTTCAGATCCATGTCCACGGTCTCCGTCGAATCGAGTGCATGCCCGCCGCTGATTTCAGGAAGTCTTGATGCATCGCCGGGGTGCGGATCGGCGCACGCATTCAATGAGATCAGCAGCGCGGACATCACGAACACATTGCGGATGTACATCAGGCATTCCCTTCCTGGAAACAGTGATTCGCATATCCCGTATCGACATCAACGAGGCGCCCGCTCAGCCGTTAAAGGTGCTTACGGTCAGGTTTCTTCTCGTTCTATCCGAACGCGGTGCCGTTGGCCGGCATCTAGCATGGTCCATCATCTGGTTAAGAAGCGAGTCCTTCTAGCGTAACGCCGCCCCAAGTGACGGTCAGCACGCTCCGTCAGCGCAGGTAGGAGAATCTGCCATCGGACCAAGTAGCGCCTGGAATCCTGCGCTTGGTCGAGGTGCATTCGTGCCGGATCGCACGATCGGGTGTGAAGCAAGAAGCTCACCCCCTCGGTTGAAGTGCAGATGCAGGGTCGCGACCCCGAACTGCGTACCAGTTGTCAGACTCATGCGCGGATTCGGGCCGGGAGCAACGCGGCGGCACACTGCGAGCAGGCTGCGGCACACAGCTGCGGCAGGATCAGTCAGCGTCCGCTCCTGGCAGTGCCTGAAGATGCTTCCGTTCGTCACCTGCAGCCCGCGCGGCAGTGCGTGTCGATGGATCGAAGTCCGCGAATCCGATGGCGTCGAAGTCCGCGGCGAGCAGTTCCGTCTGCTTCTGTAGTGCGTCACCCCGCGGTTGCCAGGTCCCACGTTCCGGCATGTCCGGCAACCCCGGACGCGGCCGCGTCATGCAGATGCGCGCTACTTCACCGCCTGCGGCTCGAACAGCAGGTCCTGGTAGTCGTAGCTGAAATCCGCGGTCGGCGAGATCGCCTGCATCCGGATCTGCGCGACCTTGCCTTCCGCATCCAGCGCGAAGGCGACGAACGCCGGTTCGATCGCCGCATCGTCCCACGCCACCCGGAAGGTGTCGTACTGCCAGTGGGTCAGCGTGCCCTGCATGCCGGGTGTCTGGCGAAAATCGATCCGCAACCTGCCGCCTGTTTCGGTGATGGCGATCGGGCCATACCAGGCGTCGGCGTAGGCCCCGGCATAGCCGGCCGGCGGCAGCGAAGGCCGGGATGACGTGCGGACCTGCGCGCCGGCCGCGTCCAGCGCGGCCAGGCCATCGGCGAGACGCGCCTGGTTCCAGGTGTCGAATGCCGCGACCCAGTCGCGGGGTTCGAAGCCGAGGTAGTGGTCGAGCAGCTCAAAGCCCAGCCCCCGCAGGACTTCGACGTCTTCGGAATTGATCTGCAGCGAGATGCCGAGGTTCCGCTCGGGCACCAGCACGGTGAACGCCAGCACGCCGAACACTGCGCCGCCGTGCTGGACCACTTTGATGCCGCGGTAGTCCTGGACGTTCCAGCCCAGCGCGTAGCCGGAGAACTGCGGCGTGATGTCGGTGATCGGCGCCGGGTAGGGGCGGATCGGCACCGGCACCTGTGGCGTCCACATCGCATGTCCAGACGCTTCGCTGTACAGACGGCCGCGATCGTCGGGCAGCGCGCCGAGCGCGAGCTGGAC
The DNA here is from genome assembly GCA_052108555.1 of Luteimonas sp. Taxonomy (GTDB): domain Bacteria; phylum Pseudomonadota; class Gammaproteobacteria; order Xanthomonadales; family Xanthomonadaceae; genus Luteimonas. The sequence continues at coordinate 106,565 of JBQEAV010000003.1, forward strand.
CTGCAGCCAGCGCGCGAAGTCCTGCGCGCTCCAGGACAGACCGCCCGCCGCGGCGCCGACCTGGCCCAGTCCTTCGCGCTCGGGCAGCAACTGCTGTGGACCGAGGCCGCGCAGGCGCGGATCCAGGCGGGCGTGCGGCTGCGCACGGTTTTCGGTCGCGAAGCGGTCGTCCTCGTGACTGGTCGCGGTGCGCATCTGCAGCGGCGCGAAAATGCGTTCGCGCACGAAGCTTTCCCAGTCCTGTCCGCTGACCGCAGCCACCACTTCGCCAGCGACGATGTAGAGGATGTTGTCGTAGGCGTATCCGCTGCGGAAACTCGTGGCGGGTTGGATGTGCCGCAGCGCACGCACGATGTCGGCGCGGCTGCGCGACGTGCGCGGGATGAACAGCAGATCGCCCGCGCCCAGCCCCAAGCCACTGCGATGCAGCAGCAGGTCGCGCACAGTCATCTCGCGCGTGACCCACGGGTCGTACATGCGGAAGTCGGGCAGGTGGTCGATGACCGGGTCGTCCCAGCCGAGCTTGCCGTCGTCGACGAGGATCGCGAGCGCTGCCGCCGTCACCGCCTTGCCGGTCGAACCGGTCGGGAAGATGGTGTCGGCGTCCACGCGCTCGGGCGCACCGAGCCGGCGCACGCCATAACCTTTGGCGTGCACGATCTCGCCGTCCTCGACGATCGCGATCGCCATGCCCGGCACGTCGCGGGATTGCATCGCGGCCTCGACCCGCGCATCGAAACCGGCAGGCGGCGCCGCAACGGCGGTGAGGACGAACAGCGATAGAAACAACCCGGCGATGGCCGGCAGAGGGTTCCGCATGACAGCGTCTCCCGTCCTCGCGGACGTGTCGTTCAAGGCAGGGGCGCGGCGTCGATGGACCTGCGGCGCCACAGCAGCCACACGCCCCAGGTCATCAGCGGCAATACGTAAATCACCAGGAAATACCAGGTCAGCGTGCCGTAGCCCTTGGCGATCAGGTCAACCAGGCCGACGGCCGTGGCGGCATACACCGCGATCAGCATGACGCCGACCGCAAGCGCGGGCCTCAGCGCGCGCGGCATCGGACGCTGCCGCTCCGCCCAGGTGTTGGCGACACGTTCGTTGAGGGCGTGCAACAGCGCGACGCCGGTATCCACCAGCGTCAGCATCACTGCGGTCTGAAATACCCACTCGAACCACGGCGCCTGCAGCTTCGCCAGCAGGAACGCCGACGGCAACGCCTCGGCGCCGATCTCGTGGTAGTAGCCCATCATCGCGATGTAGAACACCACGCCAGGCAGCATGCCCAACGGCCCCGCCAGCGCGCCGGCGGTGAGCGCCTCCCGGCGGCGGCCGAAGTGGCGCACGCAGAACAGCACCGCGGGAATGGTGGCGACGTTGTAGCCGGCGTAGGTCACGCCGGCCTTGAACCAGCCCGCCTCGACCGGCACCGACGCGAAGTTGGTTTCGATGCGGTCGCCGAACGCCACCACCGCCCAGATCACGAACACCACGTAGACCAGATACAGATAGCCGACCGAGGCGACCAGGAATTTCTCGATCGCGGCGCTGCCGCAGACCAGCAGCGCGCCGGTGGCGGCGATCATCGCCAGCGAGCCCGCCAGCTTCGGCAGCCCGAACAGGCTGAAGGCGATCTCGCCGGCGGCCGCACCCATGACCGCCAGGATCACGAGCATCAGCAGCACGTAGCCGATCTCGAACGCGAACCAGCCGCGGCCCAGCAGCACCTTGAAGAACGCGCGGTAGTCCCAGGCGCGGGCGACGCGGGCCAGCTCGAAGCTGACCATCAGCACTGCGCTCCAGACCAGCATGCTGACCGTCATTCCGAGCAGACCGCCCCAGGGGCCGGCCGGCAGGAAGAATTCCACCAGTTCGCGTCCGGTCGCATAGCCGCCGGCGATCACCGCCGCCTGGAACACGAAGCCCGGCAGCAGATAGCGCTGGAACCAGCTGGCCCGGGACATCATGCGAGACAGGCGTCGACCAGCCGCTCGAAGGCCGCGCCGCCGCGAACCGGATCGGCGACCGGCAGACCCAGGCGGGCGGCCGTGGAAGTGATCGCTTGCTGCGCGGCTGCATCGTCGAGCGCGCCGGTGTTGAGGCTCACGCCCGCGCAGCGGATCGCGGGGTTGGTGCGGGCGCCCAGCCGCAGCGCGAGATCGATGGTCTCCTCGATCGACGGCACCGTGTAGTGCGCATGGCCGAGCATGTGTTCGCGCCCGGACGCGTGGCAGACGACGATGACGTCCGGCTGGCTGCCGTGCAGCAGCGACAGCGACACGCCTGCATAGGCCGGATGCGACAGCGAGCCCTGGCCCTCGACGACATCCCAGTGCGCCGGATCGGCGTCGGGTGACAGAAACTCCGCCGCGCCCGCCGCGAAGTCCGCGATCACCGCGTCCATCGGCACACCGGCGCCGGCGATCAGGATGCCGGTCTGCCCGCTGGCGCGGAACGTGGCGTCGAGGCCGCGTTCGCGGAACGCGCGCGTCAGCGACAGGGCGGTGTACTTCTTGCCGAGGGCGCAGTCGGTGCCCACGGTGAGCAGGCGTTTGCCGGTGCGTTTGCGGCCGGTGGCGACGGGCAGGTCCGACGGCGGTTCGCGCACGTCGATCAGTCGCCGCCCATGCGCGACGGCCGCGTTGCGCAGCACGTCGATGCCGGCCAGCCGGGCATGCATGCCGCCGACCAGATCCAGCCCGGCCTCCAGCGCGTCGAGCAGCGACGGCACCCAGGCCGGTGGGATCCGCCCGCCGGGATTGGCGACGCCGATGACCATTGCGCGCGCGCCCAGTGCGCGGGCCTGTGCGGGCGTCAGTCGCGGCAAGCCGGTACTGACGGTCGCGCCCGGACAGGCGAATTCGCCGAGACAACGCTCGGGCGCCCAGTCGCGCAGGCCGAACGCGGTCTTCGCGTAGCCGGGTTCGACGATGTCTCCGAGAAACAGCAGATACGGCTGCGGCAACGCCTCGGGGGCTTGCGGCAGGGCGGCGGCAATGGACATGGGGCCGGGTCCGCTCGGTTCAGAACCGGACGTCGAATTCGACGCCAAGCGTACGCGGCTGGATCGGCACCGCCGCCAGATACGCAACCCTGCCGCTGAGCGCCCCGGCCGCCGGCGTCATCGACGACCAGCCGCCCTCGCCGGTGACGTTGCTGACATAGGCGCGCAGCTCCCAGCGTTCCCGCCCGACGCCGGCGTAGAGATCGAGGGCGCGGTAGCTGTCGAGCCGCAGCGGCGCAGTCACGTCTTCCTGCAGCACGGTGGACGGGTCGCCCGGGGCGGTGACGCGCTGGCGCTCGGTGGTGTCGCTCAGGCGCTCCCCGGTGAAGCGCAGTACCGCGCCGACCTGGCCGGACAGGCCCTGCGCAGTCATGAACGCGTATTCGGCGGTCGCCGCCCATGACAGCTTTGGCACATAGGGCATGCCGTCGCGCGCAAGGCCGGTATTGAGGATCACGTCGGCCACGTGGTTGTTGTTCTCGTCATACTGCGGGATGACCGTCGGCGCAAAGTCGTTCTTCACCCGCGCCTTGGTGTAGGCCGCATTGATGCCGAGCGACAACGCATCGGTGGCGCGGAACTGCGAGGCGAATTCCAGACCTTCGCTGCTCGCTTCGCCGCCGTTGACCAGGCCGCCGATGCCGTTGAACGACGACGCCACCTGGATGTCGTCCCACTCGATCCGGAACGCGGACACGTCGACCTGTACGCGGCGGTCGGCGGTCTGCGACTTCAGCCCCAGCTCGTAGCTAGCGAGCATCGAAGAATCCACGGCCGGAGGAATCCCTGGCAGGGCGACGTTCGGGCCGCCGGGCTGGTAGCCGGTGGCGACGCGGGCGTACAGCATCGTGTCCTCGGCGAGCTTGAGCTGCGGACTCAGGCTCCAGGTGAACACGTCCTCGCGCGACGCGCCCGGCGCATCGCCGATGGGCGCGAGGATGCCCGCGCTGACGTTCTGGCTGAACCACTGGTCGTTGCGTGCCTGGCGCAGGCCGGCATCGATCTTGAAGCGCTCGCCGAAGCGCCACGAGGCATTGGCGAACAGCGCCACTTCCTCGTAGGTGCTGGGCAGGTCGATCAGCGCCAGGGTGCCGAACATCGCGTCCAACGGTGGCGGCAGCGGCGAACCGTCGCGCTGGCCCAGCCAGGCGAGCTGGCTCTGCAGGGCGTCTTCCTTGGTGTAGAAGACACCCGCCATCCACTCGAAGCGGCCGCCGGTCTTGGAGCTGAAGCGGAACTCCTGGGTGACCTTGTCGAGGTCGAAGGTGTAGCGCACGTTCGAGCTGCCGGGTTCCGGCAGGCCGAGCATCAGATCGGCGACTTCACCGAACTGCACCGTGGAATCGATCTGGTCCAGCGTGCTGGTTTCCGACCAGCCGGTCGCGGACACGAAGTCGCCCCAGCCCAGGTCCCAGGCCACGCTGAGCGAGGTCAGCGTCAGCTCCTTGGAGAACGGCTGCTGCTGCCAGTTCCTGCCTTCGAATTCCCCGCCGAGCGGGGCGTAGCTGCCCGGCGCGAGCGCGACCACGGCCCGGTGACTGGCCTTGATGCGCTGGTGCAGAACCGCGAGGTCGACGTCGACCGCGTCGCCGTCCCAGGACAGGGCCGCGCGACCGCCCAGCTGCTCGCTGTCGTTGATGTCGCGGCTGCCGTCGACGGCGTTGTCGGTGTAACCCGGCAGACCGTTGCGCGCGAAGCTCATGCGCAGGCCGAGGCGATCCTCCTGCAGCGGCACGCCGACGCCGATGCGGCCGTTCCAGTCCTGCCCGCCGTCGGCCACCGAGCGCAGGCCGACGCCGGCGCGGAACTCCTCGTGGACCAGGTCCGGTGCGCGGGTGACGTACTTGAGCAGGCCGCCGATCGCGCCGGCGCCGTACAGGGTGCCCTGCGGCCCGCGCAGCACTTCCACGCGGCTTATGTCGTAGGGCAGCAGGTCCAGCATCAGCGAGCCGGCGCTCTGGTAGATGCCGCTCGAGCCGACCGGCACCTCGTCGATGTAGGTCGCCACAGTCGCGCCCGACGACAGCGCCGAGATGCCGCGCAGCGACACCGAGGTCAGGCCGGGGGTACCGCTGCTCTGCACCTGCATGCCGGGAATCAGCGCCGCGTAGTCGGTCAGCGAGCTCGCGGACATGTTCTCCAGCTGGCGTTCGCCGATCACGCTGATCGAGGCGCCGACGTCGCGGACGTTCTCGACGCGCTTGTTGGCGGTGACCACCACCGAGTCGAGCGTAACCGCCTCTTCGGTGGCCGTCGTGGCGCGCTCCTGGGACAGCACGGGTGCGGCAGCGCAGGCCAGCGTACTGGCGATCGCGAGAGACAACGGTGAGCGGAACCACGGACGTGCGGATCGGAACGCGTGCATCGGTTGTCTCCCCAGACGAATATCCTGATCAGGGATCATGATCCCAATCAGAGAATTGTCAACACGGTTGGAGAAGATGGTGGATCCGCCCGTGCGGGCCGGTCACCGGCTGACGGACGCCCCGTCACGCCAGCCCGGCCCGCGCACCACGCGCCCCGGCGTGGCGCCTGTGTGCTCGCCATCGCGCAGCACCTGCTCCCCGTTGACGAATACGTCGCCCACGCCGGTCGCATAGCGCTGCGGCGTGTCGTAGGTGGCGTGGTCGATGATCGTGGCCGGATCGAACACCACGATGTCGGCATAGCAGCCGGCACGCAGGCACCCGCGGTCGGCGAGCTTCCAGTTGGCGGCCGGCAGTCCGGTCAGGCGGTGGATGCCCTCCTCCAGCGGCATCAGCCCGCGGTCGCGTACGTAGTGCCCCAGGAAGCGCGCGACATTTCCGTAGGCGCGCGGATGGGTGCTGGATTTGAGGAACACGCCTTCGGGCGCCGACGATTCGGCGTCCGATCCCAGGCTGACCCAAGGCTGCGCCAGGCCGAGCTCGACGTTCGCCTCGCTCATCAGGAAATACGCCGTGCCGATGCGGGAATCGTCCTCGACGATCAGGTCGATCGCCGTCTCTTCCGGCGAGGTGCCGCGCTCGCGCGCGACGTCGGCGAGGCTGCGGCCGCTCAACGGCTTGAGCGCTGGATTGTGGAAATCGAGCAGCAGCAGGCGGTCGTCGGAGCCGGCCAGCAGCCGCAGGTTTTCCCAGTCGACGTCCGGATTGCGCATGTCCGCGAGCACGCGTGCACGGATCGCGGGCTCGCGCAGACGCGCGACCATTGCGTCGTGGCCGCCCGCCTGGACCCACGGCGGCAGGCTCGCGGTCAGTCCTGTGCCGCCTGCGGTGTAGGCGTACATGTCGGCGCTGACCTGCAGGCCTTCGGCGCGCGCGGCTTCGATCCGTGCGATGGCCTGCGCCATCTTCGGCCAGTTTTTCTCGCCTGCGGCCTTGAGGTGGTACACCCCGGCCCGCTGTCCGGTGGCGCGCGCGATGGCGATGGTTTCGTCGAGCGCTTCGAGGAAGCGGTCGGCCTCGCTGCGCATGTGCGAGACATAACCGCCACCCGACTCCGCGGCCGCCTGCGCCAGTGCGACCAGTTCGGCCGTGTCGGCGAACGTCGCCGGCGGATAGATCAGGGAACTGCCGACACCGAGCGCGCCTTCGCGCATCGCATCGCGCACCACGTCCTGCATGCCGGCGAGTTGCGCGGGCGTCGGTGTGACGTCGTCCTCGCCGAGTTCGTGGATGCGCACCGTAGTCGCACCGACGAACGAGGCCACGTTCGGCGTGATGCCGCGCTGCTCGAGGAACTCGAGGTAGCCGCCGAACGACGTCCACGGCATGTCGTAGCGGAGGTCGCCCTGCTGCTTGAGCGCATCGGCCTTCATGCGCGCGTTGACCGGTCCCATCGACCAGCCTTCGCCGAAGATTTCCAGCGTGATGCCCTGTCTGGTGTCGCTCATGCCGCGACCGTCGATGATCAGCGATTCGGTCGCCCAGCTCAGGGTGTTGATGAAGCCCGGCGAGACCGCCCGACCCTGCGCGTCGAGCGTCGTGTCCGCTGCCGCGGCGCTGCCTGGCGGCAGCAGCGCCGCGATGCGGTCGCCACGCACGGCCACGTCAACGCGCTGCGGCGGTGCGCCACTGCCGTCATAGACCAGGCCGTTGCGGATCAGAAGATCGTATTGCGCCGAGCGCGTATCGGCCGCGGGTGTCGTACTGCAACCGGCAAGCGCGAGCGCACACGCGGAAGCCAGCAGAACAGGGGTCAGTCGATGCATCGTCGGTCTCCAGAAATCCGATGCGGACATTCCCGGCTGTCCGCGAACCTGCCACCCGCGCCCGCGCGGTCCGTACCACATCAAGAGCCGATCACGGCACCAATGCTTCGAACAAACCGATTCCCACGAAGTTGCCCAGCACATACCCCAGCACACCCGTCGCCACGGCCGGCACCGCCAGCCGCCGCCAGCCGAACAGCACCGCGAACGCGATCGCGATCGGTGGGCCGCCGATGCACGCCGAAGACGCGATGACGATCTCGGCATGGTTGAGCCGGCACAACCGCGCGCCCACCAGGATGAAGACCACGTGCACCGCGAAGATGATCAGCACGTAGGCGAACAGTGCCGGCGCCGCGCCCAGCATCGCGCCGATGTCGGCGCCTGCGCCGAGCAGCGCGAAGAACAGGTACATGAACAGTGTCGCGGCAAGCTCGGGCCCTGCGATCGTCGCCAGCCAGCGCCGGCCCAGGGTGGCGATCGTGACCATCAGCAGGGTGATGTAGAGGATGGCGTACGCCGATTGTCCCAATGCCTCGGCAACCGCGTTACCCGCCGCGCAGGCCAGGGCGGCCAGACCCAGTGCCAGGGACAGGTCGATGACCGTGGGCACGCGTTCCACCGCATCTGCCTGGTCGCCGACGTCGGTCAGACGATGCGCGCGCCATGCGAAGTGCCGGCTGAAGACCGGCCACGACGCGACCGCCCCCACCATCAACAGATAGCCGAGCCCGACCACGTTGTCGATGGCCACGCCCGCGGCCAGGGCGCTCGGGTCCTGGAAGCCGATGGCTTCGGCGACCGCCGCGAAGTTGAGCGAACCGCCGACATAGGTGGCACTGAACACGGCCGCGTACTGCGCTTCGAACGGCCCCAGGTCGAGCAGCTGCGCGCCCAGCCAGGCGCCGGCCGCGACCCCGACCGCGCCGAACAGGAACGCGACGAGCGTGCGCCCGCCTTCGACCACGATGCTGACCAAGTCGGCCCGCAACAGGAACAGCGCGATCGCCAGCGGCACCAGGTAGGTCCAGATGGCGCCGTAGACCGGTGCGGACGTCGGGATGACCCGGAAATGCGCCAGCCCGATCGCGATCGCGATGACCAGCATCACGCCGGAGACGCGACGGCCCAGCCGGGTTTTCTCGAGCAGCGCGCCGATCGCCGTGATCCCGAAGAACACCGCGAGCAGCGCGAACGTGTTCTCCGCGGGCACCAGCGACGTCGCGCTCGCGGGGATCATGCGGTCTTCGGCCCCCAGACCTCGTCGCCGCACCAGATGTGGCCGTCGGTGTAGCGCACGGACGGCGTACGGTCCTGCCTGAGGAAGATCGGCCCGTCCAGATCCACGACGTCGCAGAACTGGCCGAGCAGGAACGCGGGCGCCGCCGCCAGGCTGGTGCCGCACATGTTGCCGACCATGACCTGCTTGCCGAGCTCGCGCGCGCGGTGCGCCATCAGCAGCCCTTCGGTCAGGCCGCCGCACTTGTCGAGCTTGATGTTGATGACGTCGAAGTGGTGGTGGCGCGCTTCGAGTTCGGCGAGATCGAGGATGCTTTCGTCTGCGGCGAACGGCATCGCGCGCGCGATGCCGTCGAGCTCGTGCTCGCGGTCGCGGACGCAGGGCTGTTCCAGCAGCGCCACGCCCGCCTCCAGCAACACCGGCAGCAGGGCCGGCAGAGACGCGCCGTCGTAGCCCTGGTTGGCGTCGACACCGATCCAGACCGCCGGGCAGCGCGCACGCACCGCGCGTACGCGCGCCGCGTCGAGGTCCGCATCGCCGGTCAGCTTCAGCTTCAGCGCACGCGCCTGCGTGTACGCCGCGGCGCGGTCGGCCATGACGGCGGGCTCGTCGGCGCCAACGGTGAAGGTGGTGAGCAGCGGGCGCACGCCGTCGAGACCTGCGAGTCGCCACGCCGGTACACCGGTCTGCTGAGATTCGAGCTCCCACAACGCGGCGTCGAGCGCATTGCGGGCGCCGCCGGCGGGGAGCAGCGTGCGCAGCGTCTCGCGATCCAGCCCCGCCTCGATGCGCGGCCGCATCGCCTCCAGCGTGGCCAGCATCGTGTCGGGATGATCGCCCGTGTAGTAGACACCGGCGCCTTCACCGCGTCCGACATGCGCGCCGACGCGCAGGGTCACCACGGTGGCCGGCATCGCCGAGAACACGTGTCCGGCAATCCGGAACGGCGCGGACAGCGGCAACGGTTCGTTGTGCAGCTCGAGTTCGACCGGCTGGGCAGTCACGCGTGTTCCTCGTCGGGGCAGTGGCGAAAGCACCGGCGGCCGATGCCGCCGGTGCGTCGGGTCGTCAGTAGTTCGCGCCGAAGCCGATGACGTGGTTGGCGATACCGATCCACAGCAGGAACAGGCAGGCCAGCGCCAGCAGCAGCGCCCACAGCTTGGCCAGCACCCGGCGCCTGCCGCGCAGCACCTGCCACGCATTCCACACCGCGACTGCCGCGCCGAGCGGCAGCACCACGGTGGCGAACAGCCGCACGGCAATGATCAGACCATCGGTGTCCGGGCTGGTCATCGCGAGATTGCTCAGCATCCCGACGACGAGCGCCAGCGCCGCGCCCATCGCCAGCAGCACCAGCAGCGCGGCGATCCGCACCAGACGATGTGCACGTGCATCGGTGCCGGCCAACCGGTAGGGCGCGCCGTAGTAGCGCCGCACCAGGGCGGACACCGGCCACGCGACGACGGTCAGCAGCAGCACGACGAGGCTCGCGACCAGCAGCGGCATCGCCAGCGCGCGCCAGGCCGAGACGCGCTCGAACACCATGATCGGCGCGTAGGGTTCCATGGTGAACCGCACGACCTGGCCGTCGACGACATCGGCCGCGAGACGGTCCGTGCTGTCGCGGTCCTGCCACACGTACGGCGCCACTTCGCGCCACTGCTTGGGTGCGCCGGCCGCGCCCGTCGCCATCGCCACGGTGATCGTGCCGTCTTCGTTGGCGGCGACCTTGACCGGTCCCAGCACATTGGCCAGCGACAGGAAGTTGCGGTCCGGCCGGCGGCTGCTGGTGTAGGTGCCTGCGATCTGCTGCGCATGCGCCTTGGCGTCGGCCTCCGGCACGCCGGGTGTCTGCGCAGGTGTGCCCGGCAGATAACGGTCGGCGAAACCGCGCGACAGCGCGTAGCGGATGTGGCCGGTCGCGCCATCGCGGCCGGAGCTGTTCATCGACACGAACAGGCCGATGCCGTCGTCGAGGAACAGCTGCAGATCGCTGTGGAACCACTGCGTGTCGCCGCCATGCGAGATCGCACGGTGGCCGTTGACCGAGGTTTCGTAGAAGCCGAGCATCATGCGGTTGAGCGGGCCGATCGACGCCTGCGCGGTGGAATGCATCTGGCGCGCGGTATCCGCGCCGAGGATCCGCGCATCGCCCAGCGCACCGCCCTGCAGGTGCGCGATCATGAAGCGCCCCATGTCGGCGCCGGTGGACGCCAGGCTGCCGGCAGGCGCCAGGCTGATGAATTCGTAGGGCTTGGCTTCACCGTCGGAGGCCTTCGAATAGCCCATCGACATGTTCGCCAGCAGCGGCGCGGGCAGCGGCTGGCGGAAGCTCGAATGGGCCATGCCAAGCGGCTGGAAGATGTGGCGTTCGATGTAGTCGTCGAACGATTCACCCGACACGCGCTCGACGATGTAACCGGCCAGCGCGGTCGCGTAGTTCGAGTAGGCCGGTGTGGCGCCCGGCACATGGATGCGTTCGGGCACCCAGTGCTTCAGCGCGGCGCCCAACGGCGTGATCTCGTCGGCGTCGGCGGTGATCAGCGCGCGGACCTGCTCCTCCATGCCGGTGGTGTGGGTCATCGCCTGGCGCAGCGTCACCGGCGTGCCGTCGCGCGCCGGAATCTCGAAGTCGAGGTACTGGTTGACGTCGGCGTCGAGGTCCAGCTTGCCCTGCTCGACCAGCTGCATCACTGCAGTCCAGGTGAACAGCTTGGACACCGAGCCCGGACGGAACAGCGTGGCGGCCGGGTCGACCGGCGTGCGCGCGACAACGTCGGCATGGCCGTAACCCTTCTGCAGCAGCACCTCGCCGTCCTTGACCACCACGACGACGGCCCCGGCAATGTCGCCCGCGGCCAGCGCGTAGGGAAAGAAGCCGTCCAGCCAGGCTTCGGCATCCGCGGAACTCAACGTGGGTGCGCCGCCGGGCGCAGCCGGCGTCTGCGCGTCCGCCGCCGCAGCTTGGACCGGAGCGGTCGGCGTCAGCGGCGCGGTCACGGGCGCGGGCGGGATCGCCGCATCCTGCGTTGCCGCGAATGCCACGCCAGCCGCAAGCAGCCCCGCGAAGAGGAAGGTTGGAATCACGCGCATCGCACTGCCCCGGTTTTGTCCTGATTGGCGATATTGATCCCAATCAGAGAATTGTCAACCGTGCCGGAAGTCCCCATAAAGCGGCCAAGGGCGCATCGGCAGATGTCGCAGCGCCTTTCCACCGATCGTCCGCTGCGGCGATGATGATCCCGAAGAGCACACGAACGGACCCGACCCGGATGACAGCGCAACACCCCACCATTGGCCGCCTGCTGCGCTCGCTGCGCGCACGAAAAGGCTGGACGCTCAAGCAGATGAGCGAGCATTCGGGCATCCCGCTGTCGACGCTGTCGAAGGTCGAGCACGACCGTCTGACGCTGACCTACGACAAGCTGCTGCAACTCAGCCAGCGCCTGCAGCTGCGCATGTCGGAACTGTTTGCCGAACAGGACGAGGCCCCCGAGCCGCCGGTCACCGCGCGCCGCAGCATCGGCCGCGTCGACGATGCGATCCGCATCACCACGCCGAACTACGACTACTACTACCTGTGCCCCGAACTGCGCCGCAAACGCATGATTCCGGTGCTGACCCGCGTGCGCGCCAAGACCATCGCCGAATTCGGCGCGCTCGTGCACCACTCCGGCGAGGAGTACATCCACGTCCTCGAAGGCCGCATGGAGGTACACACCGAGTTCTACGACCCGATCGTGCTCGAGACCGGCGAAGGCGTGTACATCGACTCGAACATGGGCCACGCCTACATCGCCGCAGAAGGGTGCGACGAAGTGCTGCTGCTCGGCGTGTGTTCGAGCGCCGACGAGCAGCTGATGGAATCGCTGCTGACGCTGCACGGCGAGGAAGGCGCCGTCACCAGCATGGTCAGGCAACTCGAGCCGGCCGCGAAGCCCGCCAGGCGTGCGGCGAAGAAACCGGCGCGGCCTTAGCGCGTCGCGTTGCCGGATGTCTGCAGGGGCACCCATCCGCACCGTCTCCCGCGCAACCACCTCCTGGATGCGACGAGACGTCGCGTCCGACCGGCCGGACGGTATCGTGTCCGCCTGTCCTGTCCCGGAAATCCCGATGCCTCGATCCGTCACTGCCGGTCGCGTCCGCCTGCTGTCCGTCCTGTTGCTGGTCGCTGTGCCGGCGCTACCCGCCCTCGCCGCCGACCGCATCACCGGCCAGTCGTTCGCGACCCGCAGCGAGGTGCACGCGCCGCATGCGATGGCGGCGACCTCGCATCCGCTGGCGACGCAGATCGCGCTCGACACGATGAAGGCCGGCGGCAGTGCGGTCGATGCGGCGATCGCCGCCAACGCCGCGCTGGGGTTGATGGAACCGACCGGCAACGGCATCGGCGGCGATCTGTTCGCGATCGTCTGGGATCCGAGGACGAAGCGCCTCTACGGCTACGACGGCTCGGGCCGCTCGCCGCAGTCATTGACGCTGACCGAGTTCCAGCGCCGCGGCCTGACCGACATTCCCTCGCACGGCCCGCTGCCGGTGACGGTGCCCGGCGCGGTCGACGGCTGGTTCGCGCTGCACGGCCGCTTCGGCAAGCGTGCGATGGCCGAGAATCTCGCGCCGACGATCCGCTACGCGCGCGAAGGTCATCCGGTGCATGAGGTCATCGCCTATTACTGGGACCGCTCCGTGCCGCGCCTGGGCAAATGGCCGGGCTTCACCGAACAGTTCACGATTCAAGGCCGCGCGCCGCGCACCGGCGAGACCTGGCGCAACCCGAATCTCGCGAACACCCTGCAGGCAATCGCCGACGGCGGCCGTGATGCGTTCTACAAGGGCGACATCGCGCGGGTGATCGGTGACTACTTCGCCGCGAACGACGGTTTCCTTTCCTTCGAGGATCTGGCCGCGCACACCGGCAACTGGGTCGAACCGGTGTCGACGAGCTACCGCGGCGTCGAGCTGTGGGAACTGCCGCCGAGCGGACAGGGCATCGCCGCGCTGCAGATCCTCAACCTGCTCGAGCCCTACGACCTCAAGTCCTTTGGTTTCGGCAGCCCGGAACATGTGCACCTGTTCGTCGAAGCCAAGAAGCTCGCGTTCGCCGACCGCGCGCGCTGGTATGCCGATCCGGCGTTCCATCCGGCGCCGGTCGAGCGGCTGATCTCCAAGGACTACGCCCGCGAGCGCGGCGCGCTGATCTCCATGGACACCGCGCTGCGCGAAGTGCAGCCGGGCACGCCCAGGCAGCTCGACGAGGGCGACACGATCTATCTGACCACCGCAGACGCCGACGGCATGATGGTCTCGCTGATCCAGTCCAACTATCGCGGCATGGGCAGCGGCATGGCGCCGCCCGGCCTGGGTTTCATCCTGCAGGATCGTGGCGAGCAGTTCGTGCTGCGCGAGGACCATCCCAACGGCTACGCGCCGGGCAAGCGCCCGTTCCACACCATCATTCCCGCATTCGCGACCAAGGACGGCGAGCCGTGGCTGAGCTTCGGCGTGATGGGCGGCGCGATGCAGCCGCAGGGCCACGTGCAGATCCTGATCAACATGCTCGACTTCGGCATGAACCTGCAGGAAGCCGGCGACGCGCCGCGCATCCAGCACGACGGTTCGACCGAGCCCACCGGCCAGAACACGGCGATGACCGACGGCGGTGAAGTGGATCTGGAAACCGGCTTCCCCTACGAGACCGTGCGTGCGCTGATGCAGAAGGGCCATTCGGTGCGCTTCTCGCACGGCCCCTACGGTGGCTACCAGGCGATCATGAAGAACCCCTACGGCGGCTGGACCGGCGCCAGCGAATCGCGCAAGGACGGACAGGCCGCGGGTTACTGAGGGGCAGAGAAGCAATCGCCCGCCTACTGCGGCCGCCTCCAAGCGCCCATGACGGCGTCGATTACTTCTCAACCTCTGACGCACCGGCTGCGCGCAGGTATTCTCGCCGCCTCATTCAAGGGGCTGCGACATGCGCGGATGGATTGTGGCGGGGCTGGTGGTGCTGGCGGTGTCGAGCGTGGGCATGCAGTCCGATGGCGATGTGCCCGACGACACGACACACGCGTTGGATGCGGTGTCGCGCGCCGAGCAGGCGCGTCTGCGTCAGGCGCGTGTCGCGGCGGACGCGCCGCCGCAGATGACGCAGCACGTGGATGACACCGCAACGGCCTCGGTGGACGCCAGCACATCCGGATCGATGCCGGACGAGCACTGATCTGCGGCGAGGTGCCCGATCACCGCAGGGCGGACTCGGTGAAACCTCGCGCGCCGGTATGCTGGCCACCTCGTTTCTCCCGGGCCTCCGCATGATCCGTCCCGTTCTCGCGGCTGCGTGTGCCGTCGCCCTGCTCGTCCCCGTCGCGCAGGCGCAGGCGCCGTATTCGCGTTTCGACGAAGCGCCTGTCGCGCAGCCGGACACGGCGCTCGATCAGGCCGCGTGGCGCAGCTGGTCGGCACGCAGCGCCGCCACACTGGCCGCCACGGGTCAGCCACGCGAGCTTGCATTCGCAGCTGTGTTGCGTGGGCTCGCCAATGCGAATCCGGAACAACCCGACACCGACGCGCCCTCGCAGCCGGTGCCGCCGGACGCACAGGCCAGTGCCTGGCGTCGCGACGCCGCAGCGCGCGCGGGCAACGATGTGCTCGCCAACGCATTGCTGGCCTACGGCGCCGACGAAGCAACGCGCCTGCGTGCCGCACAGCGCTGGCTCGGCGCCGACCCGCAGAATCTCGCGCCGCTGCTGGTGCGCGGCGGCAGCGTCGACGCGCTGCTCGCCGATGCGCGTGTCGCAACGCGGTTCGAACTCGGCATGCTCGAACAGGTGCGCTGGATGCAGGCCGCACTGCTGCGCACGCCGCCAACGCCAGAAGAGCGCGCTGCGTTCGCCGAAGCCGGCGAGTTCGTGCCGGCCGAGTACGCCGCGATCACCGCGATGGGCCTGTGGGCCGCGGTCGCTATTCCGGAGCTACAGCGGCTGACGCGAGCTTGCGACGCGGATGCCCTCGCCGCGAGCGCTTCCCGGGTACGCGACTGCCGCCACGTCTCGGAAATCATGGCAACCGGTTCGGACACCCAGCTCGGCGAAATGCTCGGCCTGGCCCTGCTCGAACGCCTCGCCAGCACGCAGGCCGAGCGTGCCGACGTGCAGACACGCCGCCGCGCGTTCGACTGGCGGATGCTCGAATGGGGCCGCGCCAATGCCGCCCTGCCGCGCGACGGCGCCGGCCAGTTCGTGCGCTTGCTCGCCGACCCGTCGATCCGCACCGAAGCCGATCTCATCACCCGGATGCTGCAGGAAGCCGGCATTCCACTCGAGCCACCGGCGGGTTGGCAACCGCCGCGCTGACTCAGCCTTCGACCGGGTACACCCGCGCGACCTGGCACCCGCCACGCGCCGCAAGGCCGGTCTGCAGGAACCCCTGCATCGCCGTCATGCCGCGGACATTCGTCGGATCGGCGCCCGCGTGTAGTTTGCGGAATACGACCCGATCACCCGGATGGCCGCAGACCATGCCGTTCTCCAGGCCCGACAGCAGTTCCACCGAGTCGGCGTTCACCGCTTCGCCGCAGCGGCCGACAGTTTCAAGACGGTAGTAGCGGTTGCCACCGGATTTGCGGGGCGAGACTTCGATGGTGACGCCGCCGATGCTGTCCCGCCAGCTGCGCAGGCCGGTGGTCCGCACGCAGTAGTCGGTCGTGCCGGCGAAGCCGCGGACGCGGCGACCGGTGACGACGACCGGATCGAGCGTGTTGTCCGCGCGGCCACGCTGCAGCAGTTCCGCGTACTGCCTCGCATCGACGTGTGTGACCGACTCGACCGCGCAACGCTGCGCCCGGGTCACCATCGCGTCGTCCGGCCCACCGCACAGCCAGCCGCCGGGCGCCAGAAGGCGCGCGTCACCCTCACTGAAGAGATCGGGGCAGGCGGTGCCCAGCGTCGCGCTGGCGCGGATGCCGTCATCGGTCCGCAACACGACGGTACGCGCGTCGATCTGGTGCGAATCGGACACCCGTCGGGCGTCGACGCACTGCGGCGAGGGCGGCTCACGCCCCTGGGCGATGCAGGACAGCGACAGACACAGCAGCAGTACGAGCGATCGGGACACGTGATCCACCTTCATCCATGCAGGTGTCCCGATGCTGGCACAGATCAGTGCGCTGTTCATGACGCGGGACGCGCGGTTTTTGCGCTTGGAACGGCGCGCACGTCTTCGATCAGACCGCGGTGGCTTCAGCGTGCGGCAGCCGACGCGTGGGCGCGTGACACCCGCCCACCGCGTTCGGACGAGAAGGCAAACACGTAGCGCAGGCGGATCGGCACGGCGTCGACGCGGACATTCGCGCCGTCACAGCGGGGATCGGTCCCGGGGTCGATGCCATCGGGGAACGTACAGATGGCGGCGGCCAAATAGCGCCAGCGCTGCAGCGTTCCAAGAAGCGCGTCCGCAAAGGGTTTGGTCGCCTCATCATCGGGATCGGCGCAGGTAATGGCTGCGCGATCGATAGCGATGTCGATGACCTCGCCCTCGCTCGTGACGACGAACGTTGCGCAGACCTGCAGCGCGCCGTCGAGACGCGCGCCAACGGGGTATGCAGGATCCGGATCCTCGATCGGCACCGCCATCAGGAAGCGCTGATTCGGCGCGACCGTATGCACCTGCGCGGCAGGCGGCAGCACCATCGCCCGTTCGACCTGCAGCGTGCGATGACTACAGGCGGCGAGGACGAGCGCCGTCGCGGCGATGACCACTGTCTGTCTACTGCGTCCCTGCCAGTTCATCCTCGTTCCTTCCGTTATAGGCGTTTCGTTGCCGCGGGCGCGTCCTCGCCAGGTAGGGCCTGACGGTGCGACCGTTCAATCCGCCGGCACCGTGCGCTCACGCGCCCAGCTGCGCAGGGCGTCGACCTGTTCGCGCATCATCACCGACAGCGGGCGCGTGTCGCGCAGTGATTCGACGACCATGGGCTGCGACAGGGGCGCGCCGGCGGCATGCGCGGCGTAGAGCGCGGCGACGATGGCCTGTTCGATCTCGGCGCCGGAGAAGCCTTCAGCCTCGATCGCGAGCAGCGGCAGGTCGAACTCCGTGACATCGAAGCCGCGACGTGCGAGGTGCACCGCAAACACCTCGGCGCGCACGTCGGCGCCCGGCAGGTCGACGAAGAAGGTCTCGTCGAAGCGACCCTTGCGCAGCAGTTCAGGCGGCAGGTCGTGGACCTGGTTGGCGGTCGCGACCAGGAACACCTTCGACTTGCGTTCGGCCATCCAGGTCAGCAGAAAACCGAGCACGCGGCGCGAGACGCCGCCGTCGCTGTCGCCGCTGGAGGCCAGGCCCTTTTCGATCTCGTCGATCCACAGCACGCAGGGCGCGAGCTGTTCGGTCGAGGCGATCGCTTCACGCAGGTTGCGCTCGGTCTCGCCGTGGTACTTGTCGTAGAGCGTGCCGAAATCCAGCCGCACCAGCGGCACGCCGAAGCCGCCGGCGATGGCTTTGGCCAGCAGCGATTTGCCGCAGCCCTGCACGCCGAGCAGCAGCACGCCCTTGGGCGGATCGAGGCCGGGCGGCGCGTCACCTTCGACGAACACGCGCCGTCGCTGTTCGACCCAGCGCTTGAGACGGCGCGCACCGGCGACATCGGCGAAGCCGGCGGTGTCGTACTCGTAATGCAGATGCCCGCTCTTGTTGAGCAGTTCGAACTTGAGCTTGGCCAGCGCCGGCAGGTCGTCGTGCGCGAGCGCGCCGTCGGCGTGGATCAGCTGGCGGGTGATCCGGCGCGCGTCGCCCAGCGACAGCCCCTGCAGGTTGCGCACGATCTGGCGCACCGCATCGGCGTCGGCTTCGACGCGCCGGCCGCCGTGTTCCTGCTGGTAGGCCGTGGCTTCCTCGCGCACCAGTTTCAGCAGCGCGTCGGCATCGGGCAGGCGCGGGCGGAAGCGCACGGCCATGGTTTCAAGGTCCGCCGGCAGTTCGACCTTGTGGCCGACCAGCACGATCACGTGCGGCAGGCAGTGGCGCCGCTGCACCAGATCACGCAGCTGGCGCTGGGTACTCGCGTAGCCGAGGTAGGGATGGAAATCGAGCAGCAGATAGATGCCGCGTTGATCGGCCTCGCGGATCGCGGCGAGCGTGTTGCTGGCATCGGCGGCGGTGTCGGTCTCCGACTCGCCATCGAGATCCACGCGGCGCAGGCCTTCGGTGATCGTCCAGCGGTACAGCGCGCGCCAGACCTGCATCAGCGACTGCCGGAACAACTCGACCACGCGCGGCTCGTCGGGGGTCTCGACAACGATCAATGGCGTGTTGGCCCGGATCAGCGCGGCCAGGTCCTGCAGTTCACTCATGGGCGCGGCGCCGCTCGCGGTCTGGGACGTCGATGTTAAACGGGTGGCGCACGCATGCGGTCGCCGGCACCGCACGGGCGGTGTACGCTCGATGCGCGAACCGACCCGGAGACTTCGATGAAGACGGTACTGGTGGCCAGCTCCAAGGGCGGCGTGGGCAAGACCACGATCGCCACCCATCTCGCCGCGCACGCCGCGCTGGCCGGCGAATCGACGGTGCTGGTCGATGCCGATCCGCAGCAGTCGTCCACGCGCTGGGCCGAACGCCGCGCCGGGCTGGACACCGCGGTATTGCCGGTCGACGGCAGCGCGCGCCACAAGAAGGTGCTGGCCTCGATCCCCGATGGCGCGACCCGGCTGGTGATCGATGCGCCCGCGGGCGCGATGGCCGACGATCTGGATGCGTATCTGGAGATCGCAGACGCGATCGTCGTGCCGGTGCTGCCGTCGGCGCTCGACATCGACGCGACCGTCGGCTTCCTCAATACGCTGGCCAAGCATCCGCGCATCCGTCGCGGCCAGACCCGCGTGGGCCTGGTCGCGAACCGCCTGCGCCCGCACACCAATGCCTCGCAGCAGGCGCTCGCGCTGCTCGCGCAGTGGCCGTATCCGGTGATCGCGCAACTGCGCGACAGCCAGGCCTACGTAATGCTGGTCGGGCTGGGCAAGAGCCTGTTCGACTACCATTCGGCGCAGGTGCGCGACCATCAGGACGACTGGGCGCCACTGTTGAAGTGGGTCCGGAAGTAGGCTTTCCGCCGACGCGTTCACCGCATCCGAACGCTCCGCCCGTCATGAAGTCATAAAACGAGGCCGCCGACCGCCCATGCGCGAACTGATTCTGCTCCGCCACGCCCACGCCGATCCCGCCCTGCCCGGGCAAGCCGACATCGACCGGCCCCTGTCGGCCGAAGGCCTGGCCGAGGCTGAAGCCGCGGGCCGTTGGCTGCGTGACCAGCAACTGGTGCCAGATTGCGTGCTGTGCTCGCCCTCTCGCCGGACCCGCGAAACGCTGGAGGCGGTGCTCGGCACGATCGGCTACGTCGACCAGCGCCTGGAACCGTCGATCTACGAGGCGACCCCCGGCACCCTGGCGACGCTGCTCGACGACCACCGCGACACCGGCCGGCTGCTGCTGGTTGGCCACAATCCCGGCCTGGAGCGCCTGTCCGCGCTGCTGCACAGCGGCCAGACCGGCGAGTATCGCGGCATGCCGCCGGCCGGCATCGCCGTGCTGACCTTGCCGACAGGCGCCGCGGTGGAACCCGCCGTCGCCGAACTGTCTGCGTTCTGGTGGCCGTAGCCGCACCGGCGTCCGCTTGGTCCCACGTCGCTTTGCCCATGGCCCACGCCGCCGGTCCCCTGCTGCGTACGCTGGCAGGCCTGTGCCTGTCGGCGGCCTGCGCCGCGCCTGCGTTCGCATCGACCGACGTGCCCGGCCAGACGCTGGCCATGGATCTCAAGCGCTCGGAAATCGGCTTCAGCCTCAAGACCCGCTGGGGCCAGCAGCTGGAAGGCCGCTTCGACGACTGGCGCGGTGACATCACCGTGCTCGCCGATGGCCGCCACCAGGTGCGGCTGATCCTGGATGCCGAGAGCGTCGAGATCATCGACAGCCGCGCCTATACCCGCATCACCCGCGGGCCGGGCGTGTTCGATGTGGCGCGCTATCCCGAAATCCGCTTCGTCTCCGATCCCTTTCCGGCCACGCTGGCACGCGACGGTGGCGAGATGACCGGCATCCTGAGCATCCGCGGCGTGCAACGCCGGGAGATCTTCCGCATCGCGGCCGCCGCGTGCGCCCGCCCGGGTCTCGACTGCGACGTCGTCGGCGAAGGCGACGTCCGCCGCAGCCAGTACGCGATGGATCGCTGGGGCTATGCGTTGGCCGACCAGGTGCGGTTCACGCTGCGGATCCGCGCATTGGAATCCCGTTGATGCACGCCGTCACCCGCGCCCTGCTGCTGGCGTTGACGCTGGCGACCGCGGCCTGCACCACTTTGTCGCCGGCCAAACGGGACGCCGCCGCGCACATCGCCGTCGAAGCGCGTTCGATCGAAGTGCTGTGCGATCGCGCCGATGCCTGCGCATCGCCGTCGCCGTTGCGCAATCTCGGCACACAGGCAGTGGCGCGCAGCACGCCGGCGGCACCGCGGCATTACGCGCTGCTGCTGGAATACGGACAGGACGCGCTGCTCGCACGGCTGGATCTGATCCGCGGCGCGCAACGCACGATCGACGTGCAGACCTATATCTTCGACGAGGACGACGCCGGCCATCTGGTGCTCGAGGAACTGCTGTCTGCCGCGCGGCGCGGCGTGCAGGTTCGGCTGCTGGTCGACCAGCTGTCGGCGATGCGCACGGTGGAAACGCTGTCGGCACTGGCCGGCGCGCATACCAACTTCGAGATGCGCATCTACAACCCCGTGCTCGGACGTGCGCGCATCACCTATCCGCAGTACGCAGTGGCCGCGGCCTGCTGCTGGCGGCGACTCAACCAGCGCATGCACAGCAAGGCGTTGCTGATCGACGGCGTGGTCGGCATCACCGGTGGCCGCAATTACCAGGACGATTACTTCGACTGGAGCGACACCTTCAATTTCCGCGACCGCGACGTGCTGATCGCCGGGCCTGTGGTCGAGGCGATGGAGGACAACTTCGTTGCGTTCTGGCACGCGCCGTTGAGCACGCCGGTCGAACAACTGACCGATGTGGGCCGGCACCTGCTGCGCAGCGGCGTGCCGCCGGTGTCGTTCCAGGATTACGAACGCCCGCAGCGGGTCGCCGCGATCCTGGAGGACGCCGGCGATACCGCGCTCGTGCGCCAGCGTCTGGTCGATGCCGCGCTGCCGGTCGGCCCGGTCGAGTTCATCGGCGATCTGCCGGCCAAGCACCGGCGTGATCGCGAGGCCGCCGAAGCAGCGATCGCCGCGACGCCGCGTCTGCGCGAACTGATCGAGTCGGCCCAGGACGAGGTGCTGCTGCAGACGCCGTATCTGGTGCTGTCGAAGCCGGCCGAGCAGATGTTCTTCGATCTGCACGCGCAGCCCGACGCGCCGCAGGTGGTGGTGTCGACCAACAGCCTCGCGGCAACCGACTCGTTCATCACCTACGCGCTGTCCTACAAGTACAAGCGCCGGCATCTGCGCGATTTCGGCTTCCAGATCTACGAGTACAAGCCGTTTCCGGAAGACGCGCCGATCGATCTGGAGGTCACCGGCGCGGTCGGAATCTCGTGGAACCCCGACGGCAGCGTCAATCTCGACGAGAGCGGCACCGAGGGGGTGGCGACGACGCGCGAGGAAGTCCTCGCCGCGCGCCCCGCGAGCGCTGCGCCGCTGACGCGCGAGTATTCGGCGCTGCGTTATGCGGGCATCGGCGTGAACCGGCGCGTGCCCTTGAACCGCACCGGCTTGCGCATGGGCCTGCACGCGAAATCGCTGGTCGTGGATGAGCGCATCGGCGTGGTCGGCACGCACAACTTCGACCCGCGCGGCGACAACCTCAATACCGAGAGCGCCGTGGTCATCGACGATGTGCGCTTCGCGCAGCGGCTGGCGGCGAGCATCCGCCGCGACATGTCGCCGGAAAACTCCTGGACGATCGCCCGACGCGATCCGCCGCCGGTGTTCTCCGGCATCGACTATTCGATGGCGAAGGTCTCCGAGCGCCTGCCGATCTTCGATCTCTGGCCGACGCGCTACGCGACCAGCTTCGAGTTCAAACCCGGCCCGGATTGCCCGGCGCCGTTGCCGCCCGACGCCCCCGACTTTCGCCAGTGCTATGTCGCGGTCGGCGACTTCCCGGAAGTGAGTCTGGGCTTCCGCAGCCTGCTGACGCGGATCTTCACCGCGTTCGGCGCGGGACTCGTGCCGATTCTCTGAGCTGCCAGCGGGAACACGCCGGGCCCATCACTGCGGGGCCGGGCGTTGGCTCGCGCTCCCCAGCCTGCGGACTCTGCGTGACGCCTCGACGCGATGCGTCCTCGCGATTCCGATTTCCCGATTCCACCGACCGGACGCCAGCGGCCGCCGCGGATGCGTGGATGCCTGGTCACGTTCTGCGAGTCCCACCCGTCCTGTTTGCAACAAGGGACTGCCCACCGCGAGTCAGATGAACAAAGCCTGAACAGTTTAGATGAATTCGCAGGGTATGACTTCTTGCAGGTGGTGTTATCGAACAGTGGTGTTGTAGTCTACCAACACACCGAAGCACAACGACCCGAGGACCCCGCCATGCAGACCCAGACCACCCCCGCCGCCCGCACCGCCAGCGCCGCGCTCGTCCGCCCGTTCGGTCTCGGCTACGGCCGCAGCAGCAGCTACGGCGCTCCGCGCAGCTACAGCAGCGCACCGGCCCCCGCCCGCTTCCGCGTCGCCTGATCCATCCCGTCCATCCCCATCTCTCCAGGAATTCCGCCATGTCCCGTATGCACGCCATCGTCCAGGCCGCCGCCCACCTCGCCCCGCCCGTCGCCATCCGCCAGGCCCGCCTGTTCGGCCTCGGCTACGGCCGCAGCAGCGGTTACGGCACGCCCCGCAGCTACGCCGCCGCGTCGGTCCCGTCGCGCTTCCGCGTCGCCTGATTCCCCGTTCCGCCCACCCAGGAGATCCGCCATGTCCCGCATGCACGCCATCGTCCACGCCGCCGCCCACCTCGTGCCGTCCGTTGCGCCGCGCCCCGCCCGCGAGCCCGGCACCGGTTACGGGATGAGCAGCAGCTACGGCGCCCCGCGCAGCTACGTCACCCACGCCAGCCCTTCGCGCTTCCGCATCGCCTGATCATTCGATCAGCTCCGGCGCCTGAAGCGTTCCCCCGATCCTCAGGAGTTCCGCCATGTTCCGCATCCACGCCACCGACACGTTTGTCCCGGCCCCGGCCTGCATCGCCCAGCCTGCGCGCTTCCATGCCCAGGTCCGCGCCGCGCGCAGCCACGCCGACAGCCCGTTCCGTTACGAAGTGCGCGACAGCGCCATGCCTGCGCGCTTCCACATCGTCTGATCCGCGCCGCACACGCGCCTCGATCATCCGCGACCGGTACGCGCGCCTTCGCGACGCGCCATTTTCGCCGGTCGCGCTGCGCAGCGGCGCACAACGGCCTAAGCTGCCGGGTTTCCCCCGGAGCCTTCCGCATGTTCCGCAGCGACACCACACTCGACCAGCTCAATGCGATGTCCGCGAACACGGCGATTGCCGCACTGGGCATCGTCTTCACCGAGATCGGCCCGGACTTCCTGCGCGCGACGATGCCTGTCGACAGCCGCACCCATCAGCCGTACGGCCTGTTGCATGGCGGCGCCTCCGCGCTGCTGGCCGAAACGCTCGGCAGCAGTGCCGGCGGTCTGTCCGCGCCCGAGGGCCACGGCGTCGTCGGCATCGAGATCAACGCCAACCATCTGCGCGGCGTGCGCGCCGGCATCGTGACCGGCACCGCGCGCGCGCTGCATGTCGGACGCAGCACCCAGGTGTGGGAGATCCGCGTCGAAGATGCGGCCGGCAAGCTGGTGTGCATCTCGCGGCTGACGCTCGCGGTGGTGCCGAAACCGTGAGCACACATCCGGGATCCTGCTGCGCTTGCCGGACGGATCTTGCCCGCATTCCACGCCGCGAAGGTCCGTGTTTGGGTATCGTGCACCGATGAGTGCTTCTTCCGTTCGCGCCGACGCCGGCGACACGCCGGTGCGCGTGTTGCGTTACTGCGTGCGCGTGCCGGTGTTGCTGTGGCATCTGTGCATCCATCTGCCGATCCTGCTGCTGTCGATGCTGCCGCCGATCGGCCGGCGCCGGCTGCGCAGCGGCGAGCGCGTCGACCACCGCATGATCCGCTGGTGGCAGGGCGGGCTGATGCGGGTGTTCGGCTTCCGCATGCATCGCAGCGGCACGCCGTTGCCGGGCGCGGTGCTGTTCGTCGCCAATCACGTGAGCTGGGTCGACATCGTCGCGCTGCACAGCCAGCGCATGGTCGGCTTCGTCGCCAAGCGCGAGATCGCCGGCTGGCCGGTGGTCGGCTGGCTCGCCGCGCGCGGCGAGACGATCTTCCACCAGCGCGGCAGTACCGAATCGCTGGGCGGCGTGCTCGACGAAATGGTGGCGCGACTGCGCGACGGGCGTCCGGTCGCGGTATTCCCGGAAGGGCGCACCCGCGGCGGCGACGCGGTCGGCCCGTTCCATGCGCGCATCTTTCTCGCGGCGGTGGAGACCGATGTCGCGGTGCAGCCGGTGGCGCTGCGCTACGGGCGGCACGGCTCGGCGCAGAGCATCGTCGCCTTCGGGCCGCGCGAATCCTTCTTCGCCAATTTCATCCGTCTGCTCGGCGAGCCTGGCCGCGATGCCGAGGTCGCGTTCCTCGAACCGATCCTGCCGGCCAATGCGGAAGGCCGCCGGCACCTGGCCGAGGTGTCGCGCGAGCGCATCGTCGCGGCCCTGGACGCGCGCGATTGAATCCCGTGCGGCCGTCGCCGGAGACGGATGCGGGTGGCCTCTCCGCCGATGGCATCCGCGTGGGTGGCAGCGATTACGCGCCGCCGTTCTGGTTGCGCAATCCACATCTGCAGACGGCGCTCGGCAGCAGCCAGTGGCGGCGACGCCGCGGCGCGCAGGCACTCGCCGCGACCGGCGCGGTGACCACCGAGCATCTCGTCGACGGCGGCGAGGGCGTGCGCCTGCACGGCCTGCACAGCGTGGTGCCCGGGCGTGCGCCGCGCGGACTCGTGCTGCTGCTGCATGGCTGGGAAGGCAGCAGCGAATCGAGCTACATGCGCCAGACCGCGGCGCAGATGCTGGCGCTCGGCTACGCGGTGTTCCGGCTGAATTTTCGCGACCACGGCGACAGCCACCACCTCAACGAAGCGATCTTCCACTCCAACCGCATCGATGAAGTGGTGCACGCGGCGGTCGACATCGCCGCGCGCTTCGATCCACGGCCGATGCTGGCGGCGGGCTATTCGCTGGGCGGCAATTTCGCGCTGCGGCTCGCGCTGCGTGCGCCCGCGGCCGGCCTGCAGCTGGCCGGCATCGCCGCGGTGTGTCCGGTCATCGATCCCGCGCGCACGATGCTGCAGATGGAGCGCGGCCACCAGCTGTACCTGCGCCACTTCGAGCGCACCTGGCGCGCCTCGCTGCGACGCAAGCGCGACCTGTTTCCCGACCACCTCGATGTCGACGACGCCACGCTGAGCCTGGGCCTGCGCGACCTCACCGACTGGCTGGTGCGCACGCATACCGACTTCGGCACGCTCGACGACTACTTCGACGGATATTCCGTGGCCGGCGATCGCCTGTCGTCGCTGCAGGTGCCCGTCGACATCCTGATGTCGGCGGACGATCCGGTGATTCCGCTCGACGCCTTTCATGCACTCGCGCTGCCGGCGCATGCACGGCTGGAGATCAGCCGCTGGGGTGGGCATTGCGGCTTCCTGCTCGACCGGCATCTCGACGGATTCGCGGAGCGCTGGGTCGCCGCGCGGCTGGATGCGCATGCCGATGCGGCGCGGACCTCGGTAGAGCGCACGCGATTGGCGACGGCGGTGCATGCGGGTGCGGGCGCGCAGGGCGGTTGAATTGTGCGTATCGGCTGGGCGGGCTACGCGCTTTGCGGGTGGAAGCGCTTCGAAACCGCCGGAATGCGTAGCGCCCAATTTGATATCGAGTGGCCCCACCGGCGTCGGTCCTGATCGAAGATCAAGATGGGTCCCAGCCTGCGCTGGGGCGACGGGGTGCGATGTCCGTGCGCATCAGCGGTGCCCGTGCGCGTCGTCGCGTTCGGCGCCTGTGATCCGTACTCGGAACCCGCCCCACCCCGCCCGCTACAATGCCCGGCCTTGCCTTTGGTCGGCTTCGCGCCGGGATATCCAGCATGTCGCAACAGATCTACCAAGCCCTGCGCCGCGGCGCGAATGCCGAAGCCGCCGCCCTCGCCCGCCAGGCGCTGGCCGAGGGACACAAGGACACCGATACGCTGAGCGCCGCCGCGCTCGCGTTCCGTGCAACCGGTGATCGCGAGACCGCGCTGTCGACGATCGACACCGCGATCGCGCAGATGCCCGATGACGCGGAACTGCATTTCCTGCGCGCCGGCATGCTGCTCGACACGCGCGATCTCGGCGGCGCACAGGCCGCGCTCGCGCAGACCGTCGCGCTCGATCCGAACCAGTTCGGCGCTTACGTGGTGCAGGCGCAGATGGCGATCGGCCGCAACGATCTCGACGAAGCCCAGCGCCAGACCAAACTCGCTGCACGCGTCGCACCCGAGCATCCGTGGACGCTGATGCTCGAAGGCGTGGTGGCCTCGCGTCGCAATGACCACGATCGCGCGCTGACGCTGCTGTCGGCGGCATCGAAGGGCGCGCCGGACGATCTGCAGGTGATCAGTGCGCTCGGCTTCGCGTATCTCGCCAAGGGTCACTTCGCGTTCGCCGAGCAATCGTTCCGCCGCCTGATCGAGAAAACCGGTCAGGTGCAGCTGCGCGGCCTGCTCGCACAGATCGTGCTGCAGCAGGGGCGACCGGCCGAAGCGGCCGACGAGCTCGCCGTGCTGCTGGCGGATCCCGCGCACGCGACACCGTCACTGCAGGCATTCGCCGGCGAGCTCGAACTGCAGGCGAAGCGCTTCGACCGTGCGAAGCCGCTGCTGCAGGGCACGTTCGCCGCGCATCCCGACTCGCGTCGCGCGACCAACGGCCTGCTGCTGTTGTGGGAGGCGACCGGCAACACCGAGGAGACGCAGGCCACGCTCGACGCTGCGCTCGACCAACATCCGGAGTGGGATCATCTGTGGGTCGCGCGGCTGGCGATGGAAGCGTTCGGCAGCGACGCTGCGACTGCGATCGTCGCGCGCTGGAACACGGCGCGTCCCGATCATCTGCCGGCCCTTCAGGCGCAGCTCGCGCTGGAATCGGGCACAGGCGCGCACGAGGCATCGGAAGCAACCGCGCGCAGGATCACCGCGCTGCAGCCCGGTCACGGCAACGCCAACGAATTGCTGTTCAACCGCCTGCTGGCGCGCGACCCCGCTGCAGCCGTCACGTTCGTTGAAGGCCTACTGCCGGCTGCCAGCCCAGAGGCGCGTCTGATGCTGCGCCGCTGGATCGGCCTGGCCCAGGACGCGGCGGATCAACCGACCGAGGCGATCGCGACCTGGCTCGCGCTCACGGCCGAAGCGACGGCGCAGGCCGGTCCGCCGCCCGCACCGACGACGCCACCGGCGCGCTGGCCGGAGATGGGCACTGTCGTCGAAGGCGCGCGTGCGCCGGCAGTGCTGCTGTACGGCGCGCCGGGTGCACAGGTCGATCGCGTCGCCAACGTGCTGCAGCGCGCGCTGCCCGAATTCCGGGGCGACCGCTTCTCGACTGCGGTCCAGGACCCGTTCCAGGACACCAACGTGCCCGCGCGCCTGGCGCAAGGCGAGTTCACTGCCGAGCAGGTCGCCACCGGCTGGCTCTCGCAGTTGCCCGCGCGCGGCATCGGCGCCAACGGCGCGGTCATCGACTGGATTCCGTTCTGGGACAACGCCTGGTTGCTGGCACTGCGGCCGCAGCTGCCGCACGCGCGACTGCTGCTCGCACTGCGCGATCCGCGCGACATGCTGCTGGAATGGCTCGCGTTCGGCACGCCAATGGCAATGCGCGTCACCGATGCCGACAGCGCCGCGCAGTGGCTGGCCGCGCATCTGTCGCAGCTCGCCGACATCATCGAGCAGGACCTGTTCCCGCATACCGTGGTGCGCACCGATGCGCCGGGCGAGGATCTGGAACGACTGGCGGCGCGCTTTGCCGAGGCGCTCGGCGTGCCCGCGTTCCCGACCCCGCCGCGCGACCTGCTGGGCCCCGACCGCATTCCGGCCGGCCGTTGGCTGGCCTATCGCGAGACATTGGCCGGCCCGTTCGCGGCGCTGACGCCGGTCGCGGCGCGCCTGGGCTACCGTCAGGACTGATCCTTTTCCCAGCGGAGACACCATGCGCATCCACAGCGACAGTTTCGAGCAGGGCCGGCCGATCGCGGCCACGTTCGCCGTCGGCGCGCCCGACGGCTTCGGCGACAACCGCAACCCGCATCTGGCCTGGGACGACGTGCCAGCGGGCACGCGATCGTTCGCGCTGCTGTGCCTCGATCCCGACGCGCCGACCGATCCGTCACTGGCGGGCAAGGACGGCGTCGAGATTCCGATCGAACATCCGCGCGGCACCTTCGTGCACTGGACGGTCGTCGATCTGCCGGCCGACCTGCGCGCGATCGCCGAAGGCAGTGCGAGCGATGGCGTGACCAAGGGCGGCAAGCGCACGCCCCCCGGCCCCGCCGGCGCGCGTCAGGGCCTCAACGACTACACCGGCTGGTTCGCCGGCGATCCGGATCTCGCGGGCGACTGGCTCGGCTACGACGGCCCGTATCCGCCGCCGAACGACCTGCGCACGCACCGGTATTTCTTCCGCCTGTTCGCACTCGATGTCGCGACGCTCGACGTGCCCGAGCGCTTCACCGCCGGCAATGTGCTGCGCGCGGTGCAGGGCCACGTGCTGGCCGAAGCCACGATCTGGGGCAGCTATGCGCTGCATCCGAGGGCTGCCAAGCCCTGACGGTGTCGAGACGCGACCGGTCACGTCGCGCTGAACTGTTACGAGCCCCTCTCCCTTTGGGAGAGGGGTTGGGGTGAGGGCAGCAGCTCGCGTGAAACCGACGTCGAGCGCGACACATCAATCGACGACGTCGCGCGCGCCACGTCAGCGGCCCACGCGCTCCGACTCCACCACCATATCGAGCACGTAGGCCTGCGACGGCGCATCGGCCGGCGGATCGGGCACGTCGAAGCGCTGCACGCGGACTACCGTGCGCACACCGTCCTCGAAGGTGAAGTCCTCGATGTCCTGGTACAGCGGCGCCCATTCGGCGTCGCCGGGCGAACGCACGCCCTCATCGTCGTACTGCACTTCACGCGTCTGCAGGCAGCGCTGTTCGGGAATCAGCGGGTGGCTGCAGGCGATGCGCTCGGGCGCAATCTCCAGGAACACCGTGTCGCCTTCACCGCCGTAGCGGGTGGCCGGCGTGGGCACGCCCTCGAACACGAGTACGTCGCCATTCCCGAGCTGCAGCGTGAGCCGCGGCGGCTCTCCGCCGCTCAGCGCGATGCGATGCGTGCCGGGCAGGCGCTGGCCGATCTCGCGCTCGCGCGCGGTCAGCTGCGCATCGGTGCAGGCCATCATCGTGGAGATCACCTGGTCGACGGTCAGGCGGTCGTCGTCGAGCGCGACGTTCGCGCCCATGCGGTTGCAGGCATTGGACACGCTCAGGCCGCTGTCGGCGAAATCCAGCTGCAGCGCGTCGCCGTCGCCGTCGAGCAACGCGTCGATGCGCGCGCCACCGCTGCCCGTCGCATCGACCAGACGCCAGTGATAGGCCTCGAGCGTCTTCGCGTGATCGGCGGGCGCTGCGTCGGGGATCGCGTCGGCCGCGGCCTGGGCCGGCGCCGTGGCGGCGCCGTCCGGCGGCGTGGACCCGCCGCAAGCGGCCAGGGCGAGCGGCAACAGCAACATCAGGGGGCGGCGCATTGGCGTCTCCTCGGTGCGGAACGGGTCGGGCAGCTTAACGGACGGGTCCGGAACGCGCCGTATGCGCGGGCGTGCATCCGGTAGTCGCGGTGATGTCGATTTCCGGTGCGCCGGTGCGTCGTTCCAACGACACCGCCAGCCGGCGGCCTTTCGAGGACACCCCGATGCGCATCGACCCCTATCTGTACTTCGACGGCAGTTGCGCCGAAGCGTTCAAGACCTACGCCGCGCTGCTCGGCGGCGAGCCGATGCTGATGCCCTACGGCGACGCACCGCCCTGCCCCGGCAGCGACGCCGCCGCGCCGGAACGGATCATGCACGCCAACCTCGCGATCGGAGACCAGTTCCTGATGGCCTCCGATGTGCCGCCCGGCACACCGCTGCCGGCCACGCCGCATGCGTTCGTCAACCTGGGCGTGGATTCGGACGCGGATGCCGAACGCATCTTCGCCGCGCTCTCGGATGGCGGCGAGGTGCGTGCGCCGATGACCGAAACCTTCTTCGCACACCGCTTCGGCATGGTCGTCGACCGGTTCGGCACCGGCTGGATGGTGACGCGTTCCAAGCAAGGCTGCTGAATCCCCCCCGTTCAATCACAGGAGTACCGCCATGAGCCGTCCCCAGATCTACGTGAATCTTCCGGTCGAAGACCTCGATCGCAGCGTGCGCTTCTTTACCGCACTTGGTTTCCAGTTCAATCCGCAATTCACCGACGAGAACGCGACCGCGATGATCATCGGCGAAGACAGCTTCGTCATGCTGCTGGTCAAGCCGTTCTTCCAGAGTTTCACCAAGCTGCCGCTGCCGCCGCCGGGCCACGTCGGCGCGATCATCGCGCTGTCGCAGCCCGATCGCGCCGCGGTCGATGCGATCGTCGCCAAGGCGCGCGCCGCCGGTGGGGCGATCACCAGCGAACCGGTCGATCACGGCTTCATGTACCAGCACGGCTTCGCCGATCCAGACGGCCATCTGTGGGAGGTGATGCACATGGACATGGCTGCGTTCCCGACGCAATGACTGCGCGCACGTGCATCCCACAGCCGACGTTCGCACGCGCCCGGCGATCCGTCCGCCGCAGCGCGGCTTGCCCGCCGGCGCGCGGGGTGCTGTCATCGCCGCCCATGGACACGGCCACCCTGCATCGCACGATCGAAACGCTCTGGCGCGAGGAGGTGCCGAAGATCATCGGTGGCCTGATGCGGCTGGTGCGCGATCTCGATCTCGCCGAGGAACTGGCGCAGGACGCGCTGGTCGCCGCGCTCGAACGCTGGCCGCATGACGGCCTGCCCGACAATCCGGGTGCGTGGCTGATGACCACCGCGCGTCGTCGCGGCATCGACCGTCTGCGTCGCGGCCAGCGTCTCGACGCGCACCAGGCCGAACTCGCGCGCGAGATCGAGCAGGCGCAGCGCGAATCGGATGCGCGCGCGCAGGACGCGCTCGACGACGTGATCGGCGACGACGTGCTGCGGCTGATGTTCGTCGCCTGCCATCCGGCGCTGACCGTCGAGTCGCAGGTCGCGCTGACGCTGCGGCTGATCGGCGGCCTGACCACCGACGAGATCGCGCGCGCATTCCTCGTGCCGGAGGCGACGATCGCCCAGCGCATCGTCCGCGCCAAGAAGACCATCGCGAAAGCCGGCACACCGTTCGAAGTGCCGCAGCGCACGGATCTGCCGCCGCGACTGTCGGCAGTGCTGCACGTGCTGTATCTGGTGTTCAACGAAGGCCATGCCGCGAGCAGCGGCGACGACTGGGCGCGCCCGGACCTGTGCGCCGAAGCCCTGCGGCTGGCGCGCGTGCTGGCGACATTGATGCCGCGCGAGGCCGAGGTGCATGCGCTGGTCGCACTGATGGCGCTGCAGGCGTCACGGCTCGATGCGCGCGCCGACGCCGACGGTCATCCGGTGCTGTTGCCCGACCAGGACCGCGCGCGCTGGGATCGCGGGCTGATCGACGCGGGGCTCGCCTCACTGGCGCAGGCGCAGACCGCACGCGGCACCGCAGCGCCCGGTGGTTACGAACTGCAGGCCGCAATCGCCGCCTGCCATGCGCTTGCGCCGACGGCCGGCGACACCGACTGGGCGCGCATCGCTGCGCTGTACGGCCAACTGCTGGCGCTGACGGGTTCGCCGGTGGTCGCACTCAACCGCGCGGTCGCGATCGGCATGGCCGCCGGACCTGCCGCCGCATTGCCGCTGGTCGATGCGCTGACCGGCGACGACACGCTGGCTGGCTATCACCTGGTCCAGGGCGTGCGCGGCGATCTGCTGGCGAAGCTGGGGCGGCATGCCGATGCGGTGGATGCGTTCGAACGTGCGGCGTCGCTGGCGCGCAATCCGCGGGAGCGGGATTGGCTCGGTGCGCGGGCGGCGGAGTGTCGGGCGCGACACAACGACTGATGCGCCGCGCTCGAGCCCTCCTCCGTTTACGGGGGAGGGTTGGGAGGGGGCGAACTGTCCGCATGC
Source organism: Luteimonas sp. (assembly GCA_052108555.1). GTDB lineage: Bacteria > Pseudomonadota > Gammaproteobacteria > Xanthomonadales > Xanthomonadaceae > Luteimonas. The sequence continues at coordinate 139,352 of JBQEAV010000003.1, forward strand.
ATCGAAATGATCCAGGTGACTCTCGAATATCGCTGGATTCGGATATCGCCAGCGCTGAAGGATTGCCCCCACCCAACCCTCCCCCGCACGCGGGGGAGGGCTCGAGCGTTCTCAGCTCACTGTATCGACGCTCAATCCCGCAAATGCACCGGCGACCGCCGCGGCCATGCCGCCAGCAGTGCCCACAGCCCGCCGACACCCGCCACCCACGTCGCCACCGGCAGGCCGATGAAACTCGGCCCACCCGCTTCCAGCGCATACAGCACCGCGGCGACGATCAGCAGACCCACGCCGAGGATCGCGGCGACCATGCGTTTCTGCATGCCCTGCATCGTCGCGGTCAACGCGGCGAGGTCGTCGGAACGCATGCGCAGTTCGTGACGACCTTCGACCTGCTGCTTGAGCCAGCCGTGCAGCAGGCGCGGCATGTCCGGCGCCTGGGTGATCAGTTCCGGCAACCGGTCGCGGAACTCGCGGCCGAGACGCTGCGGGCTGTAGCGCTCGACGAGAATGCGTTCGAGCACCGGGCGCGCGACCGCCCAGATGTCGAGCTTCGGGTCGAGCAGGCGACCGATGCCTTCGATGCTGAGCAGCGTCTTCTGCAGCAGGATCAACTGCGGCTGCAGGGTCAGCTGGTAGCGCTGCGCGGTGCGGAACAGCTTGCCGAGCACTTCGCCGAGCGAGATCTCCGACAGCGGGCGGGTGAAATAGGGTTCGCAGACCGAACGCACCGCGGCTTCGAGTTCGTCGATGCGGATGTGTCCGGGCATCCAGCCGGCCTGGATGTGCAGTTCGGCGATGCGCCGGTAATCCTGGCGGAAAATCGCCATGAAGTTCTCGGCGAGGTAGTACTGATCCTCACGCGACAGCTGGCCCATGATGCCGAAATCCAGCGCGATGAAACGCGGACTGGTCTTGCGGTCCGGGTCGACCCAGATGTTGCCGGCATGCGCATCGGCGTGAAAGAAGTTGTCGCGGAAGACCTGCGTGTAGAACACGCGCACGCCCTTGGCCGCGAGTGCCTTGCGGTCGATGCCGGCGGCGTCGAGCGCGGCGATGTCGTCGCTGGGAATGCCATGCACGCGCTCGAGCGTGAGCACGCGCTGCGTCGTGCGCTCCCACACCGGCGCGGGCACGTAGAGATCGGGCGAGTCTGCCCAGAACCGGCGCAGCACCGACGCGTTCGCGCCTTCGCGCTGCAGGTCGAGTTCGGCGGCCAGCGTGTTCTCGATCTCGGCAACCACTTCGCGCGGGCGGATCTTGTCGGCATTGGGATGGGTGCGATCGACCAGCGCGGCGAGGTTCTTCAGCAGCGCGACGTCGGCCGCGATCTGCTTCTCTATCGTCGGCCGCAGCACCTTGACCACGACCTCGCGGCGCGGATTGCGCTCATCGGCGGCCAGCGTCGCCGCGTGCACCTGGGCGATCGATGCCGACGCCAGCGGTACCGTGTCGAAGGCTTCAAAGGCCTGCGCGATCGGCATGCCGAGTTCGCGTTCGATGATCGCCTGCGCCTGCGCACCGTCGAAGGGCAGCACGCGGTCCTGCAGCAGGGCGAGATCGTCGACGATATCCGGTGGCACGAGATCGCGGCGGGTGGAGAGGATCTGCCCGAACTTGACGAAGATCGGGCCGAGTTCCTGCAGTGCCAGACGCAGACGCGCACCACGCGACTGCGCGGCGATATCGGCCGAGGCGCGGGGTACGAACGGGCGCGCGAGCTTGAGCCAGCGCTCGGCCGGTGTGTCGTTGAGCAGATCGTCGAGGCGGTAGCGCAGCAGCACGCGGCCGATGCGCGAGGCGCGCAGCAGACCCTTCATGCAGCCGGCCCGCGTGACAGGCGCGACACGCGCGCCGCGAGCCGCTCGACATCGTCGCGCAACACATCGACGTCGTCGTTGAAGGCTTCGAGTTCGTCGCGGCCGAGCACGTCGCGCGATTCCTCGGTCACGTACTCCACCGCGCTTCCGGTCAGCGTGCGGCCCAGCCCCTGCGCCTGCTGCAGCGCGCTGGCGAACGCATTGGCGACCTGCACGCCGATCACGTCACCGAACACCGCGACGAACGGCTTCTGCCAGTCGGGATCGAACCGCCCTGCGAGTTTCTGCAGCCGGCGCGCGAGTTCGGCATCGCCCGACACCCGCACCTTGCCGATTGGCGGCGCATCGTCGCGGCGCAGGAAGGGCAGCTGCGACAGCACGCCGGCGATCGTCGTGCGCACCGCGAGATCGGGTTCGACCGCGTCATCGACAGGCCCGACCCGCAGACGCTCGCCGTCGACGCGCAGTTCCAGCGCGATCGGGGGCGAAGCGAGGGTCAGCGCGATGCGTTGCCCGTCGAGTCCGGCGAGCGCGGTGCGCGTGTCGGCATCGAGCGCGAGCGCCTGGTTGAGCGCGGTTTCCAGCGCGCGTCCGGCGATCGGCTTGAGCGCCGCGAAAGGAGAAGGAAGGAATCCGGCCATAGCCGCATTGTAGCGGTCGATTCCCCGTCACCACGCGCAAGGCGCGTTCCACGTCGCGCATGCGACGGGTTGCATTGCCCAAAGAGAAAACGCCCGCCGGAAGGCGGGCGTTTCGAATCATCTCGTGGACCGGAACGTTACGGTCCGCGGCCGCGCAGCAGCGAGATCACGGCCAGGATCAGGAACACCACAAACAGTATCCAGGCGATGTTGGTGGCGCCGGCGGCGACGCCGCTCAGACCGAGGACGCCGGCGATGATGGCGACGACGAAGAAGATGACGGCATAACGAAGCATGGGTGGTCTCCTGGTTCCCGTGAGCGGTTCGGGGCCACCGTATGCCCGCTCAGGTCGCGATCAGGTGACGGCCGAACACGAATCCCACGAAGCTTTCAGCCGGATGAGTCCGTCGTGAAGGGAGACCTTCGGGACATAGCCGAAATCGCGCGTCGCCGGCGCCATGTCGTACCAGTGCGTGGTGCTCAACTGCTCGGCGAGGAAGCGCGTCATCGGCGGCTCGCCCTGCAGGCGCAGCAACGGCCAGATCGATTCGCAGACCGCGCCGATCGCATAGGCCGCGCCGAACGGAATCGTTTTCGTGACCTGCGGCGCACCAGCCGCGGCCAGCAGCGCGTTGACGATCTCGCGCACCGTCGTCGGCTCGCCGTTGCTGATGAAGTACGCGCGGCCCGCGCAGGCCGCGCCCGGCGCCAGATGCTCGAACGCATCGAAATGCGCCTGCGCCGCGTTGTCGATATACGTGGTGTCGATGCGGTTCTCGCCGTCGCCGACGAAGCGCAGCCGCCCGGCCTGCGCGCGCTCGACGAGGCGCGGCAGCAGTTGCTGATCCCCCGGCCCCCAGATCAGTCGCGGCCGCAGTGCGACGGTCGCGAGGTCCGGCCCGCTTGCCGCCAGCACCGCCTGCTCGGCGATCTTCTTGGTCGTCGCGTAGGGCGCCTTGAAGCCTTCGCCATAGGGCACGGTGTCGGCGGTGCCGCCTTCGACCGGAAGCGTCGCCCGATGGGTCACGCTGGGCGTCGATGTGTAGACCAGCCGGCCGATGTCATGCGCGCGGCAGGCATCGAGCACGTTCTGGGTGCCGACGACATTGGCCTGGTGATAGCTCTCATAGCTGCCCCAGGCGCCAGCCTTGGCCGCGTTGTGGAAGATGGCGTCCATGCCCTGCGCCGCAGTGCGTACCGCAGCGGCATCGGCAAGATCGCCACGGACCTGGCGCACACCGATCGCATCGAGCTCGGGGTAGTGCCCGCGATTGAAGCTGGTGACCTCATGGCCGCGTTCGACGAGGCCGCGGCACAGGGCCTGGCCGAGGAAGCCGCCGCCACCGGTGACGAGAAGTTTCATACGAGGTCCTGTACGTGTTTCGTCGCCCACGCGGCCAGCGTCTCGCGGCCGATCTTGGCGTTGTGGCGGATGTCGACCGGGAAGCCGGGATGGAACAGCACGCACTCGATGCGCCCGGTGTGGACGAAGCCTTCGCCGATATGCCGCAGCTCGTCGGCAATGCGCGCGTGTTCGCTCTTCGCGACCCCGGCCTCCAGCTCCACGCACAGCACCGGCGTCTGCGCGCCCTTCGGGCCGACACCGACCAGCGCCGTGCGCTTCACCTCCGCGTGCACGTTGAATACCGGTTCGACCTGTTCGGTGCACAGCGTGCCGTTTGCGGTCACCACGCGGTGGCCCTTGCGGCCGCAGAACCACAGCCGGCCCTCGGCATCGAAGTAACCGAGGTCGCCCATGCGATGGACGATGCGCGTGCTGCCGTCGGGCAGGGTCTCGGTGATCTTCGCCAGCCGCGTCTGCGCGTCGCGGTTGAAGTAGGTGTCGGTGGCGCTCGGCCCGGCGACGGTAATCTCGCCGACCTGTGCGCCGGGCACGCACAACGCGTCGGACCAGGTGGCGATGGCGTCATCGTCGACGCGGATGATGCGCACCGCGTTCGGCGGCACCGGTCGGCCGACGCATGTGCCTGCGCCCTGCTCGGTGCGCGTGCGCAGCGCCAGCAGTTCGCGGCCTTCGACGACGGCGACCGGCAGGCATTCGGTCGCGCCGTACGGCGTCCAGAAGCGCGCATCGTCGGGCAACAACTCGAGAATCTTCGTCACCGTGTCCGGCGGGACCGGCGCACCGGCCGAGGTTACGCGGCGCAAGCTGGGCAAAGGCTTGCCATGTTTCGCGAGCACGCCCATCAACGCCGGCGAGCCGAACAGCTGGTCGACGCCGAAGCGTTCGATCGCGGCGTGCAGCTTGCGCGGATCCGCCTGGGCCGGCCGGGTCGGGTCCATGTCCGGGATGATCGAGGTCAGCCCGAGCGCGGGATCAAACAGCGCGAACGGCGGGAATGTCGGCAGGTCGATGCCACCGGCGCCGATGCCGAACGCATCGCGCAGCATGTCGATCTGCGCGGCGAAGTGCCGGTGGCGGTAGACCACGCCCTTGGGCACGCCGGTCGAGCCGCTGGTGAACAGGATCGCCGCGACATCGTCGCCGGCCGTCGCGGCGAGTTGCGGGCCCGCGCCGGCGCCCACGCGCTCGACTTCGGCCAGCGTCGCATCGCTGAGCACCGCCCAGCGCCCGGTGGTGATGCGCACGCGCGCCGACTTCGCCCAGCCCAGCAGCACGCGTGCGCACTGCGCCAGCGGAATGCCGATGAAGGCGTCGGCCCCGGCTTCGTCCAGGCACTGTTTCAGCGCGCGCCTGTCGATACCCGGGTCGACCAGCACCGGCACCGCGCCGGCCTTGAACAGGGCGAACATCAGCAGGAAGAAATCGGGCGTCGGCCGCACCATCAACACCGTGCGGGTGCCGCGGACGATGCCGCGCGCGGCGAGTCCGGCCGCGATCGCGTCGCTGCGCGCATCGAGCGCGCCGTAGGTCAGCGCGTGCGCGTCGGCGTAGCGGCCGTCGGGGCCGGGGCAACGCATCGCGATGCGCTCGGGCGCAGCCTGCGCCAGCCGCGGCAATGCGGCAGCGATATTGACCGTAGCGGCCGCGGAAGAGGTATCGACGTCCATCGCGCAGAGGATACCGGCAGCCGCACACGGGCTGGCCGCGACGCTACGATGGCCGCCTCACGCTTCGAGACCCTGCCATGCGCGCGACTTCCGGCCGTCCGTCCCTGTTCTGCATGCAGGCCGCCCTGCTGCTTGCGCTGATGCTGCTGTTGCCCGGCTGCGCCAGCACCGGCAAGCAGAGCACCGCGCTCGAACGTGCGCAGTACGCCTGGTCGGGCGCGGTGCGCTGGAACGACTTCCAGGCCGCGTGGCAGCTGGTGGACCCCGAGTACCGCGAGGCGCATCCGGCCAGCGAGCTGGACTTCGCCCGCTACGAGCAGGTGCAGGTCACCCGCTACCGCGAGACCGGGGGGCAGGCCGGTGCCGAAGAGGCCATGCGCGAGGTGCAGATCAACGTGGTCAATCGCCACACCATGGCCGAACGCACCGTGCGCTACACCGAGCGCTGGCGCTGGGACGCCGACGCGGGCACCTGGTGGATCGTCGACGGCCTGCCGGATTTCTGGGCCGGCCAGTGACCCGGCGCGGACGGGCCCCGGCGACCGCCGCAATGGCGCCATGGCGTTGTGCGACAATCGCCGCCCGCTGCCATCCCGCGATCCATCCGTGAATTTCGAAGAACTTCTGGCCTTCCTGGGCCGCAACCAGATGCTGTCGCTGATCCTCGCCGCATTGACGGTGGCGATCGTCTTCAACGAGATCTCGCGGCTGTTCCGCGGCTTCAAGGTGCTGCGACCGGCCGAACTGACCGTGCTGGTCAATCGCGACAACGCGCTGGTCGTCGACCTGCGCCCCGCCGCCGACTTCGGCAAGGGCCATATCCCGGGCTCGAAGAACGTGCAGATGAGCCAGTTCGATCCCGAGAGCAAGCAGCTCGCGCCTGCCAAGGCCCTGCCGGTGGTGCTGGTCTGCAAGACCGGCAGCACCGCCAGCGATGCCGCCAAGCGCCTGAAGAAGGCCGGCTTCGAGAACGTCTACGTGCTCGACGGCGGCATCGGCGGCTGGTTGCAGGCCGATCTGCCGCTGGCCAAGGGCCGCGGCTGAGCGCAGCGGTCCCGACATACCGGAATGCCATAATCGGCAATCCGCTTCACTCAACATCATTTTTCCGGAGTCGATCCATATGTCCGAAGAACAGGCCACCAACGGCGCCAATGGCGCAGCCCCGGCGCAGCCGGCCGGCGCGCAGTTCAGCGTCGAGAAGATCTACGTCAAGGACGTCTCGTTCGAGTCGCCCAAGTCGCCGGCGATCTTCAACGAGCAGGCCCAGCCGCAGCTCAACATGAATCTCAACCAGAGCGTGCAGCGCGTCGGCGACAATGCGTTCGAAGTCGTGCTGGCGATCACCCTGACCTGCACCACGGGCGAAGACAACGCGAACACGGTGTACGTGGCCGAAGTGAAGCAGGCCGGCGTGTTCGGTCTGGCCGGTTTCGACGGCAACACCCTCGATGCCCTGCTCGGCACCCAGTGCCCGAACGTGCTGTACCCGTATGCGCGCCAGCTGATCGGCGAGCTGATCCAGGCCGGTGGCTTCCCGCCGTTCCTGCTGCAGCCGATCAACTTCGACGCGCTCTACGCCGAAGGCCTGCGTCAGCGCGGCCAGCCGGGCAACGAGCAGCCGACGACCGATCAGATCGGCAACGCCTGAGCGTGACCGACCGCAAGACCGCGGTCGCGGTACTGGGCGCGGGCTCCTGGGGGACCGCGCTCGCCTCGCTGATCGCACGCAACGGGCACCCCACCACGCTGTGGGGCCGTAACGCGGAGCAGATCGAGGCGATCGACCAGCGCCACGAGAACCCGCGCTACCTGCCGGGCATCCCGCTGCCGCACAACCTGCGCGCGACCACCGATCTCGCGCACGCCCTCGACGGCGTCGGCCTGATCCTGGTCGTCGTGCCGTCGCACGCCTTCGCCGAGACCCTGGAACTGCTGGCGCCGCTGCGTCCGGCGGGTGTCGGCGTGTCGTGGGCGACCAAGGGCTTCGAACCCGGTTCGGGCCGGTTCCTGCATGAGGTCGCAGGCGCCGTGGTCGGCGAGGACGTGCCGCTGGCCGTCGTCACCGGCCCGTCGTTCGCCAAGGAAGTCGCGTCCGGCCTGCCGACCGCGATCACCGTGCAGTCGGACGACGCCGATTTCGCGCAGACCGTCGCCGACGTGCTGCACGGCCCGACGTTCCGCGCCTACACCGGCACCGACATGCGCGGCGCCGAACTCGGCGGCGCGATGAAGAACGTGCTGGCCGTGGCCACCGGCGCGGCAGACGGCATGGAGCTGGGCCTCAACGCCCGCACCGGCCTGATCACCCGCGGCCTCAACGAAATGCTGCGCCTCAACCAGGCGATCGGCGGCCGCGCGGAAACCCTGATGGGCCTCGCCGGTCTCGGCGATCTGGTGTTGACCTGCTCCGGCGACCTGTCGCGCAACCGCCGGCTGGGCCTGGCGCTGGGTCGTGGCGAGAAGCTCGAAGACGCGGTCCGCGCGATCGGCCAGGTGGTCGAATCGGTGCAGACCGCCGACGAAGTCATGCGTCTGGCCGAACGCCACGGCATCGAACTGCCGATCTCCAGCAACGTCCGCGCCGTGCTGCATGGCGAAATGACGCCGGCCGAAGGGCTGGCCCGGTTGATGGCGCGCGAGCAGAAGCCCGAATTTGAATAAGAAGCTCGGGCCGAAGGCCCGACCGAAGTCTCTCTCCCTTTGGGGGAGGGGGGACCAGGCCTGCTCTCCTTGAGACGCCGAAGAATTCGCGTCCCTGAGCATCACGCAAACCTGATCGTCATCCCGGCGGCTTTCAACAGACGAATGTCTGGTCAGGCTGGATGTGCTTCTCGACAGCGCGAAGCGCTGGTCATCCAGCGACTTTGCGTGCAGCGCGCGCATTTGCTCCAGGCATCGCGTTTTTCAAAGCACTTTCTGTTCCTCGACAGCGGGCGTCGACCTCGAAGTCACTGGATCCCGGCATTCGCCGGGATGACGGCGACGGGCTGGTCAGTGGATCGCTCAGCCAAAAAAAGAACCCGACCATTGCTGGCCGGGTTCTGGCGATTTCCGGGAGAGAGAGGCGCCGGGGAAGCGCTGGGGACCGGAAACCGCGGGGGAGCGGTGTGGTGCTTACCAGGTCAGACGCGGACCCACGAACCACTGGGTGTCGCCACCCTTGATCAGCTTGATGTCGCCGGCGACGCCGAAGTTCGGGTTGAACTTCCACTGCGCGCCAAGGCGGCCGTAGAACTCGCTGTCGAAGCCGCTGTCGAGATCCTCGTAGCCGGCCAGTGCATAGCCTTCCAGCGCCGGCAGCAGCGCGGTGCGCGCGCCGACTTCGACCGAGTAGCCGTCGGCATTGATACCGCGGCCGAAATCGACCTTCTGGTAAGCCACGCGGGTCAGCAGGTCGGTACGCGGCGAGAGTTCATGGTTGTAGCCGACGCCCAGACGCCACTGGTCGCGGTCGAGCGGACTGTTGTCGACGCTTTCGCGGGTGTAATCGCCGAAGGCGTGGAAATTCGGGTGGAACGCGGCGGAACCGCGGATCGACCAGCCGTCGGAATCGACGTCACGGTTGACCGGAGCAATGTCGGACTTGCTGGCCGAGTAGCCGCCTTCGACATAGTTGTAGGACAGGCCTTCGGCGGCATTCGCGGCGAAGGGGAGCGCGGCGGCGAGGGCTGCGATTGGGAGGAAGCGCTTCATTCGGGGTCTCTCTCCGGATGGATGCTGCGTGGCGTCCATCTCTTATGGGTCACACGATCGGGGTTGGAAATGCCGGCCCGGATGACAGGGAGGGGATGCGCTTCGAGGGGAGGGGAAACGCGGTCATCCGGGCCGGTGAACGTCATTCTCGACCCATGCCTGCAACCGGCGCTGAATATTGAACTGGAAAGTACAGGAACTTTTGCCGCGCGTTCAGGTCGTTGCGGAATCCTTTCCAATGGCCGCCTCCGTGACGCGGCCCCGGCCCCGGCCCCGGACGAGGAGCCGCAGTGCCGCGGCCGCAGGCCGCCAGGTGTGCAGATCGTCAAAGACCGCCGGCGTAGCCGTGCTGACGCCACGCCTCGAACACCACCACCGCCACCGCGTTCGACAGATTGAGACTGCGGTTGTCGGGTCGCATCGGCAGACGCAGGCGCTGGCCATCGGGCACGCGGCCGAGCACGTCGTCCGGCAGACCGCGGGTCTCGCTGCCGAACAGGAACGCGTCACCGGCGGCGAACACGGGCTGGTCGTAGCGCACGCTGTTGCGCGTGCTGAGTGCGAACAGCCGCGCCGGCTGTATCACGGCGAGCGCGGCTTCGAGGTCGTCATGCACCTGCAGCGTCGCGTACTCGTGGTAGTCGAGGCCGGCGCGGCGCAGGTTGCGGTCGTCGAGATCGAAACCCAGCGGCCGCACCAGATGCAGCCGCGCGCCGGTGTTGGCGCACAGGCGGATCACGTTGCCGGTGTTGGGCGGAATCTCGGGCGTGTGCAGGATGACGTCGAACATGGGCCGGACCGGGCTGCGGGCCGGCCATTGTCGGTCACCAGGGCAGGCTCGCGCCGGTCCAGTCGAGGAAGCGGCCGCTGTCGCCCGGGCCAAGACCGTCGATGACCTTGCGCAGGCCGGCGACCGCGTCTTCCGGCACTTCGCTGGCCTGGGCGCCGCCCATGTCGGTGCGCACCCAGCCCGGGTGCAGGGCGACGACGACGATGCCGCGCTCGCGCAATGCGTGCGCCAGCTGCACGGTCGCCATGTTCTGTGCCGCCTTGCTGATCGCGTAGCTCGGCGTGCCGAAGCGCGCGGTAGTGGCGATCGAGCCCAGTTGCGAGGACAGGTTGGCGACGCGCGCGCCGTCGATGAGCAGCGGCGCCAGCGCCTGGGTCAGCAGCAGCGGACCGGTGACGTTGGTGCGCAGGCTATCGTCGAGCGTGTCGGCGCGCAGCGTGCCGAAGCGTTCCCCGCTATGCAGCACGCCGGCGTTGTTGATCAGTACGCCGATGCGCGCGTCCTCGCCCGCGGCCAGCGGCCATTCGCGCACCAGCTCGTCGCGCGAGCGCGCATCGCCGACATCCAGTGGCAGCACCTTCAGATGGCCGGGATGTTCGGCCGCGAGCGTGTTGAGCGCGGTCGCCTTGCCCGGTTGGCGGCAGGTGGCGACGACGCGGGCGTCGTCGGCGAGCAGCTGGCGGACGAATTCGAGGCCGAGGCCGCGGTTGGCACCGGTGACGAGAGTCCAGTCGGTCATGGCGCGCGCCTTGGAAACTGAGAAGCCTTCGATGCTAGGCCCGCTCGGGGAAAGGTCGGATGAGGCCGGCGACCATGGACGTTCCCGCTCCGGGTCCGCCCGCATCTGCCGGGCCCATGACCTGCGGCCCGTGCCGAAGGCGCTGCGGCTGGCTACGATGCGGGTTCAACTCCGCCAGATACCAAGGATCGGCATGTCCGCCAACCGTCTTCGTACCGCTCCGTCCCGCCCGCGCGCGGCCCTGCTCGCGCTGGCCACCGGCCTGGCCCTGTCCGGCATCGCCGCCGCGCCGATGGCACTTGCCGCACCGCCTCCCCAGGCCGCCGGCGTCGACATTCCGTACGAGACCTTCACCCTGCCCAACGGCCTGCGCGTGGTGGTGCATACCGACCGCAAGGCGCCGATCGTCGCGGTCAACATCTGGTACCACGTGGGCAGCAAGGACGAACCCGCCGGCCGCAGCGGCTTCGCGCACCTGTTCGAGCATCTGATGTTCCAGGCCAGCGAGAACCACGACGGCGAGTTCTTCGACCCCTTCAAGCAGGTCGGCGTGACCGACCAGAACGGCACCACCAACACCGACCGCACGAACTACTTCCAGAACGTGCCGACCACCGCGCTCGACATGGCGCTGTGGATGGAATCCGACCGCATGGGTCACCTGCTCGGCGCGGTCGACCAGGCAGCGCTCGACGAGCAGCGCGGCGTGGTGCAGAACGAGAAGCGCCAGGGCGAGAACCAGCCCTACGGCCAGGTCTGGGACAAGCTGACCCGCGCGCTCTACCCCGAGGGCCACCCGTACCACCACGGCGTCATCGGCTCGATGAACGATCTCAACGCGGCCGCGCTCGACGACGTCAAGCAGTGGTTCCGCACCTGGTACGGCCCGAACAACGCGGTGCTGGTGCTGGCCGGCGACATCGACATGGCCACCGCGCGGACGAAGGTCGCGCAGTACTTCGGCGACATCCCGGCCGGCCCGACGATGGCGCAACCCGCCGTCGACGTGGCCAAGCGCAGCGCCGACACCCGCGAGACGATGGAAGACCAGGTGCCGCAGGTACGCATCTACCGCGCCTGGAACGTGGCCGAACTGGGCACCACCGAGATCGATCACCTGCAGGTGCTGGGCAGCGTGCTCGGTGGCGCCAAGGCCTCGCGTCTCGACCGTCGCCTGCTGCACGACGACCGCCTGGTCGACAACATCAGCGCCGGCGCCTACGGCTCGCAGCTGGGCTCGAACTTCATCGTCATGGCGACGGTGAAGCAGGGCGTGGACCCGGCGACGGTGGAAGCGGCGATCGACGAGGAGCTCGAACGCCTGATCACCGAAGGCCCGAGCGCCGAGGAACTCGAGCGCGCCAAGACCGGCTTCCGCGCCGGCTTCGTGCGCGGCATCGAGCGCATCGGCGGCTTCGGCGGCAAGGCCGACGCGCTGGCCGAATGCACCGTCTACGAAGGCGATCCGGGCTGCTTCCGTGACTCGCTCGCGAACGTCGCCGCGACCACCGCCGAGGACGTCAAGGCGGCCGGTGCGAAGTGGCTCGATGTCGGCAGCCACACCATCACCGTCGTGCCGGGCGCACGCACGCCGCTGGTCGAGGCGCCCGCGGTCACGCCGGCGCCGTTCACCCTGCCGGCGCCGGATGCGCAGTACACGACCACGCGCAGCAGCGTCGACCGCAGCAGCGGCGTACCGGAGACGGCATCGTTCCCGGAACTGAAGTTCCCGGCGCAGCAGCGCGCGACGCTGTCCAACGGCACGCAGGTGATCCTCGCGCGCCGACCGGAGATTCCGGTCGTGCAGCTGAGCTACGAGTTCAAGGGCGGCTACACCGCCGACCTTGGCCGCACGCCGGGCACCGCGAGCTTCACGATGAACGTGCTCGACGAAGGCGCCGGCGGTCTGGGCGCGCTCGACTTCGCCGACCGCGTCGAAGCGCTGGGCGCGAGCCTCGGCGCGGGCGCGTCGCTCGACGGCAGCAATGCCTACGTGTCCGCGCTGAAGGAGAACCTCGACCCGTCACTGGCGCTGTTCGCCGACATGCTGCGTCGCCCGAACTTCGACCAGAAGGAAATCGACCGCATCAAGGCGACGTGGATCGCCGGCATCGCGCAGGAGAAGGCGCGCCCGTCGAGCGTGGCGATGCGCGTGCTGCCGCCGCTGGTCTACGGCGCCGGTCATCCGTATGCGATTCCGTTCACCGGCAGCGGTAACGAAGACGCGATCGAGAAGCTCACGCGCGACGAGCTGGTCGCCTTCCACCGCGACTGGGTGCGTCCGGAAGGCGCGACGCTGATCGTCGTCGGCGACACCACGCTGGACGAGATCGTGCCGATGCTGGAACGTCATTTCGGCGACTGGCGCGGCACCGGCCCGGCACCGGCGGCCATCGAAGTGGCCGAGGTCGCACGTCCCACCGCCTCGCGCGTGTTCCTGATCGACCAGCCCGGCGCGGTGCAGGCGAACATCTTCGCCGCGCAGGTGATCCCGCCGACCAACGATGCGTCGTCGACCCGCTTCGACATGGCCAACACCGTGATCGGCGGCGACTTCACCGCGCGTCTGAACATGAACCTGCGCGAGGACAAGCACTGGTCCTACGGCGCACGCAGCTCGGCCAGCGGCACCCTGGGCCAGCGTCCGTGGATGGCCTCGGCGCCGGTGCAGATCGACAAGACTGCAGAGGCAATGGCCGAGATCCAGCGCGAGCTGACCGACTTCGCCGATGGCGACCGTCCGGCGACCGCCGCCGAACTCGCCCGCGCCCAGGCGATCCAGACCCTGAGCCTGCCCGGTGCCTACGAGACCGCGTGGTCGGTGATGTCGACGATCGGCGGCAACGTGCGCTTCGGCCGTCCGGACGACTACGTGTTCCAGCGCAAGGCCGAGATCGAGTCGATGACGGTGGCCGACCTCAGCGGCGTGGCGACGACGATCGATCCCAAGGCGTTGACCTGGATCGTCGTCGGCGATCTCAAGCAGATCGAGGCGCCGATCCGTGCGCTCGAACTGGGCGAGGTGCAGGTGCTCGACGCGGACGGCCAGCCGGTCGCACGCTGAAACCTGTCCAATGACCTGCTGCGCGTGCCGGCCGGCCGCGCAGCGGACTTGAACGGGTTCCAGGGGCGGTGATCGCCCGCTCAGCCGATGCCCGCCACAATGGCGGGCATCGCGTCCCACCCACCCAATTCCCGGAGCATTCCGAATGCGCAAGTCCCTGGCTGTGATGCTGCTGTCCCTGTCCGCCGTCGGCTGCACCTGGGTGCACATGGCACCGGGCGCGAGCGCGGTGCGCGTGACGAGTGCGGCCCCGGCCGACTGCCAGAAGCGTGGCGAGGTCGAAGTCTCGGTCAAGCACAGCATCGCGTTCGTCGAACGCAACCAGCTGCGCGTGCGCGAAGAACTGGAAACGCTCGCACGCAACGAGGCACCCGGCCTCAACGCCGACACGATCAGCCCACTGGGCGAGCCGGCCGGCGGCAGCCAGCGTTTCGGCGCCTGGCAGTGCGGGCGCTGAAGGCGCTTCTGATGTGAGAGCCTGATGCAGGGGCTCTGATGTGAAGGTTCCGATGTGGGAGCGCGCTTGCGCGCGATGCGGCTTTCCCGAAAAGGCCCTGTCGCGCGCAAGCGCGCTCCCACACGCATGTGCCTGCAAGCCTGCCGATCCACTAGCATCGACCGGTCTCCTATCGAGGATCCGCCGATGCATCGTCTCGCCACCGCGCTGCTCTGCGCCTGCGCCGCCCTGCCCGTTCTGTCGCATGCGCAGGAGGCGCAACGTCCCGAAGTCGCCAGCGCCGCGAACGCGCTGCAGGCCAAGCTCGTCGACTGGCGCCGCGACATCCACCAGCATCCCGAGCTCGGCAACCGCGAGACGCGCACCGCGGCGCTGGTCGCCGAGCATCTGCGCAGCCTCGGCCTCGAACCGGAGACCGGCATCGCGCATACCGGCGTGACCGCCGTGCTCAAGGGTGGCCGCCCCGGCCCGAAGATCGCGCTGCGCGCCGACATGGACGCGCTGCCGGTCACCGAACAGACCGGCCTGCCGTTCGCGTCCACCGCGACCACGACCTACCGCGGCGAACCCACCGGCGTCATGCACGCCTGCGGCCACGATGCGCACGTCGCAATCCTGATGGGCGTGGCCGAAGCGCTGGTCGGCATGCGCGAGCAGCTGGCTGGCGAGGTGCTGTTCGTGTTCCAGCCCGCCGAGGAAGGCCCGCCCGACGACGAGGACGGCGGCGCCTCGATGATGCTGGCCGAGGGCATCTTCCGCGACTTCAAGCCCGACGCGATCTTCGGCCTGCATGTGTTCTCCACGCTGCAGGCCGGCCAGCTCGGCGTACGCGGCGGCCCGCTGATGGCCGCCTCGGACCGCTTCAACATCAAGGTGACCGGGCGGCAGACGCACGGTTCGCGACCCTGGGGCGGTATCGATCCGATCGTCGCCGCAGCCGACCTGATCGGCACCGCGCAGACCATCGTCAGCCGCCGCACCGATATTTCGGATCTGCCGGCGGTGGTGAGCTTCGGCGCGATCAAGGGCGGCATCCGCTACAACATCATCCCGGACAGCGTGGAGCTGGTCGGCACCATCCGCACCTTCGACGAGGACGTGCGCAGCGACATCTTCGCCGACCTCAAGAACGTCGCCGAACACGTCGCCGCCGCGCATGGCGCCACTGTCGAGGCGCACGTGCCCGATTCCACCGGCAATCCCGTCACCGTCAACGACCCCGCCCTGACCGCACGCCTGCTGCCGAGCCTGCAGGCCGTCGCCGGCGCGGAGAACGTCGTCGAAACCCCGCTCAACATGGGCGCCGAGGATTTCGCGTACTACGCGAAGGAAGTGCCGGCGATGTTCTTCTTCGTCGGCGCGACGGTCGCAGGCAAGGACCCGGCGACTGCGCCGAGCAACCATTCGCCGCAGTTCGATCTCGACGAGTCCGCGCTGGACCTGGGACTGCGGGCGATGCTGCAGGTGAGTCTGGATTATCTGGATGCGGGAGATGGTTGAGGCGTTTTCGAACGTGAGAGCAAGTCGCTGGGCCCCGGCGTGCGCCGGGGCGACGGCAGAGGCCACGGCAAAGCGAAGATCGATCAACACGCGTCCTTGAGTGAGTGGCTCGCATTCCGTCGTCCCGGCGCAGGCCGGGATCCAGTGACTTGGCTCGCAATCTCCACAATCCCACTACCGTCATCCCAGCGAAAGCTGGGATCCATTTTGCTGTTGCCTTCGGCGCGCGATCTTGCGTCGACGCGAAGATCAAGATGGACCCCAGCGTGCGCTGGGGTGACGCGCTGGGAATCACTCACGCACCGACCGCCTGCCTGACTGCCATCCCGACAGCACAGCGCCCACGGCAGCACCCCTCATCCCCCCCAGCGCTAAAATCCCCGCATGTCCCCCCGAACCCCCATCGCGGCCGCGCCGCCCATTCCGCTCGGCCGCGAGGTCGCCTATCCGCGTCATTACGATCCCGGCCTGCTGTTCCCGATCGCACGCACGCTCGGTCGCGCCGAGATCGGCATCGGCGCCGCGCTGCCCTTCATCGGTCACGACCGGTGGCATGCCTACGAACTGAGCTGGCTCGATGCGCGCGGCAAGCCGGTCGTGGCGACGGCGACGATCACCGTCCCCGCCGATTCACCGCATCTGGTCGAGTCGAAGTCGCTGAAGCTCTATCTCAACTCGCTCAACCACACGCGCTTCGACACTGCCGACGCCGTCCTCGCGCGCGTCATCCAGGACCTGTCGCAGTCCGCCGGTGCGCGCGTCGATGTCGTGTTCGGTCTGCCGGCGATGGCCGACATCACGCACGACGGCGCATCGATCGACACCCTCGATGTCGAGATCACCAGCTACGGCCCGCCCGATGCCTCGCTGCTCGCGGCCGACGCCGACGAGCTCGTCGAAGAACAGCTGACTTCGGCGCTGCTGAAATCGAACTGCCCGGTCACCGGCCAGCCGGACTGGGCCAGCCTGCACATCGCCTACCGCGGGCCGCGCATCGATCGCGCGGCGCTGCTGCGGTATCTGGTGTCGTTCCGCGATCACGCCGAGTTCCATGAGCAATGCGTCGAACGCGTGTTCGTCGATCTGCTGGCGCGCTGCCGGCCGGAGGCGCTGTCGGTCGAAGCGCGCTACACGCGGCGCGGCGGGCTGGACATCAACCCGTGGCGCGCGACGCCCGGACACGCGATGCCCGCGCGCCTGCGCGACGAACGGCAGTAGTCGATTGCACGCCCCGCGCGATGGATTCTTAACGCAGGCCGTGGGAGCCTGCGCCGTCACCTCCCTGCACGTCCGGCCATGACGCGTTCCGCCCCACCAGATGCACGCCCCCTGCGCACCTATCTCGTGCGCAAGGGCGACACGCTGTCCGGAATCGCCGAATCCGAACTCGGGGCGCAGGACCGCTGGCGCGAGCTGTTCGACGCCAACCGCGATGTGCTCGACGATCCCGATGCCCTCCACGCCGGCCAGGTGCTGCAGCTGCCCGCCGCGTGACCGATTCCCGACTCCAGGAGTTTCCATGACCCGACCCGTCGTCCTGACCCTGGCCGCCGCACTCGGCAGCGTGCTGCTGCTCGCCGGCTGCAATCGCGATGCGCCCAACACGGCGCCACCGCCGGCGCCGACCGCGCCCGAGCCACCGCCGGCGCCCACGCCGCCTGCACCGGCCACGGTCACCAGCGTCGAACTCGGCAACGCCGTCGACGACCAGAACCGCGTGTCGACCCCGGCGTCGGAGTTCGCGACCACCGACACCATCTATGCGTCGGTCGGCACCGAGGGCGAAAGCGCGGCCAAGCTCGCGGCGCGCTGGACGTTCGGCGAAGGCCAGCTGGTCCGCAACACCGAGGCCGATGTCGCTGCCGGCCCGCAGGTCATCGCGTTCGACATCCATCATCCCGAAGGCTGGCCGGTCGGCACGTACAAGCTGGAAATCTCGCTCGACGGCACGGTGGTGGAGACGCGCGAGTTCTCGGTGAAGTAAGCCGCAGCGCGCGCCTCCGCTTCGAACACAGAACGCGGCTTCGGCCGCGTTTTTTCGTGGCGGAACGACAGGCGCACCATGCTGTCCCGTATGTCTCTACGCGGGCACGCGCCTTCCGCGACCTGCGCAAACGCGCGACAATCGAGGGGCTGCGTCGTCCGCACGCACCGGCCCTCGCCGGCCGATCCGCGGACGCGCCGGCACGCGCGGCCACTGGATGCCGCAACGCGCGCCGGCCACGCATTTCCCCCCCCGCTTCCAGACGAGACACGCCCGCATGTCCGATACGCCGAAGATCCTCTACACGCTCACCGACGAAGCCCCATACCTGGCGACGCAGTCGCTGCTGCCGATCGTCGAGGCATTCACCAAACCGGCGGGCATCGCGGTCGAAACGCGCGACATTTCGCTGGCCGGCCGCATCCTGGCGCAGTTCCCGGAACTGCTGACAGACGCGCAGAAAATCGGCGACCACCTCGCCGAGCTCGGCCAGCTGGCGACCACGCCGGAAGCCAACATCATCAAGCTGCCGAACATCAGCGCCTCGGTGCCGCAGCTGAAAGCAGCTATCAAGGAACTGCAGGGCCAGGGCTTCGCGCTGCCGGATTACCCGGACGTGCCGAAGACCGATGAAGAGACCGACATCAAGGCGCGCTTCGACCGCACCAAGGGCAGCGCGGTGAACCCGGTGTTGCGCGAAGGCAATTCGGACCGCCGCGCACCGAAGTCGGTGAAGGCGTTCGCGCGCAAGCATCCGCATCGCATGGGCAAGTGGTCGGGTGATTCGAAGTCGCACGTCGCACACATGGACGAAGGCGATTTCTACGGCAGCGAACGCTCCGCGACATTGGAGAAGGCCGGCGCGCTGAAGATCGAACTCGTCGGCAGCGACGGCGCGACCACCGTGCTCAAGGACGCGGTGAAGGTGCAGGCCGGCGAGATCGTCGATGCCGCGGTGATGTCGCGCAAGGCGCTGTCGAGCTTCATCGAAGCGCAGATCGAGGACGCGAAGGCGCAGGGCGTGCTGTTCTCGCTGCACCTCAAGGCGACGATGATGAAGGTCTCAGACCCGATCATGTTCGGCATCGTCGTGCAGGCGTTCTACCGTGACGTGCTGACGAAGTACGCCGATGCGCTGGCCCAGGTCGGCTTCGATGCCAACAACGGCATCGGCGACCTGTACGCGCGCATCCAGACCCTGCCGCAGGATCAGCAGGACGCGATCCGCGCCGACATCGACGCGCTCTACGCCACGCGCCCGGCGCTTGCGATGGTCAATTCCGACAAGGGCATCACCAACCTGCACGTGCCGTCCGACGTCATCGTCGACGCCTCGATGCCGGCGATGATCCGCGACTCGGGCGGCATGTGGAACGCCGAAGGCAAGCTGCAGGACGCCAAGGCCGTGATTCCGGACCGCTGCTATGCCGACGTGTTCCAGGCGGTCATCGACGACTGCAAGACCCATGGCGCGCTCGATCCGACGACGATGGGCTCGGTGCCCAACGTCGGCCTGATGGCGCAGAAGGCCGAGGAATACGGCAGCCACGACAAGACCTTCCAGATCCCCGGCGACGGCACCGTGCGCGTCACCGATGGCGACGGCAACGTGGTGTTCGAGCAGGCGGTCGAGAGCGGCGACATCTGGCGCATGTGCCAGACAAAGGACGCGCCGATCCAGGACTGGGTGAAGCTCGCCGTGAACCGCGCGCGCCTGTCGGAGACGCCGGCCGTGTTCTGGCTCGACAAGAGCCGCGCGCACGACGCGCAGGTGATCGCCAAGGTCGAGACCTACCTCAAGGACCATGACACCGCCGGTCTCGACCTGCGCGTGCTGCCGCCGGTCGAGGCGACGACGTTCTCGCTCGAGCGTATCCGCAAGGGCGAAGACACGATCTCGGTCACCGGCAACGTGCTGCGCGACTACCTGACCGACCTGTTCCCGATCATGGAGCTGGGCACCAGCGCCAAGATGCTGTCGATCGTGCCGCTGATGGCCGGTGGCGGCCTGTTCGAAACCGGCGCGGGTGGCTCGGCGCCGAAGCACGTGCAGCAGTTCGTCGAAGAGAACTACCTGCGCTGGGATTCGCTCGGCGAATTCCTCGCCCTGGCCGCGTCGCTCGAACATCTCGGCAACGCCTACGACAACCCGAAGGCCAAGGTGCTGGCCGCCGCGCTCGACGTTGCCAACGGCCGCATCCTGGACGAGAACCGCTCGCCGGCGCGCAAGGTCGGCGAACTCGACAACCGCGGCAGCCATTTCTACCTCGCCCAGTACTGGGCGCAGGCCTTGGCCGACCAGAACGACGACGCCGATCTGAAGGCGACGTTCGCACCGGTCGCGAAGGCACTGACGGACGGCGAAGCGGCGATCCTGTCCGAACTCAACGGCGCGCAGGGCAAGCCGGTGGAGATCGGGGGTTACTACCATCCGGACCTGGCGAAGGTGGTCGAGGCGATGCGCCCGAGCCAGACGCTCAACGCGGCGATCGATTCGCTGAAGGTGTAAGCGTTCGTTTCAATGTGTGATCGACAGGCCCGCTTCGGCGGGCCTGTCGCGTTGTGGGCTTCGCTTTGCATTGGCAGTTGCCGTTGCTGTGGATTTTCCCCTGACAGATCTACAAGCTCACTTACCCGGAGGGCGCCGCACATGGATGTGCGGCGTTTTCCGACCGAGGCAGGATGCCGAGTCGGAAAATCCAGGTGCACGTAACCCCGGAGACTTCGGACTTATCGGGGAGACGTTTTTCTTTGGTTCCGTTTCTTTGACTCGCATCTGCGATGCTCGCCCCTTCGGGGCCGGCTGCGCCGTTCGCGCTGCGCGCGTGGGCGTCCACCAAAAGAAATGAACTCGGCCGCACCAGCGGACGAAAGCGTTTGATGTTGCCTTGGTGCCAGCTGCGGAAGGCAAGTACAAAGCTTCCACTCGCCTGCCGGCGAGCGGGTCACTTTTCTTTGATGGCCCAAAGAAAAGTAACCAAAAGAAACGGCCTCCCCGACGAAGCACATTCGGCCTTTCATTCGTTCCGGGATTTTTCGACTCGCCATCCATGGCTCGGTCGAAAAACGCCGCCCATCCTTGGGCGGCGCCCTACGGGTCTCGATGGTGTGCCGGCGAGTCATTGCTCCGACGAAGCAACTGCAACTGCAAAAAGCGATGGCGGCGCCGCCAGCATCTTCACTGCGTCAGCACGAGACCTCACGGAACGAGTGAACCTGCGCAAAGAAAGTGGATTCGCCAAGGGCACACGCTTCGAGTCGTTTGCGCACGGCACGTCCGGACAACAGGCCGCACTCCCCTCAATCCGCAATCTTCACCAACAACTTCCCGAAATTCCGCCCCGCCAGCATCCCGATGAACGCCTCCGGTGCATTCTCCAACCCCTCCACGACATCTTCGCGATAGCGCACGCGCCCATCGCGCAGCCACTGCCCCATCTCGCGCACGAACTCGGGGTAGAGCGCGATGAAATCGCGCTGGATGAAACCGCGCACGGTCAAATGGCGACTCAGGATCAGGCCCATCAGCTGCGGCACGCGGTCCGGACCGGTCGGCGGGGCAGTGTCGTTGTAGTGGGCAACGAGACCGCAGACGGGGATGCGGGCGAAGTCGTTGAGCAGCGGCAGCACGGCGTCGAATACCTTGCCGCCGACGTTTTCGAAGTAGACGTCGATGCCATCGGGACATGCCGCCGCGAGTTGTTCGGCGAAATCGTCGGCGCGATGGTCGAGGGCGACGTCGAAGCCGAGGTCGTCGCGCACATGCGCAACCTTGTCTGGCCCGCCGGCGATGCCGACAACGCGGGCACCCTGCAGCCGCGCGATCTGGCCGACAGTCGCGCCGACAGGTCCACTGGCCGCTGCGACGACGACGGTTTCGCCATGCTGCGGTTTGCCGATCTCGTGCAGACCGGCGTAGGCGGTGAAGCCGGGCATGCCGTGCACGCCGAGTGCGGTCTGCACCGGCAGGCCGGCGGGGTCGAGCTTGCGGCGCAGGCTTTCGCCGTCGACGACCGCGTGCGTCTGCCAGCCGGCATGCGCGAGTACGAGGTCGCCGGGCGACCAGGCCGGATGCAGCGACTGCACGACTTCCGAAATCGTGCCGCCGTCCATGACCTCGCCGATTTCGACCGGCGCGGCGTAGGAGCGTCCGGCGTTCATGCGGCCGCGCATGTAGGGATCGAGCGACAGCCAGCGATTGCGCAGCAGCACCTGGCCGTTGCGCGGCGCAGGCATCTGGAAGGTTTCGACCCGGAAATCAGCGGCCGTAGGCGCGCCTGTCGGGCGCGCGGCAAGGACGATGCGGGTGGCGGTGGAATCGCTCATGGGTTCGACCTGCTCGATTGGACGCCCTTCATAGCGCATGCGGGCGTGCAGCGTCGTCAATCGGACCGCGCGCTCATCCCGCGCTGGCGCCGTCGAGCGCAGCGATGTCGGACTTCGTCAGCAGCAAGGTGCGCGCCGCTGCAAGTTCGCGCAGCTGATGGATGCTGGTGGCGCTGACGATCGGCGCGGTCACCCCGGGCCGTGCGATCAGCCATGCCAGCGCGATCTGGGCGGCGGTCGCCGCATGCCGGCACGCGGCATCGTCGAGCGCGGCAAGCACACGCTTGCCGCGCGCATTGAGGTACTGCTTCACGACCTGTGCACCGCGCGCGCTGCTCTTGGCCGCATCTGCCCCGGTGCGGTACTTGCCGCTGAGGAAACCGCTCGCCAGCGAGTAGTAGCCGATCACGCCGAGCCCGTGCTCGCGCACCAGCGGTTCCAGCGCAGCCTCGTAACCGGCGCGGTCGACCAGGTTGTACTCGGGCTGCAGCGTCTCGTAGCGCGGCAGGTTGTGGCGCCTGGCCACGTCCAGCGCTTCGGCCAGACGCGGCGCGGTGTAGTTCGACGCGCCGATCGCGCGCACCTTGCCCTGCTCGATCAGGCGCGAGAACGCGCCGAGCGTGTCTTCCAGCGGCACCGACGGGTCGTCCTCGTGCGCCTGGTAGAGATCGATGACATCGGTCTGCAGGCGACGCAGCGAGTCCTCGCACGCGGCCTGGATGTTGGCCGGCGACAGGCCCTTGCGCTGCGGCCATTTGGCGACCTTGGTGGCGATCACCACGCGGGCGCGCTTGCCGCTTTTCTGCAGCCAGCGGCCGATCAGCGTTTCCGATTCACCACCCTGGTTGCCGTCGACCCAGGCCGAGTACACGTCGGCGGTGTCGACGAGATTGAGGCCCAGCGCGACGCATTCGTCGAGCAGCGCGTGCGTCGTCGCCTCGTCGGCGCTCCAGCCGAACACGTTGCCGCCGAACGCCAGTGGCGAGACCTTGAGTCCCGAACGGCCCAGCTCACGTTCCGACATGTGCCGCTCCTGCCTGCAAAAGAATGACCACAGCATAGGCAGGCCCCGCACGCGCCCGACACCGTGCAACGCGCAAAGCAGTGTTCCGGCATGGCGCCGGTGCGCCCCGCCGGGCGGGCGGCGGCGTTCGCCACGCGGCTTGTGGCACCCTTGCGCCACGTCCGCGTCCGGAGTTCCGCCCATGCAACGCAGCTTGTCGTTCTGCGCCGTCGCCCTGATCGCCCTTGCCGGTTGCGCCAGCGCGCCGCAGGTGCCTGCCGATTCGGCTGCCGATCTCGATGCCAGCAATGTCGCCCGCCTCGATGCCGCGCTCGCCGGCGACTGGCGCAGCGCCGGGAACCGCGCGCGTGACCAGTACCGCCATCCGCGCGAAACGCTGGCGTTCTTCGGCGTGCGCCCGGAGCAGACCGTCATCGAGATCACCCCCGGCAGCGGGGCGTGGTATGCCGAGGTACTGGCGCCGTACCTGCGCGACAACGGCCACTACATCGCCGCGATGGTCGACCCGGCGACTGTCGCCGAAGGCCGCGGCCGCGACTACCAGACCGCCCAGCACGATGGCCTGCAGGCCCGTTTCGACGCCGCGCCCGCGCAGTTCGACCGCGCGCGCATGGTGGACTTCGATCCCGCCGCGCCGCGCCTGGGCCCGTCGACCTCGGCCGATGTCGTGCTGACGTTCCGCAACGTGCACAACTGGCGTTCGTCCGGCCAGGCCGAGGCGATGTTCAAGGGCTTCTACGACGTGCTGCGCCCCGGCGGCGTGCTGGGCGTGGTGGAACATCGCGCCAGAGCCGACGTGCCGGCCGACGACCGCAGCGGTTATGTCGGCACCGCGCAGGTCATTGCGCTCGCCCAGGCCGCCGGCTTCCGCGTCGACGGCAGCAGCGAAGTCAACGCGAACCCGAAGGACACCCGCGACCATCCGAATGGCGTGTGGATGCTGCCGCCGTCGAACCGGCACGACGCCGCGGACGCGGCGAAGTACACGGAGATCGGTGAGAGTGACCGGATGACGCTGCGGTTCGTGAAGCCTTGAAAGCCGTGAGGGCGTAAGCGGTCAGACGTCAGTGCTGGACGATCGCGGTCGTCCGGTGCTGGTGTCGGGTCGCGGTGCCGTTCTGATCTATCTGCGAATTCCATGCTTGTCGCCTTCAACAAACCCTATGGCGTGCTCTGCCAGTTCACCGACCGCAGCACGCCGCCGCGCCCGACGCTGGCCGGCTTCGGCCTGCCGGCCGATGTGTATGCCGCGGGCCGGCTCGACCACGACAGCGAAGGCCTGCTGCTGCTGACCGACGACGGCCCGCTGGCCCACCGCATCACTGATCCTCGCCACAAGCTGCCCAAGACCTACCGGGTGCAGGTGGAAGGCACGCCGTCTCCGGACCAGCTGCAGGCACTGCGCGATGGCGTCACGCTGAACGACGGCCCGACCCGCCCGGCGCAGGCGATGCTGCTCGACCCGCCGCCCGTGCTGTGGCCGCGCGATCCGCCAGTGCGCTTCCGCAAAACCGTGCCCGATGCCTGGCTGGAACTGACCATCCACGAGGGCCGCAACCGCCAGGTGCGACGCATGACCGCCGCGGTGGGCCTGCCCACGCTGCGGCTGGTGCGGGTGGCGATCGGCAACTGGGCGCTGGACACCCTGGCGCCCGGCACCTGGCGGGCGCTTTAAGGGCATAGACGGTCCGGGCCAAGTCCGCAGTCCGCCGGGTTTCTGGTAACGTGCCCAGTGGATCGCATGCCTGTATAGCGTGTCGCCCACTCCCCGTTCGGGGCCACCCCGGAAGCCAATGCCGAACTCTGCAAACGCCAGCGGTCGCATCCTTGTCGTCGATGACCAGCCTGCGAATCTGCGTGTCGTCAGTTCGCTGCTGAGCCGTCACGGTTACGAAGTGCAGACCGCGCCCGATGGCGCCGAGGCATTGGCGATGCTCGAATCGCGCCAGCCCGACCTGCTGCTGCTCGACATGCTGATGCCGAACATGGACGGCTTCGCGCTGCTCGCCAGGATCAAGCAGAACCCGGACCTGCTGCGCCTGCCGGTGGTGTTCCTCACCGTCGCCCAGGATCGCGAACTGCTGCTGCGCGCATTCGACGCCGGCGCGGTCGATTACGTCACCAAGCCCTTCATGCCCGAGGAGCTGCTTGCGCGCGTCAACGCACACGTCGGCCTCAAGCAGACCCGCGACCGCCTCGAGCGCATCGCGCGCGAACGCCAGGAGCTGGTGAACCTGGTCGCCCACGATCTGAAGAATCCGCTGTCGAGCATCTGGTTCGCCAGCGACATGCTGGTCAAGAACGAGACCCGGCCCGAGCGCATTCCGCGCTATCACAAGATGATCCACGAGAGCGCCGAAGACGCGCTCGGTTACATCCGTCGCTATCTCGAAACCCAGGACACCTCGCGCAAGGCCGCCGAGGCCGCGCAGTCCACGGGGCTGCGCGATGTACTGGACTGGATCGTCGCGCGCTACGGCATGCAGTTCGAGGATCGCGGCGTGCAACTGCAGGCGCGGGCGCCCGATGCGGCGCCGATGGTCGCGATCGACGGGCTGGTGCTGCGCCAGGTCTGCGAGAACCTGATCACCAACGCGATCAAGTACGCGCCCGACAGCAACGTCGACATCTCGCTGCGTGGCGGCGGCGTGGGCTTCTGGCAGCTGCTGGTTGAAGACCGCGGCCCCGGCATCGCCCGCGACCAGCAGCACGCGCTGTTCCGGCCGTTCCAGCGCCTCGCCCACGCTGACAAGGACGATGGCCGCTCCAGTGGTCTGGGCCTGTCGCTGGCCAAGCAGATCATCGTCGACCTCGGTGGCCAGCTCTGGTACGAGGACCGCGAAGGCGGTGGCGCGCGATTCATCATCGAGCTGCCGCAGATGTCCGCGGATGCGGAACGCCCCGCCGCGAACGAAGAGCGGCAGGACGATCAGACATGAAAAACGCGGGCCCGAGGCCCGCGTCCGGTCGACCTGTGCCTGGCCGCATGGCCAGCGCACGGATGATCCTTTGACTCAGTCTTCGCTGTTCGATGCCGCCGCGCCGCGACGCGCCGTGGTGCGCTTGCGCGCCGGTGCGCGGGTCGGCTCGATCCGGCGCGAGCTGCCTTCGACAGCGCCGTTCTCCTTGCGCTTCTTGTACTGACGGGCCGCAACCCAGACCAGGCCGACGCCGATCGCAGACGCGGCGAGGATGGCCGGATTGCGGCGCAGAAAGCCACCGGCCAGCTTGGTGCCGGTGCGCGCTGCGCCGATCGCGACACCCGTCTGCAGCCACTTCTCGGCGGAATCGGGAATCGCATGGCGCAGGCTGTCGCCTGCCTGGCCAACCAGCGACAGTGCCTTGTCGGACAACGCTTCGAACTTGCTCATGGAATGACCTCGGATGTCCGATGTGGGATGGGGGAGTCTTCGCTACCGGCTGTCGATCTGGCGTGAGCGCTGTGGAAACCGAGGCACCCATTGTGCTGACGTTCTGCAAACGGGCGTCTGAGGCGTCAGGTCCCACGCGGTTTCGCGCGATGCGTCGCCGGTGCGTTCCAGGGGTCATCCGGCCGCGCCACGCACATCCCACCGCCACGGTCATGTCGCACCGTCGCCACGGGTCAGGATCTATGAGCCTCAGGTCCCGCGCGGCTTTGCGCGATGCGTTGCCGGTGCGTTCCAAGGGTCTTCGGGCCACGGATGTTTCGGATACCGCCCCTTCATTTCCTTGCGCACCTCAGGATACGTCCGCTCCCAGAAGCCGGCGAGGTCACGCGTGACCTGCAGCGGGCGGCCGGCAGGCGACAGCAGATGGATCGTCAGTGGCACGCGGCCGTCGGCGACGGTCGGCGTCTTCGCCAGGCCGAACAGTTCCTGCAGCTTGACCGCGAGCACCGGCGGCGCGGGCGTGCCGTCGGCCTCGATCGCGTAGTCGATCGCGCGCGCCATGCCCGACGGCACGGTAATCCGCACCGGGGCGAGACGGTCAAGCTGCTGGCGCAGCGACCAGTCCAGCTGGTTCTGCAACGCGTCAGCCAGTGCGTCCGCGCCGAGTGCATCGAGCCGGGTGATGCCGGCGAACGCGGGCCGCAACCACGCATCGCGCGTCGCCAGCAGTGCCGCGTCCGAGAGGTCGGGCAATGCGAGTCCGGGCATCCACGCGCGCACCGCCTGCACACGCGCCTGCCATTGCCGCAGACCATCGCGCCACGGCAGGACGTCGAGGCCGAGCGCGCCGACCGCATCGCTCAGCGCCTGCGCGGCTTGCGCCGGATCAACGCGACCATTGGCGCGCGCGTCGAGCACGATGCCGTCGAAGCGGCGCACGCGCATCCCGACCAGCGCGCGCCGCTCCGCGTCCCAGCGCGTTTCGTCGGCATCGGTGAAGCGTTCGGGCCATTGCCGGCGCAACCGCGCTTCGTCGACCGGTGCGCCGCGCAGCAGCAGCGCGTCCTTCGCCTCGTGGCGCAACTCGCTGGCGACGATCCATGCTTCGCCACGCAGCGTGCTGTCGTCGAACAGGCGTGCCATGCGGCCGTTGCTGAGGGTGTAGCGCGCATCATCACGCGCGTGGCGATAGCCGATGCGATCGGGAAACGCATGGGCGAGCAGATCGCCGAGCACGTGCGCCGATGCGGAGGACGGTGGCGCGGCGTCGAGCTTCAGGCGTCGTCGCCATTGCTTCGCGGCCGCATCGATTGCGGCCAGCGCGCCGCGCTGTGCATCGGCGGGCGCACGTCCGCTGCGGAACGCGGCCAGCGCCTGCCAGCGCGCAGCCACGCCATCCGAGCGCGCTGCGCCCGGCAACGGCCGCAATGGATCGCGTGCTTCGAGCAATGCGCACAGGTCACACGCGAGCGCGCGTTCGCCAGCATCCGCGCCTGCCAGCAGCATCGCCGCGAGCCGGGGATGCGTGCCGAGCGCGAGCATGCGGCGTCCGGTCGGGGTGATCGCACCGCGTGTATCGAGCGCATCGAGACGTTGCAGCAGATCGTGCGCGGCGCCCATCGCGCCAGCCGGCGGCGGGTCGGGAAATGCCAGCGAAGGATCGCCCCAGGCGGCGAGTTCGAGTGCGAGCGCGGCCAGATCGACCTGCGCGATTTCCGGGCGCCGTTGCGGTTCCAGTCGCTGCGATTCCGGCCACAGCCGCAGCGCGACACCCGAAGCGACACGCCCCGCGCGGCCCGCGCGCTGATCGGCCGAGGCCTGCGAGATCGCGACGATCTCCAATCTCGAAAACCCGCTGTTGGGATCGAAACGCGGCTCGCGCGCCTGGCCGCTGTCGACGACGATGCGCACGCCGGGCAACGTCACGCTGCTCTCGGCGACGTTGGTCGCCAGCACCACGCGGCGACGGCCATCGGTCGATGGCTGCAGCACATGCGTCTGCGCGTCGACCGGCAGTTCGCCATGCAGCGCCAAAAGTTCGACATCGCCCGGCAACGCCGCTTCGAGTTGCGCACGACAGCGTGCGATCTCGCGCTGGCCCGGCAGGAATACCAACGCGTCACCTGGCTGCGTCGCCAGCGCATCGACGAGCACGCGACGCACCTGGTGTTCGAGTGCTTCGTCGCGCTTGGGCGGTGCATGCGATATCTCGACCGGAAAGCTGCGGCCCGCGCTCGACAGCCGTGGCGCGTCGAGCCACTGCGCGATGCGCGCGCCGTCGAGCGTCGCCGACATCACCAGCAGTCGCAGGTCCTCGCGCAGACCGGCGTGCACATCGCGTGCGAGTGCGAGGCCGAGATCGCCGGCGAGATGGCGTTCGTGGAATTCGTCGAACAGCAGCGCGCCGACGTCGCCCAGTTCCGGATCGTCCTGCAGCATCCGCGTGAGGATGCCCTCGGTGACGACCTCGATCCGCGTGCGCGCGCTGATGCGCTGCTCGAAGCGGATGCGATAGCCGACAAGGCCACCGACCTCGTCGCCGAGCTGGCGCGCCATGAACGTCGCCGCCGAACGCGCCGCGACGCGGCGTGGTTCCAGCATCACGATTTTCCTGTCGCCGAGCCACGGTGCATCGCGCAGCGCCAGCGGCACCTGCGTGGTCTTGCCCGCGCCCGGCGGCGCTTCGAGCACCAGGCGCGGATGCGCGGCGAGGCTGCCGAGGATCTCCGGCAACAGGGCTGTGATGGGAAACGTCGGCGGAGCGGTCTGCGTCACGGCGCACAGGCTAACGACGTCACGCATTCGCGTCGACGTGCGCGTGCAAGGGTTTGCCCCGGGTGTCGGTCTGCGTCGATGGCCGCCAGACTCTGCCGCGACCCCGCAGCCGGAACCACCATGCGCCATCGTCCGCTCCTTCCGTATGCCCTGCTGCTCGCCTGCGGCCTGTCCGCAACCGCGCCTGCCGCGTTCGCCGAAGTCTTCATCAACGAGTTGCACTACGACAACACGGGCGCGGATGTCGGCGAGGCGATCGAGATCGTCGCGACCGCGGGCGAGGATCTCTCGGCCTATCGCGTGTGGCTGTACAACGGCAGCAACACGCCGAACGCGGCGAAGCAGTACGGCAACTTCGCGGTACCGGCCGGACAGTCGCGCAGCTGCGGCACGAGCGTCGACATCGCCACGATGACCTGGCCGCGTGACGGCCTGCAGAACGGCCCCAACGACGGCATCGCACTGGTCGACGGCGCCGGCAACGTGGTGCAGTTCGTCAGCTACGAAGGCACGATCGTCGCCGCCGACGGTCCTGCCGCCGGCGAGACCAGCCAGAACCTGCCGGTGTCGGAAAGCTCGAATGCACCGGTCGGCACGTCGTTGCAGCTGACCGGCACCGGCAGCAACGCTGCCGACTTCGACTGGACGCCATCGTCGGCGCAGAGTTTCGGTGCCTGCAACGCCGGCCAGACCTTTGGTAGCAGTGGCGGTGACAGTGACACCACGCCGCCGTCGATCACCGCCACCACGCCGGCCAGCGGCGCATCCGATTTCCCGGCAGCCGGCGATCTGTCGGTGTCCTTCAGCGAAACGGTCACGCTCGCCAACGGCGCGTTCGCGCTGCAGTGCGCGACCTCGGGCGCGGTGACGCTCGACCATGCGGGCAGCGGCAGCAACTTCGCGATCGGCACCGGCACCGCGCTGCATGCCGGCGAGGCCTGCACGCTGACGGTCCACGCGAACGGGGTCACCGATGCCGACGGCCTGTCGCCGGCAGTCGATACCGTCGTCGCGTTCACTGTCGCGAGTAATGGAGACGGAGGTGGCGGCACCGGCTACTACGCACGCGTCAACACCAGCAGCCCCGGGCAGCTGCGCTGTTCCCTGCACCAGACGATCCGTGGGCACACCTCGTATCCCTACAGCGGCGGCACCACGAACACGTGGACGATTCTCGAGATCGCCGACGAGGATCCGGGAGACAGCGGCAAGGTGCTCGATGTCTACCGCAACCGCAGCTACACCAAGGGCAGCAGCCGTGCGGGCACCGGCAGCGGGCTGACCTACAACCGCGAACACACCTGGCCCAAGTCGCTCGGTTTCCCATCGACCAGCGGCGACAAAGGCCTGCCGAACGCGCCGCACACCGATGCGCACATGCTCTATCTCAGCGACACCGACCACAATTCGGCGCGCGGCAACAAGTCGCTGGCCGACTGTACGGCGTCCGCCAACTGCAGCGAACGCGCGACCGAAGCGAACCACGGCATCGGCGGTGGCACGGGCCTGTTCCCGGGCAACTCCAATTGGACCAACGCCAGCGGCTTCCAGGTCTGGGGCCATCGCAAGGGCGACATCGCCCGCGCGGTGCTGTACATGGCAATCCGCTATGAAGGCGGCGTGCATCCGACGACGGGGCAATCCGAGCCCGACCTGGAACTCACCGACGACCGCAGCCGCATCGTCGCGACATCGGCATCGCCGGCCTACATGGGCCTGCTGTCGACGCTGCTCGCCTGGCACCAGGCCGATCCGCCGGATGCACGCGAGCAGGCACGCAACGAAGTGGTCTTCAGCTTCCAGGGCAACCGCAACCCCTTCATCGACCAGCCGCAATGGGCGACACGCGCGCTGTTCGAGAGCACCACACCGGCAAGTTGCCAGTTGTTGGATTGAGCATTCGAACGCGTGGGGGCGCTTGAAGCCCTCCCCCGGATGCGGGGGAGGGTTGGGTGGGGGCAAAGGATCAGGAGTAGAACGTCTCTGGTTTCGAGGCATGCAGAAGACACCCGGTTCTGGCTGTCCGGGCACTGAAGGTTCGCCCCCACCCAACCCTCCCCCGTGAACGGGGGAGGGCTTCAAAGCCCGGGCAAGCCCGCCGTCTACAATGCACGCCCCCACGTTGCCCGCAGTCCGCCATGCAGCTGATCGACATCGGCGCCAACCTGACCCACGACAGCTTCGATCACGATCGCGACGCGGTACTGCAGCGCGCGCGCGACGCAGGTGTGTTGCGCATGGTGATCACCGGGGCCAGCCGCGAACATTCGCCCAGGGCGCTCGAACTGGCGCAGGCGCATCCGGGGTTTCTGTACGCGACGGCAGGCGTACATCCGCATCACGCGGTGGAATACACCGCGGAATGCGATGCCGAAATGCGTGCGCTGCTGGCGCATCCGGAAGTCGTCGCGGTCGGCGAATGCGGCCTCGACTATTTCCGTGATTTCTCGCCGCGCCCCGCGCAGCGCAAGGCCTTCGAACGGCAGCTGCAGATCGCGGTCGAGACCGGCAAACCGCTGTTCCTGCACCAGCGCGACGCGCACGACGACTTCGTCGCGATCATGCGCGAGTTCGAAGGGCAGATCGGCCCGGCCGTCGTGCACTGTTTCACCGCCGGCAAGCGCGAGCTGTTCGAGTGCCTCGACCGCGACTGGCACATCGGCATCACCGGCTGGCTGTGCGACGAGCGCCGCGGCCAGCATCTACGCGAACTGGTACCCAATATTCCGGCCAACCGGCTGATGGTGGAGACCGACGCGCCCTATCTGTTGCCGCGCACGCTCAGGCCGCTGCCCAAGGACCGCCGCAACGAGCCGGCGTTCCTGCCGCACATCGTCGAGGAACTTGCGCGCGATCGCAGCGAGGACGTCGCGGTCACCGCCGAAGCGACGACGGCGACAGCCGCGACGTTTTTCCGGTTGCCGTAAACGCTCTGCGCGGACCTGTTCAAGGGCCGTCGCGAGCGCAGCCAGATGGCGTGTGGCGGAGCGCAGGAAGCGCAGCGTACAAGTGGTACGTGAGCATTTGTGGCCGCCGTTGGCGGCCACCCTTCGGGCCAGCAGAAACTGCTGTCTAGAACCGCCTGAAGGCAGTTCTTTCGAGCACCGCACGCGCGCCAGCTGGCAAGCGCAGCAGGCCATTGGACAGGTTCAGAAGCCCGACGGCATCCACAGCAGCAGCCCCGCACCCAGCGCGATGCGATAGATCGCAAAGCCGGTGAAGCGGTGCCGCTTGATGTAGCCGAGCAGCCACTTCACGACGATGAAGCCGGTGACCATCGCCGCGACGAACGCTATCGCGACATCGCCCCAGGCTTCTTCGCCCAGGCCCTGGTCCATCCACAGTTCCAGGAACGCGTAGGCACTGGCGGCGAACATCGTCGGAATGCCGACGAGGAACGCGAACTCGGCCGCAGCCGAACGCCGGCTCAGGCCCAGCAGCATCGCGAGGAAGATCGTCGTCGCCGAGCGCGAGGTGCCGGGAAACACCCCGGCCACCACCTGCGCCAGACCGACCGCGACCGCCACCGTCCACGTCACATGCGTGTTGTCGCCGCGCTTTTCGGCGAAGTATTCGGCCGCCAGCATCCAGATGCCGCCGATGATCAGCGCCCAGGCGACCGGCGTGACGGTTTCCGGCAGTTCCCAGCCGGCCATGCGCACCGGCAGGCCGACCAGCGCGGTGACCAGGAATGCGACTGCGATCTTCATCGAATAGTCGCGGTGCTCGCGGTTGCCGAGGCCCGTCGTCAGCTGCCAGATGCGCTGGCGGAACACCAGCAGCGTCGCGAGGATCGCGCCGGCCTGGATGACGATGTTGAAGAAGTCCGAGCGCGCGCCGAGCCAGTGCTGGGCGATCAGCAGGTGACCAGTGCTGGAGACGGGCAGGAATTCGGTGAGCCCCTCGATGATGCCGAGGAGGAGGGCGGAAATCGGATCGGACACGGCGTTTTTGCTGCGCGGGGGGCAAGCCCGAGAGGATACCGGTCGCGGGTGCCCACGCGAACCCGCGCGGCGTCGCGGTCAGTCGCGCGCGGTGGCGGCGGACTGCTTGAGTTCGCGGTAGCGGGTCAGCGCCGCCTGCAGATCGCCGCCCAGCGCGGCCTGTTCGACCAGTTGCTGGTCGAGGACCGCCAGCTGCCGCTGCAGATCGGTGTGCTGGCCGCGGATGCTGTCGGCCAGCGGTTTGGCGACGGCCTGGCCGGCCAGTTCGCGCTCGCCAGCCTGGCGCAGCAGCGACAGCAGACTCCTGCGCAGATTGTCGACGCCCATGCGCGAGGTCTTGAGCGCCTCGTCCACCAGCACGATGCGCTCGCCGTAGGCGCGGCGCAGGTCGGCTTCGGTCGCGTAGGACTCGACCATCGCCAGTTCCTGACGCTGACGCAGGGCCGCGGCTTCGGCAGCGAGCCTGGCCTGCTGCGCGGCGGCGGCGGCGGCCGTGCGCTCCTCGGCGGTCAACGCGCGCCCGACGTGCGCGGTGGCCATGCCGCTGCGGGCGCTGATCTCGGTCCGTTCGGCATCCACCGCCGACGCCGGCAATGCATCGCCGCACACGCGGCGGCCGCCTTCGTTCCAGCAATAGACCTTGCGGTCGGCGCCGGGCTTCTGCGCAACGGCGCCGGTGGCGATGCAGGCCAGCAGCAACCCGCCCATCAATCGGATCGAGAGATGCATGTCGTCCGTCCCCCTGACGGCCCGAAGCGTTGAATCAGCGTGTGGCGTCGCTGCCATGTCGTGCCCGGTAGGCCAGCAGGCGATCGCGCTCCGTCTCCAGTGTCGCGCTCTGTCCGACAAATGCAAGCAGATCGGACAGCCCGGCGATGGCCACCACCGGCACGTCCTGCTCACGCGCGACGCGCTGCGCGGCGGACTCCGGGCTGTCGTCGGCCACGCGCTCCTGGCGATCAAGGGCGATGACGATACCGGCCACCGTACCGCCACCGTCGGTGATCTGGCCCAGCGCCTCGCGGATTGCGGTGCCGGCGGTGATCACGTCGTCGACGATCAGCACCCGGCGTCCAGCCAATGGCGCGCCGACCAGCACCCCGCCTTCGCCATGCGCCTTGGCTTCCTTGCGGCTGTACGCGACCGGCAGGTCGCGGCCGCGGCGCGCGTATTCGCAGGCCAGTGCGGTCGCCAGCGGAATGCCCTTGTAGGCCGGGCCGAACAGCAGATCGAACTCGACCCCGGCCGCGTCCAGCGCATCGGCGTAGCAGCCGGCCAGCGTGGCGATGGCGAGACCGGAATCGAAGCGCCCGGCATTGAAGAAATACGGACTGACGCGGCCGGACTTCAGCGTGAACTCGCCGAAGCGCAGGGCGTCGGCCGCGAGGGCGAGCTGCAGGAAACGGGTGCGATGGTCGGTCATGGCGTTCATTGTCCCACGCCCAGTGCACGCAACATCAGGTGTTGAGGGCCGCCGCGACCGCCCCGCATGATCACGCCGCCATCGACAAACCCGGCGCGCCGGTACAGGTGCACGGCGGTGGTATTGGCGGCATGCACGTTCAGCGCCAGCGTCGCCCGTTCGGGATGCCGCAGCGCCAGATCCGCGCAGCAGGCAGCGAGCGTCGGCAGTCCGAGGCCGCGCCCTTGCCACGCCACATCCAGCGCGAACGCCCGCAGCGTCACCGTGCGCCGGTCGACGACCTGCTTCTTGAACGCAATGGTCGGGTAATCGAGACGATAGAACCCGATGACCACATCACCCAGCAGCACGACCATCGCGTCGCTGTCCGGCGCGGCCATGGCGTTGTCGACATTGAAGGCGATGTCGCCCGCGTAGACGGTCTGCGTCGCGGTAAGCAACAGGCGGCGCGCGGCCTCGGCCTGTGGGGTCGAGGCGATGACAACACACGGCAGCGGGCCCGACGACATCGGCGGAGGATACGCGCCGCGGAGGTCGGGCGGTCAGCACGAATCCGTTAGGCTTGGCGCCGGCACACGTGGATCCGGTCTGCATGAAAATCGTCAGCTTCAACGCCAATGGCGTGCGCTCCGCCGCGAAAAAGGGCTTCTTCGACTGGTTCGTCGCCCAGGACGCCGACGTGCTGTGCATGCAGGAAACCAAGGCGCAGGAACATCAGCTGCTCGGCGAGTCGGGCCTGCATGCGGACTTCCTGCCCGAGGGCTACAAGGCCTGGTTCCGCGACGCGAGCACCAAGAAGGGCTACAGCGGCGTGGCGATCTATGCCCGGCGCGAACCCGACGAGATCCGCACCTCGCTCGGCTGGGCCCCGTTCGACGAGGAAGGCCGCTATATCGAAGCGCGCTTCGGCAACCTCAGCGTGGTGTCGTTCTACATTCCGTCGGGTTCTTCGGGCGATCTGCGCCAGGGCTTCAAGTTCGAGGTCATGGACTGGCTGAAACCCATCCTCGACGAGTGGCTGGCCAGCGGTCGCGATTACGTGCTGTGCGGCGACTGGAACATCGTGCGCGCGCGCCACGACATCAAGAACTGGACCAGCAACCAGAAGAATTCCGGCTGCACGCCGCCCGAGCGTGCGTGGCTCAACGGCATGATCGGCGATGCCTGCGGCGATGGTCTGGTCGAACCGCCCGCGACCGGCTGGCTCGACGCGCTGCGCGTGCTGCGACCCGAGGCGGCCGAGTACACCTGGTGGAGCAACCGCGGCGCCGCGCGCGCCAACAACGTGGGGTGGCGGATCGACTACCAGTTCATCACCCCGTCGCTGCGTGACCGCGTGCGCTCGGTCGCCGTGCATCCCGAGCCGCGCTTCTCCGATCACGCCCCGCTGGTCGTGGACTACCGCGCGTGAGCGCTGCGTCAGGCGGCGTCGACGCGCCGGTGTCATACAAGGGCTGGCGCGGGATCCGTCGCGCGTTCGCCACGCCGTCCGCAATGACGATGCTGTTCCTCGGCTTTGGCAGTGGCCTGCCGTTCCTGTTGATCGCCTCGCAGACCTTGTCGACGCGTCTGCGCGACGTGGGACTGGACCTGGGCAGCATCGGCCTGATCAGTCTGGCGAGCTTCTTCTACCTGCTGAAGTTCCTGTGGGCGCCGTTGATCGACCGTTACGCGTTTCCATTGACGGCGTTTCTCGGCCGACGCCGTTCCTGGTTGCTGGTTTCGCAGGTCGTGGTGATGCTGGCCCTGGTGGCGCTGGCCTTTACCCGGCCTGATCTGGGCGTCGGCCCGCTGGTCGGCTGGGTGCTGCTCGCATCGTTCGCGGGTGCAACCCAGGACTCGGTCGTCGACGCTTACCGGATCGAAGTGGCCCCTGCGAATGCGCAGGCCGCGCTTGCGGCGACGTACACGCTGGGCTACCGCTTCGGTCTGATCCTGGCCGGTGCGGGCGCGCTCTACCTCGCTGAGTACCGTGGCTGGATCTGGGCCTACCTCGCGATGGCGTCGCTGATGCTGTTGCCGATCGCGGCGACGCTGCTCTGCAGGGAGCCGGTTGCGCCGGAATCGACGGTGGTACGACGGATCGATTTCATCGGTGCGTTCTGGCAGCCCTTTGCAAGCTTCTTTACCGGCAACGGTGTGGCGCTGGGCCTGGCGCTTCTGCTGTTCGTCGGTCTGTTCAAGTTTCCGGATCAGGTGATCGGGGTGATGTCGGGGCCGTTCTATCTCGACTCGGGCTACTCCAAGTCCGACATCGCGACGGTGTCCAAACTGTTCGGCGTGTGGATGGGCATTGCCGGCGCGTTCGCTGGCGGTATCGCCGTCGCGGCATTCGGCTTCCGTCGCATGTTGCTGGTGGCGGCGATCGGCGTTGCGCTGTCGAATCTGGCCTTCGTGCTGATGGCGCAGTATCCGGGGCAGATCTGGGCGTTCTACGCGGCCATCAGTGCCGACAACCTGTTCCAAGGCTTTGCCGGTGTGGTGCTGATCGCGTTCATGTCTTCGCTGACCGACCGCAACTTCACTGCGACCCAGTTCGCGCTGCTGGTCTCGCTGGCCAATCTTCCAGGCAAGTTCGCCGGGGGCGTATCCGGTTACCTCGTGGAAGCAACCTCCTACAGCACGTTTTTCGTGATCAGCGCACTGACCGTTGTACCGACCTTGCTCTTGCTTGCGTGGCTTTGGCGGTTTATCAAAGAAGCCTCACCGCAGCACGCGGCCACCGGGAACGCTGCACCATGACCGAACTCGTCCTCAGGGATCTCGACCCCGCGCTGCTCGAGCGCATCAACGCCTATGCGCAGACGCAGGGCTGGGGCCAGGCCCGCACGCTGCGGTTCCTGCTCGAACAGGGCCTGCGCGCCAGCGTCGGCGACGAACGCTCGACCTTCGACCCGGCCGAGGACGGCGTGCTGGCCGCGGCGATCGGCGCGCTGGAACAGATTCCCGATGACACCTTCGCGCTGATCGGGCGCGGACCTGCGCAGCAGGCGGCAAGCTGAGGCGACAGCCTTCCTGTGGGAGCGCGCTTGCGCGCGATGCCACTTTTCCAAGGGAGCCCATCGCGCGCAAGCGCGCTCCCGCACAGGAATCATGGGCGCAGCGCCATCCGCAGGATGGATAGAGCGCAGCGAACCGGGTCACGCCTGTCGCCAGACGACTCAGGCCGGATGCACGACCCCGAGCACGCGCGGCCCTGCCGCACCGGTGACCGACGGCAGATTGCCCGGCCGCCCGAGCACGGTCTGCCGCGCCAGCCACGCGAAACCCATCGCCTCGACATGATCCGGATCGAGTCCGTGCGCGGCGCTCGATTCCACGACGGCGCCCGGCAGCGCCTCGCCCAGTGCGCGCATCAGCGCGCCGTTGTGCACGCCGCCGCCGCAGCCGATCACCCGCGCGGTGCCCGGCTGGGTCGCGTGCAAGGCATCAACGACCGTCGCCACGCTGAGCGCGAGCAGCGTGGCCTGGACATCGGCGATGGCCTCAAAGCCCTGCAGCGCGGCCTCGACCCAGTCGAGATGGAACTGGTCGCGTCCGGTGGACTTGGGCGGCGGCGCGGCGAACCACGGCTCGGCGCGCAGCCGCGCGAGCAAGGCGGTGTCGACGCGACCACTTGCGGCCAGGGTGCCATCGCGATCGAAGGCGTCGCCCGTGTGGCGCAGGCACCACGCATCCATCAGCCCGTTGGCCGGGCCTGTGTCGAAGCCGCGCACCGGGCCGCCGTCACCCGGCAGCAGGGTCAGATTGGCGATGCCGCCGAGATTGAGCACCGCGCGGTCCTCGCCCGGCCGCGACAGCAGCGCCGCATGCAGCGCGGGCAGCAGCGGTGCGCCATGTCCGCCGGCGGCGACATCGCGGCGGCGGAAATCGGCGACCGTCGCCACGCCGGTGCGTTCGGCGATGCGCGCGCCGTCGCCCAGCTGCAGGGTGAACGGCGCTCGGCCGTCACCGTCGCGTCCATAGGGGCGATGGCGCAGCGTCTGGCCATGCGAACCGAGTGCGGCGATATCGGCTGCGGTGAGGCCGGCATCGGCGATCGCAGCGAGCGCAGCGTCGGCGAACGCATCGGCGATCAGGACATCGAGTTCGCCGACATCGTCGAGCGTCAGCGACGCGGCCTGCTGGCCGAGCGCGACCAGGCGCGCACGCAGCGCGGGATCCCAGGGATAGGTCGCGCCGAAGCGCAGCTGCGCGTGCAGCGTGCCGTCGGCGCGGTCGTCGAAGCGGACGATCGCCGCGTCGATGCCGTCCGCGCTGGTGCCCGAAATCAGGCCGAGGAACAGATCGGACATGGCGTCAGCGTCGGAGGTAAGGAGAGTGCAAACGAAACGCCCGGCCGGAGCCGGGCGTGTCAGGCGGATCAGCCGCGGCCGTTGCCGGGCCGTGCGGCGTTCGCCACCTGCCAGTCGGGATCCGGCTTGGCCGGCACCTGCGCGTAGATCACGTTCTCGACTTCACGGATGCGGGCGAGCGCGGGGCCGGTCTGCTGACGGAACTGCGCCAGCGCGGCGCCGCTGAGCGGGTCAGGCTCGGGCATCGTGTGCTGCAGCGGATTGCGGTGCGCACCATTGACGCGGAATTCGTAATGCAGATGCGGACCGGTCGACAGGCCGGTAGTGCCGACGTAGCCGATCACCGTGCCCTGCGCGACGCGCTGGCCCTGGCGGATGTTGCCGAAGCGCGACATGTGCGCATACAGCGTGGTGTGGCCGCGGCCGTGGTCGAGCACCACGGTGTTGCCGTAGCCGCCCTGCACGCCGCGGAACTGCACGCGCGCATCGCCGGCGGCCATGATCGGCGTGCCGGTCGGCGCGGCGTAGTCGACGCCCTTGTGCATGCGCATCGTGCCCAGCACCGGATGACGACGGCTGCCGAAACGCGAACTCAGGCGCGCGTACTGGATCGGCATGCGGATGAAGCTCTTCTTCAGCGGGCGGCCGTCGGCGTTGTAGTACTCGGCCTTGCCGTCCTGCTCGTAGCGGAACGCGCTGAAGGGCTTGCCCTTCGCGGTGAACACCGCGGCCTGCACCGGGCCGCTGCGGATCAGTTCGCCTTCGCGCCAGACCTGCTCGACGACGACGCTGAAGCGGTCGGTCTGGGTGACGTCGGTGTTGAAGTCGATGTCGTACTTGAAGACTTCGTCGGTCAGCGTGTTGATGTTCGCGCCCGACAGGCCCAGCTTGCGCGCCGAATGGAACAGCGAGCGGCCCACTTCACCGGTGATGACGACGTTGCGGATCTCGACCGGACGCTCGACGACTTCTTCGCGAACGGTGTCGCCGATCAGGCTCAGCTCGACGCGTTCGGTGTCGCTGCGGTCGTAGCGCAGCTTGCTGAGCGTGCCGTCGGCGGTGAGGTCGAAGCCCAGTTCGGTGCCCGGACGCATGCGCGTCAGCTTGGCCTTGGCATCGGACAGTTCGAGGATGCGGTGCATCGTCGAGGCCGGCAGATCGAGATCGGAGAAGATCGAGCCCAGCGTCTGGCCGCGTTCGACGGTGACCAGCTGCCAGTTGTCGTGGGTCTGCTGCGCAGTGCGCTGCTTGGCGGTCAGCGGCGGCAGCGCCAGCGACATCGTCACCAGATCGTGCTGCGGCTGCGCATCGCCGCGCATGGCCTGCGAGACACCGGGTACCAGCGCGACGACGAGGACGCCGAGCGTGGCGAAGAGGCTGGCGTGGCCCCAGTCACGGCGCGTCCAGCGACCGGGATACAGCCGCAGGCGCGATGCCTGTTCCTGTTGCCTGTTCCGGGCCGCAGCCTGCAGGTTGTCGTGGAGCACCTGCTGGTGGTGCGCGTCGGCCTGGGGCGGCGGGACGGAAGTCGTCATCGTGGGCGGGTCCGGATGGCGTGAACGGCGTGTCAGCGGGGTAACATAGAGACGTGAGGTCCATGCGTCAAATACCTGACCGGACTCGAATTTTTGCTCCGTTCACCGGATAACGAAGCCTTAACCCGGCGCGTCCGCATTCACTTTCCAACCAGCCACGAGATCCCCGCACCGATGTCCCTGCAGCCCGCCACCGCTCCCCTCGATCTGATCGCCCGCGGCACGGACGAGATCCTCAAGCGTGACGAGCTCGAAGCGCGCCTGAAACTCGGCCGCCCGCTGCGGATCAAGGCCGGTTTCGACCCGACGGCGCCGGACCTGCATCTGGGCCACACGGTGCTGCTCAACAAGCTGCGCCAGTTCCAGGACCTCGGCCACCAGGTGATCTTCCTGATCGGCGACTTCACCGGGATGATCGGCGACCCGTCGGGCAAGAGCGCGACCCGCAAGTCGCTGTCGCGCGAGGACGTGCTGGCGAATGCGGAGACCTACAAGGCGCAGGTGTTCAAGGTGCTGGACGCGGCGAAGACCGAAGTCCGCTTCAACTCCGAGTGGTTCGGCGCGATGGGCGCGGCCGACATGATCCGCCTCGCGTCCTCGCACACCGTGGCGCGGATGCTCGAGCGCGACGATTTCGCCAAGCGCTACGCCGGCCAGCAACCGATCGCGATCCACGAGTTCCTCTACCCGCTGGTCCAGGGCTACGACTCCGTCGCGCTCAAGGCGGATGTCGAATGCGGCGGCACCGACCAGAAATTCAATCTGCTGATGGGCCGCGGCCTGCAGGAAAGTCACGGCCAGCCGGCACAGGTGGTGCTGACGATGCCGCTGCTGGTGGGGCTGGACGGCGTGGCCAAGATGTCCAAGTCGCTCGGCAACTACATCGGCGTGACCGAACCCGCGATCGACATGGTCAACAAGACCA
This sequence comes from Luteimonas sp., assembly GCA_052108555.1. Classification (GTDB taxonomy): domain Bacteria; phylum Pseudomonadota; class Gammaproteobacteria; order Xanthomonadales; family Xanthomonadaceae; genus Luteimonas. Next base: position 180,695 of record JBQEAV010000003.1, read on the forward strand.
TGAAGATCGGCGACGACCTGATGTGGGACTGGATCGAACTGCTGAGCTTCGACATCGGCATCGAGGAGGCGAAGGCGCTGAAGGCGCAGGTCGAAGCCGGCACCTTGAACCCGCGCGACGTGAAACTGCGCCTGGCGCGCGAGATCACCACGCGCTTCCACGATGCCGCCGCGGCCGCGACCGCGATCGCCGGCTGGCAGGTCGCGATCACCGGCGAAGGCGACGTGTCGCTGCTGCCGTTGCAGGACGTGACCGTGCCGGCGGAAGGCCTGCGCATCGGTGCGCTGCTGACGGCCGCCGGGATCACCCCGAGCAACTCGGAAGCTAGCCGTAAGCTGAAAGAACGCGCGGTCAAGGTCGACGGCGCGGTGGTCGACGACGCGGGCGTGGAGTTCAAGCCCGGCTTCGAAGGCGTGCTGCAGGTCGGCAAGCGCAATTTCGCGCGGGTGCGGCTGGTCGCGGTCTGAGGATTTTCTCCTTCCCCCGTTTACGGGGGAAGGCTGGGATGGAGGTAAACGCCCCGCCTGCGGACAGAACTGGTCGCGCGTTAGCGATAACGCTGACACGCGAATCATTTTTTCCGATGTCTGATGGATCACCCCCACCCAACCCTCCCCCGCGAAGACGGGGGAGGGCTATTTGTCACTGCGCCAGCGCTGCCCGCGCCGCATCACTCGTCACCCGCCGCGCGCTGAACTCGCTGTCCGCATCCCATGCCGGCCAGGTCTCGCCATTGGCGAGCGCTTCGGCCAGGCGATAGACGGTGCGGGTGTCGGCGGTCGGGCCGGCCATGTCCCAGCTGTCGTCGAAGGCGTCACCCGGCTGGTGGTAGCGATGGGCGAAATAATCCGCGCGTGCGGCGGTGCCGCCGGCGACGCCGCCGTCGAGCTGGTCCATGCCGGGGCCGATCGTGATCGCCGGCACGCCGGCCTGGGCGAACGCAAAATGGTCGGCGCGGTAGAACAGGCCGGCTTCGAGATTCGGATCCGGCGACCAGCCGCGGCCATCGACTGCGGCGGCCGTGGCGAGATCGCGTTCCAGCGACACGCGACCCTTGCCCCAGGACGAGATGTCGTGCGTCTCGCCGTCCGGGCTCCACATTTCCATGTTGAGCACCGCCGCCGTGGTCTCCAGTGGACGCAACGGATTGGCCGCGTAGTAGGTCGCACCCAGCAAACCGTTCTCTTCCGCTGTCAGCGCGATGAACTGCAACGTGCGCGCCGGGCGCGGGCCGGCGGCGAAGACGCGGGCGAGTTCGATCATCGAGGCGATCGCGGTGGCGTTGTCGACCGCGCCGTTGATGATCGCGTCGCCGCTGTCGTCGGGTTCGCCGACGCCGAAGCTGTCCCAGTGGCCGGACAGGATCACGGTCTCGTCGGGCCGCGTGGCGCCCGGCAGTACGCCGACGACGTTATGGCTGATCACGCGGTCGCGCTTGACCGCGAACGCGAGGTCGAGCGTGGCATCGCCCAGCGCACCGCCCTTGAAACCGTGCTGCTGCGCGCGACGCTTCTCGGCGTCGAAATCGAGCCCGGCATCCTTGAACAGCTGCTCGGCCACGCCACGCTGGATCCAGCCGCGCATCGGCAGGTGATGCCCTTCCGCGTCGGCGCGGACGATGTCGTACTGCGGTCCGGCGCGGCCGTTGCGCACGGTCGCCCATGGATACGAGGCCGGCTCGGTCTCGTGCACGATCAGCACGCCGGCCGCGCCACGCTTCGCGGCTTCCTCGTACTTGTAGGTCCAGCGGCCATACCAGGTCAGCGCGCGTCCGCCGAAGCGGCCCGGCTCGGCGGTTTCGAAATCCGGATCGTTGATCAGCACAACGACGACCTTGCCGGCGACATCGAGCCCGGCGTAATCGTCCCAGTCGAGTTCCGGTGCGGTGATGCCGTAGCCGGCGAACACCAGCGGCGCGCCCGCCAGATCCACACCCGTGCCCGGGCGCAGGGTTTCGACCGCGATATCGTCGCCATTGGCCAGCGCGCGCGTGGCGCCGCCGACGTGCAGCTGCGCCGTCACCGGACCGTCGATGACGCTGCGCTCCAGCGTGACCGCCTGGGTCCAGCCGCCAGCGTCGCCGCCGGGTTCGAGGCCCGCTTCCGCGAACTGCGTGCTGATGTAATCGACTGTCAGTCGCTCGCCTTCGGTGGTCGGTGCGCGGCCCTCGAACGCGTCGGACGCGAGCACCGACAGATGCCGGGCGAGGTTGTCGGCCTGAACGCCACCGCCGGGAATTTCCGCGATTGCAGGCGCGTCGACATCGGGCGCGGCAGGTGTCGAGGGTGTGCAGGCGGCGAGCAGCAGCGCGCAGGCGAGGGCGGTCAGGCAACGCGGTCGGGACATCGGAAGATCCGTGAACGAGGTGCCGGTCATGATGCCGCAAGTGGCCGAGGACGCCGCCGATTGGCTACAGTGGCCGCCGGTTTCCCCATCCAGGAGCACTCGATGATCCGTCGCTTCCGCATTGCGCCGCCGTACCTGTTGGCCGCCGCCCTCGCTCCGCTGCTGGCCCTGTCGGCCTGCACGCCCGCGCCTGAAGAAGGCTTCGAAGAAGAACAGCCCGCCGCCAGCGCTGCCGATGCCGATACCGGCGCAGGCAGCGCCATCGAGACCGAGACTGCGCAGGCCGAGATCGGCGATGCGCCCGAAGCTGCGGCACCGGGCGGAACGCCCTGCGATACCGAGGCGGTGCAGGGCCTGATCGGCACCCAGGGCAGCGAAACGGTCTACGCCAGGGCCATGCAGGATTCCGGCGCCCAGTCGCATCGCGCGCTCGGACCGACCGACATGGCGACGATGGATTTCCGCCCCGACCGGCTGAACATCGATCTCGACGCGAGCGGCAAGATCACCGGCTTCCGCTGCGGCTGATCCGGTTCGTCCGCTGCGAAAACCAGAACGCCCGGCTTCGCGCCGGGCGTTCTGGTTTCTGGAAATCCTCGGAGCGCGCTTGCGCGCGATGGGGATTGACCGGGGAACGCCATTCACGCGCAAGCGCGCCCCCACAGCGGATCAGCGATCAGCGGTCGTCGCGCGTGCGCTTGAAGTCCACCGGCTGGCCGTCCCGGTTACTGCTCCAGTGGCCGCTGGCATCGCGCTCGCAATCGCGCGACACCGGCTCGCCCGGCTGGTTCGGCCGGCTCATGCACAGCGGATTGGCGTCGGCCGCGGCGCTGTTGTCGCGGTACTCGTAGGAACCGCAGCCTGCGAGCAGCAGAACCACGCCGGCGATGAGGGGAATGCGCATGTGTCGTCCCGGTTGCGATGCAGATTCGACGATCGCAGATCACGAAAGCCCTCGCAAATGCGGGTCAGCGGCGACTGGCGACCAGACGGGTGACGTCGACCGCGAGCTGCTCGACGGCGTTGCCGAAATCGCCATGGCCGCCATTGGCGTAGGCGCCTCGGCCGCTCGACAGCGTGTCGGCGATCCCGCCGGCGATGTCGCGCGCCTGGCCCAGCTGGCCCCCGAGCGCACGGTCGACCGTCGACGCCGCATCGGCGGCGCTGGCGAAATTCCCGCTGGTGACGCCTTCGAACAACCCGCGCGCGGCCGTCTGCACATCGGTCAGCGATCGGGAGATCGCGCCGATGTCACCGATGTCCGGTGCGCGGCCATTGGTCAGCGCGCCGCTGGCGAGCCCGGTGAGCGCCTCCTGTACCGACACGTTCGCGCCGGGAATGCGGCCGGCGAACTGGTCGAGCGCCAGGTTCGCCAGCGGCTGCATGCCCGCCGGCAGGTTGTCGGCGATCGCACCGCGCGCGGCGTCGGTCAGGCTGCCGCCGACGAGTCCGTTGACCACCCCCATGACCGCGCCCGGCAGGCCACCGGTGAGCATGCCGACCACCGCCGCGCCGACGATGCCCTGCAGGTCCCTGGCATCGATGCCCAGCGCATTGGCCAGGCCTTCGAGCGCGTTGTCGAGACCGAGCGCATCGGTCGCGGTGCCGAGCGCGTTGCTGATCGCCGAGCTCAGCGAATCGACCGCGGCATCGACCGCGCTGCCGATTGCATCCGCCGCCGCACCGAGTGCATCGCTGGCCGAGGCGGCCGCATCCGCGCCACTGCTGCTGCCGCCATTGCCGACGCCGCCGGCGCCGTCGCTTCCATCGCTCATGGGATGCTCCAACCGAAGGGGATCCTGGCTCGACTCTAGGCCTGCGGGGACCCCGGCACAGCTGGTACGGACCCGAGGTCGGGACGCCAGACTGCGTCACACGTCACGCTTCCGGACCCGGCTCCGGATGGAGGGGGCGCGGCGAAACCCGCCATCGCCATGGCGGTGTCCTCCGCGGGGGGTACAACCCCGCTGCCCCGCCTCGCACGCAGATGCAGGATCAGCGACCCGCCTTCAAGGCATCGAGGATGCGCACGCCGGCGCGACCGTCGTCGGGCGTCAGGCCGACGCGCTGCTGTTCGGTCTGGATCGCCCGCCGCGTCGCGGTACCGATCATGCCGTCGACCTCGCCGATCGCATGGCCGCGCGCGAGCAGCAGCGTCTGCAGTTCGCGGCGCTGTGCACGGGACAGGCCCGGGTCATCGGTCGGCCACGGCGTCTGCAGGCCGCTGCCGCCACGCAGGCGGTCGGCGAGCGTCGTAATCGCCAGTGCGTAGCTCTCGGCGGCGTTGTAGGAAAAAATCGCGTCGTAGTTGCTGAAGACGATGAAGGCCGGTCCCTTGGCGCCGGTCGGCACGAGGATCGCGGCCTGCGTATTGCCGGCCGGCAGTGCGCCGCCGTCGACACGCGTGATGCCGCGCGCGGTCCACTCAGTGACGCTCCTGCGGCTGGTGCGGCCGGCCTGCGCGGTGTCGAAACCGGCCGGCAATCTGACTTCGTAGCCCCAGGGCTGACCGGTCTTCCAGCCGCCGCGCGAGCGCTTGAGGTAGTTCGCCGTCGACGCCAGCGCGTCTGGAATGCTGTCGACCAGATCGCGGCGGCCGTCGCCGTCGAAATCCACCGCGATGCGCGCATAGGTGCTCGGCATGAATTGCGTATGCCCGAACGCGCCAGCCCAGGAACCGGTGGTGTCGCGATTCTGCAGATCGCCGTCGTGCATCAGCTTGAGCAGGGCGACGAACTCGCTGCGGAAGAACGGCTGGCGACGGCCGTTGCACGCCAGCGTTGCCAGCGACACGCGCAGCGGCCGCTTGCCGGAGATGCGGCCGTAGTCGCTCTCCACGCCCCAGATCGCGACGACCGTTTCTGCGTCGACGCCGTACTGCGCGGCGACGCGATCGAGCAGCGCGCGATGCTCGACCAGACGCGCGCGCCCATCGGCGACGCGTTCGTCATCGACGAGACCCGCGAGGTAATCCCACAGCGGCGTGGTGAATTCGGGCTGCGAATCGAGCAGCGGCAGCACCGTCATGTCCGGCGTCACGTCGGCGAGCGCGTCGAACGCCGCCGGCGGAATGCCGGCCTTGGCCGCGTCGCCACGGATGCCGGCGATGCAGCGCGCGAACGCGGCGGCGTCATGGGTCGGCGCAGCGGCCGGCGCCGGCGTCGCGGGCACCTGCGCGGCAGCGCCGCCTGCGCACAGCAGCAGGCCGGACAGCGCGAGCCGCGCCGGTGTCGGGAAACGATGCGTCGGGAGACGGGACATACGGGCGGCCTGTGCGGGCGGGGCGACCACTGTGCACGAGCCGGTGTGGCGAACGCATCCCCGCGCCCGCGCGGTTTCACGAGACGCTCAGAGGCCGAGAAGCAATCGAACGCCGTCGCGAGGGCGTCTCCAAGTGTCCATGGCAAGGCGCGCAGCGCGAAAACTAGGGAGTTTGGCGAGCCAAATGACCGCAGTTTTCGCGCTGCGCGCCGCCGTCATGGGCGCTTGGAGGCGGCCGCAGTAGGCGGGCGATTGCTTCTCAGCCTCTCAGCCGACGTCGCCATCGACATAGAACCAACGCCCGTCCTCGCGCACGAAGCGGCTGCGTTCACGCATGCGCACCACACTGCCGCCGCCGATGCGGTACTTCGCGACGAACGCCACTTCGGCGTGTTCGGCATCGAGGACGTCGTGCGCCTTGACGTCGAGCCCGAGCCAGACCGGTTGCGGCTCGTCGAAGCCGAGATCGTCAGGACACGTCGACGCGTGCCAGCTCGCGCGCAGATAGTCCGCGTCGCGCTGCACATAGGCGGCGTAGCGCGAACGCATCAGGGATTCGGCATCGGGCGCGGCCGCGCCGTCGTGCAGCGGTTTGCAGCAGTCGGAGTAAGGGCGTGCACGGCCGCAGGGACAGGGTGCAGCGGGATCGATAGAGGCTGTCGGCATCGCGCCAGTGTGCGGCTGCGGACGCAAGTCGCCAATCGCCGCGTGCTTTGAACGTCCGCGTTGCGATCCGGTGCACCGGATTCGCATGCCGATCCGGTGGCGCCATCAATGCGCGCGGTGCCGTCTCACACCCAGCCCCGCGCCGCCAGTGACACCGCCGCGCCATCGCCGACGACGAAATGATCGAGCAGCCGTACGTCGACCAGCGACAGTGCCTGCTTGAGCTGCGCCGTCACTGCGCGATCCGCTGCGCTGGGTTCGCGGCTGCCACTGGGATGGTTGTGGCCGACGATCACCGCCGCCGCGTTGTGCGCCAGCGCGCGGCGCACGACTTCGCGCGGATGCACTTCGGCACCGTCGATCGTGCCGCGGAACAGTTCCTCGAACGCCAGCGCGCGGTGCCTGCTGTCGAGGAACAGCACCGCGAAGACCTCATGGGCGAAGCCGCGCAGGCGCTGCGAGAAGTAGCGGCCGGCGGCGGTCGGGTCGGTCATCGCCTCGCCGCGCGCGAGGTCGGCGGCGAGCATGCGGTTGCCGAGTTCGAGCGCCGCCGTCAGTGCGCAGGCGCGTGCGGGACCGAGGCCGGGCAGCGCCGCGAGTCCGGCGGCGCCGCGTTCGATCAGCGTGCGCAGTGGCCCGTGCGACGCGAGCAGTTGTCGCGCAGTCGCGACCGCGTCCTGCCCGCGCAGGCCCGAGCCGAGAAAGATCGCCAGCAGTTCGGCGTCCGACAAGGCGGCCGCGCCCTGGCCCAGCAGTTTCTCGCGCGGCCGTTCGCCGGCCGGCCATTCGCGGATGTGCATGCGGTCTCCAGACAGAACGCCGGTGCGGGGCGTCGCGTCCCAGGGGAAGGATGCGCGCCGCGCCCGGACCGGCGAGACATCCATTGCAGCGCGTGCGGCGCAGGCCGTGCAGCGGCTGCGGACATCGCTTCGGGTAAGCTGTCGGCCGGTTTTCCGGTAGGACTTCGCCGACGATGGGCGCCGCTTCGACTCCGCTGCACGGGCAACGCATCCTGCTGTGCGTGTGCGGCGGCATTGCCGCCTACAAGGCCGCGGACCTGGTCCGCCGCTTGCGCGACGCCGGCGCCGAAGTGCGCGTGGCGATGACCGAGAGCGCGCAGCACTTCGTGTCCGCGACGACATTCCAGGCCGTCTCGCACAACGCCGTGCGCACCACGCTGTGGGATCCGGGTGCGGAAGCTGCGATGGGCCATATCGAACTCGCGCGCTGGGCGACCCGCGTGATCGTGGCGCCGGCAACGGCGAACACGCTCGCCAAACTCGCGCATGGTTTCGCCGACAATCTCGTGACCACGCTGTGCCTGGCGACGACGGCGCCGCTGACCGTGTGTCCGGCGATGAACCACCGCATGTGGCTGCATCCCGCGACGCAGGCGAACATCGCGCTGCTGCGCGAGCGCGGCGTGCAGGTGATCGGCCCCGACGATGGTCCGCTGGCCGAGGGCGAATCCGGCCCCGGTCGTCTCGCCGAGCCGCAGGCGATCCTGGCCGCGCTGCCGGTATGAGCACGTCGCTCACCGGTCGCCGCGTGCTGGTCACCGCCGGCCCGACATTCGAAGACCTCGATCCGGTCCGCTTCCTCGGCAACCGCAGCAGCGGCAAGATGGGCTTCGCGATCGCCGCGGCCGCGCTGCGCGCGGGCGCCGACGTGGTGCTGGTCGCCGGCCCCGTGCACCTGCCGACGCCCGAAGGCGTGCAACGCATCGACGTGCGCTCGGCCGCGCAGATGCACGCCGCGGTCTTCGACGCGCTGCCGGCTGACCTCTACATCGGCGCCGCCGCGGTCGCGGACTTCACCCCGGCGCAGGTCGCGCCGTCGAAGATCAAGAAGCGCCCGGGCGAAGACGGCCTCGACCTGCATCTGGTGCGCACCCGCGACATCCTCGCCGACGTCGCCGTCGCCAACCCGCGCCCGCAACTCGTCGTCGGCTTCGCCGCCGAGACCGACGATGTCGACGTCAACGCGCGCGGCAAGCTCGCCGCCAAGCGCGTCGATCTGATCGCCGCCAATCGCGTCGGCATCGCCGGCAGCGGGTTCGAAGGCGACGACAACACGCTGCTGGTGCACGACGCTGCGGGCCACGTGCAGCTGGGCCCCGCTTCCAAGGCCGAGATCGCCGACCGTCTGGTCGCGCTGGTCGCCGCCCGCCTCACACAGGATTTCCGATGAGTATTGCCGCCACGCATCACGTGCTCGACGTCCGCGTGCTCGACGCGCGCTTCGGCCAGCAGTGGCCGTTGCCGGCCTATGCCACCGACGGCAGCGCCGGTCTCGACCTGCGCGCCGCGCTCGACGAACCACTGACGTTGCTGCCGGGCGATGTGTCACTGGTGCCGTCGGGCCTGTCGATCCACATCGGCGATCCGGGCCTGTGCGCCGTGGTGCTGCCGCGCTCGGGGCTTGGCCACAAGCACGGCATCGTGCTCGGCAACGGCACCGGGCTGATCGACGCCGACTACCAGGGCCCGCTGATGATCAGCGTCTGGCACCGCGGCAAGGACGCCTTCACGATCGAGCCGGGCGACCGGATTGCGCAACTGGTCATGCTCCCGGTCGTGCGGGCGACCCTGAATGTGGTGGATACTTTCGTCGACACCACGCGCGGGGCCGGGGGGTTCGGTCATTCCGGCGTGCGCTGACCGGGGGGACGCAGATGAGCGAGAAGGAACCGCGACAGGCGGGGGTAGTGCTGGCGCAGCTGCGCCAGGCCGCGCCGTTGCTGGCTGTGCTGCTGGTGTTGCTGGCGCTGTGGTTCGCCTGGAACGGCTGGCAGCAGCTGCGCGGCGAACAGCGCACCGCCGCCGCCGAACAGGGACGTGATGCCGCAGTCGCGGCAACGCGACAGGCGCTCGGCGCCGAACTGAAGCGCATCGACACGCGCATCGCCGATGCCGCCGTGCAGCGCGCGCTGGGTGCAGGCGATCTCGCCGCGGCCGGCACCGCGCTCTCCGCCGACTGGCCGCAGCTCGAAGCCGCGACGATCGTGCCGGCCGACCTCAAGGAGGCCTACGCGGGTCTGGACGACGGCGGCTTCGGTCGCCTGTCCGCGCTCGAGGCGGCGCTGGTGGAGGACCGCGCGGTGCTCGCCATCGCCCAGATCGACGGCGCGCCGCGCGTGCTGATCGCCGCGCCCGCGCGTGCCGACACGCGCCTGGTCGGCGTCGCCCTTGCGCAGTTGCCGATGACGCTCGCGACTGCCGGCCTTGAAGCCGCGCCGCTGGACCGGGCGACCTATCTCGCGCTGCGTCAGGGCAACCACACGCTCCTGTCGCGCGGTGACGAAGGCCTGTCCAATGTCGCGGCGCGCATGGCCCAGCCGATTCCCGGCACGCCGCTGCGCATCGCCGCCGCCGTGCCGCGTGTCGACACGCCGCTGCTCGGTCTGGGTGCGATTCCGCTACTCGCCGGCGCGGGTGTGTTCCTGCTGCTCGCGGTGGTCGTGGTGCGCCTGCCGCGTGGCGCCAGGTCGGTCACGAAGATCGAAGACACCACGCCCACGTTCGCCGAAGCGCTGCGTGCGCCGGCCGAAGGCGTCGAAGGCGAGGACGGCATCGCGTCGCCGCTGCCGGTGCGCAGCGAGTCGCCGAAGCAGAAGGCAGCGCCGTCGTCGGTGATCCTCGATCCGTCGATCTTCCGCGCCTACGACATCCGCGGCGTGGTCGGCACGACGCTCGATGCGGGCGTCGCCGAACTGATCGGCCAGGCCGTCGGCTCGCTGATGCGCGAACAGGATCTGGCCGACATCGTCGTCGGCCGCGATGGCCGCCTGTCGGGTCCTGATCTGGTCGCAGGCCTGATCGCCGGTCTGCGCAAGGCCGGCCGCAACGTCATCGACATCGGTATGGCGCCGACGCCGCTGATCTACTTCGGCGCGTATCACCTGCGCACCGGCTGCTGCATCTCGGTGACCGGCAGCCACAACCCGCCCGATTACAACGGCTTCAAGATTGTCGTCGGCGGCGAGACGCTGTCGGGCGAAGCGATCACCGATCTGCACACGCGCCTCGCCGACGACCGCCTGCACACAGCGTCGCAGCCGGGCGCGGTGTCGGAGCGCGACATCAGCGAGGACTATGTGCGGCGCATCGCCGACGACATCCAGATCGCGCGTCCGCTGAAGATCGTCATCGACGCGGGCAACGGCGTCGCCGGCGAACTCGGCCCGCGCGTGCTGGAGGCGATCGGCGCCGAAGTCGTGCCGCTGTACTGCGACATCGACGGCACCTTCCCGAATCATCATCCCGATCCGAGCGAGCCGCAGAACCTCGAAGACCTGGTGCGTACGGTGCAGCGTTTCGATGCGGATCTGGGCATCGCGTTCGACGGCGACGGCGACCGCCTCGGCGTGGTCACGCGGGACGGCGAGAACATCTTCGCCGACCGGCTGCTGATGCTGTTCGCGGCCGACGTGCTGGAGCGCAACCCGGGCGCGATGATCGTCTTCGACGTGAAGTGCACGGGGCGCCTGCCCGGCCATGTGCTGCGCCACGGTGGCAGCCCGCTGATGTGGAAGACCGGCCACTCGCTGATCAAGGCCAAGATGCGCGAGACCGGCGCCGAACTGGCCGGCGAGATGAGCGGCCACTTCTTCTTCGCCGAGCGCTGGTACGGCTTCGACGACGGCATCTACGCCGCCGCGCGCCTGCTCGAAATCCTCGCGCTCGACGACGACCCGTCGGCAGTGCTCAAGGCGCTGCCCAACGGTATCTCGACGCCCGAGATCAAGGTGCCCGCGCCGAACGACGATCCGCACAGCTTCGTCGTCCGCGTGCAGGCCGAGTCCGTGTTCGACGGCGCGCGCCTGTCGACGATCGACGGCGTACGCGCCGATTGGCCGGATGGCTGGGGCCTGGTGCGCGCATCGAACACCACGCCGGTGCTGGTGCTGCGCTTCGACGCCGACACCCGCGACGCGCTGGTACGCATCCAGCAGACCTTCCGCGCGCAGCTGCTGGCGATCGATCCCGATCTGGCGTTGCCCTTCTAGAAGCCGTCTTCCGCCTTGGGCGGAAGACACCTTGGCCCCTCTCCCTTCTGCGGGAGAGGGGGGGACCATCGGCGGATGCCGATGGTGGGGTGAGGGTGGGTCTCTCGCGGAAAGAAACTCATCACGCTACGAAGCGCTTCGACGCTTCACATCCGTCGAACACAGACGATGGGTTTCGCTGCGCTCTACCCATCCTACGAACGCAGCGATGGCGTCTCACACCCGGGAATCCCACGCCGGACTGCGGGCATCGCCGACGACTTCTCACTTCATGCGGTGATCCCACCGCCTCGCGGGCACATCGCAATCTGGCCACCCTCCCTCACCGGAGTCCGCCGATGCCAACCCGCCACGCACCCCGCAGCCCACTCGCCGCACTGCTGATCCTGCTGCTGTGCGCATCCTCGATCCCGCTGCAGGCCAACACCCCCGCGCCGCCCGCCCTGATGCTCGCCCGCGACCTCGGCACCGCGTCAATCGACGTACCGGCCTATTTCGTCAGCGAAAAACTCGATGGCGTGCGCGCACGCTGGGACGGCCGGGCGCTGTGGACGCGCGGCGGCTATCGCATCGCAACGCCGTCCGACTTCGTGCAGGGCTGGCCGTCGACACCGATGGACGGCGAACTATGGATCGCGCGCAGCCGCTTCGACGTCGTCAGCGGCATCGCACGCAGCACCCGGCCCGATCCGGCGGCCTGGAATGCGGTGCGCTTCATGGTGTTCGACCTCCCCGCGCATCCGGGCACGTTCGCCGAGCGCGTCGCCGCGATGCGGACGCTCGTGGACCGTACCGCGCATCCGCAGCTGCGCATGGTCGAACAGACGCGCCTCACATCGCGCACCGCACTCGATGCGCGCCTCGCGCAGGTCGTCGCGGCCGGCGGCGAAGGTCTGATGCTGCATCATGCCAACGCGCGCTACGGCGTCGGCCGCAGCAATGCACTGCTCAAACTCAAGCCCCACGACGATGCCGAAGCGCGCGTGCTCGCGCATGCACCCGGCACGGGCAAGTACACCGGCATGCTCGGTGCGCTGGTGGTCGAGCACCACGACGGCCGCCAGTTCCGCATCGGGACCGGCTTCACCGACGCGCAACGCGCCGATCCGCCGCCGCCCGGCAGCTGGGTCACCTATCGCTACAACGGCCTGACGTCCACCGGCCTCCCGCGTTTTGCGCGGTTTCTGCGCGTTCGCGACGACATGCCCCCGTAGTGATCGTCATCCGCCCGAAGTCCCGCTCCCCGTGGGGTGAGGCGTCACGCCTGCGAGCCACTGGCTCGCGTGTCGACGAACGCCCTCGCGGCTCGCGAGGGCAGGGGCGCGGAGCGCCGGGAGGACCATTTGCAAAGCAGATGCTGGGGTGACGGCCGGCCTCTCGCTGAAATGTCTGCTTCCGATATCGTTCTTTCGCTGCCACGCGACCAGGAGCACCCGTGCGCCCGTCGCGAAAAGCCCGAGCAAAGACCCATCCAAACGCCATCAATCTCCACTGGACACGCTCGGGCAGAACGCCGGCAGCACACACCGCGCGCGGCAGCCCTCACCCTTGGGGCTCAACTCCTGGCGCCTGCCGACGCTCTCTCCTCAGGCGAGACGTGTTCAAAGCCACCACAAGCGTCTTCCCACAAAGAAAGGCCCGCCTTCAAGGCGGGCCTTCCTCTTCCATCAGATCAGCCGCGTCATCACGGCAGACGTTCGTCATCCCGACGGCGTTCGAGATAGCGCTTCGCCCAGCGATCCGCGACACGTCCCGCTGCTTCGCGACCACCCAGACCGAAGGCCAGTGCCGCTGCGACCGCGACCGCGCCCAGCACCAGACCGAAGGCGAGATTGACGATGTCGTCGGCGATACCCATCGCACGCAGGCCCATGGCGATCACCAGGCCGAGGATCGCGACACGCGCGATACGCGACAGACCGACGCTGCGATCCGGGTTCGCGCGGTGGATTGCACGCGCCGCCAGATCGGCCAGCCAGTAGCCGACCACCAGGATCACCGCGCCCAGCAGGATGTCGCCGCCGAACGCGATGAAGGTCGCCAGCAGATCACGCACGCCGGTGAAGCCGAGACGGTGCGCCGCTTCGACGGTCGCGAACAACATGATGAAGAACAGCGCGACGCGGCCGACGAAGGCCGACAGACCGTTGCCGCGATGCGCAGGCGTCGGCGGCGGCGTGTGCGTCGTGCCGATCGGCACGCCCGTTTCGGGCGTCCCGGCCGCAGCGACCGGATCGGCCGTGTCCAGCGCAGCATCCAGCGGCGGCTGGGTCGTCGGCATCACAGGCGCAGCGGCCGTGAACAGATGTCCCAGACCCAGACGCGCCGGCAGGCCGTCGAAGCCGAGGTTTTCCAGCAGTCGCGTCAGCAGGCCGGACACGAAGCGACCCAGGTACCACGCAGCGATCAGGATCAGCGCAGCCGCGAGGATGTTCGGAATCGCGATCAGGAACAGGCCGAGCATGTCGCTCGCCGGATCGGAGATCGCCCGGATCGCCAGTGCGTCGAGCGCGGCGATCAGCGTCGGCACGATCACCAGAATGAAAGCGAGCGTGCCGCCAAGCTGCGACAGCTTCACACCTTCGGTCAGGTGCTCGCGGTTGCTGAAGCGGTCGACACCCGACGCGGCCAGCAGATTCGTCACCAGACCGCGTAACACCTTGGCGACCAGCCAACCCACCAGGGCGATCACGACGGCGGCGAAGATGTTGGGCAGCATCAGCGTGACCTGTGCGGTCATGCCGGTGAGCGGTTCCATCAGCCCTTCGATGCGCAGCGCGCCGACGATCGCCGGTAGGAACAGCAGCAGCACCAGCCAGTAGACGACGTCACCGAGCACGGCCGAGATCGGTTTCACACCCGCCGATTCGGACAGCTTTTCGTCCCAGCGCCCGGCCGCCATCACCCGGTTGATGCCCGCGCGCAGCACCGTGGCCAGCACCCACGCCACCAGTGCAAGCGCACCAGCCAGGATGATCCGCGGCAGATACAGCATCACTTCGGTCACCAGCGCGGAGAACGGTCCGTATAGCCCGTCGAAGCGCAGCACGCTGAACACACCGACCAGCGTCACGATGATGATGAACCAGAAGCCGATCGACGCCGCGACCTTGACGATGTCGAGCTGCGACGCGGTCTGTGTATTGACGCGTTCGTTGACGCGCAGACGACCGAGGCCGCTTCGGATCAGGCCACGCACGAACAACGCGACGATCAGGCCGACGATCAACACCAGGACCGCGCCGAGGACGGATGGCAGATAGGTGCCCAGACTCATCTCGAGTTGTCGGGCAAGGGAGTTTGGATGCATGGAGTCGTTCCTCGCAGGGATGCGGCCGGGCCGCACCGAGTCGATGGATGGACGACAACGCTTAATGCGTGGCCGATAGCGGATCGGCACGGAACGAAAATCGGGTCACCACACGCACTGCGTGGAAGCGTTCCGTTTGATGCGAGCACCGCCGGCGTGCAACGAGTGCAGAAGTCCGTGCCGCGCACAGTGTAGCCGCTGCGGGTGTGCGCTTGCGGTGAATCCCATGCACGCATCTGCGTATTCACGCGCATGGATGCGCGTCGGCGTTCGATACGGCGCGAGGTTGGAGCGCGCCCGTCTCTGCTGTCACGTGTTGATGTGCGCCGGTGCGGTGACAACCACACGTCAGCCGTGTCGCGCGATGCTCAGCAAGCACGTTCCTTCGCGAACGGGTTGAGGCGACGCACCCAGCTGTCGCCGCAATCGATGTCGACCGGCTCCGGTTCCACCGGCTTGACCGGCGTGCGCGCAGCGACACGCGCGCGTTCGAGTTCGGCGATCTTCGCGCGGATCTGCAGCATCGCCGCCAGCGCCGCGCGTTCGCCCTGCAGGATCGCCGCGTTGCGCTGCTCGAAACTCGCCGGGCCGATGTCGTTGACCTGCGGACGGATCACCACGTCGGCGCGCGCGAGTTCCTGGCGGCCGAGGTTCTGGCCCATGATTGCGATCGACTGGTTGACGATGCCGAGCATGCTGCCGGGCATCGTGCCGCTGGCCCGGCTGGAAATATCGACCGCGATCACGAGATCCGCGCCGAGCTGCTTCGCGGCATCGACCGGCACCGGACTCACGACACCACCATCGACGTAGTGCCGGTCACCGATCTTCACCGGCTCGAACACGCCCGGCACGCTGCTCGATGCACGCACCGCCTGGCCGGTGTTGCCGCGCACGAACACGATGCGGTCGCCGGTTTCCAGTCGCGTGGCGACGGCGGCGAACGGAATGCGCATGCGCTCGAGCGTGCGGTTGTCGACCTGCTGGTTGACGTAGGTCTGCAGCGCAACGCCCTGCACCAGGCCGCCGGAGAACAGGCGCACATCGCGGATGCTCGATTCGTCGAGCGCGACGGCGCGTTCCTGCATCTGGAAGGGATCCATGCCGCTGGCATACAGCGCGCCGACCACACTGCCGGCACTGGTACCGGCGACGACATCGGCCTGGATGCCGTTGGCTTCCAGCATCTTGATCACGCCGATGTGCGCGAAGCCCTTGGCTGCGCCGCCACCGAGCGCGAGGCCGATGCGCACCGGCTGCGGACGCGGGGCGGCCGGCGTGGCCGGCGTCGGTGTCATGGCGACCGGCGCTGTCGGGCGCACGTCGTCACGGCCACAGGCAGCGATTACAAGCAGGCCGGCAACGAGCAGCGCAGTGCGCGCATGGCGGAACGGGGTGCGGAGACGCATGCGACGGACGCCGGTTCTGGACTGGCGCCGAGGATACCCGCGCCGCGCCTGTCGGCGGCTGAAGCGTCGCGTGCCTTCGAGTGCTGATGTCCGGACGTAGATCAGCGCGCGGGACGGCCACCGAAACGCGTGCCGAAGAAGTCGCCGTCATTCCAGCGCGGCGGTGCATCCGCCTCGCCGACGATGCGCGTCAGCGCGACCACGACCTGCGCCATGCGGGCAGCGTCGCCGTACTGGATCGGCAGATCCACCTGGTCGCAGGGCTGGTGGTAGCAGTTGCGCAGGAACCACGTCGCCGCAATTTTCGGATCCTGGTTGTCGTTGGCAGGCGCGATGCCCGCATCGAGATACAGCGCCGGAATGCCGGCGCGCACGAAGGCGTACTGGTCGCTGCGCACGAACGCGACTTCTTCAGGGAACGGATCGGGTGAGACTTCGACGCCGACTTCGCTGGCCGCTCGCTTCACCGCGGCCGCCAGCGTGGAGTGCTCGCTGCCGATCGCGACGATGTCGCGCGTCGGCGCGGTCAGGATCGGCATGTCGATGTTGAGATCGGCGACGAATTTGCCAACCGACACCGGCGGATGCTGCGCCAGCCATTCGGCGCCGAGCAGGCCCTGCTCCTCGGCGGTGAGCGCAGCGAACAGCGTGCTGCGCGCCGGCACGGCGTCGCCTTCGGCCAGCGTGCGCGCGGCCTCCACCAGGATCGCGACGCCCAGCGCATTGTCGAGCGCACCGTTGTAGATCGCGTCGCCGTCGACCGGCGCGCCCGTACCGATATGGTCGAGGTGCGCGGTGTGGACGATCGACTCGCCTGCGCGCGCCGCGTCGCGGCCCGGCAGCACGCCGAGCACGTTGCGC
Organism: Luteimonas sp.; assembly: GCA_052108555.1. Lineage (GTDB taxonomy): Bacteria > Pseudomonadota > Gammaproteobacteria > Xanthomonadales > Xanthomonadaceae > Luteimonas. The sequence continues at coordinate 197,556 of JBQEAV010000003.1, forward strand.
GATTCGAGCGTGTCGATGCGGCTGCGCGTGCGCAGCGTCAGCGTGCCGGGCAGGGCGAACGGCTTGAGCGTGCCGGCACGCGCGGCGTCGAACAGTTGCGAGGCGGTGCGCGGGCCGTCGGCGAACACGAGATCGGCGGCGGTCGCGGCGACACGCACGCTCGCGCGCAACTGCGCCGGCGCATCGACCGGACGGTCATCGGCACCGCGCAGGCGCATCGACGGCCGTCCCGCCTGCGCGACGCTGCGCGCCCACGGCATGCCGGCTTCGTCGTCAACGGTGTTGACCAGCACCAGACCGACCGCGCCGCGTGCGACCACCGCTTCGATCTTGGTGCGCAGGCTGGCGTAATGGGCCTGCGGGTTCGGCTCGAACCCGCGCGGCGCGCCACCGAACACGATGGCGATGCGGCCCTGCAGCTCGACACCGGTGAAGTCGTCGTGGCCCAGTTCCGGTGCATGGATCGCCTGACCGACGAACACCGCCGGCGCGGTGACCTCGCCCTGCCCCGCGTTGAAATCCGGCATCGACAGGAACTGGTCGTTCGGCCGCAGTGCGATCGTGCGGCCGTTGCGCGACACCGACAGTGTCGCCGCGGCCGGGTCCGCCACCGCGCGCACCAGCGGCACGCGCTGGAACCAGCCGCCGTCGTCACCTGCAGGCTGCAGCCCGCTCTCGGCGAAGCGGCGCGCGACATGCTCGGCGGCGCTGTCGAATCCCGGGGTGCCGGTCTCGCGCCCGGCCATCGCATCGTCGGCCAGCACGCGCACGTCGGCCTCGATCCGCTGTCCTGCCGGCGTCTCGTTGGTGACCGCCGGCGCAGGTGGCATCGGCGCACCGCGCGCGGTCTGCGCCTCCACCGCCGCATCGCTGTCGTGCCCGCCGCAGGCGACCAGCAACAACGCACAGGCGACGGTCAGGACGGGACGGGACATGAGCGGCTCCGGTGCGGGAGGGCGACGGTAGCACGCAGGCCCCGCGACCTCATGCGGGCAGGAAGATCCCGATCAACATCAACGTCCAGAAGATCAGACCCAGGGCGATCCAGCAGATGTTGGCCCAGGTGAAGCGACGGTTGCTGCTGCCATCGGGGTCGCCGCAGGCATGGCTGGCGGCCGTCTGGATCTGCATCAGCGCCAGCGCGATCGGTGCGATGGCCGCGACCGCCAGGATACCGGTCATCGGCGAACCGATGCCACGGTCGGCAAGACGACTGAGGATGTTGCTGGCGATCTCGAAGACCACATAGGTCGTGGCCAGAGAGCCCGGCGACCAGCGGACGTCACGTCGTCCCGGCCCGAGTACGGTTGCGATGCGCGCGACCAGGGCGTGGGTGAAGAAGATCGAGAAGAGCGCGCGCGGCACCGGCCAGATCGACTCGTGCTGACCGTGGCCACGGCGATAGCGCTGCCAATGCATGTAGAACCAGTACAGCCCGTAGATCCCGAACGTGGCGACGTACAGCACGCAGAACTTCGGAATGGATACGACGTAGAAGGTGTGCGCCTGCAGCGCTTCTGTCGGTGCTTCGGCGCGGATCTCGCTGGCAGGTGGCGCGTAGAGATTGGTGTCGGGGCTGTCGTCCTGCATCGTTGCGTCCTTGCGATGGGCAGCATGCATCCTAGGTGCTGGCAGGGACGGCGAACAGTCGTGCGATCAAGACATGCGCCGATACCGGCCGCGCCGGTGTCGGCGGATGTTTGAACGCCACCCGTGCATCGCCGCCTCGGCGCGGTGATCGGTCTCCACGGCATCGACCTGCGCTTCGCGCCGGTCGAGACGACGGCCCCGATCGTGCCGAGCGGGGCCGGCAAGTCGACACAGGTGCGGTGACCGGAATCCGCCTTGATGACATCGGCCTGACGCTCGAAGGCGCCGTGCCTGCGGCGCTGCTGGTGCTGGCGGTACAGGGCGTGTTCGGCAATGTCGAGCGCGTACGCACGCCGCGTGGGTTGCAACGGGCCGCACGGCACTGACTGAAGTCGATCAGAGCGTGCCGGTGCGCAGGCCGTCGTAGATCGTCCATGCGGTCGCGCTGACGCCGAGCAGGATCCACGCGACGTTGTAGATCGTGAAACGGCGATTGCTGCGCGCATCAGGATCGCCGCAGGCGGCGTTCGCTGCGAGCTGCACACGCAACAGACACGCGCAGTTGACGGGAATCACGATCATACCGAGCCATTCGAGCCACAGCCACGCATCCGGCAGGCGGAACATGAGCCAAGGCCATGCGATGGCGCTGCCGTAGTTGAGCACCTCCATGACCACGAAGACCGTGGCCAGGGTCATCGGCCACCAGCGCCGGGCGATGTCGCGTTCGTCCAGCGTGCGGTCGATGCGGCGCGCCAGCGCGTGGGCGTAGAACAGACCGAACAGCGCGCGCGGTACCGGCCAGATCGTGTCGCTGCGGCCGACGCGCCAGCGCGACCAGTGCGTGTAGAACCAGAACAGCTGGTAGAGGCCCAGCGTGGCGACGTACAGCACGATGAACTTCGTCGGCGCGACGACGTAGAACGGCGACTCGCGCAGTGCCGCAGAAGGTGTGTCGCGGACTTCAGTCGCCGGCGGCGTGTAGGGATCGTGTGGAATGCTCATGGCGTATCCGGATCCGGATGTCGGTCGTTGCAGGACGGACACGCTACACGCGAAGCGCACCAGGCTGACGGGCGGGTCGCGTGTCTCAATCGACGATGCCATCGAACGACTGCCGCAGCGCAGTGAAATCGCCCCAGGGATGTGCCTTGAGCCGCTTGAGCCGGGCCGGCGCATTGCGCAGCGTCCAGGCATCGCCGGATTTCAGCTTGCCGAGGTCTTCCCAGCGCAACGGCATCGACACCGGTGCGCCGGCGCGCGCGCGCAATGAGACCGCGGCGACCGCGGTCGCGCCACGGCCGTTGCGCAGGTAGTCGACGAAGATCTTCTGCTTGCGGAATTTCTTCGCTGCCGTCGCCACGTACTTGAGCGGATCGAGTTCGGCCATGCCCTGCGCGAACGCATGCGCGAACGGTTTGACCACGTCCCAGTCGCTGCCCGGATCCAGCGGCACCACCACATGCAGGCCCTTGCCGCCGGTGGTGCGCACGAACGATTCGAGCTTGAGTTGCTGCAGCAGGCCACGCACCTGGCGCGCAGCGGCGACGATCTCGGCCCAACGCACGCCGTCGCCCGGATCGAGATCGAACACGATCCGGTCGGCGGTGTCAGGCGCATCGGCGTGTGCGCCCCAGGGATGGAATTCCAGTGCGTTGAACTGCACCAGCTCCATGACCGCGGCCGCGTCGTTGGCGACCAGATAATCGCTGGCGCCCGATTCGTCTTTGAGCCGCACCGTCTCGACCAGGGTCATGCCGGCGGTGTGGTGCTTCTGGAAGAAGCAGGGGCCGTCGATGCCACCGGGGCAGCGGATCACCGACAGCGGACGCCCGGCGATCTCGGGCAGCAGCCACGGCATCGCCGCGGCGTAGTACTCGGCGACGTCGCGTTTCGTCAATGCGTCGCCGGGGAACAGGATCTTGTCCGGGCTCGACAAGGTCGGTGGTGCACGTTCGTCGTCCGCGTCGCGCTTTTTGGATGTCTTCTTCGCGGGCGCTTTCGCAGTCGCCTTGGACGCGGACTTCGTAGCCCGCTTCACCGTCTTTTTGGCCGATGCCGCACTGCGCGTCGATGTCCCGTTTCGCTTGGCCATGCCGTCCTCTCCATCGCGATCGCTGTCGTGCAGGTCGTCCACCGACTTGTCGGGGCGCACCGCCTTCAGCGATGGCTGGCGCAACAGGCCGTGTCCGCCGGTACCGCGCGAGAACGCCTCGACGACGAAGCGCGGCGCGAACCATTTCGCCGCGCGCAGATCGGTGTCGTTCGGCGGCACGTGCACGGTGGGCTCGCTGCGACCGGCGCGGCCAATACGCATGGTGAGTTCATCGAGCAATGCATCACTGAAGCCCGAACCCACGCGCCCTGCGTAACGCCAGCCATGTTCGGCATCGGGACGCGCGAGCAGCAGCGCGCCGAAGCCATTGCGGCCGCCCTTGGGCGATGTGTAACCGACGACCGCGTACTCGTCGCTGGCCAGTTCCTTGGTCTTGCGCCAGTCGTCGCCACGTCCGGGCCGATAGCCGCGATCGCTGCGCTTTGAAATGATGCCTTCGAAGCCGGATTCCGAGGCCAGTTCGATCGCGGTGTCGGCGTTGCTTTCGATGTGCGTGCTGAAGGCCAGATGCGCAGGCGGCACATCGCCGAGCAAACGCTGCAGCAGCGCCTTGCGCGCGAGCAGCGGAGCCTCGCTGATGTCGACGCCGTCCACGTGCAGCAGGTCGAACAGCACCAGCGCCAGCGCGCCCTGGCGCTCGCCCGACAGCGTGCCCTGCAGCAGATTGAAATCCTCGCGGCTGCCGCGACCTGCGATCAGCTCGCCATCCAGCGCCGCCGACTTCAATCCGAGCCGCGACACGGCCTCGACGATCTCGGGCACCTTGCCGGTCCATTCCAGCGCATTGCGCGACCAGAGCCTTGCCTCGCCACGCGCAACGGTCGCCAGCAGCCGGTAGCCGTCCCACTTGAGTTCGTGCAGCCAGGCTTCGCCGCCGGGCGCGGCGTCGCCGAGTTTCGCGAGCTGCGGTTCGAACGCGCCGGTCGGTGCCGGTCCGCGCTGCGCACCGGGCAACTTGCGCGCCTCGGCGGCCCAGTCGTGGGCGCGACGGGGCGGGACGTCGACTCCGGTCTTCTTTCGCTTGCGCGCCTTGCCGGTGCCCGCGCGTTTTGCATCCTCGGCCGGTGGCGCAGACACGTCCGCTAGCAGGTCGTCGGCCTCCAGCGTGCCGGCATACGCGTCGCGGTCCTTGAATAGCAGCCACTGCGGTTGCCGCGCGGGTTTGCCGGAGCGCACCAGGTGCCAGCGCCCCTTGAGCTTGCGCCCGAACAGTTCGAAACGCAGATGGCCCTTGGCGAGCCCGGCTTCCGCGTCGCCATCGGCGGCCCAGACACCGGTATCGAACTGCGCGACATGACCGCCGCCGTACTGGCCCTTCGGGATCTCGCCCTCGAACTCCGCATAGTCGAGCGGATGGTCTTCGACCTCGACCGCCATGCGCTTCACATCGGGATCGTAGCTCGGCCCTTTCGGCACCGCCCAGTTCTTGAGCGCGTCGCCGATCTGCAGACGGAAGTCGTAATGCCGCCGGCTGGCGTGATGCAGCTGCACGACGAAGATGGCGCGGCGCCCGCGTGGCGCGGGTTTGCCAGGCTCGGGCTCGTGCGTGGTGTCGAAGCGCCGCTTGCGGCGGTACTCGGTCAGGCTCATGGTTTACGAGGCCTTGCGCACGGCCTTCTTTGCCGTCTTGGTGGTGCGCTTCTTCGCGGCCTTCTTCTTCGCTGATTTCGCGGTCTTCTTTGCGGGCGTCCTGGACGCGGCCTTCGCCGGCGTGCGCTTGTTCTCGCCCAGGCTCTTCTGCAGCAGGGCGACGAAATCGACGACGTTGGTAGCGGCGTCTTCGCGATGCGCCGGCTCGTCAGGCACTTTCGCCGTCGCGTCCTTGGCCTTGATGCGTTTCTTGATGATGTTCGACAGGCGCTCGCGGAATTCGTCGTGGTATTCGTCCGGCGCCCACTGCGCCGACATCGAATCGATCAGCTGCGTCGCCATCTGGAATTCCTTGTCGGCAATGCGGTAGCTCGACGTCTTGCCGGTCGGCAGCTTGTAGTCACCCGGGTCGACCAGTTCCTGCGGATAACGCAGCAGCATCAACACCAGCGCATCGTCCTCGGGCATCACTGCGCACAGGTACTCACGGGTACGGATCACGACGCGGGCAATGCCGATCTTGCCGGTCTTCTTCAGTGTCTCGCGCAGCAGCACATAGCCCTTCTCGGCTTTCTTGCCCGGCACCAGGATGTAGGGCTTCTCATAGAACCGCGTGCCGATGCTGCCCGCATCGACGAAGGCTTCCACGTCCACGGACTCGTGGGACTCGGGCGCGGCCGAGGCGATGTCTTCCTTCTCGATGACGACATAGCTGCCCTTGTCGTACTCGAACGCCTTGACGATGTCCTTCCACGGCACTTCCTCGCCGGTGTCGGCGTTGACGCGCTCGAAGCGGATCGGTTTCCTGTCGCGCGAGTCGAGCATGCGGAAGCTGAGATCGGTCCGGCGCTCGCCCGACATCAGCGATACCGGAATGTTGAGCAGGCCGAAGGACAGCGAGCCGGACCAGATGGGACGTGCCATGGACGATCTCCGATGCGCCGCCGGGGGGGGCCGCCGGCATGAGTGCAGGAGGCTTGCACCGGCACCGTGCAACGCGTGTCAAAGCAGGATGCGCGCGCGGATTTCCGATTTCACGCGAGGATGCTGCCCGCAGGTCCACGGTAAGGGCATGCACCCGACAGATCCCGCACCTCAGGTCGATCCCGACACCGACGCCGCCCGCCGGCACGAGGACGAGAACCAGGACGAAGCGCTGGACGAGACTTTTCCGGCCAGCGATCCGGTGTCGCCCTTCATTCCCGCGCGGCCGCCTCCGTCGTCACCGGGCGTGGACGACCTCGGCTGAGCCGATCCAGCCGTACGCATCTACGATGCGGGCGGCGATACTGGACCCGCCTCCCGGCGTGCGTCCTATAATCGCCGGCTGTAATCGTTTACACGGGATCGATTTGATGCGCCTGGATGACCGGCTCGAAGCGCTGCTCGCACAGATGACCCTCGAGGAGAAGATCGGCCAGCTCGGCATCTTTGCCGACATGCTGCGGCCGTTCGCGGCCGACGTGAATCCCGAGATGAACGAGTTGAACGCCGGCGAGCTGCGCGAGCAGATCCGTGCCGGTCGCGTGGGCGCGGTGTTCAACGGCGTCGGCGCGGTCCAGGGGCGCGAATCGCAACGCATCGCGGTCGAGGAAAGCCGGCTCGGCATCCCGCTGCTGATGGGCGCCGACGTGATCCACGGCATGCGCACGGTGTTCCCGATTCCGCTGGGCGAAGCCGCGAGCTTCGAACCGGAGTTGGCACAGCGCACCGCGCGCGCCGCGGCGATCGAGGCGACCGCCTGCGGTCTGCACTGGACCTTCGCGCCGACGCTCGACATCGCCCGTGACCAGCGCTGGGGCCGCGTGGCCGAAGCCGCGGGCGAAGACGTGGTGCTCGGCAATGCGTTCTCGGCCGCGCGCGTGCGCGGGTTCCAGGGCGATGACCTGACGGCGGACGATTCCATGCTCGCCACGCCCAAGCACTTCGTCGGCTACGGCGCGGTCATGGGCGGACTGGACTACAGCAGTGTCGAGATTGCCGAAGGCACGCTGCGCGACGTACATCTGCCGCCGTTCAAGGCCGCGCTCGACGCGGGCGCGCTGACGGTGATGAGCGCCTTCAACGACATCAACGGCGTGCCGGCTTCCGCACACGACGGCTTGCTGACCGACCTGCTGCGCGGCGAATGGGGCTTCCGGGGGTTCGTGGTGTCCGACTACACCGCGGACTTCGAACTCGTCGCGCACGGCTTCGCCAGCGACGACCGCGAGGCGACGAAGTTGTCGTTCACCGCTGGCGTCGACATGAGCATGCAGAGCGGCCTGTACGCCGCGCATCTGCCCGATCTCGTGGCCAGCGGCGAGGTACCAATGGACGTGATCGACCAGGGCGTGCGCCGCGTGTTCGCGGTCAAGCAGGCGATCGGCCTGTTCGACAATCCCTACCGGTCGCTCGATCCCGACGTCGAAGCCGCGCTCGATCCGCAGGCACTGCACGGCGAACTCGCACGCGAAGCGGCGAAACGTTCGATCGTGCTGCTGAAGAACGACGGTGACCTGTTGCCACTGCGCAAATCCGGACAGAAGCTCGCGCTGATCGGCCCCTATGCGCGCGACCGCGACAACATCGAAGGCTGCTGGACGCTGTTCGGCGACAAGCGCCTGCACGTCAATCTCGAGGACGGCCTGCGCGCAGCGCTCGATGATGGCGATGCGCTCGATGTCGTCGACGGCAGCGGCATGGAAGACGCGATCGACGGCGGCATCGAGGCCGCTGTCGAGGCCGCGCGCAGTGCAGATGTCGTGCTGCTCGCGATCGGCGAGCCGCAGGGCTTCAGCGGCGAAGCGCAATCGCGCACGCAGATCGTCATTCCCGCCGCGCAGCAGGCGCTGGCCGAGGCCGTCGCCGCCACCGGCACGCCGGTCGTCGTGTTGCTGCGTCATGGCCGCGCGCTCGCGCTGCACGGCGCGGTGCACGATGCGCAGGCGATCCTCGCGACCTGGTTCCTCGGCACCGCGACCGGTCCCGCGATCGCCGACGTGCTGTTCGGCAACTACAACCCGTCCGCACGCCTGCCGGTGAGCTTCCCGCGCGACTCGGGCCAGCAGCCGCTGTACTACAACCGCCAGCGCACCGGACGCCCCGAACTGCCGACGATGTCGGAGTTCAAGAGCCGCTGGCGCGAGATGCCGCACAGCGCGCTGTATCCCTTCGGCCACGGCCTGTCGTACACGCGCTTCGTCTACGGCGATGTCGAGCTCTCGGCCGACACGCTGGACTGGGACGGCACGCTGACCGTGTCGGTGACGCTGCGCAACGACGGCAGCCGCTTCGGCGAGGAAGTCGTGCAGCTCTACATCCACGACCGCGTCGCCAGCCGCGTGCGCCCGATCCGCGAACTCAAGGATTTCCGCAAGATCGCACTGGCGCCGGGCGAACACACCACGGTGTCGTTCACCCTGCATCGCGACCAGCTCGCCTTCACCACGCGCAGCGGCGCATTCGCCGCCGAGCCGGGCCTGTTCGACGTGTGGATCGCAGCGGATTCCGAAGCCGGCGCGGCCGCGCAGTTCACGCTGTCGAAGGCGTGAGGCGATTGCGCCTGGCGTCGTGAGCGACCGGACACCGCTGCTGTTGCTGCCGGGCCTGCTGTGCACGGCCCGGTTGTGGCAGGCGCAGATCGACGCGCTTGGCGGCATCGCTGACGCGCAGGTTGCCGACCTCACCCGGGACGACAGCGTCGGTGCGATGGCCGAGCGCGCACTCACCCATGCGCCACCGCGCTTCGCCCTTGCTGCGCTGTCGATGGGCGGCTACGTCGCCTTCGAAATCCTGCGCCGCGCGCCGGAACGCGTGACACGCCTCGCGTTGATCGCCACCAGCGCGCGTCCCGATTCCCCGGAACGCGCCGCGCAGCGCCGACGCGGCATCGACGCGATCGGCCGCGGCCGCTTCGTCGGTGTGACCCGCCAGCTGCTGCCGAGCCTCGTGCATCCGTCGCATGTCGACGGACCGATTGGCGAGATCGTGCAGTCGATGGCGGCCGAAGTCGGCGCTGACGGCTATCTGCGACAGCAGGCGGCGATTCTGTCGCGCCCGGACGCGGCACCGCTTCTGGCGCGCATCGAGGCGCCGACCCTGATCGTCGTCGGCGCGGAGGACCAACTGACCCCGCCGGCGGAAGCGGAAGCGATGCATGCAGGTATCGCAGGCTCGGTGCTGCATCGGCTTCCGGTGTGCGGCCACCTGCCGCCATTGGAGCGCGCGCGGGAGACGTCGGCGTTGATGCAGGCCTGGCTCGTCGGCGGCTGATCGCGGCGGACGCATCGCGCCTCCGCCCCCGGTCCTTCTGGCGGACGCGGGTGCGACGCGGCAGCGACGGATCAGTTTGCCGTCGGCGCAAACCCGATCGTGCGACGCGTCGTCACCGGTGCGGGCACCGGCTCGAACCGCCAGCGGCGCACCGCCGCCAGTGCCTCGCGATCGAAGGTCCGCGGTGGATCGGCGCGGACCACGCGGGCATTGCTGACCGAACCGTCGACGTCCACGGTGAACTCGACCATGACCTCGCCGCTGGTGCCGGCGCGCAGGGCGTCGGCGGGATAACGCGGTGCAGGCGTACTCAGTGGCCGCAATTGCGCAGGCGCCGCCACCGGTGCGGGCGCAGGCGCAGGGGGGGGCTGCGGCGTGGGTGTGGGACGGGCGGCTTGCTGGCGCGCGGCTTCCTCGCGGGCGGCGGCCTGGCGGGCCGCCTCTTCGCGCGCCGCCTCTTCGGCCTCGGCCTGCTGCTGTGCCAGCTGCTGCGCGGCGGCCGTCTGTTGCTGCTGTTGCTGCTGCGCGCGTTCGCGCTCGAGGGTCTGCGCGCGCAGGGCTTCCTGTTCGGCAGTCAGCTTCTGCTGCTCGGCGCGGGCGGCCGTCTGTTCTTCGGCGGTCGCGATGCTCGCCCGCAAGCGCTCGAGCGCCGGATGCGTGCTGTCGGCGCGTTCGATCAAGCCGAGCAGGCGACGCGCTTCGGCGTAGTCGCCGCGGTCGCGGCTCTGCTCGGTGGCGATCACGCTCATCGGCAGCAGGTCGATCAATGCGCTGGATGCCGCCGCGTCACCGGCCTGCTTCTCGCGCAGCGCGAGGTAGTACTCCATCGCGTTCTCGCCGGCCGGCGCGTACAGCCGGCTTTCCTGGTACGCGGCCGCGCCTGCGCTGCGCAGCTCGTCGACCGAGAGCCCGGCGATCGCATCGTCGGCGGCCTGCTGACGCACGGCGGCCTGCTCGCTGGCCTGCGCGGTGACCGCGCCCGGCGCCGCGGCCGCCGGCGTTTCGGGCGCGTCGCTGCGGCCGCAGGCGGCGAGTACACAGGCGAGCGCCACGGCGGCGGCCAGCCGCGCGCGCGGCGCGCGACAGGTCGTCGAAATCTTCGAGACCATCATCTTTCCCCAAGGATGCATGTCCGCAAGAGTGCGTAGAACGCGTCAGTGGAGACGATTTGTCAATCCTTGCAGCTGCGCAGGGGTGACAGGCTGCCCACGCGATCACGAATCTTGGGGCCCCGATCGCCGTCGATGACGTCCGTTCGATGCCGTGGATGGCGACTACTTGCCGATGCAGAAACTCGAGAAAATGTGCCCGAGCAGATCGTCAGGCAGGACCCGTCCGGTAATCGCGCCGACTGCGTCGTGTGCGACGCGCAGCGATTCGGCGGCGAGTTCGAGATGCTGCGCGGCCAGGGTGCCTTGCGCGTCGTCGACCGCACCGGCGGCGTCGCGCAAGGCATCGACATGGCGCTGCCGCGCGGTGAAGGCACCTTCGCCTGCAAGCGTATCGCCGCCGAGCCGCGACTGCAGTGCATCGCGCAAGGTGTCGAGGCCGGCGCCGGTACGCGCGGACACCCGCAGTGCATCGCAGGTTTCAGACGCGTCGGCCGCGAGCAGGTCCGTCTTGTTGTGGACGACGATGCGGTCGGCGACATCGGCGATGGCGTCTTCCACCGATGCCCAACCCGCATCCGGCTCGCGTGCATCGAGCACCACCAGCGCGAGATCGGCACGCTGCAGTTCGGCGCGCGCGCGGCGCATGCCTTCCTGCTCGATCGCATCGCCCTCGCTGCGCAGGCCCGCGGTATCGACCAGGGTGAGTTCGACGCCGCCGATGCGCAGCGTCTCGTGCAGCAGGTCGCGCGTGGTGCCGGCGATGTCGGTGACGATGGCGCGGTCCACGCCGGCGAGCGCATTGAGCAGTGAGCTCTTGCCGGCATTGGGCGGGCCCACGATCACCGCATGCAGGCCGTCGCGCAGACGCCGGCCCTGTTCGGCCTCGGCCAGCAGTTGTGACAGCGACGCGGCGAGTGCATCGATGCGAAGCGCGACTTCATCGCCGCCGAGCGTGTCGATCGGCTCATCGGAGAAATCGATCATCGCTTCGACGTAGACGCGCAGATGCAGCAGCTCGGCGGCGAGTGCCTCGCAGCGCTCGGAGAACACGCCATCGAGTGCGCGGCGCGCCGCACGCGCTGCGCGTTCGTCGCCGGCCGCGATCAGATCGGCGACCGCTTCGGCCTGGGCCAGATCGAGACGTCCGTTGAGGAACGCGCGTTCGCTGAACTCACCGGGCCGCGCGAGCCGCGCCCCGAGCGTGCGACAGCGCAGGAGCAGCTGCTGCAGCACGACCGGGCTGCCATGCGCCTGCAGCTCGACGACATCCTCGCCGGTGTAGCTGGCCGGGCCCGGGAATGCGAGCGCGATGCCGTCGTCGAGTACGGCGCCGTCAGCATCGCGGAAACGCACGTAGTGCGCATGGCGCGCACGCAACGCGCGTCCGCACACCGCACATGCGATCGACAGCGACGCCGGGCCCGACAGTCGCACGATGCCGACGCCACCGGCGCCGGGTGCTGTAGCGATCGCGGCGATGGTGTCGTTGGACTGCGTCATGTCGTGGCTCCCGAACGCACGAGCCCGCCATGCGGCGGGCTCGTGGACATCATGGCAATGCGGTGATCAGGCCTTCGCAGGGGCCGCCGGTGCTTCGCTGTAGCGCTTGATCATCCACCACTGCTGCAGCAGGCCGAGGCCGCCGTTGGTGACCCAGTACAGCACCAGACCGGACGGGAAGAAGATCATGATCGCGCCGAACACCAGCGGCATAAACTGCATGATCTTCGCCTGCATCGGATCCATGCCGACCATCGGCGTGAGCTTCTGGGTCGCCCACATGATGGCGATGTTGAGCACCGGCAGGATGAAGTACGGATCGCGCGCGGTCAGATCCTGGATCCACAGCATCCACGGCGTGTGGCGCAGTTCCACCGATTCGAGCAGCACCCAGTACAGCGCGAAGAACACCGGCATCTGCAGCAGCACCGGCAGACAGCCGCCAATCGGGTTGATCTTTTCTTTCTTGTAGAGCTCCATCATTGCCTGCTGGAACTTCTGCTTGTCGTCGCCGTAGCGCTCCTTGAGCTGGGCGATGCGCGGCTGGAACTTGCGCATCTTCGCCATCGACTTGTACTGCGCGACCGACAGCGGATACAGCGCCAGCTTCACCAGCAGCACCAGACCGATGATCGACCAGCCCCAGTTGCCGATCAGGCCGTGCAGCTTGGCCAGCACCCAGAACAGGCCTTCGCCGAGCGTCGCGAAGATCGAGAAGCGGCTGTAATCGACCACGCGGTCGAGGCCGCGCACGCCCTGCGCCTGGATGAGATCGACCTGCTTGGGGCCGACCCACAGACGGGCGGTGGTGGAGGCCTGCTGGCCAGCGGCGACTGCGATCGGCGCACCGAACTCGCGGATCAGATAGCGCGGCGCGCCGGTGCTGCGATCGATCTGCATCGAGATCGTGCCGGTGTCGTCCGGACGCGGAATCCACGCGCTGAAGAAGTGGTGCTGGACCATCGCGATCCAGATCTGGCTGTCCTTCGCATTGAGCGGACCGTCGCTCTCGAAGTCACCCAGCTGACGACGGCTGTAGCCGATGTCGTTGCCGAACCAGGTCGCGCCGACCAGGCTGTAGGACTCGGGATTGGTCATGCCGCGCTTGACCGCCGGCGCGGTGCGGATCAGCTGGCGGTACGGGAAGCCCTGCCACGCGGCGGTGCCGGTGTTGACGATTTCGTCGCGGACCTCGATCGCGTAGTCGCCGCGGGTCAGCACGAAGCTGCGGCGGATCGTCACGCCGTCGGCGCCGGTCCACACGAACGGCACGATGACGCTGTTCTCGCCTTCGGCGAGCGTCGCCGACGCAGTGGTGCCTTCGGGGATGAACTGGCCCTCGTGGCTCGGCGCGGCATTGCTGCTGCTGACCCAGCCGGTCTGCGCGGCGTAGTAGTGCACAGGATCGGTGTCGAACATCCGCACCGGCGGCGCACCGGCTTCGCGGGTCTGCGGGTACGCCAGCAGGTCGGCTTCGATCACGTTGCCGGCGTCGAGCACCACCCGCAGCACATCGGTCTGGGCAACGACCTGGCGCGCGACCGGTGCGGCAGCGGCAGCGGCAGACACCGGGGTCGCACCCGGCGCGGGCGGCACCGGCGCGGCATCGGTGGGCGCAGTCGGCACGGCGGCACTGCCGGCGTCGGCACCGGGCACAGTGACCGACGGCGACGCCTGGGCGGCGCTGGTCTGCGGCTGGGTCGCGGCTGCGGTCTTTTCCTTGCCCCACTCCATCCACAACAACACGGCCACCATGAGCCAGGCGAGGACGAGGAAAGTACGGATCTGGTTCATCAGGCAGGCAGGCTCATGCGCCGGGGGACACCGGCGTGGATGGAATCGGGGAGACGGGCATTGTGCCGACCGCAGATGACGGCGGCAACGCGCGGGCACGCTTCAGCACATTGAGGAACGCAGCGCGCAGCACTTCGTTGTCGGCCTGTGCCGCGGCTGGACGGGCCACGACGACGTAGCTGCCGGACTTGAGTTGCGGTTGCAGCAGGCGGAAGGCATCGCGCAACACGCGCTTGATCCGGTTGCGACCGACGGCGCGCTTGTCGACCTTGCGCGATACCGCCAGGCCCAACCGCGGGGGGCCTTCTTCGGACAACAGGTGGACGGCCAGCATCGGCGACGCGGTTCGCGTCGCACTGGCGAAGATTCGATCGAAATCCGCACGCGCGCGCACACGCACGTGCCGCGGATAGCGGACACCGGCGGTCATGGAAGCTGCGCTGCAGAACGGGTCGGGAGTGCGGAGACGCGACTCACCGACCCGGAGGGCTTCAGGCCGAGAGGACCTTGCGGCCCTTCGCGCGGCGACGCGCGAGGATCTTGCGGCCATCGGCCGTCGCCATGCGGGCACGGAAACCGTGGTCGCGCTTGCGCTTGAGGTTGCTGGGCTGATAGGTGCGCTTGGTAGCCATGGTCGAGCCCTTCGGGCAACGTGACGAATAGAACCGGAAATTCTAGCGGCCTACCGGCACGTCGGTCAAGCCGGCTTGCGCGTCGGGTTTGCACAAGCCGCGCAGGGACGGGCCGCGGGTGGCGACATGATAGTCTGCGTGCCCTTCTCCGGCGACCTGGCCGCGCACCTGCGTGGCGGCGCCCGCTTTGTCGAATTCCGCCGCATGATGGATGCCTGGCCCCGCTGCCTTCAACGCCTCGAAGCCGAATTTCCGGTCGAGGATGTCCACACCTGGCTCAAGCCCTTGCAGGCCCATGCCGACGACCGCTCGACCGTGCTCTACGCGCCCAACGCCTTCGTCCGCGACGAGGTGCAGGCGCGCTACATGCCGCGTATCCGGGAGCTGCTCGCACATTTCGCCGGCGTCGAGGATGTGAGCCTGCAGGTCGGCTCGCTGCCGCGTGTCGCGCCGCCGCCGTCTGCGACCACGCTGTCGGGTGGGGATGCGCGATCCCAGCCCGCGGCGCCGATCGAAGCCTTCGCCGGCAATATGGACAGCCACTACACCTTCGACAACTTCGTCGAGGGACGCAGCAACCAGATGGGCCGCGCCGCCGCCTGGCAGGCTGCGCTCAAGCCGGGCGACCGCGCCCACAACCCGCTGCTGCTCTACGGCGGCACGGGCCTGGGCAAGACCCACCTGATGTTCGCCGCCGGCAATGCGATGCGCCAGGCCAATCCGCGTGCGCGGGTGCTGTATCTGCGTTCGGAGGAGTTCTACAGCGCGTTCTTCCGCTCGATCCAGGAAAAGACCTCGGACCAGTTCAAGCGCCAGTTCCGCCAGATCGACGCGCTGCTGATCGACGACATCCAGTTCTTCGCCGGCAAGGACCGTACCCAGGAAGAGTTCTTCCACACCTTCAATACGCTGTTCGACAGCAAGCAGCAGATCATCATGACCTGCGACCGCTATCCGCGTGAGGTGGAGGGTCTGGAGCCGCGCCTGAAGTCGCGCCTGGCCTGGGGCCTGTCGGTGGCGATCGATCCGCCCGACTTCGAGACCCGCGCGGCGATCGTGCTGGCCAAGGCCGCCGAGCGCGGCACCCAGGTGCCCGACGACGTGGCCTTCCTGCTGGCCAAGAAGATGCACTCGAACGTGCGCGACCTCGAGGGTGCGCTCAATACGCTGGCCGCCCGCGCGAACTTCATGGGCCGCGCGATCACCGTCGAGTTCGCCCAGGAAACGCTGCGCGACCTGCTGCGCGCCCAGCAGCAGGCGATCAGCATGTCCAACATCCAGAAGGTCGTGGCCGACTACTACGGCCTGCAGATCAAGGACCTGCTCTCCAAGCGCCGCACGCGCTCGCTGGCGCGTCCGCGCCAGGTGGCGATGGCGCTGTCCAAGGAACTCACCGAACACAGCCTGCCGGAGATCGGCGAGGCCTTCGCGGGCCGCGACCACACTACCGTGCTGCACGCCTGTCGCCAGATCCGCACACTGATCGAAAGCGACGGCAAACTGCGCGAGGATTGGGACAAGCTGATCCGTAAACTCAGCGAGTAAGCTGTGCATTGCCGGGCCCTGCACAACACGGGGACCGGAGGTGGAGAGCCTGTGGACAACTTGAGGGGTCGAAAGTTGTCCACAGCTTGGTCCACCACTCCACACCGCACTGTCCACCGGGTTTGGAGGTCCGAAAAACGTAATCGATTCAGTAGCTTGCAGTAGATACCAACCGATTTCGGCCTCACCCAGCACCACCATTTTTAGATTTATATCCTTTTTATAAAAGCACGGGACAAGGGGATAACACCGACATGCGTTTCAGTCTCCAACGCGAAACACTGCTCAAGCCGCTGGCCCAGGTCGTCAACGTCGTCGAGCGCCGCCAGACCCTGCCCGTGCTGGCCAACCTGCTGGTCCAGGTCCAGGACGGCCAGCTGTCGTTGACCGGTACCGATCTCGAAGTCGAGATGGTCTCGCGCCGCGCGGTCGACGATGCCCAGGACGGCGAGACCACGATTCCGGCGCGCAAGCTGTTCGACATCGTTCGCGCACTGCCTGACGGCAGCAAGGTCGTGATTTCGCAGTCCGGCGAGAAGATCACCGTGCAGGCCGGGCGCAGCCGTTTCACGCTGTCGAGCCTGCCCGCCGGCGACTTCCCGTCCGTGGACGAAGTCGAAGCCACCGACCGCATCGCGGTGCCGGAAGCCGCGCTCAAGGAACTCATCGAGCGCACCGCCTTCGCAATGGCGCAGCAGGACGTTCGTTACTACCTCAACGGCCTGCTGTTCGATCTCGGCGATACGCGCCTGCGTTGCGTGGCGACCGACGGCCACCGCCTCGCGCTGTGCGAGACGACGCTGGAGACGGCGGTGCAGACCAAGCGCCAGATCATCCTGCCGCGCAAGGGCGTGACCGAGCTGCAGCGCCTGCTTGAGGGCGGCGACAAGATCCTGGAGCTGGAACTCGGCCGCAACCACCTGCGGGTCAAGCGCGACGATGTGACCTTCACCAGCAAGTTGATCGACGGCCGCTTCCCCGACTACGAGGCCGTGATCCCGATCGGTGCCGACCGCGAGGTCACGATCGACCGCGAACTGCTGCGCGCGGCACTGCAGCGCGTAGCGATCCTGTCGAACGAGAAGTACCGCGGCGTGCGGCTGGAAGTCTCGCCGGGCACGGTGCGCATCAACGCGCACAATCCCGAACAGGAAGAGGCACACGAGGAAGTCGAGGCCGATACCAAGGTCGACGACCTGGCGGTGGGCTTCAACGTGAACTACTTGCTGGACGCGCTGACCGCGCTGCGCGGCGAGCAGGTGATCCTGAAGCTGCGCGATGCGAACTCGTCCGCGCTGGTGCGCGAGGCGACCGACGAGCGCAGCCGTCACGTAGTGATGCCGCTGCGTCTCTGACGCCATCGGTAGACTGGGCGCCCGTCGCCCACACATGTTTCACGTGGAACACGACGCCCGGCTTGCCGGGCGTCTTCCGTTCCGGCCTCCCGACTGCGTCTGCGATGGCAGGCGTGAGAAAGCCATTCCCAGGACTTCCGTGCAGATCACCCGCTTCGACCTCCACAACGTGCGCAATCTGCAGCCCACTTCGCTGCGGCCCGGGCCCGGGTTGAATCTGCTGCTGGGCGACAACGGTGCCGGCAAGACCAGCGTGCTGGAGGGGCTGCACCTGATGGCCTACGGCCGCAGCTTCCGCGGCCGGGTGCGGGACGGGCTGGTGCAACGCGGGCGCGAGGCGGTCGAGCTGTACGCCGAGTGGCGCGAGGATCCCGCCCATCCGGATCGCATCCGCCGCGCCGGGCTTCGCCACACCGGTCAGGACTGGAGTGGCCGCCTGGATGGCGAGGACGTCGCGCAGCTCGGCGATCTGTGCGCCGCGCTGATGGTCGTGACCTTCGAGCCAGGCAGCCACGCGTTGATCTCCGGAAGCAGCGAAGTCCGGCGCCGGTTCCTCGATTGGGGACTGTTCCACGTGGAACAGGACTTCCTCCAGCAATGGCGCCGCTATGCCCGGGCGCTGCGGCAGCGCAATGCCCTGCTGAAGTCCGGCGCCGGTGGCTCGCAGCTCGACGCCTGGGATCATGAGCTTGCCGATGCGGCGCTGCCGCTCGACAGCCGGCGCGAGGCCTATCTGCAACGGCTGCAGATCGCGGTGCAGGCAGTTGCCGAACAGATCGCACCGGCCCTCGGCGCGCCGGAACTCGTCTTCCTCCCCGGCTGGCGCCGCCAGGAGCTGTCATTGGCCGATGCGCTGATCGTGGCCCGGGATCGCGACCGTGCGATGGGCCATACCAGCGTCGGCCCACACCGCGCCGACTGGCGGATCCGCTTCGATGACCGACCCGAACAGTCGCTGCTGTCGCGCGGCCAGGCCAAACAGTCCGCGCTCTGCTGCCTGCTCGCACAGGCCCGGGACTGCGCCGATCGCTTCGAAGACCGCTGGCCGGTGATCGCGCTCGATGATCTGGCGTCGGAACTGGATCGCCATCACCAGCGGCAGGTGCTGGAGTATCTCCGCGATGCAGGGGCACAGGTGCTGATCACCGGCACCGAGCGACCGGAGCACTGGCCGGGTGAAGTGCTCGAAGGCGCGACGACGTTCCACGTGGAACGTGGCATTGTCGGCCAGGTTTGAATCGATCCGCTGAGCTCATCGAACCGGGTGTGCTCGGGTTCCACGTGAAACATCGCTTGGCGCGCTTTCGACCTCCTGGTCCGCATTGGTGTTCCACGTGGAACACTGGCCGGAAGAAGGTGCCCGAACTGCTATAATTCCGCCCTTGCGGCCCATTCCTGCCGCGTGCGCCGGTCGATCCGGACGCCGCGTCCGGATGCCGCGCTCCCGGCCAGACAGCGAACCGAATGAGCGACGAGACGATCTCCGGCGGCGCCCCCGCCAACTCCGATTACGATTCCAGCCGTATCACCGTCCTGCGCGGCCTCGAGGCCGTGCGCAAGCGTCCCGGTATGTACATCGGCGACGTGCACGACGGCACCGGCCTGCACCACATGGTGTTCGAGGTCGTCGACAACGCGATCGACGAAGCGTTGGCCGGCCATGCCGACGACATCGTGGTGACCATCCATGAGGACGGCTCCGTCTCGGTGTCGGACAACGGACGCGGCATCCCGGTCGACATCCACAAGGAAGAAGGCATCTCGGCGGCCGAGGTCATCATGACCCAGCTGCACGCGGGCGGTAAGTTCGACGACAACAGCTACAAGGTTTCGGGCGGCCTGCACGGCGTCGGCGTCTCGGTGGTCAACGCCCTGAGCGAGAAGCTCACCCTCGACATCTGGCGCGATGGCTTCCACCACCATCAGGAATACGCGATGGGCGAGGCGGTGTCGCCGGTCGAGCGCGGCGAGCCGTCGACGAAGCGCGGCACGCTGCTGCGCTTCTGGCCGGCCGTGGCGACGTTCTCCGATGTCACCTTCCATTACGACATACTGGCCCGCCGCCTGCGCGAACTGTCGTTCCTCAACTCAGGCGTGAAGATCAATCTCGTCGATCTGCGCGGCGACGGTCGCCGCGACCTGTTCCAGTACGAAGGCGGCATCCGCTCGTTTGTCGAGCACCTGGCGCAGCTCAAGACGCCGCTGCACCCGAACGTGATCTCGGTGACCGGCGAGCAGAACGGCATCACGGTCGACGTTGCGCTGCAGTGGACCGATGCCTACCAGGAAACGATGTTCTGCTTCACCAACAACATCCCGCAGAAGGATGGCGGTACCCACCTGATCGGCTTCCGCGCTGCGCTGACCCGTACGCTCACGAACTACATCGAGCAGAACGGCATCGCCAAGCAGGCCAAGGTGGCGCTGTCGGGCGATGACATGCGCGAAGGCATGATCGCCGTGCTGTCGGTGAAGGTGCCCGACCCGAGCTTTTCGTCGCAGACCAAGGAGAAGCTGGTCTCCTCCGAGGTCCGTCCCGTGGTCGAGGGCGCTTTCGGCCAGCGGCTGCAGGAATTTCTCGACGAGAATCCCAGCGAAGCCCGCGCGATCGCCGGCAAGATCGTCGACGCCGCGCGCGCCCGCGAAGCCGCACGCAAGGCGCGCGACCTGACGCGTCGCAAGGGTGCGCTCGACATCGCCGGCCTGCCGGGCAAGCTGGCCGACTGCCAGGAGAAGGATCCGGCGCTGTCGGAACTCTTCATCGTCGAGGGTGACTCGGCCGGCGGCTCCGCCAAGCAGGGTCGCAACCGCAAGAACCAGGCGGTGCTTCCCCTTCGCGGCAAGATTCTCAACGTCGAGCGTGCGCGTTTCGACCGCATGCTCGCCAGCGCCGAGGTCGGCACGCTGATCACCGCGCTCGGTACCGGTATCGGCAAGGACGAGTACAACCCGGACAAGCTGCGCTACCACCGCATCATCATCATGACCGACGCCGACGTGGACGGATCGCACATCCGCACGCTGCTGCTGACGTTCTTCTACCGGCAGATGCCGGAGCTGATCGAGCGCGGCTACGTCTACATCGGTCTGCCGCCGCTGTACAAGATCAAGCAGGGCAAGAACGAGATCTACCTCAAGGACGATGCCGCGCTTGACGCCTACCTCGCCGGCAATGCCGTCGAAGGCGCCGCGCTCACGCCTGCCGCAGGCGAGCCCGCGATCGAAGGCGCCGCGCTGGAGAAGCTGCTGCTGACCTTCGCCGCGGCCAAGGACACCATCGCCCGCAACGCCCACCGCTACGATCCTGCCGTGATGGAACTGCTGCTCGATGCCGCACCGATCGCGGCCGGCACCGAGGCGGAGATCGAGACCGCGCTGCGTGCGCTGGAGTCGCGTCTGAACCAGAAGGGCCTGGGGCGTCCGCGCTTCAGGTTCGCGGTCCAGCCGGCGACCGAAGCGCGCGGCGCGGTGCTGACGATCGACCGTCAGCACATGGGCCTGGATGTGACGCAGCTGCTGCCGCTCGCGACGCTGGAGACCGGTGAGCTGCGCACCATCGGCGAAGCGGCTCGCGAACTGCACGGCCTGATCCGCGACGGTGCACAGATCGTCCGCGGCAATCGCGCGCAGCCGGTGAAGTCCTTCGCTGACGCACAGGCGTGGCTGCTCGAGGAAGCCAAGCGCGGCCGCCAGATCCAGCGCTTCAAGGGCCTGGGCGAAATGAACCCCGAGCAGCTCTGGGACACCACGGTGAACCCGGAAACCCGCCGCCTGCTGCAGGTGCGGATCGAAGACGCGGTCGCCGCCGACGAGATCTTCAGCACGCTGATGGGCGACGTCGTCGAGCCACGTCGCGCATTCATCGACGACAACGCGCTCAAGGTCGCCAATCTCGACATCTGAACAAGCGCCTCGTCACAGTCCGTGCGCTTCCGTATGGGGCAGAAGTTGACGGTGCGTTAATCCGCACCGATTTAAAACACCGGTTCTTGAACAGGGGAGCCCGTCCATGAAAACGCCAATTACGGCGCTCGTTGCAGCCGTGCTGCTCGCCGGCTGCGCGACGACCACGTCGCCGACCGGACGCACCCAGTACGTGGGTGCGGTCTCGCAGGCCCAGCTCAACCAGATGGGCGAGCAGGCCTTCGCGCAGACCAAGACCCAGATGCGCGCCTCGACCGATGCGAAGCAGCAGGCCTACGTGCGCTGCATCGTTACCGACATCGTCCGCGAATTGCCGGCCAACTGGCAGCAGCTCAACTGGGAATCGGTGGTCTTCGTCGACGACAACCCCAATGCGTTCGCACTGCCGGGTGGCAAGGTCGGCGTGCACACCGGCATCCTCAAGGTCGCGCAGAACCAGGACCAGCTGGCGGCGGTGATCGCGCACGAGATCGGCCACGTCTACGCCAACCACCACGACGAGCGCATCACCCGCCAGATGGGCGCGCAGGGTCTGCTGGGCGTCGCCGGCGCCGCGCTGGGCGCGCGCTATGGCGAAGGCGCGCAACAGTCGGCGAACCAGCTCGGCGGCGCGGCGCTGCAGACGACCTTCCTGTTGCCCGGCACGCGCACCCAGGAAACCGAAGCCGACGTCGTCGGTCAGGATCTGATGGCCAAGGCGGGCTTCGATCCGCGCGCGGCCGTCGGCCTATGGCAGAACATGATCGCGGCCAGCGGCGGCAGCCGTCCGCCACAATGGCTGTCGACGCATCCCAATCCCGAGAACCGCATCAGCGAACTGCAGACGCGTGCGGCGCGCCTCGTGCCGAGCTACGAGCAGGCGCAGGCGGCAGGCAAACGTCCGCGCTGCGGTTGAGCGCACCTCGCGCGCGCCCGCGCGCGTGATCGCCAATATCCGGCGATAATCGCTGTATCCAGACTCCGGCCCCCGGCGTACCGCGGGCCACCTGCCAATCGAGGTGTTCCATGTCGAAGTCCCGCATGTCCCAGCAGGCGCTCGCCGCTGCCCTGACCACCGCTCTGCTCGCCTTCGCGGCGCCGTCGATGGCGCTTGCGCAGGACGAGGGCGGCAGCGACCGCAGCAGCCGCGCCGACCGCTCCTCGCGCAGCGCCGACCGCAGCGAGCGCCGCAGCTCGCGCCAGGCGCCGCAGAAGGCCGAGGCGCTGTATCCCGACAGCAGCCGCCAGGAGCCCGGCGTGTCGGCCAGCCAGCGTCTGCTCAAGCAGCTCAACACCCTGTCGGAAGCGAGCAATGCGTCGGACGCGGCCAAGGGCCTGCCGGTCGCCGACGAGATCCTTGCCAACAGCAATGCCAATACCTATGACAAGTCGATGGCGGGCCTGCTCGCGGGCCAGTTGCTCCTCAACGAGGACAACGATCGCGCGATCACCTATCTCAACCAGGCGATCGAAACCGGCGGTCTCGACAACAACAACCACTTCCAGGCGATGCTGATCGTCGCGCAGCTTCAGGCGCAGGACGAGCAGTACGACCAGGCGCTCGCGTCGCTCGATCGCTACATCACCGAATCGGGCTCCACCGATCCCAAGGACCAGGCGCTCAAGGGCAACCTGCTGTATCGCCTGGAGCGCTACCCCGAGGCGATCGCGACGCTCAAGCCGCTGGTCGATGCGGGTGGCGAAGTCGATCCGCAGTGGACTCAGATCCTGATGGCTTCCTATGCCGAGTCTGGCAACAGCGCCGAAGCCACGCGTCTGGCCGAGCAGGTCGCGCAGGCGACGCCGGACGACAAGCGCTCGCAGGTCAACCTCGCCGTGTCCTATCTGCAGACCGACCAGAACGACAAGGCGATCGAGGTCTTCGAGCGCCTGCGCGCATCGGGCCAGCTCACCGAAGAGAGCGAATACCGCAACCTCTACGCGCTGTATCTCAACAGCGAGAACAAGGAACGCGAAGCGATCGCGGTGATCAACGACGGCCTGCAGAAGGGCGTCCTGAGCGAGGACTACCGCACGATGGCGGCGCTTGGTCAGGCCAACTATTTCAGCGAGCAGATCGAGCCTGCGATCGCAGCGTGGCGCAAGGCTGCGCCGCTCGCGGAGAATGGCGAGACCTACCTCAATCTCGCCCGCGTGCTGCACCAGGAAGGTCGCGCGGACGAAGCGAAGGAAGCGGCACGTCAGGCCATCGCAAAAGGACTGAAATCCAACACCGATGCGGAGCGCATCATCTCCGGTCGTTAAAAAAAAGTTGCCGGAATTACGGATGGTACTGGTCACTTGGATTGGTATAAGCTTTCGGGTTCCTGCCGCCCGCTAGGGCGGCAGTTCAACTTTTCCACCGGGGTTTCGACCCCGGCCTTACAAGAGTTCTCCGCATGACGCAACGCTCGACGACGACCGACAGGAACGACGAAGACGAGGGCCTGAACTGGGGCCGCATTGCCGGCTTCACGATGGTGGTCGCGTTCCACGCCGCTGCGATCATGCTGCTGCTCGCGCCCGTCAATCCGCCGAACGCTGCAGCGCAGGAAGAAGCGGCGACGCGTGTCGTGATCATCGAACCGCCGCCGCCGCCGCCCCCGACGACGCCGCAGCCCCCGGAACAACCCAAGACCACACCTAGAGAGGAACTGTAAACGCCGCGTCCGACGCAGGTGCCGCCGCCGCCGGAAGCGCCGCCAGTCGTGTTCGACGATCCGTCGCCGATGGATACGCCCGCGCCGCCGCCTGCACCGCCGTCGCCGCCTGCACCGCCGCAAGACATCGGCGCCAGCGTTGACATCTCGTCGAAGAACATGAATCCGCCGCGCTACCCGCCTGCCGCCGCCCGCGCGCAGATCGAGGGCACGGTGATCCTGGTGATCGACGTCGATGCGAATGGCAACGTCACCAACGTGTCGGTCGAGAAGTCCAGCCGCAACCGTGACCTCGATCGCGCCGCGATCGAAGCCGCACGCAAGTGGTCGTTCACGCCTGCGACGCAGAACGGACAGCCTGCGGCTGGTCGCGTCCGCGTGCCGGTCGACTTCAACCTCGGTTGATCGACCCGCTCCAACTGATACAACCGGCGTCCTTTAGGACGTCGACACCTACGCGTCAACGTTCCACTCTTCAAACCACTACATCTGGAAGGTAAGCGTCATGCTGCAGGAAACCACCAACGCCGCTGTGTCCAACGCTGCCGGTCTGGAGTCGATGGGCTTCGCTGACATGATCGAGCACATGGACGCGGTCAACTGGACCGTGCTCATCGTTCTGATCGTGATGTCGGCCATGTCGATCTTCTGGATCATCTTCAACGCCATCAAGGCCGCGCGCCTGAAGGGCAGCACCGATCGCGTGATCAACACGTTCTGGGAAACCCAGAACGCGCAGGACGCGATCCGGTTCATGGAAGAGCAGCCCAGGAGCGAGCCCTTCTCGAAGGTCGCCCTCGATGCCGCCCAGGCCGCCGCGCACCACCAGCGCCACGAAGGTTCGCGTCTGGTCGAGTCGCTGAACCGCTCGGAATTCGTCGATCGCGCCCTGCGTCAGGCCGTGACCCGCGAGTCGCTGAAGCTCGAGGACGGTCTGACCGTGCTCGCCACCGTCGGTGCGACCGCCCCGTTCGTGGGTCTGCTCGGTACGGTGTGGGGCATCTACCGCGCCCTGATCCGCATCGGTGCCAGCGGCCAGGCCGACATCGGCGCAGTGGCAGGTCCGGTCGGCGAGGCGCTGATCATGACCGCCATCGGTCTGGGCGTCGCGATCCCGGCGGTGCTGGGCTACAACTTCTTCGTCCGCCTCAACCGCGGTACGAACAACAAGCTCGACACCTTCGCGCACGACCTGCACGACTTCTTCGCCACCGGTTCGCGCGTCGGCGAGACGCCGGCTCCGGGCAAGGTCTAAGAAGCACGCACGTCTAGTCGCGACAACGGAGTTCAGATATGGCTTTCAGCTCAGGTGGTGGCAATGACAAGGTCAACGCCACGATCAACATCGTCCCGCTTGTCGACGTCATGCTGGTGCTGCTGATCATCTTCATGGTCACGGCGCCGCTGATGGCGCACAAGGTGCAGGTCGAGTTGCCGGAAGCGAATCTCGACGAGCGTCCCGAATCCGTCCCCGGCCCGCCACCTTTGACGGTGGCGGTCACCGAGACGGGTGACATCTACCTCAACGACGAGCCGGTCACGCTCCAGTTGCTGGAGAGTGCCTTCTCGGTCGAGGCCCAGAAGACGCCGCAGCCGCCGGTCAACATCCGCGGCGACTCGACGACGAAGTACCGGACGATCAACGAAGTGGTCAACACTGCACAGGCCCAGGGCATGCGCAAGGTCGGCTTCATCGCCACGGTCGAAAACAGGTAAACCGGAGCAACACGCATGGCATTTTCATCCGGTGGCGAAGGCCCGATGGCCGACATCAACATCATTCCGCTCTGCGACGTGATGTTGGTGCTGCTGATCATCTTCATGGTGACGGCGCCGAAGGCTTCCTATCCAATCGACATCGATCTCCCGCAGCGTTCGACGACGCCGCCGGAGAATCCGGTGGAACCACCGGAGCCGATCCGGCTGCGCATCGACGGCTCGGGCCAGATCTTCTGGAACGACAGCCCGACGCCAGTCTCGGCACTGCGCAACATGATGGAGTCGGAGGTCCAGCGCGACCCGACCAATCAGCCGACGCTCGAGATCGACACCAACGGCGACGCCGATTACGGCGTGCTGGCCAAGGTGCTGGCGGAAGCGAAGAATGCGCAGATGCAGAAGATCGGCTTCGTGCGTCAGTAAATCGCAGTAGGCATCGGCGCGGGCCTGCAGCACGCGCCGATATCCGATGCAGTGATTTGAACGCCGCCTTCGGGCGGCGTTTTTTTGTGCGATCGGTGCGCATGCGCCATGGATTCGATGCTTGCCGCGATGCGTCCAGCCACGTGGACGCGCGCCATCGCCTGGCTGAAACCTGATGTGTAGCAGGGTCGGCACGTTGTCCGGCCCAGTCGACCGGACGCCCCGTCTGGATCAGGTGCGGGCAGCCGCGCCGGTGATCGCGAGATAGCGGCGCACCGTCGTATCCAGACCGTCGTACAGCGCCTCACCGATCAGCGCATGGCCGATCGAGACTTCGTCGACGTCATCGATGGCGGCGAGGAACGCGCCGAGGTTGCTCTGGCTGAGGTCGTGGCCGGCATTGACGCCGAGCCCGGCGGCGCGTGCCTGGCGCGCGGTCGTCACGAATGCGGGCAGCGCCGTTTCCGGCATCCCTGCCTCGAAGGCTTCGGCCCAGGGGCCGGTATAGAGCTCGATGCGATCCGCGCCGCTGGCGCGCGCCGCTTCGATATCGGCGCCTGCGTCGGCGAACAGGCTGACGCGGCAGCCGAGATCGCGGAATGCAGCCACCAGTGGGATCAAAGCGTCGCACTCGCGTGCGAAGTCGAAGCCGTGGTCGGATGTCAGCTGTGCATCGCCATCGGGCACCAGGGTGACCTGCGCGGGACGCGTTTCCCGGCACAAGGCCAGCAGGCCCGGATAGCCGTCGCGCGGTGGCGCGAACGGGTTGCCTTCGATGTTGAACTCGATGCCGTGCCCGGTCGTCAGTCGCGCCAGTGCGCGCACGTCGTCGGCGCGGACATGGCGGGCATCGGGCCGCGGATGGACGGTGATGCCGTGCGCGCCGGCATCGAGACAGGCCTGCGCCGCGCGCACGATATCGGGATCGCGACCGCCGCGAGAATTGCGCAGCACCGCGATCTTGTTGACGTTGACACTGAGCCGGGTCACGGACCTGCGGGCGGCGTGCGGGCAGGATCGTCGACGCGCGACCCGGCCGCGGCGCGGCGGGCATCGGCCTGCTCGCGCAGACGACGCAGTTCCACCGGGTCGACCATCATCGCTTCGCTACGGCTCTGGTTGCCCACGCGCTGCGCCAGCAGGCCGAGCACGCCGATCACCACGAACACGAGCGACAGCACCAGCGCGATCGCCGCGAGCGGGACCGAGGTGGTGGTGAACGCGATGACGACCGCGCCGAGCGCGAGCAACAGGAACAACCAGGACATGGGGCGGGCTCCGCCTGACGTGTGGACGAGTCTAAACCAGTCCCCGGCCGGAACCTCCTTCGAGCGCGACGGTGGATCGACGAACGTACAACCGGCGCGACGAGCGGCAGCGGTTCTCCGGGCGGTGTTCCACGTGGAAGCCGCGCTCGATACCCATCCCGGGAAGGACGATGCTCGCCGGGTCCAGGACAGGGCGCGACTACAGCAGCGGCGAGCACAGTCGCGCGAGCGCTTCGGGCAGGCGCGCGCGCAGCAGCGGACGATGACGGCCGCGTTGCACACGCGGGGCATTCGCGAACTCGCGTTCGATGTACTGGGCGAGCGCCGTGGCCATGCCGGGATCGTCGAACAGCACCGAGACCTCGAAGTTGAGCCGGAAACTGCGATGGTCGAAGTTGGCGCTGCCGATCAGGGCGAGGTGATCGTCGACCAGCAGCGTCTTGCTGTGCAGCAGGCGCGAGCGGTACTCGTAGATCTTCACGCCCGCGACCAGCAGCTGGCCGAAGTACGAACGCGCAGCGAGTGTCACCAGCCTGGAGTCGCTGGTCTGCGGTACCAGCAGACGCACGTCCAGACCTGCAAGCGCGGCCGAGGTCAGCGCCATCATCGCGGCTTCGCCGGGCACGAAATACGGCGTGGTCATCCACACGCGCTGCTTCGCGGCGTGGATCGCGCCGACGTGCGCGCGATGGATCGCTTCCCAGTTGGAGTCCGGGCCGGAGATCAGCACCTGGGTGCGGATCGGTCCGGCGGCAGCGGGCGGCGTCTGCCGTTCGACTTCGGCGAGGAAATCGCGCCTGCCGGTGGCATAGGCCCAGTCCTCGGCGAACACGAGCTGCAGCACGCGTACCGATCTGCCGACCAGGCGCATGTGCAGATCGCGGTAGGCATCGGCGCGCAGGCGTTCGTCCTGCTCGTCGGTGATGTTCATGCCGCCGGTGTAGCCGATGCGGCCGTCGATCACGACAATCTTGCGATGCGTGCGCAGGTTGGTCCACGGTCGCGCCCAGATGTGCCCGAAACGCATCGGGTGAAACCAGGCGAGTTCGCCGCCGGCATCGAGCAGCGGTGCGAAGAACCTGCGGGAGGCCTTGGAGCCGACGAAGTCGAGCAGCACGCGCACGCGCACGCCGGCCCGTGCGCGTTCGACCAGCGCGTCGCGCAGCGCCGCGCCAGTCGTGTCGGGTTCGTAGATGTAGTACTCGAGATGCACGTGATGCTCGGCGCGCGCGATGTCGGCGAGCAGCGCGGTGTACTTCGCTGCGCCATCGACCAGCAGTTCGACTTGCGCCGAGGACGTCGCCGGCAATCCCGTCGTCGCCTGCCCCAGACGCACGAGTTCGGCGGCTTCGCCCTGCTCGGCCTCGATCTGCGTGCTGCGCATCGACGCGCGGCTGTGGCTGCGGCGCAGGCGGTTGCGGCGGATCTTCTGCGGCCCGAACACGTGATAGACCAGAAACCCCACGTAGGGCAGCAGGGCGAGACCCAACAGCCAGCTCAGCGTCGCGACCGGCTCGCGCTTCTGCAGCACGATCCACATGCCCAGCACCAGCAGATACAGCGCCCACCCCACGGTCAGCAGCGTCAAGAGATGCGGCATGGTCGCGAACGACTCCCAGGCGCGCTGCAGGCTTGCGGACATGGAGGGCTCGATGACGGCGCCGATCGCGCCGCGCACAGGGTAGCGGTGACCCGCGAAGAAACGCGCATCGCCGAAGCACTGTGACCTGTCACGTAGGGGTGTTGCATCCGTGCAACACCGGCGCAGCCGCGCCGTGGCGCGGTTCGATGCATTCGCGGCCTCCCGCCCCTGTAACAGACGGCGACGCAATGGACGGCCGGATGCGGATACGGAAATCTCAAGCTGTTGATCTGAAAGGAAAAAAAGACCTGGCACGCGACCTGCGTTGACTCCCTCGCTGAAGAACCGGGGAGCCGACGATGCGCCATCCAATCCAGACGGGCCTGATCCTGCTGCTGCCGTGCGTCGCACTGGGCGCAGGCACTGCCCATGCCGCCGGTGCACGCGCCGGCGTGCATCCCACGCCGGGCGAGATGGTGTTGCTGCGCGACGTCAGTGCCCGTCATGCGGTGCGCCAGGTGCCCCCGGGCATCGGCCTGATCGTCGACCCGACGCCGAACCGCCAGCTGATGCCGTCGCTGCCCGGCGGCGAACTGAGCGACGCCGACTTCCTGGCGCTCGACACCGGCAACCAGGTGCAGGGCGCGATGCGCGGCAACGGCGGTATCGCGGCGCCGGTGACGCAGTTGCTGACCGGCACGCTGGGCGGCGGCGCAAACGCGCGCGACGCCAGTGGCGTGCAGGGCGCCGGCACGCTGGGTGCCGCGACGGGCGGCGTCTCGGGCATGGTCACTGGTGCAACCCGCGGCATCGGCGGCCACATCACCGGCGCGCTGTCGCAGATGCCGTTCGCCCCGCCGGCGAATGGAGGCGGACCGTGATCCGTATCGCCACCTGCCTCGCGCTGGGCCTGCTCGCCGCCGCGCCCGTGATCGCCGCGGACGACTACCCGGCGATGCTCGGCTACCTCACGCAATCGCGCATGGACGGCAACGCGTTCACCGGCGCGTCCGGTGCGATCGCGATCAACCTCGCCGCCGGCGATCTCAACCAGCAGGCGAACCTGCGCGCGATCGCGGTCGGCACGCATGCCATCGCCGATGTCGACGCGCGCCAGTCACGCCGTCGCGACATCGCGACGACACCCGACACGGCCACGGCCATCATCGCCGGCAATGCGCTCGCGGGCGCGTCCGGCATCGCATCGATCAATCAGGCCAGTGGGGCCGGCAACGCGTCGTTCAACGCGGTGTCGCTCGCACTGGCGCAACAGGGCATACGCGAGACCGACGACGACAGCACGTTGTCGGCGGCCCTCGCGTCGGCGGGGCAACAGCACGGTTTCGAACACGGGGGCGCGACAACGAATCGTCGCGTGGCGTCCGTCGAGTCCACTGCGCTGCAGGGCTTCGAAGGTGTGTTGCAGCTCAACCAGGTCGCGGGATCCGGGAACGACACCGGCAACACGCTGGCGATGTCGATCCAGGCGGGACCGTGACCGGGCACTTCAACGGGAACTCCACGAGAGCAGACGAGAGAGAGATCACAGACATGAAAACCATCAAGACCACCCTGCTGGCGATTGCCGTCAGCGCTGCCGGTGTCGGCACAGCCCAGGCGCAGACCTACTACGACTGGACCGTCATCGACCACGACATCACTGTCGACGACACCCGCAACTACGAAACCAACGTCACCAACACCAATACGGAAGTCAACACGACGGTCAACCAGACCCAGGACTGGACCCAGACCATCGATGAGACCTACACCGTCGACGTGAGCCAGTCGGTCGACCAGAGCCTCACCGAGTCCTACGACCTCAGCGTCACCGATGCGTTCAACCGCGAGGTCAACCAGCAGGTCGACCAGAGCCTCGACGAGGCCCATCGCATCCGCACCAACCAGGTCTACGAGAACATCGACCGCACCGAGAACGTGAGCTCCGACATCCGTCGCGAGCGCAACGAGCACGGCGTGTCGGTGAACCTCGAGAAGGATCTGTCGCTGAGCTCGGACATCGCCTTCAGCGGCGACCCGACGATCACCGGCAACATCGATCTCGACTCCGCGGCGATCGCCGTCGTCGACAACCGCCAGTCGGTCAGCGGCAACATGGGCATCAACAAGGTGCTCGAGAACACCGCCAGCATCGCCGATGACGTGGCGGCCGAAGCCTCGGGCAACCTGCTGTTCAACGTCGCTGCGGGCGACAACAACGTGCAGGACAACGCCGCGGCGCTGTCGGCCGCCGACGCGGGCTTCGCCTTCGGTCTCGCCGATGCCGAAGTGTTCGTGAACCAGTCCGGTTCGCAGAACGTGACGATGAACCATGGTGTCACCAACGACGCCAGCCTTGGCGGCAATGCCTTCTCGGCGGCGACCGGCAACATCGGCGTCAACATCGCATCAGGCAACAACAACGCGCAGAAGAACGCGATGGCTGCTTCGGTCGCCACCGCCGCCTATGCGCAGGCCAGCGTCAGCTCCAACCAGGCTTCGTCGGGCAACATGACATCGAACGCCGGCAGCTACGAGCGCTTTACCGATACGGTCAACGTGTCGCTCAGCGGCACCATGAGCGGTGGATCGGTGGCGGTGGGTTACGGCGGTTACGAGGGCAGCACCAGCGGCTCCACCGCGTCGACCGGCAATGCCTATCAGCAGTCGAACTTCTACGCCGACATGTGGCAGGGCGAGAGCCATCCGAACGGCCCGATCATCGGCCATGCGGACTTCGACAACGAGAGCCAGGGTGCGGTCGAGAACCCCAACCGTCCGGGTATCGGCGGTCTGGCGTTCGATACCGACTCGGAAGGCAGCTACGAGGGTTCCGAGTCGGGTGACCTGGCCTTCATCGAGCTCGGCTACACCGAGCTGGATGCAGCGTTGAGCGGGCAGGTCACCACGACCCGCTGGGTCGCGGTCGCGGCCACCAACGATGCCAGCCTGTCGGGCAGCGCCTTCAGCGCGGCCTCGGGCAACATCGGTGTGAACGTGGCGGCGGGTACCGGCAATCTGCAGGCCAACAGCCTGTCGATGGCGGTCGCGCAGCCGGGCGCGGCGGCACCGCCCCCGGGCGGTGGCGGCGAGTAAGCGCCCACGAGGTGTGACGTCCGGTCTGCCCCCAGACCGGGCTTCTCCCGGAAGCCCCGCGCCACATGCCCCGTGGCGCGGGGCCTTCCTTTCGAAGGTCGTGGCTTCCATTGCCGGAGGCTGGCACCAGGTCCGGCAATGGAAGACACGCGATGCGCGCAACGCGTATCAGGAGTCGAACGCAATGATCCGCAGTCTTCCCGGCCTCGCAATGGCCTTTCTCGCGCTGGCCGGCCCCGTGCGGGCGGCCGACGTGGCCTTCCACGGCATCCTGCCCAATGGCGCGGTGATGCCGGTCAAAGTGGAAAGCATGCGCGAGGCGCGCTACCGCAACATCGTGCGCCAGCACACCGATTACAGCTGCGGCGCCTCGGCGCTGGCCACGGTGCTCAAGTACGCCTACCGGCTCGATGTCGACGAGGCGACCGTCATCGAAGGGATGATGGGACTTGCCGACCCGGAAGTGGTACAGGCGCGGGGTTTCTCGCTGCTCGACATCAAGCGCTACGTGGAATCGCTGGGCATGCGCGGTCGCGGGTATCGCGTCGAGGAGGACCGCCTGCGCGCTCTGCGCGTGCCGGGGCTGGTGTTGATGGACGTACGCGGCTTCCGCCACTTCGTCGTGCTCAAGCAGGTCAGTGGCGACTATGCGGAAGTCGCCGATCCGATTCTCGGCAACCGCAGCGTGCCGATGGCGGAGTTCCTGGAATCGTGGCCGTCGCGGGCCATTTTCATCGTCATAGGAAGTGACTTCGATCGTTCGACCGCGCTGCTGCAGCCGGTCGAGCGCCCGAGCGCGAAGCGGTTGTTCGCGCGTCAGGGACCGGTGACCGATGCCGAGTTGCTGGATTTCGGCTTCAGCCACGCGGACCTGTTCTGACAGGAGACATGAGATGCGTACTTACACGACATGGCTGGTCGCCATCGCCCTGGGCGCGAGCGTCGCGCCGGCGTGGTCCAGCGACGACGCCCCGCCCACGCACGCCATTGGCCTGCGCGAGATTCCCGACAGTGAGCTCGGCGCGATGCGCGGCCGCTACATCGTCGGCGACAACCGCATCGCCTGGTTCGGCGTGACCATGGTGTCGAACTGGGTCACCAGTGCCGGCCAATCGGTGCAGGGCGCGGTGAAGCTGGGCTTCGATCTGCGCGGCGGCAAGCCGGAGGTCAGCTTCCAGCCCAGCGTCACCATCACCGAACAGACGTCGGCCCTGGCGGCGGCCGCGGGCACCGGCGAGGTGGATGGATCGGGCCTCGCCAACGTCGGCGGACTGGTGCAGAGCGTGCAGGTGGCGGGTGACGGCAACATCGCGCGAAACGGCCTGTCGTTGCGGGTTCGCGACGGTGACGTACCGGTTGCCGCAGCCACCACCGGCGCGACGGTCGCCGACATGACACTTGGTGGCGCGCATGCACGGGCGTCGCTCGAGGACGGCGGCGCGCGGATCCTGCTGCAGGTGGCCGGTCAGGGCGCCGCCGAGCAATGGATCGATGCACATTCGATCGGCCAGAGCATCCAGCTCGCCGGCAACGGCCAGGCGGTCGGCAACCAGTTGCAGCTGGATCTCGTGCGCCAGTCGGTGCCGTCCAGCCAGACCATCCACCAGAACCTGATCCAGGCCATCGGCATGACACGCGCCGGTGGCATCTGAGACAGGTATACACACGCGTCGATGCGGGAGGGGCACCTTGAAATCGACACCGACACGCGCGCGACGGCCATTGGCCATCGCGCTGGGACTGGCACTGCTGTGCCCGTCGATCGGCATGGCGCAGGACGCCGGGCAGATCACCGCCGAGGACCGCGCGCGCATGCAGCAGCTGTTGCAGGAACTGCAGTCGCTGAAGCAGGACTACGCGCAGGAAGTGCGCCGGCTGCGCGAACTGGACATGCAGATCCAGGCGCTGCAGGCGCGCGTCGCGGGGGTAGCACCGCCCATCGCGCCGCGTGACGCGCCGCAGATGGCGGCGCAACCGGTCGCGCCTGCGCCGTCAATGCAATCGTCCAGTCCACCACCGCTGCCGGCGAACGCGGCCGCGGCGCCGGCTTCGCGCGGCGAAGAAGGCTATGCGAGCACCGCCGAGGATGCGCAGCGCGCCCAGGAAGAGGAATCGCGCAGCGTCGCCGACGTCAAACAGCAGAGCACCGCGCTGTTCAACCGCCGGCTCACGCTGGAGAACGGCATCAGCTACAACCGCTACGACCGCAAGCAGGTCACGCTCAACGGCTTCCTCGCGCTGGATGCGATCTTCCTGGGCAACATCGCGATCGAGAACGTCGAGTCGGACACGTTGAACTACAACTTCGCCGCGCGCTGGGGCGTCAGTCCGCGCTTGAGCCTCAACCTCGATGTGCCCTATATCGCGCGCAAGACCGTCTACCAGAAGGGCGGCGCCGGCGGCGCGGCGGCGGCGATCGCGCAGGAGGAAACCGACGGCGCCGGCCTGGGCGACATCAGTGCGAGCGCGAACTTCAAACTGTCCGGCGAACGCGGCCCCTGGCCGGAAACCGTGCTCAATGTCGGCGTCACTGCACCCACCGGGCGCGAGCCCTATGGCATTCCGTGGCGCGTGCTCGAGCGCGACGAGGACGACTTCATCCGCTTTGCCGTGCCCGAGGAACAGCCCACCGGAAACGGCCTGTGGCAGGCGACGGTGGGGCTGTCGGCGGTCAAGACCACCGACCCGGCGATCCTGTTCGGCAACATCGGCGTCGTGCGTTCGTTCGCGCGGGACTTTGCCGATCTCGACAACAATCCGCAAACGATCAATCCGGGAAGCGTCCAGCTGGGGAACGCCTATTACTTCGGCGCCGGCGTCGCGTTCGCGTTCAACGAACGCACCAGCCTGAGCATCTCCTTCAGTGACCGCCTCAACGCGCGCGCGCGCACGCGCTATGAAGGCGGCGACTGGATGAAGCTGATCGGCAGCGACGCGAATGCCGCGACGATGAGTCTCGGCGTGACCCATGCGATGACGCCGAACGCGACCTTCGTCGGTGTGCTCGGCATCGGCCTGACGCCGGATGCGCCGGACTTCAACCTGACGGTGAAAGTGCCGTACTCGCTGTAGCCGGGTGCGTGTGTCTCGAGGGCGCGACGATCTCACGTCTTACCTGTGGGAGCGCGCTTGCGACAAGACGCAGTCCGACCTCAGCGGAACGCCTCGAGTGACACACCGTGCTTGCGGCACAGCCGGTAGATCGTCACGCGCGACACGCTGAGCCGGCGTGCGCTGGCACTGACGTTGCAGCCGGTCGCGCGCAGGGCGTCGAGCAGCGCGTCGCGTTCGGTTCGGTCGCGGCGATGGTCCAGCGCGACGACCCGCGCATTCGATTGGCCGAGCTGCAGGTCAGCGGGTTCGATCAACGCATGCTCGGCGACGACCGCGGCGCGGCGCACACGGTTGAGCAGTTCGCGCACATTGCCCGGCCACGCATGCTGGCGCAGACATTGCCGCGCGGCGGCGCTGAAGCCGCGCGCCTGCACGGAATGACCCGCGCGGAATTGATCGAGGAACTGGCGCGCGAGCAGTTCGACATCGGCACCGCGCTCGCGCAGCGGTGGCAACTGCAGCCGCAGCACATCGAGACGGTAGTACAGATCCTGACGGAACCGGCCGGCGGAGATCGCCGCGTCCAGGTCCACGTGGGTCGCGGCCAGCACGCGCACGTCGACGCGGATCTCGTGATTGCTGCCGACGCGTTCGATCGTGCCCTCCTGCAGCACCCGCAGCAGATTGGTCTGCGCATCGAGCGGCAGATCGCCGATCTCGTCGAGAAACACCGTGCCGCCATCGGCCGATTCGAACAGGCCCATGCGCCGCGTCGCCGCGCCGGTGAACGCGCCGCGTTCGTGGCCGAACAGTTCCGACTGCACCAGCGTCGGCGAGATCGCGCCGCAGTTCATCGCCACGAACGGCCGCGCGCGCCGGCCGGACAGATCGTGCAACGCATGCGCCGCGAGCTCCTTGCCGGTGCCGGACTCGCCGGTGATCAGCACCGGCAGTTCGACATCGGCGTAGCGATGCAGCAGGGCGCGCACGCCGAGCATCACCGCGCTCTCGCCGCCGACGCTGGCGATGTCGCGCCGCGGGCTGGTGAGCAGGTTGGCAAGCGCGTCGTCGAGTCGCTGCGGGTCGAGCGGCTGAGGAAGACGACCGCCGCAACGCGCCAGTACGCGTTGGCAGACGGGATCGCTCGCATCGACGGTGTCGTCGACCAGCGCCAGGCTCGGCAGGTCGGCGTGCTCGGCGAGAATCCGTTCGAATGCGGTCAGGCGCTGCGCATCCGCCCCGCGCAGGTCCACGATCGCAATCACCTGATCGCCGCCGCGCATGCCGACCTGGACGCTGACTTCCGGACAGGCCACGCGCAGGTGCCAGCCGCTGGCCGCGAACACGGCTTCGTCGCGTGGTGCCGGGGTGCCGAACCAGACCGCGCAGCGTTGCACGCGCGGCGCCGTCATCGATGCCATGGCGCGGTCCTTTGCAGACGTGCGGAAGCACCGGCCCATGCCGGCGCGAAGCTGTCAGACATGCCCCCTCTCCATTCGATACCCCGAGTGTCAGTCCGTCCAACGCGGGGAGCGTCCGGCGCCGGACAGACATCGCGCGCGTATTCACATGGGCCGGGTCGCAGGGGCTGAGACGGACACCGGTGACACTGCCGGCATGAGTTCGCGTGCGCCGCCTCCCGTTCCCGTCGCCCTGAAGGGGCGCGGCAGCGCGTCGTGGGTCGCCGGCCGCTTCGAGAAGCGCACCGCGACCGCCGAGGACGATGGCTGGGACGCACTGCAAAGCCTGCAGGACGACGCGATCTCGCCAGCCACCGTGGTCACCGAGGAGCGCGCGCGCAGCATCGTCAGCCGCAACACTTCCCCCGATATCGGCTTCTCGCAGTCGGTGAACCCGTATCGCGGCTGCGAGCACGGCTGCGTCTACTGTTTCGCCCGGCCCTCGCATGCCTATCTGGACCTGTCGCCGGGTCTGGATTTCGAAACCCGCCTGTTCGCCAAGACCAATGCTGCCGAGCGCCTGCGCGCCGAGTTCGCCCGGCCCGGCTATGTCTGTTCGCCGATCGCGCTGGGCATCAACACCGACGGCTACCAGCCCATCGAACGCCGCTACGGGCTGACCCGCTCGCTGATCGAGGTCATGGCCGAGGCCCGGCATCCCTTCAGCATCGTCACCAAGAGCGCCAACGTGGTCCGCGATCTGGACCTGCTGGCGCCGATGGCGGCCGACGGTCTGGTCACGGTGCACTTCTCGGTGACCTCGCTCGACAACCGCCTCTCGGCCCGCATGGAACCGCGCGCGGCCGCCCCGCACGCGCGGCTGCGAGCCATGCGCGCGCTGCACGAGGCCGGCGTGCCGGTCGGCGTACTCGTGGCGCCCGTGGTGCCAGCGATCAGCGATTCGGAACTCGAAGCGATCCTCGCCGCCGCGCGCGAGGCCGGCGCCGCCAGCGCCGGCTATGTGTTGCTGCGGCTGCCGAACGAACTCAAGGCGGTCTGGCGTGAGTGGCTGGCGTTGCACTATCCCGAGCGCGCCGCCCACGTCATGAGCCTGCTGCAGCAACTGCACGGTGGCCGCGATTACGACAGCACCTTCGGCCATCGCATGCGCGGCCAGGGGCCGTTCGCCGACCTCATCGCGGCCCGTTTCGCCCGCGCCCGCCGCACGCTCGGCTTCGCGCGCCTGCCGCCGCTGCGCACCGACCGGTTCATTCCGCTGCGTCGTGCATCGCCGCAGGGCGAACTGTTCTAGCGGCGCATTCACCCCGCCTGCACCCCGCGTCGACGTGGGCGTCTCCTACACTGCGCGGTCACTTTTCAGACGGTCGTCGCAATGTCCGATGCCGCACCGCTACGGAATGGCGCCGATGCAGGCGCTTCCGTGGACCTGATCGACCAGTTGCCGAACGGTCTCGCCGTGCTCTCGGCGGACGGCAGCTGGCTGCGCGCGAATGTGGCGTTGGCGGCGCTGTGGGGCGTGGCACCCGCCGCGCTGGTCGGCCAGGCCGCCCATCGCAAGCGCCTGCCAGTCCTCGCTGACCGCATCGATGCCGCGCTGGCCCGGCTGCCCGATGCCGACGACACCTTGCGCGATGTCGCGGTCCCGGATGACCCGAGCGGCCGACATCTGCGCCTGACCCTGCAACCGTTGGCCGACGGCACCGCGCTGCTGCAACTGCATGACGACACCGCATTGAAGACGCTCGAAGCCCAGCAGGAAACCCTGGCCTTCGGCATCTCGCACGAACTGCGTGCACCGGTGCGCGCGATCGAACAGTTCGTGCGCCGCCTGCTCGCCCAGGACGGCACCGCCGATCCGCAGACCGCACGCGACCATCTGCAGCGCATCCAGCACGCGTCCGGTCACGCCGGCGGCCTGATCGACGCGCTGCTCGAAACCATGCGCGCCTCACGCCCGCCGCGCGCGGCTGCTGCCGTCGACATCACTCTGCTCGGCGACTGGATCTGCGCCGAACTGCAGGACGCCGATCCGGGCCGTGCTGCCGAGATCCACATTGCGCCGGACCTATGGGCCTGGGGTGACGAACACGCGCTCAAGCAGCTGCTCGGCAAGCTGCTGCACAACGCGTGGAAGTTCTCAGCGCACCGCGACACCGTGCGCATCACGCTCGACGGCGAACGCATCGGCGACCGCCTGCAGCTGCGTCTGCGCGACGCCGGCCGCGGTTTCGACATGCGCTATGCTGAACGACTGTTCGTGCCGTTCAGGCGTCTGCACAGCGCCGA
Source organism: Luteimonas sp. (assembly GCA_052108555.1). Lineage (GTDB taxonomy): Bacteria > Pseudomonadota > Gammaproteobacteria > Xanthomonadales > Xanthomonadaceae > Luteimonas. The sequence continues at coordinate 236,456 of JBQEAV010000003.1, forward strand.
CGACGGGGCCGGACATGGCCTCGGCCTCGCGATCGCCCAGCAACTGGCGCGCGCGCAGGGCGGCCACATCCGCGTGGAATCGGAACCGGACGCCGGCGCCACCTTCTTCATCGAACTGCCGGCGGTGCCGGACGAGGACGCAGCCGCGCCATGAGCGACCACACGATCCTGTTGATCGAGGACAACCCCGACGACGCCGAGCTGACCCGCATCGCCTTCACCGAAGCCGCCATCGACAGCCAGTTGGTCGTGGTTGGCGACGGTGCCGAAGCGCTCGACTACCTGTTCGCACAGGGCAAGTACGCAGCGCGCAACGCGGCGGATCTGCCGTCGATCGTGCTGCTCGACCTCAATCTGCCCAAGATCGATGGCCGCGAAGTGCTGCAGGCCCTGCGCGCGAACCCCGCGACCCGCGGCCTGCCGGTCGTGGTGCTGACCACCAGCACCGAGCCCTTCGACGTCGAAGCCAGCTACGCGTTGGGCGTCAACAGCTACATCCGCAAGCCGGTGGACTTCAAGAAGTTCGTCGAGGTGGTGAAGCAGATCGGGCTGTATTGGCTGGTGTTGAATCACCCGCGGGGGTGATGGTGGGTTCTGGGGTTTCGACCATTGAGGCGGTCTGCCTCGTTTGAGGTGAGTGTCTAGCGCGCGGCGCCTGCTCCGTGTGCCGCCTTGGGCATGCACGTAGAGAAGAACGCGGCTTCCGCTTTCGCGTTGGCTTTCGCTTTCGCGTTTGCTCCGGCCCTGCTTTGGCTTTTGACTTCAATCGAGCCGTAAAGCGAGCCGAGCATCGCAGGGCGACGGGGTCGTAGAGCAGCCCATGTCTGAGCGCAGCGAGTTTGGGCTGCGGAACCGTGAAGGTCCCAATGTGCCCCGTCGTCCGAGAAGCGCAGGGGACCGCCGCGGCTGTATCGCGGCGGATCGCGTCCGGCGAAGACGGTTTTGCTTACTTTTGCCAAGACAAAAGTAAGCCGCGCGACAGCGCGGAAGCCCTGTACTTGATCTTCGCTCCTGCGGTTGATTCTTTGCTTGGAACATCAAAGTCGCAAAGCGACGAGCGAAGAAGCCCGAGCAAGTACAGGGCTTTCGCCCGCTGCGCGTGCGAGTCCCTTTTGGATGGACCCAAAAGGAACCAAAAGGTCCCTTCGCCGGACGCGAGCCGATGCGATGAAGCCGCATCGGTCCCCTGTGCTCCTCGCCTGACGCGGCACGCAGCCCAAACTCGCTGCGCTCAGACATGGGCTGCTCTTCGGCCACGCCAGGCTCCGGTGCTCGGCTCGCTCTACGGCTCGATTTCAGATCAAGAGCCGAAGCAAGAGCGAAGCCGAAGCAACCGCAGTGCCAGAGCAAACGCAACAGCACCCCTCACCCGATGCGCTATGCGCATCGACCTCTCCCGGAGGGAGAGGTGTTCAGATCAAGATCCACCCCCGTACAACGTCTCCGCCCGCTGGAACAGAATCCAGCTCGTGGCAATGAACTTGTCACCATTCTGCGGCCGGTTGCCGCGATGCGTGTGGGTGAACGCCGTCGGGGCGATCAGCAGGTCGCCGGTGCGCGGGGCGATCTTGCGTTGCTGGAACAGGAATTCGGTTTCGCCGGCGTCGAAGCCGTCGTTGAGGTAGATCGTCCACAGCAGATGGCGGTGCAGGGTTTCGCCGCTGGCGTCGCGCGGGTACAGCTCGCAGTGCCAGTACGGGTAACCACCCTCGCCGGCCGCGTACCACTGCAGGTTGATCTTGCCGGGGCGCAGGCAGGTCTGCAGCAGGCCGCCGAGGCGCTTGTCGTCCATCGACTGGAAATCGTCGGCTTCGAGCCGGCGCAGCGCGCCGTCGGCGCCCGGCTGCTGCAGCATCAGGGGCGCGATCAGGGTCTGCGGATACTTGCGCAGGTAGGCCATCAGGCCGCCATGGACGGCGACGTTGAGCTGTTGCACCACATCGGCCCAGTCGGCGCGGGCGCTGATCGAGAGGTCGCGGCTGCGCTTGAGTTCGGGATACACGCCGCCGCCGATCTCGCCGGCACGCAGGTCCTGACTGGCGCGCAGCCGCGCGACGATCGCCGCGCAGGCCTCGGCCGACAGTGCGCCGGGCGTGACTTCGATGAAATCGGCGGGCGTGCTCATGCAGCGGCGCTGTCGTGCTGCAGGTGGTAGCGGGTCGCGGTCTCCACTTCGTCCTTCGAGCCCAGGAACACCGGCACGCGCTGGTGCAGCGAGGTCGGGGCGATGTCGAGGATGCGGGTCCGGCCATTGGTCGCCGCGCCGCCGGCCTGTTCGACCAGCATCGCCATCGGATTCGCTTCGTACATCAGCCGCAGCTTGCCGGGCTTGGCCGGGTCCTTGCGGTCCCAGGGATAGATG
>JBQEAV010000004.1:0-200908 GCA_052108555.1 Luteimonas sp.
ATCTAGCATGCGAGAGTAGGTCATCGCCAGGGTTTTTACCCAAAACCCCCGCCGGACATCCGGCGGGGGTTTTTCTTTGTGGCGGATCTCGCGGGAAGCAAGTGGGAAAGGGAGAAAGGGAGAAAGGGAGAAAGGGAGAAAGTCGGGCGCTGACGCGTAGAAAGGCTGGATTTAGTCTGCGAGCGCCGAGGGAGAATCTTCCGCGCCGCCAGGTGTGGCTGGTGCGCGCCCGCGCAAAGGCGGTAGTTATTGATTCGCTATCTGCTCCGGTTGCTAGGAACGATTTCAACCGGGCTGCGTCTGGCCCCGGCATTCCGCTTCTGCCAGGCGAATTGTTACGATTGCCGGCCGCGGGCCTATAGCTCAATGGTTAGAGCAGAGGACTCATAATCCTTTGGTTCCAGGTTCGAGTCCTGGTGGGCCCACCATCCGCAGTGCGCTGAGACGATTGTTGGTGCTTCGGGCTCTGATCGTCAGCCGTCGCGCCGGCACTCCGATTGAGAGCCGGCGGTCGAAGCAGCCCGCCCAGGCCGTTGGGTTAACCGCTCTGGTCCGGGGTGCGGCTCCAGTCGTTCGAATCCTGACTGCGCGCCGTTGATGCCGCGCAGACGTGTTTCGCAACATCCTTACACCTGCACCGCTACATTGCGCCGGACCTGAATACGATCCGGTAGGCTTTCGGTGCAACGACGCGATGTTCTGAAGACGGCTATGGCCGTACCGCTGCTGGGTGGTTGGTGGCCTGCGCTGGCTGCGACGGCAGCGAATGTGCCGCCCACGCCCTTCGATGCCGAAACGGTGGTGCGGTTGGCGCGTGCGGTTGCGGCTCACGCATACGTGCCGCCGGACACGACGTTGCCCCCGGCGCTTGCCGGTGCGAATTATGACCAGTACCGCGACTTCCGCTATCGCACTGACAAGGCACTGTGGCGTGACGTGCCGGGTGTCGATTTCCAGGCCCAGTTCTTCCATCGCGGATTTCTGTTCAAGCCGCGTATCGAGATCAATGTCGTCGAGGGCGATCAGGCCCGCGCGCTACCGTTCTCGACGTCGCTGTTCGACTACAGCCCGAATCCGACACCCGCGCTCGATGACAGCACCGGTTTCGCCGGCTTGCGGTTGCACGCGCCGTTGAACAGTCGCGATTATTTCGACGAACTTTGCGTGTTCCTCGGCGCGAGCTACTTCCGTGCGGTCGGCAAGGGGCTCGCCTATGGATTGTCGGCGCGCGGGCTTGCGCTCGGCAGCGGGGATCCCGGGCCGGAAGAATTTCCGGTGTTCCGCGCGTTCTGGCTGCACCGGCCTGCGGCCGGCAGCACGACGATCACAGTTGACGCCTTGCTGGACGGCCCGAGCGTGTCGGGCGCCTACCGCTTCGGGATCCAGCCGGGCGAGGACACCGTGTTCGAGATCGACGCGCGACTGTTCCCGCGCGTGGATCTGGCCCACGTCGGTATCGCGCCGCTGACCAGCATGTACCAGTTCGATGCATCTGATCGCACCGGCATCGACGACTATCGTCCGTCCGTGCACGACTCCGATGGTCTCGGCATGCTGACCGGGACAGACGAACAGGTCTGGCGACCGCTGCACAATCCGTCCTCGATCCAGCACAGCGGATTCCAGGACGAATCGCCACGCGGCTTCGGCCTGATGCAGCGCAAGCGCGGCTTCGATGATTTCGAAGATGCCGAGGCCGCTTACGAGAAGCGTCCCTCGGCGTGGATCGAGCCGCTCGACGACTGGGGCAGTGGTGAGTTGCACCTGGTGGAGATTCCGACGGCCGACGAGTACCAGGACAACATCGTCGCGTTCTGGCGGCCGACCGCGTCGTTGAAGGCCGGCAGCGAGAGCCGATGGCGGTATCGCCTGCACTGGACCGCGACCAAGTTGTGGAAGCCGGCGCTCGCGCATGTCGCGGCGACACGGATCGGCGCGCGCCCGGGTGAGGATCGTTCGATCCGATTGATGGTCATCGATTTCGAGGGCGGCGAGATCGGCAGTGACGCGCCACAGCTCGAAGTGGCGGCAAGCACCGGACGCATTGCCAATCCCGTCGTGCATGCACGGCCGGGCGGCGGCTGGCGTGTGGGTTTCGAGTTCGCACCTGACGGGCGGACGGACAGCGAACTGCGTGCGCGGCTGCATCGCGGCGACGCAGCCGCCTCCGAAACCTGGATCTACCGGTGGAGCGCATGAGCGCCGTCGAACACCCGGTCATGCCGGATGTGGCGCCGCTGCAGATGCCGATCCAGTCACTGCGCGAGGGGACACGCACCAGGCGCCCGCTGCCGAGTGCGCCGACCGGCATGGCCTGGCGCCGCGCATTCGTGCTGACGACCGCGGCGGTGTTGACCATCTTCGCGACCTATCAGATCTGGTGGCTGCTGCGCATCGGCGGCATCGACCTGCTCGAGGCTCTGCTGTTGCTGGTCTTCGTGCCGCTCTTCGCATGGATCGTGCAGTCGTTCGCGAGCTCGCTCGCGGGCTTCGTGCTCGTCCTGATGAAGCGACCGGCGCGGCTCGCGATCGATCCGCAGGCCCCGCTGCCAGCGCTCGCTGCGCGGACGGCATTGCTGATGCCGACCTACAACGAGGATCCCGAGCGCCTGTTCGCCGGACTGCAGGCGATCGTGGAGTCACTGCAGGCGACCGATCGCGGCGACCACTTCGACCTGTTCGTACTCAGCGACACACGCGATACCGAGATCCAGCAGCGCGAAGTGCGCGCATTCGATCGGCTGCGCGCAGCGATGCCGCAGACGCGGCTCTATTACCGTCTGCGCGAGGACAACCACGAGCGCAAGGCGGGCAACATCGCCGACTGGGTGCGGCGTTGGGGCGGCGCGTATCCACAGTTCCTGATCCTCGATGCCGACAGCCTGATGACCGGCGACACGCTGGTGCGGCTGGCGGCGGCGATGGAAGCCAACGACGACGTCGCACTGATCCAGACGCTGCCGGTCATCGTCAACGGAGCGACGGTGTTCGCGCGCATGCAGGAGTTCTCGGGGCGCATGTATGGCCCGGTGATCGCGCATGGCGTTGCCTGGTGGCACGGCGCGGAAAGCAACTACTGGGGTCACAACGCGCTGATCCGTACCGCGACGTTCGCCGCGCACGGCGGACTGCCGGAACTGCGTGGCACTACGCCGTTCCGAGGCACCGTGCTGAGCCACGATTTCGTCGAGGCCGCGTTGATCCGGCGCGGTGGCTGGGCCCTGCACATGATTCCGACGCTCGAAGGCAGCTACGAGGAAGGTCCGCCGACGTTGACCGACATGCTGGTGCGCGACCGGCGCTGGTGCCAGGGCAACCTGCAGCACGGCGGCGTGCTGCCGGCGCGCGGCCTGCACTGGGTGAGTCGCTGGCATCTGCTGATCGGCATAGGCCACTACCTCACCGCGCCGCTGTGGGCGATGCTGGTGCTGATCGGCCTGGCCGTGCCGTTGCAGCACGGGGCGTTCAACGAAGGCCTGTCGCCGGCGGCGTACTGGATGGCGATCGACGACGGTCGCTTCCTCGGCGTGTTCGTGCTGACGATGGTGCTGCTGTTCGCGCCCAAGGTCCTGGGCTACATCGCGACCCTTGCCGATGCGCGCATGCGGCGCGGCACCGGTGGTGTGGTACGCGGCTTCATCAGTTTGCTGGTCGAGAACGTACTCGCCGCGCTGATGGCGCCGATCACGATGTATGTGCAATCGCGCGGCGTCGCCGAAGTACTGGCGGGTCGCGACTCCGGCTGGGATGCGCAGCGACGCGATGACGGGCGCCAGACCTGGGGCGACCTGTGGCGCAACTATCGCGGCACCACGTTGCTGGGCGTGATCATGGGCGTAGGGGCCTGGATGATGTCGCCGGGCCTCGCCTTGTGGATGTCACCGATGATCGTCGGCCTCATCGGTTCGATTCCCATCGTGCGGTTCACATCGTCGCGCCGGGTCGGTCTGGCAATGCGGCGCGCCGGACTCTTCTCGACGCCGGAAGAGCACGCGCCGCCCGATGTACTCGTGCGTGCCGCCGTGCTGCGCGCCGAAGCGCATGAAGGTGCGACGTGTTCGCCGGTGGGGCGCAGCTAGGCGAGCGGGACGGAGCGCTTACACTGGCGATTCCGACCGATTCCCGACTGCGCATGGATTCCAGTACGCCCGCACTGCTCGACTGCATTGAACGCGAGACCGGACCCGCGCCGACCTGGAGCGTGATCTGGCTGCACGGCCTGGGTGCCGATGCCAACGATTTCGTGCCGCTGGTGCCTGAGCTTCTGCGCAAGCACTGGCCGCCGATCCGCTTCGTGTTTCCCAATGCGCCGGTGCGCGCGGTGACGATCAACAACGGTGTGCGCATGCGTGCCTGGTACGACATCGTCGACTTCGATCTCGCCAATCGCGCGGATGAAACCGGGGTGCTCGAGTCCGTGGCGCAGGTCGATGCATTGATCGATCGCGAAGCCGCGCGCGGTGTGCCGGCATCGCGCGTGTTTCTGGCAGGATTCTCGCAGGGCGGTGCGGTGACGCTGGCAGCCGGGCTGCGGCGCCGCGTACCGCTGGCGGGACTGGTCGCGTTGTCCACGTACCTGCCCGCGGTGCGCAACGCCGCCGCCGCACTGGTCGACGGCGCGGCGCGCCAGCCGGTGTTCATGGCCCACGGCATGCAGGACCCGGTGGTGCCGCTGGGCGCGGGGGAGCAGAGCGCCGCCTGGCTGCGTCAGGCGGGCTTCGACGTCGCTTGGCAGCAGTATCCGATGCCGCATTCGGTCTGCGCCGAAGAAGTCGTCGCCCTCGGCGACTGGTTCGACGCGCGGTTCGCGGCCGGCTGAGCATGGCCGCGCCGGCGGTCGACACGATCTGGCTGCCGGACCTGTGCCGGCTGCCGCGCATGCTGACGATGCTGGGCCTCGCCCAGTTGACCGTGCTGGTGGCGCTTCTGCTGCCGAACACGGCGGCGCCGTGGGACGTGTCCGCATTCGTGTCCGCGAGCGGTTATGCGTTGTGGCTCGCGCTGTCGGTCTCGGTATTGCTGTGCGCATGCCGGCGGCCGCTGTCGCGGTTTCCCGTGCGTCTTGGCGCAGTGGCTGCGGTCGCGCTGGCGATGGCGGTCGCGGTGGTCGCTTCGGCGATCGTGCATGGCCTGTTCGCGAGCGTCGGCGGCACGGCGGCGTTGCCGGGCTTTGGTCGATTCGTCGGCGGCAGTGGCGCGGTCGTCGCGCTGCTCACCGGCATCGCGCTGCGCTATTTCTATGTCATCGATCGCTGGCAGGGCCAGGTGGCCGCGCATGCGCGCGCCGAAGCCGATGCGTTGCAGGCGCGCATCCGTCCGCATTTCCTGTTCAACAGCATGAACATGATCGCCACGTTGCTGCGTCGTGATCCAGTGGTCGCCGAACGCGCGGTGCTCGACCTGTCCGACCTGTTCCGCGCCGCGCTCGGTGCCGGCGAGGGCGGGTCGACGCTGTCGGAGGAGGTTTCGTTGGCCGAGCGTTATCTCTCGATCGAACAACTGCGGCTCGGTGATCGCTTGCGTGTGGACTGGCACAAACAGGGTGACCTGCCGTGGAGTCTGCCGATGCCGCGTCTTGTCCTGCAGCCGGTGCTGGAGAACGCGGTGCTGCATGGCATCTCGCGATTGCCCCAGGGCGGGACCATCGATGTACGTCTGACGATGGATGCCGGCGTGCTCGAGATCGAGGTCGCCAATCCCTCGCTGCCACCCGACAACGCGCCCACGCAGGGTGCCGGACATGCCCAGCGCAGCATCGCCCACCGACTCGGCTTCGCGTTCGGGCCGCGTGCGCGCATGCGCTACGGGTGGAATGACGGACGCTATGCGTGCACCATCCGGATGCCGGTGCCGACAGACGGTGCCGCGTCGGCCCCGGGAGGACACGTGCCGTGAAAGTGGTGATCGCCGACGACGAACCGCTCGCGCGTGAGCGCTTGCGGGTGCTGCTGGCGCAGCATGGCGGCATCGAGATCGTGGCCGAGGTCGGCGATGGACGCAGCGCGCTTGAAGCCTGCGCCACGCACGATCCTGCGCTGGTGTTGCTGGACATTGCGATGCCCGGCATCGACGGGCTGGAAGTCGCGCGACACCTGAGTGCGTTCGAGCCGCGACCCGCGATCGTGTTCTGCACGGCTTATGACGCGCATGCGCTGAAGGCCTTCGAGGCCGCGGCGGTGGACTATCTGGTCAAGCCGGTGCGCCCCGAACGTCTGCAGGTGGCGGTGGAACGTGCGCGCACGTTCACCGCGGGTCGTGACGCGGCCACTGACGGCGATGGGCACGGCGAGAAGCGGCGCACGCATCTGTGCGCGCGTCTGCGTGGCAGCCTGCGGCTGATTCCGGTCGAGGACATCCGCTATCTGCAGGCCGAGGAGAAATACGTCGTCGTGCACCACGCGCGCGGCGAGGATCTGGTCGAGGAGTCGCTGAAATCGCTCGAGGACGAGTTCGGCGACCGCTTCGTGCGCATCCACCGCAACTGTCTGGTCGCCCGGCACGAACTGGTCGAACTGCGGCGCGATCTCGACGGCCATATGCATGCCGTGCTGCGTCACGGCGACCGGCCGCTGGAGGTCAGCCGCCGTTGCGTGTCGCAGTTGCGCGACACCGTGCGTCAGCTCTGAGCCCACGCAAGCGGGCGCGGCGGCGATCGCCGATAATGCACGGATGGATCGACTGCGCATCGCCACCCGCAAGAGTCCCCTCGCCCTGTGGCAGAGCGAGCACGTGGCCGCCGCGCTGCGCGCGCGCCACCCCGGTCTTGATGTCGAACTGGTGCCGCTGAGCACGCGCGGCGACGAGGTGCTGGACCGCTCGCTGGCGGCGATCGGCGGCAAGGGCCTGTTCCTCAAGGAACTCGAGATCGCGATGCAGGCCGGCGAGGCCGATTGCGCGGTGCATTCGCTCAAGGACGTGCCGATGGCGCTGGAGCGGGGCTTTGCGTTGCCGGCGATCCTGGCGCGCGCAGACCATGCGGACGGCTTCATCAGCAATCACTACGACAGGCTCGATGCGCTTCCCGAGGGCGCGCGCATCGGCACCTCGTCGCTGCGGCGCCAGGCGCAGTTGCGTGCGCGGCGGCCCGACCTCGAACTCCGCGACCTGCGCGGCAACGTCAACACGCGCTTGGCCAAGCTCGATGCCGGCGAATACGACGCCATCGTGCTCGCCTGCGCGGGTCTGCAGCGACTGGGGCTGGAAACGCGCATCCGTGCGCGGCTCGATGCGCCCGACTGGCTGCCGGCGCCGGCGCAGGGTGCGATCGCGATCGAATGCCGCGACGACGCGCCCCAACTGCACGTGCTGCTGTCCGCGCTTGACCATGGCCCCACGCGGCACTGCGTCGAGGCCGAGCGTGCGATGAACCGGGCGCTGCATGGCAGTTGCCACGTGCCGGTGGCGGCGTATGCCTGGCTCGAGGGTGACCGGCTGCGGCTCGAAGGTCTGGTCGGTTCGGCGCAGGACGGCCGTGCGGTGCGCGCCGGCGGCGAATCGTCGCATGCCGAAGGCGATGCGCTCGGTGCACGGGTGGCGTCGCTGTTGCTGGAGGCCGGGGCCGGCGCATTCCTGCCTGGGTGAGCGCGGCGCGCGGCTGCGTCAGAACGCGCGGCGGAGCTTGACCGAACCTTCAGTATCGGTGCTGCCGCGGCCACCGTTGCCCAGCGTGTCGTGGCGCAGCTCGAAATCCGAACGCAGCGTCCATTGCGGGAACAGTTCGTAATCGAACGCCAGCGTCTGCCGCACGAAGGTATTCTCGCGCCCGGTCTCCACCTGCACCTGCTGGGTGAACGATGCGCGTTTGCCGAGTTCCTGCGACAGCTGCAGCTGGCCGGTCGCGATCGGCCCCATCGCCGCGGTGCCGAAGTCGGTATAGGGCTCGATCCGCACGCCGGTGCCGAACTCGATGCGCAATGAGGTCTCGGGGCTGCGGATCGCTTCGAGGCCGTAGCGGGTATCCCACTTCACGTGATTGCCGCCGGACCGGATGAATTCCCGGCTCGAGAACGGCGAATGCAGCGGCGCCAGGCGCCGGTCCGGCAGTTTGACCAGTGGATGGGCGATGGTGCGCGGCCGCACGCCCGGTGCTTTCGGCGACCAGATCCGCTGACGCGCGACACCGGCCGTCCATTCCGCGTCCCGGCAGGACAACCGGTAGCAGGGACGGCGCAGCGGGACCTGCCGCGCAGCCACAGCGGCGATGGCAGGCAGCTCCGGTGCGGCAGGGAGCGGTTGTGTGTAGATCGGCAGGCCCGCGATGGCCAGCCACCAGCCAGCAAGCATTTCAGCCATTCATGTAAGCGGTTACAGATTGATTATGCCGAAGCCGACGTGGCAGTTGCCATCACCGGCGGATCGCCGTCGAAGCAGGCTTCAGGAATCGTGACCGGCATCGCGCTGCAGTCCGGCGCCTTCGTCGAGAAACAGGCGGTGCTCCAGCGCCGCGGCGGCCAGCAAGGCGACGGCTGCGAGCAGCAATGGCACCAGCGGCGGCACGCTGCCGATCAGCGCCAGCAGCCAGCACAGCAGCGGCGCGCCTGCGGCGAGCCCCAGGACCGCGATGCGCGCACCGCGGAACGGCGGCGGCGCGATGCCGGTCGCCGGCAACCGGTCCACGGCGCGCCAGTAGAGGCCCTTGCACAGGGCGAGGCAGGCGCCGAGTCCGGTCAATGTCGCCAGCATCGTGCGGCCGTCGTTGTCGGACACGAACAGCCGTTCCATCAGGACATAGAGCAGGGCGAGGCCGGTGCTCATCGCCAGCAGCAGATGGACCGGCAGTACCAGCGGCTGCTGCCAGGGCGCAGGCGCTCCCGTTCCGGCGTAGCCACTGGCGATCGCGGCCACGGTGCCGAAGGCGGCGAGCAACAGCAGCAGTCCCAGCGCGACCAGCAGCGGGCCGAGCGTGGTCCATGCGCCAGCCACCAGCAGCACCAGCAGCAGTGCGGCAATCACGAGCGTGATCAATACCAGTACGCGCGCGCGCCGCGGCGCGGTCGGGGCCACGGGACGTGCGAGACGCCGCGCGAGCAGGCCGGCGGTGACGAACACCACTCCCAGCAGCAGGCCGAGCAGCTGCAACTGGTGCAGCGTCGATGTCGCTTCGGGCCGCAACTGCAACAGCGCGGTCGTCATGCCGCTCCACATCAACAGGCCCAGACCGGCACCCGTCAGCGGCATCGTGGCGATCCTCAGCATCTGGCGCATCCTGCATCCCGTCGGGTGGTCGCCCGGCAGCGTGCCATGCGGCCAGGTCGCTGCACAGTCAGAACGGAAAGAAGCGCGGGATCAACAGCGTCGCGGTGATCAGGAAGATGATGTTGAGCGGCATGCCGACCTTCACGAAATCGCTGAAGCGGTAGTTGCCGGCCGTGTAGACCATCGTATTGGTCTGGTAGCTGATCGGCGTGGCAAAGCTGGTCGACGCTGCAAACGCGACTGCAATGAGGAACGGCTTGGGATCCACGCCCAGCGAGTCCGCCGTCGCGATGGCGATCGGCACCACCAGCACGGCCGAGGCGTTGTTGCTCATGAACTCGGTCAGTGTCGAGGTCATCAGATAGACCGCTGCCAGCGTCGCCGTAGGGCCGTAATGCCCGACGAGGTTGATCAGGTGGTTCGCCGCGAACGCCGCGCCCCCGGTCTTCTGCAACGCGATGCCGAGCGGAATGATGCCGGCGAGCAGCAGGATCACGCGCCAGTCGATCGCCTCGTAGGCTTCGTCCGGATCGAGCAGACGCAGCGCCACCAGCGCGACGCAGCCGAGCAGGGCGGAGGCCACGATCGAGGTCCAGCCGAGTGCGGCGGCGGCGATTGCCGCGGCCATGACGATCGCCGACAGCGTCGCCTTGGTCGTATCGACCTTGCGCTGCGCACGCGCGCCCAACACGATCAGGCCCCGGTCCACCCGCAAGTCGTCGATCGATTTTGCCGGTGCATCGAGCAGCAGCACGTCGCCGACGTGCAGCGGCACCTGGTCGAGCGGCTTGTGGATACCGAGCTGGCGCCGATGCAGGCCGTGCACGCGCGCGCGGTAGGTGTGGCCGAAGCGCATGCCCGACAACGTGTGGCCGATCAGGTGCGAGCCCGGTGAGACCATCGCCTCGACGTGCAGGCGTTCCGCGTTGAGGTCGCCGTCGAGATCACGGGCCACGTGATCGAACTTCAGTTTGAGGGATTTGCGCGTCGCGTCGATGTCCTGCCACAGCCCGCGCAACAGCAGGCGATCGCCGGCTTCGACGCGCACGTCCGGTCCGCGCACGGCCGCGCCGTTGCGCAGCACTTCGAGCATCGTCACATCGGTATTGTGTTCGGACAGCACTTCATCGCGCCGGCGACCGATCACCGCGGCGCCGTCGGCCACCAGCAGTTCGGCAACATAACGGCCGATGTGATCGGCCGTATCGCTGCCGGGCACGCCGCGGTCGGGCAGCAGCAGGCGGCCCACCGTCATCAGGTACAGCACGCAGATACCGACGAACACGATGCCGAGCGGGGCGAACTCGAACAGGGTGAAACCAATCCCAGCGGTCTCGCGCGCCATCGAATCGACCAGCAGGTTGGTCGAGGTGCCGATCAGGGTGCACACGCCGGCGGTCTGCGACATGTAGGACAGCGGGATCAGGAATTTCGACGGCGCCCAGCGGTTGGCCGTCGTCGCCGCGAGCACCAGCGGCAGGAAGACCGCCACGGTCGCGGTGTTGTTGACGAACGCGGCCACGCAGGTGACCAGCGCCATCATCACCAGCAGGAACAGCCACGGCCAGCGGATGCGCGCGAGCAGATCGCCCACCGCGATCAGCGCGCCATTGCGCTGCAGGGCGCCGCTGAGCACGAACATCGCCGCGACCATCACCGTCGCCTGGTTGCTGAAACCCGACAGCGCCTCGGGCAGGGTGACCACGCCCAGCACCAGCAGCGACGCGGCCACCAGCAGTGCGACCACGTCGACGCGCAGCTTCTCGGTCACGAACAGGAACACCGCGCCGGCCATCACCGCCAGCGTCAACCACAGATCCACGCTGCCTCCTTCGTCATCGAGTGTTCCGGCTGCCGAGCGCCGGGCAGTCCGGCCAGCCTGCTTGCGCCGCTGCGGCCACCCGCGACGCGTCATGGTACGGAAGCGGATGGGATACTGCGCATCCCGATGTGCCAGGACCCACCATGACCGCAGCCGTGCCCGCGCCCGACACGCCCGGATCCGTCGACGTACTCGTGATCGGCGGCGGTGCCTGCGGCGCGCTGGTGACCCTGCATCTGCTGGATCAGGACGGCGTGCGGATCGCAGTGGCCGACCCGCGGCCCGTCCTTGCGCGCGGTGCGGCGTACTCGACACCGCGCGCCGAGCATGTGCTCAACGTCAACGCCGCGCGCATGAGCGCTTTCGATGCGCTGCCGGGTGACTTCGTCGCCTGGCTGCGCTCGCAGCCCGAGTCGGACAGTCTCGATGACGCTGCCCTGGCTGCGCAGTTCGCGCCGCGGCGTGTCTACGGGCGTTATCTGCAGGCGCGGCTGAATGCGCATCCAGCGCGTGAGTCGCTGGCCTTGCACGCGGAGGCTGTCGTGGATCTCGAACGTCAGGGCACCGGCTTCATCGCGACGTTCGCATCCGGCGCGCAGCTGCACGCGCGCGCCGTGGTGCTCGCCACCGGCAACCTGCCGGCGGCACTACCGGGTGGCGCGCCGGTCGGCGATACGGTCGAGGCCTGGGATTACGAGGCCGTCGCCGCGATCCCGCTTGACGCCGACATCGGCATCATCGGCGCGGGCCTGAGCATGGTCGATGTGCTGCTGACCCTGCAGGCGAACGGCCATCGCGGGCGCGTGCTCGCGATCTCGCGCAATGGCCTGATGCCGCTGGCGCATGCGCCGGGCACCGTGCCGCAGGGCGGTGGTGTCGATGCGCTGATGCCGCTCGGCGTGCGCGCCCGCATGCGGATGCTGCGGCAATGGGCGGCCGATGCGGTCGCGCAGGGCCGGCCCTGGCAGGACGCGGTCGAGCGCCTGCGGCCGCACGTGCGCGCGCTGTGGCAGGCGTGGCCAGAGGCCGAACGCCGCCGCTTCCTGCGTCACGCGGTGCGGCAGTGGGACATCCATCGCCATCGCATCGCACCCGGCGTCGCGGTGATCGTCGACGACATGGCGGCGACGGGCCGGTTCTCGCTGCAGGCCGGGCGGCTGTTGCGGATCGAAGCACGCGACGGTCGGGCCGCCATCGACTGGACGCCACGTGGCGGCGCGCCGACCACCACGGTCGTCGATGTCGTGGTCAACGCGACCGGCATGGAGAAGCGGCTGGCGCGTGCGCCGGGTCGGCTTCTGCCCGCCTTGCACGCGCGCGGTCTGGTCGCGCCCGGGCCACTCGATCTGGGGCTCGCGACCCGTGGCGACGGCGAAATGCTCGATTCGAACGGTGAGGTCGTGCCGGGCATGTGGACGCTCGGCGCGAGCCGCATCGGCGACCTGTGGGAAACCATCGCGATGCCCGAATTGCGCGGCCAGGCCGAGCGCGTAGCGGTCGGCGTGCGGCAGTCACTCGCCGGCCGCTGAGCCTTACAGGCAGTACTGCTGCAGGCGACGGAGCTCCTCGCTGGTCAGCTCCGCATCGCCGCCGGTGCCGAGGTTGGCGATGTTGCGGCGGATCTGCGGGCAGGGGTCCTGGGTGTAGCCCGCGCCGCCAAACAGCTGGCCGATGCCCTTGGCGATGTCTTCGGGCGAGAGCGAACGTCGCATCGCAAAACGTCCATCGCTGGTGGGCGGTGGGCGACGCCGCAGCGGATCGTGCGCGAAGTCCGCCGCCGGCGCTTGCTGGCGCGCCCAGTCACCGGCCTGTTCGAGCAGCGCGGTGGCGGTCGGCAGCGGCGCGGTGTCATCGATCGACGGGCTCTCTACTTCGACCGCCTGCAATGCACTGCTGCGTGGCGCACGCGCCGGCGGCGGAGTTGCGGTGCCGGACGTGGCGCGGACAGCCGCGGGTGGCGGGTTGGGCGGCGGAAGGACCGGCACCGGTCGCTCGATCCAGGTCACCGTCAACGCGTCCGTTTCGCGATCGGGCACAGTCTGCCGCAGGGCCAGCAGCCAACACGCGATGCCGATATGCACCAGCACTGTCGCGGCCAGCGCGATGCTGACAGCCCCTTTTCGCACTCCCTGCGCCATGTCCGCCCGGTAGAACTCCGATCCCGGAGTCTAGGGTTGCGGGCCGGCCGCCTGCGTTAACCACCGGTTATCCGCACCCGGTCACGCCGTCGCCGCCGACTGGCGCCATAATCGGCCGCATGGACCGATACGAACGCATTCTCTCGCTGCATCGCATCCTCAAGACCTCGCGCTATCCGGTGACGGTGGCCAAGCTGCAGGACGAGCTGGAATGCTCGCGCGCAACGGTCTATCGCGATCTGGCCTTTCTGCGCGACGCGTTGATGGCGCCGATCATCGGTGACGGTGACGCGGGCTTCCGCTACGACAACGACGAGGGCGGTCGCTTCGAACTGCCGGGCCTGTGGCTGAGTTCCGAAGAACTGCATGCACTGCTCGCGGCCCAGCAACTGATGTCGCGCAGCAGCGGCGGCGTGCTGTCGAGCGCGCTGGCACCGCTGCAGTCGCGCATCGAGAAGCTGCTGGACGAACACTCGGCCGGCAAGCAATGGCCGGTGCAGCGCGTGCGGGTGATTCCGCATCGCGGCCGGCGCATGGACGAGCACGCGTTCCGCAACGTCTGCTCGGCGGTGTTGCAGCGCAAGCAACTGTCGTTCGAATACCGCGCGCGCTCGACCGACGAGCGCACCAAGCGCAACGTGTCGCCGCAGCGCATCACCCACTACCGCGACAACTGGTATCTCGATGCCTGGGATCAGGACCGCGATGCGTTGCGCAGCTTCTCGGTCGATCGGATCACCAACGCCCGCGTGCTAGCCGCCGACGCGCGCGATATCGACGACGCCGAACTCGACACACATCTGGCCGGCAGCTACGGCATCTTTTCCGGTCCGCCGAAGGGCATCGCGACGATCCTTTTCAGCGCCAAGGCCGCGCGCTGGGTCGCCGACGAACACTGGCACTCGCAGCAGCAGGGCCGGTTCCTGCCCGATGGCCGTTTCGAGCTGAAAGTGCCCTACAGCGGTGCGCGCGAGCTGCTGATGGACGTGCTGCATTACGGTGCCGATGCCGAGGTGATCGAGCCGGTCGCACTGCGCGAACAGGCGCGTTCGCTGCTGATGATGGCGCTGCAGAAGTACGAAGGCTGAGCGGGGCCGGCCGTGTGTTCCCGGTCCGGCAGCCCATCTCTCCACGATGCGGATTCAATGGCCAGCCCGGCCCCCCCCCGCAAGCTGAGACTGCTCAGGGCGTGGCGGGCCGGTAATCCATCGAGATGGCTTCCACCAGCTTCTCGGGGTTGGTGCCCATGGCCTGGGTGCGCGATCTCAGGTTCTGTCCCCGATACGGGCCTTCTGCGGCAATCCAGACATCGTGTCTGGGGAGCGTGGTGTCGTCGCCCCCTCTCTCGCCACCCAGCGAACTGAAGTGACAACTATCGAACGTGCCCATGGGGGTCTCGATCCGCTCCCTGCCCACGTAGACGATCTGCTGGAAGCTGGGAAGCGTCGCGTTCTGCAGCACGACATCGTATTCCTGGGTGATGGTCTGGCCGGGCAGCATCGACACGGGAGTCGCCAACGGTGGCACATACACGATGCGCGTGGATTGACCTTCGACCGGGTCAGCGCCGTAGCCGATCTTGTTGCCGTCGACGATGTCGTGATAAGCCACCCCTGGAGGGAGCGCCTCGCCGCCCTCCAGCGTGAGCTGGGCGCGCCGGATGAGTGGATTGGCGTTGGCAAACTGCACGCGCGGGCCGGTTGTTTCGACCTGGCTCGAGATGCTGATCACGCCGCCCTCGGTGGTGCGGTGCTCCACCTCGAGGCGCGTGCCGGGCAGGACATCCGCCGGATTGGTGCAAGCCTCGGAAGACGGGTCGGTGCTGGCGGATGCCTGCGTCGACTCGCCATTCTGTGCGGTCTGGGCCAGGTGCGTTTCCGTACGATCTGCGCAGCCTGGTGCGGCGCCCAGGACTGCGACGAGCAGGCACGCCAGGAGCTTGCCGGCGGCGGCCGGATGTGCGGCGCACTCGACCACTGTGGTGTGTCTCATTGCAAGGATCTCCTTCTCCATCCAGACCACGTCGCGCAAGCCGGCGACACCGGGAGCGGCGTCTGGAATCTGGAGTGTGGTGCTGCATGCATCTCCCGAACAAGTGTGAGCGGCGGCATCCGGATCCTGTCCGGTGTGATCGCCTGGGGTC
Organism: Luteimonas sp.; assembly: GCA_052108555.1. Classification (GTDB taxonomy): domain Bacteria; phylum Pseudomonadota; class Gammaproteobacteria; order Xanthomonadales; family Xanthomonadaceae; genus Luteimonas. Next base: position 15,299 of record JBQEAV010000004.1, read on the forward strand.
GCAGCCTGTGAGATGGGCGCCGCACAGACTGCGGCCATGCCCAGCCGGGCCATCGATCACCGCGTCCACAGGAGCTGCGCAGATGTCCCGTATCGCCCAAGCCTCACCCGATGCCGATGTCCCCGCCGACGCCGCCCTGCGCACGCTGCTGGTCGGCGCGATGTTCCTCGGCGCGGTCGCGCTGCTGTCGTTCCCCGGTCTGCGGACCGGTGTCACCGCAGTCGGCTGGCCGCCGCTGTGGCTGATCGGCATGCCCGCGGTCGCCTGGCTCACCCTGTTCCTGCGTCGCCTGCCGCGCCGCCGCAAGCTGGCCTCGTCAGCGGTCTTGCGGCGGCGTCGGCCAGGCCTTGCCCAGGCCCGGCGCCGGCCGGCGCCGCGTCGTCGTGGCCGGATCTCGGTGCGCGCAGCCCTGGTCGCGGCCGGGCTGTTGCCGCTGCTGCGCTGATCCACGCCGGCCGCGTGCGGCGCCGCTGGATCGTGACTTTGGTCACGCGGCCCACGGCCATGCTGCGTGCTAGCGTTGGCGGTTATCCGTCCATGCGCCACCGGAGTCGCCATGTCCCAACTGTCCAAGCTCTGCCTCGCCGCGGGTATCGCCGCCGGCCTGTCGATGGGCGCCGCATCTGCCCAGGAGGCCACCGTGTCCGATCCCCACCAGTGGCTCGAAGCCGTCACCGACGAGAAAGCGCTGGACTGGGTCCGCGCACAGAACGCCAAGTCCGAAGCCGAACTGGCCGCGACACCCGAATTCAAGCAGCTCGAATCCGATCTGCTGGGCATCTACGACTCCGACGACAAGATTCCCGCCGTCTACAAGCAGGGCGAGTGGTACTACAACTTCTGGCGCGACCGGAACCACGAGCGCGGCATCTGGCGCCGCACCACGCTCGAGGAATACCGCAAGCCGCAGCCGCAGTGGGAGACCGTGCTCGACCTCGACGCGCTCAACACCGCCGAAGGCGAGAACTGGGTGTGGCATGGCGCGAATTGTCTGCGTCCGGCGTACACGCGCTGCCTGATCGCGCTGTCGCGCGGCGGCGCCGATGCCGATGTCACCCGCGAGTTCGACGTCGCGTCGAAGTCCTGGGTCGACGGCGGTTTCTTCCGCGAAGAAGCCAAGGGCGCGCTGGGCTGGATCGACCAGGACAACGTCTACGTCTACACCGATTTCGGCGACGGCTCGCTGACCTCTTCGGGCTACCCGCGCATCGTCAAGCAGCTCGCGCGCGGCCAGTCGATGGACCAGGCCACGCTGGTCTACGAAGGCCAGCCGGACGACATGTACATCGCGGCGATGCACGACGACACGCCTGGCTTCGAGCGTGACTACGTCAGCCGCACGCTGGCCTTCTACAACGACGAACTCTACCTGCGCGGCGCCGATGGCCAGTTGACCAGGATCGACGCGCCGAACTCGGCCAACAAGTCCGTCCACCACGACTGGCTGATGCTGGAGCTGCGCGAGGCCTGGGAAGTGGGCGGCCGCACGTATCCGGCCGGCTCGCTGCTCGCAGCGAACTTCGACGCCTTCATGGGCGGCGATCGCGCGTTCGACGTGCTGTTCGAGCCGAGCGAGACCACCTCGCTCGCCGGCGCGACGTGGACCAAGAATCACCTCGTGCTCAACGTGCTCGAGGACGTCAAGAACAAGCTCACCGTGCTGACGCCGGGTGCGGATGGCTGGGCGCGCAGTGCCCTGACCGGGGTGCCGGAACTCGGCACCGTGGCGGTCAGCGCCGTCGACAGCGACGAGTCCGACGCGGTGTGGATGACGGTCACCGACTACCTGACGCCGAGCACGCTGATGCTGGCCGAGGTGGGCGGCAACACCGCACCGGAAACGCTGAAGACCATGCCGGCGTTCTTCGACGCCAGCACGCACGAAGTCGAGCAGCATTTCGCCACGTCCAAGGACGGCACGCGCGTGCCGTACTTCCTCGTGCGTCCGAAGGACATGCAGCTCGACGGCAGCAATCCGACGCTGCTCTACGGCTACGGCGGCTTCGAGATCTCGCTGACGCCCGGGTATTCCGGCGGCGTTGGCAAGGGCTGGCTGGAGAAGGGCGGCGTGTACGCGGTCGCCAACATCCGCGGTGGTGGCGAGTACGGCCCGCGCTGGCACCAGGCGGCGCTGAAGGCAAATCGCCACAAGGCCTACGAGGATTTCGCCGCGGTCGCGCAGGACATGATCCAGCGCAAGATCACGTCCCCGGCGCATCTGGGCATCCGCGGCGGCAGCAACGGCGGTCTGCTGACCGGCAACATGCTCACGCAGTATCCGGAGCTGTTCGGCGCGGTCGTGATCCAGGTGCCGCTGCTCGACATGCAGCGCTATCACCAGCTGCTGGCGGGCGCGTCTTGGATGGCCGAGTACGGCAATCCCGACAAGCCGGAAGAGTGGGAGTTCATTCGCACCTTCTCGCCCTATCACCTGTTCGATGCGGCGAAGGACTATCCGCCGACGCTGATCCTGACCTCGACCCGCGACGACCGCGTCCACCCCGGCCACGCCCGCAAGATGATGGCGAAGATGTCCGAAGCCGGTAAGGACGTGCGTTATTACGAGAACATCGAGGGTGGCCACGGCGGCGCTGCGAACAACCGGCAGCAGGCGCATATGGACGCGCTCTACCTGACGTTCCTGTGGCAGCAACTGGGCAAGTGATTCGATCCTGCACCGGCCGCTTTCGCGGCCGGTGTTCTTTTCAGCGTTGCATCGGCAGCGAGTGGACCCACCTATGAAGACATCTTTCCCCCGCGCGGCCCTGTTTCTGGCCGCGCCGTTCCTGACGAGCCTGAGCCTGATGAGTGTTTCTCCTGCTGCACATGCCGCCGCGCCGGCGCCGCCCGATGCCGAACAGCGCCCGCACACCGTCACCGCGCCGCATGGCGCGGCGCGCGAGGACGTCTATTACTGGCTGCGCGACGACAAGCGCGAAGACCCGGCGATGCTGGCCTATCTCAATGCCGAGAACGCCTATGCCGACGCGATGCTCGCGTCGCTGAAGCCGGTCGAGAACACGCTGTACGACGAGATTGTCGGCCGCATCCAGCAGGACGACAGCTCGGTGCCGTATCGCGACCGCGGCTTCTGGTACTACTCGCGCTTTGAAACCGGCAAGGACTATCCGGTGCACGCGCGCCGCGCCGATGGCGCCGGTGTCGATGCGCTGTCGATCCAGGCTGCGAATGCGAAGGCCGATTTCAGCGGCGAGCAGGTCATGCTCGACGTCAACCAGCTCGCCGATGGCAAGGACTATTACGCGGTGGGCGACTGGGACGTGACCCGCGACAACCGCATCCTCGCCTACGCCGACGACACCAACGGCCGTCGCCAGTACACGGTCCGTTTCAAGAATCTCGAGACCGGTGAGATCTATCCCGAATCGATCCCGGGCGTTTCGGCGAACCTCGTCTGGGCCGACGACAACCGGACGCTGTTCTACGTCGAGAACGATCCGGAAACGCTGTTGACGGTGCGCGTGAAGAAGCACGTGCTCGGCACGCCGGTCACTGACGACGTGGTGGTGTACGAGGAAAAAGACGACAGCTTCTACATGGGCATCGACCGCACGCGCGACGACAGGTACATCGTCATCGGCGTCGGCAGCACCGTGTCGAGCGAAACGCGCTACGCGCCGGCCGACAACCCCGAGACCTTCGCCGTGCTCGCGCCGCGCGCGCGCGATGTCGAATACGACGCCGATCATTACGGCGGCCGCTGGGTAATCCGCACAAACGCAGACAAGGCGACGAACTTCAAGCTTGTCACCGCGCCGAGCGACGCGACCTCGCGCCGCCAGTGGACCGACTTCGTGCCGCATCGCGACGACGTCTACATCGAAGGTTATGAACTGTTCGACGGCTTCACCGCGATCGAGGAACGCGCCGAAGCGCTGACCCGCGTGCGCGTGCTCAAGACCGACGGCAGCGATGAGTTCGTACAGGCCGACGAGCCGGCGTATGCGATGGGTCTGGCGGTGAACTCCGAGCCGGACACCGACTGGCTGCGCTACGGCTACACCTCGCTGACCACGCCGGCGACGACCTTCGAGGTCAACACGCAGACCGGCGAGCGTCGCCAGCTCAAGCAGCAGGCGGTGATCGGCTACGAGCCGTCGAACTACGTCACCGAGCGCGTGTGGACGACGGCGCGCGACGGCAAGCGTATTCCCGTGTCGCTGGTCTACCGCAAGGGCTTCGAGAAGAACGGCACCGCGGCGCTGCTGCAGTACGGCTACGGCAGCTACGGCGCATCGATGGATCCGGGCTTCTCGGTCACCAACGTCAGCCTGCTCGACCGCGGCATGGTCTACGCCATCGCGCACATCCGCGGCGGCGAGGAGATGGGCCGCGCCTGGTACGACGACGGCAAGCTGCTCAACAAGATCAACACCTTCACCGACTTCATCGATGTCACCGATGATCTGGTGAAGCAGGGTTATGCGGCGCCGGATCGCGTTGCGGCCTACGGCGGCAGCGCCGGCGGTCTGCTGATGGGTGCGATCTCGAACATGGCACCGGAGAAGTACCGGGCGATCCTGTCGCAGGTGCCGTTCGTCGACGTGGTCACGACGATGCTCGATCCGAGCATTCCGCTGACCACCAACGAGTACGACGAGTGGGGCAACCCGGAAGAGAAGCGCTACTACGACTACATCCTCGGCTACTCGCCCTACGACAACCTCGAAGCCAAAGCCTATCCGGCGATGTTCGTCGGCACCGGTCTGTGGGATTCGCAGGTCCAGTACTGGGAGCCGGCGAAGTACGTGGCCAAGCTGCGCGATCTCAACACCGGCACGCATCCGGTCGTGTTCCGCACCAACATGGAAGCCGGACACGGAGGCAAGTCGGGTCGCTTCCGTCGCTACCGCGAGTCGGCGGAGATGTACGCCTTCATGCTCGACCAGCTGGGACTCGACGCGGCGACGCGCTGATCCCAGCGTCGCGTCGAGAAAAGCGCCCGCAGAGATGCGGGCGTTTTTCATTGGGCAGTCGCCAGATGCATGACGCGCTTGTCTCGAATACCCGAAGCGTCAGCGATCGAACGCCAGCAGATCGTGCCCGGTGGCGGTGCGCATGATGCGCCGATAGACGTACTGGCCGCGGCCGTTATTGGTCATCACGAAGATCCCGCGACTCCGCGCAGCGTGCCCATCGCGAAGGTCTTGAAGATGCCGCTGTTGCTGCCGGAATGGTGGACAACGGACCGTCGGGTGCCGGCTCCACATTCCAGCCCAGACCTTCGCGCGCCATGGCGTCGCGCAGATCGTCTGCAGCGTCAGCCATCGTCTGGTCCAGGTTCTGCCCTGTCAGCGTTTCGTGCAGCCTCAGGAAACGACGACGACCGGCATTGGGTTGCGTCCGAGGCCACAGGCGACAGGCAGGCGGGTGATGGTGTCTGCAGAGCGCTCGCGCGGATTGACGCAGGCCCGCGGCTTGGGCAGAATGCGCGGCTCGTTGCGGGATCTTCCGCACGACCCGATGGCTATGTAGCTCAGCCGGTTAGAGCACGTCACTCATAATGACGGGGTCGGTGGTTCGAGTCCACCCATAGCCACCAACGCGAAAGCGTCGCCGAGAACCCGCCAGATGGCGGGTTTTTTGTGGCCGCGCATCGGCGTTCAGTTCCGGCTTGTCCCCCGGCGCGGCGCGTGGCAGAGTCGATGCCAGTGACGCAAGTCAATCGCATTAGGAGTCCGCATCGTGATCGATCCGGACGGGTTCAGGCCCAATGTCGGCATCGTGCTGATGCACCCGGACGGCCGTGTCTTCTGGGCGCGTCGGGTCCGGCGTGATGGCTGGCAGTTCCCGCAGGGCGGGATGAACACCGACGAGACGCCGCTCGAGGCGATGTATCGCGAGCTGCGCGAGGAAACAGGGTTGCTGCCCGAACACGTCGCCGTGCTCGGCGCCACGCCCGGGTGGCTGCGCTACCGCCTGCCGCAACGCGCGATCCGTCGCAACGACCGCATCGTCTGCGTGGGCCAGAAGCAGGTCTGGTTCCTGCTGCAGTTCGTCGGCGAAGAGGCGCATCTGCAGCTCGATCTCACCGAGACCCCGGAGTTCGACCATTGGCGCTGGGTCGATTTCTGGTATCCGCTCGAACACGTGGTGATGTTCAAGCGCGGGGTCTATACCAGCGCCCTGAGCCATCTGGCCAAGTACGCCCGCCAGGTCGCCGGCGCGCAGGCGATTCCGCAGCCGGCGATCGAGACCCGGCCGCGCAGCCGTCGGCCGCAGCGCCGCGGCGCGCGGCGCACGCCGGATGTCGTCGTGCGCGGCCGTGATGATGGCGGCGCAGGCTGAACAGTTCTTATTTGACACTGATTCTCGTTTATGGCGGAATGGCGACTCCAGCCTTCCGCCAGGACCACAGCCTTGTACGTGTGCATCTGCAACGGCGTCACCGACTCCCAGATCCGTCAGGCCGCGGCCAATGGCTGCCGGGAAGTCAGTGAACTGACGATGCGCACCGGCTGCGGCGCGACCTGCGGCAGCTGCCTGGACATGGCCTCGGGCCTGCTCGACGACTTCCACGCCGCACGTCGCGCACCGGTCATCGATCTGCCGCTGATCGCCTCGGCCGCCTGAGGCTGCATCCGCACGGCGCCGGTGCGCGCCGACTAATGATCACGATTCGCGTTCCGTCATCGCCAGTGACGGATCGCTAGAGTGTGCGCATTCCGCGATATCAGGAGCATCCCTCGATGAAGGGCGACGCGCAGGTCATCCGTTTTCTCAACCAGGCGCTCTACAACGAGCTCACGGCGATCAACCAGTACTTCCTGCACGCCAAGATGCTGAAGAACTGGGGCCTCGACGAACTCGGCAAGCACGCCTACAAGGCGTCGATCGACGAGATGAAGCACGCCGACGCGTTGTCGGAGCGAATCCTGTTCCTTGAAGGTCTGCCGAACTTCCAGGCACTGGGCAAGCTGCGCATCGGCGAGGCGCCGGTCGAGACACTCGAATGCGATCTCGCGCTGGAGATGGACGGTCTGCCGACGCTGCGCGAGGGCATCGTCCACTGCGAAAACGCCGGCGATTTCGTCAGCCGCAAGCTGCTGGTCGATATCCTCGAATCGGAAGAGGAACACGTCGACTGGCTGGAAACCCAGCTCGATCTCGTTTCGCGCATCGGCGTCGAGAACTATCTGCAGAGCCAGCTCGAAGACTGACGGCGATCGCCGCCTCGCACGCGGGTCACACTGGGCCGGGGTCGACGAACCGGCCTTCGCGCAGCATGCGCCGCGCACGTGCGAACTCGTTGGACGCCAGCGCCACGGCGACCGCCGGGCGTTCGAGGTTCCGCTCGCGGGCGCCGGCTTCAATCCGCCGCGCGGCCGCGGACAGCGACATCGCGCCGAGGTTCGCACTCGAGGACTTCAGCGAATGCGCGGCGTCGCGCAGCCCGTTGTAATCCGGGCCGTCCACCGCATTCTCCAGCGCCGACAGCAGGCGCGGGGTGTCGTCGAGGAACACATCGATCAGGCGGTCGACCTCGTCGCCCAGGATGGTGCGCAGGTCGTCGAGGACTTCGTGGTCGATGACCGGCGGCAGCGGGCCACGGTCCACGACCGGTGAGGGCCTGGACATCGCGATGGGCATCGGCTCGGCTTCGGTCGCGTCTGGAATCTGCTGCGCTGGCGCGATCCACTCCGCGGCCGACATCGGTTCGCTGGTCGCGACGGGTGAGGGCGCCGCGGCATCGACAGCCGCCGGCGCGGTCTCCGGATCCCACCAGCGGTGGATGCAGCGTTCGAGCTCGCTGCGCGTGACCGGCTTGGCGAGGTAATCGTCCATACCCGCATCGAGGCATTTCTGGCGATCGCCGGCCATCGCGTTGGCGGTCATCGCGATGATCGGCAGGCGACGCGCGCTGTGGTCGGCGGCTTCGTGCTCGCGCCAGCGACGCGTCGCCGTGTAGCCGTCCATGACCGGCATCTGACAGTCCATCAGCACGAGGTCGTAACGGGACGCGGCGATGCGCAGCAGGGCGGCCTCGCCGTTGCTGGCGGTGTCGCAGGTGATGCCCAGCACGGCCAGCAGGCGCTGGCCGACCATCAGGTTGACCGGGTTGTCCTCGACCAGCAGCACGCGTGGCTTGCGCAGGCTGCTGCGTGCGCCATCGGCGGCCACGTGGGCGACCGGCGGTGTCACGGGCATGGTCTCGAAGCCGGACGGCAGCGACGCATCGACCAGTTCCGGCGTTGGGCTGTGGACGGGCAGCATCGCAGGCGTTGACGTGTAGACATCGACCGGCGATGCGTACGGCGGTTCGACCTGCGCCTGCGGCACGCTCTCGGTGCCGAGCACGGCTTCGCGCAGGTCGGCGTCGGGCGATTGCCGGCTCAGCAGCGTCGCGCCCTGGCGGAGTTCCTCCGGCACCGTCTCGTCGCCGTACAGGCACACCAGGCGCAGCTCGCCGTAGGTCGCCTGCCGGGTCACGTTGCGGTACAGCGCGACCGAGGTGTTGCGCATGCCGGCGAGATCCGCGACGACGACCGAGTAGGCCCACGGCGGGCCCTGGTGCGCGGCCGTCCGCAGGCGGTCGAGCGCTTCCTGTGTGGTCTCCACCGAGCTTACGCGCAGGCCCCAGTTGGGCAGCAACATGCTCAGGCGCAGGCGCAGGCGTGGATCGGCGCTGAGCAGCAGTGCCCGACCATCGTGTGGACTCGCGTCCTTGACCGGCATGTCGCCCTGCGCCTTGTGCAGCGGGATCTCGAACCAGAACGTGGCGCCGGCGCCGGGTTCCGAGTCCACGCCGATGCGCCCGTCCATCAGTTCGACGATGCGGCGCGAGATCGCCAGGCCCAGGCCGGTGCCGCCATACAGCCGCGTGGTCGATGCGTCGGCCTGGCTGAAGGCCTGGAACAGCCGCGAACGGCCTTCGAGGCTGATGCCGATGCCGGTGTCGCGCACCTCGAAGCGGAGCTGGTGCTGCGCGGCGGTCTCGCCGAGCCGGCGCACCAGCACCGACACGTTGCCGCGCTCGGTGAACTTCACCGCGTTGCTGATCAGGTTGCCCAGCACCTGGCGCAGACGGACCGGATCGCCGCGCACCGACAGGCGTACCGACGGATCAAGCTGCAGGCCCAGGCGCAGGCCCTTGGTCTGCGCGGCGCGCTCCATGACCTGGATCACGCCGTCCATCAGTTCGCGCAGGTTGAAGCCGGTGACCTCGAGATCGAGCTTGTCCGACTCGAGCTTGGAGTAGTCGAGGATGTCGTCGACGATGCGCTGCATCTGTTGCGCCGACATGTAGGCGGTGCGCACGAGTTCGGCGTGGTCGGACGCGAGGTTCGCATGCATCAGCAGGTCGAGCATCGGCGTGATGCCGTTGAGCGGCGTGCGGATCTCGTGACTCATCGTGGCGAGGAACTCGCCCTTGGCCATCACCGCCGATTCGGCCGCGTTCTTGGCCTGGCGCAATTCGAGCTCCAGCCGGGTGCGCTCTTCGAGTTCTCGATGCAGTTCGCCCAGCGCCAGTTCGTCCTGGCGCAGACGCTCGTCGGCTGCTTCGAGTTCGCGCACGCTCTGGTGCATGTGGACGCTGACGCCGATCGAGGCGGCCACCGCGACCAGGGCCAGCACCAGCGCGAGCACCTGCCACGGGCCGGGCACGGTGAGCGCGGCGAGCACCATCGTCAGTGCAGCGCCGCCGGCTGCTCCGAGCGCGAGCCAGCGCAGCACCACGGCGGATGGGCGACGGCGCGCGATCATGAGCGTCTACAGGCCCTACAGCACGGAGTGGTGGAAGTCGAAGTCGAGCACGTTCGCCACGCGCTGGACCAGATTGCCCTGGATGAAATCGATACCGCTCATCCAGAGCGTCGCTGCCGCCTGCGGGTTCTCCACCTGCTGGCCGATCACCTGTAGCCCGAGCCGGTGGGCTTGCTCCACGGCCACGCGCATCTCATCGCGGATACGCGGCTCCTCGAGCTGGCGCGAATAACGTGCGGCGAGGCGCACGAAGCCGAGCGGCAGCTGCGCGAGCAGTGCATCCGCTTCTTCGCTGGCGCTGTACTGGCCCAGACACAGCTGCACGCCGGCCGGCACCATGCGCGCGCAGAAATCCTGCAACGACAGCGCGTGGATCAGCGCATCGTCCTGACGCACGTCGATGACCAGCGACGCGCCGGGCACGCCCGAGAGTTCGATCTGCTGCAGCAGCCAGTTGGCATGGCCGCCCTGGATCAGGCTGCGCGAGGACTGCGACACGAACAGCCGCATCGTGCTGCCGATGCGTTGGCGTTCAATCAGCGTGGCGATCGCCAGTTCGATGACCCGGCGGTCGATCTTCAGCAACAGGCCGGCGGCTTCGGCGGCGGGCAATACGCGCGCGGCGGAATGCAGCTCGCCGTCGCGACCGCGCAGACGCAGCAGGGTCTGGTACTGCGCCTCGTCGCCGCCTGCGACGGCGACGATCGGCTGGAACGCGAGTTCGATGCGCTGTTCGGCGAGTGCATCGCGCAGATCGTCGGCGAGACCGCCCTGGGATTCGCCGGGCGCAACGGTCGGCGCGGGCATGTGCACGGCGATGCCGATCGGCGTACCGCGCGATTCGCGCAACGCCTGTTCCGCAGCGGCGAGTGCGCTGCCGGGATCGTCGTAGCCGTGGACGAGATCGGCGTAGCCGACCAGTGCACGCAAACGGATGGTCTGGTCGGCGAGCGGGAACGGATGGCTGCCGATGCCGTCGCGCAGGCTGCGCGCCCAGGCGTCGAGGTCGATGCGTGCCACGTCCGGCGCGAACACCAGGAAGGTGTTGTCATTGAGACGCGTCGCCGACGCATCGCCCACCAGCGTGCGCAAATGGCGCCCGGCGTCGCTGAGGATGTTCTCGAGACCCGCGTAGCCGTAGCGGTCGCGCAATGCGGTGCTGCCTTCGACCTCGACGAAGCCGAGCGCGCCGCGCGGCTGGGCGGGAATCGTTTCGGCCAGATGCTGCAGCAGTTGCAGGCGGCTGTTGAGACCGGTCAGCGGATTGCGGCCCGGATCGGGCATCCGCTGCAGCGCGCGCGCGCGGCGGATACGATTCTGCACCGCGGCGATCAGGTGCCGTGGGCGCACCGGCTTGGTCAGGAAATCGTCGGCGCCGACTTCGAGCGCTTCGAACTGCCGTTCGGGATCGGCGTCGCCGGTCAGGAATACGACCGGGATATGCGAAAACGCAGCCTGGCCGCGCAACTGTGCGGTCAGTTCTGAGCCGTCCATGCCGGGCATGTGCAGATCCATCAGGACGAGGTCGGGCTGGAACTCGCCCAGCGCCGCGATGAACTCGGTGGCGACCGACACGACGCGCGCCTGCAGGCCGGCGCCGTTGAGTACGCTTTCGGCGAACAGGGCCTGGCTCGGATCATCCTCGACGATCAGCACGCGGTGCGGCGCTTCGACCGCGTCGCCGGTCTGAACGTTCGAAGGCGGCGCGTCGGCGCCTACGGCTTCTGCAGGATCACCGGGCAGCGTGGGTTGACCGGCGTCAGCCGCCCAGCGCCGCCAATAGGCTGCGGGCGGAAACTCGGCGCGTTGCTTGCTGTCGGCATCAGACATAAGTGCGGCACTGTGACGCGATGTGGGGGATCAGGCAACTTTAACCACTACCCCTCGAATCGTATCGACGGCAGCGGTCTGTCGCGCCTGCCGCGCGGCATTCGATCAGCTGTGCGCAGGCCGCGGCGCGCGACGCGACAGGCGCCGCCACAGCCACCACACCGCGACTGCGCAGGGCAACGCGAATGCAGCCACCAGCGCGAGTGCGAGCCAGGGTGACACCAGTGCCAGCGACAGCGCGCCGATGGTGACGACATCTTCGGTCGTCGATGCGGTGAGGTTGCTGATCGGCTCGGGCGAGGCATTGAGCAGCAACCGGCTGCCGGCCTTGAGTGCGTGGCTGGTCAGGGCCACGCCGGCGCCGGTGGCGAGCATGCCGGCGCCCAGATCGCCGTCGGGCGACAGCGTGGCCGCGGCGAGAAACGCGCCCGCCGGTACGCGCGCCAGCGTCTGCAGCAGATCCCAGCCCGAGTCCACGCCGGGAATCTTGTCGGCGAAGAATTCGATCAGCGCCAGCACGCCAGACACGCCCAGTACCCAGGGCGATGTCGCGGCTTCCAGCGCCGGCGGCAGGTCCAGCCAGCCGAACACACCGGCCAGTCCGACGCCGAATACCGTCAGATACGCGCGCACGCCTGCCAGCCAGGCGAGCAGCACGCCGGCGGCGAACAGATGGGCTTCGGACATCGTGACGCTCCCTGGCGAACGACAACGGGTGCACAACGCCGGCGAGTATAGGACGGGCTTCGCCTTGACGCGGCGCGATGGCGCTGGCTATACCGTGACGATGACTGACACCCCGCCTCCTGCCGCCACGCCACCATCGGCCACCCGCCGCGCGCGTGGCCCGCGCATCGTCATCGCGCTTGCGGTCGTCGTCGTGCTCGCATTGCTGTTCGGCCTCTGGGGCGTCTGGCAGACGTTCTCACCGACCTCCGGCAACCCGCAGCGACAGCTGGCGACGCAACAGACCGAACTCGAAGGCCTGCAGCAGCAGGTATCCACACTGACCCGTTCCGACCAGATCAGCCGCGACGCGAACCGCGAACTGCAGGGCACGCTGGCCGAACGCGACGAGGAGATCGCCGCCCTGCGTGCCGACGTCGCGTTCTACGAGCGTTTCGTCGGTGCGACGGCGCAGCGCAAGGGCCTCACCGTGCACGAACTGCGCATGCAGCCGCGCACCGATCAGGGCTGGCACTACACCGCCACCCTGACCCAGAGCCTGAGCCGCGAAGCGGCGAGCGTCGGCACCATGCGCCTGTCGGTGGAAGGCACCCGCGACGGACGCCTGGAGACGCTGGAGTGGGACCAGTTGCGCCAGCGCGACGATGCCGCCCGCGTGGCGTATTCGTTCAAGTACTTCCAGCAGGTCGAGGGCGACATCGTGCTGCCGGCCGGCTTCCAGCCCTTGCGCATCGTCGTGCGGCTGGAGCCCGAGCGTGGCAGCGCGGTCGAACGCTCGTTCAGCTGGGCCGACGTGACGCCGCGTTCCGCACCCGGCGCTTGAAGCGGGGGGCACGCAGCCCCATCCTGTGTGCCATGAGCGAACTCTTCACCCTTGAAGCGCCCGGTTACCAGTCGCTGGAGCGTCCGCTGGATTTCACGCCCGCGGCTGCGGCCAAGGTGCGCGAGCTGATCGAGGGCGAAGGCAATGCCGCCCTCAATCTGCGTGTGTACATCCAGGGCGGCGGCTGTTCGGGCTTCCAGTACGGTTTCGAATTCGACGAACAGCGCACGGACGACGATCTGGCGGTAGTGACCGACGATGTGACCCTCGTGGTGGATCCGCTGAGCCTGCAGTACCTGATGGGCGCCTCGGTCGATTACGTCGAAAGCCTGCACGGCGCGCAGTTCACGATCCGTAATCCCAACGCCAGATCGACCTGCGGCTGCGGCAGCAGCTTCACGGTCTGAGGCCCGCAGCGCGCGGGTCGCCATCGCGACACCGCTGGGGGCGATAATCGGCGCATGGACTTCAGTTTCGTCGACGCGCCGCTCGATCGCGCAGAACATCTCCGGACCGATTCCGACACGCTGACCCGCCTGTGGCCGGAAGCGCGCGTGCTGGTGCTCGACGCCAAGGGCGACGCCCGCATCGATGCGCATGGCATGCCGCCCGCGCTCGACGGCACCGTGGTCGGAAAACGCCCCGGATCCGCGGTATTCCTCGGCCTGCACGACGCGCAGGGCTGGTTCGCGCTCCCGGCCGTCGATGCACCGGCCACGCTGGACGTGCCGGCGACGATCGATCTGCGCACCGCGGCCGCGCAATGGCCGGTGCGCGAGGCGACCGCGTTCGCGCAGGCGCGTGCGGTGTTGCACTGGCGCGATCGGCATCGGTTCTGTGGGGCCTGCGGCGCGCCGCTCGAATACGCGCGAGCCGGCTGGCTGGGGCGCTGCACCGGCTGCGGCATCGAACATTACCCGCGCACCGATCCAGCCGTGATCGTTGCGGTCACCGATGGATCGCGTCTGTTGCTGGGTCGCCAGGCCGCTTGGCCGCCCGGGCGCTATTCGACGCTCGCCGGTTTCGTCGAGCCGGGTGAGACGCTCGAGCAGACCGTCGTGCGCGAAGTGTTCGAGGAAAGCGCGGTGCGCGTGACGGGCTGTCGCTATCTCGCCTCGCAACCGTGGCCGTTTCCGGCCTCGTTGATGCTCGGCTTCGTCGCCGAGGCCGAGCCCGACGAACCGCGGGTCACCGACGAGCTTGAGGACGCCCGCTGGTACGGCGTGGATGACATTGCCGCGGCGCTTCGGGACGAGCACGACGACCTGCGGTTGTCGCCCAGGCTGTCGATCTCGCGCTGGTTGATCGAGCAATGGCACGCGGGCGTCGCTGTCTGATACTGCCTGTGCCGGCAGAAAACCCTCAACGTTCCTCGCGTGCCCACGACCCATCGGCGTCCGGCGGCGACCGCGACCCGGCCAGAAAGGCCGAGGGCGCGCGTCCGAGCTGTCTGCGGAACATGGTCGAGAACGCGCCCGGACTGTCGTAGCCCAGATCCAGCGCCACGGTGGTAACCGATGCGCCGGCAGCCAGTCGCGACAGCGCCGCCATCAGGCAGACCTGACGTCGCCAGGCGCCGAACGACAGGCCCGTCTCGCGCCGGAGCAGGCGCGTGAAGCTGCGCGGGCTCGTGTGCAGCTGCTGCGCCCAGTGCGCGGGCGTGGCGTGGATGTCGGGAGCGCGCAGGAACCGGGCGCACAACGCGGCGAGACCCTGCATGCGCGGTAACGGCGCGTGCAGCGGCAGTGCCGGCGCGCGTGCCAGTTCCTGCAGGAGCAAACGCATCACCAGACCGTCCCGTCCCTCCGGGTCGTAGTCGGCCGGCACGTCCACCGCCTCCAGCAGCAGTTGCCGCAGCAGCGGTGTGACGTGCAGGACCTCGCACTGCCGCGTGGCGCGCGCGGATCGGTGCGGTGGCCGCCTGCCTCGGTGTGGGCGGCAGCGTCATGACGGTGCCGATGATGCGCCGCCGTGGTGCGTCCATGACCGCAGCCACGGCGATGGCCAATCCCTTGTCGCTGCCGGTCGCCATCGCGGGCACCGCCAGCTTCGTCGTCGCGGGCTGGTCGCCGGCGGCGTCGCTGGGACCGGGGCATGCGGGTTACGTGGATCTGTGGGCGTTCGCCACCTTGTCTGCGGGCGCCTGGATCGGTGTCCGCCTGGCCACGCCGTACATCGGTCGGCTCCCCGATCGCATGCACGCACGCGTCTATCTGGGGCTTCTCGCGCTGGTGCTGCTGGCGATGGTGACGCGATGACGCGGGCTGTCAGCCGCCGGGTGCCAGCCAGGCGAATGGCGCCCAGGGCAGATTGCGCGCGATCCAGTAGACCAGCAGCAGGCTCACCCAGAACGTCGCGGTCGACAGCGTGGCCGCGACCGGATGCAGCCAGCGGGGTCGCCAGCCCGAACGCCAGGCCAAGAACGCCGGCGCCAGCGCCAGCAGGAGCAGCAGCAGGGGATTCATCGAGAAGGCCTGCGGCAGGTCGCCGTGGGCGAGCGCGTGCAGGCAGCGGGTGATCCCGCAGCCGGGGCAGTGCCAGCCCGTGGCGGTATAGAACAGGCACGGCGGAAACGGATTGCCGGGCGCGTTCGGATCAAAAGTGCGCAGCAGCCACGCGCCGGCCGCCGCCAGTGCCACGCCGCCGCCCGCGAGGGCGACGGTCGACGCACGGATGCGGCGTGGCGCGTGGCTGCCGGCCAGCGACATCAGCCGCCGGCCTGCATCTGATCCATGATCATCTGCCACTGCGCCATGCCGCCGCCGAGCGTGAACGAGTAGATCGTCCACAGCAGGCCAACGATGCACAGGCCCGTCGTGACCCAGCACCAGATCTTCGCGGTGCTGGACGCGCGCTGGGCGCCGGCGAGATCGCCCTGGCCGAGCAGCGTGTTGACCTTGGCCGAGAACACGATGGCGACGATGCCCGGAATCGTGCCGACGATGCAGCACAGGCACACCGACAGCACGGTGGCGATGATCGACCAGGCGAGGTAGTTGGGGACCGTGCCCGGTGCAATCGGGGCACCCGGCTGCTGGGACCCGTAGGACGGCGTGTAGGGATCGGACGGCGGCGGGGGCGGCGGTGGGATCGAACTCATCGGAAGACTCCTTGTGATGTAACGGATGGAAATTGGCGCGGACCGCCGTCGATGGACGGGCACGCCGTACTGTAGCGCCAGACGCGCGTGAAGCCGATCAGGCGGCGTTGCCGCGCAGCATCCGCACCTGTGCTTCCAGCGTGCCGGCATCGATCGACGCGCCGTCCTCGATCCGTGGGCCGGCGACGACGTCGATCTGCGCGCGCGCGCGACGCGGTACGCGCATGCGGCCCATACGCGAGTCCCGATGGCTCCACATGCTCGACCACATGCCGCGCAGCGCCATCGGCACCACCGGCACCCGCTGGCCGCGTTCGGCCGCGCGTTCGAGAATGCGTTCGACGCCCGACTTGAACGCGGCGATCTCACCGTCCCGGGTCAACTTGCCTTCGGGGAAAATACCGACCAGTTCGCCTTCGGCGAGCGCCGCGTCCACCGCATCGAACGCGCGCTGCATCAGGTCCGGGTCTTCCTTCGCACCGGCGATCGGAATCGCTTTCGCATGGCGGAAGATCCAGTGCATGCCCGGTACGTTGTAGATGCGGTGATACATGACGAAGCGCACCGGCCGCGGAATCGCCGCCGACAGGATCAACGCGTCCATGTAGCTGACATGGTTGCAGACGATCAGCGCGGGGCCATCGGCCGGCACCGCCGACTCGATGTCGCGCGGTCGCAGGCGGTACAGCACCCGCACCAGCAGCATGCTGGCGAAGCGCATCAGGAACTCGGGCACGATGGTGAAGATCCACAGTGCGATGAGGCCGTTGGCGATCGCCAGTGCCAGGAACACCTGCGGAATGCTCAACCCCGGCAGCGGGATACGCACGCCGCCGACGGTGAAGCCGTCCATCTGCAGCAGCACCCCCAGGATCGCGGCGGTGACGATGAAGAGCGAGTTCTGGATATTGAGTCCGGCGATCACGCGCGCGAGCTCCGACTTCGGCGTACGGCTCTGGATCAGCGCGAACAGTGGCACGACGAAGAAGCCGGTGAACATGCCGATGCCGGTCAGGTCGATGACGATGCGCCAGCCGGCCCAGTCGCCGAGGAATTGCGTGATGCTCAGGCCGGTCGCGGGCGGTGCGCCGGGACGCGCGAAATACAGATCCAGCAGGAACGCGGTGATGCCAAACGCGCCGATCGGCACAAGGCCGATCTCGACCGAACGGCCCGACAGTTTCTCGCAGAGCAGCGAGCCGACCCCGACGCCGATCGAAAACAGCGCCAGCGCGAAGATGTACAGCGCGGTGTCGTTGGCGACGCCGCCCAGATGCAGTTCGGCGTAGGTCGGCAACTGCGCGGTCAGCACCGTGCCGACAAACCAGAACCACGACACGCCGAGGATCGCGTTGCGCACCGCGAGCTGACGCTTGGCCAGCCGCATGATCGCGCGTGATTCCGGAATCGGATTCCAGTTGACCTTGAGCTCCGGCGCGCCCGCGTCGACCTTGGGAATCATCCGCGCAACCACGTTGCCCGCCACCGCCAGCACGATGACCGATGCCGCGGCGGCTTCGGGTCCGTAGCTGCCGGCGAGCTTGAACACCAGGCCGCCGTAGATCATGCCGACGAGAATCGAGAGCGACGTGCCCATCTCGACCAGACCGTTGCCGCCGGTGAGTTCTTCCGGACGCAGCACCGAGGGCAGGATCGAGTATTTCACCGGGCCGAACAGCGTGGACTGTGTGCCGGTGAGGAACAGCGCGACCAGCAGCACCGGCATGTTCTCCAGCAGGAAACCCGCGGCCGCGACCGACATGATCACGATCTCCATCGTCGTCGTGATGACGATGAGCTTCTGTTTCTCGACCTTCTCCGCGATCTGCCCGGCGATCGCCGAAAACAGGAAGTACGGCAGGATGAAGAGCGCCGGCGCGAGGTTGGTGTAGAGCGTGCGCTCGGCGCCGCTGACCCCGAGGAAGAACAGCAACGCGATGATCGACTGCCGGTAGACGTTGTCGTTGAACGCGCCCAGCGCCTGGACGGTGAAGTAGGGCAGGAAGCGGCGCTGGCGAAGCAACGCGAACTGGGACTGACCGGACATGCAGGCTCCTCGACGGATGCGCGGAGCCTAGCAGGCTGTCGGGGATGCACAAGGCGTTGAAAGCCCGCCCCTGCGATGCGGGGAAGGGTTGGGTGGGAGCAAGCCGTCAGGCTGGATCCAGGCATCCACAACCGGGCATGCGAGCCCGGTCATCTGCGATCCGATCGTTCGTCCCATCCCGGCCATCCCCGCGGGCGGGGATGGCGCAGATCGGCGAGCCCGTTCTTCGGCCGGGATGCGATGCGCGTCAAGTTGCCGCGACAGATGAACCAGCTGGCCTCAGCTCCGCCGCAATCGCATGTCATCCCGCGAGAACACGAACCGCTGCCTTTCCAGCAACGGTTCGAGCGCAGTCGGCGCATCGTAGTGGCGCGTCAGCGACACATCCTCCGGCAACTCGATGAAGCTGGCGTCGACCGCCTCGCCGGCGATGTGCACCAGCCCCACGCCGTGACGCCGTGTCTGCGCGTAGCGGATTGACGGATTGCCATGTGCGATCACCGCATCCAGCGCGCCGGCGAGGCGCCGCGTGGCCTGGGCCTGCGCGCCATCGCCCACTGCGCTGCGTTCGACGATGCGACCGATGGTGTCGGACGAGACCGCAGGCGTCGTGAATTCGACGGTCCTGTCGCTGTGCTGGGTCGCGAAGCCCGCGTGGATGTCGCCCGACAGCAGGATCGTGCCGCCCGCCGGGTCGAAGACGTCCGACAGCAGGCGTGCGCGCTCCGCAGGGAAGCCATCCCAATGATCGAGGTTGAGATAGAAGCGTCGGCGCATCGGCTCGGGGGCGTCGAGTGCGGGATTCGACAGGTCCAGCACCAGCGAAGTGAACGACACCGAGCTGGCGATCACCTTGAAGCGTGCATCGCTGCCGCGCATCCGTGTCTGCAGCCAGTCGCGCTGGTCGGGCGCATACGGCGACTCGGTACCGTCGAGCGCACGCAGCGCGGCGAAAAGATCGAAACTCGACTGCACCACCACATAGCGCGAACCGATATCGGCGAACGCGCTGGTCTTGCCCAGCGCGAGCCACGGCAGGCCGCGCGGCAGTCCGTCGGCGGCGGGCAGCGGGATTCGCGCATCCGCCGCCGCTGTCACGTTGTATGCCTCCAGCATCGCCGCCAGTGCCGGCAGTGCGATGCCCTCCGCGACCGCAGCGTCGGCATAGTGCATGGCAGCCGCGTCGTCGAAGCCGGCCGCGCGCGCCGCGTGCAGCGCGCCCGCATGCGCGACCGCACGCAGCGGCGCGGCAGCCGGCGCGTCCAGCGGCATGTAAGGCACGAGGGTCGGCAGCACCTGCGCCGGGTCCAGCCCGAGCCGCGGCAGCCGCGCGCGCAGTGCGGCCTCGTCGAATGCGAGCGCGCCGGGGAATGCGTCCTCGGGGATCGCATGGTCGGGTCGTGCGCTGCGGTAGTCGGTCACCAGCAGATCGAGCGCGCGTCCGAAGCGCAGGCCACGCCAGATCTGCAGGTTCGGGAACAGGCGCTCGCGGACCACCGGCAACTGCGCGCCGTCGGCAAGTTCGAGATCGACCGGCAGGTATTCGAAGTAGGCCTGCTCCGCGTTGCGGCGACGCTCGCGGTCGCGTTCGTCGCGCGTGCCGTCGTGGTAGGTGCCCACGTCCTGCCAGCAGTCGTCGGAGAACTCGTGGTCGTCCCAGACCGCGACCAGCGGCGCGCGCTCCAGGAGCGCCTGCAGCACCTCGTCCGTGCGGTAGGTGCGATGCAGCTGACGATAGTTGTCGAGACTGCGCGCGGCGTAGTACGCGCTGTCGCCACGTTCCAGCCGGATCGCACCGTCCAGATCGTTGAAGCTGATCGAACGGGCATCGCTCTGCTGCTGGAACTGCGGATCGCCGGCGGTCTCGTAGATGAAATCGCCCAGATGCAGCACGAAGTCGAGGTCTTCCTCGAGCAGCGGCAGCAGGCTGTTGTACCAGCGCCCGCCGTAGTCCTGGCAGCTCAGGAAGGCGAACTTCACCGGCACGTCGGCATCCGGCGCGGGCGCGGTGCGGGTGCGTCCGTGCGGCGATGTCCGGGCATTGCGGCCGTCACCTGCGACGAAGCGGTAGTGGTAGGTCGTTGCCGGCGACAGGTCTTCGACGCGGACCTTGAGGCAGCCGTCGCTGTCGGTCGTCATCGGCAGCACGCGGTCCACGCGCAGACGTTCGAACGCGGCATCGTCGGCGACCTGCAGGCGCAGCGTGACCGGTGTGTCCGATGCGATGCGCGTCCACAGCAGCACGCGATCGGGACGCGGGTCGCCCGACGCGACCGACTGCGGAAACAGCGTGCGCGAGACGCGCGCGCCGTCGCGCGTCGCAGCCGACAGCGGGGGCAGCACGGTCGACGATGCGGCGACGACGAGGGCGGACAGGAAACGACGACGTGTCAATGCGGGCATGCGGGCTGGTGGTTGCGGGTGGAGCACGCATCGTCGGTGTTGCGCATGACGCTGCCGTTGCGCATCGCGTCACATGGATGTCATCGGCCGATCAAGCGCGCGCAACGCAGGCCACCAATGCTGGGCGTTTACCGTCGACCTGGGGAACCCGCACCATGCCTGTCCGCGTCCATCCGCTCGTGCCTGCATTGCTGGCCGGCATCGCAACACTCGCCGCCCCTCCCGTCCAAGCGCAGTCCACGACGGCCGCGCCGCAGGAACTGGACCGGATCACGGTAACCGCGCAGAAACGCGAGCAGCAGGTCCACGACGTGCCGATCGCGATCACCGCGTACTCGGGCGAGTTCCTCGAATCGCTCGGCGTCGACGGCTTCGAGCAGCTTGGCCACTACGTGCCGGGCCTGCAGACCCAGGTACAGAGCCCGAACAATCCCGGCTTCGTGATCCGCGGCATCACCTCCGACAGCGGCGACGCGACCAGCGAGCCGCGCGTGTCGGTGTTCCAGGACGGCGTGTCGATCAGCCGTTCGCGCGGCTCGGTGGTCGAGCTGTTCGACATGGAGCGCGTCGAAGTGCTGCGTGGCCCACAGGGCACGCTGTTCGGCCGCGGCGCGCAGATCGGTGCCGTACACCTGATCCAGAACAAGGCGCGCAACACCTTCGGCGGCGGCTTCCGCGCCGGCCTGGGCAACTTCGGCGAGACCTACTTCACCGGCCATCTCAATACACCGCTGATCGACGACACGCTGTACGGCCGCATCGCGGTGTTCCACCAGGCGCGGGACGGTACCGTCGACAACCTGTCCGGCGGCGACCTCAACGGCCGTGACACGCAGGCGATCCGCGGTGCACTGCGCTGGGACCTCGGCGACACCGGCACGCTGGACCTGATCGTCAACCATCAGAAGGACACGCCGCCGGGCACCGCGTTCCGCAGCGGCAACATCCCCACGCGCCAGGGCAGCACCGATTTCTGGAACAGCCCGGCCGACCTCAACCGCGGGGAACAACTGGGACTCGACCGCACCGTCGACAGCGCGACCCTGCTCGGCGAGTTCCGCCTGAGCGACGACTGGACGCTGTCGACGATCACCGGCTGGCGCCAGTTCGATTCGACCGAGGAATTCGACGGCGACGGTTCGCAGGTCGATCTGCTCGAGTTCGCCGAGATCGCTGAGGGTCGCCAGTTCAGCCAGGAAGTCCGCTTCAACTACGACGCCGGCGGTCGATTCCGTGGTTTCGCGGGCGCGAGCGTGTTCGACGAGTCAGGCTCGCAACACGTGCCCTTCAGCACCGACGAGCGCAGCCTGTATGCACTGCTGTCGCCGCAACTGACGGCCGCCACTGGTGGCCTGCTGCCGGTGGTGCCGCTGCTCAATGCCGACGGTACGCCGAACACCAGCGTCTCCGTGATCGACATCCATCCGGCGCTGCAGCAGATGCTGGGGCTGCCCGCGCAGTTGCCTCTGAAGCCGCGCCACACCGAGGCATACGCGAACCACGGCGACGTGCGTGCGATCGAAGCGTTCGCCGACGGTACGTGGTCGATCACCGACCGGTTCGACCTGACGATGGGTCTGCGCTACACACACGAGAAGGTCGGTTCGGGCTACGAGGCGATGTTCCATGGCACCCCGAGCGTGCTCGGCCTGTTCCTGCCCACGTTCCCGGACAGCGTCGCCTTCCCGAACGCGCTGTTCGCACCGACCGCCGGCCAACTGCGCGCAGAAGACACGTTCTCGTCGGTCGTCGGTCGCGTCGTCGCCGGTTATCGCGTCAGCGACACGGTCAATGCCTACGCAAGCGTGTCACGCGGCCGACGTCCGGATCTGCTGCAGTTCAACAACGGTGCGATGGAACAGGTCGACGCCGAGATCGTCTGGAACTACGAGGCGGGCCTGAAGGGCGAAGCCAACGCGGGCCGTTTCGTCTACGACCTGGCGGCCTACTACTACGACTACAGCAACTTCCAGGCGCAGATCGCCAATCCGAACGGACCGCTGCCGCCGTACGTCGCCGCCAACGGCGGCAATGCGCGCGCGCTCGGGTTCGAGGCCGCGCTGATGAACCGCTTCACCGACACGCTCAGCGGCTTCCTCAACTACGGCTGGATCGACGCGAAGTTCAACGCCCTCGACGATGACGGCAATCCGCAGGCGCTGGCCGGCAACCGCTTCCGGTTGACGCCCGAGCAGACCGTCGCGATCGGTCTCGATTGGCAGCTGCCCTTCGGAAACGGCCACGCGTTCTACCTGCGTCCCAACTACAGCTGGCGCTCGCAGGTGTTCTTCGAGGACGACAACAGCCCGGGTATCGAGCAGGACAGCTACGGTCTGCTGAACCTCAATGCGGGCGTGCGTCTGGCGGGCGGCTGGGACCTGCAGGCCTATGTGCAGAACATCACCGACGAGGAATACCTGATCGACGCCGGCAACACGGGCGCGCAGTTCGGCATTCCGACCTACGTGCCGGGCAATCCGCGTCTGTACGGCGTGCGCGTCGGCTACACGTTCTGAGGTGCGTGACGCCGGTGCGACCTAGACGGTCGTACCGGCGTCCTCGCGCACCGCGCGGTAGCGCTGTTCGAGTTCCTGGCGGATCTCGCGGCGCTGGCGGCCCTGTTCAAACCGACGCAGTTCTTCAGGTGTCTGCGGTTCACGCGGCGGCACCGGTGTCGAGCGACCGTCGTCCATCGCCACCATCGTGAAGAAACAGCTGTTGGTGTGGCGCACCGCACGATTGCGGATGTCCTCGGTGATGACCTTGATGCCGACCTCCATCGAGGTGCGGCCGGTGTAGTTCACCGATGCGAGGAAAGTCACCAGCTCGCCGACGTGGATCGGTTCGCGGAACGTCACCTGGTCGACCGACAGCGTGACCACGTAGCGACCGGCGTAGCGACTGGCGCAGGCGTAGGCGACTTCGTCGAGGTATTTCAGCAGCGTGCCGCCGTGCACGTTGCCGGAGAAGTTCGCCATGTCCGGCGTCATCAGCACGGTCATGCTGAGCTGGGCGTTGCCTGGGATCACGGTCGTGGCCTTGGCGTGGAGTGGAAGATCAGGCGTCGCCGCGTTCACGTGCGATCGCGCGCCAGCCGATGTCCTTGCGGTGGAATTCGCCCGGCCACGAGATGCCGGCGAGTTCGCCGTAGGCACGCGATTGCGCATCGGCGACGGTCTCGCCCAGCGCGGCCACGCACAGCACGCGGCCGCCGGCAGTCACGGCCTGGCCGTGCGCATCGAGCTTCGTGCCGGCGTGGAAGACCTTGGTGTCGGCCAGCGGCGGCGTGTCCCAGGTGTTGATGACGTCACCGGTGCGCGGTGTGTCCGGGTAGTGCTCGGCGGCCATCACCACGCCCAGCGAGGGGCGCGGATCCCATTGCGCCTCGACACCCTCGAGCTGGCCGTCGATCGCGGCCTCGACCAGCTCCAGCAGATCGGACTGCAGGCGCAGCATCACCGGCTGGGTTTCCGGATCGCCGAAGCGCACGTTGAATTCGATGACCTTCGGCGCGCCGCTGGTGTCGATCATCAGGCCGGCATAGAGGAACCCGGTGAACGGGACGCCGTCTTCGATCATGCCGCGTACGGTCGGCTCGACGACCTCGCGCATCACGCGCGCATGCACCTCGGGCGTGACCACCGGCGCCGGCGAATACGCGCCCATGCCGCCGGTGTTGGGGCCGGTGTCGCCGTCGCCGACGCGCTTGTGGTCCTGGCTGGTCGCCATCGGCAGGGCGGTCGCGCCGTCGACGATCGAGATGAAGCTCGCTTCCTCGCCGTCGAGGAACTCCTCGATCACCACACGCGCGCCGGCTGCGCCGAAGGCGTTGCCCGACAGCATGTCGGAAATCGCGGCTTCGGCTTCGTCCAGCGACATCGCGACGATCACGCCCTTGCCCGCGGCGAGGCCGTCGGCCTTGATGACGATCGGCGCGCCATGCTGGCGCACATATTCGATCGCGGTGTCGGCATCGGTGAACACCGAATAGCTCGCGGTCGGGATCGCGTGGCGGGCGAGGAAATCCTTGGCGAAGGCCTTGCTGCCTTCGAGCTGCGCGGCGGCCGCGGTGGGGCCGAAGATGCGCAGGCCGGCTTCGCGGAAACGGTCGACGACACCGGCGACCAGCGGCGCCTCGGGACCGACGACGGTGACCGCCACGCCCTCGGCATGCGCCAACGCGAGCAGCGCGTCGATGTCGGTCGCCGACACGGCGACGTTGCGGCACCCGGCCTCCTGTGCCGTGCCCGCATTGCCGGGCGCGACCAGTACCTCCCCGACTCGCGGCGACTGCGCAAGCTTCCACGCCAGTGCGTGCTCACGACCGCCGGAACCGATGACGAGAACCTTTTTCATGCATGCCGGACCGAGTGTGGGAGCGCGCTAGTTTACGACCTCGGGGTGGACCGGGTTGTGGCACGTGCGTCGGACACGTACGATGCGCGCGCTTCAGTTACGGCGCCAGCCGGCCTCCGTCCACCGCGACGCGTGTCCTTGCCAGCCATTCCTCCAGACATGAGCGCAAGGATTTCTTCATGCGAATTTCCGTTTCACGGCCGCGTCCGATCGCGGCTGCCGTCACCCTGTGTCTCGCTGTTGCCGCGTGGCCCGCATTCGCCATCGACGATGCGGACGCGGACGTCACCCCCGATACCGCCGCATCCCATCGCGACGGCGCGCCGGCGACCAATCTTGAACAGATCACCGTGACCGCCCGCCGGGTCAAGGGCGACGCGCTGTCGTATCCAGGCGCGGTCAGCGTGATCTCGAGCGATGTGATCGAGCGCGAGCAAACCAGTGTCATCGACCTGCTGAATCTCGTGCCCGGCTTCAATCTCGATGCCGATCTCGGTCGCGACATCGGCCGCAACTTCACCCTGCGCGGTTTCGGCACCTACGACGACGACCGCATCATCATCAAGGTCGATGGCGCCCGGCGCTCGTTCAACTTCGCCAACCAGATCAGCACGTTCGCGATCGACCCGGATCTGCTGCGCGAGATCGAGGTCGTCCGCGGCTCGTCAAGCGTTGTCCATGGCGGTGGCGCGTTCGGCGGCGTGATCGAGATGCGCACCAAGGACGCGCGCGACCTGCTGCGCGCGGGCGAATCCGTCGGCGTGCGCACGCGCCTGGGCTGGAACAGCAACAACAGTCAGCATGGCTCGGCGCAGCTCTATGGCACCAACGAGGCGCGCAACTTCGACTGGCTGGTCAGCGCGGGCGTGACCATGGCGCGTGATCACGAGCTCGCCGGTGGCCGCGAAGTCGAAAACAAGGATGACAGCACCAGCACGATGCTCAAGCTGCGGTATGCGCCCAACACCGCACACGAGTTCCACCTCAAGCTGCAGAGCAACGAGAAGGACCTGCGGGTGCCGTGGAACACGCTGGCGCATCTGACCGAATGGACCGACACGATCATCACCGGCACCCACAGCCAGGACGATGTGACTGCGAGCTGGTCCTACCGGCCGGGCAACGACTGGGTGAACCTGTCGGTCGAGGCGTTCTATAACGAGACCGAGTACGACCGGCAGATCCACGATCTGCTGTTGATCGGTGAACCCGACGAGTTCACCGGCCTGGTCGACCAGAACAACTACGGCGGCTTCAGTGCGCAGAACATCGCGACGTTCGAGACCGGTCCGTTCTCGCACGTGCTGCAGTTCGGTCTCGATGCGACGCGCCGGCAGGAGGACCAGTTCGACAAGTTCACCGGCGAGTACGCCCTGTTGGCCGCGGCTGAGGCACGCGATTACGGTCTGTTCGTGCAGGACAGCCTGAGCTTCGGCGCGCGCGGCGAGTGGGAGCTGCTGCTGGCCGCGCGCTACGACCGCTTCGAGCGCGAGGCCGGGCGTCTGAGCAATCCGCTGCCCGAGGAGTCCACCGACACCTATCACAGCCAACGCTGGTCTCCGCGCGCGGGTCTCGGCTGGCAGGCCACGGACTGGCTGCGGGTGTTCGCCAACTATTCCGAAGTGTTCCGCGCGCCGTCCGCGTTCGAGCTCTACGCCACCGGGAGCGGCAATCCGTGGACGTTCTGGGTGCCGAATCTGGGCCTGAAAGCGGAGACCGGAAAGGAATGGGAGGCGGGTGTCGCGCTCGACTTCAGCCGCATCAGCGGACTCGACGCGCTGCTGTTCAAGGTCAATGCCTTCGACGCCGACTTCGAGGATTTCATCGCACTGATCGACATCGATCCACGCACGCCGATCGCCGGTGACACCGGCATCGGTGGCACGCAGCGCGACCGGCTCAACCAGTACCAGAACCTCGCCGCGGTGAAGCGGCGCGGCGTGGAGGTCGAGGGCAGCGTGCGTCACGGCGACTGGAGCGGTGAACTCGTCTACTCGTCGTTGCGTGTGCGGGACGCGGCGACCGATCGCGACGTGCCGCATGCGTTCGCCGACAAGTTGCTGCTGTCGACCGGTTATCGCGTCGATGCGCTCGATCTCGACCTGGGCTGGCGCATGAACTGGTACTTCGCCGCGCCCAACCGCCCCGGTACCAATGCGGCCGGGCAGGTGCTGGTCGACCGCAGCTTCAAGACGCACGATCTGTTCGTGACGTGGCGGCCCTCGGACAACGTCCGTTTCGGCGGCGGCGTGCGCAACGTCTTCGACCAGGTGGTGATCGCGCCCGGACGCCTGCCCGAGAGCACCCAGGTCGGCCTGGGTCGCAGCGTGTTCGCGGACGTCAGCTACCAGTTCTGACACGCGTCTCCACCGTCGCTGCGTGCGGCGACGGTGGATGCCGAGCGGTGCACACGAGACCGGTTGCCTGACCCGATCGCATCACCGCGATGGCGTCCACACGACGCTGGAACTGGCACTGCCTGGGATTCATCCAGTCCAGCGTTTCCTGAAGATGATTCCCGGGCTGGTGCGCGGTACCTGGTGGGGACAACGCGGGCGTCCCGCTGCTGCAGTCGCCGTGCACCCGCCCGCGCGTTTCAATCCGTCTAGTCGCAAGCTTCGCCCTGCAGTGCGGCCGGCACGCTCCAGGTGCCGGTCGGCATGTCGAACGGCACCTGATGCGTACGATCGATGCGGCGCCCGCATGCCTCGCCCTGCTCGCGCACATACAGCGGCCAGCCCGCCGCGCCGGCATCGCGATCGTCGATGCCGAGTTCGAACGACAGGTCGTAGGCCGAGTCGGGCGCGCAGTCGTCCCGCTCGGCGCAGCCTGCCATCGCGCCGAGATTGTCCAGGCTGCTGCGCAACGTCGCGGCAACCTTGAAGCTGTCGCCGTCGGGCAGCACGAGACTGCTGTTGCCGATGGTGATTCCCTGGGCCGTGAAGCCGTCCTCGACGACGAAGCCGTACAGGTGTGGTCCGAAGCGGTGCACGGCGATGTCCGCGACATCGCCGGTGCTGCCGAAGCCATCCATGTGCGCGCGTGCGACGGCGATCACTGCATCCGCGCGCTTCCGCAGCAGGAAGAAATCGATGCGCGCGGGCGTCGCATGTCCGGCGTCGTCGGGCACGCCGCAGACGGCGACGAGTTCGGCGGCTGCATCCGGCGTGCCGATCGCTTCGCGTGCGCAGACTTCGCGGGAGGCCGCCTCACTGCCGAGCCCGTCGGCGACGGGCCTGCCGGGCCAGTCGCCCGACAACTGGGCAAGTTCGCCGTACTGGCTCACGAGGAACGTGCGGACCGCGCCGCCGTCGAGCCCGCTGGCGGGTGCGGCCGTCTCGCGCGGTGTGTGGTCCCGTGTGGGGGGCGCCTCCGGTGTCGAAGCCGGCATCGCCGCGGTCGCAGGACGCGCGGGTGCCTCGCCGCCACAGGCGCCGAGCGCGAGCAGCAGGCAGGCGCACAGTGCGTCACGCGACAGCGTTGGGCGGGCATACGACATCGGCGCATCCTGCGAGGCAGATGCGCCGGACTCTAGCAGCGGCGTCGGCGCGATCCGTTCACGCCGACGTGCATGCGCGACGCGGTGTGTCAGTGGCGGAAGTGGCGCACGCCGGTGAACACCATCGCGATGCCGTGTTCGTCGGCGGCGGCGATCGTTTCGCTGTCGCGCATCGAGCCGCCCGGCTGGATGACGGCCTTGATGCCCGCTTCCGCCGCGGCATCGATACCGTCGCGGAACGGGAAGAACGCATCCGACGCCATCACCGAATCCGGCACGACCAGTCCCGCGTCGGTGGCCTTGATGCCGGCGATGCGCGCCGAATACACGCGGCTCATCTGGCCGGCGCCGACACCGATGGTGCGCTGGTCCCGGGCGTAGACGATCGCGTTGGATTTGACGAACTTCGCCACCTTCCACGCAAACAGCAGGTCGGCGAACTGGGCGTCCGTCGGCGCGCGCTGCGTCACCACCTGCAACTCGTCGCGCGTGACCACGCGGTCGTCCGCGGTCTGCATCAGCAGGCCGGAACCGACACGCTTGACGTCGATGAAGCCCTTCGAGGCCGGCGCCATCGGGATGCGCAGGATCCGCACGTTCGCCTTTTTCGTCGCGTACTCGAGTGCGCCGGCCTCATAGTCGGGCGCAATCAGCACCTCCACGAACTGGCGGTCGAGGACGATCTTCGCGGTGGCTGCGTCGAGTGGGCGGTTGAACGCGATGATGCCGCCGAACGCGGAGGTCGGGTCGGTGGCGTAGGCGAGCTCGTAGGCATCGCCGCAGGCTGCGCCGACCGCGACGCCGCAGGGGTTGGCATGCTTGACGATCACGCAGGCTGGCGCGTCGAACTGGCGCACGCATTCCCAGGCGGCGTCCGCATCGGCGATGTTGTTGTACGAGAGTGCCTTGCCCTGCAGTTGCTCGAATGTGGCCAGCGATCCGGGCGCGGGATACAGGTCGCGGAAGAACGCAGCCTGCTGATGCGGGTTCTCGCCATAGCGCAGGTCCATGACCTTGATGAAGTTGCCGTTGCTCTGGCCGGGAAACGGCGCGCGCTGCGCGGCACCCGCGTCGGACGGCTCGGCAATCGATGAGAGCACGTCGCTGATCCGTGCGTCGTACTGGGCGACGCGGTTGAATGCGGCGACCGACAGCGCGAAACGCGTCTGCGCCGACAGCGCGCCCTGGTGGGCTTCGAGCTCGGCGATCAGCGTGTCGTACTGCGCCGGATCGGTCGCGACCGCGACGTGGGCGAAGTTCTTCGCTGCCGCGCGCAGCATCGCCGGGCCGCCGATGTCGATGTTCTCGACGATGTCGTCGAACTTCGCGTCGGGCGCATACGCCACGCGCTCGAAGGGATAGAGATTGAGCACCAGCAGGTCGATCGCGTCGATGCCGTGTTCGGCCATCACCGCATCATCGGTGCCGCGACGTCCGAGCAGGCCGCCATGCACCTTCGGGTGCAGGGTCTTGACCCGGCCGTCCATGATCTCGGGAAAACCGGTCACGTCGCTGACGTCGCGCACCGGCAGGCCGGCCTCCCGCAATGCCTTCGCGGTGCCGCCGGTCGACAGCAGCTCGATGCCGCGCGCGGCGAGGGCCTGGGCCAGTTCGAGCAGGCCGCGCTTGTCGGACACCGACAACAGGGCGCGGCGGATCGGGCGGGTCACGCCGGAGGCGGGATTGGAGGACATGGGCATGGCGGGGAAGCGGGACGGGCGGATATTGTAGGGCGGCCGCTCCGCCGCGGTGCCCCGGGGGGATGCGTACCGTGTCGATCTACGCCTTGAAAGGACGCTTCCAGGCGCTGCTGCGACCGCTGGTCCGCGCGTTGCACGGCGCCGGCGCGACCGCGAACCAGATCACCGTGATCGCCGCGCTGATGTCCCTGCTGGTCGCCGCCGTCGTCTACACGCGTGCGCCGGGGCTGCCGCTGCTCTACGTGCTGTTGCCCGTCTGGATGCTGGTGCGCATGGGGCTCAATGCGATCGACGGCATGCTGGCGCGAGAGTTCAAACAGCAGTCGCGCCTGGGGGCCTACCTCAACGAACTGTGCGACGTGGTGGCCGATGCGGCCCTGTATCTGGCCTTGCTCACCGTCCCGGGTATCGCGGCCTGGCTGGTCTGGCTGGTGGTCTGGCTGGCCGCGCTGACCGAATACGCCGGCGTGCTCGGCTTGATGGTCGGCGCCTCGCGACGTTACGACGGACCGATGGGCAAGAGTGATCGGGCGTTCGTGATCGGCGTGGCCGGCCTGTTGCTCGCCTTCGGCTGGCTGCCGGCGCCGTGGCTGTCGCTGCTGTTTGCCTTGACGGCGTTGGCCTGTGCACTGACAGTCCTGCGCAGGGTGCGCGCCGGGCTCGCCGAAACGCGCTGAAGGCGCACCACAGGGATACGCATGACGGGAATGGACGACACGATGGGGACCACATCGGCGCTGGATGCCGCCTACGCCACGCAGCGCGAGGTCGTCACGTCGACGTTCGCTTCGTTCGACGGCGCCGCGTTGTGCTATCGGCACTGGCCCGCGCGCGGTGCCACGCGTGGCGCCATCGTGCTGCTGCATCGCGGGCATGAACATTCGGGCCGGGTCGCCCATCTGGCCGACGAGCTCGAGCTGCCGGATTTCGACGTGTTCGCCTGGGATGCGCGCGGCAATGGACAGTCGCCGGGCGCGCGCGGGGATGCGCCGGGTTTCGAGACGCTGGTGCGCGACCTGGACACATTCGTTGCCTGGATCGGGCGCCACCACGGCATTCCCGTCGGGCAGGTGGCGCTGGTCGCGCAGAGCGTCGGCGCGGTGGTGGCCGCGACCTGGGTGCACGACTACGCGCCGAAGTTGCGCGCGCTGGTGCTGGCGTCGCCCGCATTCCGGGTCAAGCTCTACGTACCGTTCGCTCGTGCCGGACTGGCGCTGATGGAGAAGCTGCGCGGCAATTTCTTCGTCAACAGTTACGTCAAGCCGCAGTGGCTGACCCACGACGCGGCGCGCGTCGCCAGCTACCGGCGTGATCCGCTGATCACCCGGCCGATCTCGGTGCGCGTGCTGCTGGGCCTGTACCGCGCCGCCGAGCGCGTGGTCGACGACGCGCAGGCGATCGGCGTGCCGACGCAATTGCTGGTCTCGGGCGCGGATTTCGTCGTGCACCGCGGCCCGCAGGACCGGTTCTTCGAGCGGCTGGGCTCACACGTGCGCGAGCGGCATCTGTTGCCGGGTTTCTTCCACGACACCCTCGGCGAGCGCGATCGCGCGCCGGCGGTGGCAAAGGTGCGGACCTTCCTGCACGCGCGTTTCGATGCCGCACCCGTCTGGCCGTCCCTGCGCGAGGCGCACCGCCACGGCGCCACATTCGACGAGGCGCAACGGCTGGCGTGGCCGCACCCGCGCGGCTCGCTGCAGGACCTGCGCTGGCGCGGCGTGCGCGCAGGTCTGCGCCTGGGCGGGCAACTGTCGGACGGTATCCGCCTCGGGCTCGAAACCGGCTTCGATTCCGGCAGCACGCTCGACTATGTCTACGAACACCAGCCGCGTGGCCGCGGGCCCGTCGGCCGCTTCGTGGACCGCAACTACATCGAGTCGATCGGCTGGCGCGGCATCCGCCAGCGGCGACTCCACCTGCACGCCCTGCTGCGCGAGGCGGCGCAGCGCCTGCGTGCGGCCGGCCTGCCGGTACGTGCGCTGGATATCGCCGCCGGACATGGTCGCTATGTGCTCGAAGCGCTTGCCCAGGGCGACGTGCGGGCCGACGCGATCGAGCTGCGCGACTACAGCGCGCGCAACGTCGAACACGGCCGTGCACTGATCCGCGCGTTCGGTGCCGAGGACTTCGCCCGCTTCGAGGCCGGCGATGCCTTCGATCGCGCTGCGTTGGCCGCGCTGGATCCGAAGCCCACGCTGGCGATCGTGTCCGGCCTGTACGAGTTGTTCCCGGACAATGGCCTGCTGCAGGCCTCGCTCGCGGGTCTTGCCGACGCAGTGCCGCCCGGCGGATTCCTGGCCTATACCGGCCAGCCCTGGCATCCGCAGCTGGAGTTCATCGCACGCGCGCTCACCAGCCATCGCGACGGTGCGGCCTGGGTGATGCGTCGGCGCACCCAGGCCGAGATGGACCAGCTGGTCGCCGATGCGGGCTTCCGCAAGGTCGAGCAACGCATCGATGCCTGGGGCATCTTCACCGTCTCGCTCGCACAGCGCGTCGATGACGTCGCAGGCTGAGGGCGCCGTCGCCGCGCGCGCGCCGCGGCCCTGGAAGCGCGCGATCGGCTGGCTCGCGTTCCTGGGCCCGTTTTTCTACCTCAGCTATGGCTTCGCCAACGCGATGGCGGGAAGACGCGCGGACGTGCCGAGCATCGTGTTCGACTGGGAATACGCGGTGCCGTTCCTGGCCTGGACGATCCTGCCGTACTGGACGACCAACGCGTTCTATGCAGTTTCGCCCTTCCTGGCCCGCGACCGCCGCGAACTGGACACGCTGGGCCTGCGCCTGCTGTCGGTCCAGTTGCTCGCGGTCACGTGCTTCCTGCTGTGGCCGCTGGCCTTCAGTTTCGAGCGGCCGGCCACCGACGGGCCGTTCGGGGCGATGTTCGATGCACTGACCAGCTTCGACCGCCCCTACAACCAGGCGCCGTCGCTGCACATCGCGCTGACGGTGGTGCTGTGGGCGCACTACGCGAAATTCCTGCATGGGGTCTGGCGTCGCGTGCTGGACGTGTGGTTCGCACTCGTCTGCGTGTCGATCCTGACCACGTTTCAGCACCATTTCATCGACCTGCCCACCGGCATCGCGGCGGGTTGGCTCTGCGTCTGGCTGTGGCCCGAGCGGGCTGACGCGCCCTGGCGCAATGCCCGCTGGACCGATGCGCCCGAGCGTCGGCGCCTCGCCGCGCTGTATCTGCTCGGCGCGCTGGCCTGTGCGGCGTTGGCCGTTCTCTTCGGTGGCGTGCTGCTGTGGGCATGGTGGCCCGCGCTGTCGCTGCTGCTGGTGGCCTGGCATTACGCGTTTACAGGCGCTGCGGGCTTCCAGAAGCGCGCCGACGGCCGTCTGTCGATGGCGTCGCGCTGGCTGCATGCGCCCTATCTGCTGGGTGCGCGGATCAATGCCTGGTGGTGGACGCGACGCGCGCCGGCACCGGTGAAGGTCGTCGACGGCGTCTGGCTTGGCGGCCTGCAGTCGAAGGGCGGGCGTGACGGGTTCGCGGTCGTCGATGTCTGCGCCGAACTTTCGCTGCCCGGCGGCGCGCAGCCGGGCGATGCGATCGTGCCGATGCTCGATCTCGCCACGCCTTCGCTGTCGTCGGTGCTGGCGGCGGCCGATGCGATCGAGACCTTGCGCCGCGCCGACGAGCGGGTGCTGGTGTGCTGCGCGCTCGGTTACTCGCGCAGTGCGCTGACGATTGCCGCGTGGCTGCTGCGCTCCGGGCGCTCGGCTTCGGTCGACGCTGCCATCGCGCGCGTGCGCGCTGCGCGGCCCGAGATCGTGCTGCGCCCGCGCCATGTGGCGGTGCTCGAGGCGGTCGCGGCGACGGGAATCCAAGGCTCGAAGGCGATGCGATGACGCTGCCCGCACCACAGACGGACGAGACGCCGACATTCGCGGTGATGGCCGCGGTGCTGCACCAGGGGCGGCGCCTGCACGGCGTGTCCCTGCTGTTCGCCGCGCTTGGAGGCGCTGGTCTGGTGCTGGCGGTGGTGTTCCCGGGTGTGTTGGGAACACTTGCCCGCATCGCCATGGCCACGAGCCTGTTGGCGTTCCTTGCGCAGGTGTACTGGGCCGCGCGCGTGGATGTGGACGCGCGGCTGATGACCGCGCTGGCGGACGAGGCCCCCGAGCGTGCGGCCGCGCGCCTCGACGCCGCGTTCGCCCGGTTGGGGCTACAGACACCCGGCCCCGGACGGGACTGGACGACGCGGTGGCGGGGCATGCGCGCGCTGTTGCGCAGACAGGCCATCGCGCTCGCCGTGCAGCTGCTGGCCTGCCTGTCCGCCTGGACGTTCGCATGATCGAAGGCCTGCTTGCGCGTGGCTTCAGCGGCGCCATTCGCGGTCTAACCGGCGCACGGGCGTTGTGGGACGGCTGCACGCCGTCCGACCAGCGCCGTGTCTATTTCGGCAACCACGCCAGCCACGGCGATTTCGTGATGATCTGGTCCGCCCTGCCGCCCGCGCTGCGTCGCAACGTGCGCCCGGTGGCCGGCGCCGATTACTGGAACCGCGATGCGCTGCGGCGCTACCTGATCCGCCGCGTCTTCAACGGCGTGCTGATCGAGCGCGACCCCGCCGCGCGCCGGGAGGATCCGGTCGCGACGCTGTGCGATGCGGTGGATCACGGCGCCTCGCTGATCCTGTTTCCCGAAGGCACGCGCAACACCGGCGATGAGCTGCTGCCGTTCAAGAGCGGCATGTACCACCTCGCCCGCCAGCGGCCGGAACTGGAGTTCGTGCCGGTGTGGCTCGACAACCTGCGCCGGGTCATGCCCAAGGGGCGCGTGCTGCCATTGCCCTTGCTGTGCACCGCACGCTTCGGTGCGCCGCTTGGCCTGCTGCCGGGCGAGGACAAAGCGGCGTTTCTCGCCCGCAGCCGCGATGCCTTGCGCGCGCTCGACGCGAGCGGCGGGCCGGAGCGCGCGCCATGATCGGCTGGCTGCAGTCCCAGCCCGATTCCGTGGTGCTGTTCCTCGGCATCGGCGGCGTGCTGGCCCTGGCCACGCTCATCGCCGAAACGCTGCGCTGGCGCCAGGGCGGCGTGGCGACGCCGGTGATCGCCAACCTGGTGTCGCGGATCCGCGCGTGGTGGGTCATGGCCGCGGTCGTGGGCCTCGCGTTCCTGTGCGGCCGGCTCGGCGTGATCGCGCTGTTCGGGCTGGTGTCGCTGTTCGCATTGCGCGAGTTCATCACGCTCACGCCGACGCGGCGCGGCGACTACTGGGCGCTGGTCGCAGCGTTCTATGTCGTGCTGCCGTACCAGTACTGGCTGGTCTACAGCGACTGGTACGGCATGGCGACGCTACTGATCCCCGTCTATGCGTTTCTGCTGCTGCCGATCCTCGCGCTCGCGGGCGGCGATACCACCGGCTACCTGGAGCGCACGGCGAAGATCCAGTGGGGCCTGATGATCAGCGTGTTCTGCATCTCGCACGTGCCGGCGCTGATGAACCTGCACATCGACGGCAGTCGCGACGAGGGGCGCAACCTGCTGCTGATCGCGTTCCTGGTGATCGTCGTGCAGTCATCCGACGTGCTGCAGTACGTCTGGGGCAAGTTGTGCGGCCGGAGGCTCGTCGCGCCGCGGCTGTCGCCGTCGAAGACCTGGGAGGGCCTGGTGGGCGGTGTCGCCTCGGCCACGATGCTCGGCGCCGCGTTGTGGTGGATCACCCCGTTCGCGCCCTGGCAGGCGGGCCTGCTGGCGCTGGTGATCAACCTGATGGGCTTCTTCGGTGGACTGGTGATGTCGGCGATCAAGCGCGATCGTGGCATCAAGGACTGGGGCCACATGATCGAAGGCCACGGCGGCATGCTCGACCGGCTGGATTCGGTGTGCTTCGCCGCGCCGGTGTTCTTCCACGTCACCCGCTACTGGTGGGGCTGAACGTCCGCCGACAGTTCAGACCAGCCCGTACTCGCGCAATTTCTTGCGCAGCGTGGCGCGGTGGATGCCGAGCATCGCCGAAGCGCGGCTCTGGTTGCCCTCGCAGAAGTTCAGCACTTCGACGAACAACGGAATCTCGAGTTCGCGCAGCGCGACCTCGTAGAGGTTGTCGGTGTCGTTGCCGTTGAGGTCACCGAGGTAGCGCTGGATCGAAGTCGCGACGTGTTCGCGCAGGGGCGTGCGCGGTGCTTCGCGCGTGCTGCTGTCAGTGCGGTCTGCGTTCAAGTCGACTCTCGGGAAGGCGGCGTCGCTGTCGCAGCCGCAAGTCGAGGACGAGGGCGGTGCGGACGGCGGAGCGGCAGGCCAGTCTAGCGCGGGGCCATGGCGCCTGCCAGCGTGATATCAGAGGAAATCGAAGGCGAACGAGACGGCGTGCGTGTCCGGTTCGACGAGCCGCAGGCGGACCTGCGCACTGTCGCCGGCCGCCAGGACCGGCTGATCCGGCGGGCCGTCCAGATACTCGTTTGCGGTGAACACACGGGAGCCCACCGCGCGCCCGTCGATGTCGGACAGCGTCAGCCGCAGCCGCGGCCACGCTTGCGCCCAGCGCGCATCGTTGCGGAACGTCGCGGTGGCGAACAGTTCTCCGGAACGCGTGTCGTCGGGTCGCACGTCGCGTGCAAGCACGGTCAGCGCTGCGGGTTCGCGCCACGGGGGCAGGCTGCAGCGCAGGACGCCGCACGCGCGTATGAGCGTCGGGCGCCAGCCGGGATCGGTCGCAAGCCGTGCGCGATCCGCCAGCAGCACCTGCAGACCGAGGAGCAGGACGAGTGCGGCGACGGCGCCGTAGAGCGTGCGATGTTGCCGACGCATGCGCGCATCGAGTGTGCCGGGCGTGCCACGCCGCGCGAAACTCGGGGATGCACCCTTCTGCGTGGGCCTGACCGCTGGGGCCGGAGCGACTGCAGGCGGTGGATCGGGGCGGGGCATCTCCACGGGCGTCGCAGCGGCTGCATGCCTGGCGGGGTCATCCAGGGGGGGCAGGGAGGCGGTGACGGATGCAGGTGGTTCGATGGCGTCGCCGCCCGCTGCGATCGGCGATGCGGGCGTGGCATGCGGGCGCGTCTTCGGTTCCGCCGGCGGAACGCTTGCCGGGATTGCCTGCACCGTGGGGGCGGGCGAGAACACCGCAGGCGTTCCGCTTGCTGGCGCCGCCGCCGGCGCCTTCAGCAGCGCGGCCACCGACACCTGCGACGTCGATGCAGGACCGCGCAGCACCCCGCGGCACCGCGGGCAGCGTTCCGGCGGCTGGTCGGTCGCCGGGTCGGTAGCGACCAGCGTCCCGCAGTGCTTGCAGTTGATGAACATGCGGCTATTGAATCACGCCGCCGCGTTGTCGGATGGCGCGCGTCAGGCCTGCTTGCGCAGGCCGTCGATGCGCACCCAGTCGCCTTCGCGCGTGACTGCCAACTGCTCGAACCACGGTCGGTACCGGCGCAGCAGATCCTCTTCCTGGCCGTCGAGGATCCCCGACAGGGCGATGCGGCCACCGATCGCGACACGCTCGGCCAGCGTCTCGGCCAATGCGTCGAGCGCGGTGGCGAGGATGTTGGCGACGACGACGGGATACGTGCCCTGCGGCGCTTCGGTCGGCAGGAACACATCGAGCGCGGCGCCGACTTCGTTGCGGTCCGCGTTGTCGCGCGAGGCGATCAGCGCCTGCGGATCGTTGTCGATACCGACCGCACGCGCGGCGCCGAGCTTGAGCGCGGCCAGCGCGAGGATGCCGCTGCCACAGCCGTAGTCGAGCACTTCGGCATTGGCGAGTACGCCATCGGCCGACAGCGCGTCCAGCCACTGCAGGCACAGCGAGGTCGTCGGGTGCGTGCCCGAACCGAAGGCCAGGCCCGGATCGAGCCGGATCACGACGGCATCGTCGCCGGCGGCTTCGGGCAGATCGGCATTCCAAGGCACGATCCAGGTGCGCGCACCGAACTGCAGCGGCGCGTACTGGTCCATCCATGCGCGCTCCCAGTCCTGGTCCTCGACCTTGCGGAAGCTCGCCCGGCTCCAGTCCAGGCCGGCGTCGAATGCCTCCAGCGCCGACAGCACCAGCAGCGCGTCGGTGTCGTCCTCGAACAGCGCGGTCAGCACGATCGCGTGCCACAGCGGCGTTTCGCCGACGCCGGGTTCGAGGATCGCCTGCTCGTCGGTGGTGTCGGCATCGGCGTCGATCATCGTCACCGCCAGCGCGCCGATGTCCTCGAGGGCATGGACGTAGCGCGGCTGCTCGGCTTCGGTGCAGCGCAGGCTCAGTTCGAGGAAAGGCATCGGGGGTCCGGGTGGGCAGGGGGCCGGGCATCTTGGTGCCCCCGTCGGGGCGCGTAAAGGGGCGAACGGTGTGGCGCGGCGCAAGCGGCCTGCGTGGCGGGATATGCGTGGGGTCGCGGCACCGGCGGGCATCGGCGTATACGCCGCACCCTCCCCGGTGGCGCGGCGGTCTGGACGGCCGCGGTCGGCTAGAATCCGCGCTGGACACCGCGCCGTCGCCACCGCGAAGGCGCCTGTCGGCCGCCGATCACGGTGGCCGGATGCCGCAGGATCCGTCGTGACCGTTCGAGTGTTCGCCGCCATCGCACTGTTGGGAGCCCTCCTCGCCGCCGTCGCGATGTGGCGCCCGGTCGTCCCGGGCGTGGCGGTCGATGCGTCCGATGCGGGATGGGGTGCCGACGCGGACCACCGCGGCTTTGCCGGTACCTCCGCCCCGTATGTCGCCGCGCCGCTTCAGGCGGACCGTGCCGACGCGTGGCCAGCGGCCGTGACGCGGCCACTGCTCCGCGCCTTCGAGCAGGCCGGCGACCTGTTCGCCTTCCGTCAGCAACTGCAGCCGCTGGCCGACGCCGGCGACGCCGACGCGCGCTGGCTGTTGAGCCGGGTCGACGAATACTGCGCGGGTTTCGCTCGCGATCCCGCCGGGTTCGCGCGCGACAGCGCGTTGATCGACGGCATGTCACTGGACGCGGCGCGTGCGCTGGGCACTGCCCGCGACCGCATCGGGACGCGTTGCGGCCGCTTCGTGCCGGACGACGCGCCGACGTTCATGCAACTGGTCGAGCGACGTCAGGACGCGGCCGAGGCCGGCAGCCTCGCCGCCGAGGCCGCGCTGCTGGCGATGGGCACCCCGCTGCAGGACGACATGGACTACCGGCGCGACCTCGTCGAGCGCGTACAGGCCTCGCGTGATCCCGAAGCCTTCGTCGCACTGTCGCCGGCAATGGGCGTGGCGGCGAGCGGCGACGCAGCGCTCGCCGATACCGTCGCCGGCACCCAGGCCAGTGAACTGGCCTGGCAACTCGCCGCCTGCGATCTCGGCCTGGACTGCAGTGCCAACGGCGCGCTGATGACCGAGTACTGCGCCAACGGCGGCATCTGCGCGCGCGATGCACGGCAGGATTTTTCAGCTTTCGTGCGTGACGCGGCGGTGCCGCGTCAGGGTGCGGAAGAGATCGATCGGATGAAGAAAACCCTGGTCGAGGACGCCCCCGCGCCCCGACAACTGCTCGGAATGGTGACACGATGAAACGCATGCTCCCCCGCAGGCTCCGCTTCTGGCTCTGGGCGACGCTGTTCGTCGGATACTCGGCGGCCGTCGCTGGCGTGGTCGTCGACGCGATCGGCGATAACTACCGGCGCCTGTCCCATGTCGCGCAGACCACGACCAGCGCGCCACTCGAGCAACGCCAGCTCGGCGCCGCGCAGATCGCCGCGCTGTACCGCGCGCAGAGCGCAACGCCGTTCCTCGCGCTGCCGCCGGGCAACACCTTCCGCGTCGTGTGGCCGGATGGATCGACAGAACTGGTGCGCATCGTCAGCCAGTCGAGCCCGCATGGCGCAGTGCCGGTCGACGGCAGCCAGATCGAAGCGGCGCCGTTGCTGGATGGCGCGCAGGCCGAACTGCAGGTCGTGCCGATGTCGGTCGCACCGCGTCAGGCGGACATCGTCGCAGAGTGAGAGCCTCAGCCCGCGCGCCGTCGCATGGCGCGTGCATGGCGCCGCCGCTCGGCGACGCCGGCCCAGAACATGGCCGAGTGGAACTGCGTGGCGCACAGCGCAAGCAGGGTCCAGACGACATCGAGATTGAGATACACGCCGGCCGCACGGTTCAGCACGGTCCATTCCGAACGCCGCATCGCCAGACTGCCTTCGCCGAACACCCGGTGCAGCGCCTGCCCGGTCGACAGTGACTGCCAGTCGCCGTAGCGCAGCAGGCCGGACGCGCCCAGGCCAATGCAGGCCACGATGCCCAGCGCCCAGGCGACCGCCAGCCACATCGGCGCACCGTGCAGTGCGCGTGCGCGGGTGGACAGCTGGATTGCACCGGACGTCCAGATCAGCAGGAACAGCACGGACACCT
Source organism: Luteimonas sp. (assembly GCA_052108555.1). Lineage (GTDB taxonomy): Bacteria > Pseudomonadota > Gammaproteobacteria > Xanthomonadales > Xanthomonadaceae > Luteimonas. Next base: position 55,770 of record JBQEAV010000004.1, read on the forward strand.
GGAGCAAGACCATCGAGGGTTACCTGCGCGCAGCGGTCGGGCATCACAGGATGACCGGCCCGCCCCGGCTGCGGCATGAAGCCGCGAAGCGGCGTGTATCCTGACGCCCCTGTCGCGGCGGGCGGCCCGCGCGCCGACCCGCGGGCCATACGCCCTTGCCCTATCCAGCCCTGCAGAGACGATGACCGGATCCACGCTTCCGTCCTACGACGCGCATGCCGATGCCTACATGGCGTCGTTGCGTCTGTCTGTCGCCCCGATGATGGACTGGACCGACGCGCACTGCCGCGAGTTCCACCGGCTGCTGGCGCCGGGCGCGCGGCTGTATACCGAAATGGTGCATGCGAAGGCGGTGATCCATGGCGATCGCACGCGGCTGCTGGCGAAGACGCCGCTGCAGTCGCCACTTGCGCTGCAGCTCGGCGGCAGCAGGCCTGACGCACTCGCCCAGGCCGCGCGGATCGCCGCCGATCACGGCTTCGACGAGATCAACCTCAACTGCGGCTGCCCCTCCGATCGCGTGCAGGCCGGGCGTTTCGGTGCCTGCCTGATGCGCGAACCAGCGCTCGTCGCCGACTGCGTCGCGGCGATGGCGCAGGCCAGCGACGTGCCGGTGACGGTGAAGTGCCGGCTCGGCGTGGACGACGATGACGATTACGACGCATTCGCACGTTTTGTCGACGGCGCGGTGGCGGCGGGCGCGTCGATGATCGTCGTGCATGCACGCAATGCCTGGCTCAACGGCCTGTCGCCGAAAGAAAACCGCGATATCCCGCCGCTGCGCTACGACTGGGCGCACCGGCTCAAGCGCGAGCGTCCCACCCTGCCGGTGGTGCTCAATGGCGGCATCGCCACGCAGGCGCTCGCGCTGGAGCAGCTGGCGTACGTCGACGGCGTGATGCTGGGGCGCGCCGCATACCACGATCCCTATCTGCTGCATGTGCTGGACGCGGCGCTGTCTGGCGCATCCGTGCGGCCGCGTGCCGATCTGCTGCGTGCGCTGCGGCCCTACGTCGAGGCGCGCATGGCCGAAGGCGTTGCCCTGAAGCACATCGTCCGGCACGTGCTCGGCCTGTTCCACGGTCAGCCTGGCGGACGCCTGTTCCGGCAGGTGCTCAGCGAAGGCGCACACCTCCCCGGTGCCGACTGGTCACTGGTGGAGCGGGCGCTGGACGCGACCCAGGCATCCGCCGCGCGCCAGGTTGCGTGACGCGAATGCCCCGCCACCCGGGTCGCAATACGCGTGGTGAAGGGCTTGATGCTGAACGGATGCAGCCTTGTCAACGAAAAGTTAAGGACGGATTCACCGCGTCGGGCCGACCATCCCACCTCCACCTGATCGCCCCGCCCCCCTCAGGAGTGGCCGTGTCCGTCCCATCGTTCCGCCGTCCGTGTTGCGCCTTGATCGCCGTGCTGCTGTGCGCGACGACGACGCTCGCGGTGGCGCAGGAGCCGCCGCCGCGGGGCCCGGCAGCACGTGGTCCCGAAATGCGGGCGTCGGTGCAGCGGCCGCAGACCGGTCGCCAGCGCGCGCAGGACTCGATGACCGAGTCGGTGCGGCGGATCGAACGCAACACCCGCGGCCGCGTGCTCAGCATCGAACAGATGCGGTCCGACGGTCGCGACCTCAACCGCGTCAAGGTGATGGACGATAGCGGTCGCGTGCGCATCTACGTCGACGATCCCGGCCAGCGCGGCCGGCAGTCCCGTGCACGCGGCGACGACGATTGATCCTGCATTCTCGCCCCCATTCACGGCCGGGCCGGCCGTCAGACCGGAGTTGACCCATGCGAATCCTGCTCGTCGAAGACGAAGCCCCTCTGCGTGAAACCCTCGCCGCGCGCCTGAAGCGCGAAGGCTTCGCCGTCGATGCCGCCCAGGATGGCGAGGAGGGCCTGTACATGGGGCGCGAGGTGCCGTTCGATGTCGGCATCATCGACCTCGGTCTGCCCAAGATGTCGGGCATGGAGCTGATCAAGGCGTTGCGCGAGGAAGGCAAGCAGTTTCCGGTGCTGATCCTCACTGCCCGTTCGAGCTGGCAGGACAAGGTCGACGGTCTCAAGCAGGGCGCCGACGATTACCTGGTCAAGCCGTTCCACGTCGAAGAGCTGCTCGCGCGCATCAACGCGCTGGTGCGTCGCGCTGCGGGCTGGAGCAAGCCGACGCTCGAATGCGGCACGGTCACGCTCGACCTCGCTGCGCAGACCGTGAGCGTCGACGGCAAGAACGTCGACCTGACCAGCTACGAGTACAAGGTGCTCGAGTACCTGATGATGCACGCCGGCGAACTGGTCTCGAAGGCCGATCTGACCGAACACATCTACCAGCAGGATTTCGACCGGGATTCGAACGTGCTGGAAGTCTTCATTGGCCGCCTGCGCAAGAAGCTCGATCCGGAAGGCGCGCTCAAGCCGATCGAGACCGTCCGTGGTCGTGGCTATCGCTTCGCGATCCCCCGCAACGGCGAGGGCTGACCCCCCTCGCTGGCTGCACATGCGGCCAGTGCCTGACCGCCGGCCGGGTGCCGGCGAAGCCGGGCAGGTCCTATGATTCCTGCAATGGCGTCCCATACCCCACTGTCCGCGCGGCTGCGTCCGCGCTCCCTGCGTGCCCGGCAACTGCTGGCTGCGAGCATGGGCCTGCTCGCATTCCTCGCGCTCGCGGGATATGCGCTCGATCGCGCCTTCATCAACGTCGCCGGTGAGGGCCAGCGCGAGCGGCTGCGCAGCTACGTCTATTCCTACGCGAGCGAGATCGACTTCCTCCGCGGCGGAGACATGTACCTGTCCGAATCCTCGGTGCTCGACGAGCGCTTCCAGCGCCCGGGCAGCGGCCTGTATGCGGAAGTCATCCTGCCCGCGGGGTCCTGGACCTCGCACTCGGCATCCGGGCCGCAGTTGCCCGAAGCGACCATGCTGTCGGCGCGTGAGGAAAAGTTTGAAGGACCGCTGCCGATGGTGCAGAGCAACGGCACCCCGGGCGAGGTGTACCGGTACGGACTGGGGCTGGTCTGGGCGCCGGACGGTCGCAGCGACGAGGAGTTCGCCTACACCATCTACGTGATGGAGGATGCCGGCATCGTGCCGCGGCAAGTGCGCGTATTCCGCGCGGCGCTGTGGGTCAATCTCGGCGTGGCCGGCGTGATCCTGCTGCTGCTGCAGGCGTTGATCGTACGCTGGAGCCTGTGGCCGCTGCGGCGCGTGGAGCACGAACTCGTGCGCGTGCAGCGCGGCCAGTCCGAGCGCATGGGCGTGCAGCATCCGCACGAACTGCAGCCGCTGACCGAGAGCATCAACGCGCTGATCGACAGCGAGCGCGAACACCTCGCGCGCCAGCGCAACACGATGTCCGACCTCGCGCACAGTCTGAAAACGCCGCTCGCGGTCCTGCGCTCGCGCCTGGATGCGGGCAGCGGCGATGCGGAGTTGCGCGAGGAAGTGGAGACGCAGCTGCAGCGTATGAACGATCTGGTGACCTACCAGCTCGCGCGCGCGGCCTCGAGCGGTCACCAGTTGTTCTCCGCCGCGATCGAAATCGAGCCCAGCGCCGAACAGATCGTGCGCGGCCTGGAGAAGATCTACGCGGCCAAGGGCGCGGTCTGCGAATTCGAGATCGATGCGAGCGCGCGTTTCCACGGCGAGCAGGGCGACCTGCAGGAACTGCTGGGCAACCTGCTCGAGAACGCGTTCAAGTGGGCGAAGTCACGCGTCCTGCTGACCGTGCGTCCGGGCGAGGCTGCGCCCAATCGCCGCCCGGGTCTGCTGCTGATCGTCGAGGATGACGGCCCGGGCATTCCGGCCGATCGCGTCGCATCGATCCTGCAGCGCGGCGTGCGCGGCGACGAGCGCGTGCAGGGGCACGGCATCGGTCTGTCGATCGTGCAGGACATCGTGCACAGCTACCGCGGCGAACTGCACGTGGGCCGTTCCGAGGAACTCGGCGGCGCCTCGTTCTCTGTGCGGTTGCCGCCAGGGTTCTAGCGTCGCGTATCGAACGGTGATGGGCCGTAGAGCCGCGCCAGGTGCGTGGCCACGTCCGGCAGTACCTCGCGCAGCAGCACCGGTGCGCTGAAGTGGTATTCGCTGCAGACGGCGAAGAATTCCTCCGGCGCCTCGGCCGCGTAGGGATCGATCGGCATCTCCTCGCCGGCATCCACGCGCGCGACGAAGGCATCGAAGCTGCGCTGGAAATCCGACGCCCATGCGCGTTGCCAGTCGCGCGGCAATGGCGGGGTGCCGTCGAGCACGCCGTCGAGCGCATCGATCTTGTGCGCCATCTCGTGCACCGTGACGCAGAATCCGGCATCGGGTTGGGCGATGTCGGACGCGACGTCCGCCCAGGACAGCACCAGCGGACCGCTGTCCCAGGATTCGCCGATCAGTTCGTCGTCCCATTCGTGCATCACGCCCGCCGCATCGACGTGGCTACGGTTCACCCGGAAGGCTTCGGGATAGACGATCAGCTGCGACCAGCCGTGCAGGCCTTCCTCGCCGAATTCGAGCAGCGGCAGGCAGCACAGCGCGGCGAGGGCGAGGCGCGCGCGGTCGTCCAGTTCCAGTCCCGCCACCGGGGTGATCGTCTTGCGGTGCAGGAACAGTGCGGCGAGCGCGCGCAGCTTCGGTTGCGCTGTCGCATCGAGCGCGCGCACCCACGGCAGCCGGTCGACGGTGGCTGCCCAGTCGGCATCGGAAATCGGTGGCGGCACGCCTGAAAACAGGCGGCGGATCAGCGAACGCACGTGCAACCGGTATCCGTCAGCGGAACATGCCCGGCAGGAAGCTGTGCCAGCGCGGACCGCGGGCCGGGCCCTCGACCTCGCCACCGCCGGTCACGGCCGGGCGGACCTTGGATGCGCTGCCTGCGGCGGGCGCACGGCGGAGGTTGGCGGTGTCCAGCGACGGATCGCTCTGCGGCGCATTCGCCGGCGGGCAGGGCGTATCGGCAGTCGGATCCGTGATCGCGTCGCGCGCAATGACGGGCAGGCTCGCGCCCAGCAACAGCAAGCAGACCATCAGACGTGCGGACATCGGATCACCCTGGAAGGAAGCAGGACGCACAACCTGCCGAGCATAGCGCACGTTGCGCTGCGGCGACGCTGCGTCGCGGCAATGGGCGACACCCGGCGCCGGCCTCGCCGATAATCGGGCGATGTCTTCGCCTCCACCCTCCCCGCGTCCCACGGCGCAATCGCCCGAACGCGCGCTGCTGCAGCGCCTGATCGCAGGCCCGGTCTCGGGCGACACGCTGGCGCAGGCATCGGGCCAGACCCGGGCCGCGGTGTGGAAGCGGATCGAGCTGCTGCGCGAGGCCGGCGTGCCCATCGTTGCACGGGCTGGCGTCGGCTACGCGCTCGCGCAGCCGCTGTCGCTGCTCGATGCCGACGCGATCCTCGGTGCGCTCAACGCGGCGGATCGTGCGCGCCTGGCGTCGCTGGATATCGCGTGGAGCATCGATTCGACCAACGCCGAACTGCTGCGCCGGCCGATGCCGGGGGCGAACGCCGAAGTGCTGCTGGCCGAACGCCAGACCGGTGGCCGCGGACGTCGCGGCCGCAGCTGGCAGTCGCCACTGGCGGCGCATCTCTACCTGTCGCTGCAGCGCGGCTTCGACGGCGGCCTGGCGCGTCTCGGCGGGCTGAGCCTGGTCGCGGGCGTCGCCGCGGTCGAGGCGCTGCGCGGGCTGGGCATCGCGGCCGTGCGGCTGAAGTGGCCGAACGATCTGGTCGTCGTCGAGGCGGACGGGCTGCGCAAGCTCGGCGGCATTCTGGTCGAGGGCGGTGGCGAGCACGCCGGACCGGTCCGCGCGGTGCTCGGTATCGGCGTCAACGTGCGCATGCCTGAGGCCCAGGCGGCGGCAATCGACCAGCCGTGGACCGATCTGGCGACCTGCTGCGCGGATGCGCCACCCACGCGCGACGCGTTGGCCGCCGCGTTGCTGGGCGCGTGGCTGCCGGCACTGGACCTGTTCGACCGCGAAGGTCTGGCACCGTTTCGCGCGCGCTACGCACGCATCGACGCGCTCGACGGCGCGGCGGTGGATATCCAGACCGGCAACGGCACGCTGCGCGGCATCGCTGCGGGCATCGAGGACGACGGCGCGCTGCGCGTCCACGTGGATGGCGCCCTGCGCGTCTTCCATGCGGGCGAAGTCAGCGTGCGCAGGGAGGACATCGCATGAAGACCTGGCTGTTCGATCTGGGCAATACCCGGCTGAAGTTCGCGCCGCTCGCCGAGGATGGGCGCATCGGTGTGGTGCAGGGCACCGCGCACGTGGAAGGCGGTTTCGATCCCGAGTGGCTCGAGGCGTTGCCGGCGCACATTGACGTGGCGATCGTCGCCAGCGTTGCCTCGCCGGCGCTGCGGATGATCCTGCTCGATGCGCTGGCCGCCCGCGGCGCCCAGGTACAGCTGGCGCACACTCTGCCCGCGCTCGCCGGCCTGACGATCACCTATGCCGATCCATCGCGACTCGGGGTCGACCGGTTCCTCGCACTGCTGTCCGCGCAAGCGGATGGCGCGCCGACCCTGGTGGTCGGCGTCGGCACTGCACTGACCGTCGATCTGATCGATGGCAACGGGCACCATCTCGGCGGACGCATCGCACCGTCGCCGACGCTGATGCGCGAAGCCCTGCACCGGCGCGTGGCCCAGCTCGCCCCGAGCGGCGGCGCGTACGTCGAGTTCGCCGACGACACCGACGACGCACTGGTTTCGGGTTGCGAAGGCGCGGCGCTGGGCCTGGTCGAACGCAGTCTGATGGAGGCGACCGTGCGGCTCGGCACGCGGCCGCGCCTGCTGCTGCACGGCGGCGGTGGCGAGGCCCTGCGGGCACGCCTTCCCGACGCGCAGTGGCGCGCCGATCTGGTGTTGCACGGGCTCGCGCGCTGGCAGCGCGCAAGCGCCGGCATCGCGCCACAGGAAGGGTAGGATTTCACCATGCTGCTGCGCGCGATCCTTGTCCTGCTGGTGATCCTCAACTTCGGGGTTGCGGTGTGGTGGGCCGTGCGCGGAGATCCGGGCGATGCCGCCGCGCTGGTCGACCGGGGCCCGGCGACGTTGCGGCTGGTCGGCGAGCCGGCTGCGGACGATGCCATCGCGTCCGTCGAGCCGGCATCCGACCGGCCGGATGCGGCGCCGGCCCAGACGGAAGAAGTGGCCGGCGAACCGGCACCGCGCGCCGCCGATCCGGCGCAATGCGTCGCACTGGGCCCGTTCGCCGATGCCGCGACGCGTGATGCGGCGTTGGCGCAACTGGCGCCGGTGGTCGTACGCGTGGACGGGCGCGACGTCGGCGAGACCCCGCGTGGCTGGCGTGTCTGGATGGCGCCCTTGCCCGATCGCGCCGCGACCGATGCGATGGTTGCGCGCCTGCTCGGCGCCGGCTTCGACGACTACTACGTGATCGCCGACGGCGCCGAGGCCAATGGCATCGCGCTGGGCCGGTTCGGCAGCGAAGCCTCGGCCCGGGCACGCGCGCAGGCGCTGCGCGATGCAGGCTTCCAGGCCGATGCCGCGCCGGTTGGCAGCACGCTCGTGCGCTACTGGATCGACGCGACGCTGGCCGAAGGCGACACCGGCGACGCCCTGCGCGCGCGGGTGGGCGTTGCGCGCGCCGAAGCGCGCGACTGCAACGCGCGGCGGGATGCAGGTTAGAATCCCGCCGCGGCCCGGCCGCATGCCATGCCGGCATAGCTCAGTTGGTAGAGCAACCGCCTTGTAAGCGGTAGGTCCCCAGTTCGAATCCGGGTGCCGGCACCAGTTCCGATGTCGTTTTGCGTGCGCCCGCGCCAGTCCGGCGCCTCCCCACGGCCACCCCGGCGTCGATGCCACATCCGCCATCGCCATGTGCGCGATGACCGCGCATTCGCTCAGGAGAGGTCATGCAGCAGACGAATCCCCAGGTGTCGATCTTCGGTGTGCCCACCGACGTGGGCGCCGGCCGCCGTGGCGCATCGATGGGCCCCGAAGGCCTGCGCGTCGCCGGTCTGGTCGAGGCGCTGATCGCGCGCGGTGTGGATGTCGACGACCTCGGTGACCTGAAGGGTCCGAAGAATCCATGGACCGGCCCGCAGGACGGCTATCGCCATCTCGAACAGGTGGTCGCCTGGAACCGCGCGGTGCTCGAGGCGTCCAGTACCGAACTCGCGCGCGGACGCATGCCGATCATGCTCGGCGGCGACCATTGCCTGGCGATCGGTTCGATCGCCGCGGTTGCCAACCATTGCCGGACGACCGGCCGCAAGCTGCGCGTGCTGTGGCTCGACGCGCATACCGACTTCAATACCTCGCAGATCACCCCGTCGGGCAACGTGCACGGCATGCCGGTGGCCTGCCTGTGCGGCATCGGCCCGGATGTGCTGACGGGGCTTGGCGGCGTGTCGCCGTCGATGCAGGTCGCGCAGTTCCGCCAGATCGGCATCCGCTCGGTCGATCCTGACGAGAAGCGCCTGGTCAAGGAGCACGGCCTCGACATCTACGACATGCGCTACATCGACGAAGTCGGCATGCGCCGTGTGGTCGAGGAAGCGCTGGATGGCCTCGACGACGACACCCATCTGCATGTGAGCTTCGACGTCGACGTGCTCGACCCGACCATCGCGCCCGGCACGGGCACGCCGGTGCCGGGCGGCATCAACTACCGCGAAGCGCAGCTGGTGATGGAGATGATCGCCGACAGCGGACGTCTGGGGTCGCTGGACATCGTCGAGGTCAACACCGCGCTCGACCAGGGCAACACGACTGCGGAGCTGGCGGTGGACCTGGTCGAAAGCCTGTTCGGCAAGTCGACCTTGATGCGCGACTGAGCCGTTCGTCTTCACGCGGTGCGCGCAACATTGAACGGGCGCAACGGCGGCGTGGATCGGTGCACACGGCTTTCACGAGGCAGGTTCCTATAGTCGGCGCCATGGTTGTGGAGGTCCGCAGCCGTTCGCCACGAAACCGGAATCCCTGGAGAATCCAATGAAGCGTTTGACCGCACTGATGCTGCTCGCCATGTTCACCGTCGGCACCCTGACTGCCTGCAACACCATGAAGGGCGCAGGCCAGGATGTGCAGAAGGTCGGTGAGAAGGTGGAAGACAGCGCCAACAGGACCGGCGGCACCACCACGAGTCCCTGATCCACGCAGTCCATCGCACACGAAGAAGCCGGCGCAAGCCGGCTTCTTTTTTGTGCTTGCATGGGATGCAGGCCACGCCCGCTCAGCGAGGTGACGACGCGACTCACGTTTCGACGACTCCGGGTTGATGCCTCGCGCGCAAGGATGCACTTGCGGATACCGCCTGCGCGGCTACCGCCTCCATTCGAAGACAGGAGCAACCGCCATGAACAAAGACATCATTGCCGGCAAGTGGACCCAGGTGAAGGGCAAGGCCCAGGCCAGGTGGGGTGACCTGACCGACGACGTGTTCGATGTCGCGGCCGGCGACAGCAAATATCTCGCCGGCAAGCTGCAGGAGAAGTACGGCTGGGAACGCGACCGCGCCGAGCGCGAGGTCAAGGAGTTCGAGAAGTCGCTCGACAGCTGACGCGGCGTTGCGCGTGTCATGCCGCGCGCGTCCAGTGACACCGGAATGGACCGGTCTGCGCCGGTCCGTTCGCATGTGCGGTTCCGCAAAAAGGTCGTACGGCTCAGGGATCCGGTACGAACCCGCCGGGGAAGGCCTCGGGGCGTCGCGCCTGTACCCAGGCACGATGTCGCGGCAGGATGCCGCGCGCCACCAGCGCATCGACGCTGTCGTAGCGCATTGTGGTGACCTGCACGGGGCTGCGCGTGGCACGCTCGAACGCGGTCGACGACACCGGCGCCCATTCGCGGCCGCCGTGACCGGTGCCGATGCTCTGGCGCTGGGCGTGCGCGTCGGAGCTGGCGGATTCGGCTGCAGCCCCGTCGGCGGCGGAGGCCGAGCGTCCCCGCGCAGAGGGTGCAGGCGGCGAGGGCGGTGCCGGGTAGGGCGACCGTGACACTGCGACAGGGGGCTGCGCTGTGCGTTCGCCGAACACCGCAATCCCGATCGTGCCGACGTTGTCCGGGCGCCCGGTACGCGCCGCGTAGCTGTCACCGAGTGCGGCGAATTCGAAGCGTGCGACCTCGGCATGCGACTTGCGCCAACCGATGATCTCGGTCGTCTGCCACGGCGCGAGCACATAGCCGGTCTGCGACGGCGCGGCGGTCTCGCCGCTGATCGCATTGACGCCGTCCACCGACAGCACGACGAGGACGCGCGCGCCGGTCGTGTTGGTCAGGCGGATCGCATACGGCGCGCCCGGCGTGCCGGCGATCCAGCGGTCGCCACGATGCGACACGGGCTGGGCCGTGCGACCGGTATCGCGGTCGACAACCTCGATACGGACACGTTCGTGCGCCTGGTAGGCGCGGGCCGCGTGCGCGGCGGGCATCGCCAGCAGGCTGCCCAGCAGCAGCCAGGCGGCGGATCGGAAGGAACGGGATGCGTGCATGGCGGTCTCTCGCGGGGTGATGGGATGACGAACGGCCCCGCGCCCCCAACGGGGTTACGGCCGGCCGGATGCCGGCCAGCGGTTAGACTGATGGCCTGTTTTCCGCAGCCTGCAGCCCATGTCCCAGCGTCCCCTGCGCGTCCTCACCGGCATCACCACGTCCGGCACGCCGCACCTCGGCAACTACGTCGGCGCTGTGCGCCCGGCGATCACCGCCAGCCGCGCACCCAACACCGAGAGCTTCTATTTCCTCGCCGATCTGCACAGCCTGATCAAGGCCCAGGATCCGGCCCGCACCCAGCGCTCGACGCTGGAGATCGCGGCGACGTGGCTCGCGGCCGGACTCGATCCGTCGAAGGTGTGGTTCTACCGCCAGAGCGACGTGCCGGAAACGACGGAGCTGATGTGGCTGCTGACCTGCGTGGCGGGCAAGGGCATCCTCAACCGCGCGCATGCGTACAAGGCCGCGGTCGACAGGAACCGCGCCGACGGCGAGGACGATGATGCCGCGGTGACGGCGGGCCTCTTCATGTACCCGGTGCTGATGGCAGCCGACATCCTGATCTTCAACGCCGACCGGGTGCCGGTGGGCCGCGACCAGATCCAGCACATCGAGATGGCGCGCGATTTCGCCCAGCGCTTCAATCACGTCTACGGCCGCGACTGGTTCAACCTGCCGGAAGCGGCGATCGACGACAACGTGGCGACGCTGCCGGGCCTCGACGGCCGCAAGATGAGCAAGAGCTACGACAACACCATTCCATTGTTCGTGCCGCAGGCGCAGCTGAAGAAACTGGTGTTCTCGATCCTCACCGATTCGAAGATGCCGGGCGAAGCGAAGTCGACCGACGGCTCGGCGCTGTTCCAGCTCTACCAGGCGTTTGCGACACCGGACGAGACCGCGGGTTTCGCGGCCGCGTTTTCGGACGGCATCGGCTGGGGCGATGCGAAGCAGCAGCTGTTCGATGTCGTCGAGCGCGAGATCGCGCCGATGCGCGAACGCTACGAAGATCTGATCGCGAAGCCGGGGGACATCGAGGACATCCTGCGCGATGGCGGCCAGCGCCTGCGCGAGCGTTATGCGATTCCGTTGCTGCGCGAACTGCGCGACGCGGTCGGCCTGCGCAACCTCGGCAGCGCGACGTCGATTCCATCCGATGCGCCTGCGTCCGCCAAGGCCGCGCCGCCGATGTTCAAGCAGTACCGCGAAGCGGACGGGAAATTCTATTTCAAGCTCGTCGACGGCGAACGCGTGCTGCTGCAGAGCGCGGCGTTCGATGCGCCGCGCGACGCGGGTCAGACGATCGCGCGCCTGCGCCGCGGTGAACTCGCGCTCGCCGACGCACCGGCCACCCTCGGCGACGGCATCGACGCCGCGACCGTGCAGGCCGCGTTCGATGCGCTGGCCGCCGCCGATGCCGAGAAGGCCGCCTCGTGAACCCGACCGTCGCCCAGAATCTGGCCCTGCTGCTGTTCCTGCCGTGGTTCCTGATTCTGGGCGTGCTGTTCTGGGTGTACCCGCGCCAGCCGCGCGGCGCGCGCCGGATCGTGTTCGATCTCGTCAGCCTCGCAGCGTCCGTCGTCGCATTCCTGCTGTCGATCCACTGGGCACATGCGGTCGCCGACCGCGGCTACGGCAGCATGTGGGCGCAGATCCTGGCGACGGCCCTGGGCTATGGCGTGTTTCTCGCCGTGCTCGGCACCGCATTCGCGCTGCGCCCACGCGTACTGCGCGCGCACTGACCGTAGGAGCGCGCTTGCGCGCGATTCCGCAGGTGTGTCCGCGCACGGCAATGCGGGAATCGCGGGCAAGGCCGCTCCCGCTGCGATGCACCGGCGTTCGACGGGACTGCGGTGCATCGACCAAAGCCGGGTTCGCCCGCGCGCACCCCCGGCCTAGACTGCGGGTCCAGCCAGCAGGAGCGATGCGATGACCGATCCGACACACGCCATCACGATCATCGACACCGGTTACGTCCGCCCGGGCCTGTGCGCGGCCTATCTGGTCGAATCGCAGGGGCGCGCTGCGCTGATCGACTGCGGCACGGCGACGTGCGCGCAGACCGTGCTCCAGGCGATAGACGCAGCCGGCGTCTCGCGCGACGCGGTCGACTGGTTGCTGGTCACCCATGTGCATCTGGATCATGCCGGCGCAGCCGGTCCGCTGATCCAGGCGCTGCCGAACGCGAAACTCGTCGTGCACCCCCGCGGTGCACCGCACATGATCGATCCGACGAAGCTGATCGCCGGCGCGAAACTGGTCTACGGCGAGGCGATGTTCGAACGCGACCACGCGGGCATGCTGCCGGTGCCGGCGGATCGTGTGGTGATCGCCGACGACGGTCACGTCGTCGAACTTGCCGGTCGTCCGCTGCTGTGTGTCGATACCCCGGGCCACGCGCTGCATCATTACAGCGTCTGGGACGCGGCGACGCGCAGCTGGTTCGCTGGCGATACCTTCGGGCTGTCGTACCGCGAACTCGATACCGCGCGCGGTGCCTTCATCCTGCCGACGACCTCACCGGTGCAGTTCGATCCCGATCAGATGCACGCCTCGGTGGAAAAGCTGCTGGCCAAGTCGCCGGTCTCGATCCGCATCGCGCACTACGGCGAAGTCACCGAGTGCGCGCGGCTCGCGGCCGATCTGCACGCGCAGGTCGATGCGATGGTCGCGATCACGCAAGCGGCCCATGGCCACGACGACCGCCATGCGCGCATCGTCGACGGACTGACCGCGCTCTACACGCAGCGCGCCGTCGCGCACGGTATCGCGGACGCCGAAGCGCGCGTGCAGGTCGTTCTGGGCGGCGACATCGAAATCAATGCACAGGGGCTGGGCATCTGGCTCGACCGGCAGACGCGCGCGCGCTGAAACCGCGTGCTCGGAGGCTGAGGCGTGATCGAACGCCGTCACGGACTCCTGGTGGAGGCGGCCGCAGCAGGCGGGTGATTGCCTCCCGGACTTCTCAGTCCCAGGTGTTGAGGTGCGGTCCCATCGGGGTGCGCTGCGGCTTGACGACGCAGAACCGGTGCCCGCTCGGCGCCTGCATGACCCACCAGCCGTGCACCTGCGCCACGCGTACGGCGCCGAGCCCTTCAAGACGCGTGACCTCGGCCTCGATGTCGTCGGTCTCGATGTCGAGATGGATGCGTGAGGCGTGGTCGACCTTCTGCAGCATCAGGATCGGTTCGTCGTCGGCAGTGTCGAACAGCGCGTAGCGGCCATCATCGTCTTCCGGCGGAAGTGGCTTGACCGGTTTTCCGAGCGCCTGGCGCCAGAAGTCGACGTGGGGCGCGAGGTCGTCGACTTCGCAGTCGAGCACGAACGTGGACAGGCGGCTGTGGTGCGGCATCTGCGATCCTCCGGTGGGGATGCCGCGGAGGATCGCATCGCAGCCGCGCCTGCCATGTGATCAGGCCAGCGGCGGCTGCCCCAGTTCGGCGAACAGCAGGTTCTGCGCCTTGCGCGCATTCGCGCGCGGCAGCTTGGCCATCACGCCGGGATGCGACAGCGCCAGATCGCCCTTGAGTACCAGTCCGTCGACGTGCACGTAGCTGCGCGTGGTGTAGCGGTTGCCATCGCGCGTCACCTCGAAGCGCATCGGTGCGGTCAGCACATTGATGCCCTTCTGGTAGACGCGGCGGCGGCCGTCATCGCTGCGCAGCTTGTAGCCGTTGGCGGCGGCCCAGGCATCGACGCGGCCAAGTACCTCGCCATCCGCGCTGAAGCTGCGCTCGTCCCATGGGTTGTTCGCGGCTTTCGCCTTGTGGGCCATGAAGTTGATCGCGCCGAAGCCGATCAGACCTCCCGCAATCGCCGCTGTGACCATCGACATCGTGTCGGTCCTTCCTGTTGGATGAATGGGGAAGGGACTGTAGTCGCCGGCGTGTCGAAGTGATGCTCGGGTACGCCCCAGCTTGTGCCGTGGTGATCAGGCGTCGCTGCCGCGCCCGGGTCCGACGTGCGTGCGCACCTCGAACAGTTCCGGGAAAAAGGTCAGCTCCAGCGCCTGCTTGAGGAAACCCACGCCGCTGGAGCCGCCGGTACCGCGCTTGAAGCCGATGATGCGCATGACGGTGCGCATGTGGCGGAAGCGCCACAGCTGGAATTGCGATTCCAGATCGACGAGGTCTTCGCACAGCGAGTACTCGCGCCAGTAACGCTCGGTGTCCTCGTAGATCGACTCGAACACCGGTACCAGGCCGTCGTCGGAGACGTGCGGCAGTCGCCAGTCGCGGTCCAGGTGGCGTGCGTCGACCGGATGCCCCCAGCGGGCGAGGTAGCGCAGGAACTCGTCGTACAGGCCGGGCGCATCCAGCACCGCGCGCAGGCCGGTCTGGCCGTCGGGATCGTGGGCGAACACGTCGAGCATCGCCGCGTTCTTGTTGCCGAGCAGGAACTCGACGGTGCGGTACTGCAGCGACTGGAAGCCGGACGACGGACCCAGCACGTCGCGGAATTCCATGTACTCGGCCGGCGTCATGGTCTCCAGCACCGACCATTGCTCGGTCAGTTGCCTCAGCACCTGCTTGCAGCGCGCCAGCACCTTGCGGCAGCGCCAGACCTCGTCGCGCCGCAGGTGGCCGATCGCCGCCGACAGTTCGTGGATCATCAATTTGAGCCACAGCTCCGAGACCTGGTGCTGCACGACGAACAGCATCTCGTCGTGGTGGGGGGGCTGGGAGAGCGGCTGCTGCGCGGCCAGCAGCAGATCCAGGCGCAGGTAGCCGCCGTAGGTGATGCGGCCGGACAGGTCGCGGTGGATGCTGTCCTCGAGAGGGCGCTGGTTGCGGTCGATCGTCATCGGCGCAGAGTACCGCAGGCCCCTGCCGACGGGCGTGCTGACGCGGTGCGGCGGGAAGTGCCGGTACACGTCATGCAATCGCCATCCAACCCCGGCACAATCGGGCGCGGGGCGCTGTCGCCCGGGGACTCCAGGGGATTCACGCATGACTCGAACAACCAGCCGGCTGTTGTCGGCCTTGTTGCTGTGTTGCGGCGCAGGCGCCGCGCACGGTCAGGTCGTCATCAGCCAGGTCTATGGCGGTGGCGGCAACAGCGGTGCGACGTACCGCAGCGACTTCATCGAGCTGCACAACAATGGCGACCTGCCGGTCGACATCAGCGGCTGGACGGTGCAGTACGCATCGACCAGCGGCACGAGCTGGCAGCTGACCGCGCTGGAAGGGAGCATTGCGCCGGGCGCGTACTACCTCGTCAAGCAGGCCGACGGCGCCGGCGGTACCCAGGATCTGCCGGCACCGGACGCCGCAGGCTCCATCGCCATGGCCGGTGGTAATGGCAAGGTGGCGCTGGTGGAGGGTGGCGCTGCACTGAGCGGCACCTGTCCGACCAATGTCGTCGATCTCGTCGGCTACGGCACGGCGAACTGTTTCGAGGGCGCGGGGGCGGCGCCTGCATTGAGCAACACCACCGCGGCGCTGCGTGCCGGTGATGGATGCACCGACAGCAACAACAACGCGGCCGATTTCACCGCGGTTCCGGCAGCGCCCCGCAACAGCGCCAGTATCCCGAACGTCTGCAGTGGTGGTGGCACGCTCTATCTGAGCATCACCGACACCAGCGGCGCCGAAGGCGACAGCGGTACCACACCCTTCTTCCTGACCGTCACGTTGAACCAGCCAGCGGGCCCGGAAGGTGTCAGCTTCACCTACGCGACCGCCGACGGCACCGCGACCATCGCCGACAACGACTACATCGCCCGCTCGGGCACGATCACCTTCGACGAAGGCCAGCGCGAGCTGACGCTGAGCGTCGATGTGGTCGGCGACGAGACCGTCGAACCCGACGAGGTGTTCTACGTCAACCTCAGTGAGGTGTCGGGCGCGGAAGTGGCGAAGGGGCAGGCCGTCGTCACGATCATCAACGATGACGTGACCACGTTGCCGATCCACGCAATCCAGGGCAGCGGCGAGCGCTCGCCGGTCGAAGGCCAGCCGATCGCGACCACGGGCATCGTCACCGGACGCAAGAACAACGGCTTCTTCATCCAGACACCGGACGGCGAGGGCGACGGCGACCCGGCCACCTCGGAAGGCCTGTTCGTGTTCACCAGCAGCGCGCCGTCGGACGATGTGGCGGTCGGCAACAAGGTGCTGGTGCAGGGCATGGTGACCGAGTACGTGCCCGCCGCCGATCCGCTGCAGCTGCCGCTGACCCAGATCACCAATGCGTCGGTGGTCAAACTGTCGGAAGGCCACGCGCTCCCCGCGGCGATCGTGCTCACCAACGACCTGCCCAATGCCACCGGCGGCCTTGGCCAGCTGGAACACCTTGAGGGCATGCGCGTCACCGCGCCCAGCTTCACCGTCGTCGCGCCGACCACGGGCAACACCAATGAAGCGCAGGCGACCGGCAGCAGCAATGGCCGCTTCGCCGTCGTCGTCACCGGCACGGCGCGTCCGTTCCGCGAGCCGGGCATCCAGATTCCGGATCCCGATCCGCTGGGCAGCAGCGCGCCGAACATTCCGCGTTGGGACTACAACCCGGAACTGATCGCGGTCAACAGCGGCACGATCGGTGCGCCGACCGCCGACCTCGCGGCCGGCTGCCGCATCATCGACGGCTCGCTGACCGGTCCGCTCGACTACACCTTCCGCCGCTACACGATCTATCCGGAAGGCGCGCTCACCAGCGACTGCACGGGCGTCGGCGAACCGCGTCCGTCGATGCTGCCGGGCCCCGACCATGTGACCTTCGCGACCTACAACCTGCAGCGTTTCTTCGACACGGTGAACGACGCCAACAGCGGTCCGACGCTGACCGCCGCCGCGCTGGAACGCCGCCTGTCGAAGGCCTCGATCGGCATCCGTGCGTACCTGCACGCGCCGGACGTGATCGGCGTGACCGAGGTCGAGAACCTGCCGGTGCTGACCACGCTCGCCGAGCGCATCAACGCCGATGCGATCGCCGCCGGCCAGCCGGATCCGGGCTATGTCGCGTATCTGGAGGAAGGCTTCGATGTCGGCGGCATCGATGTCGGCTTCCTGGTCAAGACCGCGTCGGTCGGCAGCGTCGCCCGCATCGCGGTGGGCGCGGTCGTGCAGGAGGGGCGCGATGAGGTGCTGGTCAATCCGAACGGTTCGACCAGCGTGCTCAACGACCGTCCGCCGCTGGTGCTCGAGGCCGTGGCGCACTTCACCGATGGCCGCAGCTATCCGTTCACCGCGATCGTCGTCCACCAGCGTTCGCTGAGCGGCATCGAGGCCGAGACCGCAGGCAGCAACGGCTGGGTTACCGGCGGCCAGCGTGTGCGCGACAAGCGCCAGAAGCAGGCCGAATATCTGGCCACGCTGATCGACGGGATGCAGAAGGACGATCCGCTGCGCCAGATCGTGGTGCTCGGTGACTTCAACGCGTTCGAGTTCAACGACGGTTACGTCGATGCGATGGGCACGGTCACCGGTCTGCCGTCGCCCGATGGCGAGACTGCGGTCGACAACGACGGCGCCGTGCTGATCGCACCGTCGCTGCTCAACATGACCCTGGAGGCGGCCAACGAAGAACGCTACTCCTTCGTCTTCGACTACCAGGCGCAGTCGCTCGACCATGTGCTGGTGAACCAGGCGCTGGTGGATTCGCCGCTGGTCGTCGGCCTGGACGTCAGCCACGCGCGCATCAATGCCGATTTCCCCGAAGTCGCGCGCAACGATGCCGACACGCCGACGCGCTTGTCCGACCACGATCCGACCGTGCTGCTGGTGCGCCTGCAGTCGGTGACGGTGGCCGATCTCGGTATCACGGTCGCGGCCGCGAATGCGGAAGTCTTCGCAGGCGACACGCTCGCGTTCAACGCGACGCTGGTCAACGCCGGTCCGGATGCCGCGCAGTTCCCGGGCTTCGGCGCGGTGCTGGATGCGGAGCTCGACGACCTGCTGGTCACGCCGCCCGCCGACTGGAGCTGCGATGCGCCGGCCGTGGCCGACGGCAAGACCACGCTGTCGTGCAGCAGCGAGACGCTGGCGAATGCAGGTGAGGCGGTGTTCGTGCTGTCGTCGCCCGCACCCGAGGCGCTGATCGACGAGACGGTGACGCTGACCGTCGCCGCGAGCTCGCAGACGCAGGATCCGGACGAGGCCAACGACAGCGCCACTGCAGCGGTGTCCATCGTCGAGGATCCGGCGACCGCGGCGCAGCTGCTGGTCAACGGCGTGCAGGTCCGCGACATCGAGGGTGCAGCCGGCGAGTCGCGTCTGTTCCGCATCGACGTGCCGGCCGGTGCGCGCAACCTGCGCATCCTCACGGCCGGCGGCACGGGTGACGTGTCGCTGTATGCGAGTCACGACGTGCTGCCGACGGTCGATGCCTGGCAGCTGCGTTCGCAGCGTCCGGGCAACAACGAGACCGTGACGCTCGCGGCGCCGCAGCCGGGCACGTGGTACGTGCGCGTCGTCGGCGAACGTGCCTTCGATCGCCTGACGGTGCGGGCCAGCTACACGCCCTGATCGCGATTGCAGGTGCGACGGAGAACCCCGGCCACGAGCCGGGGTTCTTCGTTGAGGGGTCTCCGGCCGGCGCGGCGACGCGCGTAGCGGGGCTGCTAGGATGCCGGGTCGCATGCCAGCAGGGGAGTCCGTCGAATGAGCCAGCCCAGTCCCGAGTTCACCGCGCCGCGCGGTGTCGTCGCCCGTTTCCTCGATGCCGTCGAACGGGTCGGCAACAAGCTGCCGGATCCGGCAGTGCTGTTTTTGGGTCTGATGCTGGTGGTCTGGGTGGTGTCGGCGCTGCTGGCGAACGTCAGCTTCGCCGAGATCGATCCGCGCAGCGGCGATCCCATCCAGATCCGCAACCTGCTGGCCGGCACCAGTTTCACGACCTTCATGGCGGACATGGTCCGCACCTTCGTGACCTTCGCGCCGCTCGGCGTGGTGCTGGTGGCGATGCTGGGTCTGGGCGTCGCCGAGCACACCGGCTTCATCAATGCGGCGCTGCGCGCGGTGCTGTCGGTGACGCCGAAGATGCTGCTCACCCCGATGCTGATCGCGGTCGGCATCTTCAGCCATGTCGCGGTGGACGCCGGCTACGTGCTGGTGATCCCGCTGGGCGCGGTCATCTTCTATGCCGCCGGGCGGCATCCGCTGGCGGGTATCGCGGCCGCGTTTGCCGGCGTGTCCGGTGGCTTCTCGGCGACGTTCATTCCATCGAGCCTCGACCCGCTACTCGCCGGACTGACCCAGGAAGCGGCGCACCTGATCGACCCGTCGGTGATCGTCAATCCGCTCAACAACTACTATTTCACCACTGCATCGACGGTGCTGATCGTGCTGGTCGGCTGGTTCCTGACCGATCGCGTCATCGAGCCGCGACTGCGTGGCACGCCGGTCGACGGCGACGCCCAGGACATGCCGTCGATGGAAACGCTAACGGCGCCCGAGCGTCGCGGCCTGTGGTTGGCGGTGCTGGCGATGGTCGTGGTGGCCGTCGCAATCGCGGTGACGGCAATGGCCGCAGGCTCCGCCTGGCGTGCGCCGGCGGATGCGGCGACGGGCGCGGGCGAACTGCTGGTGGCGAACGCGCCGCTGATGCAGTCGATCGTGCCATTGATCTTCATCCTGTTCGTCGTGCCCGGCATCGTCTACGGCTACGCGTCCGGCGCGGTCAAGAGCCACCGCGACATCATCGCCGGCATGAGCAAGGCGATGAGCGGCATGGGCTACTACATCGTCATGGCGTTCTTCGCCGCGCAGTTCATCTATGCCTTCGGCCAGAGCAACCTCGGTGCGCTGCTGGCGATCAAGGGCGCGAACGGCCTGCAGGCGCTGGGCATGCCGACCGGCGTGACCCTGGTCGGCATCGTGTTCCTGTCGGGTTTCGTCAACCTGCTGGTGGGTTCGGCGTCGGCCAAGTGGGCGCTGATCGGCGCGATCATGGTGCCGATGCTGATGCAGCTGGGCATCTCGCCTGATCTCACCCAGGCGGCGTACCGCGTCGGCGATTCCAGCACCAACATCATCACCCCGCTGCTGCCGTACTTCCCGCTGATCGTGGTGTTCTGCCAGCGCTACGTGAAGTCGAGCGGCATCGGCACGCTGCTGGCGCTGATGTTGCCGTTCTCCATCACGCTGCTGATCGTCTGGTCGGCGTTCCTGCTCGGCTTCTGGGCGCTCGGACTGCCGCTCGGCGTCGGTGCGAGCTATGTCTACCCGGTGGCCTGAATGCGCAGATGACATCGGCGGGCCGACGTGTTGCGACGCGCGTCGGCCTGCGGGGGTGGCAATGGTCACTTTCCATGTGGTCCGGGCGCCGCTAACTTAGCGCGTCGCCCGGGCCCGGTCCCGGGGCACTCGATCAACGTCAGGAGTCGCCCTACGTGTCAATGAATCCGTACGCCGCCGAGGAACAGAAGACCATCCTCGGTCATCCGCGCGGCCTGTTCGTGCTGTTCTTCGCCGAAATGTGGGAACGGTTCTCCTACTACGGCATGCGCGCGCTGCTGATCTTCTATCTCGTGCAGCACTGGATGTACTCCGACCAGGATGCGTCGGTGATCTACGGCGCCTACACCGCGCTGGTGTACATCGCGCCAGTCGTCGGCGGTTATCTGGCCGACCGCTATCTGGGGCAACGCAAGGCGGTGGTATTCGGTGCCGTACTGCTGACCTTCGGTCATTTCCTGATGGCGTTCGAAGGCGATGGCGGCCAGTCGGCGGCCGAGATCAACATCTTCTGGCTGGCGCTGTCCTTCATCATCATCGGTTCGGGTTTCCTGAAGGCCAACATCTCGGTGATGGTCGGCCAGTTGTATCCGCGCACCGATATCCGCCGGGATCCGGCGTACACGATCTTCTACATGGGCATCAATCTGGGTGCCGCGATGGGCTCGGCGCTCGCCGGCTACCTGGGCATGAACTACGGCTGGGCCTGGGGCTTCGGCGCGGCCGGTGTCGGCATGCTGCTGGGTTTGATCGTGTTCGTGCTGGGCAAGCCGCTGCTGATGGGCCGTGGCGAGTCGAAATCACCCGAGCGCCTCGCGGCGCCGGTCATGGGCGTCCGCTTCGAGTGGCTGCTGTACCTGTTGGGCATCGCATCGGTGGGTGTGGTCTGGTTCCTGATCCAGTACCAGAAACTGGTCGGCGGCCTGCTGATGGGCACCGGCGCGCTTCTGATGGGCTACGTCCTCTGGACTGCAGTGTTCAAGCTGGAGCGGGAAGCGCGGCATCGTATTTTCGCCGCGTTGATCCTCATCGTGGGATCGATCCTGTTCTGGGCGCTGTTCGAACAGGCAGGCGCCTCGTTGAACCTGTACACCGACCGCTCCGTGGACCGTCACATCTTCGGTTGGGAAGTGCCCGCGCCGATGTTCCAGTCCCTGAACTCCATCTACATCATCCTGCTCGCGCCAGCGTTCGCCATCCTGTGGCTCTGGCTGGGGCGTCGGGGCTGGGAGCCTTCCACGCCACTGAAGTTCGCGCTGGCGGTCATCCAGGTGGGTCTTGGTTTCCTGGTGCTGGTCTGGGGGGCGAACAGTGCCGGTCCGAACGGCATGACGCCGGTGATCTTCATCTTCCTGATCTACCTGATCCACACGATGGGCGAACTGTGCCTGTCGCCGGTCGGGCTGTCGGCGATGAACCGGTTGGCGCCGGCGCACATGGCCAGTCTGATCATGGGCACGTGGTTCTTCGCATCGGCGACCGGCAACTTCGCTGCCGGCCTGATTTCTGCCGCAACCGGTGGCGAGGGTGAGGGACGTGTGCTGGAGGTGTACTCGAACGTGGGCTGGCTGGCGGTAGGCGTGGGTGTGGTGATGATCTTCATTTCGCCGCTCATCCGCCGTCTGATGCACCTCGATACGCTCCAGGACGAGGAACCGTCGCTCGCCGCGCAGGACGGGATCGGCGAGCCGGTCGCGGCCGGCGCCAAGCTCGACGAGGAACGCCGTCCTTAACCGGATGGCAAGTACGACACGAAAACAGCGCCCCAGGGCGCTGTTTTTGTTTATGGGGTTGCTGACGCGAACATGTCGCGTGCACTCAATCCTTCAGTGGGGCCTCGAGCTTGGCCATCATCGCGGCGAAGGCCGCGCGCTCGGCGTCGTCCAGCGGCGCCAGCACGTTGCGCTGATACTCCAGCGCCAGCGGCACGACGACGTCATAGACCGCGTAGCCGGCTTCGCTGAGTTCCAGCACCGAACGGCGGCGATCGCTGTCGTGCATCTCGCGTTCGATCAGCGCGCGCTCGAGCAGGCGCGCGACCGCGCGGCTCACCGCCACCTTGTCCATCGCCGTACGCTCGGCGACGCCGTTCGCCGACAAGCCCGGGTAGCGCCCCAGCACCGCGATCACCCGCCATTCGGTCACGCTGATCCCGAAGCGCTCGCTGTAGATGTCCGCCAGTCCGCGGCTGATGCGGTTGGTCAGCACGCTCAGCCGGTACGGCAGGAACTGCTCGAGATCGAGGCTGCGGTGACCTTGGCCTTCGTGGCCGTCGGCTGGAGCGGTGGGAGCAGCAGGGGGGGACGCGGCCTGGGTCATGGTGCGGTGCGCCTTGCAATTAGGTTGCATACGTAACTATAAAGGAAGGTCTGAAACCGCCCGTTCCCGGCCGGCCCCATCGCGACGGAGTATCCCATGAGCGCTCACGCACACACCGCACCCAATCTCGGCATGGAAGTGACCACGTTCGAGAACCCGATGGGCATCGACGGCTTCGAGTTCGTCGAATTCGCCGCGCCTGCAGGTCAGGCCGATTTCATGCACGCCTATTTCCGCAACATGGGCTTCACCGCGGTGCTCAAGCACAGGTCGCGGGCGATCACCGTGTACCGGCAGGGTGGGGTGAACTTCCTGCTCAACGAAGACCCGGATTCCTTTGCGGCCGATTTCGCCAAGGCGCACGGTCCCTCCGCCTGCGGCTTCGCGATCCGCTTCAAGCAGCCGGCCGGCGACGTCTACGGCAAGGTGCTGGGCAACGGTGGCGAGGCGATCGGTGATCGCGAGTCGAGCAAGGCCGTCGACGCGCCGGTGGTCAAGGGCATCGGCGACTGCATGCTGTATCTGGTCGACCGCTACGGCGCGTCGGGCTCGATCTACGGCGACGACTATGTCGCGATCGACGGCGCCGACCAGAACCCGACCGGGTTCGGCCTGACCTTCATCGACCATCTCACGCACAACCTCTACTTCGGCAACATGCAGAAGTGGTCGGACTACTACGAGAAGCTGTTCAACTTCCGCGAGATCCGCTACTTCGACATCAAGGGTGCGAAGACCGGCCTGAAGTCGAAGGCGATGACCGCGCCGGACGGCATCGTACGCATTCCGCTCAACGAGTCGAACGATCCGAAGTCGCAGATCAACGAGTATCTCGACGCCTATAAGGGCGAGGGCATCCAGCACATCGCCTGCTTCACCGACGACATCTACGCGTCGATCGAGCAGATGCGCGAGAAGGGTATCGACTTCCTCGATACGCCGGACACCTATTTCGATGTCATCGACCAGCGCATCCCGGATCACAACGAGGACGTGGAGCGTCTGCGCCGCAACAAGATCCTGATCGACGCCGACCCGGAGACCAAGCAGCGCAAGCTGCTGCAGATCTTCACCAAGAACGCATTCGGTCCGATCTTCTTCGAGATCATCCAGCGCAAGGGCAACGAAGGCTTCGGCGAAGGCAATTTCCAGGCGCTGTTCGAGAGCATCGAGCGCGACCAGATGCAGCGCGGCGTGCTCTGAGACGCGGCGAACGAAAAGCGGCCCCGGAATGTTCCGGAGCCGCCTTCGGATGACGCGTTACAGGCGCGCGTGGGCGCTGGCGATCATGCGTTTGCCATGCCCGCCATGCCTGCCAGCAGCGCCGCACCGCCGAGCAGGAAGAACGCACCCATGATGAGCAGTGCGATCAGCAGCAGGATGCCCTGGATCATGAAGAATAGGCGCAGCTTTTCGGTCGAACGGATGGCGGCGTCGACCTGTCCAGTCGCTGCGGCTTCTTCCGCCGCGCTGGCCGCCTGGAACAGCAGCACGCCCAACCAGATCGGCACCCATGCCCAGAGGATGCCGATGATGCTGAGCACTTGCAGCGCGCCCGAGATCATCAGCATCACGCCCAGCAGTTTCATCCACAGCTTGCCGCTCACCAGCGGGCCCATGATCGCCCGCACGGCGTTGTCCGTTGTGTCCATCAAATTTTTCCCCTTGAATGCCGCCTTTCCTTCGGCGGTCCGCGCAGGTTAGCCGCTGCATTGTCTGAAAGGAACGCGCCATGACTGCATCCACTCCGGCCTACATGTCCGGCTTCGGCAACGAGTTCGCAACCGAGGCCGAAGCGGGCACGCTTCCGATCGGCCGCAACTCGCCGCAGCGTGTGGCGCATGGGCTCTATGCCGAGCAGCTGTCGGGCACCGCCTTCACCGCGCCGCGCGGCGAGAACCGGCGCAGCTGGCTCTACCGCATCCGCCCGGCGGCGATGCACGGTACGTTCTCGCCGTTCCAGCAGCCGCGCTTCCACGATGGTTTCGATCGCGGTCCGGTGCCGCCGGACCAGATGCGCTGGAGCCCGTTGCCGATCCCCGAGGTGCCGGTCGATTTCGTCGACGGTCTGTTCTCGATGGCCGGCACCGGCGGCCCCGGCGCGCACGAGGGCGTGGGCATCCACGTCTACGCCGCGAACGCATCGATGACGAACCGTTTCTTCTACAGCGCCGATGGCGAACTGCTGATCGTGCCGCAGCAGGGACGATTGGTACTCGCAACGGAATTCGGCGTGCTCGAGGTCGAACCGCAGGAAATCGCGGTGATCCCACGCGGCGTGCGCTTCCGCGTCGAATTGCCGGACGGCCCCAGTCGCGGCTACGTCTGCGAGAACCAGGGCCTCGCGATGCGCCTGCCGGACCTTGGACCGATCGGCGCGAACGGCCTCGCCAATCCGCGCGACTTCCTCGCGTCCGTCGCGGCGTATGAAGACATCGAGGGCGACTTCAGCCTGATCGCCAAATTCCAGGGCCATCTGTGGCAGGCGCCGATCGACCATTCGCCGCTCGACGTCGTCGGCTGGCACGGCAACTACGTGCCGTACAAGTACGACCTGCGCCGCTTCAACGCGATCGGATCGATCAGCTTCGATCATCCCGACCCGAGCATCTTCACCGTGCTCACCTCCCCGAGCGATACGCCCGGCACCGCGAACATGGATTTCGCGATCTTCCCGCCGCGCTGGCTGGTCGCGCAGGACACGTTCCGGCCGCCGTGGTTCCACCGCAATGTCGCCAGCGAATTCATGGGTCTGGTGCACGGCCAGTACGACGCCAAGGCCGACGGCTTCTCGCCCGGCGCGTGCTCGCTGCACAACTGCATGAGCGGACACGGCCCGGACGCGGCGACGTTCGAAAAAGCCAGCGCGGCCGATCTGTCGAAGCCCGATGTCATCAGCGGCACGATGGCCTTCATGTTCGAGACGCGTGCGGTGATCCGCCCGACGCGGCAGGCGCTCGAAGCGGTGCATCGCCAGGGCGACTATCAGTCCTGCTGGGCCGGTCTGCAGCGCAACTTCGTACCGCCGCGCGGTTGAGCGATCCGCGGTGGCTTCAGGCCACCGCGTCCGCTTCGCCTTCGAGTACCAGCGCGGCCAGCGCCGGCAGATGCGGTTCCGGCAGCACTTCCGCCACGCGTTCGCGCACGCGCGCCGCGTAGCCGGGCTTGGTGAAAGCAGGCAGGCCTGCGATCGCATCGAGCATTGCGGTGACCGTCGCAGCTTCGTCGGCGCTACCGACCAGACGCGCACGCAGTTCCAACGCCGCCCGTGCGCGCTGCAGTTCCAGCATGCCCTGCAGGTAGATGCGCGCCGCGCTCAGGGAGCGACGGCGCCCGGTCGGGGACTGCGTCGATGCGGGCGTGCCGGCATCGTTCGCAGGTTCGGCTGCAGGCGTCGATGCCACTGCTACTGCATCGAGTGCTTCCAGATAGCCGAGTGTCTGCAACTGCAGCAGCAGCGCAGGTGTGTCCGCGCCGAGCATGCGCGTGAGTTCCACGGTCGTGCGTCGTCCATCGCACAGGATCAGCGCACGGCGCTGTCGCAGGTCGAGCGAAGCGCCATGCGTGGCCAGCGCGCGATGCGCGAGTTCGGTTTTGCGGGCGGGCACGGGCGGCGACTTCCAGTGGCAGGCGTGCAGCATGGGAAGTTGCGATGAAACGTCCATGACAACCGCGACCTGCGCGCTGGAATGCCGGGCCACGTCCTGTTCACGCGGACGCGCTAGTCTCGCGCCGGTCACCTTCCAGGAGTTGTCGCATGCAGTTCCACCGCACCCTGCCGGCCATCGCCGTGCTGTCCCTTGCGCTCGCCGCGTGCCAAGGCGAGGCGCCACCCGCCGAGCCTGCGCCCGTGGCATCCGCGCCGTCCGCGCCTGCGCCGCCTGGCGACCAGCCCGATGCACACGTGCCGCCGGCCAATGCGATGGGCAGCAACGTGCCCGGGGTCGTTGATGGCGTCGTGACGTTCCAGGGCTTCGGACCGGCCGCGTTCGGCAGCGATGCCGAGCAGGTGCGCATGGCCTGGGGCAACGATCTCGGCGATGCGAAACCGTCCGAGCCGGGCGGCTGCTATTACCTGACGCCGCCGCCGATGGGCACCACGCGCTACGACATCGGTTTCATGATCGAGGGCGACCGCTTCTCGCGTATCGACGTCGGCAACGACGGCTACACCGCGCCGGGCGGCGGCAAGGTCGGCATGGAACGCGAGGAGATCGAGCGCCTGTATGCAGGTCGCGTCGAGGCGTCTCCGCACAAGTACGTCGAGGGTGCGCAGACGCTGCGGGTGACCGACACCGGGGGTGGCACGTCCGCGCTGGTGTTCGAGACCGATGCGGCCGGCAAGGTCACCGGTTGGCGGATCGGCGTGCCGCCGCAGGTCGATTACGTCGAACGCTGCGGCTGATCCATGAATGTCCGGGTCGCGGCACGCCGCGGCCCGGCGGCGTCACTGGCGCTCGGGCGGCGCCGGATCTTCTTCGTCGACGACCTTCTGCTGCGCATCGGGCACGCGGTCGGGATGCGGCGGGCGATCGTCCATCAGCGACAGCGCGGCGCGCGACATCAGATGCGCGCTGATCGGCGCGGTCAGGAACAGGAACACGGTGATCAGCAGCTCGCGCGGATGCACGCCGCTGCCGTTGACCCAGTGATAGACGATCGATGCGAACAGGATGCAGCCCACGCCCAGGGTGCTGGCCTTCGCCGGGCCGTGCAGGCGACGGAAGAAATCGGAGAGCTTCACCATCGCCACGCCGCCGAGCAGGGTGAAGAAGCAGCCGATGGCCAGCAGGCCGATGACGACGATCTCGAACACGCTGCTCATTCGACGATGTCCCGACGGATCACGTACTTGCTCAGCACCACGGTGCTGACGAAGCCGAGCATCGCGATGATCAGCGCGGCCTCGAAATAGATCTCGGTGTCGAGCAGCATGCCGAACATGATCAGCTGCGCGATCGCGCTGATGTAGAGCGTATCGAGCGCCAGGATGCGATCAGGTGCGGTCGGTCCGCGCAGCAGTCGCCACAACGACAGCAGCATGGCGGCGCCGACGACGTGCATGCCGACGATGATGGCGATATCGATGATCGTCATGGAAAGATCTCCCTCAGAGGCGCCTCATAGCGCGACTTGACCTCTGCGATCAGTGCCTGTGGATCGTCCACGCTCAGGCAGTGCACCAGCAGATGTTTTCGGTCTTCCGACAGTTCGGCGGACACGGTGCCGGGCGTGAGGGTGATCACGCTGGTCAACGCGGAAATGCCGTGGATGTTGGTCAGGTCCAGTGGAATCCATACGAACTGCGAACGCAGCTTCGACTCCGACCCCAATACCTGCCTGGCCACCGTGACGTTGGCGACGACGATATCGATCAGCAATCGCCCGATCAGGCGGAAGCCACCATGCAGCCGACCAAGCTGGGCGAACTCCCGCTCCAGCCGGCTGGCCAGCAGCGGCATCAGCCAAGCGAGCAGGAGGGCCATGACGATGTTGCCGGGACTGACGTCCTGGGCCATCAGCAGCCAGAACGCGAAGACCGTCAGGCTCTGTGGAATCGAAGGCAGCATGCGGCGCTTCACGGCGACGGCTCCCGGATCTGGGGCGCGGTATCGCGCAGGGTCTGGATGTAAGTCTCCACGTCCAGCAACTGCGCCGCTGCCGCGTCGGTGTAGCGCAGTACCGGACCTGCGAACACGGTCATTGCCACGCCGTAGGCCAACAGCAGGACGGTGGCGCCGATTTCCGAGCGCCGCAACGCCGGCGACTGCGCATCAGCGTCGGGCAATGCGGGCTCGATGCGCCAGAACAGGCGCGTGCCGCTGCGCGACAGGCCGATGATGGTCATCAGGCTGCTGCCCAGGATGACGGCCCAGATCCACGCGGTCTGCGATTCGGGTACCGAATTGAGCAGCTGCAGCTTGCCGATGAAGCCCGACAGCGGGGGCAGGCCGGCAATCGACACTGCGGCGATCAGGAACAGCGCGGCGGGCAGGGTCTTGTTCGGCATCGCGGCGATCGGCATCAGGTAGTCGCCGTTGTTGCCACGGTGGCGCTGGATGATGTCGGCCAGCAGGAACAGGGCCGCGCTGACGAACACGCTGTGCGACAGGTAGTAGAGCCCCGCGGAAATCGCGCCGGCGTTTGCCAGAGAGAACGCGACGAACAGCGTGCCTGCGGACAGCAGCACCAGATAGGCCACGCCAATGCGCAGGCGCGGCGCGCCGATCACGCCCAGCGCGGCGAGTACGATGGTGGCGGCACCTGTCGGCAGCAACCAGTCCCAGGCGAAGTTCGCCATCGCCCCTGCCGTGGCGCCGAACATCAGCGTGTACACGCGCAGGATCGCGTAGAGCCCGACCTTGGTCATGACCGTGAACAGCGCCGCGACCGCCGCCGGCGCGCGCGCGTAGGCCTCAGGCAGCCACAGATACAGCGGCAGCAGGGCGGCCTTGGCGCAGAACACCAGCAGCAACAGGCCGGCACCTGCCTGGATCAACATCGCCCGCTCGGGCGGCGCGACCGCGATGCGTGCTGCCATCTCGGTCATGTTCAACGTGCCGAGCATGCCGTACAGCAGACCGAGCGCCATCAGGAACACGACCGACGCCGCGATGTTGAACACCACGTAATGCATGCCGGCCTTGATGCGTGCGCCACGCGCGCCGCTCAGCAGCAGGCCGTACGAAGCGATCAGCATCACCTCGAAGAACACGAAGAGGTTGAACAGATCGCCGGTCAGGAACGCGCCGTTGAGGCCGGCGAGTTGCATCTGGAACAGTGCATGGAAATGCAGTGCTCGCTTGTCCCACCCGGCACTGGCATACAACAGGCACGGAATCGCCAGCAGCGTGGTGGTCAGCACCATCAGGGCCGACAATCGATCGACCATCAGGGTGATGCCGAGCTTTGCCGGCCAGTCGCCGAGCAGATAGACCAGCATGTCCTCGCGCTGCACCTGCAGGAACAGCATGACGCTCACCACCAGCAGCGCGGCCATGCCGATCCAGGCCCAGAAGCGCTGGATCGAAATGCGATGGCGTCGCTCGAGCAGGAGCAGAACGGCGCCGGTCACCAGCGGCACCAGCACGGGCATGACGGGCAGGTGGCTCATCATCGGCCACCTCCACGCCGCCGCTCGTCATCGGGCTCTTCGCCGTCGACGTGGTCGGTATGCAGATCGGCATGCTCGCGCATCGCGATGACGACGGTGACCGCGGTCATCGCGAATGCGATGACGATGGCGGTCAATACCAGTGCCTGCGGCAACGGGTCGGAGTAGTGCGCCAGGGTCTCCGCCAAGCCGTCACGCAGGACTGGCGGTTTGCCGATCACCGGACGACCGGCGGAGAAGATCAGCAGGTTGGTGGCGTACGACAGCAGTGTCAGTCCGAGGATCACGTCGAACGTGCGCGCGCGCAGCAGCAGATAGATGCCGGATGCGGCAAGTACGCCGATGGCGGAAGCGATCGCGAATTCCATCAGAGCGTCTCCTCCTGGGCCTGGCGGTGCTTGACGGTGCCCATCGTGGAGAGCATCAGCAGGGTGCCGGCGAACACCACCACATAAACACCGGTATCGAACACGAGTGCGCTGGCCAGCGGCAGCAGACCGATCACGGGAATCTCGAGGTCGAGGTGCCCGCTGGTCATGAACGGCACATCGAACCACCAGGACCCCACACCGCCGAGGACCGCCAGCAGCAGACCGATCGCGATGCCGCGGATGTAATCGAAGCCGAACGTCGCTTCCACCGCGCGCGCGCCCTGCAGCACGTACTTCACCAGCACCGGCACCGCGAACACCAGGCCGGCGATGAAGCCGCCGCCGGGCGCGTTGTGGCCGCGCAGGAACAGGTAGATCGAGACCGTCAGCGCGAGCGGGAACAGCAACTGGGTGAGATCGGCGGCGATCGGCAACTGCACCGGCGGACCGGGCATGATCTCGTCGGGTTTGAGTCGCGCCCAGCGCAACAGCGCATGGACCACCAGCGCTGCGATGCCGAAGACGGCGATCTCACCGAAGGTGTCGAACCCGCGGAAATCGACCAGGATCACGTTGACGACGTTGCGTCCGTAGGCCTCGGGCAGCGCTCGCACCAGCAGTTCGCTGGAGATGGTATCGGCCGGCGACATCATCATCGCGTAGGCCAGCACGGCCAGGCCGCCGCCGGCGACGACCGAGATCCCGATGTCGCGCAATTTGCGCAGCGGACGTCGGGAGACCTTCGACTGCTTGGGCAGGTAGTTGAGCGCCATCATCATCAGCGCGATCGTCACCATCTCGACGAGCAGCTGGGTCAGCGCGAGGTCCGGCGCCGACAGATAGACAAACACCAGACTGACCGCCAGGCCGACCGCGCCGATGACGATCAGCGCCGTCAGGCGCTTGCCGTGCACGATCACCGTGCCCACCGTCGCGGCGACCAGCAGGCCCCACAGGATCCAGCCGATGACGGGCAAGGGTTGCGGCGTGCCGAATCCCGCCAGCAACGGCAGCGTCCGGCCCAGCATCGGCACCCCCGCCAGCAGCAGGCCGATGGCGATCATCAGAAACAGACTGCGCTGCAGGCTGCCGTTGGCGACGCGTTCGGTGAACCGGCGCGCCAGCGCGAACAATGCCTCGACATTGACGTGGAACACATTGCGGCCGATCGAGCGCGTCGCGACCGCATGGAAATCCAGCAGGCGGCGCAGGCCGAAATACAGCGCCACGCCGAACACCAGGCTGGCGATGCTCATCATCAACGGCAGGTTGAAGCCGTGCCACACCGACAGGCTGAATTCCGGTGCGGCATCGCCGAGCGTGCCGCGCACCATCGTGTGCAGCAGCGGGCCGATCGTCAGCGCCGGAATCATGCCCACGATCACGCACAGGATCGCCAGCACGCCGACCGGAATGCGCATCCAGTGCGGTGGCTCGTGCGGCACCACGTCCAGCGCACGCGGGCCTTTGCCGAAGAAGGTGTCGTGCACGAAGCGCAGGCTGTAGGCGATGCCGAAGATGCCGGCCAGCAACGCGGCGATGCTGATCACCAGCCGCATCGTGCCGTGGCCACCGATCTCCAGTGCCTCGGCGAAAAACATCTCCTTCGACAGGAAGCCGTTGAGCAGCGGAATGCCGGCCATCGCCAGCGAGGCGACGATCGCCAGCGCGCTGGTCATCGGCATGTAGCGCCGGAGGTTGCCGAGCCGGCGCATGTCGCGGGTGCCGGTCTCGTGATCGATGATGCCGGCCGCCATGAACAGCGAGGCCTTGAACGTCGCGTGGTTGAGGATGTGGAACAGCGCCGCGACAACCGCCATGTCGGTCGACAGGCCGAACAGCAGCGTGATCAGGCCCAGGTGCGAGATCGTCGAATAGGCCAGCAGCCCTTTGAGGTCGTGCTGGAAGATCGCGAACCAGGCGCCGACCAGCAACGTCGTCGCGCCCACGCCGCTCACGACAAAGAAGAACAGGTCGGTACCGGCCAGCGCCGGATGCAGGCGCGCCAGCAGGAACACGCCGGCCTTCACCATCGTCGCCGAATGCAGATACGCCGAGACCGGCGTCGGCGCGGCCATCGCGTGCGGCAGCCAGAAGTGGAACGGGAACTGCGCGCTCTTGGTGAAGATGCCCAGCAGCACCAGCGCCAGCGCCCACGGATACAGATGACTGGCGCGGATCAGGTCGCCGGAGGCCAGCACCACATCGAGATCGTAGCTGCCGACGATGCGACCGATCAGCAACACGCCGCCGAGCAGTGCTAGGCCGCCCATGCCGGTGATCGTCAGTGCCATCCGCGCGCCCTGGCGCGCGTCCTGACGGTGCGACCAGAAGCCGATCAGCAGGAACGAACTGATCGAGGTCAGTTCCCAGAACACCGCAAGCAACAGCAGATTGCCGGCAATGACCATGCCGAGCATCGCGCCCATGAAGAGCAACAGATAGGTGAAGAACCGCCGCGGACTGTCCTTGGCCGACAGGTAGTAGTGGCCGTAGAGCACGACGAGTCCGCCGATGCCCAGCACCATCAGGGCGAACGTCCAGGCCAACCCGTCCATGCGCAGGCTGAAATCCAGCCCGGCTTCGGGAATCCACGCGTATTGGGTCTTGAGAATGGTGCCGTCGAAGACGTCACCTGCCAGAAAAGCCAATACGCCAAGACCCAGCAACGGCACGAGGCCGGCCAGACAGGCAACGGTGCGCCGTGACGCATTCGCGGACAGCGCTACGGCGAGCGCCAGCACGAAGGGCAGGGCCAAGAGAAGTTCGAGCATCGGGCTCCTTGTGGATGCGGGTCGGCCAGTCGGCCGGCGGGTCACGCAAGGGCCGGGCAGTCTAACCGATGCCGATCGACGGAGCGTCGTCGCGGCTCGATATGCTATGTCCCATGACGTCGATTTCCGCCTCCACGCCCCCGCGCGCACGCCATGCGCTGGTCTTCGGTGCCAGCGGTGCGATCGGAGCGGCCCTGCTGGCACGGCTGCTCGACGCGGGCTGGACCGTCGATGCCCTGTCGCGCGCGCCACGCGCCGATGGTCTGCAACTGCGCTGGCACACCGGCGCGTTCGCCGCCATGCCGGGCACCTTGCCGGCGCGGGTCGATGCGATCTTCAGCTGCGGCCCGCTGGACCTGTTTTCGCTGTGGTACGCCGAGGCGGTGATCGAATGCCCGCGCGTCGTCGCCTTCGGTTCGACCAGCGACGCGACCAAGCAGGCGGCGCATGATCCGGGCGAACGCGAACTGGCGATGCGGTTGCGCACGTCCGGCGAGCGGGTGTTCGCCGCGGCGCAGGCGCGTGGCGCCGCGGCGACCCTGCTGCGGCCGACGCTGGTCTACGGCAGCGGACGCGATCGCAATCTCAGCCTGATCGTCGCGCTCGCCCGGCGCAGCGGCGTGTTCGTCTTGCCGGCCGATGCGCGTGGTCGACGCCAGCCGGTGCACGTCGACGATCTCGCGACGGCGGCGCAGGCCGCGGTCGATGCACCCGCCGCGCATGGACAGACCTTCGCATTGCCGGGCGGGGAAACCCTCGACTACCGCACGATGGTCGCGCGCACACTGGCCTGCCTGCAGCCTGCGCCGCGCCTGCTGGTATTGCCGGGCCTGCTGTTCGATGCGGCGCTGTGGGCGGCGCATCGCGCCGGACGGCTGCAAGGCCTGCCGCCGGGCGCGGTGACCCGCATGCGCGAGGATCTGGTGTTCGATCCTGCGCCTGCGCGCGAGGCGTTTGGCTATGCGCCGCGGACGTTCGATCCCGACGAGGCGATGTTCGCCTAGGCGGACCTGCCTGCGGTCCTCTCACCTGTGGGAGCGCGCTTGCGCGCGAAGGGCTCCACGGGGAACGCGCCATCGCGCGCGAGCGCGCTCCCACAGGAGCCGGCGCTCACGGCCCTGCCATCGGCTCCTCGACCAGCTTGCGCGACTTCTGCAGGGCGCGCAGTGCGATCACCAGCACGCCACCAAGCACCATCGCCCCGCCGATCCACAGCCGCGGACCCGGCCGGTCGCCCCAGAACGCGACGCCCAGCCCGATCGCCATCACCGGCACCAGCAGCAGCCACGGCGTGACCATCGCGACCGGATAGCGCTGCATCAGCACGTAGTACAGGCCGTGGCCGAGCAGCGAGGACACGAACGCCGCGTAGACCGCGCCGCCCCAGCCGGCCCAGCCGGCGTTGCCGAGCTGGTGGAAGCCGCCGGGCTCGAACATCAGGCTGATCGCGAGCAGCGGCAGCACGCTGAAGACCGCGGTCCAGCCCTGCATGTTCCACATGTCGACATCGCGCAGGCGCTTCATCAGCACCGTGCCGATGGCGAGCATCGCGGCCGATGCCAGCATCGTCAGCAGCGCGGCCGGGTTGGCCAGCACCACCGGATCGAAACCCAGCACCAGCACGCCGCAGAAGCTCACCCCGATCGCCAGACCCGTGCGCCAGGCGAAGCGCTCGCCCAGCACCGCCCAGGCCAGCAGCGCGGTCATCGGGATGTAGCTCTGCATGACGATCGCCGGCGACGACAGATCGGTCGACAACCGCAGCGCGAGGAAGCTCAGGCCGAAATGCAGCACGCCGATGCACAGGCACACCGCGATCAATCGCGGCCATTGACCGGGCGCGGGCGGCCGCAGCAGCCACACCAACGGCAGCGCCAGCATCGCGAAGCGCACCGCAGTGAAGAGAAACGGGGGAATCTCGCGCAGCGCATTGGCCGAGACGAGGAAGTTCAGCGCCCAGGCGATGCAGACGACGAGAACGAGAGCGAGATCGCGGGGCGACACGGCGAGCACCTGAAGCGGGCGCGCAAGCATCTCACGTCAGCGGGCTGTTCTCGCGCAGCCGGGTCGCCATCGCTCAGTAACGCCAGCCGAGCCTGCGATACAGCTTGGCCAAGACCCAGGCCGGACCGATCAGCAGGTATGTCAGATCCGTCAGGAAGCTGGGCTTCTGGCCTTCGACCTTGTGGCCGACGAACTGTGCGATCCAGGCCACGACGAACACCGTGATGGCGGCCGTCAGCAGACCGCGCGTGCCCAGCGCCTGATGCAGCGCCCAGGTCAACGCCGCCAGCAGCAGGAATACCGCGAACATGCCGAACCCCAGTCGCGGCGACGCGCGCTGGTAGAACCGCCACGCGGCGAACATCGCCAGCGCCGCCCAGATGCCGGGCCTGAAGATCGTGCCGCCGGGAATGCACCACAACAACGCGATCACGCTCCACAGGATCGCCGGCACGGCGAACACGTGGATCCACTGGTTGGTGTCATTGCGGTGGTCGGCCGAGTAGCTGGCGAACCAGCGGTCGATCGGACGCGCCTGCGCGTCGTCGTGTATCGCGTCCATCTGCCCCTCCCGAGGGTCGATCCGGTCGTGTCGGTGACTAGGGTACGCCTGCGATCGGCTGCCCGAAGCTGATTTCGTTGCCGCTGGGGTCGGCAATCCTGAAATCGCGCATGCCGTAGGGGCGGTCGCCAATCGGAACGCGCACGTCCACACCTGCGGACTTCAACGCCTCATACCACGCGTCGATGGCCGACACGCTGAGATAGATCTGCGCGGGACCCGGAGCGCTGGTGTCGCTGCGTTGACTGAGCATGATTTCAACGTCGTTGCGACAGACCGAAGCGATGTCAGGGGGGGCACCCCAGGACCAGGCCAGCTCGAAGCCGAGCATCTGCAGATAGAAGTCGAGTGAGGCGGCCAGATCGTCCACCGAAAAAATGGGCGAAACGGATTCGATCTGCATGGGCGTCCGATCCACAGAATGCATGAGCTTCCGAGAATACCGGCAACCAGACGCGCGACGCGCGCTCAATCGATCGAGATGTCCGCCAGCTTCTGCAATGCCTCGGCGTAGCGCGCGCGGGTGCGTTCGATGACTTCGGCCGGCAGCTTCGGGCCGGGGGCGGTCTTGTCCCAGTCCGTGGTTTCCAGATAGTCGCGGACGATCTGCTTGTCGTAGCTCGGCGGGCTGGTGCCCACTTCGTACGCATCGGCCGGCCAGTAGCGCGACGAATCCGGGGTCAGCACTTCGTCCATGACGTAGAGGCGACCATCGGCATCGGTACCGAACTCGAACTTGGTGTCGGCGAGGATGATGCCGCGCTCGCCAGCGTAGGCGGCCGCGAACGTGTACAGACGCAGCGTGGCCTCGCGCACCTGTTCGGCGAGGTCGGCGCCGATGAGGCGGACCATCGTGTCGAAATCGATGTTCTCGTCGTGGTCGCCGACGGCGGCCTTGGTCGACGGGGTGAAGATCGGCTGGGGCAGGCGTTCGGCCTGGCGCAGGCCGTCGGGCAGGGCGATGCCGCTGACGCGACCGGTGCGCTGGTAATCCTTCCAGCCGCTGCCGATCAGATAGCCGCGCGCGATCGCCTCGACCGGCACCGGCTTGAGCTTCTTCGTGACCACCGCGCGTCTGGCGTACAGCGCCGGGTCGACGCCCTCGGGCAACACGCTGGCGACATCGATGCCGGTCAGATGGTTGGGCATCAGCGCGGCGGTCTGCTCGAACCAGAAATTGCTGATTTGGCAGAGCATTTCGCCCTTGCCGGGAATCGGATCGGGCAGCACCACGTCGAACGCGCTCAGGCGGTCGGTCGCGACGATCAGCAGGCGCTCGTCGCCGAGGTCGAACACGTCGCGGACCTTGCCGCGGTGACGCAGGTGGAGGCCGGGGAGGTTCGCTTCGAGAAGAGTCGTCGACACGGTTGACATTTCCGGGTGGATCGCGAGCGGCCGGCAAGTGTAGTGCGAACCGCAGCGCCTTGCAGTGAGCCTCGCAGAGCACCGCGACGACCGGCGTCATGGCAGCCGGCTACACTGTCGGCCATGCAACGCTGGTACGGAAAACTGCTGGGCTTCATCGCCGGATGGCTGCTGCTGCGCCACCCGGCCGGCGGCGTGATCGGCGCGATCATCGGCCACGCCTTCGATGCCGGCTGGCTCGCGCCGCGGCGCTACAAGGATCACCAGGTCTTCGGCCTGGGACCGGAGGCGACACGCGAAGAGATCGACCAGGCCTATCGCAAGCTGATCTCGCAGTACCACCCGGACCGTGTGGATGGCGCAGCGCCGGAACTTCGCGCCCAGGCCGAGGCCCGCGCTGCCGAACTCAATGCCGCCTACGACCGTCTGCGTCGTGGCCGCGATGGCCGCAAGACCCGCCGCTGACGCATCAGCGCGTCACATTACCGGTCGCAGATTCGCGCGTGGCGCCCGATGGCTGGAAGCCGGCGTGCGCCGGCTTCTTCGTGTCGCCTGGTGGCGCGGTGCGGAGCACGGTCGCCCCGGGAAGCGGCCGCGCCAGAGGCAGGCAAGCGCGATGGGAGATGCATACGGGACTCGGTCAGATGAATGAATGCGAGTGCGGAATTCAGGCTTCGTGCCGCGCGGCGTGCGCGGATGGTCGGGGTGCCGAAGGCCGAGGGCTTTAGAATGTCGCGCTGCGGCCTGCAGGCCGCGTCCCACTCCACGACCTGGAACCGCACATGCAGCCCGCCGTTATCGCACCCTCGATCCTGTCCGCGAATTTCGCCCGCCTCGGCGAGGAGGTCGACAACGTGCTCGCCGCCGGCACCGACTGGGTGCACTTCGACGTGATGGACAACCATTACGTGCCGAACCTGACGATCGGCCCGATGATCTGCGAGGCGCTACGCAAACACGGCGTGACCGCACCGATCGACGTGCATCTGATGGTCGAGCCGGTCGACCGCATCGTGCCCGACTTCGCCAAGGCCGGCGCGTCGCTGATCAGCTTCCATCCCGAAGCGAGCCGCCACGTGCATCGCACGATCCAGCTGATCAAGGCCGAAGGCTGCCAGGCAGGCCTCGTGCTCAATCCGGCGACGCCGATCGAAGTGCTGGACTACGTGCTCGAGGATCTCGACATGGTGCTGCTGATGTCGGTCAATCCCGGCTTCGGCGGCCAGGCCTTCATCCCGTCGACGCTCGACAAGCTGCGCCAGGTGCGCGCGCGCATCGACGCGATCGGCAAGCCGATCCGGCTCGAGATCGATGGCGGCGTGAAGCCCGGCAACATCGGCGAAATCGCAGCCGCGGGCGCCGACACCTTCGTTGCCGGCTCGGCGATCTTCGGCAAGCCGGATTACCGTGCGGTGGTTGACGC
Organism: Luteimonas sp.; assembly: GCA_052108555.1. Classification (GTDB taxonomy): domain Bacteria; phylum Pseudomonadota; class Gammaproteobacteria; order Xanthomonadales; family Xanthomonadaceae; genus Luteimonas. The sequence goes on from JBQEAV010000004.1 coordinate 94,337, forward strand.
GATGCGTGCCGAAATCGCACACGCGACCTCGCTGCGCGCGTGAACGCGGACGTCGTCACCTGCGATCTCTGCGACGCGCACCCGGATGCGGTGCGCGTGCTCGATCTGCCGTTGCGCGATTTCGGTGGACGCCTCGCATTCGCCGGCATCGTCAGCACCGTGCTCGCGCTGGAGGACAACTCGCGCGTGCGTGAGGCGGTGGCGGAAGCCGGGGCGGGTCGCGTACTGGTGGTCGACGGTGGCGGTTCGACGCGCCGTTCGATGCTCGGCGATCTGCTGGCCGAACAGGCGGTCGCCAACGGTTGGGCCGGCGTGGTCGTGCATGGCGCGATCCGCGACAGCGTCGCGATCGGTCAGCTCGATCTCGGCGTCAAGGCGCTGGGCACGGTGCCGCTGAAGACCGAGAAGCGCGGGCAGGGCGTGCGCGATGTGCCGGTGACCTTCGGCAGCGTGACGATCCGGCCCGGCGACTGGCTGGCCGCGGATGCGGACGGTGTGGTGGTGGCGGATCGGGCGCTGGTCTGATCGCTTTGCGGCGCTTGAAAAGCGCGGGCTTACACGGCTGCTGCCCTCACCCCACCGTCCGCGCTGCGGGCGCCCCCCCTCTCCCGCGCACGCGGGAGAGGGGCCTCGGCTTCTTCCGCTGCGCGGAAGAGGCATCTTGTTTTGGAGGCTGATCCTGCCTCCGCCAGTCGTCCCTGCTATGGCCTTCCATGCTCCGGACCTTCGATGACCGGCTGATGACACGCGTGAGGGCCGGTTAACGGCGGGCGTCGGGCATCCGCTACGCTCCGCGCCACCTCCACATCTCCACGACTAACGCATGCCTGCACCGTTCTGGCGCCTGATCCTCAATGGCAAATCCGCGGGCGACGAGGCCGTGCGCATGGCGGTCGCCGCGCTCCGCGCGCGCGGTGTCCACATCGATGTCCGGGTGACCTGGGAAACCGGCGATGCCGAGCGCTACGCGGCCGAGGCGCTGGCGGAATCCGTGGACACGATCATCGCTGCCGGTGGCGACGGCACGCTCAACGCTGTGGTGTCGGTACTGGCCGCGCAGACCGCCGATGCCGATGCGCTGCCGTCACTGGCGTTGCTGCCACTTGGCACCGCCAACGATTTCGCGACCGCCGCCGAAATGCCCGACCTGCCGGAAGAGGCGCTGACCCTGGCGCTCGACCGTCCTGCGGTGCTGATCGATGTGCTGCGCATCGAAACCGGCGACGGCGTGCACTGGTGCGCGAATCTCGGCTCCGGCGGCTTCGGCACGCAGGTGACCGTGGAGACGCATGCCGGTCTGAAGAAGGTGCTCGGCGGCCTCGCGTATTTCATCACCGGCCTGTCGCGCCTCGGCCGCATCGAACCGCTGGACGCGCGCATCACCGGCCCGGATTTCGCCTGGGCTGGCGGCTTCATCGCGCTGGGGATCGGCAACGGTCGTCAGGCCGGCGGCGGGCAGGCGCTGTGTCCCGATGCCTGCATCGACGACGGCCTGATCGACGTCACCATTGTCCCCGAGCTCGAAGGCGAGCTGGTCAACACGCTGCGCACCGCGCTGACCGAAGGCCAGGTCGCCGCGCTCGACCAGGTGGCCGTGCGCGTGCAGTTGACCGAACTCGTCGTCGAGTCGGACACGCCGCTGGTGCTCAATCTCGATGGCGAGCCCCGCCGCGCACGGCGGTTCGCGATCACCTGCGTGCCCCGACGTCTGCGGCTGCACCTGCCGAAGGACTGTCCGCTGCTCGTCGCGTCGCCGCATCCGACCGTCTGAGGCTGTCGCGCGTTCGCGCCCGAGCCGCTACAGTAGCCGCCATGCACGTCTCTGCCCTCCCGCATTTCCGTTTGCTCGACGCCGGCTGGCGATGGTGGCGCAATGCCGCCGTTGCCCCCGTTCGTCCGACTGCCCAGGAAATGCCGCGTGATCACGCACACCGAGTTCCAGCGCTACGCCGCTGAAGGCCACACCCACGTTCCCGTGGTCCGCGAGGTCCTGAGCGACCTGGATACGCCGCTCTCGGTTTATCTCAAGCTCGCCGACGGCCCGCACACCTATCTGTTCGAATCGGTCGAAGGCGGTGAACGCTTCGGGCGGTACTCGATCATCGGTCTGCCCGCCGAACGCGTGTACGCGTTCCACGGCCACACGCTGACCGTACGTGAGCACGGCGAGGTGATCGAGACGCGCGAGGTCGAAGATCCCTTCGCCGAAGTCGAGCGCCTGCGCACCGCGCATTCGGTGCCGCAGATTGACGGCCTGCCGGACTTCACCGGCGGCCTGGTCGGCTGGTTCGGCTTCGAATGCATCGAGTACATCGAACCGCGTCTGCGCAGCGGCCAGCGCGCCGATGTGCGCGACGAACTCGGTACGCCCGACATCCTGCTGATGCTGAGCACCGAGGTCGCGGTGTTCGACAATCTCAAGGGGCGCCTGTACCTCGTGGTCCACGCCGACACGCGCGAGTCGCAGGCCTGGTTGCGCGCGAACCGCCGCCTCGATGCCCTGACGCATCGCCTGCGCCAGGGCGGCGCGGGTTATCCGGAAACGCTGCAGCCGGCTGCGCTGGACGAATCCGACTTCGTGTCGGGCTTCACTCGCGAAGGCTTCATCGACGCCGTCGCGAAGACCAAGGAATTCATCGCTGCCGGCGACGCCTTCCAGGTCGTGCTGTCGCAGCGCATGTCGGTGCCGTTCCAGGCGCGCCCGGTCGACGTGTATCGCGCACTGCGCGCGTTGAATCCGTCGCCCTACATGTATTTTCTCGACGTCGGCGGCACCCAGGTCGTCGGCTCCTCGCCGGAAATCCTCGTGCGTCTCAAGGACGGCGAAGTCACCGTGCGCCCGATCGCCGGCACGCGTCCGCGTGGCGAGACGCCGGCGCAGGATCAGGCGCTGGAGGCCGAACTGCTGGCCGATCCCAAGGAGCGCGCCGAGCATCTGATGCTGATCGACCTGGGCCGCAACGATGTCGGCCACGTGTCGAGCGCCGGCACGGTCGAGGTCGGCGAGCGCTTCGTCATCGAACGCTACAGCCACGTCATGCACATCGTCAGCGAAGTCACCGGCCGCCTGAAGGACGGGCTGAGCTACGCCGACGTGCTGCGCGCGACGTTCCCGGCCGGCACCGTCAGCGGCGCGCCGAAAGTGCGCGCGCTGGAAATCATCCGCAGCCTCGAACCGGTCAAGCGCAACGTCTATTCGGGCGCGGTCGGCTACATCGGCTGGCACGGCGACGCCGACACCGCAATCGCGATCCGCACCGCGGTGATCCAGGACGGCCGCCTGTACGTGCAGGCGGGCGCGGGCATCGTCTACGACTCGGATCCGGAAATGGAATGGGCCGAGACCATGAACAAGGGCCGCGCATTGTTCCGCGCGGTCGCGCAGGCGGCGAAGGGCTTGTGATGCGACGCGCCGATTCTTCCTTACCAGTTCGCTCCGCCGGAACCACTCCATGCTGTTGATGATCGACAACTACGACAGCTTCACCTGGAACCTCGTGCAGTATCTGCAGGCGCTGGGCGCCGAGGTCCGGGTGGAGCGCAACGACGCGCTGTCGGTCGATGCGATCGCGAAACTCGCGCCCGAGCGCATCGTGATTTCGCCGGGACCGTGCACACCGAACGAAGCGGGGGTGTCGCTCGACGTCATCGGACGCCTCGGCGCGACGACGCCGATTCTCGGCGTCTGCCTCGGTCATCAGGGCATCGGACAGGCCTACGGCGGCAAGGTGATCCGCGCGCAGCGGATCATGCACGGCAAGACCTCGGCGATCCGCCACGCAGGCCTCGGCGTGTTCGCCGGCCTGCCGGATGGTTACGAGGCGACGCGCTATCACTCGCTGGTGGTCGAACAGTCGTCGCTGCCGGCGTGTCTCGAAGTCACAGCGTGGACGGAGCACGACGATGGCAGCCGCGAGGAAATCATGGGCCTGCGCCATCGCACGCATCCTGTCGAAGGCGTGCAGTTCCATCCCGAGTCGATCCTGACCGAGCATGGGCATGCGCTGCTGAAGAATTTTCTGGAGAGGTGAGACGTCCGGCGTCCGGATCCCCGTCATTCCCGCGAAAGCGGGAATCCAGTGACTTCTTCGGTCAGTCTGCGGGGGACGAGATTGTCGGCTTGAAAACGGACGTCCCTGGATTCCCGCTTTCGCGGGAATGACGGGAAGGAAGTGACGCTTTTTCACGAATCACGAATCACGGCTTTCAACGGACGAACGTCCGGTCATCACGAACCACGAGTCCCAACATGCCCATCACCCCCCACGAAGCCCTGCAACGCACCATCGAACACCGCGAGATCTTCCGCGACGAGATGGTCGAACTGATGCGCCAGATCATGCGCGGCGAAGTCTCGCCGCTGATGACCGCGGCGATCCTGTCCGGCCTGCGGGTCAAGAAGGAAACCGTCGACGAGATCGCCGGCGCCGCGCAGGTGATGCGCGAGTTCGCGCTGCCGGTACCGGTCGCCGATGCGGACCGCGCGCATCTGGTCGACATCGTCGGCACCGGCGGCGACGGCGCGCACACGTTCAACATTTCGACGGCCAGCATGTTCGTCGTCGCCGCGGCCGGAGCGAAAGTCGCCAAGCATGGCAACCGCAGCGTGTCGTCGAAATCCGGCAGCGCGGATGTGCTCGAAGCGCTCGGTGCGCGCATCGACCTGCAGCCGGCCGAGGTCGCGCGCTGCATCGCCGCGACCGGCATCGGTTTCATGTTCGCGCCGGTGCATCACCCGGCGATGCAGGCGGTGGCGCCGGTGCGCCGGGAGATGGGCGTGCGCACGATCTTCAACATCCTCGGCCCGCTGACCAATCCCGCTGGTGCGCCGAACATCCTGATGGGCGTGTTCCATCCCGACCTCGTCGGCATCCAGGTGCGCGTGCTGCGCGAGCTCGGGGCGCAGCGCGCACTGGTGGTCTGGGGCCGCGACGGCATGGACGAGATCTCGCTGGGCGCCGGCACGCTGGTCGGCGAACTGCGCGACGGCGAAGTGCGCGAATACGAGATCCATCCCGAGGACTTCGGCATCGCCATGGCCGCGAGTCGCAATCTGCGCGTCGAAAATGCCGACGAGTCGAAGGCGCTGGTGCGTCAGGCGCTCGACGGCACCGCTGGACTGGCCCAGGACATCGTCTGCCTCAACGCGGGCGCGGCGCTGTACGTGGCCGGCGTTTCCGCGTCGATCGCGGACGGTGTCGAACTCGCGCGCAAGACTGTCGCCTCGGGCGAAGCGCTGCGTCGCCTGGACGCATTCGTCGCCGAAACGCAACACGCGCGCAGTTGATCCGGAGGATCCGGGTTCCCCGCGCCAAGCGGGACACGTATGCTGAATACGTTGCATGGATGCTGTCCCTCCGGTTGAAGAAGCGATCCCTGCATGCGTCATCCCGTACTACCCCGCCCCCCGTATCACGTCGCGATCCTCCGCTACCGCCGCAATGGCGAGGACGCGGCCGGTTACCGGGAAGCGCTGCTCGACATGGTCGAGATGGCCCGGTTCCAGCCCGGGTGTCTGGGTATGGAATCGGTCGACGGTGAGGACGGGGACGGTGTCACCCTGAGCTACTGGACTGACGAGGCCTCGATCCGCGCCTGGCGCGCGCGCGGCGATCAGGGCGTGATCCGCGAGAAGGACCGGCGCGGCTGGTACGAGCACTACGCCCTGCAGATCGCGCGCGTCGAACGCGCCTACGAGTGGTCCCGCGACGGGGTCGACGAGGTGGACGCGCCCGAGACCGCGTTCTCGCTCTGACGGTCCGGCGCGCCGTCGCCTGCGTTATCGTGGGCGGCCTTTCCAGACCGGCGCGTTGCGCCGGCCCATGGTGCAGATCTTGAACGACGTCCTGCAGCGCATCCTTGCGCGCAAACACGAAGAAGTCGCGGCACGTCGTGCTGCGTTGCCGCTGGCCGACATCGCCGCGCGCGCCGCCGCCGCGCCGCCGGTGCGCGGGTTCGCGGCCGCGATCGAGGCGAAGATCGCCGCCGGCCAGGCCGCAGTGATCGCCGAGGTCAAGAAGGCCAGCCCGTCCCAGGGGGTGATCCGCGCCGACTTCCAGCCCGCCGAGATCGCACGCAGTTACGCGGCAGGCGGTGCGGCCTGCCTGTCGGTGCTGACCGACATCGATTTCTTCCAGGGCGCCGACGATTACCTGGTGCAGGCGCGCGACGCCTGCACGCTGCCGGTGCTGCGCAAGGATTTCATCGTCGATCCCTGGCAGGTGTACGAGGCGCGTGCGCTCGGCGCGGACTGCGTGCTGCTGATCGTCGCCGCACTCGATGACCGCCAGCTGGTCGAGATTGCCGAGCTGGCGATGTCGATCGATCTCGACGTGCTCGTGGAAGTGCACGACATCGACGAACTCGAGCGCGCGCTGCAGGTGCCGGCGCCGTTGCTGGGCGTCAACAACCGCAGCCTGCGCTCGTTCGAGGTCTCGCTCGACACCACGCTGGAGTTGCGCAGCGCGGTGCCGCGCGACCGGCGCCTGGTCACCGAGAGCGGCATCCACACGTCCGCCGATGTCGCGCGCATGCGCGAGGCCGGTGTCGACGCGTTCCTGGTCGGCGAGGCCTTCATGCGCGAGCCGGATCCGGGCACCGCGCTGCGCACGCTGTTCGCGATGCCGGGCGCGCAGGCGACGACGGACAGCCGTCCAGTTGCCGATATCTCCGCGATCGCGATCGCCGCCGCGACCACGCCCGCACCGGTCGGGACGGGCGTCGCCAGCGCCGATACCGGCACGCCGGTCGTCGCCCAGCTGCTCAAGGACGCCGCCGCGAACGACACGGTGCGCACCGTGGTCTTCGATTTCGACCACACGCTCTACGACGGCGATTCGGGCACCCATCTGTTCCGCTGGCTGATCACCCGCAGCGTCTGGCGCACTGCGCTGGCGTGTCTGGCCGCGCCGGTGCTCGGGCCGATGATCGCGTTCCTGCCGACGCGGCGTTACGGCATCTCTGGATTCGTGTGGATCGGCACCGTCGGTCTGCACAGTCGTGGCGTACTGGACCGGTTGATCGACCGCTACGTCGCGGACAACGCTGCGCAGATCAAGCCCAAGCTGTTGCCGATCGCGCTCGACGTGCTGCACGCGCATCGCGTGGCCGGTGACAACGTGGTCATTGCGACCGGCGCGCCGCCGGAACTCGCCCGCGCGATCCTTGCCTTCGTCGCGCACGAGGCTGTGCCAGTGATCGGTACCGCCGTCGGCCCGAAGCTAGGCGCGGTCGTCGCGACCCGTCACTGCCATGCCGAAGAGAAGATGCGCATGCTGCGCGAGCGCGGCTACGGTTCGATCGACATCGCGTATTCGGATTCCTCGGCCGACCTGCCGCTGCTCAAGGCCGCGAAGGCGCCGGTGGTGGTGAACCCGAAGGCAGCCAACATCGATATGTTCCGCCGCGTGCTGCCGCCGGGTACGCCGGTGCTCAACTGGGGCTGCGTCGAACGTGGCGGCGATCCGATCGCCAAGCCTGTGGCCTGAGCGCCTACGAGAGCAGCGACCGCCCGATCTGGTAGAGGCTGATCGCCATCACCAGGGTGCCCACCGCGAGCAGCACCCACCGCTCGCGGACATGCTTGACGAACAGCGCGGCCAGCGGCGCGGCGATCATGCCGCCGGCCAGCAGGCCGAGGATCACATCCAGGTGCTGCAGGCCCATCGTCAGGAAGAAGGTCACCGAGATCGACACGGTGACCAGGAACTCGGCCGCGTTGACGGTGCCGATCGTGGTCCGCGCCGCGCCGCCGCGAGCGAGCAGGGTGGAACTGGCCACCGGGCCCCAGCCGCCACCGCCGGTGGCATCGAGCAGGCCGGCGAAGAAGCCCAGCACCGGTACCCGGCGCACCTCGTTCTTCGGCATCAGCCGACCGGCCGCTCGCAGCAGGATCAGAACCGACAGGATCAACAGGTAGGCGTAGATGAAAGGCCGGATGACGTTGCCAGGCAGTTGCGTCAGCACATAGGCGCCGATCGCGCCGCCGACCATGCCGGGCAGGGCGAGCCGCAGGAACAGCCGCTTGTCGACGTTGCGCATCGCCAGATGCGAAGCGCCCGAGGCGCCGGTGGTGAACACCTCGGCGGTATGCACGCTGGCGCTGACCACCGCTGGCGGGACACCCATGCTCAGCAGCACCGAGGACGACACCAGGCCGAAGGCCATGCCCAGCGCGCCGTCGATCAGCTGCGCGGCCAGTCCGACCAGCACGAAGAACAGGAATTGATCGCCGAGTTCCATGCTGCAGACTCCAAGGTCTGCGACAGTCTGCGGGCGCAGCGTGACCGGGGCGTGTGGCCCGCGTCAGGCGTCGCCGAGCCGCTTGATGAAACGCAGGGTGCCATCGGAAAAACCGCAGGCCTTGTAGAACGCATGCGCATCGGCGCGCTGCGAGCCGCTGACCAGTTCCAGCCGCGCCGCGCCCGCGAAGCGGGCCCTGCGATCGGCTTCCTTGAGCAGCTCACGCCCCAGACCCTTGCCCTGCGAGTCGCTGGTCACCACGAGTGCCGTGATGCGGCAGGTCGTCGAGCCGAGTGGCAGGTAGTACATGAAATCGAGAGCGATCAGACCGCAGACCCGGCCGCCGCTGCGCGCGACCACCAGGGCCTGGCGGTCGTTGTCGGTAATCAGCCGGATGCGCTCGCGCGCTTCGCTTTCGGTGCAGGGGTAGCCCATTTCCGACAGCAGCGCGGCCACGTCGTCGGCATCGATCACCGACGCGCTGCGCAGATCGGCATCGGGCAGATCGCCGCGCGGGCTGAAATGACCGAGGCTCATGCGGAACGGCCTAGCGGGTTCCGAACAGCACGATGGTCTTGCCGCGGGCGGTCAGCTTGCCGTCCAGCTGCAGCTTCTTGAGCACGCGCCCGGCCATCTCGCGCGAACAGCCGACCAGCCGCGCGAGCTCCTGCCGCGAGATCCGCAGTTGGGTGCCCTGCGGGTGGCTCATCGCCTCCGGCTCGCGGGTCAGGTCGTGCAGCGTGCGGATGATGCGGTCGGTCACGTCGAGGAACGCGAGTCGTCCGGCCTTTCGGCTGGTATCGAGCAGGCGCCGAGACAGTTGCGCGCCGATCGCGTACATGATCGACGTTGCGTCATTGGCCAGTACACCGTCGAACAGCTGGTACAGCCGTTCGTAGCTGATCTCGGCCAGTTCGCACTGCGTGCGCGTGCGCAGGATGACCTCGCGCACGTCGGACTCGATGAACAGTCCCATCTCGCCGACGAGCTCGCCGGAACCGAAATAGCCCAGGATCAGCTCGCGACCGTCGTCTTCCTCGGTGATGATGCTGACCGATCCGCTGACGACGTAATACAGCGTGCCCGCCGGATCGCCGGGACGGAACACCTCGCTGCGCGGCGGGTAGCGGCGGCGGTGGCAGTTGGCGAGGAAGCGCTCGGTGGCAGCCGGCGTCGGCGCCATCGGGTGCGGTGGGTGGGGGGCATGGGGATTGATCAGGGCCACGGCGGTTGGTGTCATGGGCTTCGGATCGGGGGAATGCCGCAGAGTAGGCGTTCAGGCTGCCGGGGGCAAACCCGCATCATCCCGAGGTCGCGGCGCGCGCGTGCTTTGCCGCATAATCGTCGTTTCGCCCAACCCCCGAGGGTCGACCGCTGTGGTCAAACCGCTCCCGCGCCTGAAGCTCCAGGGTTTCAACAACCTGACCAAGGCCTTGTCGTTCAACATCTACGACGTCTGCTACGCCGCGTCCGAAGACGAGCGCCAGCGCTACATCGCCTACATCGACGAGGTCTACAACGCCGACCGGCTGACCCAGATCCTGACCGATGTGGCCGAGATCATCGGCGCAAACATCCTCAACGTCGCGCGCCAGGACTACGAGCCGCAGGGCGCGTCGGTGACCATCCTCATTTCCGAGGAGCCGGTGATCGACAAGTCGCAGGCCAAGGGCGTGATTTCCGACGCTGTCGTCGCGCACCTCGACAAGTCGCACATCACGGTGCACACGTATCCGGAGACGCATCCGGACAATGGCATCGCGACGTTCCGCGCCGACATCGATGTCGCCACCTGCGGCGTGATCTCGCCGCTGAAGGCGCTGAACTATCTGATCGAAAGCCTCGAGTCGGACATCGTGGTCATGGACTACCGCGTGCGCGGCTTCACCCGCGACGTGAAGGGCAAGAAGCACTACATCGATCACAAGATAAATTCGATCCAGGACTACCTGGCGAAGAACATCAAGTCGCGCTATGACGCACTCGATGTGAACGTCTACCAGGAGAACATCTTCCATACGAAGATGCACCTGAAGGAGTTCGATCTGGACCAGTACCTGTTCGAAGAGAAGGCCCGCAATCTCTCGTTCAAGGAGCGCATGAAGATCGAAGCGCGCCTGCGCCGCGAGATCGAGGAGCTCTATCACGGTCGCAATCTGGTCGACTGACCGGCGCACGCCGCAGGTCAACGAAAAGGCCCCGCATCACGGGGCCTTTTCTGTTGGTGGTGACGCGGCACTGTTTCAGTGGGTCCTCACGCCCTCACGTCTGCCGCCCTCACCGTTTCACAACCGGTACGCCACCGCCTTCATCAGGCTCGACGCTGTCGCCATCAGCGACGGCACCGGCCACGGCAGCACGCGCGCGCCGGCCTGCTCGGCATGTTCGGCATGGCGCGCCTCGTCCTCCTTCATCTGCCTGAGGATGTCGCGGCTGCGCTGGTCGGCCTCCGGCAATGTCTGCAGATGCTCGTCGAGGTGCGCCTCGACCTGGCGTTCGGTCTCCACGACGAAGCCGAGATTCCAGCCGTCGCCGCGCAGGCCGGCCACGACGCCGAGCGCGTAGCTCCCGCCGTACCACAGCGGGTTGAACACGCTGGGGCGGCTGTCGAGTTCGCGCAGGCGCTGCGCGCACCAGGCGAGGTGATCGGTTTCTTCCTGCGCGGCGTCGAGCAGATGCGCGCGGGTCCCGGCTTCGCGGGCGACCGCGGCCTGGCCGAAGTACAGGCCCTGTGCGCAGATCTCGCCGACGTGGTTGATCCGCATCAGGCCCGCGGCGTGGCGGCGCTCGGCGGCGTTGAGCACGACATCGGGCGTCTCGACGGCGGGGTTGGGGCGGGTGGCCGGCGGATTGCCGAACACCGTGTCGAGCGCGCGCTGGGTTTCGACCAGCAACTGGTCGACGGGATTGAAGCGGGGCCGGGGGAGGGCCATCGGGTCGGATTCCTGCAGCGCGGCAGGTGGCCGCGTCGCGTATCATTCTCGGCCCTCGCCCCAGGTCGCGCCAGCGTCTGGCGGCGCGCCGCCCCCACCAGCTTGCGTGGCGATGGGCGGGCGGCTACAATTCCGCTTCTGTGTTGCACGCTTTACAACGCGAGGCGACGTTCCGCCGGCCACCGGCGCAACCAGCCCGACCAGTCACCCACCGAGTATTTCCATGAAGACCTTTATTGCCAAGAACGAGACCGTCCAGCGCGACTGGTTTCTCGTCGACGCTTCCGGCAAGACCCTGGGCCGCCTGAGCGCGGAAATCGCCCACCGTCTGCGCGGCAAGCACAAGCCCGTCTACACCCCGCACGTCGACACCGGCGACTACATCATTGTGGTCAACGCCGAGAAGATCGCCGTGACCGGCAAGAAGATGACGGACAAGCTCTACCACCGTTTCACGGGCTACATCGGCAACCTGAAGACCGAGACCCTGGGTCAGGCGCTGGAGCGCCACCCGGAGCGCGTGATCGAGATCGCCGTCAAGGGCATGCTGCCGAAGAACACCCTCGGCCGCGCCATGTACCGCAAGCTCAAGGTCTACAAGGGTGCCGAGCACCCGCACGCCGCACAGCAGCCGCAGCCCCTGGAACTCTAAGTCATGGCAATCACCCAGAATTACGGCACCGGCCGTCGCAAGTCCTCCGTCGCCCGCGTGTTCCTGCGCAAGGGCAGCGGCAAGATCACCGTCAACGATCGTCCGCTCGACGAGTTCTTCGGCCGTGAGACCGCGCGCATGATCGTGCGCCAGCCGCTCGAGCTGACCCAGAACACCGAGACGTTCGACATCCTGGTGACCACCACCGGTGGCGGCACGACCGGCCAGGCCGGTGCGATCCGCCTCGGCATCTCGCGCGCGCTGGTCGAATACGACGAGACGCTGAAGATCGAGCTGCGCAAGGCGGGCTTCATGACCCGCGACGCACGCGAAGTCGAGCGCAAGAAGGTCGGCCTGCACAAGGCACGTCGCGCCACGCAGTTCTCGAAGCGCTGATCGCGCTGTGCCGGATCCGCATGCGTGGATCCGGCGTTCGCCGAAGCTTGCGGAACACTGCGGTTTCGGCGTTACAATATGTTCATAGCCCCGTCGCCAAGCGGTAAGGCACCTGACTCTGACTCAGGCATTCGGAGGTTCGAATCCTTCCGGGGCTGCCACATCGAAAACGAAAAAGCCCGCCGAAAGGTGGGCTTTTTTGTGGCTGTCGTGGGTGGCGATCACATTACGGACCGTGGCGTCGCAATATCGAATTTCGCGTCCGGCGCTTTTGCGTTTTTGCTCCCGCGTGTCGATTGCATTCACAGCATGCCGTTCGCAGAGCGACTCCATTCCACGCCTGCGCATGGCGACACGATGCGCGCGCATCGATGCGGCTCTAGAATTCCGCGATGAATGCATTTCCGCCGCCGTATACCACTCCCGATACCGTCGTCGACGCCTTGCGCACGCATGGCTGCGCGGTGCTCGCACCGTCGACGCTCGCCGCGCTGTGCGGCGTGCGCATCGATGATCTGGAGGCCTGGCGCGCAGGCTGGGACGATCTGCCGCCCGATGCCTACCTCAAGGATGGCGGTCGCTATCGTCGGCGACGGCACGGCTGCTTCGTGCAGCACGGCGACACGCTCGCGCAGGTCGCACATCGTGCGCACTGGCAGTCCGAGGACTACAACGCATTGCACGGTGGCATGCATCGCTGGTTCGAACCGCTGGCGCCGGCGCTCGCTGCCGATCCGGCATGGACGCAGCTCGTCGCCGGACTCGGTCGCGTATTTGCGCAGGTGCGCGACGACGGTGACTGGCATGTCGAAGCGCACCAGTTCCGCATCGACACCACCGACGGCATCGGTCGGCCAACCCCCGAGGGCGCGCACCGCGATGGCGTGGATTTCGTCGCGGTGGTGCTGGTCGGCCGGAGCGGCATCAAGGGCGGTGAGACGCGTGTGTTCGAGGCCGATGGCCCGGCCGGGCAGCGCTTCACCCTGACCGAGCCGTGGGCGGTACTGCTGCTCGACGACCATCGCGTGATCCACGAATCCACGCCGATCCAGCCGGCCGACGACACCGGCCATCGCGACACGCTGGTGCTGACCTATCGCGCGGGCGCGTTCCAGGGCGAAGGCTGAGCGCGTCGCCGCGCGCGAATTCGTTACAATCGCAACAGATAGCCGACGCCAACCGGAGTTGCCATGAAGCTGGGTTCTTTGAAGGAGGGCGGCCGCGACGGCACCCTGATCGTCGTGTCGCGCGACCTGGGCCGCGCGGTGCGCGCCACCGGCATCGCCGCGACGCTGCAGCAGGCGCTCGACGACTGGTCGAACGCCGCGCCGCGCCTCAACGCGCTGTACGAATCGCTCGATGCCGGCGACGCCGATGGCGTGTTCGATGTCGACGTCGCGCGCCTGGCGGCGCCGCTGCCTCGCGCGTACGAGTTCGTCGACGGCAGCGCCTACCTGCCGCATGTCGAGCGGGTGCGCCGCGCGCGTGGCGCCGAAGTGCCGGAGAGCTTCTACACCGATCCGCTGATGTACCAGGCGACCAGCGCCGGTTTCTACGGCCCGCGCGACACCGTCAAGGTGACCAGCGAAGACCACGGCATCGATCTCGAGGCCGAGATCGTCGTGATCACCGACGACGTGCCGATGGCAGTGACGCCGGCGCAGGCAGCCGGCCACATCCAGCTGATCGGTCTGGTCAACGATGTGTCCTTGCGCAATCTGATTCCCGGCGAGCTCGCCAAGGGCTTCGGCTTCCTGCAGGCCAAGCCGCGCTCGGCGCTGAGCCCGGTGTTCGTGACCCCGGATGAGCTGGGCGATGCCTGGCAGGACAACAAGCTGCACCTGCCGCTGCTCACACACGTCAACGGCGAGTGGTTCGGCGCGCCGGAAGCGGGCGTCGACATGCAGTTCGATTTCGCGCAGCTGGTCGCACATGCGGCGAAGACGCGCCCGCTGGTCGCGGGCACGATCGTCGGCTCGGGCACGATCGCCAACGAAGACACCTCGAAGGGCGCCTCGTGCTTCGCCGAGAAGCGCACGGTCGAGACGCTGGAGCAGGGCGCGCCGAAGACGCCGTTCATGGCGTTCGGCGACACCGTGCGCATCGAGATGCTCGACGCCGAGGGCGTGAGCATCTTCGGCGCCATCGAGCAGGTGATCGAACGCCAGGCGCTGCCGGAGTAACACCGATGACGGCCGCGCTGACGCTGCATACCTACTGGCGGTCCAGCGCGGCCTACCGCGTGCGCATCGCCCTGCACCTCAAGGGCCTGGCGTTCGACAGCGTGGCGGTGCATCTGGTGAAGGACGGCGGGGAACAGCGCCTGCCCGCATTCGCTATGCGCAATCCGCAGCGGCTGGTGCCGACGTTGCAGCACGGCGACGCGGTACTGACCCAGTCGCTGGCGATCATCGAATACCTCGACGAAACGTTTCCGGGCGTGGCGCTGTTGCCGCGCGATGCGCTGTCGCGGCAGCGTGCCCGCGCACTCGCGCAACTGGTCGCCTGCGACATCCATCCGCTCGGCAACCTGCGCGTGCTGCAGTATCTCGAACACGAACTGCAGCTGCCGGCGGATGCACGCACGCGCTGGGTCGCACGCTGGGTGCGCGATGGGCTGGAGGCTTTCGAGGCCTTGCTGGCCGCGCACGGCGCCGGCGATTTCTGCATCGGCGATACGCCGACGATCGCCGACTGTGCGCTGCTGCCGCAGCTCTACAACGCGCGTCGCTTCGGCATCGATCTGGCGGCCTATCCGGTGATCCGCCGGATCGAGGCGGCCTGCGCCGCGCTACCCGCTTTCGATGCGGCGGTGCCGGAGCGGCAGGCGGACGCGCCTCCGCCCTGATGGCCCTCAGTGGTCCGTGCTGAACACGTCCGCGTAGGGGTCGTGACTGCCGGAGCCACCTTCCGACAGTCGGAACTTGAGGTCCAGGCCGTCGCGCGAATCCGACGCGCGCAGCGCGGTCTCGCGTTCGATCCGGCCATCCTTGTACAGCCGGAACAGGCACTGGTCGAACGTTTCGACACCGTCTTCCAGTGAGTCCTCCATCGCCTGCTTGATCTCGTGTACCTGGCCGCGGCGCAGCAGGTCGCGGATCATCGGCGTGTTGAGCAGGACTTCGGTCGCCGGCAGGCGGCGGCCGTCGATCCCCGGCACCAGGCGCTGCGACACCACCGCGCGCAGATTCAGCGCAAGGTTCATCAGCACGTTCTTGTGCGCGGCTTCGGGGAAGAAGTTGAGGATGCGCTCGATCGTCTGGTCGGCGTTGTTGGAGTGCAGCGTCGCCAGGCAGATGTGGCCGGTCTCGGCGAAGGAGATGGCCGCTTCCATCGTTGTCGCGTCCAGGATCTCGCCGATGAGGATGACGTCGGGCGCCTCGCGCATCGCGTTCTTCAGCGCGTTGTGGAAGGTCAGCGTGTCCAGCCCGACCTCGCGCTGGTTGACCAGCGATTTCTTGTGCCGGTGCAGGTACTCGATCGGATCCTCGATGGTGAGGATGTGGCCCGAGGTGCTGGCGTTGCGGTGATCGATCATCGAGGCCAGCGTGGTCGACTTGCCCGAACCGGTGGAGCCGACGATCAGCACCAGGCCGCGTGGGGCCATGATGATGTCCTTGAGGACCTGCGGCAGCTGCAGTTCCTCGATGCTCGGGATGTTGCTGCGGATCGCGCGGATGACCATGCCGGTCTCGCCGCGCTGCCTGAAGACGTTGACGCGGAAGCGGCCCGCGTCCTGCAGTGAATAGGCCATGTTGAGCTCGAGATCGCGTTCGAACTGCTGGATCTGGCCCTCGTCCATCAGCGAGTAGGCGATCTTGCGGACCATGCCCGGCGGCAGGCCGGTGCTGCCCAGCGGGTAGAGCTTGCCTTCGACCTTGATGTACACCGGCGCGCCGGTGCTCAGGAACATGTCGGACGCATTCTTGTCGGTCATCAGCTTCAGGAAGTAGCCGATATCCATGTACGAACTCCCTCACGTGCGACCGGCCTGCGTTGCGCATCCGGCTGCGGCTGACGACAATGACCCGGATCACGCTTCCGGGCTCGGTTCCTAGATGAATACAAGCTTCGCATACATCCGTCCCATGCTGCAGGGCCTCGCGCTCGCAGGTGTGTTGGCGCTTTCCGGGTGCGCGACCACGCCGCCGCCGACCGAGGAACTCGCCGCCGCGCAGCTGTCGGTGACCCGCGCTGGCGATGCCGACGCCGACCAGTACGCGCCTACCGACATCGTCCAGGCACGTCGTGCGCTGTCGCAGGCGCAGGCCGCGATGGGCATGGACCGCGCCGACGAGGCACGCACGCTGGCGCTGTCGGCCAGCGCGCTCGCGGATCTCGCACACGCCCGCGCACGCCAGGCGGAAACCGAATCCGAACTGTCCGCACGCCGGGCCGAGATCACCAACCTGCGCCAGCGGCTGCAGGTGGAGGAATGAGCACGATGCGATCGATGATTCCGTACGTGTTGGTGCTGGCTGTATGGGTGCCGTTCGCTGCCAGCGCCCAGTCCGCACCGGAAGGCGAGGCCGCGCTTCTGCAGCAGCGACTGCAGGCGATCGACAGCAATCCCGACACGGCCGGCACCGCTGCCTACGAGCGGCTGCAGGCGCGCCAGTCGCTGGCGGCACTGACCACGGCCCGCAGTAGCCAGCGGGCCGCGGCGCTGCAGATCGCGCAGTGGCGCGTGGAGACGGCCGAACTGGCCGCGCGCACCGAGGCCACGCGTCGCGAGCTGACCCGGCTCGAGCGCGAACGCAGTGCGCTGATCGTCGAGGCCAGCCGTGCGGACGCCGTGCGCGCCCGTCAGGAAGCCGAGCGCCTGCGCATCCAGGCCCAGATCCAGACCGAGGAGGCCGCGCGTCTGCGTCTGGCGGCCGAGGAAGAAGGGGCCGCCCGCCAGCAGGCGGAAACCGTACTGCAGGGTGTGGCCAGTGGCGAAGCAGCCAAGCTGCGCGCCGCCCGCCAGCGCGACGCCGAATTGCGTCGCCGCGAGGCCGAGCTGCTCAAGAGTCTCGAGCAGCCCTGATTAGCAATGGCCGGCGTCCGCCGGCCCATTCGCGCACTGCACACCGGCGCGCGGCAGGATGTCGCCTGAC
This sequence comes from Luteimonas sp., assembly GCA_052108555.1. Taxonomy (GTDB): domain Bacteria; phylum Pseudomonadota; class Gammaproteobacteria; order Xanthomonadales; family Xanthomonadaceae; genus Luteimonas. The sequence continues at coordinate 111,658 of JBQEAV010000004.1, forward strand.
GACCGGTTGTTAGTTTTTCGTCAGACTGAATCCAATTGAAATCAACCGCTTACGTCGTCTTCTGGCGCCGCGCCGCTTCATGGCGCGGTTCCTGGAAGGTCGCGTTGTAAGCGTTTCCGCGCCTGACTGCGACCCCGCCACACAATCGGTTTTTTCGCCCTTGTGGGGCCCCGATCCGAGGAGTAGGGTCGGTTGTCCGGGTGGCACCGATTTCGTCCGCCATCCGGTCAATGAGCCAGGCCGATGACCGAGATGATCCCCCACGAGGTCCCCGTATTCCGTCCACACGACGGAGACCTGATCGGATCGTCCGCCCCACGTTCCTGGATGCAGCCCACGTAGCGCCCCGCCCGTCACCGGTCGGGGCGTTCGTATTTCCAGTCAGGAGGATTCCATGTTCGAAGCGCAATCGCAGACCGAACTCGAAGAGATCATGAAAGGAAACGTCGAGTTCCGGCAGCTCTACTTCCGGCACAAAGAGCTGGACAAGAAGGTGCTGAACGCAGAGCTCGGTGTGTTCGCCGTCGATGAGACCACGCTGTCGCAGATGAAGCGCGAGAAGCTCGCGGCAAAGGATCGCCTGACCCAGATGTACGACCAGATGCAGAAACACTAGGTTCGTCTGTCGCGGGCGGTGGTGGCCATCCTCGTCGGTCGCCATCGCCCGCGAATGTTGTCCGCGGATGCGATAATCGCGATCTGTCTCGCTGCAACCCGGACCTGCAATGCCGATCGCCGACTCCGTTCTCGACCTGATCGCCGACACGCCCATCGTGCGTGCGCGCCGCCTCGATGCGGGCCCCTGCGAACTCTATTTCAAGCTCGAGAGCCAGAATCCCGGCGGCTCCATCAAGGACCGCATCGGCTTGGCGATGATTGAAGCCGCTGAAGCGCGCGGCGACATCACGCCCGGCGCGACGCTGGTGGAAGGCACCGCCGGCAACACCGGCATCGGCCTGGCGCTGGTGGCCCAGCAGAAGGGCTACAAGCTGATTCTCGTGGTCCCGGACAAGATGAGCCGGGAGAAGATCTTCAATCTCAAGGCGATGGGTGCGGAGGTGCTGCTGACCCGCTCCGACGTCGCCAAGGGCCACCCCGAGTACTACCAGGACCTCGCCGAGCGCATCGCGCGCGAGACTCCGGGGGCCTATTTCATCAACCAGTTCGGCAATCCCGACAACCCGGCCGCGCACGAGCAGGGCACCGGTCCCGAGATCCTCCGGCAGATGAGCGAGGTGGGCGGGCTGGATGCGATCGTGTTCGGTTGCGGCAGCTCGGGCACGATGACCGGCCTGTCGCGCTGCTTCGCCAAGGACGCGCCGGACGTGGAACTGGTGCTGGCCGATCCGGTCGGCTCGATCCTCGCCGAGTACATCAACGACGGCGTGCTCAACGACAAGTCGGGCAGCTGGATGGTCGAAGGCATCGGCGAGGATTTCCTGCCAAGCATTTCCGACTTCTCGCGGGTCAAGCAGGCGTACGCGATCAGCGACCAGGAAAGCTTCCTCGCCGCGCGCGAACTGCTGCGCACCGAGGGCATCCTCGGCGGTTCGTCGACCGGCACGCTGCTGGCCGCCGCGCTCAAGTACTGCCGCGCGCAGACCACGCCGAAGAAGGTGCTGGTGTTCGTCTGCGACACCGGCAACAAGTACCTGAGCAAGCTCTACAACGATTACTGGATGCTCGACAACGGCTTCATCGAGCGCGAGCAGCACGACGATCTGCGCGACCTGATCCTGCGTCCGTATTCGCGTCGCGACACCGTGGTGCTGCAACCGACCGACCTGCTGGTCACGGCCTACCAGCGCATGAAGCTCTACGAGATCTCGCAGCTGCCGGTCATGGACGGCGACCGCATCGTCGGCATCCTCGACGAGAGCGACGTGCTGCTGCATGTCTACGGCGACGAAGCCCGCTTCCGCGAGCCGGTGTCGTCGGCGATGGTCAGCAAGCTCGACTTCCTCGACGTCAAATCCCCGGTCGAAGCCCTGCTGCCGGTGTTCGATCGCGGCCAGGTCGCGATCGTCACCGATGGCGACAAATTCCTCGGTCTGATCACCCGGATCGACCTGCTGAACTACCTGCGCCGCCGGGTGCAGTAGCGCCTATGCGGTGATCGCCGCGGCTCTGAACCTGTCGTTCAGGGCTGCTGGCTAGAATCTCCCGTCCTTCCAGGAAGCTGTCATGTCCGACTCCAATTCCCGGCAGCGCGATTTCGCGCTGGCCACCAAGGCGATCCACGCAGGCCAGTCGCCCGATCCCTCGACGGGCGCGGTGATGCCGCCGATCTACGCGACCTCGACTTACGCCCAGTCCAGCCCCGGCGAACACCAGGGCTTCGAGTACTCGCGCACCCACAACCCGACGCGCTTCGCCTACGAGCGCTGTGTGGCAGGTCTGGAAGGTGGCACCCGCGGCTTCGCGTTCGCCTCCGGCATGGCCGCGACCGCGACCCTGCTCGAACTGCTCGACAGCGGCGACCACGTCATCGCGATGGACGACCTCTACGGCGGTAGCTACCGCCTGTTCGAGCGCGTGCGCACCCGCAGCGCCGGCCTGTCCTTCAGCTATGTCGACATGACCGACCCGGCGACGTTCGAGGCCGCGATCACCGACAAGACGAAGCTGGTCTGGATCGAGACCCCGACCAACCCGATGCTGAAGATCGTCGACATCCGCGCGATCGCGGACATCGCCCACAAGCGCGGGTTGGTCGTCGTCGTCGACAACACCTTCGCCTCGCCGATCCTGCAGCGCCCGATCGAGCACGGTGCCGACGTCGTCATGCATTCGGCCACCAAGTACCTCAACGGCCACTCCGACATGGTCGGCGGCATGCTGGTGGTCGGCGACAATGCCGAACTGGCCGAGCAGCTCGCGTTCCTGCAGAACTCAGCAGGCGCCGTGCAGGGCCCCTTCGACAGTTTCCTCGCCCTGCGCGGCCTCAAGACCCTGCACCTGCGCATGAAAGCGCACTGTGAGAATGCGCAGGCGCTGGCCGAGTTCCTCGATGCGCACCCCGCGGTGGAGCAGGTGATCTACCCCGGTCTCGCCTCGCACCCGCAGCACGCACTCGCGGCGCGTCAGATGGACGGCTTCGGCGGCATCATCTCGATCCGTATCAAGGGCGGTTTCGAAGCCGCGAAGCGCTTCTGCGAACGCACCGAACTGTTCACCCTGGCCGAGTCGCTCGGTGGCGTGGAGAGTCTGGTCAATCATCCGGCGGTGATGACGCATGCGTCGGTGCCGGTGGGGCGGCGGGCCGAGTTGGGTATACATGACGATCTGGTGCGATTGAGTGTGGGTGTGGAAGAGCTCGTCGATCTGATCGGTGACATTTCCTCAGCGCTTCAGAACTGAAGGATCAAATTTGGACGCGTCCTTCAATCGGCATCTCGTTCAGAGCCTGCGTCAGCCAGAGTTCTGGGGTTACTCGAGTTGGCTCGATATCGTCACCAAGTACAGACGTACCCGCCTAGGTTTAATCTGGATTCTGGTGCCAGTAGCGGTCTTCGTCGGGGCCATCGGCAGCGTCTACTCGCGAATTATGGGGCATGACCCAGCTTTCTATATTCCGTATTTGGCGATAGGCTTCACCGTCTGGCGATTCATGGTGCAATGCACGAATGAATCAGCTTCAATTCTTCGAGGGCACAAGTCCTTCATCATGGATGGAAGGACGCGATTAACCGATTACGTGTTGCGCTCAATAGCCAAGGCATTCTTTTATTTTATCTGCGCTGTTTTTGTAATTATCGGTGCGTTGATCTGGTCGCCAGATATGCATTGGCCTCGAATTTTTACTCTGGTCCTCACATTCCCCATCATCGTGCTGAACATGGCATGGTGGTCGACATGCGTTGCGATTATCGGTTCCAGGCACGCCGACACTGGTGAAATGATCAATACCGCGTTGCGATTCGGAATGCTGTTGACGCCAATCCTGTGGGTAGGTGACAGATTTGAGGCGGGGTCCGCCTTCTGGTGGGCTGTGCATATTAATCCGGCTTACCATCTCATCAACTTTGTACGCGCGCCGATTCTTGGCCAGCCGATCGACCCGATCACAATCGCCTATCTCGCTATCTTGAGCATTTGCGGTTGGTTGGCGACGATATGGCTGTATCGCCGTTACGCACGTTTCGTGCCCCTTTGGATCTGACGGAGGAGGCGATGACAGCATTTATCCGCGCCCGGGGGCTGGGTCTCGAGGTTCCGTATTACGTGCAGCCTGAGCGCCAAGGAGGTTCCTGGCTGGGAACATTGTTGAGCGCGGCCACGGCTCGTCCCAAGCGGCACTTCGCTACATTGCTCGATGAAGTCACCTTCGACATCGAAGAGGGTGACCGCGTTGCTCTAATCGGCAGTAACGGCGCAGGAAAGACCACGCTGCTGAGGGTTCTCACTGGTGCGTTTCGGCCCACGCGTGGCAGCTTGGATGTGCTTGGCTCACGGCAGGCGTTGTTGAACCTCAGTCTGGGTTTCAATCCTGAAGGCACGTTGCACGAAAACATCTACCTCAGAGCCACGGCGATGGGTATCCCTGCGGCGAAAGTCCGAGGGCTTGTCGATTCGATTCTTGACTTCTCTGAGCTCGGGCATTTGGCGAATCGGCGTCTTCTGACGCTGTCGTCCGGCCAGCGAATGCGCCTGGGATTCGCGATTTCAACGTCCATCCAGCACGACATCATGCTGCTCGACGAGTGGTTTGGTGCAGGGGACATCTCGTTTGTGCGGAAGGCGCGAGAGCGCTTGGTCAGTCGTGTCGAGGGAAGCAAGATCGTCGTTGTCGCCAGCCACAATACGGATCTTGCCAAGAAACTTTGCAATCGTGGCCTGGTGATCCGTCAAGGGTGCGTTGCGTTCCTTGGACCCATCAAAGATGCCTTGTCAGAGTACAAGCGGATCTCCGAGGCGGACAGGGCGGCGCGGCGCGCCGCCGCGGTGGCTGCAGACGGAGTCCGCTTGGAAGGTGCTGGTCAGTCATCAATCGTTGGCCGGAGCGATTGATATGGCAATCGATGTCGACCATGTGGGGCCCAAGAATTTCCAGGAAACCTTGGAGGTCGACGCGCTCCAGCGTGAGGTGCGCGATCTAAGAAAACGTCTCGATGGTGCTGAGAAGGCGCGTCAAGAACTGCTTTCCAGTACATCCTGGCGGATGACCCGTCCGATCCGTGCCTTGAAGACGCGATTGCAGGCTGACACGGGGAAAAATCGCGTAGAAGCAACCGGTCAGGCTATTTCGCCATTGGTTCCGGGGCAGATTGCCCGGGTCTCGGACCCGATGGAGGGTTCCTCAGGTAACGAGGCCTGCAGCAGGGTCGACGTGGGAAACGCGTTCGCATCACTCCGCAAGATGCCAGGCCCAGTGAGAGGGGCATCGCGCATTGTGTTCCTGGGGAGCCGAGAGCTTGCCAGTGAACTGGAGTTTGATGCCCAGGTCGACATCCTGCGTGAATCAAACTGGCGTGACTGCATTCGGCCTGCTGGCTTCGATTACCTGTTGATCGAGACGGTGTGGGTAGCGGCATGCGAAGACTGGCGTTATGCCATGACGAGCGAGAATGGCAGCAGGACCGAGTTATTGGATCTGCTTGACGAATGCCGTCGGATATCTTTGCCCGTTGTCCTTTGGTTTCGCGAGGATGTCCGGAATTACGACCGGTTTTCCTGGCTTGTTCCTCTTGTTGATCGCGTCTATGCGGTCGACGATACGGTCCGTGACAGCATCCGTCATGATAACCCGGACATTCACGTTTCAGTATTGCCCCCGGCAATTCAGCCGGCTATCCACAATCCCGTGTGTTCCTATGCGCTGCAGGAGGCGCGTGAGACGCTTCGGGGCCACACCCTGTTCGACGGCTGGTGGGACGCATCAGCCGACGGGGCGCTTCGACACTTGCTTGAGTCCCTTGCGGGCGGCGGGCTGCGCGTGTGCGAAAGCGAGTGGGAGTTCGGAAGCGTGCGTTTGAATGATGCACCCGCACTTGCGCCCATCACATTAGGATGCGTAGATGGCCCGTCGAAAGCGGTTCTCAACAAGCTGATCGATTCGGAATTGTTCTTTCAGAGGACGCTTCGTCTGCCTTGGCGTCAGCGATTGGCGATGATCAGGGCGGCGGCCGCCGGGGGCGCGATTGGCTTCATTGGCGATGCAGCCCATTGCGATATTGCCTGGCATGGGGCGTCCACGCAGGTCGGTGAATGGCTTTCCGGGCTGCAGCGTAATCCGCTTGCACGTTCAGCGGCTTCACATAGGTTGCGTCGTCGGCTCCTCGCTGGCGACTGCCTGTCGCATCGCCTGGCGCAGATCGGGCGTGATCTGGGATTGGCACCGCAGCCTTTCGAAAGGCCGCCGACGGTCGCTATGGTTCTGGTGACAATGCGCCCTCAGCTTCTGGAGGCGTGCCTGCGTCGATTCCGCCAGGACCTTTATCCGAACAAAGAGCTGATCGTCGTGCTGCATGGCGACCATGATGTTTCCGCCGCTCGTTCGTTGATCGGGCCCGATGAATCCATTCGTGTTATCCAGATAGGCAGGGAGCGCAGCTTGGGTGCGTGCCTCAATCAAGCGATCGAGGAGAGTGAGGCGGAGTATTGGGCGAAGATCGACGACGATGATCTGTACGGGCCCGAATACCTCAGTGACGTGATGGCGTCGCGCTTGGTCTCCAGTTTCCAGATTGCAGGGAAGCCCCCCGTATTTGCTTATCTCGAAGCTGATGACAGCCTTTACCACGATCCAGAATGGGCCTCGCTCTCCCACGTTTGGCATGGGCCGGAGGAAGCCAGCGCTGCCCTCGTGGCCGGTGGAACACTTGTCGGACGACGGGATCTGCTCGAGCGCGGGTTGCGCTTTTCCGAGAAAAGGCGAGGAGGTTCGGATTCCGATTTCATCCGCCGGGGTTATGAACAAGGCCACGGCGTCCTGGCCCTCGATGGTTTCAATTTCGTCCGTTATCGGAGTGGCCAGGCCGGATTCCATACCTGGCAGATGGATGAGCGCGAGCTGCGAGGCCGTGCTGCCAGGCTCGGCGGTTTGGGCGACGTGCCTGACCGGGTATTCGTTTGATGGCGTGGTCCGATCACATGGCTGCGGACGTGTCTGTCCGCATCTCCACTGACAGCAATGGAGTCGCAACCCGATGCCGGTATTGACATGGAAGCGGGCGCTCACGCTCGCATTGGCCCTATTGGCAGCCTGCTGTATCGGATATGGCGCATGGGTTGCCTCGTGGACCATTGCCGGTTCAGGTCTGGTCATGTTGACCATGGTCGTCATGCTAGTGGCGGTGGGGACCTATCGCCGTGTGGGTTTCGGCATTCAGCAGGTGATCGAACAACGGGCTGCCTTGGCCCAGCTCGCCCCAGAGATCGCAGGTCTCGCGCAGCAGATCGACGCCAACATGCGAAGTGCGGCTATTCGCGACATGAGGCCTCTCGTGCTCGGGGCTTTTCGGGAAGTGCAGGATGCGACAGTCGATGTGGCACATGGACTGGACCGGATGGTTGCCGAGATCAGCCGTATCGAGCACGCGATCCGAGCGGTTGATGCGAAGGCCTCCGCGCTCGCAGGCACTGTCGACCAGGGAGGCATCGCGGTAGGCGATCTGACCGAGGCCTTGGGGGCAACGCGGAAAGCGTTCGACACGCGCGTATCGGAACTCGGACATGCGCTGTCCGGGCGGTTGGACGATATCGGCAGACTCGCCGAAACGCGACTCTCCTCGCTTGAGGGTCTGATATCGGACCTGGACCGGCGACTGGTTGCGTTCGAGCAGGGGAGCCGGGAGTTGTTGGAAGCCCATTCGGAACGCATGGAGCGCGAAGTCTCCACGCGGGAGGGAGGGCTTGCGAAGAATGTCATCGGCTTGCTGGAAACCCAATCCGAGCGAATGGAGCGCGACGTAACACGTCCGATCGAGAGTCTGGTGAAGGAGATCGGAGGTACGCGCCTGCGCTTCGATGTGCTCAACGACGCCATCGCGATGAAACGGATTCTCGAAAAATTCGACCTCGCTGCGCCGGCTCCCTTGATGTCGGGTTGGGCCATCGAGCCGGCGGCAATGGAGCATCTTCTCGAGCTGGTGTGTCGCGATGAGCCGCGCCTGATTGTTGAGTGTGGAAGCGGGGTGTCGACGGTCTGGCTCGCGCTTGCGGCAAAGCGGTACGGCGGCCGCGTTATTGCGCTCGAGCATCAGCACCAGTATGCGGAACAGACGCGCCAGGACCTCGCGACGCATGGTCTGGACGCGATCGCCGAGGTGCGGGATGCTCCGCTGGAAGACGTTGAAGTGATGGGTAAAATGCAGCGTTGGTATGCTGCCGCTGCATGGAAGTCGCTCCGCGACATCGACCTGTTACTGGTCGATGGGCCTCCCAAGGCAACGGGCCTGCACGCCCGCTCTCCTGCCGTACCGCTGCTGTTCTCCGCGTTCGCGCCACATGCGTCCATCGTGGTGGATGATATCCATCGCAGGGAGGAGCGCGAGATCCTGGCGCTTTGGAATGAGCATTTTCCCGGACGACTCGGCGTTCCGGTGCAGATGGGCCAGAGGACCGTCAGTCTCCGCTGGAACGTCCAGGCAACTTCCCCGTGAGCAGCGGAACGACGACGAGTACTTCGCGGCCTATCCCCAAGCGCAAGGGGGAATTTGCCAGATGTCTGGCGACGTACGCTTCCCAGGCGAGGCGTCTCGAAAACGATCGGGAGCTTGATCGCCTGATCCTCAGAACCGGGTCGGCCCGTGCGGTCGATCTGCTGGCCTTGCTGGCTACGGCAGGGCGATTGAGGCGTGAGGAAATACTCGAACGCATCAAGCGGGAGGATTTCGACCCCCGGACGTTGAACGATCAGGTCGGGCGAGTGGTTGACCCCCGATACTTGTTCCGGCTGGCGCGGATTATCGCCTTGCAGGACAGGACGCCAGACGATCGGGTCGAAGCACTCCGCCTTATGCGTTGGATCCATCGCCAGTACGGCTTGCAGATTCTCAATGCCGGCGGCGCGCGGCTGTATCAGAACCTCGCGTTCGAAGCAGGGGAGCGCACGCTCGCCGCGCAACTCGTTGACGAATTCAAGTTCCAGAGGTCCGACGAACTCTTCATGAGAGCGGATCTCACGAATCCGTACCTGGACGAGCGCGTCGGCGACGAAGCCGCCTGGTATGAACACTTCTCGCGTCTGTTCCTCCGTGATGGGCTTGAAGCGCCGGTTCTCGCACCGAGCGCGCCGGGTGGCGAGGTGTTCGACCGGTTGGAGGGCATGCCGAGACAGCTCGTTGCTGACGGCCCTCTCGTCTCGGTGATTGTGACGTCGTGGCAACCGCAGGTCGGCTTGGAAACAGCGATCCGCTCACTCGTCAACCAGAGTTGGCGGAACCTCGAAATACTGATCATCGACGACGCTTCACCTGCCGGCTCCTCCGCACTGCTGGATCGCGTGTCTGCGCTGGATCCCAGAATCCGCCTGGTCCGCCTGGAGCGGAATGGCGGCACCTATCGTGCACGCAACGTCGGCCTGGAGCTTGCGACGGGACAGTTCGTGACGGGGCAGGATTCCGACGACTGGAGCCATCCACGCCGGATCGAGAAGCAGGTGCGGCTGCTGACGCGCAAGGCCCGTCTGGTCTCGACGACGAGTCATGCGCTGCGCTGCGACCCGAGCATCGTATTCAACGCCCCGGGAACACTCGTCAGACGCGAGAACGCATCTTCATTGATGTTCCGCAGAGAGGCGGTACTCGAGAGAGCTGGCTTCTATGACGATACCCGCAAGGGCGGGGATACCGAATACATGCTCCGCATCGGGAAGCTGTTCGGAGAAGGAACGCACCGGGTACTGGACGACAACCTGGCGTTGATCCGGATGTCCCGGGGCTCGCTGTCCACTGCAGAGTTCAAGCCCGGGTGGCGTCACCCCGCTCGCGCGTCTTACCGACGCGGCTATGAGTACTGGCATGCGCACGGTGATCCGGATGCCCTCCGGATCGAGCCGGGTTCGACGAGCCGGCGTTTGTTCCCGATTCCGGAGCGCTTCGCAACGATCAAGCGCGATCCGGCGGATGGCACCGCGTATGCACTGGATATCGTATTTGCAGACGACCTGCGCGGGGTCGGCTCGCCGGCAAGACTGCGCGCGCTTCTCGACGAGGTGCGATGCGCGATACGTGCCGGTCTACGCGTGGGTGTTCTGCACCTGCGCTCTTACCGCGAGATGAGTTTCGAGCGGATCGATACGTTCTGGGAGCCGTTTTCCGCACTTCTTCATAGCGGTGAAGTGCGCGAGGTTCTGACGACGGATCTCGATCGTCCTGAGTTGCTCTTGATCCGGCATCCGGAGGTTGCACAGTTTCTTTCGCCCCTTGGCGCTGCGTTGCGACCGAGAAAAATCGCGGTAATCGCGGAGGAGGCGGTCGAGGACGAATCCGGACGCACCTGGTTCTCTGCTGCTGCCTGTCACAGGAATCTTCGCGAGGCCTTTGGCAAGGCTGCTGTCTGGAGAGCAGCCGATCGGCGCATTTCAAAAGCATTGAAAGCAGCGCTTCCGGAGAGCGTGGAAGTCTTGGCGGCGTACCCCTTGGTGGTGGACGTAGGTTCATGGCGGGCGCCCACGCGTCGCTTGCAGGGTCGACGCCCGATTCTCGGGCGTATCGCAGACGATGGCGCTTCAGAATTTCCCGCCGACCGCACGCGGTTGCTGTCCGTCTACCCGGCCAGCGGCAAGATGCCGGTCAGATTCCTGGGAGGCGCGGACGTGCTGCGCGACGTGCTGGGCAGTCGTCCGATCCCTGCCAGTTGGACATTGCTGCCGGCGCGTTCGCAGGACCTGGACGTGTTTCTCAGTGGTTGCGATTTCTTCGTTCACTACACCGGGCGCGGAAGGTCGGATTCTCCGGAACGCGTCGTGGTGCAGGCGCTGGCGAGCGGCTGCGTGGTCGTCATGCCCCCTGAATCCAGTGCGCCGTATGGCGATGCCGTCATCGGCGCTCCAGCCGAAAAGCTGGTCGAGACAGTGGCGCGCCTTGCTGCAGATCCGGATGCGTTTTCGGCCCAGGCCTCGCGCGGCATTGCCTATGCCCGGGAATTCTCCCGCTTCGAGCTGCCTGGCTGCCCAAGCCGGCGCAAGCCAGAACGGGCCGGTGCGCACGCGCCGGTATCGGATGACGCTCGAGTCGACGAGGCAGCTTATGGTTCGGCGGTAGTCGAAGGGCACTTGCGGCGGGCATTACGGACGAGCGATAGCACGCGGCTCGACGCGACGATCCTGCGGACTGGCTCCGACAATGGGCGAGAGCTGCTTGCTGTGTTGGCATCGCACGGCCGCCTGTCGAGTGCCGGTCTTGTTGGTGTTGCCGAGAACCTGCGTGGCTCAGCTAGGCGAAGCAGCGCCCTTGCGGCGCTGGCGGGTCTTTCGCCGTTGATGGTGCTTCGCTTTGCCAGAGTTCTCGTTGTCCAAGCACTTTGGCCCGATGATCGTATCAACGGCCTGTCGCTATGCGAAGGCGTGGTTTCGGTTCATGGGGCGGGCATGGCCGACAAGCGATTGTCCGAGACTTTCGTGGATGCCGCCCTTGAGTCCGGATATCCCACGCTTGCTAGGCAGCTAACCAAGATGCTGACCTTGCGGAAGGACGACAGGCTACAGGCGGAAATCGACCTTGTGCACCCTCGTTGGGGAGGCAAGGAGGAGGTATGGCTTCAAGCTTTCAATGAGGTGTTCACGCGCTGTGGCTTGGAGCCGATGACGTTGCTTGAAAGTTCGACGCCAAGTGAATCGAGATTCGAAAGGATCGCGTTTCCCGTAGGAGGCGGCGGTCGTATCGACGAAGGGCCGCTGGTGACCGTAGTCGTTACAGCATTCAATCCGACGGAAGCGCTGCTGACCTCGCTGAGGTCGGTATTGCAGCAGACATGGAGGCGGCTTGAAGTCATCGTGGTCGACGACGCATCCGTTTCCGGATGCGAGATACTCGATGCATGCGAACGCTTGGACGATCGGATTAGGGTCCTCCGCCACGTCCGCAATCAAGGTACCTACGTCGCCCGGAATACAGCCTTGTCGTCTGCAACAGGTGAGTTCATTACCTTCCAGGATTCTGATGACTACAGCCACCCGCGTCGCGTCGAATTCCAGTTGCGTCCGCTTCTCGATGATGCGGCCCTGATAGCGACGCGCAGCGCCAGCATCAGGGTGAGTCCCGATCTGCGGCTCGCCAATCCAGGGAGCGCGGCGATCCAGAGTAACGCATCGTCCCTGATGTTCAGGCGCGGGACCGCGATGGCTCGGATCGGCTTCTTCGACAGCGTGAGAAAGGCCGCCGATACGGAGTACGCACTGCGACTTGCCGCCGCGTTCGGGCGTCCGGTGCTGGAGTTGGACGAGGGCATGCCCTTGGCAGTCGTGCGGCTGGCATCCGGTTCTCTCTCGCGGGCGGAGTTCAAGCCGGGCTGGCGCCATCCCGCGCGCACGGCCTACCGGGAGGCGTACGAACGCTGGCATGCGGCGATTCGTGCCGGTCAGGACTCTCCCTTCAGGGATGGGGCGGTCGCAAACAGACCATTTCCTGCCCCCTTGCGGTTCCACGTCGACCAGCGTGACATGGAACAGGAATACGATGTCGCCCTCGTCGGCGACTGGCGGCAGTACGGCGGTCCGCAGAAGTCCATGCTGGAAGAAATCCGGGCGCTAGTCGCCGCGGGGTACCGTGTTGGGATATGTCATGTAGAGGCCTTTCGCTTCATGACAAAAGAGACAAAGCCGCTGTGTACGCCGATTCGGGATCTGATCCACGAAGGTGTCGTCACGCAGCTCGTGTACTCCGATCGTGTACGCGTTCGCCTGCTGGTTCTCCGGTACCCGCCGATTCTGCAGTTCGTCCAATCCCAGAAGTTCGAGTGGCGGATCGGTGCCGCCATCGTCGTCGCCAACCAGGCACCCAGCGAGATCGATGGAAGCGATGTTCGTTACGTCGTCAGCGACTGCATCCGCAATGCGCGGGCGCTCTGGGGGCTGGACCCGACTTGGGTGCCGCAAGGCCCACAGGTCCGGGCTGCGCTGAGTGGACTGCTTCCCCAGGTCCTCTTTGAGGAGTTCGACATGCCCGGCATTCTGGATCCCGATGACTGGGAGCTGCGCCGTGATCGTTCTGGCCTGCCGATCATCGGTCGCTATTCCCGTGACAATCCGCTCAAATTTCCGGGTGACGTCGATGCGCTGCTGGCGGCGTATCCGGATACGGATCGCCTGGAAGTCAGGATCATGGGGGGGGGCCGCACCTGTCGCGAACTGCTGGGCGCACGCCCCGTTCCCACCAACTGGACGCTACTTCCCTATGGCGCCGAGGATGTCAAGGACTTCCTCGCGGGGATCGATTACTTCGTCTATTTCGACAACGACAACATCGTCGAAGCATTCGGCCGGTCGATGCTCGAGGCAATCGCAGGTGGCTGTGTCGTGATGCTGCCTCACAAGTATCGTCCCGTTTTCGGCGATGCGGCGGTCTATTGCACGCCGGAGCGTGTTCTCGAAATGGTCCAGGCGCTGGAGGCGGATGTTGAGAGGAAGCATGCCGTTCTCGAACGCGCGCGCGGGTATGTGCGTTCCAACTTCAGCCATGAATCCTATGTGAGTCGTCTTGTCGAGGCTTACGGATTGCAGCCGGGTAATGCCGGGGAGCGTTGCGCATGAGCGGCGGGTCGAATCATGGCGCCAGTGTGTCCGGGCTTGCCGGAGGCGGTTTCCGTCTCGAGATCCAGGCGCTCCGGGCGATCGCGGTACTTGCGGTTCTCGTGTTCCATATCTGGCCGTCAGCGTTGCCGGGCGGTTACGTCGGTGTCGACGTGTTCTTCGTGATTTCGGGCTACTTGATTACAGGAATCCTGTTCAGGCAGTTCGATTCAACGGGACGGATCCAGGTCGGGACGTTCTACGTCCGGCGCATCCGTCGATTGCTTCCTGCTGCAGCAGTGGTGCTGATCGCCGTCGCGTTCCTGCTCCCCTTGCTGCCCGCAACGCGCTGGGAGGAAACCGTATCGGGCATCGTCGCTAGCACGCTCTATGTACAGAACTGGTGGCTGGGTGCGCAGGCGGTGGATTACCTGGCCGCGGAGTCCGCACCCAGCGCAGTGATGCATTTCTGGTCGTTGTCGGTCGAGGAGCAGTACTACATCGCCTGGCCGCTTCTGTTGATGCTGCTGGGGTTGCTGCCTGCTGCGGTGAAGCGCCGTCCGGGGCGCATCTTCGCGGCAATGGTGCTACTGGTCGTCGTGGCATCCCTGGCGTACTCGATATGGCTGACTTCGACCAATCCGGCACTTGCCTATTTTTCGACGCTGACGCGTGCATGGGAGCTGGGCGTAGGTGGCCTTCTGGCGGTCACCACGCGTTGGAAGACGTTGCCGCAGACGATCCGCGATGCGTTGGCGTGGTGCGGCCTGGCGATGATCGCGTTCGCCGTCGTCCGGTTCGACGAGACCACCCCCTTCCCGGGTTACGCGGCGGCGTTGCCAGTGTTCGGGACCGCGCTGGTGATCATGGGGCGCGATTCGCCGCGTCTGTTCAGCGCGTATACGCTGCTGCGCGCCCGGATCCTGCAGTACCTCGGCGATATTTCCTATTCGCTCTATCTCTGGCACTGGCCGGTAATCGTCTTCTACGCGGCCGTGGCCGGGCGCTCGCCGGGTCTCATCGACGGGATCGCGTTGCTGGTGGTTTCGTGCGCGCTGGCGCACCAGACCAAGGTGCTCGTGGAAGACAGGTTTCGGGACGCAGGTGACGGACCATCCGCCTCGGTCCGCGCGTTCGCCCTCGCCGTATTCTGCATCCTTGCCTGCCTCGCTGCCGCCTGGGCTGCGACAAGACCTTGGGATGCGAACCGGGAGGGCGGAGTAGGGGTTGCGACATCCTCGCCGGACGATCGACCGACCCATCCGGGCGCGTTGGTACTGACCGACAATGTCGTCGCGGCCCCGGCCGAGATCCTGCCCAGTCCAGAGCATGCGAAGAAGGACTTTCCTGCGCCTTACCTGCAGCGATGCATGGCGCGGGGCAGCAGCTCCAAGGTCGAGGTATGTGCGTACGGAAATCCGCATGGAGAAACCCATGTGGTGCTGGTCGGAGACACCTACGCAGCCCAGTGGCAGCCCGCGCTGGACTCAATCGCCGCGGCCAACGGATGGCGACTGCATGTCATCGTCAAAACGGGGTGCGCGTTGGGAGACGCGATGCCGGTAGACTCGGACGGCAATCCATCAGCGTCCTGCCAGACCTGGCGTGAGGCCGTGTCGGAGCGTATTCGTGAATGGAAGCCGGATCTGCTGCTGATTGCCCAGTCGCCTTCATCGCGAGTTGCGGCTGGCGGGTCCCGCAACGAGCGGGTGATCGCACTCGCGGAATCCATGGCGACATTCGCGAACCGGGTTGCCGCCGACACCGGGAGCGTCGCCTTCCTGAGGGGCACCCCGAGTCTCGGACGTGCCTGCGCCGAAGTGGACAATATCGGCGAGTGTGAAGTGCCCCGATCGAGAGCATTGACGGATACGGATCCCGCGCTGCTCGCTTCCCGCAACGTCGCGGGCGCGCATCTGCTCGACCTGAGCGATGCATTTTGCCTCTCGGACCGTTGCGGTGCCGTCGTCGGTAACGTGCCGGTCTACCGGACGGGCGGTCATCTCACTGCGACCTATTCGCGCACCCTGGCGCCCGCGCTCGCGCGTGCGGTGGCTGAAAGTACCGGGATGCAAGTCAGTGCGGACATTCCGTCCGTCGAGCAATCTTCTGGCTTGGAGCTAGCAAAGCTGGCCTTGCGCGCCAAGTCCGATAATCCCGAAATTTATGCGAAAGGATGCCACGTTCTCCAAGCTCCTTCTGAGCCAAAGTTCTGCCGCTATGGCCCGGAGGATGCAGAGATCAGTCTGGTGTTGACCGGCGACTCCCACGCCGGCCACTGGGAGCCGGCGGTGCAGGAACTGGCGGAGCGGAACGGATGGGCGCTGTACACCTTCACCAAATCGGCGTGTGCGTTCTCAGACACCACCGTCACGTCGGGCGGGCGCGAGTACAAAGCGTGCTCCGAGTGGAACCGGAAGCTGATGGATATCCTCCTGGATATGCGACCCGATGCCGTCGTTATGAGCCAGTCGCGAGGGCATGTCGCTTTTGGAGTCGATCGCAGTGAAAGCCAGGAAGTGCTCGCTCGCGGCCTGACCAGCCGTTGGCGAACACTGCGGGACAATGGCA
This sequence comes from Luteimonas sp., assembly GCA_052108555.1. Classification (GTDB taxonomy): domain Bacteria; phylum Pseudomonadota; class Gammaproteobacteria; order Xanthomonadales; family Xanthomonadaceae; genus Luteimonas. The sequence goes on from JBQEAV010000004.1 coordinate 127,901, forward strand.
TCGGTGTCGCGGTGATCGGTGACACTCCGTGGATGGCAAAGAACGTGCCTGATTGCGTCAGTACACCGGGTATCCGGGTGAGCGACTGTGACACGCCTCTGGAGAGGGCGCTCAGGTCCCCCGACTCCATCCTGCTCGCCATCGAGCAAGGAGGTGCGGGCGTGGAGTTCGTCAATATGAACGAGTACATCTGTGAAGGTGGAAACTGCCCAGCCGTGCGTGACGGGCAGGTCATCTGGCGTGATCGCCATCACCTGACCGCGACCTTCGCGAGGACTCTCGCGCCCCACCTTGAACCGGTGATCAAGCGCGCCGTCGAACATTGAACTACTGGAAGAACAAAATGGAACTATCGAATACACGTCTTGCTGTCGTCGGCCTCGGTTATGTAGGCCTTCCCCTCGCGGTCGCCTTCGGACGGAGCATGCCGGTTGTGGGGTTCGACATCAGCTCGTCCCGCATCAATGAACTTCGAGAAGGCGTTGATCGGACGCTGGAGGTGTCGGCCAATGATCTCGCACAGGCTGGATCCTTGACCTACACCGAGCAGCTCCAGGAACTCGCAGGTTGCAACGTCTACATCATCACCGTGCCGACTCCCATCGACGCGGCACGCAGGCCCGATTTCGATCCGCTGCTCAAGTCCAGTGCGGCAATCGGCAGCGTGCTGAAGAAGGGTGACGTGGTGATCTACGAATCCACGGTATATCCGGGAGTCACCGAAGAAGTCTGTGTGCCCGTGCTCGAGCAGGCCTCAGGGCTTCGCTTCAATGAGGACTTCTTCTGCGGGTACAGCCCCGAGCGGATCAATCCCGGCGACAAGGAGCGGACCGTGACGAAGATCGTGAAGGTCACGTCCGGTTCGACGCCGGAGATCGCCGATTATGTTGATGCCCTCTACCGCGAGATCATCACCGCCGGCACTCACAAGGCCAGCTCGATCCGGGTCGCCGAGGCCGCCAAGGTCATCGAGAACACGCAGCGGGACGTGAATATCGCGCTGATGAACGAGTTGGCCGTTATCTTCCATCGAGTCGGAATCGACACCCATGAAGTGCTCGCTGCGGCCGGGACGAAGTGGAATTTCATGCCGTTCGTGCCAGGGCTGGTGGGCGGGCACTGCATCGGCGTCGATCCCTACTATCTCGCTCACAAGGCTGCGATGCTCGGCTACAACCCTGAGTTGATCCTGTCTGCAAGAAGAATCAACGACGATATGGGGCCATACGTTGCTGACAGGCTGATGCGGCTGATGGCGCGCGCACGCCTGAACATCGTTGGTTCCCGCATCCTCGTACTCGGACTCGCATTCAAGGAGAACTGTCCGGACGTCAGGAACACAAAGGTTGTGGATGTCATCGCGCAGTTGAAAGATACCAATGCGGAGATCGACGTCCACGATCCCTGGGTCGATCCAGATGAAGCGCGTCTCGAGTACGGCGTGACTCTGGCACCTGCTCCGGAAAAGGGCGTTTATGATGCCGTTCTGCTCGCGGTGGCACACAAACAGTTTGTGGGTGACGAGGCCACCGTCGATCTCGACGGGATCCTGAAGCCGGGCGGTATCATCTTCGACGTTAAAGGCTGTTTGCCACGCAATGAGCGTACCTTCCGACTCTGATTTTGCCGGAGCGGCGGATCGCGCGTTCCGCTTCGGCTTTCTCGCTTCTTCTGATGGCACGCCTCCGTTCCCGGGCTTGCTGAAGGGTTGGAAGCACTTCGATGTTCCCGGCTTGACGGTCTGGGTGCATCCTGAGGCGGTTGTGCGGGAACTGGTCGGGATGGACTGGCATGTGCTGGCCGTGGGCGATGTATATGTCGCCCACGGTGGAGAAAGTGTCGAGTCCCTTCTGGCACGGCTCGCGCGTGACGGTGATCCATCGGCTCTCGATCAGCTCGGCGGACGTTTTGCACTGATCGCGCGTGGCGCATCCGGCTCGCGTGTCTATCACGATGCTTTCGGTGCTCGTTCGGTTTACTACCGCACAGGGGAGGCGCTGGCGTTTGCGTCCCACGCGGCCCTGCTGGCGAAAACGTTCGGCGATGAGATATGCCCGGCGGCGGTTGCGTTCAGGGACAGCGACGAGTATTCGCAGCGCGGGACGAGTTATCTGCCGGGTGATTCGACCATGTACAGGTCGATTTTTGCCCTGATCCCGAATACCTGCCTCGACCTCGGTTTGTGCCGTGCTGTCCGCTACTGGCCGGTCGTTCCTCCGAAGCCGACTACGACGGAGGCATTCTTCCAGGAATGTGACGAGTACTTTGCGCGCACCGCCGAGTATCTGTCGCCCAGATATCTGCCGTTGCTGGGCGTCACCGGCGGCACCGACGGCCGTGCACTGATTGCAGGTCTTCGGCGCTATGGCGTTTCGGGTTCCTACTTCACCTGGGAAGGGGGCCGTCTGCAGGCGGGAGAGCGTGAGATTGTAGAGGCGATGGCTCGCTACCTCGGAGGGGAACACACCTTCGTGCCTGTCGGCCGGAGGACGGAGGCCGCCAAGGACGAGCCGCTGAGGCTTGCCACCCGGCTTGCGACTGGATTCTCGAGAGGAGCTTCGTCCCTGACGGCGAATACAGGCCTGGTCGCCCGGTCTGGCGGTGTCTTCCTGCGCGGGTACGGCGGCGAGATCCTGCGCGGTTTCTACAACCGTCATAACCGTGTGCTGGACGTGATCTCGCCAGAGGCGTTGTCCGCGCTCTATTTCACCCGACGCGTTGAGCGTCCCGCGCGGGCGGTACGTTCGTTCGCCGATACCGCGTTCGCGGGCTTCATCGAGCGTGCGGGATATCCTGAAAAATTTCCGGGTCTTGACGCACTGGACATCTTCTATTGGGAGCACCGGATGGGAACCTGGGGCGCGGTAATGCTCAACGAGATGGATCCGGTGCTCTATTCGATGGCGGGCTTCAATTCGCGGCGCTTGTTCGAGTCGGCATTCGGGCTCGATGCTGAATGCCGGCTCGGCACGAAGCTCTTGCTGGACCTTACCGCCCGGTATGATCCGGTCCTGGCGAAGCTCGGGGTCGCGTCCTGAGCGGCCCGGCATGATCGAGATCATGGGGCCGTCGGCAGTTGGCGAGTCAACCGTCCTGAAACGGGTCGCCGATGCGAGCATTGGCTGGCGCCGTGTAATTGGATGAAGACTGGTTGTGGATTGATTATCCTTCCGTTTTCAATAGAACTTCTGACCTATTAGAGGGTTGATATGAATTCCCATGATGTGCGGCGCTCTTCATTCAAAGGCCTCCTGCTCTCTGTGTCCCTGCTGCTGCTTGTAACCGCTTGCGGGGAAAATGAACAGGATGCCGCCCGCCACGCGCAAAGCGTGAATGGGGCAGAGGCGTCTCCCGTGGCGCGGGAACAGGAGGAGGTTCCGGAACTGGCCGCGCTCAAGACGGAGTTGCTGGCGGGGCAGGGAGGATACCTGCGCTACGATCGTGTCCAGAAGAATGACGGTGTCGAGGAGCGTCAGATATACATCGAGATGACGGGTGCCTCCGCCGCAGAAGCGGCAGGGCGATCGCTGGACATCCTCAAGGCGCAGGGATTTATTCTTGACTCCCAGTCAGAAGACAGGGGTGAGGACATTCGCGCGAGTTTGCAGAAGCCCGGCCGCTCGGTAGTAAAACTGAGGGTCCGGGGACGGGCGGTGCATGGCAATCTCGTGAGGGAGGACGCGACCTCCTCGGTGTATGCCACCTATGTTCTCTGACGCAACGCGGAAGTAAGGACCAAGGAGTGGGGCTTCGGTGCCCCCGGGATTCCTGATCGAATCGTCGGGGGCGACAGAAAGAGTGATGGCTCAGTCGGCGCCGAACAGATCCCTTGTATAAACTTTTCTCTCGCTTCCGATCAGCTCTCGTGTGAAGCGATTGGCTGCGATGACGTCGGATATCGCTTTGAATTGATCCAGGTCGCGAATGACCGGGGAGTCGAGGAACACATCCTCTTCGATCACAGGCTCGTAGATCACGATCTTGATGCCGCTGGCCTTCAGGCGGTTCATCACACCCTGGATGCTCGATGTGCGGAAGCTGTCCGACCCTGCTTTCATGATCAGTCTGTAGATGCCGACGGTGCGCGGCTTGCGCCGGATTATCTCGTCGGCAATGTAATCCTTGCGAGTGGAGTTGGACTGGACGATGGCCTGGATCAGGTTCTGGGGGACCTCTTCGTAGTTGGCCAGCAGTTGTCTGGTGTCTTTCGGCAGGCAATAGCCGCCGTAACCGAAGGACGGATTGTTGTAGTGATTCCCGATGCGAGGGTCGAGTCCGACACCTTCGATGATGGCTCTGGTGTCTAGATCGTGAGCCTGGGAATAACTGTCAAGCTCGTTGAAATAGGCTACGCGCATCGCGAGATAGGTGTTGGCGAACAGCTTGATGGCCTCGGCTTCGGTTGCGCTGGTAAGAAGCACCGGAGCATCTTTGCGTTTGGCTCCTTGTTGGAACAGCTCGGCCAGGGATTTTCCTCGCTCTGAAATCTCTCCGATTATGATTCGGCTCGGGTGGAGATTGTCGTAGAGTGCGCGCCCCTCGCGCAGGAACTCCGGCGAAAACAGGATGTTTTTGCTGCCGAGCAAGTCCTGTATCCGATGGGTGAATCCGACCGGGACCGTGGACTTCACAAGAATCAATGCATCTGGCTTTGCTTCCAGAACCTGTTGGATCACGCTTTCAACCGAGCTGGTATTGAAGCAATTGCTCTTCTCGTCGTAGTCGGTGGGGGTGGCGACTATGACCAAGTCTGCTTCACGGAATGCGGATGTCCCATCCGTCACCGCAATCAGATCGAGTTCGGCGGACTGCAGGTAACGCTCGACCTCCTCATCCTGGATGGGCGATCTGCGTTGATTGATCAAGTCGACTTTCTTAACGTCGATGTCGACCGCAGTGACGCTGTTGTGCTGTGCCAGCAGGATTGCGTTGGAGATGCCGACATAGCCGATACCGACGATGGCGATCTTCATGGTTGTGTTGTCCGTGCGGTGATCGTGGTGCCTGGAAATGAGTGCGGCCGCGTCAACGATCAGTTTCCCGGCGGCGCAGGCGTGAAACGCACGCGAAAGAGCGTGGGGTGCACCACCAGTGCGAGTGGTGCGCTAGGGCGCGATCCATGCGTCGACCAGCGATGCGATGCGGCCGGCGGCATAGCCGTCACCGTAAGGATTGTGCGCTCTCGCCATCTCGGCATGTAAGGATTCGTCATCAAGCAATGCACTTGCGGCGCGGATGATGCCCGACTCTTCCGCCCCGACCAGTTGCACCGTTCCAGCTTCGACTGCTTCTGGGCGCTCCGTACGATCGCGCATCAGCAGTACGGGCTTGCCGAGGGAGGGGGCTTCTTCCTGGATGCCGCCCGAATCGGTGAGGATGAGATGGGCCCGGGTGAGTAGATAGACGAAAGGCAGATAATCCTGCGGTGGAACCAGGTGAATATTCTTGTTCCCGGCCAGCAGTCGCTGGACCGGTGCCTGGACATTGGGATTGAGATGTACCGGGTAAACGATCTGGACATCGTCTCGGGAGGCCAGGGCCAGCAGTGCTCGACAGATCGATTCGAATCCCCGCCCGAGGTTCTCTCGACGATGGCCGGTGACGAGGACGATACGGCGGTTCTGGTCCAGGAACGGGAATTGGGTAGCGAGAGATGCTCGCAGTGCCGGGTCGGCATCGAGGCGGCTTGTCACGTCCAGCAGCGCGTCGATCACCGTGTTGCCGGTGACGTGGATCGCTGATGACGCGATGCCTTCGGCAATCAAGTTGGAGCGGGAGCTCGTCGTCGGAGCGAAGTGCAGCGTGGCGAGCGGTGCGGTCAGTCGGCGATTCATTTCCTCAGGCCAGGGCGCGTCCATATTGCCAGTGCGCAGTCCGGCTTCGACATGGCCTATCGGCACCTTGGCGTAGAAGGCCGCCAGTGAAGTGGCCAGCGTGGTGCTGGTGTCACCATGAACGAGCACCAGATCCGGCTTGCGCCGGGCGATGACATCCGACATGCCTGCAAGTATGCGAGCGAACAGGTCCGGCAGGCCCTGATCGGTCTGCATCAGGTCCAGATCGTCGTCGGGCACGATGCCGAACAGGTCCAGCACCTGGTCGAGCATCTGTCGATGCTGGGCAGTGACGGCGACCGCCGTTTCGATTCCGGGCATGCTGCGCAGAGCCGCCACGACCGGGGCCATCTTGATGGCCTCAGGTCGTGTGCCGAACACGATCAGTACGTGCTTCATTCAGTGGTGTTCCCTTGCCGGCGCGAGCGATTCAGAGCGCCGCTTCCAGCTCCGGCAGCACCTTGAACAGATCGCCCACCAGGCCGATGTCGGCGATCTCGAAGATCGGCGCGTCGGCGTCCTTGTTGATCGCGACGATCGTGCCGGCGTCCTTGATGCCGGTCAGGTGCTGGATCGCGCCAGAGATGCCGATGGCGACGTACAACTCCGGCGCGATGATCTTGCCGGTCTGACCTACCTGCAGTTCATTGGGCACGTAGCCGGCATCGACTGCGGCGCGCGAGGCGCCGACGGCGGCGCCGAGCTTGTCGGCGAAGTCGAAGACGATCTTGAAGTTCTCTTCCGAGCCGACACCGCGGCCGCCCGAGACGACGCGCTTGGCGCTCTGCAGGTCGGGGCGATCGGTGCTGCCCGCGGCGAGGCCGATGAAGCGGGTGTGTGTGGGCAGTTCGGCGTCGACGCTGGTGGTCTCGACTGTGGCGCTGCCGCCGCGTGCTGCTTCCTGCCAGGACGCGGTGCGCACCGTGGCGACGACCGGCTGGTCGGCCGGGGCTTCGACAGTGACGATCGCGTTGCCGGCGTAGATCGGACGCTTGAAGGCGTGGCTGCTCTCGACCGTCATCAGGTCGGAGATCTGGTTCACGCCCAGCAGCGCGGCGACGACCGGCAGCAGGTCCTTGCCGAACGTGGTCGACGGTGCGAAGACGTGGCTGTATCCAGCGGCGAGCTTCGCGATCTGCGGGCCCAGCACCTGCGCGAGCGCCTGCGCATTGGCGGCATTCGCAACGGCGAGGACCTTCGACACGCCGGCAATCGTGGCGGCTTCGGCGGCGGCGCCGGCCGGGTCGGCGGCGAACACCGCGACATCAATGGACTCGGGCGACAGCGCCTGCGCCGCGGCGACGGTCTTGGCGGTCGCGCTGGCGTTCAGGGTGCCGTCGAGGTGCTCGGCGATGACAAGGACTTTGGACATGATTGTGGAGCTCCGGTCATTGCGCTTGCGTGGGAGAGCGGAGGCGGCGGCTGGTAAAAGCGCCCTCACCCCGACCCTCTCCCGCAAGCGGGAGAGGGGTATTTACAGCAGGCCCTTGGCTTTGAGCGCGGCGACCAGTTCGGCTGCGTCCTTGACCATGACGCCCTTGCCGCGCTTCGTCGGGGCCTCGTGCAGCGTGGTATTCAGTGTGTCGGCCAACTCGACGCCAAGATCCGCGAGCGGGATCGACTCCATCGGCTTGCTCTTGGCCTTCATGATGTCCGGCAGCTTGATGAAGCGCGGCTCGTTGAGGCGCAGGTCCGTCGTGACGACGGCCGGCAGGTCGACTTCGAGCGTTTCCAGGCCGGCGTCGACTTCGCGCGTCACCGTGGCCTTGCCGTCGGCGATCTCGACCTTCGAGGCGAACGTCGCCTGCGGGCGGCCCCAGAGCGTCGCCAGCATCTGGCCGGTCTGGTTGGCGTCGTCGTCGATCGCCTGCTTGCCGAGGATCACCAGGTCCGGCTGTTCCTTCTCGACCAGCTTGAGCAGGGTCCGGGCGGCGGTCAGCGGCTGGATCGCCTGGTCGCACACCACGTGGATGGCGCGGTTCGCGCCCATGGCCAGGCCGTTGCGCAGGTGCGCCTGGGCGTCGGCGGGGGCGATCGTCGCGACCACGACCTCGGTGGCGATGCCCTTGTCGCGCAGGCGCAGGGCTTCTTCCAGCGCGATCTCGTCGAAGGGGTTGGCCGACAGCTTGACGCCATCGGTGACCACGCCGGACCCGTCCGGCTTGACCTGGATGCGGACGTTGTAGTCCACCACGCGCTTGTAGGCGACGAGGATCTTCATCGGTGGGGCATTCCTTGTGCGTTGCGGATCACCCGGCCGCGGCGGCTGGCGCGGGGCAATCCGACGATTCTAGCCGGGGCGCCCGCGGGGTGCGAATGGACGGAAAGGCAGCGCGTCATTCATGTTCAGGCGGGCAACCCGGAGCGAGCCGGTATCCTTCCCGTCGGGCGTCTCCTGATGCCCACGGCTGTTCACAGGAGTAGATGCGTGCCCACATGGCTCGTCACCGGCGGCGCCGGTTTCATCGGCGGCAATTTCGTACTGGAGGCCGTACGTCGCGGCGTCCGCGTGATCAATCTCGATGCCCTGACCTATGCAGGCAATCTTCAGACGCTGGCGTCGATCGAATCCGATCCGAACCACGTGTTCGTGCATGGAGACATCGGCGACCGCGCGCTAGTCGCCGGTCTGCTGGCCGAGCACCAGCCCGATGCGGTGCTGAACTTCGCCGCCGAAAGTCATGTCGACCGGTCCATCGACGGCCCGGCCGCGTTTATCGAAACCAACGTCGTCGGCACGCTCGGTCTGCTCGAGTCGGTGCGCGACTACTGGAAGGCCTTGCCTGACGGCCGACGCGAGGCGTTCCGTTTCCTGCATGTCTCGACCGACGAGGTCTACGGCACGCTCGGGGAGACCGGCAGGTTCTCCGAGACCACGCCCTACGCGCCGAACTCGCCGTACTCGGCGTCGAAGGCCGCGTCCGACCATCTTGTGCGTGCGTTCCACCACACCTACGGGCTGCCGGTGCTCACCACCAACTGCTCGAACAATTACGGGCCGTATCACTTCCCCGAGAAGCTCATCCCGCTGGTGATCGCCAAGGCGCTGGCCGGCGAGCCGCTGCCTGTCTACGGCGATGGCAAGCAGGTCCGCGACTGGCTGTTCGTCACCGACCACTGCGCGGCGATCCGCACGGTGCTCGAGAAGGGCCGCGTCGGCGAGACCTACAACGTGGGCGGCGATTCGGAGTGTCAGAACATCGAGGTGGTCGAGACGATCTGCCGTCTGCTCGACGCGCGCCGTCCGCGCGAGGATGGTCAGCCGCGGAGCAGCCAGATCACGTACGTCAAGGACCGCCCCGGTCACGACCGACGCTACGCGATCGATGCTTCGAAACTACAGGGTGAACTCGGCTGGAAGCCCGAGCACACATTCGAGAGCGGAATCGAGTTCACCGTGGACTGGTACCTCGCCAACCAGGATTGGGTGCAGGCCATTCTCGATGGCAGATATCGCCTGGAACGCATCGGCACTGCGGCCTGACGGTTTGCCCCCACCCAACCCTCCCCCGCAGGCGGGGGAAGGCGTACAGGAACGACCATGACGCAACGCAAGGGCATCATCCTCGCCGGCGGTTCCGGCACGCGGCTGTATCCGATCACCAAGGGCGTCAGCAAACAACTGCTGCCGGTGTACGACAAGCCGATGATCTATTACCCGCTCAGCGTGTTGATGCTGGCCGGCATCCGCGAGGTGCTGATCATCAATACGCCGCACGAGCAGGTGCTGTTCCAGACACTGCTCGGCGACGGTTCACAGTGGGGCATGGACATCCAGTACGCCGTGCAGCCGAGTCCGGATGGTCTGGCGCAGGCGTATCTGATCGGCCGCGATTTCGTGGGCGGCAAACCGAGCTGCCTGGTGCTGGGCGACAACATCTTCCACGGCCACGGCTTGACCGATACGCTCAAGAGCGCCGATGCGCGCGGCGACGGCGCGACAGTGTTTGGTTACTGGGTCAACGATCCGGAACGGTACGGCGTGGTGGAGTTCGATGCAGCCGGCAGAGTCATCGATATCGCCGAGAAGCCCGGGAAACCGCGTTCGAACTATGCCGTCACCGGTCTTTATTTCTACGACGGGCGTGCCAGCGATTACGCTGCCGAACTGAAGCCTTCGTCGCGCGGAGAGCTGGAGATCACCGATCTCAACCGCCGCTATCTCGACGATGGCGCGCTGTATCTCGAGCAGCTCGGTCGCGGCTATGCCTGGCTCGACACCGGCACGCACCAATCTCTGCATGAAGCCTCGAACTTCATCCAGACCATCCAGGACCGCCAAGGCCTGCAGGTGTGTTGTCCGGAAGAGATTGCATTCGGCAACGGCTGGATCGATGCCGAGGAGCTGTCCGCGCTGGCGAAGCCGCTGGCCAAGAACGGCTACGGCCGGTACCTGATGTCTCTCGTCGAACGTGGAGTCGTGCGTTGAAGGTCATCGAGACCAAACTGCCGGGCGCCGTCGTCATCGAGCCGGCCGTGTTCGGTGACGCGCGCGGTTTCTTCTTCGAGACCTGGAATGCCGAAAGATTCGGCCAGCAGGGTCTGCCGACGAACTTCGTACAGAGCAACGTCTCGTCTTCCGCCAAGGGCGTACTGCGCGGCCTGCACTACCAGTGGCCGCGTCCGCAGGGAAAACTCGTCAGCGTGTTGCAGGGTGAGGTGCTCGACGTCGCCGTCGACCTCCGCCGCGGATCGCCGACGTTCGGGCAGTGGGAGAGCGTACTCCTGAGCGAGGAAAACAAGCGCCAGCTCTGGATTCCGGAGGGCTTTGCACATGGCTTCGCGGTGCTGTCCGACAGCGCGGTCTTCAGCTACCTGTGCACCGATGTTTACGTGAAGGAAGCCGATGCCGGCGTGCGCTGGAATGATCCGGTGATCGGTGTCGACTGGCGGATCGATGCGCCGTTGCTGTCCGACAAGGACACCCACGCGCCCTTGCTTGCTGACATCGCAGAGGACCGGTTGCCGGTGTTCGCCGCATGACCTTTCTGGTCTTTGGTGCGAACGGGCAGGTGGGCCAGGAATTACTGCGTGCACTCGCGCCGCTGGGCGATGTGCGCGGCACGACCCGGACCGGCACGCTGCCCGACGGCAGTGGGTGCCTGACTGCGGATTTTTCGGATCCGGATTCGATCGTTGCGCTGCTCGACGTGACGCGGCCGACGCGTGTGATCAATGCTGCCGCGTACACCGCGGTCGACAGGGCCGAAAGCGAGCCCGCCGCGGCGCAGGTCGCGAATGCACAGACGCCAGGCGCGATCGCGCTCTGGTGCGCCGCGCACGCTGTGCCGCTGGTGCATTACTCCACCGACTACGTGTTCGATGGCAGTGGCACACGTCCGTATCGTCCCGACGACGCCACGGCGCCGCTCGGCGTTTATGGCACCAGCAAGCTCGCCGGCGAGGACGCGATCCGCGCCGCGGGTGGACGGCATCTGATCTTCCGCACCGCGTGGGTCTACGCCGCGCACGGCCAGAACTTCCTGCGCACGATGTTGCGGGTTGGCGCCGAGCGCGACGTGCTGCGCGTGGTCGCTGACCAGATCGGTACACCGACGCCCGCAGCGCTGATTGCTGATGTCACCGCGCAGATCTTGCGCGCCGACGCGGCGGTCTCTGGCACCTGGCATCTGACGGCGGCCGGTGAAACCAGCTGGCACGGATTCGCTGAAGCGATCTTCGACGGCGCGGTCGCGCGCGGCCTGATCGCGCGTGCGCCCAAGGTCGAGGCGATCACCACGGCCGATTATCCGACGCCGGCCAGGCGTCCCGCGTATTCCCGCTTGGACACCACGACGCTGGAGCGCGACTTCGGGATCGCCTTGCCTGACTGGCAGGCTGCGCTGGGGGAGGTGCTCGATACGCTGGCTGCTGCGCAGCGCTGAGTCTGCGTTGTCTGCAGGCAGGAAAACGGCGCCCTCGGCGCCGTTCTGCATTGGAGCCGAGTCGGCCGGGATCAGGTGCGTCCGTACGTATCCTCGAAACGCACGATGTCGTCCTCGCCCAGATAGCTGCCCGACTGCACTTCAATCAGTTCCAGCGGCACCTTGCCGGGATTGCGCAGCCGATGCGTCACGCCGAGCGGAATGTAGGTGCTCTGGTTCTCGCTCAGCAGCAGTACGTCATCGCCGCGGGTGACTTCGGCGGTGCCACTGACGACGATCCAATGCTCGGCGCGGTGATGGTGCATCTGCAGGCTCAGCACGCCGCCCGGCTTGACCGTGATGCGTTTGACCTGATGACGCGGACCGTTGTCGATCGAGTCGTAGGCGCCCCAGGGACGATAGACCTTGCGATGCCAGGCGGCATGCGGCAGTTCGCGTGACTTGAGTTCCGCCACTACATCCTTGACCTGCTGAATGCGATCGCTGCGACCGACGAGGATCGCGTCGGGCGTTTCCACCACGATCGTGTCTTCCAGCCCGATCATCGCGATCAGGCGCTCGCCGTAGGCGTAGGTGTTGCGGCAGTCGATCGACACGACCTCGCCATGATGCGCATTGCCGTCGGCATCCTGCGGCGAGACCTCGCGCAGGCTTGCCCACGAACCCACATCACTCCAGCCGGCGTCCAGCGGCATCACCACGGCCGCGTCGGTCTTCTCCATGACCGCATAGTCGATCGAATCCGATGGACTCGCGGCGAATGCATCGGCATCGAGGCGGGTGAAATCGACGTCCTTGCGTGCGGCCGACCACGATGCGCGCACCGCCGTCAGCATCGCCGGCGCGTGGCGTTCGAGTTCGGCGAGATACGCGTCGGCGCGGAACAGGAACATGCCGCTGTTCCAGAAATGATCGCCGGAGGCGGCGTAGGCCTGGGCGCGCGCCAGATCGGGCTTCTCGACGAAGGCCTCGACAGGCACAGGGCTGCCGCCGTTGCCGGTTGCCGCCTTGATGTAGCCGTAGCCGGTTTCCGGCCCGCGCGGGACCACGCCGAAGGTCACCAGCTTGCCGGCCTCAGCCGCAGGCAGAGCGGCGCGCACCGCTGCATGAAACGCCTCGGGCGTCTGCACGACATGATCCGATGGCAACACCAGCAGCACCGCATCCGGCGTCTCACGCAGCGCTTCGAGCGCAGCCGCCGCGATCGCAGGTGCCGTATTGCGACCGACCGGTTCGAGCACGATCGCCGCCGGCGTCGCACCGACCTGTTGCAACTGCTCGGCCACGACGAAACGATGCGCCTCGTTGGCGACGACGATCGGCCCGGCATCGCCGGCCAGCGGCGCTGCGCGCAACCAGGTCGCCTGCAGCATCGTGTCCGTGCCGACCAGCGGCAGAAACTGTTTGGGGTGCATCTCGCGTGAAAGCGGCCACAGGCGCGTGCCTGAGCCCCCGGAGAGCAGAACCGGAACAATGGTGGACATGACAGGCCTCAGGCGGACAGCAGATCGGACAGTTCGCGGGTGCGAGCATCGAGCAGCGCCTGATTTGCGCGCGTTTCGATGTTGAGCCGCAGCAGCGGTTCGGTGTTGGAACTGCGCAGGTTGAAGCGCCAGTCGCCGAAGTCGGCGCTGATGCCGTCGGTGCGATCGATCGCCGGGGACTGCGCGGCGTAGTGCGCCATCACGCGATCGACCGCGGCCTTCGCATCGGCGACGCGGAAGTTGATCTCGCCACTGCACGGAAACTTCGCGACGCGCGCGGCCACCAGATCGCCCAGCGAGCGGCCACTGGTGGAGACGAGTTCTGCGATCAGCAGCCAGGGAATCATGCCGGAGTCGGCATACGCGAACTCGCGGAAGTAGTGATGCGCGCTCATCTCACCGCCGTACACGGCATCTTCGGCGCGCATTTTTTCCTTGATGAAGGCGTGGCCGCTCTTGCACAGCACCGGCACGCCGCCGGCGGCTTCGACCTGCTCGACCGTGTTCCAGACCAGGCGCGGATCGTGCACGACCTTGCCGCCGGGCTGTTTGGCCAGGATCGCCTCGGCCAGCAGGCCGACCAGGTAATAGCCCTCGATGAAGGCGCCGGTCTCGTCGAAGAAGAAGCAGCGGTCGAAATCGCCGTCCCAGGCGATGCCGAAATCCGCGCCGTGCTCTCGCACGGCGTCGGCCGTCACCTGACGATTCTCGGGCAGCAGGGGGTTCGGGATGCCGTTGGGGAAATTGCCGTCGGCCTCGTGGAACACGCGCACGAACTCGAACGGCAGGTGGGGGGCGAGCAGGTCGACGATGCCGCCCGCCCCGCCATTGCCCGCGTTGACCACGAGTTTCAGCGGACGCAGCGCCTTGGCCTCCACGTAACCCAGCAGATGATCGATATAGGCCGACTTGTCGGGCGCGGCCGTCTCGGTGCCCGGTGTGGCGACGGGCGCAGGCAGGTTGCCTGCCTCGACCGCGTCGGAGATCGCGAACAGGCCGGTGTCCGAACTGATCGGACGCGCCTGCTCGCGCACCAGCTTCATGCCGTTGTAATCCATCGGATTGTGGCTGGCAGTCACCATCACGCCACCGGCGGCGCCGAGATGGTCGACCTGGAAGTAGACCTCCTCCGTGCCGCCGACGCCGATGTCGATGATCTCGCGGCCCTGGCTGCGCAGGCCGTCCGACAACGCGACCTGCAGCTCCGGACTGCTCAGCCGCACGTCGCGGCCCAGCACGATCGCACCGGGCGGCAACTGCGCGGCGAGCGCAATGCCGATGTCGCGGGCAAGGGCGGGATTGAGTTCGTCCGGCACGCGGCCGCGGAGGTCGTAGGCCTTGAAGGCGGGCAGGGGCATGGTCGATCCATCGGTGGGGAAGCCCGATTCTAGCGTCTCGCGCGGACAGGACCGTTTGCGCCACTGCACCAAGGTCCAAGGCCGTGTGTACGCGCAACCGGTAGAATCGAAGGCCGTTGCGCCATGAGGATCGAAATGAGCGAGCAGAGTTCCGCCACGGGTCGACGCGGCAAGCAGTATCCCGATGCCGCGACGGCATTGGCCGACATCGTGGCCGACGGCCAGACCTTCGCGGTCGGCGGCTTCGGCCTGTGCGGCATTCCCGAAGCGCTGATCGCCGCACTGCGCGATTCGGGCGTCAAGGACATCACCGCGATTTCCAACAATGCGGGCGTCGACGGCTTCGGCCTCGGCCAGTTGCTGGAGACCCGGCAGATCCGCAAGATGATTTCGTCCTACGTGGGCGAGAACAAGGAGTTCGAACGCCAGTACCTCGGCGGCGAACTGGAGCTTGAATTTAACCCGCAGGGCACGCTGGCCGAGCGCCTGCGCGCCGGCGGCGCCGGCATCCCGGCGTTCTTCACCGCGACCGGCTTCGGGACCATCGTCGCCGAGGGCAAGGAAACGCGCGAGTTCGACGGCAAGCATTACGTGCTGGAAACCGCACTGGTCGCCGACGTCGCGCTGGTCAAGGCGTGGAAGGCCGACACTGCCGGCAATCTCGTGTTCCGCAAGACCGCGCGCAACTTCAATCCGGCCTGCGCGATGGCCGGCAAGGTCTGCGTGGTCGAGGTCGAGGAACTGGTGGAGATCGGCACGATCGATCCGGACCAGGTGCACCTGCCCGGCATCTACGTCGACCGCATCGTCGTCAACACGACGCCCGAGAAGCGCATCGAACAGCGCACCGTGCGAGGAGCGAAGTAATGGCCTGGACCCGTGACGAAATGGCTGCGCGCGCTGCGCGCGAGCTGACCGACGGCGCGTACGTGAACCTCGGTATCGGTCTGCCGACGCTGGTCGCGAACCACATTCCAGATGGTGTCGACGTGTGGCTGCAGAGCGAGAACGGTCTGCTGGGAATCGGCCCGTTTCCCGCCGAGGACGAGGTCGATGCCGACCTGATCAACGCCGGCAAGCAGACCGTGACCGCGCGCAGGGGCGCGAGCTACTTCGGCAGCCACGATTCGTTCGCGATGATCCGTGGCGGCCACATCGATCTGGCAATCCTCGGTGCGATGCAGGTCACCGGCAGCGGCGATCTCGCGAACTGGATGGTGCCCGGCAAGATGGTCAAGGGCATGGGCGGCGCGATGGATCTCGTCGCTGGCGTCAAGCGCGTCGTCGTGCTGATGGAGCACGTCGCGAAGGACGGCAGCCACAAAATCCTGCCCGAGTGCACGCTGCCGCTGACCGGCGTGGGCGTGGTCGACCGGATCATCACCGACCTGGCGGTGTTCGACGTGACCGCCGATGGCCTCGTGCTGGTCGAAGCGGCAGACGGCGTGGATGTAGCAGAGTTGAAGACGAAGACCGGCGTCGCATTCGCGAACGCGGACTGAGTTTCACTTGAAGCGTTGAGGTTGGCTGCGGGCCCATCCCGTAGCCGCCTCAACCGCGTCCAACTGTTTGGTCGCGTCAGCGCGATTCCACCTGGGTCCCGCGAAGCAATAGCGAGATCGAGAAGTCCCGGTGGTCAGCGCTCAGGCTGGGACCGGGGACCACAGGATCCAGGGTCGAGGAACAGCGATCTCTTGATCGCTAGGACGACTGAATTCCGTCAAGGATCGACTCCGGCTGCATGTCTGTGACCTGCCGCGCAGCACGTGCGGCATGCTGTTGGGATGTCCCCGTGCATGTTCGACATCGCTGATCTGGCCGACACCGATGTGCAGCTTGCCCCTAGTTGGATGCCAGCGGTCGAGGCGGATGCGCTATTCGAGGCGTTGCGAGTGGATATTGCATGGACGCGCCACCGGTTACGCATCTTCGGGCGCGAGGTCGAGGCGCCGCGGCTCAGTTGCTGGGTCGGCGATCCAGATGCGGTGTATCGCTACTCGGGCACCCGGTTCACGCCTGAGCCATGGCCTGCAGCACTGGCGCCGGTGCGCGATGCGGTGTCCGAGGCTGCGGGCATCCGCTTCAACAGCGTGCTCGCCAACCTGTATCGCGATGGACAGGATGCGATGGGCTGGCACAGCGACGACGAGCGCGAGCTCGGTCCCGAACCGGTGATCGCATCGTTGAGTCTAGGCGCGACGCGACGGTTCGTGCTGAAAGCGCGTGAGGCGGATGCGGAGGGACGATTCGCGCGGCATGTGCTGGAACTGGCGCACGGCAGCTTGCTGGTGATGCGCGGCGATACCCAGAGACGCTATCGCCATGCCTTGCCGCGAACCGCGCGGCCGGTCGGACCGCGGATCAATCTGACGTTCCGGCGGATCCTGCGCTGAGGCGCGCTGTCACAACGAAAGCCCCAAATCAGTGACGCGGCGCATTCGGCGCGGTCGCACGTCGGTCAGCGCGTGCCGCCCGGCCGCTGCACGAAGAAAGCCGACGGACAAGCTTAGGGCAACACCGAAAAAGTCGTCACTCCCGCGTCTTTCAACAGACGCATGTCTGATCAGGCGGGAGTCCATGGACCTCTGCGCGGACGTTACGAAAGTCCTTGGATTGCCCAGCCATTCGGCTGTTGAAAAGCAAATCCGCTTACACGGGAATGACAAGGAAAAGCGGACTTGATCAGCGTTGCCTCAGCGCCGCGGCGAGGTCGACACCGGCGGCCTGCGATCATGTGACTGTTCATGCGCATTGCCCGACTCGAGGATCCAGCCGACCATCTCGCCGCTGATGCTCTGCAGGGCGACCGAGAACGCATCGACGACCTGCGCGACTTCGGTGCTGGACGCCGGCTGTGCCGCGATGAATGTGCGCGAGCCGACGACGGTCTGGTCGATGTTGTGGATCAGCTTGACGTTGGCTTCGATCGTCGCCGCCGGCAGCACGTTGCCGTTGTAGTCGGCCTCGAAGCGACGCAGGTCGATGACCAGCTTGTAGTCGGCGGTGATGCCCGCGCCCTGGCGCGCCACGGCGGGAATGTGGCCCGAATCCTCCATCGTGCGCAGCACCGTGTCCTGCAGCATGTCGGTGGGCGTCTTCGACCAGCTGGCACCACGGTAGACCTGCAATTCGGCCGGGACAGGGCGCACAGCGATGCGAAAGCTGTCGATCATGCGTGCGGCGGTCGGCGGGCTCAGCATCAGCTGCCAGTCCGCTTGCGGCCAGGCCGGGTTCGCCGCGACGCGCGGGTCTGGCGCATAGATTGTCGAACGGTCGCGGTCGCCGCCGCCACCGCCCAGCAGCGAGCTGCAGCCGGCGAGCAGGGTGCCGAACGCGAGCGCAACGGCGAGGCGCGGCAGGGCGCTGCGCGTGGACTTCATGAGCGTGATCATTCGGGTTCGAATTCCTTCGGCGCATCGCGGCCGAGCAGGTAACGCGCGGGATTGGCGTCGAGGCGGTCACTGATGCGACGCAGGTCGCGGACCAGCGAACGCAGTTCGCCCAGCGTCGGACCGAGCTGCGACAGGCCGTCGTTGGCGAAGCTGCTGATCGCTGCGCGGTTCTCGTTGAGGATGGTGTCGGCGCCACCGGCGGCCGAGTCCATGCGCGCCAGCGTGCTTTCGAGGCTCGACACCAGCGTCGGCAGCTTCTGCACCAGTTCGCGGTCGAAGTTGGTCATCGCACGGTTGGTCGTGGTCAGCGTCTGCTCCAGCTGTTCGCTGGCGGTGCGCGCGTTGACGATGATCGCGGCGAGGTCTTCGCGCTGCCCGGCGACCGAACCGGTCATGCCTTCGATGTTCTCCAGCGTGTTGGAGATGCGCGCAACGTTCTCTTCGCTGAGCACCTGGTCCAGACGCTCGACAAGCCGGTTCGCGGTGTCGGAGATGTTCTGCAGCGCCGAGGCTTCGGTCTGGATGATCGGCACGCGGTCGCTGTCTTCCGAGACCAGCATCGGTGCTTCGGGCGAACCACCGGTGAGCTGGATGATCGGCGAACCGGTGAGGCTGGTCATCGACATGCGTGCGCGGGTGTCGGTCTTGACCGGCGCATTGGCCTGCAGGCGCAGGCGGGCGATGACCTGACGCGGGTCCTGCGGCGCGAGCTGCAGGGTGTCGACCGTGCCGACGGCGATGCCGTTGTACTGCACGCTGCTGCCTTCGCTCAGGCCTGTCACCGGCTCGCGGAAGACGACATCGAACTCGTTCCAGCTGCGGTCGGACGAATACTTCGCCGCCCACAGCGCGAAGCCGAGCAGGGCGATCGACGCGATGAGCGTGAACGCGCCGATGAGGACGTAGTTGGCTCTGGTTTCCATCAGTGTGCTCCCGGGGCGTTGGCCCTGGCATCGCGTGCGGCACGGCCGCGCGGGCCGTGGAAATAATCCTGGATCCAGGGATGGTCGATCTGTTCGATCTCCGCCACCGGCGCCACCGCGACCACTTGCTTGTCGGCCAGAACCGCGATGCGGTCACAGATAGCGTACAGAGTGTCGAGGTCGTGTGTGATCAGGAACACGGTCAGCCCCAGCGCTTCCTGCAGTGTGCGGATCAGGCGGTCGAATGCGGCCGCGCCGATCGGATCGAGACCGGCCGTGGGCTCGTCGAGGAACAGAAGTGGCGGGTCGAGCGCCAGCGCCCGCGCCAGGCCCGCGCGCTTGCGCATGCCGCCCGACAGCTCCGCCGGCAGTTTGTCGAGCGCGTTCGCCGGCAGGCCGGACAGCTTGACCTTGAGTAACGACAGTTCGTAGCGCAGCGAGTCACGCAGGTCGGGATGGTGTTCCTTCAACGGCACCTGCACGTTCTCGCCCACGGTCAGCGACGAGAACAGGGCGCCGTCCTGGAACAGCACGCCGGTATTGCGCTCGATGTGGCGGCGCTCTTCGATGTCGCGCGACAGTGCATCGGCGCCCAGCACTTCGATGGTGCCGGCCTGCGGCGTTTGCAGGCCGAGGATGCTGCGCATCAGCACCGATTTGCCGGTGCCCGAACCGCCGACCACGCCGAGGATCTCGCCGCGACGCACGTCGAGATCGACGGTGTCGTGCACGGCCTGGGTGCCGAACCGGTTGACCAGGCCACGCACGCGGATGGCGATCCCGTCACCGGGATCGTCCTGTGCATGCGGGTCGCGGGTGGGCGTCTCGGACATCGTCACCATCCCACGTGCATGAACCAGATCGCGGCGAACGCGTCGAACACGATCACCAGCGAGATTGTCTGCACCACGCTCGACGTCGTGCGCTCACCCACCGACTGCGCCGTGCCCTTGACCTGCAGGCCTTCCAGGCAGCCGATCAGGCCGATGACCAGCGCGAAGATCGGTGCCTTCGACATGCCGACGAGGAAGTGCCGCACGTGCATGGTTTCATACATGCGCGCCATGTACGCCTGCGGCGGAATGTCGAGACTGAAGGCGCCGACTGTCAGGCCGCCGACGAGGCCGGCGATCATCGCAATGAAGGTCAGCAGCGGCAGCATCACCATCAGCGCGACCACGCGCGGAATCACCAGCAGGTCCACCGGGTCGAGCCCGAGCGTGCGGATCGCGTCGACTTCCTCGCGGCTCACCATCGCGCCGATCTGCGCGGTGAACGCACTGGCGGTGCGGCCCGCCAGCAGGATCGCCGTCAGCAGTACGCCGAACTCGCGCAGGAATGCGATCGAGACCAGTTCGACGACGAAGATCGTCGCGCCGAATTCGGCGAGCACGGTCGAGCCGAGAAAGGCGATCACCGCGCCGACCAGGAACGACAGCAGCGCGACCAGCGGCACAGCGTCGAGACCGACCTGTTCCATGTGGTGGACGGTCGAGGTCAAGCGGAAGCGCCGCGGTGAGACCAGCAGGCGGCCGAGCTTGATCAGGGTTTCGCCGAGGAAACTGACCAGCGAGACGATCTCGCGCCAGTTGTCGTGCATCGTCTCGCCGAGGCGCGCAAGCGCAGCCTGGAAGCCGTAGTCGCGCTTCTTCTTCGGCCGGTCGTCGGCCACGTCCTCGATCGCCTCGACCAGCGCGTGGTGGTCGTCGCGGAAGCGGAACGTCGAGAAATCCAGATCGCGCTTCTCGGCGAAGCGCAGCAGTTGCAACACGCCCACCGAATCCAGCCGATCCACGCCGCTGGCGTCGATCTCACCGGCCGGGCCTTCCTGCGCGCGCAACACCGTTTCGATGTCGCCGGCGTATGCGAGCGTCCAGTGTCCGCGCAGCCGCAGCGACCCATCGTCACCGGTCTCGGCGCTGGGCGTGGCGTGTCGGGGGACGGTCATGCAGGCATCGGTCGGTCGAGGTGCAAACGCCGGTGAGCATACCGAAATCATGCGTGAGGCCGCGCATCACGGCGGCGCGGCCTACCGGGCGCCGGGTGGCCGTGCGATCCTGTGCCCATGTCAGGTGCCACGCCGCTCACCACTGCCAGCTACGCCACGCGCATCGCCTTCGTGGTCGAGCTGGCCGAGCATCTGCATGCCTATGGCACCACCGCCCAGCGCCTGGAAGGCGCGGTGATCGCGGTGACCCAGCAGCTCGGAGTCGACTGCGAGCCCTGGGTGAACCCGACCGGCATGGTGCTGTCGTTCAGCGATCCGATGCGGCCGCCGGGCGACAGCGACACCACCCGCGTGATTCGCATGTCGGCGGGCGACGTGGATCTCTACAAGCTGTGCGAGACCGACCGCATCGCCGAGCAGGTCATGGCTGGCGAGATGGATCTGGCCGAGGGCTATGCCGCCCTGCGCGCGCTGGACGCACGCGAGCCACGCGCCTGGGGCAAGGCGCTGCAGGTCATGGGCTTCGCGATGGTGGCGATGGGCGTCGCCGGCCTGTGGCGGCTGCCGTGGGCGGACATCGCGACGGCCGGCACCATCGGGCTCCTGATCGGCCTGCTCGACATGGTCACGCGCAACGGCACGCGGCTCAAAGAAGCGCACGAAGCCCTGGCTGGCATGCTTGCCGGTCTGGTCGCGATTCTGGTGTCGGCCTTCATTGCGCCACTGAACCTCAATACCGTGGTCATCGCGTCGTTGATCGTGATGCTGCCGGGTATGGCGCTGACCAATGCGATCAACGAACTGACCAGCCAGCATCTGATCTCGGGCACCGCGCGCTTCGCCGGCGCGATCACAACTGTGCTCAAGCTCACCATCGGCACGATCATCGCGCTCACGCTGATGCAGATGCTCGGCGTGACGCCGAACGTGCGCGCGCTGCGGCCGCAGCCGGACTGGGTGGAGTGGGCGGCGCTGGCAACGGCGGCCGGAGCATTCGCGATCCTGTTCCGCGCCGGGCGTCGCGACGTGCTGCTGGTGATGGGCGCCGCCGCGTCGGGGTATCTCATTTCGCGTTGGGTCGGCGCGGCGCTCGGGCCGAACATCGGCCTGTTCGTCGCCGCACTGGTGACCACCGCCGCAGGCAACGGCTACGCGCGCTGGGCCAATCGTCCGGGCGCGGTGATACGGGTGCCGGGACTGATCATGCTGGTGCCCGGCAGCAACAGCCTGCGCGGGCTGATGAATCTCGTGCAGCAGCAGGACATGGCTGCCGGCCAGGAAGCGGTGCTGGTGGTGATGAATATCGTGCTGGCGCTGATCGCCGGCCTGCTGTTTGGCAACGTCGTGTTGCCGGCGCGCAAGAACCTCTGATCGCTCCAGACGAAAACGCCCTCCATGCGGAGGGCGTCATCGAAGCGGTGCTGCGCGGCGTGCGCCGCCGCGATCACTTCTGGATCAGGAACTCTTCCAGCTTGCGGCCCTTCTTGGTATGCGCGGCCAGCCACAGCGGCTGCTTGCCACGACCGGTCCAGGTCTCGGCCTTGTTCGCCGGATTGCGGTACTTCGGCGCGACCTTGCCGAGCTTGCGACCCTTGGTGGCGCTCTTGCGCGTCGCAGGTGCGGCGGTAGATGCCGCGCGAGGAGCGGCGCCACCGAACAGCTCGGCGATGCTGTAGCCCTCGGCCGCGGCCAGGTCGGTCAGCTTCTTGCGGACGGCCGTCAGCGGCTTGCGCTTCTTGAGCGTCGTCTTGCGCGCCTTGGCCTGGGTGATCAGCGCGTCGAGCTGCTGGGGGGAAAATGCATTGAGGTCAAACGCCATTCGATTTGGCTCCGGCTGATTAATGGGATACCAGTCCATTGGCATGGGCGGCATCTTAATCCTGTTTATACCGGGTCGACAAATACCTTGCGCATGGCTGCGCGACCCGCGCGTGCAGGCCGCGTGAACATTGCGGATTATCCGGCGGTAAATACCGTCGGTTTCACCTCTGAAATCCTCAGCCGCGCAGGCGCGAAAACAGCGCCTCGCGATCGAGATTCTCGGCTTCACTGGCATTGCGTGCGCGATATTCGAACGCGCCCGATTCCAGGCCACGTGCCGACACCACCACGCGATGCGGGATGCCGATCAGTTCGATGTCGCCGAACATCATGCCGGGGCGCAGACCGCGATCGTCGAGCACGGTCTCGAAACCGGCGGCGCCGAGTTCGCGATACAGCGCATCGGCGGCCTCGGCCACATGCGCCTCGTTCTTCGGGTTGATCACGCACACCGCCACCTGCCACGGCGCCATCGCGAGCGGCCACAGGATGCCGTTGGCGTCGTGGTTCTGTTCGATCGCTGCGGCGACGATGCGGGACACGCCGATGCCGTAGCAGCCCATGAATGGCACGGTTGCCTTGCCGTTGGCGTCGAGCACCTTGAAGTGCATCGCCTCGGCGTACTTGCGGCCGAGCTGGAATACATGGCCGACCTCGATGCCGCGCGCGATCTTCAGTTCGCCGCCGTCCTGCGCGCGATCGCCGGCGGCGACGTCACGGATATCGGCAACGACATCGGCCTCGGGCAGATCACGCCCCCAGTTGACGCCGGCGATATGGAAGCCGGTTTCATTGGCACCGACGACGAAATCAGCCAGTGCGGCGACTTCCAGATCGGCGACGACGCGGATCGGCTTGGCCGCACTGATCGGTCCGAGGAAACCCGGCGTAGCGCCCAGGTGCGCAACGATTTCCGCTTCGGTTGCCATGCGGTAATCGGCCAGACCTTCGACCTTGGCGAGCTTGATCGCATTGACCGCGTGGTCGCCGCGCACCAGGGCGAGCACGAAGGTCTCGCCTGCCATCAGCGCGATCGACTTCGCGGTGCGGGCGAGCGGAATGTCGAGCAGGGCGGCGACGTCCTCGCAGGTCTTCTGCGTCGGCGTGTCGACCTTGCGCAGGTCTTCCGATGCAGCCGGACGCGGCGCGGGTGCAGCGGCGCGCGCGGCTTCGACATTCGCGGCGTAATCGGAGCCGGTCGAAAACACCAGCGCGTCCTCGCCCGAGTCGGCGATCACGTGGAATTCCTGCGACGCGTCACCGCCGATCGCGCCCGAGTCGGCCTGCACCGACCGGAACTCGAGGCCCAGGCGGGTGAAGATGCGCGTGTAGGCGGCATGCATCTTCTGGTACGAGGCGGCCATGCCGGCCTCGTCGATGTCGAACGAGTAGGCATCCTTCATCAGGAATTCGCGCGCACGCATCACGCCGAAACGCGGGCGGATCTCGTCGCGGAACTTGGTCTGGATCTGGTAGAAATTCACCGGCAGCTGCTTGTAACTGGCCAGTTCGCTGCGGGCGAAATCGGTGATGACTTCCTCGTGCGTGGGGCCGAAGCAGTACCAGCTCTCCTTGCGGTCCTGCATCTTCAGCAGCTGGCCGCCGAACTTTTCCCAACGGCCGGTTTCTTCCCACAGCTCGCGCGGCTGGACGGCCGGCATCAGCAGTTCGATCGCGCCGGCGGCATCCATCTCCTCGCGCACGATGCCCTCGACCTTGCGCAGCACGCGCAGGCCCAGTGGGGACCATGTATAGAGACCGGCGCCCAGCTTGCGCAGCATGCCGGCCTTGAGCATCAGCTTGTGGCTGGTGACCTCGGCATCGGCGGGCGTTTCTTTCTCGGTGCGGAGATGGAACTGCGACAGGCGCATCGGCGGCTTCTGGCTGGGAACGGGGGGCGATAGTGTGCCATGCGCCCCGCGCGTCCCGGCCCGCCGGCCGGGTCTCAGCGGCAGTAGGCGCGGACCGCGGCTTCCGACAGCGCGAGCTGGTCGGCGCGTTCGCTGCCGACGAGTTCGCGCGGCTTGCCGTCGGCGCCGAGCTGCTGCACCGCGCCTTCGCTCTTGAGCGCGGCGACGTTGGCCCGGGCGAGTTCGCACTGGGAGTCGCCGCCGGCGTTCGCGGTCGCCGCCTCGCTTGCAGGCGCGGCGGCCGGTGCAGGCGTGACCGGCGTGGACGAGGCGGCATTGCCGTGCACATTGCGCACTTCGAACGGCGTGCCGGCCGGTGGTGGCGTCTGCGAGTAGTGGGTCACCCCGCGCGCGTCCTTCCAACTGTAGACCTCGCTGGCGGCGAGTGGCGCGGCCGCGATGAGCAGTGCAAGGGCGATCACGGAAGTGCGGCGCATGGTGGTCCCCGGCAGGTGCACGAATGTGGCGGCGATTGCAGCACTCCCGGGGCGCAGGCGCAACCGCCGCCGCCGGGCGGCCCGACGCAGGCGCTACACTCCCCGCATGAGCGAACCCGACCCGACCCCGCGCCGCGGCCGCGGCATCTATCTGCTGCCCAACCTCTTCACCACCGGCGGCCTGTTCGCGGGATTCTTCGCGATCATCGCCGCGTCCCAGGGCCGCTTCAGCGCCGCCTGCATCGCGATCTTCGTCGCCGCGGTGCTCGACGGCATCGATGGCCGTGTCGCACGCCTGACCAATACCCAGAGCGAGTTCGGCGTGCAGTACGACTCGCTGGCCGACCTGATCAGTTTCGGTCTGGCGCCGGCGCTGGTGATGTACCACTGGTCGCTGATGGCGATGCGTCTCGACGGCACCACACTCGGCAAGATCGGCTGGCTCGGCGCGTTCCTCTACGCCGCGTGTGCGGCCTTGCGTCTGGCGCGTTTCAACAGTCAGGTCGCGACGGTCGACAAGCGCTATTTCGTCGGCCTGGCAAGTCCGGCCGCGGCAGGTCTGATGGCGAGTTTCGTCTGGACCTGCCACGAACTCGATTTCACTGGCGACGCGCTGCGCTATGTCGCGCTCGCGGTCACCGTGGTCTGTGGCCTGCTGATGGTCAGCCGCATCCGCTACACCAGCTTCAAGGGCAGCGGCACCGGACCCAGGGCCGATCGCGTGCCGTTCGTGGCGCTGGTCGTCGCGGTCGGCCTGCTGATCGCGATGTGGGTGGATCCGCCCAAGACCCTGCTGATCGCCGCGGTACTGTACGCATTGTCGGGCCCGACGCTGTGGTTGTGGCGGCGCCGCGGAGGCGCGGAGGCCGCCTCGTGACCTGGGACGCGCTGCAGATCGCGGCGCTCGATGCGCTGGGCCACGAGCGCTATCGCGTGCAGGTGCCCGGACAGGTATTGCCGGACGATCCGCTCGTCGATTCGTTGCTGCGCGCTGCCGGCCTGCATCGCGATGGCGACGGCGCCTTCGCATTCGTGCGCAGTCTCGGCGCGCTGTCGGACCTGCGGTCGGCGTCGGCAAAACGCGCCCTGTGGCCGCGCCTGCGCCAGTTGCGCCGTCATGGCGGCTGAGCCCGGCACGCAGTCGATACCGGAGGCCGCCGCTGCGGCGCGCGACTGGTCACTGCGTCCGATGCGTGCGACCGATGTCGACGCGATCATGGAGATCGAACTGCGCGCGTATCCGTTTCCGTGGACGCGCGGGATCTTCGACGACTGCCTGCGCGCGGCGTATCCGGCGTGGGTGCTGCATGTCGACCGGCGACTGGCCGGTTACGGCGTACTGAGCGTCGCGGCGGGCGAGGCGCATGTGCTCAATGTCTGCGTCGATCCCGACCTGCAGGGGCGCGGCCACGGCCGTCGCCTGTTCCGCGCGCTGGTCGATCTTGCCCGGCAGCACGGTGCGCAGCGCGTGTTTCTCGAAGTGCGGCCGTCGAATCCGAATGCGGTTGCGCTGTATCACGACGAAGGCTTCAACGAGATCGGCCGGCGACCACGCTACTACCCCGCGCACAACGGTCGCGAGGACGCGATCGTCATGGCCCGCGAACTGTTCGATCTGGACTGAAGCCCCCTGCATCCGGCGCGTCTCACGCGCCCCCGACCGGAGAGCCGCCATGGGCGACCACACCCGCATCGACAACGAGACCCGCATTGCGCTGCTGATCGATGCCGACAACGCGCCGGCGGCGAAGATCGACGTGATCCTCGCCGAGGTCGCACGCCACGGCGTCGCCAGCGTGCGCCGTGCCTACGGCAACTGGAAGAGCCAGCACCTCGTGGGCTGGGAGAAAGTGCTGCACGAATACGCGATCCGCCCGATCCAGCAGTTCGCCTACAGCACCGGCAAGAACGCGTCCGACATGGCGATGGTCATCGACGCGATGGACCTGATGTACGCGCGCAATCTCGACGGCTTCGCCATCGTGTCCAGCGATGCGGATTTCACTCCGCTGGTGATGCGCCTGCGCAATGACGGCTACGCGGTCTACGGATTCGGCCAGGAGAAAACGCCGACGCCGTTCGTCAAGGCGTGTTCGACGTTCCTGTATCTGGAGAAACTCCGCGCGGCCGACGAGGCCGACAACGGCGGCACGACCAAGCCGCGCACCGGCGGCGAACTGCAGGCCGATCGCGAACTCGTGCAGCTGCTGCGCAATGCGGTGTCCGCGGGCGCCGACGATGCCGGCTGGTCGCACCTGGGCGAGGTTGGCAGCCACGTGCGCAACCAGGGCTCGTTCGATGCGCGCAACTACGGCTATCGCAATCTCAGCGCGCTGATCGATGCGACCGGACTGTTCGAAGTGCGTCGGGTCGGGCAGGCGGTCGAGATCCGCGAGGCGCCGAAGCAGCCAGCCGCGAAGCCGGCGTCGCGTGCACGTGGCCGCCGCAAGCCGGCAGCTGCCGACTGACGCATCCGCGTCCGGGGCGACTCAGTACAGATCGATCGGATCAACATCCAGCGACCAGCGCGCACGGCGCGCTTCGGGCAGGGCGTGGATCAGCGGCAGGGCCGCATCGAGGATCGCGTGCAGGCGCGGGCGCTGGTCGCTGGCGATCAGCAATTGCGCGCGATACACGCCTGCGCGGCGGGGCATCGGTGCGACTACCGGACCATCGAGGAGCAGTGTCGGCATGCCGGCGGCGTCGCGGCCGGCATGCGGCGCGAGCACGCGGCGCGCGGCCTGCAGGAAGGCCATCGGTGGTTCGGCCTGCTGCGACTCGGCGCGCAGCAGTGCGAGCGGTGCGAACGGCGGAAATCCCGCAGCCTCGCGTTGCATCAGTTCTTCCGCGGCGAAGGCGTGATAACCACCCTGGATCAGCGTCAGCAGCAGCGGATGTTCGGGATGGTGGGTCTGCAGCAGCACCTGACCGGCTTTCTCGGCGCGGCCGGCGCGACCGGCGACCTGGATCAGCAGCTGCGCGAGTTTCTCGCCGGCGCGGAAGTCGGCCGAGAACAGGCCTTCATCGATGCCGACCACGCACACGAGGGTCAGGTTCGGCAGGTCGTGGCCCTTGGCCAGCATCTGCGTGCCGATCAGGATGCCCGGCTGACTGCCGAGTGTGCCGAGCAGGCCTTCGAGTGCATCGCGGCGACGCGTGCTGCCGCGGTCGATGCGCAATACCGGCACATCATTGAAGCGCGCGGCCAGCAGTTCCTCGATGCGTTCGGTGCCCACGCCTTGCGGCTGGAGGCCGAGACTCGCGCAGTCGGGACAGGCCAGCGGCGCGCTCGCGCGGTGGCCGCAGTGATGGCATTGCAGGCGCCGGCCGCCCGCATGCACGGTCATCGGATGCGGACGATCGGGCGTGCTGCAACGCGGGCAGTGCGCGCTCCAGCCGCAGTCGTGGCACAGCAGCACGGGTGCGTAGCCGCGGCGGTTCTTGAACACCAGCACCTGGCCACCGGCGGCGAGTGCGGCGGAGATCGCGGCGAACATCTCCGGCGACAGGCCCGCCTCGAGCGGGCGCTTGCGTACATCGAGCACGCGCACCGTCGGCGGCTTCGCCGCGCCCGCGCGATGGGTCAGGCGCAGATGCGCGTAGCGGCCGGAGACGGCGTTCTGCAGCGATTCCAGTGACGGCGTCGCGCTGCCCAGCAGCACCGGCACGTCGAGCGCCTTGGCGCGCACCAGCGCGAAATCGCGCGCGTGGTAACGGATGCCGTCCTGCTGCTTGTAGCTGCCGTCGTGTTCTTCGTCGACGACGATCAGACCGGCGTCGGGTAATGGCACGAATACCGCCGAGCGGGTGCCGACGACGACGCGCGCCTCACCGCGCGCTGCGGCGGCCCAGACCCGTGCGCGTTCGCCATCGCCCAGCCCCGAATGCAGCGCGTGCACCGGGACGCCGAGGCGGGCGCGGAAACGCGCCAGCGTCTGCGGGGTCAGGCCGATCTCCGGCACCAGCACCAGCGCCTGTCGCCCGCGCGCCAGGCAGTCGGCGATCGCCTGCAGGTAGACCTCGGTCTTGCCGCTGCCGGTCACGCCATCGAGCAGCAGCGCGGCAAAACCGGTACACGCGGCGACGGCATCGACCGCCTGCTGCTGTTCGTCGTGCAGCGTGGGGCCGGCTTGGGGCGTGGGTGCCAGCTGCGAGGCCGGGATCGCGAAGCGTTCGGCCAGCCCGCGACCGGCCAGCGTGCGCGCGGCCGCACGCCAGCCGTCCATCGCAAGATCCAGCGCGTCCTCGTCTCTGGGCGTCGGCGCGAGCAGGGCAGCCAGCCGCTGCGGGCGACCACCGGCCTTCAGCCCGGCCAGCGCGGTCTGGCCGGCTTCGGTCAGCCGCCAGGCCCAGGCGTGGGTATCGGGCAGCGCCTCGCCGCGGCGCAGGGCGGCGGGCAGGGCCGTCGCCAGCACCTCGCCCAGCGGCGCGTGGGTGTAGCGGGCCAGCCAGCGCAGCGAGGCGGCGAGCTCGCCGTGCAGCAGCGGGGCGTCGTCGAGCCATTCGATGGCCTCGCGCAGCGCCTGCGCGGGATCGTCCGGCGTGCCGACCCCGGCCACGATGCCGACCAGTTCCCGGGGTCCGAACGGCACCCGGATCCGGCGGCCGACATCACCCGGACCGACCGCCGCCCCGGCCGGCGCGCAATAGTCGAACAGGCGCGGCAGCGGCACTGGCAGGGCGACCTGGAGGACGGACACGGCGGCATTCGGATCGGGCACCCGCGAAGTCTATCGGCTGGATCGGGTGCTTCCATCATTTGCGCGCGGAAGCTCGCTTGACTTGGACGTTATGCCTGCAAGTGCCGGAAAGAAAAGGGATTGCCGCTTATCCACATGATCTGTGGATAAGCCTGTGCATACACGTCGCCGAATACGACGTTAAGCGGTGTTCAGAGGGGTAAAGGATATGTTGGACAAAAAAGTGCCATATGATTAATTTTTATTAAAATCAATCACTTGTCCGTGAAACATTGTTGTCATGCAGCATCGTCGTGCGGTCATCTTCAGTGGAATGACAGGGTTGTGAACCCTGTGAACAACCACTTGCGCGCGCCGCAGCTTGTGGAACGTTTGTGGGCCGGTCTGTCAAGGCTTGGGCGATAGCGGCGGATGGCTATGATGCGCGGTCGCACACGTCGGCCCCGATGACCACGCCTTCCCAGTCAGCTCCCCCCGGAATGTCCTCCGCCGTCGCCGCGTTCCTGCGCGGGGTGGAGCGGCGCGCGGCCGCATTCGCGCAGTGGCAGAGCGGCGACATCGACATCGGCGACGCCGCGCTGGCCGCCGCGATGACCGATTTCGGCCAGCTGGCGACCAATACGCCGTTCCCCGACTGGCCGCGCCGGTTCTGGGCCCAGTTGCTGGCGTCCCCGGCGCTGCGCGCGCCTGCGGTGCTGACCGATGACGCCGATGGTCTGCCGGCGCTGGCCGGGCTGTCGGGTGGCCCGCGGGTCACGGTGCTGCTGCGGATGGTGGCCGGCCTGCCCGAACACGAAGCAGCCGCGGTGCTCGGCGTCACCCGGGCCACCTATCGACTTGGCCTGCAGCGGGCGTTGCCGCACCGCGAGGACGGCAGCCCGGATCCCGAGTCTTGGCGTCGCATTGCCGAAGCCGCGCAGGCGGCGATCCGCGCGCTGCCGCCGGATCGCCTCGCGCGCCTGGCCGGCCTGCGTGAGGCCGCGCTGCGCGGCCAGGTGCCGCCGCTGCGCCGGTTTCCGCTGCAGCGTGCGGTCGCTGCGCCGCCGCCCGAAGCCGCGCCGCCGCCGACCCGGACGCGTGCCCGCTGGTTGTGGCCGGCGCAGGCGGTCGTAGTGCTCGTGATGCTCGCCGCGCTGGCCTGGACCTGGCGCGATGCCTGGCCGGTTGGTGGCCTCAACGACGACATGACGATCCGGGTCGAAGCGTTGCCGGACGCGCAGTTGCCGGCATCGACCTACGACGACGAGGTCGCACTGCTGACCGCACCCGACTTCGAGCTGTTGATCGAACCCGAGACCGCGCACTGGCGCGAAGACCCCGCGTTCTATGCCTGGCTGTCCACGCAGACCGAAACCCCGGTGGACGACACCCGCGACGCCCATCTCGACGATGTTCCGGATGCGGCCGACGGCATGGAGACCACCGATGCCGATCTCTGAGCGCGTGCTGTGCCGTGCCGGCATCGCGTTGCTGCTGCTCGCCGCGCCACTGGCGCAGGCCGCGCTGCCGGCCGCACTGAAGGCCGACACGCTGCCGGCTGCTGAGCGCGCGCAACTCGAAGCCCGGGCCGCGCGGCTGGCGCAGATGACGCCGACCGATCGCGACGCACTGAAGGCGCGGCTGGCGGCCTGGCAGGTCCTGCCGGCCGGTGAACGTGCACGCCGGCGGATCGCCTGGCAGGCGGTCAATGCCCTGCCGCATGCCGAGCGCATGCAGCTGCAGCAGGCGGCCGCGCATTTCGAGACGCTGCCCGAGCCCGAGCAGCGCGAACTGCGACTGGCCTTCGAACAGCTCGATCTGAGCCTGCGTCGCGGCTGGCTGCTGGGTCCGATGCTCGGCGCCGAGTGGCCGCGTCTGCATCCACTGTTCTCGGCGATGCCGGAGGCGCAGCGGGCACCGGCGCTGCTCGCACTGCGCGCGGCGTCATTGCAGGCGCGTGATGACCTGGCCGCGCTGGCGCAACGCACGCCTCCGCAGGAACGCGATGCGCTGCGTGCGCAATGGTTGGCGGTGCCGGCGGACACGCGTGACGCGTGGTTGCGTGCGCGGGTGTCCGGGACGCCCTGACGCGGGCCGTTGCTACAAGGCGTACAGCGCGTACCCCGCCATCGGGATCGCGACGCTGAGGAACAGGGCGAAGTACGCCATTCCGATGATCGCGAACTTGACCAGCGTCCACGGCCATGACTGGCCGTAGACGCGCTTCTGCATGACCAGCAGATAGACCGGCATCGCCCACAGCAGCAGGATCTGCAGCAGGCTGACGATGCCGGTCGACCACGCTGCGTGCGTCGCCAGCCAGGGCGTTGCGAGGGCGCCGCAGAACACCAGCAGCAGGCCCAGCATCAGCGCCGCGTGGCTGTAGAGGCCGACCACGACATGCTCGAGATACAGCCGGCCCCGGAACAGGTACAGCAGCTTGAGCAGGACGGCGAACAGCGGCACCAGGATGAACAGCGCGGTCGGTGCAACGCCGAGCACCGCGCGCACATAGATCTGTGGATCGTCGCGCAGGCGCATGACGTTGCGCTCGATGCGTTCGCCGATCGGGCCGCCGATGGTCGGGGGGCCGGACGGCGGGATGTCGACGTCGTCTGGCACGGGCGTCGTCGCGGCCTGCATCCCAGCCGCCGACGCGGCGTCGTCGGGAAGCGCATCGGTCGTGGTCGGCGCCGCACCGTCTGGCGCGAGCTCCGCGATCCGGGTGTCGGCATGCGCGCGCACGTCCGCCTCGGCCACGTCCAACTGCGGCGTCACGCCCGGCAGCGCGCCCACGGTACGCCGCGTCTCGGCAAGGCCGGCGAGCGCGTCATCGCGGATCGTCCGCACCTCGTCGACGGTCTGCGCCTGCGAGAACTCGATGGCGACATCGTCGGTGCGCACCATCTGCCCCGGCTTGAGATCCTGCATCGCGTCCTGCACCACGAACTTGGCGACGAAGAACGTCAGCAGCGTCAGGATCACGAACAGCCGCATCGGCGCGACGTAGCGCACGCGATGGCCGCCGAGATAGCGCTTGGCGATGCGGCCCGGTACGAACAGATCGCGCAGCGTGCGGAAGATGCGGCCGTCGAGATGCCAGAACGATTCGAAGACTTCTTCCACCGCGTGCGCAACGTGGCGCACCGGGCTGTGCGTGGACTGGCCGCAGGCATGGCAGAAGTCACCCTGCAGCGGCGTCCCGCAGTTCTCGCAGGCGGACGGGTGTGCATCATCGGACGGCAGCGGTGTGGCAGCGTGGGACATGCGCGGACGGATTCCTGGCAAGGTCGCGGCGGCGCGGCCGCGGACAAGGGACGGAACAAGCGGGCGCCGCGCGTGTCACCCCCCGTACGCGGCGAGCCGCTAGAATGCCCGTCCTTCGCGCCCCGGTGCCAGCGCACGCATCCGTCGTCCGCGCGGCCGCAGTCGCAGAGCCGTCCCCATGTCTTCCGTAATCACGCCGCCGCCCTTCGGTCACGAGGTGCGGCGCACCGCTGTTCTGGCCGCCCCGCTGGTCGCCGGCCATGTCGCCACCGGCCTGATCGGCTTCGTTGACTCCGTCATCGCAGGCCACCATGGCACCGCCACGCTGGCGGCGGTCGCGGTGGGCACGGCGATCTTCTGGCTGCCGCTGATGGTGCCGATGGGTACGCTGATGGCGGTGCCGCCGTCGGTGTCGCAGCTCGACGGCGAGGGCCGCCATGCCGAGGTCGGCCCCTTGTTCCGCCAGGCGCTGTGGCTGGCGGTGGGTCTGGGCCTGGCGCTGTTCGGGCTGCTGACGGCGCTGGCCGCCGGGCTCGGGCCGTTCGGCATCGCGCCGGACATCGTGCCGGGCGCGACCGCGTTCCTGCACGGCATCCGCTGGGGCGTGCCGGCGCTGACGCTGTATTTCTGCATGCGCTATCTCAGCGACGGCCTGCACTGGACGCTGCCGACGATGGTCTTCGGCTTTGGTGGCCTCGCCGTGCTGGTGCCGATGGGCTATGCACTCGCGTTCGGCTGGGGGCCGTTCCCGGAGGGCGGCGCCGGCGGCCTGGGCGCCGCGTCCGCGATCATGATGTGGATGCAGTCGATCGCATTCGCGCTGTATCTGGCGCTGTCGAAGCGCTTCGCGCGCTACCAGCTGTTCACCCGTTTCGACCCGCCGCGCTGGGCGGAGATCCGCGCGCTGTTGCGCACCGGTCTGCCGATCGGGGTGACGGTGACGATGGAAGGCAGTCTGTTCGTCGTGACCGCGCTGCTGATCGGCCGTCTCGGCGAGATCGAGGCGGCCGCGCACCAGATCGCGATCAACGTCGCCGCGCTGTGCTTCATGGTGCCGTTCGGCCTGGCCGAAGCGACCACCGTGCGGGTGGGCAATGCGATCGGTCGTGGCCTCGGCAGCGCCGGCGTGCGCCGCGCGGGCTTCGCCGGTCTGACCCTGGTGCTGGTGACGCAGACGGTCTCGGGCGTGCTGCTGTTGCTGGGCCACGACCACGTGGTGCGCATCTACACCGAGGACGCCGCGGTGGCTGCGCTCGCCGGCTCGCTGCTGCTCTACGCCGCCGCGTTCCAGTTTCCCGACGGTATCCAGGCGCTGTCGGCCGGCGCGCTGCGCGGGCTCAAGGACACGCGTGTGCCGATGTTCCTCGCCGCGGCGGCGTACTGGGGTGTGGGCATGGCGCTGGGCGCCACCCTCGGCCTGGGACTGGGCTGGGGGCCGAAGGGCATGTGGGTCGGCCTGATCGCCGGCCTCACCGTCGCTGCCGTGCTGCTGGGTGCCCGCTTCCTGCGCAGCAGCCGGCGCGTGCCCGCGCCGACCATGGACCCGACGGCACAGTGACGACCGGCGCATGCAATGGCCTGCCGCGCCCGGTAGGCTGGGTCACGGGTGGGACCATGGCCGCACCGCTGCCGGCGGCCGCGACCCGAATCTTCTTTTGATGGAGCCGTTTTACGCATGAGTACTGTGCAGCCACGCGCGCCGCTGACGCGCTTCATTGTCGGCATCTGGGACGGGATGAATTTCATCCGCCGGTTGATCCTCAATGTCCTGTTCTTCGGCCTGTTGTTCCTGTTAGCGCTGCTGGTGCTGATCGCGATCGTCGGCGGCGGTTCGCGGCAGTCGCCGTTGCTCGAGCGCACCACGCTGGTCATCGCGCCGGAAGGCGCGCTGGTGGAGCAGTACAAGTCCGATCCCTTCATGCGCGCGCTGGCCGAGAACAGCGGCAGTGGCGTGGGCGAGGTGCAACTGCGTGACGTGCTGCGTGCGCTGGAAGCGGCGAAGACCGACGCGCGCATCGAGCGCGTGCTGCTGCGCACCGACCGCATGACGTTCTCCGGCTACGCGTCGATGCGCGAAGTGGCTGACGCCATTAGCGAAGTGC
This sequence comes from Luteimonas sp., assembly GCA_052108555.1. GTDB lineage: Bacteria > Pseudomonadota > Gammaproteobacteria > Xanthomonadales > Xanthomonadaceae > Luteimonas. The sequence continues at coordinate 162,941 of JBQEAV010000004.1, forward strand.
GCGCGGCCGGCAAGCAGGTCGTCGCATTCGGCGAGTATTTCGGCCAGCAGCAGTATCTGCTCGCCGCGCAGGCCGACGAGGTCTACCTCGATCCCGAAGGCGGCATGATGCTCGAAGGCCTCGCCGGTTATCGCCAGTACTACCGCGAAGCGCTGGCCGACAAGCTCGGCGTCGACGTGCACCTGTTCAAGGTCGGCGAGTACAAGTCGGCGGCCGAGCCCTACATCCTCGACGGCGCATCGCCGGAGTCGAAGGAAGCCGATCTCTACTGGATGAACGACATCTGGCAGCGGCACATCGCCGACATCGCCAAGGTGCGCGGCACCACGCCCGAGGCGCTCAATGCCGGCGTCGACACGCTGCCGCAGGGCATCGCCGCGGCGCAGGGCGATCTGGCGCAGTACGCGCTGTCGCAGAAGTTCGTCGACGGCCTGAAGACGCGTGGAGAAGTCGAAGACCTGCTGGTCGAGCGCGGCGTCGCCGACGAAGATGCCGAAGGCGGCTTCCGTCAGGTCTCGATGCGCGATTTCCTGGCGCACGTGACGCCGGCCACGTCGGCCGGCGACCGTCGCGACCAGGTCGCGGTGGTCGTCGCCGAAGGCGGCATCACCGGTGGCGAACAGCCGCCGGGCACGATCGGTGGCGAGTCGACCTCGGCCCTGCTGCGCGAGGCGCTCGAGGACGAGCACGTGAAGTCGGTCGTGCTGCGCGTCGATTCGGGCGGCGGCGAAGTGTTCGCGTCCGAGCAGATCCGTCGCGAGGTCGATGCGCTCAAGGCCGCCGGCAAGCCGGTGGTGGTGTCGATGGGTGACGTCGCCGCGTCGGGCGGTTACTGGATCAGCATGAACGCCGATCGCATCTACGCCGATGCATCGACGATCACCGGTTCGATCGGCATCTTCGCGCTGGTGCCGACCTTCCCCCGCACGCTTGAGAAGATCGGCGTGCGCACCGACGGCGTCGGCACCACGCCGTTCGCGGGTGCGTTCGACCTGACGCGTGAGCTGCAGCCCGAAGCGGGTCAGGCGATCCAGGCGATCATCGATCGCGGCTATGCCAACTTCATCGGCAAGGTCGGCGATGCGCGCGGCCGCAGCAGCGAGGAGATCGACACGGTCGCGCGGGGTCGCGTGTGGAGCGGCACCCAGGCGCTCGATCGCGGACTGGTCGACGAACTCGGCGGTCTGCGCACCGCGATCGCCAAGGCTGCCGAACTCGGTGGGCTGGAAGAAGGGAATTGGCGCACGCGTTACGTCGAAAAGACCGCGACGCCGTTCGGTCGCTTCCTGACCGGCTTCGTCAGCGGCCGTCTCGGCGGCGCACTGGTCGGCCACAGCGACATCGCCCGCGGCATGCTCGCCCGTGTGGTGCCGCGCGCCGAACAGGATCTGCAACTGCTCGAAAGCGTGATCACCCCGCAGCCGGGCCGTCCGGTCAAGGCGGTCGCGTACTGCTTCTGCGAACTCTGAGTCCACGCAGACGTTGAAACGAGAACGGCCCGCCATTGGCGGGCCGTTTCTTCTGCGGAATCGCAGTTGCGGTCAGCGGCGCACGTCGAGCCGGCCGCTGTCGACGAGTGAGTCCACGTCGGCGATACCCACCAGATTGAAGTCGCCCGGCACGCTGTGCTTGAGCCGCGCCGCCGCGAGACCGAATGCGAGTGTGCGTGCGTCGAACGTGCGGCCCACGGCATGCAAGCCGATGTCCAGCGCCCGGATGCCTGCGCCGCTGGCGCGAAGCGAGCGGAACAGGGCGGCATCCGGACGCGCGTGATGCAGCCGGTTCGCAGCCAGCCCCAGCCGCATCAGCCTTCCATCTGCTCGAGTTCGCGGCCGCGGGTCTCGTTGACGTAGCGCAGCACGAACACCACCGACAGCGCAGCGGCGATCGCGTACAGGCCGTAGGCCCCCGCCAGGCCGATGCCGGCTAGCAGCATCGGGAAGGTCCAGGTGATCAGGAAGTTCGCGCCCCACTGGAACAGGCCTGCGACCGCCAGGCCCGAGCCGCGGATCTGGTTGGGGAACATCTCGCCGAGCATCACCCACATCACTGGACCCCACGAGGCGTTGAAGAAGATCACGTAGAGGTTCGCAGCGACCAGCGCGAGCACGCTCATCGAATCCGACAGCACCAGGCGGCCGTCGTCGCCGAGGGTGCCGGTCCAGAACGCGGCGGTCACCGCCGCCAGCGTGACCGCCATGCCGGCCGAGCCGATCCACAGCAGCGGCTTGCGGCCGATGCGGTCGACCAGCAGCAGCGACACGATGCAGGCGCCGATGCTCAGCGCGCCGGACAGCACGTTGATCAGCAGCGCGTCGTTCTCCGAGAAGCCGACCGCCTGCCAGAGCACCGCGCCGTAATAGAACACGACGTTGATGCCGACCAGTTGCTGGAACACGGCCAGACCGATGCCGACCCAGACGATCGGGCGTACGCGCCCTGTCACCTTGGACACAAGGTCCGAGAACTTGGGGCGGTGCAGATCGGCGGCCAGCGAATCGCGGATCTCACCGAGCTTGCGGCGTCCCTCGACATCACCGTACAGGCGCACCAGCACGCGTTCGGCCTGATCGAGCCTGGCGCGCGCCACCAGGAACCGCGGGCTTTCCGGAATTGCGAAGAGCGCGACCAGAAACAGCGCGGCGGGTGCGATCTCGATCCAGAACATCCAGCGCCACGCTTCGTAGCCGGCCCAGAATTCCACCGTCGAGCCGCCGGCCACACGCGCCAGCAGGTAGTTGCTGAGGAAGGCTGCGAACAGGCCACCGATGATCGCGATCTGCTGCACCGTCGCAAGCCGGCCGCGGTAGCGCGCCGACGACACCTCGGCGATGTAGGCGGGCGACATCACGCTCGCCGCGCCGACCGCGAGGCCGCCGACGATGCGGTAGAGCACGAATTCCAGCGAACCGGTCGCGATGCCCGACCCCCAGGCCGAGATCAGGAACAGCACGGCCGCGACGATCAGCAGCGTGCGGCGGCCGAACACATCCGCCAGTCGGCCGGCGAAGAACGCGCCGACGGCGCAGCCCAGCAGCATGGACGCGACATTGAAGCCGGTGCCCACGGAGTCGGAATTGAACGCCCGCTGCAGGCCGTCGACCGTGCCGTTGATGACGCCGCTGTCGAAGCCGAACAGGAACCCGCCGATCGTGGCGACGCAGCTGATCAGGATGATCAGCCGCGTGTTCTCGCCGCTCTGTGTTGCCGTCATGTGCATCCCCTCCCGAGGGCGTGTCGTGAAGCGCTCAGCGACGCAGGTACTGGTTGACCAGGTGCTCGTCGAGTTCCTGGCGCCCACTGCGCTGGCGCGGTTCGTCCGAGCGTAGCGCAATCGCCTGCAGGTTCTGCAGTCCGCGTTCGTCGTTGGCGAAGGCCAGCCCATCGCCGTTGCCGTCGTCGCAACTGTCGCAGCGCTCACCGCGCCAGGTTTCCACTGGGGAGGATTCCAGCAGCGCGTGCGCGACCGCGAGACGGCGGGCGAATGCGTCCATGCCGCCGATGTGCGCGGCGAACAGGACTTCGGCGTTGGTGGATTCAAGGGAAGCCGACGATTACGCGACGCAATGTGCTGCGCAACATGTCGGTCGTCGGTTACGACGACAGCCCGCCGGCGATGCGCCTGTGGCCGACGTTGACCTCGGTCCGCTGCGACACGCGCGAAACCGGCCGCATCTCTGCGGCGATGCTGATCCAACCCGAGGACACACCGCGCCCGCTTCCCAGCGTGCGCCCGCACCTGATGCTGCGCGACTCCTGTCAGGCGCTCAGGAACCGTGCGAGGTAGAAGTACGGAGTGTCCGCTCCCGAACGTGTCGGATACGGATGTGGAGCGTTAGGACAGCCCGTCCGGATTGTCTGGGTGCAGCCGCGGAGCCGGCGCGGGGTCATGCGGGTGACCTGAAGCCCTGGAGCTGTGGCGGGCGCCAGAATCTTGCGCCGCGCCGGTGAGTTGAACTGCCTCGTCTGGAGTCCATGTTTAAGGGGGGGACCTGTCGCACGATCCGTCTGCACGTGATGCAGCGCGTCGGCAACGATGCTCTGCATCGTGAGGATCTGCCCGACGGCCTTTCTGTTGATGTGCTGCTTCTGGAGTGCATCCGCTGCGCGCCGCGTCATCGGCGGCAATTCACTCGTCTCAAGCCCGAGCCAGGTCGTACCTCGATCCAGGGTGGCCCTGGAATGTGTCTCGAATGGCACAGCCCTCGCCAATCGGCGAAAATGCCCGGGTCGCCGATCCCGAACGATCTGCGGCCTGGTCACGAATCAGGCGCTCGCGCCGCTGTCGTGACCGCACCACGCCCGCGACGGCCGACCGGCCGATGCAACACACGCTTTCCCGCTCGACACCGGCGCTCCGCGTCCGGAATGTTGCGCACACCCACGGACACGCTCTTGAACTCGACTTCCGCTCCGCTTCCGGCATCCGACGCCGACGACTCCCTGCCGCAGCGCGCACGCATCGCCGCCGACCTGCTCGAGGCGATCCGCGATGACCGCAGCGTGCTCGACGGTCTGCCCGACGAGGCCCGCATCCGCCTGCTGCAGGCGGTCGCGCTCGTGCACCATCCCGAGCCGCGCGCGCGTCGCAAGCAGGCCAAGGAAGCATTGCGCGAAGCCAACCGCGAGAAGGTGCGGCGCACCGAGGCGCTGCTCGACCAGACCGGCATCCGCACGCTGCGCCGCAAGCCGGTATTCACCACCCCGAACTACTTCCCGCCGCAGCCGCCCGGTCAGCACGATCCGCGCAACGCTGCGCCGGAAGAATTGCCCTATACCGAGTCGCCCGAGCTGCTGCACTGCTATGTCTGCAAGCAGAAGTACACGCAGGTGCATCACTTCTACGACCAGTTGTGCCCGACCTGCGCGCAACTGAATTTCATCAAGCGCACCGAGACCGCCGACCTCACCGGGCGCGTCGCGCTGCTGACCGGTGGCCGGGTCAAGATCGGCTACCAGGCCGGCCTGAAGCTGCTGCGCGCGGGCTGTTCTTTGATCGTCACCACGCGCTTCCCGCGCGACTCCGCGCAGCGTTACGCGCAGGAGCCGGATTTCGGCGACTGGGGCGACCGGCTGGAAGTGTTCGGCCTCGATCTGCGCCACACGCCGAGCGTCGAAGCGTTCTGCGCCGAACTCGTCGCCACGCGCGACCGGCTCGACTTCATCGTCAACAACGCCTGCCAGACCGTGCGCCGTCCGCCGGCGTTCTACGCGCACATGATGGCCGGCGAAACCGCCGCGCTGCACGAGCTGCCCGAACACGTGCGCAAGCTCGTCGGCGGTTACGAAGGCCTGCGCGCGGCGGATCTGCTGCCGGGCGGCAGCCAGTCACTGGTCGAGAGCAGTGCGGGCCGCGCCGGTCTCGCGCGTGCTGCCGAACTGTCGCAGGTGCCGCTGCTTGCCGATGAACTGGTCGGCCAGGCGCACCTGTTCCCCGAAGGCCGGGTCGACAAGGATCTGCAGCAGGTCGATCTGCGCGGGCGCAATTCATGGCGCCTGCAGATGGACGAAGTGCCGGCGGTCGAACTGCTGGAGACGCAGCTGGTCAACGCGGTCGCGCCCTTCATCCTCAACGCGCGCCTGAAGACGCTGATGGTGCGCAGCCCGGAGCGCGACAAGCACATCGTCAACGTGTCCGCGGTGGAGGGGCAGTTCTACCGCAACTTCAAGACCACCAAGCACCCGCACACCAACATGGCCAAGGCCGCGCTGAACATGATGACGCGCACCTCGGCCGCGGATTATCACGGCGACGGCATTCACATGAACGCCGTCGACACCGGCTGGGTGACCGACGAGGATCCGGTGGAGATTGCGGAGCGCAAGATCATCGAGGAGCGCTTCCATCCGCCGCTCGACATCGTCGACGGCGCGGCGCGCATCGTCGATCCGATCATCGATGGCATCAACACCGGCACCCACGTCTGGGGCCAGTTCCTCAAGGACTACGCCCCGACGGACTGGTAAGGCCCGCGTGGTCGGTGCCAAGGCGCCAAGGGCCACGTGCGTCATGGACGTCCGCATCGCACACGTTCGCGTGCGGTGATGCCGACGTCACCGCGATCTCGCATCCGTTGACATGCCGGATCGCAGTGTCCCGATCCGGCGACACGATGCGGGCACTCAGCAGCCAGACGTACAGACGCGGAATCGCCCGCCGCGCCGGCACCCGCAACGGATGCCGGCGCGCGTGCAGCACTCAGCCGGCGTCGACCGCCGACTCCGGATGCCGGACCTGGCCGGCGCCGCGGATGACGTAACGCTCGATGGTCAGTGATTCGAGCCCCATCGGACCGTAGGCATGCAGGCGCGTCGTGGAGATGCCGATCTCCGCGCCGAGGCCGAGGCTGCCGCCGTCGTTGAAGCGCGACGAGGCGTTGACCATCACCGCGGAACTGCGGATGCCGCGCACGAACCGGTCCGCCGCTGCGGTGTCGCCGGTGGCGATGACTTCGGTGTGGTCAGAACCGTGCTGCTGGATGTGCGCGATGGCCTCGTCGATCGAGTCGACCACGCGCACCGCCAGGATCGGCGACAGGAACTCCGCCGCGTAGTCGTCCTCGCTGGCCGCCGCTGCCGTCGGAAACAGCGCCCGGGTCCGGTCGCAGCCGCGGATTTCGGCACCGCGTGACGCAAGTTCGGCAAGCGCGCCGGGCAGCCAGCGCTCGGCGATGTCGGCGTGCACCAGCATCGTTTCCAGCGCATTGCAGACACCGGGACGCGAGAGCTTGCCGTCGATCGCCAGCTGCAGCGCGAGCGCCGGGTCGGCGGCGCGGTCGACGTACAGATGGCAGACGCCCTTGTAGTGCTTGATCACCGGCACGCGTGCGTTTTCGGCGACGAACCGGATCAGGCGTTCGCCGCCGCGCGGGATCGCCAGATCGATCAGGTCGCTGAGCTGCAACAGTTCGAGCACGTGCTCGCGGGCCGTGTCCTCGATCAGCGCGACGGCTTCGACCGGCAGGTCATGCGCGCGCAGCGCTGCATGCAGGCACGCCGCGATCGCGGCGTTGCTGTCGCGCGCCTCGGAGCCGCCGCGCAGTAGCACGGCGTTGCCGGCGCGCACGCACAACGCCGCGGCATCGGCGGTCACGTTCGGACGCGCCTCGTAGATCATCGCGATCAGACCGAGCGGAATCCGCACCTTCTCGACGACCATGCCGTTGGCGTGGGCCTCGCTGCGGGTGATCTGGCCGACGGGATCGGGCAGGGTGGCGATGTCGCGGATCGCGGCGACGATGCCGTCGACGCGTGGCGCGTCGAGGCGCAGGCGGTCGAGCATCGCGCCGACGGTGCCGGCCTCCTCTGCACGCGCCATGTCGGCGGCGTTGGCGGCGAGGATCGTGTCGCGACCGGCGGCGACGGCATCGGCCATCGACACCAGCAGCGCGGCACGGCGCGCCGAATCGAGGCTGGCGATGACGTGCGAAGCGGCGCGGGCGCGCTCGGCGAGGGGGCGGACGTATCCGGTCATGCGGGTCTCCTGAGGGTTCATTGCAGCACCGACGCGGCCGGGCTCAACAGCACCAGGTCCTCGCGACGGATGACGGACCGGCCGTTGTGGAAGCCGAGCACGTCCTCGATCTCGCGGCTGTGCCGACCGGCGATACGCTGCAGGTCGGCCGAGTGATATTGGACCAGTCCGCGTGCCAGGCGGCGACCCTTGACGCAAACCACGTCGACCATCGCCGCGCTGCTGAAGTCGCCCTCAACCGCGACCAGGCCGCCGGGCAGCAGCGACGCGCCACGCTCGGTCATCGCTTCGAAAGCGCCGGCGTCGACGCGCAGCACGCCACCACTCGGCGGCGTGTGCCGCAGCCACATCTTGCGGGCCACCTGGCGGTCGCCGTGCGCGGGGATGAGCGTGCCGCGCAGGCGATCGTTGCCGAGCGCGGACAGCGCGGCCGGGTCGCGTCCGCAGAACAGCGCGGTGTGGATGCCGGCCGCCGCAGCCTTGGTCGCCGCTTCCAGCTTGGTGTACATGCCGCCGGTGCCGAGCGAGCCGGCGCCGCCCTGGGTCATGCGCATGATTTCCGGGGTGATCGCATCGATCCGCGACAGCGGGCGTGCCTCCGGATCGCGCGTGGGATGGCCGGTATACAGACCGCCGGTGTCGGTCGCGATCAGCAGGATGTCGGCGTCGACCAGCGTCGCGACGGCCGCGGCCAGATTGTCGTTGTCACCGAGCTTGAGCTCATCGACGGCGACGGTGTCGTTCTCGTTGACGATCGGCAGCGCGCCGATGCGCAGCAGCTCGAGCAGCGCCATCTGCGCGTTGAGATAGCGCCGGCGGTTGCGCAGATCGTCGTGGCTGAGCAGCACCTGGGCGACCGGCTGTTCGAGCATGCCCTGCCAGAGGGCCAGCATCGGTGCCTGCCCGAGGGCGGCGAGTGCCTGTCGCTGGACCAGGCCGGTGCGCGTACCGGCCATCAGGCCGCGGCCCGCGGCGACCGCGCCGGACGACACCAGCAGGACTTCGCGGCCCTGCGCATGGAATTGTGCGATGAGTCCGGCCAGGGCGGCCGCATTGCGCTTGCCGAGCCTGCCCTGTCCATCGGTGAGCAGGCTGCTGCCGACCTTGATGACCGCGCGGCGCCAGTTCGGTAACGGTTGTTCCGGGAAAGGATGCGTCATCGTGTTGAAGGTTCCTCGCAGTTGGGATGGTTGGGGGCCGGACGCGCTGGAAAACACGCGATGCGCCATGCCGACAGCAGGTCGGCAACAGGGCGCGGGCCGGGCGTACAGCGCTGGCGGTGCCGATCGACGGCGGGGCAGCGCACAGAGGGACCAGACATCGGAAACGCGGGATACCGCGCCGGAAAACCGGTCCAACAGGCAGTCACCATAACATCCCGAGCAGCGGCGCCCGGGACGCCACCGCCGCAGACGCGCTGAAACTGCGGCATGGAGCGTCCGGGAAGCCCCTGGGAATAGACCTTCTTCGCAGATTTTTCTGCTGCGGCGTCTCGTCGTCAGACGCGTGATGCGGCAGGCGATAACGGACAGAACCTGCATTGCGCGCACGTTGTGTGCATGCATCGATAGCGTCTGGACGACACCCGATGCGAGGTTGTCCACGGCGCATGTACTCGTGATCCGTTCCCGCAAGCGCGTGTCTGCGTTCGTGTCACGAAGGCCTCCGCGCTGCGTTGCGCGGCGTCGTCGCGTCTATCCGGCAGCGTCGAATAACCGATCCGGTTCGGAATGCGACGTTGCCGTTGACCACGGACCTCGCGTCCGGATGCGCCGCAGGAGCTCCCGATGCTGCGTACTCGGCATGTCGGCGCACCGGCAGTATCGGGCTCCGCTGCGCGCGTCGAACTGCATGCTGTGCCTGCACGCTTGCATCGACGCCGGATTGGCCGGCGCGCTCTCGATGTCAACGCACACCGCGTCGAGGTGCAGGACGATTCAGCCGCCCGCGTCTTCGATCGCCTGGCGCTGCCGGGCCGCGCCGTCGTCGAGCGTCTGCTGCGCCGCGTGGGCACTGTCGAGCGGTTTCTGCATCGCATCGCGCAACTGGGTCACTTGCGGCTCGGCGGGTTTGTCGGTGGGCGTGTCCGGTGGCGGGGTGCACGCGGTGTTGGCGAGCAGCAGCGTGCCGAGAAGCAGTGTGGTCGCGCGCGCGTGGCCGACAGCGGTGCGACGTGCATGGTACAGGGTCGAAATCGACATCTGGGCATTCCCTCGGGCGGGCTCGGCGCTATCCTACGCCCCTCGCAATCGAGGGAATGTCGATGGATCCGCACCGCTGGCGCCTGGATGGACAACTGGCCCTCGTCACCGGTGGCAGCGCCGGCATCGGCCGCGCAATCGCACGCGAACTGACCGGCTTTGGCGCGACCGTGCTGATCGTCGGCCGCAACGGCGACGCACTGGAGTCGACGCGCGAGGAACTGCTCGAGGAATTTCCGCAGGCCGACGTGCGCGCGATGATCGCCGACGTCGTCGACGAGGAGCAGCGCCGCGAGATTCTCGACTGGGTCGAGGACCAGGGCGACGGGCTCGACATCCTGGTCAACAACGCCGGCGGCAATCTCAGCCGCGCAGCGAACGACTACGCCGAAGACGAATGGCGCGAGATCTTCGAGGTCAACGTGTTCAGCGCGTTCGAGCTCGCGCGCTACGCGCATCCGCTGCTCGCGAGTCGCGGCAGTTCGTCGATCGTCAACGTCGGCAGCGTGTCGGGCATCACCCACGTGCGCAGCGGCGCGCCCTACGGCATGAGCAAGGCGGCGCTGCACCAGATGACCCACAACCTCGCGGTCGAATGGGCCGAGGACGGCATCCGCGTCAACGCGGTGGCGCCGTGGTACATCCGCACGCGGCGCACCTCGGGGCCGTTGTCGGATCCCGATTATCTCGACGACGTGCTGCTGCGCACGCCGATGGGTCGCATCGGCGAGCCCGAAGAGGTTGCGGCGGCGGTCGCGTTCCTGTGCCTGCCCGCATCGGCTTACATCACCGGCGAATGCATCGCGGTCGACGGTGGCTTCCTGCGTTATGGCTTCTGAGCACGCGCCCTGGCTGGTGCGCTCCACGTCGCCACTGCATTTCTGCCTGACCTTCGTCGTGGCCGCGCTGCTGCAGGCAGCGCTCGGGCTGCCGATGCCGACGGGCGCTGCGCTCGACACCATGCACATCGTCGGTACCGTGCTCGCGAACACCGGCCTGGCGCTGGCATTGTGGTGCATCGCGCTGTTTGCGCTGCGAAGCACGACGATCATGCCGGCGCAGATGCCCGCACGACTCATCGTCTGCGGCCCCTATCGCTGGACGCGCAATCCGTTCTATCTGAGCCTGCTGCTGAGCTACGCGGGACTGGCCATTATCCTCGACGTGCCATGGGCCCTCGCGCTGATGCCGATCCCGCTCGCGATCCTGCGCAAGGCGATCATCCCGTTCGAGGAAGCGTGTCTGGAGATGCGTTTCGGCGCCGACTACGCCGACTATCGCGCGTCGGTCCCGCGCTGGTTCTGAGCTGACGCCGCGTCGCCGGCGGCGCCGCAGCTGCTGCCCCGCCAGGTGGTGAACAACTGCTCGTATTCCAACCGCAGCGGATCCTGCGCGCGTCCCTGCGCGTAGCGCCAACGGAATTCCGCTTCGCGCACGCGCGTCTCCCATGTGCTGCAGAGCGCTTCGGCCGGCACCGCCTCGCAGACATCTGCAACCTGCTCGCAGGCCTGGCCTGCTTCCATGCCGGGCAGCCCGCCGATGCCGACAGTCTGCATGGGCCGGCAGCGCAATGGCGGCGTGTCGTCTTCGCGCCAATAGGTGCTGTTGTCGAAGACGCGGCATGCGAACAGCGCGGGCGGCGGTTCAGGCGCCTCGTCGTCCTCGCGCGGCGTCACCGGTTCGGCGGCGGGCAGACGCGAGATCAGCGGCACCTGCGGCGCAGCAACCGGCGCTGCAGGCGGCGACACGAAAGCGGGCATCGGCGTGGCCATCTCCACGACGCGACGTTCCTGCGTGTGGCCGGCGGGGCAGGCCTTGTCGTTCTGGAACGTCACCGCGCCTGTGGCATCGGTGCAGCGGTAGATCACCGTGGTCACTGCCTGGCTGCCTGCACTCGCCAGCACGCACGCCAGGGCGATGGCTGGAACAACGCTTCGCCTCACCGGTCGCAGTCCTGGGACAGGCGCGTGTTGATGGTCTGCTCTTCTTTCGTCAGCTGGCTGCGCTCGGTCGGCTGCGCATTGAAGAAACGACGGCGGATCTCCTCGCGGCGATTGGCCAGCAGGCTGCAGACTTCGCCCTGCGGCATCTGCCGGCATTCGTCGCGGATCCAGGTACCGGCGCCGTAGTAGCCGCCCCGCGCGCGCGGTCGGGTATCGACACCGGAATCCACCTCGATGCTGCCGCGTCCGCCGCCGGCCTCGACGCGCGTCGAAGGCCCGCGTCGCGTGGGCCCATGGCCGAGCGTCCACAGCGGTACCCAGCGCGGATTGCCTTCCGACGAATCGCTGGTGTAGCTGCTGCCATCGGGTCGAACGCAGCGGTACATCGGTTGCGGCGGGCGCAACACGATGACCTGCGGCGCAGGCGGATCGACCACGGCCGCGGTGGGTTCACTCACCGGTGGCGGCAGCGGCGTGCCGTCGACGGGGCGGAGCATGTTGCGTACTTCCTGGGTCGTGCCTTCGACGCAGGGCGAATCACGCAGGGCCACGCGGCCGTTCGCGTCGGTGCAGCGGTAGACGGTGACCTGTGGCGGCGTGTCCGCCATGACCGGCAGTGCCGACGCGCAGGCGAGTGTCGCCAGCAGCGTCGTCGCGAGGAACGTGCGGGAGCGGAGTCGTAGGCGCATGTCCACATCATGGGACGTAGAAAGCGCCGGGGAAACCCGCGCCATTCTTGAATGGGGGCCTGTAATCGAGGCATGCACGAACCAGGCGCGAATGCCATCGGATTTGTCCTTGCTGCGTTGCGAGATGTAACCGTTTTCAATGGGTGCTAGCGTCCGCCCCACTGACGAGGACGCACGTTCGGATGAGCGCGGGGACGGTGGATTGCGGGGCGCATGCGGCAGCAGTCCGCCGGGCGGCTTCGGCCTTCTCGACCCCGCTGCGCATGCTCGTAGACGGCGGCCCCGCCCGGGATTACGATGCGCGCCGACCCGCACCACTGCTTCGGCTTCACCGATCCCGACGGCGCGACCTGCCAGCAGGTCGGTGCCACGCCGCCGGGGACGGGCAAGTTCCTGTTCGGCGGCGACATCTGGGGCTACCGCACGGTCGACTTCCAGGCCAGCAAGGACTTCACCGTGGCCGGCAACTTCAAGCTGTCGACGCGCGTGAACCTGCTCAACGCGTTCGATTTCAAGAACTACTCGTCGTATGCCTACAACGGCTTCGGCAGCAACGGCCGCTTCGATCCCGACCTGACGGTCAACGCCACGGGCGACATTCTGTACGTGCCGCGTACGGTGACGTTCGAGGTCGGATTGAAGTTCTGACGCAGTCCATCGCGTCCGCGTGACCACGACGGGACCTGCGGGTCCCGTCGTGCTGTGTGTGCCTTCGCCTGCCCCGTGACGCCGCCGGTCTGAGCCTGCGGCGCGTTCTGCATCAAGCGGCGTCGAGCGCCGCGCTGGCCGGGCGTGTGGCCTTGCGCAGCATGCGCGCGATGCTGGCCGCGGCGTCGCGGCCTTCCTGGACCGCGGTGACGACGAGATCGGCGCCGCGCACCGCATCGCCGCCGGCGAACAGCTTCGGATGTGCGGTCTGGTAGGGGAGGCGACGTTCGCCGCCCACGCCGATGCGACCGTTGCCCCTGGCTTCGACACCGTGCGTGGTGAGCCACTCGGGCACCACCGGCGAGAAGCCGAACGCGATGATCACGACGTCGGCGTCGAGCAGCGATTCCGTGCCTTCGACCGGCACCGCGGCGCGGCGGCCATTGGTATCCGGTTCGCCGAGCCTGGTCTCGACCACGCGCACGCCGACGACATCGCCGGCGTCGTTGGCGTCGACACCCAGCGGCTGGCGATTGAACAGGAAGTGGACGCCTTCCTCGCGTGCGTTGCCGACTTCGCGCGCCGAGCCGGGCATGTTGGCCTCGTCGCGGCGATAGGCACAGGTCACGCTGGCCGCGCCGAGACGCACTGCGGACCGCACGCAGTCCATGCCGGTATCGCCACCGCCGAGTACGACGACGCGCTTGCCTTCGAGATTCGGCAACGTCAGCGAGGTTTCCCATCCGGCGACCGGACGGCCCCAGGTGTCGCCGCCGGTGACGATGCGGCCGTTGTGCACGAGGAAGGGCAGGGCCGGCAGTACGCCGGGTAGATCCTGGCCGGGCAGACCGCCATCGGTGTAGCGGTAGGCGCCGGTGCCGACGAACACCGCATCGAATTCTTCGAGCAGGGTGTCGATCCCGACGTCCTTGCCAATCTCGACGCCGAGCCGGAACTCCACGCCCATGCCTTCGAGCACGGTGCGGCGCGTCGCGATCACCGACTTGTCGAGCTTGAAACTGGGGATGCCGAACTGCAGCAGGCCGCCGATCTGCTCATAGCGGTCATAGACGACCGCCGCGATGCCCGCGCGCGCGAGACGGTCCGCGCACGACAGGCCTGCAGGCCCGGCGCCGATCACCGCCACGCGCTGGCCGGTCGGCACGACCTTCGACAGGTCCGGCCGCCAGCCCTGCGCGAACGCGGTGTCGACGATGTACTTCTCGATTCCCCCGATGGTCACCGCACCGAAGCCGTCGTCGAGCGTGCACGCGCCTTCGCACAGGCGGTCCTGCGGACACACGCGGCCGCACATCTCGGGCAGCGGATTGGTCTCGTGGCACAGCGCCGCGGCTTCGAGCACGCGGCCTTCCTGCACCAGCTTCAGCCAGTTCGGAATGTAGTTGTGCACCGGGCACTTGGATTCGCAGTACGGATTGCCGCAGTCGAGACAGCGGTCGGCCTGGTGCGCCGCCTCGCGGTCTTCGAAGCTGCCGTAGAGCTCGTTCCAGTCGCCATCGGTGCGCAGGGTGAGCGGCACCTTGTCGGGCATCTCGCGCGGTTCGTTCAAGAACCGGAACACGTCGCGCTTCATCACGCAGCCCTCCTCAGATCTTCGGCGAGTGCTTCGAGACTCGCAGCCTTCGGCTTGACCAGCCAGAACTTGCCGACGAAATCGCGGAACTCGTCGAGGATGCGGCCGCTCCACGCGCTGCCGGTCAGGCGTGCGTGGGTCTCGATCAGATCGCGCAGGTGCGAGCGGTAGTTGTCGAAGGCTTCGGGCGTGACGCGCAGGATGTCGATCAGTTCGTGGTTGTAGCGATCGACGAAATCGCGATCGAGATCGAGCACGTAGGCGATGCCGCCGGTGAAACCGGCACCGAAGTTCAGGCCGATGCGGCCGAGCACGGCGACCGCGCCGCCGGTCATGTATTCGCAGCAGTGATCGCCGGCGCCTTCGATGACCGCGACCGCGCCCGAATTGCGCACGCCGAAGCGTTCGCCCGCGCGACCCGCGGCATAGACTTCGCCGCCGGTCGCGCCGTACAGGCAGGTGTTGCCGAGGATCGGCGTATTGCGTGATTCGAACACGCTGCCCGCGGGCGGGCGCAACACGATGCGGCCGCCGGCCATGCCCTTGCCGACGTAGTCGTTCGCTTCGCCTTCGAGATCGATGTGCAGGCCGCCGGCGTTGAACGCACCGAGGCTCTGGCCGGCCGTGCCGCGAAGCCGCAGTGTGACCGGACGATCGCTCATCGCGGTATTGCCGTGATGGCGTGCGATCAGGCCCGACAGGCGCGTGCCGATGCTGCGGTCGGTGTTGCGGATCTCGAAGTCGAACTCACCACCGTCGCCGCGTTCGATCGCCTTCGATACGCGCGCATCGAGCGCCGCGGCCAGGCCATCGGGCGGCGACTGCAGCGCTGGCGTGCCGCAGTACGACAGCGGCTTGTCCGGATCGCGGCGCAGCAGCATCGACAGGTCGATGTCGACCGCATCGCGGGTGTGGCGCAGGTGCTGTTCGAGCAGATCGGTGCGGCCGACGATCTCGTCGAGCGAGCGCACGCCGAGCGCGGCCAGATGTTCGCGCACGTCTTCGGCGACGTTGCGGAAGAACGTCTCCACGCGTTCGGGCAGACCCTTGTAGTGGTTCGCGCGCAGGCGCTCGTCCTGCGTGGCCACGCCGGTCGCGCAGTTGTTGAGATGACAGATGCGCAGGTACTTGCAGCCCAGCGCGATCATCGGCGCGGTGCCGAAGCCGAAGGTGTCGGCGCCGAGCATCGCGGCCTTGATGACATCGAGACCGGTCTTCAGGCCGCCGTCGGTCTGCAGAAGCACCTGGCCGCGCATGTCGTTGAACTGCAGCGCCTGGCGCGCTTCCGACAAACCGAGTTCCCACGGCGCGCCGGCGTAGCGGATCGAGCCGAGCGGGCTCGCGCCGGTGCCGCCGTCATGGCCGGAAATCGTGATCAGATCCGCGCCGGCCTTGACCACGCCGGCGGCGATGGTGCCGACGCCCGCATGGCTGACCAGCTTCACCGAGATCAGCGCGTCGGGATTGACCTGGCGCAGGTCGAAGATCAGCTGCGCAAGATCCTCGATCGAATAGATGTCGTGATGCGGCGGTGGCGAGATCAGGCCGATGCCGGGCTTGGCGTAGCGCAGGCGCGCGATCAGCGGATTGACCTTGCTGCCCGGCAGCTGGCCGCCTTCGCCGGGCTTGGCGCCCTGTGCGACCTTGATCTGCAGCACCTCGGCGTTGATCAGATATTCCGGCGTGACGCCGAAGCGGCCCGATGCGATCTGCTTGATCTTGCTGCGGCGATCGGTGCCGTAGCGCTCGGGATCCTCGCCACCTTCGCCGGAATTGCTGCGGCCGCCCAAGCGGTTCATCGCGATCGCCAGCGCTTCATGCGCCTCGGGCGACAACGCGCCCAGACTCATCGCCGCCGAATCGAAGCGGCGCACGATCGACGCGACCGGCTCCACGTCGTCGATCGAGATCGGCATCGCGGCCTTCGGACGCAGCAGATCTCGCAGCGCCGCAGGCGGGCGCGTTTCGACGAAATCCGAATACCGCTTCCAGTCCTCGCGCGTCCCTGTCAGCACCGCGCGCTGCAGCGAGGTCACCACGTCGGGATTGAACTGGTGGTATTCACCGCCGTGCACGTAGTGCAGCAGGCCGCCCGGTTCGGGCAGCGCGGCATCGTCCCAGCCCTGTTCGGCGAGGTGGCGCGCGTCGGCTTCCAGACGCGCGAAACCGGCGCCGCCGATGCGCGACGGGGTCGCTTCGAAACACAGGTCGACGACTTCCGGCGCGAGACCGACGATCTCGAACAGCTGCGCACCGCGGTAGCTGGCGATGCTGCCGATGCCCATCTTGGACATGATCTTCAGCAGGCCCTTGCGGATACCGCGGCGGTAGCTGCGGCCGAGCTGTAGCGCCTCGTTGCCGACCCTGGTCGCCAGCACGCCACGACGGCCGAGCGCATGCAGGGTCTGGAACGCGAGGTAGGGATAGACCGCGGTCGCACCGAAACCGATCAGGCAGGCGAAGTGGTGCGGGTCGCGCGCGGTGCCGGTCTCGATGACCAGATTGACGTCGCAGCGCAGGCCCGCGCGCACCAGATGCAGATGGATCGCACCGGTCGCCAGCAGCGCATGCACGGGCACGGTGCCGCGCTTGGGATAGCGATCGCTCAGCAGCAGGATTTCGACGCCCGCACGTGTCGCGGCCTCGGCCTCGGCGCACAGACGGTGCAGCGCGCCTTCGAGCGTTTCGGTGTCGGCGTCGAAGTACAGATCCAGCAGCAGGTTCGATTCTGCGAAGCGCGGCAGTGCCAGCAGCTGGCGCAGCTTGCGCTGCGACAGCACCGGCGAGTTCAACAGCACGTGGTGCACGTTCTCGGCGCGGTCGAGGAAGATGTTGCCCTCGCGGCCGATCTGCGTGGACAGGGTCATGACCGCGCCTTCGCGCAGCGGATCGATCGGCGGATTGGTGACCTGGGCGAACGCCTGACGGAAACAGTCGTAGAGCGGGCGCACGCGCTGGCTGATCGCCGCCATCGGCACGTCGTCGCCCATCGAACCGATGCCTTCCTGTTCGGTCTCGGCCAGTGGTCGCAGCACCGATTCCTGTTCTTCGCGCGTGAGCTGGAACAGCTTCTGGAACGCGAGCAGGGTGTCGGGCGCGAATGGTTCGGCGGCGAGCGCGGGATCGATCAGTTCGGTGTGCAGATAGCGCATGCCGCGCTTGAGCCATTGCTTGTACGGCGCGCGCGCGCGATTCACTTCGTCGATCGCGTCGTTGTCGAGCAGCGTGCCGGTGGTCAGATCGATCGCGACCATCTCGCCCGGGCCCAGCTTGCCCTTGGCCTTGACGCGTTCGGGCGCGACGTCCCAGACGCCGGCTTCGGAGGCGATGACGAAGATGCCGTCCTGCGACAGCGTCCAGCGCGCGGGACGCAGGCCGTTGCGGTCGAGCGTGCATGCGGCATGGCGGCCGTCGCACATCACCACGCCCGCCGGGCCGTCCCACGGCTCGGAGTTGATCGCGTAGTACTCGTAGAACGCGGCGAGATCGGCGTCCTTGTATTCCAGCGACTGCGTGGCCGGCGGCATCAGGATGCGCATCGCCTGCAGCAGGTCCATGCCACCGAGCAGCATCCACTCGAGCATGTTGTCGAGCGTCTGCGAATCGGAGCCGTGCATGGTCACGGTCTCGTCGAACTCGCTGATGTCGAGCTGCGGCGAGGCCCACACACCACGACGCGCCTGCGCCCAGCGGCGGTTGCCCTCGATGCTGTTGATCTCACCGTTGTGCGCCAGGCGCCGGAACGGATGCGCCAGCGGCCAGCGCGGCAGCGTGTTGGTCGAGAAGCGTTGATGGAACACGACGGTCTTGGCGGCGAGATCTTCGCGCGCGAGATCCGGGAACAGCTGGGTCAGATGGCTCGGCAGCACCATGCCCTTGTAGCCGAGCAGGCCGGGGGTGAGGCCGACGACGTAGAAATGTTCGTGTGCGCGCAAGGCCTGTTCGGCGCGGCGGCGGGCGAGATACAGCACGCGTTCGAAGGCCTGTGCGTCGTCGCCGTCAGCGGTCACGAACACCTGTTCGATCCGCGGTTTCGAATTGCGTGCGAGTGCACCGAGCGCGGCCTCGTCGAACGGCACTTCGCGCCAGCCGGCGACACGGACATCGACATCGCGCAGCAGCTGCGTGAGCGTCTCGCGACACTGCGCGGCGGCCTCAGGTTCGATCGGCAGGAACACCATGCCGGCGGCGCGGCGCGCGCCGTCGAACTCCAGTCCGGCTTCGGCAGCGAGCGTGTCGACAAACGTATCGGCGGCGTAGAGCAGCACGCCGCAGCCATCGCCCGAGAGGCCGTCGGCGGCGATGCCGCCACGATGCGCCATGCGGGAAAGCGCCTGCAGCGCACCGTCCACGATCTCGCGCGAGGCGTCGCCGCCGATCGTCGAAATCAGGCCGAAACCGCAGGCATCGCGTTCGTCAGCGGGGTCGTAAAGGCCCCGATCCGGGAGTTCCCGCATCGTCGTCATCGCAGTCCGTGGGAGAGGTGCATGGCCGGCGCGGGGATCGGAGCGCCAAGGTCCTTGCATCGCGACAACGCATCCACGCCGGCTCACGAATAGAGCATAGTTTGTGCAGTGCGGCAACCCGGTTTTTCGCGGGATTTCAGTTGCGGATGCAACCGCACCGCAAGGTGGCCTGGCGCCACGCTGCGACGCCGATTCAGGCGCGGAATACGTCGCCCGTCAGCGCATCGCGGATCGTCGATGGACCCGTGCGTCCCCCGGTCCGGCCGTCCAGCAGACCGTCGATGCGGGCGAGCAGTCGCACGTCGAGTGCATCGCGATCCGCGACTGCGGGCTCGCCGGTGAGGTTTGCGCTGGTGGAGACAAGCGCGCCGCCGAACGCCGCGCACAGCGCGACGACATCGGCGTGTGCGGTGAGGCGTACCGCGACGCTGTCATGCGCGCCGGTGATCCAGGCGTGCATGTCCGCGCGGGCAGGCACGACCCATGTGTTCGGGCCGGGCCAACTGCCCGTCACGCGTTCGCGCGCGGCATCCGGCAGACGTGTCCAGTCGACGATTGCATCGAGTTGCGCGAGTGCGCCGGCGATCAGGATCACGCCCTTGTCGACCGGGCGCTGTTTGATGTCGAGCAGCCGCGTCACCGCGTCGCGATCGAAGGGATCGCAGCCCAGCCCCCACACGCCTTCGGTGGGGTAGGCGACCACGCCGCCGCGCGCGATCAACGCGGCGGCGGCGGGGATGTCGAGCACGGGCGCGGTCATGCGCGGCGTGTCAGAACGGCGCGTCGTCCGTGACCGGCTTGTCGCCGCCAGCCTTGATCACGCGCTTCTTGCCCGGCGCGACCTTGGACGCGGTCAGCAGCGACTTCGCCGGCTCGACCGCAGGCGCGACCGACTTTGTGGTCTTTTTTGTCGCCTTCTTCGCGGTCTTCTTGGCGGCCTTCTTCGCAGGCGCCTTTTTGGTCGCAGCCTTCTTCGCGGCCGGTTCCTTTTTCGCCGCGACTTTCTTGGCGGCGACCTTCTTGGCCGGCGCCTTCTTGCCGAAGCCCTTGCGCACCGGCTTGCCGGTTTCTTCGAGCAGCCTGGTCACTTCATCGAACGTCAGCGACGCCGGCTCTCGATCCTTCGGAATCTTGCCGTTGAGCTTGCCGTCACTGATGTACGGGCCGAAGCGGCCGTTGAGCACTTGGATGTCGCTGTCCGGGAACTCCTTGATGATCCGGTTGCGCGCGATCTCTTCCTTCTCTTCGATCAGGAACACCGCGCGCGCCAGATCGACCTTGTACGGGTCGTCTTCCTTCTTCAGCGATGCGTAGACGCTGCCGCGCTTGGCGAACGCGCCGAAACGGCCGATGCCCACGCTGACCTGTTCGTCCTTGTCCTCACCGAGGATGCGCGGCAGCAGGAACAGCTCCAGCGCGTCCTCGAGCGAGATCGTGTGCATGGACTGGCCCGGACGCAGCGACGCGAACTTGGGCTTGTCCTCGGCGTCCTCGGCCGTGCTGCCGATCGCCGCGTACGGCCCGAAACGGCCCAGTCGCACGCTGACCGGCTTGCCGGTCTTGGGGTCGGTGCCGAGTTCGCGCGCACCGGTGGCCTCGTTGCGGTCGACGGATTCCGACTTGTCGTCGACGAGTTCCTTGAACGGGCCCCAGAACTTCTCCATCAGCGGGATCCAGTCCTCCTCGCCGCGGCTGACCGCATCGAGCTCGTCCTCGAGCTTGGCGGTGAAGTCGTAGTCGACGTAGCGGGTGAAGTGGCTGGACAGGAACTTCGATACTGCCCGGCCCACATCGCTCGGGCGGAAGCTGCGGCCTTCCATTTCGACGTATTTGCGGAATTGCAGCGTCTGGATGATCGAGGCGTAGGTCGACGGACGGCCGATGCCGTATTCCTCGAGCGCCTTGACCAGCGCCGCTTCGGTGAAGCGCGGCGGCGGCTGGGTGAAATGCTGCTCGGCGATGATGCGATCCAGCGGTACGCGGTCGCCCGTCTTCATCTGCGGCAGCTTGCGGCCTTCGTCCTCGTCTTCCTTGCCCTTGGTGTCCTTGCCTTCCTCGTACACGGCGAGGAAGCCCGCGACGACGACGGTGGTGCCGCTGGCGCGGAAGCTGTGCTCGCTGCCCGCGGCCAGATCCACCGACACGGTGTTGAGCGTGGCCGGGATCATCTGCGAGGCCACGGCGCGCTTCCAGATCAGCTCGTAGAGGCGGCGCTCGTCGTCGCTGAGGAAGCGCGCGACCTGCGCCGGCGTGTGGAGCGCGGACGTCGGGCGCACGGCCTCATGCGCTTCCTGCGCGTTCTTGGACTTGGTCTGGTAGGTGTTGGGCTGGTCGGGCAGCGAGCTGGTGCCGTAATCGCGCGCGATCACGTCGCGGATTTCGCTCACGGCGTCCTGCGACAGGCTGACCGAGTCGGTACGCATGTAGGTGATCAGGCCGACCGTGCCTTCGTCGCCGAGCGCAATGCCCTCGTAGAGCTTCTGCGCGACCTGCATGGTCTTGCGCGTGGTGAAGCCGAGCTTGCGCGCGCCTTCCTGCTGCAGCGTCGAAGTGGTGAACGGCGCGGCCGGACGGCGCTTGCGCTCTTTGGCGCCGACGTCGGTGACGTGCAGTGCACCCTGGGCGGCGGCCTGGATGCGCGCGCGCGCCGATTCGGCGGTGTCGCCATCGGTGACGGTGAACTGTTCGAACTTCTGCCCGTCGAGCTTGGTCAGGCGCGCGGTGAACGGTTGCACCTGGTGCGCGCACGCGGCATCGATCGACCAGTACTCGCGCGCGTTGAAGGCTTCGATCTCCTCCTCGCGCTCGACGATCATGCGCAGCGCCGGCGACTGCACGCGGCCGGCCGACAGCCCGCGCTGCACCTTGCGCCACAGCACCGGCGAGAGGTTGAAGCCGACGAGGTAGTCCAGTGCGCGACGCGCCTGCTGGGCATCGACCAGATCGCCCGCGATCGCCCGCGGCTTGAGCATTGCTTCCTTGATCGCGCGCGGCGTGATCTCGGTGAACACCACGCGCTGGAGGGTCTTGTTCTCGAGCAGGCCACGCTCTTTCAGGATTTCCGCGATGTGCCAGCTGATCGCCTCGCCCTCGCGGTCCGGGTCAGTCGCCAGATAGATGCCCTCGGCGGCCTTGGCGGCCTTGGCGATCGCCTCGACGTGCTTTTCGTTCTTTTCGATCAGGTCGTAGCGCATCGCGAAGTTCTGCGACGGGTCCACGGCA
This sequence comes from Luteimonas sp., assembly GCA_052108555.1. GTDB lineage: Bacteria > Pseudomonadota > Gammaproteobacteria > Xanthomonadales > Xanthomonadaceae > Luteimonas. The sequence continues at coordinate 185,178 of JBQEAV010000004.1, forward strand.
CCTTCCTTCGGGATCAGGTCGCGCACGTGGCCATAGGACGCCAGGACGTGGAAATCCTTGCCGAGGTACTTGTTGATCGTCTTTGCCTTGGCGGGCGATTCGACGATGAGGAGGTTCTTGGCCATGTCGGCGGAATCCGGGGCGCGCCACGGGGGGCGGCCCAACAAAAAAGGGTGAAGATGACGACGCCCGGAGACGGACCCCGGGCGTCGGTTGCTTTTATAGTGGAATCACGCGCGGGGGGGTGTGTCAAGCGCCGCCGCGGCTGCCGGTCAGGAAAAGGCCGCGAATCCGACCAGCGCCAGCAGCGCCAGCAGGCCCAGGCCGGTCAGGATGCCGACGATCACCAGCACCACCACGGTGACCGTGCCCAGCTCGCGACGCTGCAGCTCCGGCCGGTCGGTGAAGGCCCAGCGGTCCACCACCAGCGTGTCGCAGACCATGTCGTGCAGGGCCTGCTTGCGCTGGGTGAAGCCGGCCATCAGGAAGCCGATCATCAGGATCAGGCTGCTGAGAATGGTTGCGAAGTAGCGGCCGAAGCCGCGCAGGAAGGAGATCCGCGCGCCGTCGAGCCGCACGACCTTGATGCCCACGGCCATCTTGCCGGGCGTCGCCATTGCGTAGGCGGCGTGGAACCAGGCGAAGTACAGTGCCGAGAGCATCAGCGAGACCGCGTTGAGGACCGCCTGCTCCAGCCAGAAGCCGCGTCCGAAACCGCCGACGCCCAGCAGTTCGTAGATCAGCCCGCCGACGACCGCACTGGCGATGCCGACGATGACGATGTCGATGGCATACGCCGCGACGCGCTTGAGGAAGCCGGCCAGCACGACATCGCCGCCCCGGGTGATGGCATCGGGCCGGGCGACGTTGGCGGTCGGTGGTGCGTAGGGCGAGCCTGCGTATCCCGTGTCACCTGCGCCGGTGGCGATGAGCGGACACCAGCTCGCGTCCACCGCGTCGCTCGCAGCCGCTGTCGCGGCCGGCGCCACCGGCTCCAGCGCCCACGCGTCGATGCCGGCGGCAGGGGCGAGGCCCAGTTCGGCTGCCAGTTCGCGGAACGGCTGCCAGTCGGCCAGGCCGTCGTGCCAGATCAACGTACTTGCGCCGACCACGCCGTCGTGGCGGAGCTGCAGCAGCGCGGGCTGGGTGACGGGACCGTGGCGCGTGTTGCGCGCATCGGCGTAGTACCAGTCACTCATCGGTGTACGTCCTTGTCGGGTGATCGAGAGCGTTGCGGCGTGTGGCGTCAGAACGACGCGGCGATGCCGGCCAGCACCACGAGGCCAACGCCGAGCAGCAGCAGGGTGGCCCACAGGACGAGGATGACGGTGGCCACGGTCCCCAGGGTGCGCTGCTGGCGCTCGGGATGGTCGGTGTAGGCCCACTGGTCCACGACGTAGGTGCCGGCCACCAGGTCATGCAGGCCCTGCTTGCGGTCGGTGAACAGCGCGACGAGATAGGCGATGCACAGCGTGACGTAGGCGAGCAGGTGGGAGGCCCAGCGGCCGAACGCGCGACCACGGCCGATGCGGCCGCCATCGAGTCCGGTGACCTTGATGCCGACCGCCATCTTGCCCAGCGTCGCCTGGCGCGAGGACGATTCCATCAGCACGTAGTAGAGCGCGCTGACCACCGGCCAGGCGAGATAGATCACCACCATCAACAGGATGCCGCCGACGCCGAAATCGGGCGTGCCGCCCGTGCCCATCGGGCCAAGCGCACCACCGAGTCCGAACAGCACCATCGCCGCGATGAGGATGCCGTAATAGATCGCGGTGACGAGCAGCGAGTCGAGGAACAAGGCCGCTGCGCGCTTCAGGAAGCCCGCATCGACGACATCGCCGCCATGCACGACCGCTGCGGCGCGCGCCACCGGCGCGGCAGGCGGTGTGTAGGGCGAGGGGGCGTCGGATGCCGTCGAGGAAGGCGGCGACATCTCGTTGCCGCTGACCGGGCGCCAGGCGTCATTGGTCTGTGCTGCGGCTTCACTGGCTTGCGGCGCGACCGGTTCCAGTGCCCAGCCGTCCGCTGTCGTCGTGGGCGCAGAAGGCGCCACCGACGGGTCCGCCGCTCCGAGTTCGTGCGCCAGCGTGCGCAGCGGCATCCAGCCATCCAGCCCGTCACGCCACAGCAGGGTCTCTTCACCGAGCGTGCCCTGCTGACGCAGCTGCAGCAGCGCAGGCATCGTGATCGGACCCTGGCGGGTGTTGGAGGCGTCGGCGTAGTACCACTCGGTCATCGGCTGGGTCTCGTCATCTGGGAGGAGCGGCGCGTGGGGCAAGCGGACCGCGAAGGCCTCACGACCGACATGCCTCGGGCAGAAGGCGTGGCGGCATCTGGCCGCTGCAGGTCCAGCGGCCGGTCGTCTGGTCGAGCGTCCAGCTGATGCGGATGCCGTCGACCTGCACGCGGTCGAAGCCGCCGAGGACGACTTCGATCCGGCACGTGTCCATAGCGCCGTCCTCGATCGTGTGCACATCGTCCACGTGGCGGTGCGCGCCCAAGGCCTGCAGCGCTTCGCGGAGCCCTTCGGGTGGCGGCAGGCCCGGCCCGGTGCCGGTACTGGTCACTGCCGTGAAACAGAAGCCGCCATCGGCGACCGTTGCTTCGGTCGCCAGTCGCACCGGCACGCTTGCCGCAACGACCTCGGCCACGCCGGCACGGGTGCGATAGTCGTCGTAGGCCGGCAGCGCGATCGCAGCGAGGATCGCGATCACCGGAATGGCGAGCACGATCAACGCGATCAGTACGATCCAGATCCAGTGCAGCCCGCGACGCGGCGGCGGAAGGGCGGCGCGCGGCACCGGCGGCGGCATCGCCGGCAGGCCCAGCGTGGCCGCGACCGACGACAGTGGTGCCCAGTCGGTCATGCCCTCGCGCCAGACCGGTGTCGCCGCGTGGATACGACCGACCTGGAACAGGCGCACCAGATCGTCGGCGCGCATCGGGCCGTTGCGCCCACCGTCGGGCGTCGCGTGGAACCAGGTGTCCGTCATCGATGATCCTGCCGGGCCGGACATCCGGCCGCTCCCCGCGTTCATCCTACAGCGACGAGGTGGGCCGCCCAAGACACCGGAAACGCGACAGACGCCCGGGTGGGCGCCTGTCGGTATGGATTTCGAACAGAACGATGCGTCAGTGCACCGGTTCGGGCTCGTCGGCGAACATCTGCGTTTCCATCCACGCGTAGGCCGCTTCGCTGCCGGGCTGGTTGAACAGCACCATCAGCACGACCCATTTCAGATCGTCGAGATCCAGCTCGTCCTGGTCGAGCGCCATCACCCGGTCGAGGACCAGTTCGCGCTGGTCGGCATCGAGTACCCCGTGCTGTTCGAGGAACAGCAGGAAACCGCGGCAGTCGACATCGAGCCGGTCGAGTTCGGGACCGTAGTAGACCCGGGTGGGACCGTTGGCGCGGGCCACCGGCACCGACGGACGCTGGTCGGAGAGGGCGTCGAGCCAATCGAAGGCCTTGCTGACCTCTGCGGGGCTGAAACCGGCCTGGAGCAGGCCGCTCTGGAGGGAGTCGCGATCGCGGACGAGATCCGCATCCTCGGTGAAATAGTGTTCGAACAGGTACAGCAGTACATCCAGGATGCTTTCTTTCATTTCCCCTCGGCCTGCGCCCTTGGGCGCGTCGTTTCAGGACTTTCGGGAATACCGACCGTGCAGCAGGACCACACGTCCATCCAGCTCCATGGACAGCAGCATGGCCGACGCCCGGGCGACCGTCAATCCACTGCGCGCGACCAGTTCGTCCATACCGGTTGGGTCGTGCCCGAGGGCTTTCCACAACCGGTTGTAGTCCGGGTCGGCGCTGTCGATGTCGGACAAGGGGTCGGTCGCAGCCGTGTTCAGTATCGTCTCGACGCTCTGGATGGGGGCGTCGAGACGCTCGCGCAAGGCGTCGGCGAGTTCGCCGGCGATCGCCGACAGGGCGCCGGTCACCTCTTCGGGCGCTTCGACCAGGGTCGCGCCATCGCGCAGCAGTCGATGGCAGCCGCGTGCCATCGGGTTGTGGATCGAGCCGGGGATCGCGAAGACCTCGCGGCCGGCATCGGCGGCCAGGCGCGCGGTGATCAATGCGCCCGAGCGCTGCGCGGCCTCGACCACGAGGGTGCCGAGCGCGAGCCCGGCGACGATGCGGTTGCGGCTGGGAAACTGCTCGCGGCGCGCCGGGGTGCCGGGTGGATACTCGCTGGCGATCGTGCCGGTTTCGACGATGCGCGCATGCAGGCGAAGGTTCGAGCGCGGGTAGGGCATGTCGATGCCGCTGCCGAGCACGGCGACGGTATCGCCGCCGGCATCGAGAACCGCGGTGTGCGCGGCCGCGTCGATGCCGCTCGCCAGACCGCTGACCACCGACAGGCCATCGATGGCGAACCGACGCGCGAACAGCGCCGCGTTGTCGCGGCCACCTGCCGTGGGCGCGCGGCTGCCGACCACTGCCACGCCGGCGCGCCACAGCCGGCACGGGTCGCCTTCGACGAACAGGGCCAGCGGCGGCGCCTGCATGCGTTTGAGCAGCGGCGGGTAATCGGGATCGTGCCAGCCGATCACGTGGCGGGCGGCAGCGCCGTCGAACCAGCGGCGCCAATCATCGATCGCGTCTTCCGGACCGGCCAGCGCCGCACGCTGCTCGGCATCGAGACCGGCTTCGCGCCATGCCGAAGCGCCGCCTGCCAGCGCGGCGGCGGGGCCTTGCGCATGTTCGAGCAGGCGGCGGCGCGGCGCGGCGGCGCCTCCAGCGTGAATCAGGCGCAGCAGTGCGTGCAGATCGGCATCGTCGTCCATGAGGGAAGCCTAGGCCGCACATGAAAACGGCACCCGAAGGTGCCGTCGTCTGATGCCGTCGGGAAAGCCCGCGCAGCGCGGGCGCGCCCTTACTGCTCGGCGTCGGGGTGCTTGAGCGTGTAGCCGACGCCGGCCGGCTTCTCGCCTTCCATCACCAGCGCGTAGCTGACGAAATCGAAGGTCAGGAAGACCATGGCATGCGCGGCGTACTCGTCCGGCAGACGGTCACGGCGCGTGCCCGCATTCGGCGATTCGGTGATGCGCGAGGTGTTGGGGTGCGCGACGCGATCGACGTTGTGCGTACCCGTGCGCCAGACCGAGAACACGGTGCCGTTGTCGACGCCGTTCTGGTGGCCGGCCGAGATCGCGATGACGTCGCGCGGACCGCCGGTGACCAGCATGTCGGCCACGCCGATCACGCGCGCATCGGCGGCGAGCGCGTCGGCGCTCGGCGCATGCGGGAAGAACTGCAGGTCGTAGGGCTGCGGATTCACCGGGACGATGCGGTCGCCGGCGCGGGCCTCGAAGCCGTTGTTGTCCAGCGCCAGCGTGGTGGTGTCGCTCTGTGCGGTCGGGCCGTGCACGACCGTGCCGACGCCCATCTGCACCATCTCGTAGCCGAGGAACGCATCCTGCTGGCGCGATTTCGGCTGCGTGTGCGACCAGAGGTTGCTTTCGCCCGGGATGCGCTTGCCGCGGAAGTCGAGCTCGCGTGAGCGGCGCGCGCCGTAGAACTCGGTCGCCGCGCGCAGCACCGCATAGCGCTCGCCCGGACGTGCGGTGTCCAGGCCCTTGACGTAGATGTTGCGGTCGACGCTGCCGCGCAGGCGGCCGTCCTCGTACCCCAGCACGTAGGGCAGGGTCTCGAAGTCGAACACGATGCGGCGGTTCTTGAGGAACGGCTCGATATCCGACAGCGGGATCGCGCCGATCGGCGCCGCGTCGACCGGGCGCGGCCCCGGCTGCATGGTCACCCGATTGAGGTAGGCCAGGCTGATCACGTCACCCGGATAGATCAGGTGCGGATTCGCGATCTGCGGGTTGGCCTGCCAGATTTCCGGCCAGAGCCACGGCTTTTCGAGGAACCGGCCGGCGATGCCCCAAAGGGTGTCGCCGCGGACCACGACATAGGTCTCGGGATGATCGCCGCGCATCTGTTGCGCAGCCGCGAATGTGGTGACGGTCAGCAACGCGACGGCGCAGCCCGTGCGGAACGACCTGGAAAGGCGTTGAAGCGTGCCGGCCATCTACCTGCTCCCCTTGGATTTTTCCCCTTGCAGCGGCGCAATATAGCCTGAAAGGTCCGCGCAGACGCAAGTGTGCGGCGCGTTACAATGGTCGTTTCGTCCCCGCGGCTGTGACCGCTTTAGCGCTTCGACACCATGGCCCTGCTCGAGATCCTCGAATATCCCCACTCCCGTCTGCGCAAGCTGGCCGAGCCGGTCGCGGCCGATCGCTTTGCCGAGCCTGCGTTCCAGCGTCTGCTCGACGACATGTTCCAGACCATGTACGAAGCGCCCGGTATCGGCCTGGCGGCGACGCAGATCGACACCCACGAGCGCTTCATGGTCATCGACGTGACCGAGGGGCGTGAGCAGCCGCTGGTGTTCGTGAACCCGGAAATCCGGGATCGTTCGGCAGACCTGCGCGTCCACACCGAGGGGTGTCTGTCGATCCCCGGCGTGTTCGCCGATGTGACCCGCGCGGACGGCATCACGGTTACCGCGCTGGACCGCCACGGCAAGCCGTTCGAGCTGAGCGTCGACGGGTTGCTGGCGACGTGCGTGCTGCACGAGATCGATCATCTCGACGGCAAGCTGTTCATCGACTACCTCTCGCCGCTCAAACGCGATCGCGCGCTGAAGAAGCTCGAGAAGCTGCGCAAGGGCGAGCGCGACTGAGCCGCCTGCCGCACGCGGCGCTGATGGATCCGACCCGTGCGCGCCGCAGCATCGCGCGCCGTCGCCGCGCCACGCGGCCCGCCCGGGCAGGGCGCCTCCCAGGACACAACGCCTCATGAAAATCGTCTTCGCCGGCACCCCGGATTTCGCCGTGCCCTCGCTGCTCGCGGCCGATGCACGCAATGAAGTCGTCGCCGTCTACACCCAGCCCGACCGGCCCGCCGGTCGTGGCCGCACGCTGACTGCCTCGCCGGTCAAGCAGGCAGCGCTGGAACGCGGAAAGCCCGTCCACCAGCCCGAACGCCTGAAAGGGGCACAGGCGCTCGACACCCTGCGCGCGCTGGAGCCCGATCTGATGATCGTCGTCGCCTACGGCCTGCTGCTGCCGCAGGCGGTGCTCGATATCCCGAGGTACGGCTGCTGGAACGTGCACGCCTCGCTGCTGCCGCGCTGGCGCGGCGCGGCGCCGATCCAGCGTGCGATCCAGGCGGGCGACACCGAGACCGGTGTCTGCCTGATGCAGATGGAGAAGGGTCTGGACACCGGCCCGGTCCTGCTGCGGCAGACGATGCCGATCACGCCCGACGACACCGGTGGCAGCCTGCACGACCGCCTGGCCGGTCTGGGTGCGCAGGTGCTGGCCGATGGCCTGGGCCTGCTGCGGGCCGGCATGCAGCTCGGTCCGTCGCCGCAGCCCGAAGCCGGCGTGACCTACGCCCACAAGCTCGACAAGGCCGAGGCGCGTCTGGACTGGTCGCGTCCGGCGCGTGTACTCGCCGACACGGTGCGCGCGTTCCATCCGTGGCCGGTGGCCGAAGCCGATGTCGCGGGCGAGCGCCTGCGCATCCATGGTGCGAGCCTGGCGCCGCTGGTCCACGGACAGGTGCCGGGCAGCGTGCTGGCGGCGGGTCGCGAAGGTATCGTCATCGCCTGCGGCGAGGGCGCATTGCGCGTCCAGCGCGTCCAGCGCGCCGGTGGCCGGGTGATCGATGTGGCCGACTATCTCAACGCGCGCAGCGATCTGCGCAGCACGGGCGTCTGACATGGACAACGGCGCACAGGCACGGGCAACGGCGGCGCGTGTCATCGATGCAGTGCTGCACCAGGGACGCTCGCTGAAGGCCGAACTGTCGACGGCACTGGCCGGCATCGACGACGTGCGCGACCGCGCGCTGGTCGAGGCGATGGCATTCGCCGCCATCCGCCACCAGGGGCGTTACGCCGCCGCTCTGGCGGGCTGGATGCCGCGTCCGCCCGGCCAGCGCGATGCGCCGCTGCGCGCGCTGCTCTACGCGGGTCTCGCCCAGCTCGATCCGATGGGCCTGCCGGCGCACGCCGCGCTGAATGCCACCGTCGACGCCGCGCGCGTGATCGGGCGCGCGCACCAGGCCGGGCTGGTCAACGCGCTGCTGCGTCGCGCACAGAAGGAAGGTTTGCCGGACGCAGGCGCCGATGCGGCGTGGCCTGCATGGTTGCTGTCGGAGGTGCAGGCCGACTGGCCGGATGCGCGCGATGCGATCGTCGCGGCCAGTGCCGCCGCCGCGCCGCAGTGGCTGCGCGTCAACCGCCGCCGTGGCACCCGTGACGCGTACTACGCCCGTCTGCTCCAGGCCGGCTTGCAGGCCGATGTGCCCGACGACATGCCCGACGCGCTGCGCCTCGCGACGCCGGTGCCGGTGGATGCGTTGCCGGGCTTTGCCGACGGCGACGTCTCGATCCAGGACGGCGCGGCCCAGCGCGTGGCCGATGCGCTGATGCCGGCCGACGGTGCGCGCTTGCTCGATGCCTGCGCCGCGCCCGGTGGCAAGAGCGCGCATCTGCTCGAACGCGATCCCACGCTGCGCCTGCTGGCAATCGACATCGCCGCGCCGCGCGTCGCGCGCGTCGAGCAGACCTTCAAGCGACTGGGCATCGGCGCGCAGGCGCGCGTGCGCACCGCCGATGCACTGGATGCCGCGCGCTGGTGGGACGGCACGCCATTCGACGCCGTGCTGCTGGATGCGCCGTGCTCGGCGACCGGCATCGTGCGTCGTCAACCCGACGTGCTGCTGCACCGTCGCCCCGCCGATCTCGATGCGCTCGCCGCGCTGCAGGCGCAGCTGCTCGATGCGCTGGCCACGGTCGTCGCGCCGGGCGGCACGCTGCTGTATGCGACGTGTTCGATCCTGCGACGCGAGAACGCCGCCCAGGTCGAAGCCTTCCTCGCGCGCCACCCGGACTTCGCGCTCGAACCGCTCGATGCGCGCTTCGGCCGTGACACCGGCGCCGGCCACCAGCGCATGCCGGGCGAATCGGGCATGGACGGCTTCTTCTACGCGCGGCTGCGCAAGAGATAATCCTGGGGAGGATCGGCTTGCGCGTGCGCCGGATGCAGTGGCAGCGTTCTTCGATCTTCGTCCGTGTCTGCTGGCTTCCATCACTCCGTAACGTTGGACTCTGCGCATGTCGAACACACCCTGGCTGAGCATCCTCATCCCGTTCTACAACGTGGAGGCCTATCTCCGGGAGTGTGTCGAGTCGGTACTCACACAGGACGTCGGAGCGGTTGGAGGTGTCGAAGTTGTCCTGTTCAACGATGCGTCGCCTGACGGGTCGGCGGTGATTGCAGCCGATCTTGCAGTGGCCTATCCGGACCAGGTCCGGGTCTTCGCAAGAAGCGAGAATCGTGGCCTTGCGGCAACGCGCAATGACCTGCTCGAGCGCGCACGGGGCGCGTACGTCTGGATGCTGGACTCCGACGATATCCTGTTGCCTGGCAGCATTCGGGCGCTGCGGACCGTTGTCGAAGTCGAATCTCCCGACCTGGTGCTCTGCGATTTCAGGTTGTTGCGAGACAACTTCGGAGTGCGCCATCGCCTGCGTGGTGAACTGCACCGTGAGACATTCAGCAGTCCTTCGCGGGGAGCATCTGGAGAAGATCGGGATACGCTGGTGGCTGGGCTTCTCGAAAGCCGACAGCTGCACGTCTGGTCGAAGATCGCCCGTCGCGAGATCTGGCAACGGGCGCATTTTCCGGAAGGACGCACCTTCGAAGATATGGCGGTGCTGGGGAAACTGGTATCAGGGATCGAACGCTGGACGCATGTTGCGCAACCGTGGGTCGGGTACCGGCAGCGCGCTGGAAGCATCATGTCGGTGATGGATTCTCGAAAGACACGCGATCTGCTGGCATCGCTATGCGAGTTGCATGACGACCTGATGACGCTTCCGGGCGGACTGGGCGGAAACGCCAGACTGGCCGCCGACTACTTTGCAATGCGCACCTTCGCCTCATTGGCCGACAAAGTGGCGAAGAGTGACTTGAAGTTGTCACTGGAGTGCGAGCAAGCGATCCACCGAGTATTTCCTGACGGGATGTCCGCGACGCTGGCAGCCTGCCGACGTCGTGGATGGTGGCTGCGCGCGGCACGTGCGAAGCGTCGCCTTGCTTCGAGAGGATGGCTGTGACCAGCGCCATCAAGACCGTTCGGGTGCTGCACTTCGTCACCGGCGGTTTTTCGGGGGGTGCCACCCAGGTCGCAATCCAACTGGTCCAGGCCGCACAAAAATCGGAGGGCGTCGAGTCGGTGCTGGTGCTGCGACGCAAGCGCCGGACGGACCCGGCACGGATCGCCGAGCTCGTGGAGGCAGGGGTGCCCGTCGAGGTGGTGCCGGGGTGGTCGCATGCGGCGACCATCCATGCGCTGGTCGGCGTGTGCAGGCGCTTCCGACCGGACGTGCTGGTCGCCCACGGCTTCAGTGAGCACTTGTGGGGGCGCTACGCCGGACTCATTGCCGGCGTGCCTCATCTGGTGCACGTCGAGCACAACACACGCGAGCGTTACACCGCCTGGCGTCGGGCCCAGACGCGCTGGTTGGCCCGGCGGACCGCGCGCATCGTCGGGTGCTCGGAAGGTGTGCGTCAGGTCCTGCTCGACATGGGCATGCCTGCGTCGCGGACGGTTGCGATCTCCAACGGCATTCGCGTTGCACCTTTCGCCGACGCCGAGGGTTATCCCCTGCTCGGGCGGGTGCCGGGGATCGTGATGGTGTCGCGACTGGCCCGACAGAAGGACCATCCCACCCTGTTGCGGGCCATTGCGCTGTTGCGGGCACGCGGTCTGACGCCGCCCGTGCTGATTGCAGGTGCGGGGAAGACGCGTTACCGGGCGTCACTGGAACGGCTGGCGGCTGAGCTCCAAATCGCCGGCCAGGTACGATTCCTCGGCTTGTGTCGCAATGTTCCCGAACTGCTGCTCGGCCATCGCATTGCAGTGCTGAGCACACACTACGAAGGCATGCCACTGGCGCTGATCGAAGGGATGGCAGCAGGCTGCGCGGTGGTCGGCAGCGCAGTGCCGGGCGTGCGCGAAGTGATCGACGACGGCGTCACCGGACTGCTGACGGCTGCCGCGGATCCCGAAGCGATGGCCGACGCGCTCGAACGCCTGCTCCGCGACGATGGACTGGCCTTGCGAGTGTCGTCCAACGCGCGTGAGACGGCGCTGCGCGACTACAGCCGCGCGCGCATGAACGCGGACTACCTGCGCCTCTACTTCGATCTGGTGCAGCCCCGAACGGCGTGATCCTCCGGGGCATTGCGTCATGCGACTGTGGCATCTGCGCCTGTCGCGAGACCGCGGCTTCGCCTGCGCCAGTTGAAGCCCTGTGCCATGGACCGGTCAGCGCCCTGCGATTGGCGCAAACCCCGGGCCACTGTGCCAGCGCCATGCGGTTTCGACGATATCCGTCAACTGTGTGTAGCTGGGAGACCAGCCCAGTTCCTGGCGCGCCCGGTCGCTCGACGCAACCAGCGTGGCCGGGTCTCCCTCCCGGCGAGGCGCGATTTCGACAGGGATCCTGTTGCCGCTGATCGACTCGATGGCGGCGACGACATCGCGGACCGAGAACCCGTGACCGTTGCCGAGATTGAAGGCATGGGCGCCGGTGTGCCGCTCCAGATAATCGAGTGCAAGCCAGTGCGCCTGCGCGAGATCATCGACGTGGACATAGTCGCGAACACATGTGCCGTCAGGTGTAGGCCAATCATTGCCGAAGATATGGAGTGGCGGTCCATCGCGACGGGCCGCACGGATCGCGTTGGGGATCAGATGGGTTTCAGGCGTATGCGCCTCTCCGATGGTCCCATCCGGGCTCGCACCGGCCGCGTTGAAGTAGCGCAGCGTCACCGAGCGCAGACCATATGCGGTCGCTGCGTCCTGCAGAATGCGTTCGACCATCAACTTGCTGGCGCCGTAGGGATTGATCGGCAACTTGGGATGCAGTTCGTCGATGCGATCGCTGACCGGATGTCCGAACACTGCTGCCGTGGAGGAGAACACCAGTTTTCCAACGCCGTGCCGTTGCATCGCCTGCAGCAGGTTGAGCGTGCCGACGACGTTGTTCACGTAGTACGCGAGTGGCAGTTCGACCGATTCTCCGACCAGCGAGCGCGCGCAGAAATGCATCACCGCATCGACTTGCCGATTGGAAAATGCGGCGTCAAGTGCGTCGGGATCCAGCAGATCTGCTTCGATCAGCGGGCAGTCGCCGATCGAAGCGCGATGTCCCGTCGAGAGATTGTCGAGAACCGTTGTCTGCATGCCGCGTTGGCGGAGCCATCGGGTCATGTGGCTGCCGATGTAGCCGGCGCCGCCGCACACAAGAATCGTCATCTGGAAGTTGTCGATGGAGAGGAAAGGCCACTACGGTAACGCAGCTGGACCAGCGCCCCGCTACCAGCGCAAAGCGCGTCGCGCGATTTCACCTGCCAGTTTTGTATGGATACGCTCCGCTTCACTGGTGGACAGAAAACGTAGCCGTAGGGGCGTAGTCAGCGCATTGGCGCCGGCGGTGTCGAGCCAGACCGAGGCCATGCCGAAGCGGCGGTCCAGCGGCGACTGCCGCAACTCGACGGCCTGCAGCTTGCCCAGTTCGGCGAACCGCCAGGTGCGCGTCCACCAGCCTTCGCGCACCGCCACGACCGCGTCGTCGACCACGTAGCCGGCGCGCGCGGCGTGGCGGCGCGCGACGAACATCGACCACGGCAGCCACAGCAGGCCCAGCGCGCCCCACCACTGGAAGAACCAGACTAGCAAGGCGCACAGACCGGCGGTCACGAACAGATCGCCGATCATCAAGCGCTGCCACGCGCGCGGATGCAGGGACTGCCAGTCCACCGGCGGCCATGACGGCAGCAGGGCGATGTCGCGCACGATCGCATCGCAGGTGTCCGGTGGTGCGATCGGTGCCAGTGCATCGAGTCCGCGCTGTGCGTCCGCATTGCCCTGGCCGTCGCCGCCGCGCGCGCTGGCGGTGTCGATCTCCAGCGTGCGACGTGCGAACAGGCGGTGCAGGACACCTTCCTGCTGTGTCCATGCCTGGATGCGTCGCCGCGGCACGCTGCTGCGGGAGCGGTTGAGCAGACCGCGTTCCACGGTCAGGCGGCGGCCTTGACGCTGCAGCCGGAAGCCGTGGTAGCGCATCAGTGCCAGAAGGACCGAGAACGCGCGGATCAGCAGCAGCGCCACCGCGAGCACGCCCATCAGCGCGAGGCCCTTGGCCATCCAGGTCGTCGCGAATCCGCTGGCATAGCCGAACGCCTCGCGGCCGTACTCGACCAGCCAGCGACCCATGGTGCGTTCGGGCAGGATCTGGAACGAGACCGCCACTGCACCGGCGACGACGATCAGGCCGCGGTTGGAAATTAGCCCCAGCTTGACCACTTCCCAGGTCGACAGCGCCAGCAGCGTGGTGCTTGCCGGCGTGGCGACGGTGGTGCCGTCGGGCGCGTCCTGCGTGGCATCGGCGTGACTGCGATCGCGGATCAGCTGTTCGAGCGCGAGCGCTTCGGGCATGCGCAGCACGCGCATCTGCGCTTCGGGTTTGGTACCGCCGGCCGACTCCAGCCGCACCTCGGCCACGCCCATCAGCCGGTGCAGCAGGGTCTGGTGGATCGCGACGTTGTGGATGCGCGAGTACGGAATCTGCCGGACGCTGCGCTCGAACAGGCCACTGCGCACGATCAGGCGATCGTCGTCGATGCGGTAGCGGAAGGTCAGGTACTGCCACACCGACACCACCACCAGCACACCCACGCCGATCATCGGCAGCCACCACGGCCAGCCGTCGTCGCGGCGTCCGCCGGCGAACAGCAGCACCGCCAGCGGCACGATGAACTGCCGCAGGTTCTGCAGCAGCACGAACACCCACGAGCCGGGATGCAGGCGGCGCTCGTGGTCCTCGGGCAGCAGCGCCTCGGGCGCGGCCGGCTCAGGCGTCGTCATGGTCGTCGTCGCGGGCGGCGCGTGCGGCCAGCGTGTCGCGCAGGCGTTCGGCCTCCCCGAAGTCCAGCCCCGACAGCGACAGCGCGCTGTTGCGGGTGCCGGCGGTGTGCACGATCAGCGTCGCCAGTCCGAACGCGCGTTCCAGCGGGCCGCGGCGCACGTCGAGATGCTGCACGCGGTTGCCGGGCACGCGCGTGTCGCTGCGCCACAGGTGCCCCCGGCGCACGCCGAAGCCGTCGTCATCGAGCCGCCAGCGTGTGCGCAGCCAGCGCCGGCGCGCGATCCAGACCGTCCACGCCGGAATCACCAGCAGCAGCGCGCCGGCGATCGCGAACGACAGCGGCTGGCGGTCGGCGGCGATCAGGCCGACGCCCAGCGCGATCGCCAGCGGAATCAGGGTGCCGATCAATGTGGCGATCGTCGCCAGCGAGCGCGCCCGCAGCGGCAGCGGCTGCCAGACGTCGGTCTCGACCTGTGGCGCAGGCACCGCCGGTTCGACGGGCAGCGGCGGCGGTGTGGACACGTGGTCTTCGCTGGGGATCATCGGCGCGTGCTCATCATCGACGTTCGAGGTCGAGATAGGGGTTGTCGTCACCCGAGCCGGACGGCCGGGCCTTGTAGCGTTTGTACGTCCACTGGTACTGCGCCGGATCACGCCGCGCGATGTGTTCGACGCCGGCGTTGAGTGCGGTGGTCGCCCGCACCAGATCGGTATCGGCGATCGCGGGATGCGCGGGTTCGATACGCAACGCGAACTCCGGCCCGTCGCCGATGCGCTCGCAATAGGCGAACAGCACGGTCGCGCCGGTGCGTTCGGCCAAGCGCGAGGCCAGCGTCATCGTCAGCGCGGGCATGCCGAAGAACGGCGCGAATTCGCCGTCGCCGGCCTTGGGCTGCTGGTCCGGCAGGATGCCGACCACGCCGCCGTCCTTGAGCGTCTTCCACAGCTGCCGCGCGGCCGGGCGTTCGGCCCGCACCTGGCGCACCCGGTCCGGCACCCCGGCCCGTACGCGGCGCAGGAATGCTTCGCCGACCGCCGAATCCGGTGCGCGGTAGAGGATCGAGATCGGCGTGCGCGCGGCCAGCCATTGGTTGAGCAGTTCCCAGTTGCCGTAGTGCGGCGCGCACACGATCAGGCCGCGGCCATCGGCCAGCGCCGCGTCGAACAGGCCAACGCCATGCTGTTCGCGCAGCAACTGGAGATTCTTCGCATGCGGCCGCGTCCACAGGCGCAACGTTTCCAATGTCTGCAGCGCGGTGGTGCGCAGGATTGCCTTCTGCAGCGCCGCGCGTTCGTCGTCGGTGCGTTCGGGATAGGCGAGTTCCAGATTGCGCAACGCGACCCGGCTCTCGCGGCTGCCCGTGACTCGCCCGAGTGCCGCGACCGCGCCGGCGATGCCGCGCAACACCGGCGCCGGCAGTGCGCCGATGAGGGTGGCGAGCAGATAGAGAATGCGTGCGATCAGATCCGGCATGTCCGGAAGTCTAGGCGGTGAGGCGCGGGTGGGGATAGGTGCCGGAAGTCGGCTGTGCTTCAACGTTCCCCTCGCACGTGTACCAGTAGGCGAACGTTGCTGCGTCGCACAGGCTTCCTGCGGTGTCTTTGCTTCGGCTTCGGCTTCGGCTTCGGCTTCGGCTTCGGCCTTGGGCTTGGGTTTGGCTTCGCTTGGCTTTCGCCCTTGCTCCTGCTTCGGCTTTTCGCCTTGGCTCTTGAGCTCAATCGAGCCGTAGAGCGAGCCGAGCATCGCAGGGCGGCGGGGTCGAAGAGCAG